>NZ_BMRN01000057.1 GCF_014648655.1 Streptomyces atratus
GGGTTTGTGAGGGTGTGGAGGGTGGTCGCATCCGGTGGGGATGCGCCACCCTCTGGGGCGCCGCGCTGGAACGCGGTGATGCCCGGTCCCTGTTTCATGGTGCAGCCACGACGCCAGGGAGACCTCGGGTGTGAGTGCCCGGGGCAGCGTTGTTAGGAGGGTGTCATCGTGTGTGTGTTTTCGGCAACGCTGGATGGACGGAAATGAATGAAAAGTTTGGTTTCATTCTTCTGACCTGCGGTTTCCTGGTGACGGGTTGTTGGCTCGTCTACGTGTTCGCCTGGATCGTGGATCCGGGCTCTGGACGTTTGTGAATCAATGTTCTTGCCCGAGGGGCCACGCATTGTGATGATCGGGTTGCTGGTGAGAGGATCGCCTGCAGGTTGACGGACCGGATCTGGAAGTCCCCGTCGGCTGTGAGGTGCAGCCCAAGTCCTTGCCTTGTCAAGGGTTCTGACATGACGCCAGTTGGGGATATGCATGCGTTCGTCGCTTTTCCCGCTGTCCTTGCCCAGTGCTTCGCCGGGTGCGCTGAGGCCTGGCGAGGTGGTCATCATTCTCGTCGTCATTCTTGTGGCAGGAGTCCTGGCCCTGGCCGGCCTGCCGTTGTTCGGCGCTGTTGAGTTCATTGGTGGCGCCCTCTGGGTCGCTGTCAGTTCGCTGAGGGTGATGCGTAGGACGGCGGGGCCCTCGCCCGAGGCGGTCTGACCCGCCTATGGGACGGCGTGAGAACGCCGTTGCCGCAGAAACCCGGCAGTCCGAAGCGCTCGCGCTGTGGCTACGTGCCCAGCGTGAGCGCCGAGGTGTCACCTACGCGGCGATGGCCAAACTGATTGGGTACCGGTTCACCGCGACCATGCTCTCGCGCGGTGCCAGCGGGAAAGTCCCCTCCCGTGAACTTGTCGAAGCCTACGCGCGCGCCTGTGACGCCGATCCCGCGGACGCGATCCGTCTGTGGAAAGCCGCCCGTCGCTCCGAGGAAGAACTCCGGCGTCGCGAGGAGACCGCCGCAGAGTTTCAGGACCTGGCCACCTCGGTGCGTTCCGCACTTACTCATCCGGAACTGATCGAGACCTTCGGTCAGTTACGCCGGGCGATGATCCAGGTCCGTGCTCGGGAAGGCCAGCCGTCTCTGGGTTACTTGCAATCCGAGGCCGGGCGTACCGCTGATGGCTGGCACTTCCGGCTCCCGAAGAGCAGTCTGAGTGCTGTCCTGCGGGGGGAAGCGGTCCCTTCCCGTGAGCACGTCACCGCGTTCATGGAAGCTCTCGGCGCTTCCCCCCGCAAAGTCGGACCGTGGGAACGGGCGTGGGACCGGATCGCGCAAACCCACGCCCGCCAGCCTCCGGCTGTGGTCGAGATCCGCGTCGCGGACGGCCCTGCGGCCGTGCCACCCCAACCCCCTGTCCTGCTGATGACCGGGGCCGTGAACGGCCCCGACTACGACTATCTTCGTGACCAAGTGGTGAGCGATTACATGAACACTGACATGCCCCGCATCTGGAAGGGCCCGCAGCGCCCCTATCCGCCGGCAGGCCAGACTCGCTCCGGCCTGCCCATTCGGATCCCGCGACGCTACGAACGCCCGGTCCGCAGCTTTCAGCCTCACAAGAAACCCGGCGCAGCCGGCGCCACACCTCTCCTTGCCGCGCCTGGCCGCCCGCGCCCGGCGGCTTTCCAGGTGCTGGAGAAGACCCTTCAGCTACGCCTGCTCCGTGACGCGTAGCTTGGGCGGAGGAGTCCTTTCACGGGCGTGGCTCCACGGGCTTCTGTTCCCTCGCCGTCGGCGGCGCTGCTGCGGTTGGGCGGCCATGTGGCGCGGGTCGGTAAAGGCCGGCGGGATCTGTTCACCGGCTGCCCGAGGGAGGGATCGCTCTCGTGCTCGCTTCGGCTGTGTCTTTCATGCGACTGTGCTGGATCGGGCCGTCTGTGGTCCATGCTGTCGATTGTTGTGAGCAGAGCTGATCGGTAATCCTGCGGGTTGCGGTCCGTGCGTTTTGTGGTGGGTGCTGTGTCGGCTTGGGTCGTCTCCTTTTGCCGGGAGCCGTGGTGTGGCCGGTCGCGTTTGTGTATGTGCCGGTCGGGTGCGGGCTGCAGTGCGGAGGCGAGGCGGCCGTGACGGTTTTGGCCGGTTTCTGGAGCGGGGGACGTGGTTGCGGCCTGTCTGGCGGGGGTGAGGGGCGCGGAGTTGTTCCGGGCGCGGGTGTCGAGCGCTGGCTGGGTGTCCTTGACCGGTATGGCGAGTCCTTCGGCCGGTCATGGTTTCCAGCCGGCCGGCGTCGTTGCCCGTGGCCGGGCTGTCTCGACGCCGGTGTGTTCGGCGCTCAGGACGGGGTTGCCCGGGAGTGCGGGTTCCCTGCCCGGTCCCTGTCGGGGTGTTCCGCTGTGGATTGGGGGGCGGGTCCGGGGCGTGTGCGTGTGGTGCGGAGCAGGGTGGCGATGAGTACTGCCGCGCCCGTTATGAGGACGGCACTGACCACCGAGGCGATCCTGGCTTCTCGGGCGAAGGCGTCGAAGGCGGCGTTCCGCAGGGATTCGGCGGTGCTTCTCGGGAGGGCGGCGGCGGTTTCGACGGCGCCGCCGAGTGTGCTCCTGGCCGCTTCCAGTTCCTTGGACGTCAGGTCGTCAGGAGCGCTGACCGCCAGTTTTGAACGGTAGACGGCGGTGCCGATGCTGCCCAGGAGCGCGATGCCCAGTGCCCCGCCGAACTCGGCAGAGGTCTCGGCCATGGCTGAGGCCGCCCCGGCCCGCTTTGGTGGTGCGGCGGACAGGATCACCTCGGTGACGACTGCGGAGACGGCGCCGATGCCGATCGAGACGACGGTCATGCCGCTGACGAGGTGGACGATTCCCGAATCGGCCTGGAGCAGGGCCAGCATGATGTAGCCGGCAGTCGCCACGAGCAGCCCGGCGGCGATCACGTTGTGTTTACCGATGCGGGGGGCGAGCGCGGTGGCCAGCGCGATATCCAGGGGCATCACGAGGAAGGTGGGCAAGGACCACATGGCCGATTCCAACGGACCCATGCCCAGGACGAGTTGCATGAACTGCCAGTTGAACAGGCTGAAGCCGACCAGTCCGAACGTCGCCAGCGCGTCGATGAGCAGGGGCAGGTTGAACCGGCGCGTGCGGAACAGCGTCATGTCGATCAGCGGGTTCGCGGCCGTGTGCTGGCGGCGGAGGAATGCCGCTCCCGCAGTGAGTCCGGCGGCACAGCATGTCAGGGGAATCCACCCGAAGCCGTGTTCCGCCATTGCTTTGATGCCGTAGATGACGCCGAGCACGGCCACGAGGGACATGGCGGCGCCGAGCAGGTCGAACCGGCCCGGCTCGGGGTCGCGGTATTCGGTGAGCAGCAGTGGGCCGAGGATCAGCAGCAGGATCATCACCGGCACGTTGACCAGGAAGACCGATCCCCACCAGAAGTGCTCCAGGAGCAGACCGCCGATGATCGGGCCGAGCACGGCGCCGCCCGCGAAGCCCGCTGTCCAGATGCCGACCGCGGTGGCCCGCTGTGCGGCGTCGTGGAACATGGTCCGGATCAGGGAAAGGGTGGAGGGGGCCAGCGTGGCTCCGGCGATGCCCAGGAGCGCGCGGGCCGCGATGAGCGTCTCGGGGCTGGTCGAGCAGGCCGCCAGGACCGAGGCGGCGCCGAAGGCCGCGGCGCCCGTGAGCAGCACGCGTCGCCGCCCGAAGCGGTCACCGAGTGTGCCCATCGTGATGAGCAGGCCGGCGAGGAGGAAGCCGTAGGCGTCCATGATCCACAGTTGTTCGGAACTGCTCGGGCCGAGGTCGGCCGACAGGGACGGGAGCGTGATGAACATGACGGACATGTCCATGGACGCCAGTAGGCAGGGCAGCACCAGGACGGCGAGACCGGCCCACTCCCCGGCTCCGGCTCTTTTCTCTTTTTCAGTCATGCCCTCTCCTGGGCCGTGCAGGTCCCGATGGACCCAACCACCCGGATGCGTACTTTGTACGCAACGATGTGTGCAGAGTACGCACGCACGCCGAGGCGAAGCAATTGCTTTTTGACGTGCCTGTTTATCTTGGGCTGCGCATGCGTGTGCCGGTCGGGTTAGAATTTCGACACAAATCTGAGGTGTGACGAAAAGGAGTTCGTCGATGTCCGTGCAGCTGGCATGCGCGTCGTGCGGAAGGGCGCTGGAGCCCGCGGACCGGGGGCGGCCGAGGCTCTACTGTTCCCGTGCGTGCCAGGCGAGGGCCTATCGGGCACGCAGGGCGCAGACGCCGGCCCGCGTCCCGGTGAGCGACGACGGCGCGCGGCATCTCACCGTCGAGCGCATCGTGCGGGCCGGGATCGTTGTCGCGGACGCGGAGGGGCTCGACGCGCTGTCGATGCGCCGCGTCGCCATGGAACTCGGCACCGGCACGATGTCCCTGTACCGGCATGTGGCGTCCAAGGACGATCTGGTGACGCTGATGGTGGAAGCCGCGATGGCCGACGTGCCGCTGCCCGACTCGCCGCCGCGGAACTGGCGTCACGGCCTCGAACGCGCCGCGTGCCGCGACTGGGAGCTGTACCACCGCCACCCGTGGATCCTGTCGAGGGTCATGGTGACGACCCGCGCGTATTTCAGCCCGGCTCTCGCGGCGGACAGCGAAAGCGCCTTCTCCTCGTTCGACGGGCTCGGCCTCGAATCCGCCGATGCCTTCCGGTACATGTTCATGTTCGCCTCCTACGTCCAAGGCGTGGCGCTGATCCTCGTCAGTGATGCGGAGGCTGAGCGGCAGTCGAGGATCGCCGCGAAGCAGGAGACGCAAGCCTCGGGCCATGCACAGGACCCGCTGTACGAGCCCGGGGCGTATCCCCGGCTCGCCCGCGCGATGCGCGCAGGCGCCGATCCGTGGGACCTCGATGCCTTGTTCGTTTCAGGTCTTGCAGGTGTCCTGGACGGCATCGCAGCCGATCTCACGCGACGGGGCATCGACGTCTGAGCTTCGTGCCGCCCGGGGCCCGCAGGAACCGTTTGCCGTCCCGGACAGGAGGACGGAGGTGTCTCGTGGGGCCGGGGCTCCGCGCGCGGCATGCTCCAGCCGGCCGCAGCGGCCGAGGACGCCGCGATGCCGGAGTCCGGACCGAATCCGATCAGCCCTGTGGGGGAGGCGGGAGGGCCGACGGTGATGGTGACGATCGCCTCGATGACGTCGTGGGTGAGGGCCGCGGCGGCCGGCGCATCCGTATTGGGTGCGTGAGGAGATCGCGGAGGGCTGGGCCCCGGGGATATCGCGGTCGACAGCAGCACCCCTTGTCGTCGGCGTCGATGCACGTGCGGTCGGTGGCGACGGCGACCACGGCACCGCGCAGGGCGTCCAGCGCGTGGCCGGGCGGGGATCGGCCGGCTCATGGCGGATACGGCGGCCGTCGGGCACGGTGACGCCAGGCCGCCAGGCCACGGTCGCGCAGGCACGCCACGTGGTTCGACAGCCGGGTGCGGGAGATTCCCGCGCGAGCAGCAGGCGGCAACGGGCCGGGTCGGCCGGCGCCCGGCCGAAGCCGCTCCCCGCTCGGGGCCGGGAGGTTACCCGGACGCCGACGCCGGCCGCACCCGGATTGGGCCCACCGCTTCCCTGCCGGTCCCGGACGGCCTCGCCGCCCTGCTTCCACGAGGCCGGCGTCGCGCTGCGGCCGCAGGTCCAGCTGAGTGCTCAGTTGCCCGGGAACGTGCCCGCACCGCCGGCCGCGGGGTTCGGATCCGGGGGCCATGAAGCGACCGGCAGGTGGCTGGACGCGTCGGTGTTGTGGGTGGCTCGACGCCGGCCAAGTGCCGAGTCGCGGACGCCGGCTGTCAGGGTGGACGAGCCCGCACCGGCCGCGGTGCTGTACCTCTTTTGAAGGTTGTGGCCCGGGCGGACCGCGGCGGCCGGAAGGACGAGCTCGAAGTCCAGTGGCAGGGCCCGCCCCGAGCTCACCATCGGCCGGAAGGTCGGGGGCGATCTCCACAGGCAGGCAGCGGGTGGCCGGCACCACTCCTTCGGGGCCCTGAACTTCCACGCTCGGTCCCGGCGAACGTTCAACCCGAGCTGCCTGAACAGCCGGGAGACCGTCCGCCGGCTGGCGACTTGCTCCTGGGGTTCGAAAACGATCCGCGAAGCCGACCGCTTACGGCCTCGGCACATCTTTTCGGCCGAGGCTACGGCCGCTGCAGGAACGGCGGTCGGCTGCCGGCGCGGGGGGACGGCCCTGTGGCCTCGGTGAGCGCGGACGGGGTCACACCATGCTGCGTGCGGATCCGGCGGCGCCGCGCGCGCCGTCCTGGGCGAGTGCGGCGGCGATGGGGGACTGCTCGTCCAGGAGCCCCTTCCGGTCCGGCCGTCCCGGAAATGGCAACAGAAGTTGCTCGTGGTGTGGCGCTGAAGCACTTTGGGGACCGGAGGTGATCGTAGTGATCAAGACGACGGTGAATACGCGCGACAGCGCGGCGCCGACTGGTGACGAGGTCCATGACGTGGTGGTGATCGGTGCCGGAGCGTCCGGCCTGAGTGCCGCGCTCCTTCTGGGGCGGGCCCGTCGCAGGGTGGTGGTGATCGATGCCGGCGAGCCGCGTAACGCGCCTGCCGCCCACATGCACGGTTTCCTGTCCCGTGACGGCCTGCCTCCGGCGACCCTGCTCGACCTCGGGCGGGCCGAGATCGACCGCTACGAAGTCGATATCGTCCGAGGCCGGGTGGAACATGTCGAGCCCGGCTACGACGTGCGCCTGGAGGGCGGCCCCGTGATCAGGGCCCGCCGGCTTCTGGTCGCCACCGGGCTGCGCGACGAACTGCCCGACCTCCCCGGCGTCCGGGAGCGTTGGGGCAAGGACCTTCTGCACTGCCCGTACTGCCATGCCTACGAGGTCCGTGACCAGCCCCTTGCCGTCCTCGGCACACACCCGGGGGCTGTGCACCAGGCTCTGCTGCTGCGTCAGTGGAGCGAGGACATCGTCCTCCTCACACACGCCCTCGGACTCTCCCCGCAGGAGCGGGAACACCTGGAGGCGTTCGGCGTGAGGATCGTGGAGGGCAGGGCCATGCGGCTCGTCGTCGACGACGACCGCCTGCGCGGCATCGAGCTCACCGACGGCAGGGTGATTCCCCGGACCGCGGTTTTCCTGTTTCCCCGGCCCGCGCCGCGCGACGACCTCCTGGCTCTGCTCGGCTGCGCCAAGGACGACCAGGGCTGGGTGGTGACGGACCGGACCGGCCGCACCAGCGTGCCCGGGGTATGGGCTGTCGGAAATGTCGTCGACCCACGCGCCCAGGTCATCGCCGCCGCCGGCATGGGCTCCACCGCCGCGTTCGCCATCAACACCGACCTGCTCCACGAGGACGTGGAGCACGCCGCCGCACGGCACCGCGCACACCGCGCCACGGCTGCCCTGACATGACGACTCGGCAGGCCATGAGCGATGCCGTCGCGGCAGCCCGTACTGCCCCCGCGAGGGGCCCGGCCGCCCAGCCGGCCGGACGAGCCTGTTCCAGGGGCCGTGCGTTGATCTCCGCGGTCAGATCGTCCCCGGCGCCGGGGTACTCGTTCACGAACACATCGACAAGGATTCACCATGGCAGCAAAGCGCAGCGGTCCCGTGGACAGCGTCACCGAGCAGACGTTTCCCGTCCGCGTACTGCAAGCGAAACGGCCCGTCCTGATCCAGTTCTGGGCCCCTTGGTGCGGGCCGTGTACCAGGGTCACCCCCATCGTCGAGGAGGTGGCTGCCGAGCGTGCGGGCGTTCTGGACGTCGTCAAGATCAACGTCGATGAGGAGCCCGGACTGGCGGACCGGCACGGAGTCTCCTCGATCCCCGCTTTCGTGGTCTACGCCGACGGCGCCGCTGTGAAGGCGTGGACGGGCGCCGTCCCCCAACCCCTCCTGGAACGAAACCTCGGCCCCTTCCTTCGCTGAACTCCGGGGGCGTCACACATTCCGGCGCGGCGGAGGCCGGGCTGAGTGCGTGGTGCCCGCCGTCCGCACTTGTGGAACTGGAGGAACCACAAACTCGCATCACGATCAGGACATCGCGTGCGGCGCCCTGGGCACGCACCTGGAACCGCGAAGCCGAAGCGCACGCCCCGCCCCCGCCCGGACCATGCACCGGTTGCGGGACCTGTTGCGGATCAGCGGCGGACACACATGGATCCACCGGGTACCGGACATCGGCCTGGGGCGTCCGGGCCCGCAGGCTGCCGCTCCCGGGCCCCCGCACTCGAACGAACCCTCGCCCCCCACCCGGGCCAAGGCCCTGCCGGCAGGCCATGACGCAGGCGTAGAGCGTCGGCAACCGGCGACAACGCCGCAGACGGGCGTGCCAGACCTCGCTCACCCGCGCTGACAGCCGACCTCCGGTTTCGTGCGCCTCGATCGGCCGGACAGACCCCAGCCACCTCCTTCGGATCGGAGTACCTCATGCACCACCACGTTCACCGCCATACCCATGAGCACGCCCACGACATCGACTGGGACGCTCTCTGCTCCCATCTGGAACGCGAGGCCGAACTGCACACCCCCGCGCTCACCCAGGCCACGAACTGGCTGCGCGATCTGCTGGGCGGCGCCGGCGTGAGGCGCGTACTCGACGTCGGCAGTGGGCCGGGCGTAGTCGCCGGCCTGCTCGCCGACGCCTTCCCGGACGCCGAGGTGGCCGCGGTCGACCAGTCGCCTGCCCTGCTGGAGCGGGCCCGCACGCGCTCGTCCGGCCGTATCGCCACCCAACAGGCCGACCTCCCGGACGAGTTCGGCAGGCTCGGCACGGCCGATCTGATCTGGTCCGCCAACACCGTCCACCATCTCGGCGACCAGCAGGCGGCATTGACAGCCCTCGCCGCCTCCCTGCGCCCCGGCGGGCTGCTCGCCGTGGCCGAACGCGGCCTGCCCGTACGCTTCCTCCCCCGCGACATCGGCCTGGGCCGCCCTGGACTCCAGGCCCGCCTGGACGCCGGCAACGAGGACGGCTTCACCACCATGCGCGCCGAACTCCCGGGTTTTGTGGGTGAGGTCGAGGACTGGCCCGCCATGCTGGCCCGGGCCGGTCTCGTCCCTACCGGCACGCGTACTTTTCTCACCGACCTGCCGGCCCCACTCGGACTCCCGGCTCGGGAGTACCTGCGCACCCGTCTCGCCCGGCAACGCGACCAGTTCGGCGAGCACCTGAACGACGAGGACCGCACGGCCCTGGACGCTCTCCTGCATGCCGACGCCCCCACCGGCATCCTCTGGCGGCCCGACGCCTTCTACCTCACCGCCACCACTGTCCACACCGCCCGCTCCCGCACCGCCTAGAAGATCACTGAAAACGTTTCAGGGTCTGGCCTCGCCCGGTCCGGCGCGAGGCCGGGGCCGGCGGGCCGGCGGGCAATGGTGGATCGCGGACTGCATGACCGGGCCGGGCGCCGGTCGGACAGCTGTCCGGCGACGGTGGCACCGGCAAAGGAACCGGCACCGAAGCGCGACAGGGATCCCGCAGTTCGCCCGGCCCGGCGGTTCGCGCCCTGATCCAGTACCGCCCTGCCGCTCGCCGTGTCTTTTGAGGGGCGGTTTCGGAAGTGGGCCTTTCCGGTCAGGCGGATGGCTCCGCGCGGGACTGGGGCTTGGCCCGGACGTGCACGCGTTCCCCCTGGGGGCCGAACAGGTTGAGCACCTCCACGGGGGACTCGCCCGCAGGGCCGAACCAGTGTGGCAGGCGGGTGTCGAACTCGGCCGCCTCACCCGGCCCCATGACCAGGTCGTGGTCGGCCAGGATGAGCCGCACCCGCCCGGACAGGACGTACAGCCACTCGTGCCCCTCGTGCGTGACCGGATCAGGCCGGTTGTGCTCCGCAGGGATGACCGACTTCCAGGCTTGCAGGCCCCCCGGCTGCGTCGACAGCGGAATCACCGTACGGCCGTGGTGGACGCGGGGCTTGCAGCGGATCCGCGGGTCGCCGACCTCCGGCGCCCCGACGAGTTCGTCCAGGGGTACCTGGTGGGCCTGCGCGATGGGCAGCAACAGCTCCAGGCTCGGGCGGCGCTGCCCCGACTCCAGTCTCGACAGCGTGCTCTTGGAGATGCCAGTGGCCTCGGCCAGCGCCGACAGGGACACGCCGCGCTGGGCGCGGATGCGCCTGAGGCGGGAGCCGACCTGGGCCAGCGTGGCGGCGATGGGTGATTGTTCGTCCATCCCCCCATTCCACCTCTCGCATCCCAGAAACGGCAACAGAAGTTGTCGCTCCAGGGCCGGGCGCGCACTGTCCCGGCAGGAGGTTGTTTTCTTGATCAAAACGACGAACGACACGAACAGCAAGGCACGGCACGGTGTCAGCCGCAGCACAGGGCCATGCGGGCGATGCCGGCCTTGCCGATACCGCCGACGTGCTCGGTTCGCTGCGTGGCCTCGTGGAAGACCTTCTCGCAGTGGATGAAGACGCTGGCCGGGCAGCCGGCACGGGCGGGGGTGAGAACGTCCCACGCCCGGCCGCGGACAGTGGCGAATTCCTCCTGGGCCGGCGTGTCCATCGTCTTCTTCCTGTCCGCGTCATGCCGGTGCGGCAGGTCGGCGGGTGCGGGGGTGGTGGTGTTCTTCGGCGAGGCGTTCCAGGGCCGCGACGGCACGGAGTGCGGGCGGGGGTTCGTCGGCGGTCTGCGTCCTGTGTCACCTGGCCGGTTGGGTAACGGAGTCCTTCAGGGAAGCGGATGGGGTGTCTCTGTGGGGGCGCGCAGGTGCCAGACGCGCGCCGGGGGGAGGTTGCCCCATACGGTGCGGCAGCCGGTGGCGTGGGTCTGCTGGAAGGTGTCGAGCACGTGGGTGACTCCGCTGTGCCGGGCCAGGCTCCGGGAGGTGCCCAGCAGTGCGCGCAGGCGGGCAGCGCCGCGGTAGCCGAAGTACGTCAGGTGGCCGCCGGGCTTGAGTGCGCTCAGGTAGCCGGCGAGCAGATCGGACACCTCGCGGGGGTGGAAGTTGGCGAACGGCAGCCCGGAGACGATCACGTCGTAGCGCGCCTGCGGGTCGAGCTCTGCCACCGGTCCTGCGAACAGTGCGATGCGTTCTTGGTGGAGCGCCAGCCGGGGGTCGGCGCGCAGGTCAGCGGCGAGCAGGCGAGCGAAGCGGGGGTTGGCCTCGACGAGGTCCAGGGTGTCCTCGGGGCCGAGCAGGTCCGCCAGCACCCGGGAGACCGCGCCGGTTCCGGCACCGACCTCCAGTACGGCGCGCGGCTGCCCGGTGCGGTGCGCCAGCGGCGCGGCGAGCGCCGCGGCGAGGCGACGGCCGCTTGGGGTCACCGCCCCGGTCGTGCGGAAGGTCCGGAACGTCTCGGCGAAGAACAGCCGGCGGTCGGCGAGGCGTCGTGCCGGGGTCCGCCGGGCGGGGGATGTGCGTGTCGGGGAGAAGACCATGGCATGGACGCTAAGCAGCGGCGGGCGCATCGGAATCTTCTGATGTGTGACGAAGACCCCGGACGAAAGCAGGGGGTCTTGATGGCCGTTCGCCGGGGTCCATGGGGGCAGGAGCGTCCCTAGGATGGCGAGGTGAAATCCGAGCCGGGGCGCAACGTGCCGTTGTGGGTGGAGATGCCGTCAGCGGTGCTGCTCGCCCTGCTGTCCACGCTGGAGGGCTTCCGGTCGGCCGGTGACACCCTGGCCGATCCGGCACCGTGGGTGGCGGCGACCGCCTCGTTCGCGGTGCTCGCCCGCTACAGGGTTTCGCGGGTGGTGGCGGGCCTGGCGCTGGTCTCGGTCGGCCTGGGCTCTGTGTTTCCTTTGTTGGTGATGCTTTATCACTTTGCCTCGCGGGGCCGGTTGCGGGCGGTGTGGGTGTGCCTGGGTATCGCTTTGGCTGCCGGGTTGCCGTGGCTGGCGGCTGCGTTGGTGCTGGGGCGCCCCTTGTCCGGGGGACGGCTGAGTACCTGGACCGGCGCGGGTGTCGGCAATGCCGTGCTGGTGGCTCTGGCCTTGGCGCTGGGTATGTGGGCGGGCAGCCGGCGCAGACTGCTGGGTGCGCTGACGGACCAGGTGGAACAGCTGCGGGTGGAGCGTGAACTCCGCGCTGAACAGGCACGGTTGGCGGAGCGGGCGCGAATCGCCCGCGAGATGCACGATGTGCTCGCACACCGGCTGAGTCTGCTGATGCTGCATGCCGGGGTGCTTCAGCTGCGTGCTGAGGGAATGTCACCGGCCGGCCTGGAGCGGTTGACCCTGTTGCGCAGTACAGCCGGACAGGCGCTGGACGATCTGCGCGAGGTGCTGGGGGCACTGCGCTCCGGCCGGCCCGCCGGGGCCGATGGGGCGCCCGCTGTCATGGCGCCGGCCCTGCCGGGGCTGGCGGAGCTGCTCACCGAGGCACGGGCCGCCGGCCAGGTGATCGAGTCGGTGGTGTCCGGTGATGTGGAGCGCGCGTCCACCAGCCATCGTCTGGCGGTACACCGGCTCGTACGGGAGGCCCTGACCAATGCCCGCAGGCATGCCCATGACGCGCCTGTGACGGTGAGTGTGCACTACGGACCGTCGGCCACCACGGTGGAAGTCGTCAACGGGCCGGCCGGACGCGCCGGGGAGTCCGCGGTCCTGGGGGGTTTTGCGGTGCCCGGTGGCTATGGACTGATCGGTCTGGCGGAGCGAGTCGCGGCGCTGGGCGGTCACTTGCACACCGGTTCCTGCGGGGGCGGTTGGCGGGTCTTTGCCCGGCTGCCCACCACCTGCGCACCCGTTCGTCCGCCGGTGTCCGCCCCGTGATCAATATTCTGGTGGTCGATGACGACGCCCTGGTGCGGCTCGGTCTTGTCGACCTGCTGTCCACCGACCCGGAACTGACCGTCGTCGCCGAGGCGGCGGACGGCCTTGCCGCTGTCGAACAGGCGAGCGGGCACCGGGTCGATGTTGCCCTGGTCGATGTGCGGATGCCGCGGATGGACGGCATCGCCGCGACCCGCCGGCTGCGCGCGCTCCCAGACCCGCCGCGAGTGATCACCCTGACCACCTTCGATCTGGATGAGTACGTCTACGATGCGCTCGCCGCCGGAGCGGACGGCTTCCTGCTCAAGGACACCGAACCGCGCGAGATCATCCGCGCAGTGCATGTGGTGGCGGACGGGCAGGGCATGCTGCATCCGGCTGCCGCCCGTCGCCTGATCGACCGCTTCCACAGTGCCGCCCGCCCCGAAGCGCGGGAAGCCCGCACCCGGGTCGAGGGCCTGACACCTCGTGAGACGGATGTCCTGGCACGGCTCGCGCTGGGCGATTCCAACGCGCAGATCGCGGCGGCGCTGGGCATGCGCGAAAGTACCGTCAAGGCACACGTCAGCCGGATCCTCGGTGCGCTCGGCGCCGGCAACCGCGTCCAGGCCGCCCTGCTGGCCCGCGACGCGGGGCTGGGCGGCCTCGGCTGACCGGTTCGCCGCGGGGGAGGCCGTCCGTCCCGGGCCGCCCCGTGGCAGGCCGCCGGTGCCGGACGAAGGGAGGCGAGTGGTGAGCGCGTCCCCTTTGACGGCGCTGTTTTTGGAGGCTGCCCGAAAAAAAGGGGCTGTGGACAGGGCGGTTGGGCTGAGAGTCCGGGACCGTGGAAGAGGTCGTGCTTCGGCTGGAGGAGCTGTTGACGTGGGGCTCGTCGAAGAGGATCCAGTGGACCGGCTCGCCTTCCCGAGCCGACGGGTGGTCGCCGTGCGCGCCGTCAAGGGGCCGCATCGCACGCGCGCCGAGCGCGCACTGAGGCCCGCCCGGAGGCTCTGACCGGGTACCGCCCGCCCCGGCCGACGTGGCCACCGCCTTGCCGCCGAGTTGTTCCAGGCCCCCATCGCCTCCGGCCCTGCCCGGCTGTTACAAGACAGCGACAGAGCCCCGATGAACGTCTGCCTCCACTGTGCCGTCGTTTCTAGTGACTACGCCAATCGACACGTAGGTGCCCTTTGGCGCGAAAGGCTGTTCTCACCATAGAAAGGGGTAGATCTGTGATGATCTCGAAGCGGCACTTTTTGCGCACAGCCGTCGTCGGTGTCCTCGGCGCGGCCTCCCTTGCCATCGCGGGCACCGCGATGGCAGCCACCCCGGCCGCGAACGTCGTCGTCGCGCAGAAGGCCGTACCCGCCAAGGCAGGCATCACGGCCGAGCCGTCGGTGTCCTCCGTCCGCGCCTGGCAGCTGTTCCGGGTCACGGGTGGGACCACCGGTCTCAAGGCGGGCAGCAAGGTGACTCTTCAGCAGAAGCAGCACGGCAAGTGGGTCAGCCTGCCCGCGTCCACGAGCATCTCGCGAAACGGCTCCTACTCACTCGGCGTCAAGCTCGGGCTGAAGGGCAAGAACGATCTGCGCATCGTCAGCGGCACCACGGCCTCACCGGTCTTCAACGTGACAGTCCGCTGAGACGCGCCACCATCACTGCAGAGATGGTCCTGCTGCCGGGCACCGGGGTGGCTTCACCTGCCCCGGTGCCCGGTGCCCGGTGCCCGGTGCCCGGTGCCCGGTGTGCTGGTGTGCTGGTGGTGCGGGCCCGGCCGGTACCGCCGGTGACCTGGTGACCTGGTGACCTGGTGACCTGGTGACCTGGTGACCTGGTGACCTGGTGACCCGGTGACCTGGTGACCCGGGTCGGGAGCGGCGTCGATGCCGCCGAGGGTGGGGTGGGTCTCGGCCTGCCGGACCTGGTGGATCACGGTGCCGCGCGCCTTACGGTCGCTGTTGTGGGGTCTTCGCGGGTGAGAGCCGCGCGGAAGTTCTCCAGGGCACGCGGGGAATGTGACGAGGCCCTTTCCCGGTGGAGGGGAAGGGCCTCGTGAGTGAGCGCTGGGCAGGCCTTGCACCTGCATTTCCCCGCAGGAAGCGGGGCGTCTTTCCTTGGACCACCAACGCAGTGTCAGTCGCCGTGAGTTGCGGCGAACTGTCAAGATCAACTATAGCGCATGCGGTCGTCGGCCGGCTCCGGCCGAAGCGCGGCGGCTGTTGCCGGGTTTCCGGCCCGGCGACACCGAGGGCGACTGTGGCGGACAAGTCCTGGCCGGTCCCGGGTGTGCCACCGGGCAGAAAACACCCATGACCGCCATGGGTGCACGCCCTCGGTGCGGCCGGCCGGTTGCCGAGGTCCCGGGCGGCCACCGGGGGAGCTCGCGTCTTGTCAGTGGCGCCGGCCCGGTCGTCGGCACCGAGACGCTGGGGACTCACTTCGAAGCGGCGGAACATGTCCGCCAGGAACCGGCCCAGGAGGGCTTGAGCGTCATCGAGACGCTTGAGCCCGTCGTGACCAAAGCGGAATATCTCGTACCCCTTGAGCTTGGGGTCCCGGTCTTCGGCGACCATCTGCAAAGCAGTGGTCAGGACTTGTGGACGCGGCCTTCCGGTTTGGGCGCGGTGATCTCGGCCGCTGTGCGGCGGGCTTCCTCGCGTACGTCCGGGTCATGGTGGCGAAGGAGGGGTTCGATCAGCGGCCGGGCCTGCGGGTCCTGCGTGGCGCCGAGGATGCAGACGGCGTGTGCGAGGAGTTGGGGCGTCATCTGAGGCATGGCCGGGGCCGGCGGCTCGACGAGGTCCAGGGGCAGGCCGTGCCGGTCGAATGCCTCGCTGATCGAGTTCAGGGCGCGGTTTCACGGACCTCGGTCACGGGTTCGCCGACGGCCAGGCTGACGAGACGTCCCGCTCACCAGGGGTGCGGCATCCGCGTCGAGAGCGGTGCCACGCAGGCGGCCCCGAGGACCGCGGCGGCGACGTCACGCCGGTCTGGACCGTGGTCGGTCGGCGCATCAAGAGCCGCGAACAGGTGCTTCATCCGGCACCGGCCTCGGATCGCCCGGCCAGGACGCCGTTCTCGAAGTTTCGTTCCGGCGCAAAGCAGCGGCACCAGGTGGGCGCCGGTGATCGTGCGCCGGCGGTCCTGGGCGGACCCGGCCGGCTTGAACACCATCGCCAGGGCCGCAGCCGGGCTGCCGGCGCCGCGGGTGACCTCGGCCCGCAGCCTGACCGCGCAGAACGTGGACTCGATCGCACTGGTGGTCCGCAGGCGGACCCAGCGCTCCGCCGGGAAGCCGTAGAACGCCACAGACTCCCCGGCGCCGTCGGTGTGCTTCGCGACGGCCTTGGGCCATTTCGTGCCGCAGGTGCGCGCGAACGCCTTGATGGCAACGCCGAGGACCGCGCCCACGCGGAGAAGGCATTTGTGACTTCATGAACCCAGTACCTTTGACGACGGGCGGCCGGGAACACCTCGGCTGCGCGACGACCTGCCGGGCGTGCCGCTGGCGATCACCGGGTCGCCGAGCCCGCAGCTCGGCGTTGACGTGGAGCCCGCCCCGGCCGAGGGGACCATGGCCCAGGTCGTGCCCCTGCTCCACCCCGCCGAGCGCGCCCGCGTCGAAGCCGCCGAAGCCCGGCGCGCGGGCCGGGGTGTTCGCGACGCTCTGGGCGCGCAAGGAGGCGTGCCTCAAGGGCCTGGGCACCGGGCCCGGACGCGACCTGGCCGCCGACGTCACCCGCCCCCCCTTTTTTTGAGTGGGCCCTGAGCGACCTGCCCGCCGGACCGGGCGCCGTCGCCGCCGTCGCTGTACGCGGCCCGGAGTGCGAGGTGCGACTGCGGTACGAACCGCTCTGCGGTGCCTACCTCGGGCGGCCCACCAACCCCGTCTCGTAGGCGGTGATGACCAGTTGCACCCGGTCGCGCGCGTCGAGCTTGGCCAGCAGCCGGGTCACATAGGTCTTCGCCGTGGCCACGCTGATGCTCAGCTCGGTGGCGATCTCCGTGTTGGACAGGCCGCTGCCCACCAGCGTCAGCACCTCGCGCTCGCGGCCGGTGATACCGTCCAACGCGCGCGCGGGCGTGGCCGCCGCCGGGCGCAGCGCGAACTCCTTGATCAGCCGCCGCGTCACGGCCGGCGCGATCAGGCCGTCGCCCGCCGCCACGACCCGGATCGCGGCCAGGATGTCGTCCAGCGCCATGTCCTTGACGAGGAAGCCGGACGCCCCGGCGCGCAGCGCCCCGTACACGTAGTCGTCGTCGTCGAACGTCGTCAGCACGATCACCTGCGGGCCGTCGTCGCCTTCCGTGATGCGGCGGGTCGCCTCGATGCCGTCCATGCCGGGCATCCGGATGTCCATCACCACGAGGTCGGGCCGCACGGCCGCGACGAGCCGGACCGCCTCCTCGCCCGTTCCGGCCTGGCCGACGACCTCCAGGTCGGGCGCTTCGGTGATCACCATCTGCAGGGCGGTGCGTACCAGGGGCTGGTCGTCGACGAGTGCAACACGGACAGTCATCGGGCTCCTGAGGTCGCGCTGCTCGGTAGGGGAAGACGGGCGGCGACCAGGAAGCCGCCGCCGGGGCGCGGTGCGGCGCTGAACTCCCCGTGCAGCAGGGCGACTCGCTCGCGCATCCCCGCAAGACCGTATCCCGTGCCGGATGCCGGCCCGTCGCCCCGGCCCCGGTCAGCGACCTCGATGGCGAGGTCCCCGGCGCGGTAGTCGACGGTCACCCGGCACGCGTCCGCGCGCGCGTGGCGTACGACGTTGGTGACCGACTCCTGGATGATCCGGAACGCGGAGAGGTCGATCTCCGGTGGCAGCGGCCGCCGTTCACCGAGCCAGCGCACCTCCACCTGCACCCCGGCCGCCGTGGTCGTCTCGGCGAGCCGGTCGACGTCCGCGAGCCCCGCCACGGGCGCGAGCGGTGCCCCGGCCGCGTCCCCGCCGCCGTCCTCCAGGTCCGCCTCGCGCAGGCTGCCGAGCATCCGCCGCAGCCCCGACAGGGTCTCGCGGCCCGCGCCCTCCACGGCGAGCATCGCCTGGCGCGCGCTCTGCGGCTGGGAGTCGAGGACCCGGGCCGCCGCGCCGGCCTGGAGGGCGATGATGCCGATGCTGTGGGCCACCATGTCGTGCAACTCCCGTGCGATCCGCAGCCGTTCGGCGGTCACCGCGCGGGCCGCCACTTGCGCGGCGAGCTGGGCGCGCAGCTTCTCGGCGTAGTCGCGGGACTGGTGCACGGAGTTGCCGACGAGCCAGGCGACCACGACGGTCAGCGCCACGTACGGCTCCGACGGCGTCCCGCCCTCCTCTCCGTACAGCAGCCGTACGGTCAGACAGAGCGTGAGGACGGCGAGTGCCGCCCCGGCGAGCGGGAGCGAGGAGCGGCGCGGGCGGGCGGCGGCGACGAAGGCGAGGGCCACGTCGACGGAGAGGAACTGCGGGGAAGGGATCTCCCACTGCCGCCACGCCGCCGTGAACGCGCCCGTCCCGGCAAGCAGCAGCGCGAACCCGGGCCGGGGGCGGCGTACGAGCAGCGCGCAGCCGGACAGCGCCAGGGCGGCGGCCAGGGCCAGGAAGAGCTGCCCCCACAGGGAGCCCAGGGCGCCGCGCGGCGCGGCCGCCGCACCGGGCGCGATCGACGGCGACAGGACCAGCGGATACAGGGCCGCCGCGCACCAGGCCGCGCCCGTCCAGACGCCCGGCGCTATCCGCTTCAGCAGCGAGAGACGGGGGGTGGCCAGCATGCCACCGATTGTAACCGCGCATTTTGGGCGGGGGATCGGACCACGGTTGTACAACCGTGGTCGACAGGGGCGCTCGGCGATTGTCCCCGGTGGTCCGATGACGCCCGGGGTGGCTTCGGGCCACGATGAAGCACATGATCGAAGTCAACGAACTCACGAAGCGTTACGGTCCGAAGGCCGCGGTCAGTGACCTGAGTTTCACGGTGCGCCCGGGCCACGTCACCGGATTCCTCGGGCCGAACGGTGCCGGCAAGAGCACGACCCTGCGCATGATGCTGGGGCTGCACCGCCCCACCAGCGGCAGTGTCACCATCGACGGCCGCCCCTTCGCGGACCGCCCCCGCGGCATGCGCCACGTCGGGGCGCTGCTCGACGCGCACGACGTGCACGGCGGCCGTACCGCCCAGGCGCACCTGACCGCTCTCGCCGTCAGCAACCGCCTCCCGCGCCGCCGCGTCGGCGAGGTCCTGGAGGAGGTCGGCCTCGGTGACGCGGGCGGGCGCCGCATCGGCGGCTTCTCCCTCGGCATGAAGCAGCGCCTGGGCATTGCCACCGCGCTGCTCGGCGACCCGCCGGTGCTGCTCTTCGACGAGCCGCTCAACGGGCTCGACCCGGAGGGCGTGAAGTGGGTGCGCGGCCTGTTCCACCGGCTCGCCGCCGAGGGGCGCACCGTTTTCGTCTCCAGCCACCTGATGTCGGAGATGGAGAACACCGCCGACTTCCTCGTCGTCATCGGCAAGGGCCGGCTCATCGCGGCCGAGAGCCTGAAGGACTTCGCCGCGCGCGGCACCCGCCAGAGCGTCAGCGTGCGCACGCCCGATGTCGCGGTGCTGCGGACGGTCCTCACCGACGAGGGCGCCCACGTCGAGCCCCACACCGACAACTCGCTGACGGTGACCGGCCTGAGCGCCTCGCGCATCGGCGACCTGGCCTTCCAGAACATGGTCCCGGTGCACGAACTGACCCCCCACACCGCATCGCTGGAAGCGGCCTTCATGGAACTCACCGCCGACAGCGTCGAATACGCCGCAGGAGACGCCCGATGACCGAGACCGCCACTGCCCCCACCCCGTCGCCCGTGCGGTCCTTCGACACGACCGAGCCCCGTGCCCGCTTCGCCGACCTCGTCGCCGCCGAGTGGATCAAGATCTGGTCGCTGCGTTCGACCCCCTGGGCGTTCCTGGGCGGCGCGCTGGCCGTCATCGGCTTCAACGTGTTCACCACGTACAACGACTACAGCAACTGGCCCGGCTGGAGCCCCCAGCAGAAGGCCGAGTTCATGCCCAACTGGGCGATGCTCGACACGTTCACCGACGCCGCCGTGCTGTGCCTGATGCTGACCGCCAGCGCGATGGGCGCCCTCACCGTCGTCGGCGAGTACAGCACCGGACTGATCCATACGACCTTCACCGCCGTGCCCGCCCGCCGCTCGGTGATGGCCGCCAAGGTCCTCGTCGTCACGCTGGTGACGACCGCGCTCGGCCTCTTCGCCGCCGGGGGCTCGTTCTGGCTGACCCAGGCGATCCTGTCCGGGCGCGACACCGGCCTCTCGCTGGGCGACCCGGGCGTCGTGCCCGCACTCCTCGCCTCCGCCCTGGTTGCCCCGGTGGCCGCGCTCGTCGGCATGGCGGTCGGCGCGCTCCTGCGGGCCGGCGCAGCCACCATGGGCGTGAGCTTCGCCGTGCTGCTGCTCGTCCCGATGGCCGTGAGCGACGACCACTACGGCACGGCCGTCGTCGACCACCTGCTGCCCTACAGCGCCTGGGCGCGGCTGATCCAGGTCGTCGAGAAGCCCGCGCACTTCCCGTGGTCGCAGGGCGGGGCATGGGCCGTGTACGCGGCGTGGGGCCTCATCTCCGCCGTGATCACCGTCGTCGCGGTGCAGCGCCGGGACCAGTAACCGCCCACGCGTCATACGGAAAGCCGTCGTCGGACATCCGACGGCGGCTTCGTCGTTCTCCGCGCTCTCTTCCCACGCCCCTTTTCCCGCGTCCTTTTTCCGCTTTCCGCACTCATTTTCAAGGGGCTGTTCAACAGCAGTTGAACAGGTGACCATTTCGGTACGGGTTCCTGGGACGGGCGGCACTCGAGATCACCGCGTACCCCACGAGTCGTACGCGCATGGATGAGCGGGCTGTCAGATCTCGCTGGGCACGTTCTCTCTCCCCACTTCTTCTCCATCGCAAAGGCATGGTGCACCGCTGCCCCGATGAAACCGATGAACCCGGCGTCCTTCAACGGCGCACTCACATGTTCTCGTCCGGCTCGGTCTCGCACCGGATGATTCCCTACGACCCCGAGGGCTCCACGAAAGGCCGCCGGCAGACCGCGAAGACATCCCCTGGAACAGGCCGCGAAGTCCATCGTCGTACGCGTGGCCACGGGCAAGCGCTCACGGCGCTACGTGCTCGCGGTGGTCCCCGGCGACCGCCGCGTCGACCTGGCGGCGCCGGCCGGCCGCTACGGCGGGCGGGAGACGCCGTTCGCGGACCGGGAGGTCGCCGGGCGACCGACCGGCAGCGTGAGCGGGTCCATCACCCCGTTCGCAGTCTCGTGCGAGCCGGACCTCCCCGCCGACGAGAACCTGCTCGTCCACGAGGAGATCTGCTTCGACGCCGGGCGGCTCGACCTGTCCGCCGCCCTGTCCGTGTCCGACTGCCCCGCCCTCGCCGAACCGGCCTCGCGCCGAGAGCCGCGTGACGACAGGGGAAACAGCAAGAAAAGGGAAATGGCCCACCGTGGCCGGCCGTTCAACCACACCGAATCAGCGGTTGAACGCCGGTACCACGGCGGGCCATTGGCCTTTCGCGGTGTTCTCGCACGTGTCCTGGTACGTGTTCAGGCCGACCGGTATTGAACGACAGGACGCCCCCGGGGCATTGTGCTGCGGCAGGGCACCTCGTGAACCGGATTCCAGAGCCCTGTTGTTTCCCCTTGTCGTTCTTCACGGTCCGCTGTTGCGTCATGAGCAATTGATGCGTGCACCCCGGGCGGTCCTATGTCTTCGGTTCTCCTGGAGGGAATGCGCAAATGGCTGATGAGCAGCTGTTTCTGCGGTCGAAAGCAATCATCGAGCCGCTCGTGGACAGGTTCTTCGCCTGGCCCTACACGATCGCGCCGGTACAGGCGGCGATGAACCTGGCCTTTCTCCAGGTACCGCTGCTCGAGTCCTACCTGCAGTCGCCGCAGGTACACGTCGCGGCCAGCAACAACCCGGAGCTGCGTGGCGGTTACTTCATCAACATCCCGCAGGAGCGCGCCGACGAGGTGCGCGACCTGCTCGCCGCGATCAAGCGCGACCGGGCCGACATGCTCAAGTTCGCCGAGGCGATCGCCGCGGGTCAGGAGATCCTGCGCGCCAACGCCACCGGCTTCGACCTGACACCCCTCTACCCCAAACTGCCCGCCGAGCTCGGCGGCCTGGTCGAGCTCGCGTACGACACCGACAACCAGGCGCAGATGCGCTTCATGGAACCGGTCGTCTACAAGAGCAACGTCTACCAGGAAGCCCGCCAGTCGGTGCAGCTGTCGATGGAGACGGGCATCGAGCGCCCGTTCATCCTCAGCACCCCGCGCCTTCCCTCGCCGGACGTCCTGGAACTGGACATCCCGTTTTGCCACGAAGGCCTCGCGGAGCTCTTCAGGAGCCGCGTGCACCCGACGACGCTCGCGCACCTGCGCGACGCGCTCGGCCTCGACGATGCCCAGGCCAAGCAGCTGCGCACCCTGCTCACCGACAAGCCGAGCCTCTCCGAGGACCGCCACATCGACAGCGGCGGCCGCATCCGCTACTTCGGCCACGCCTGCCTCGTCCTGCAGACGCCCGAAGCCGCCATCGTCACCGACCCGTTCATCAGCGCGGACAGCGACAAGACCGACCGGTACACGCTGGACGACCTGCCCGACTACATCGACCTCGTCCTGATCACCCACGGCCACCAGGACCACATCGTCCTGGAGACGCTGCTCCAGCTGCGCGGCCGCCTCGGCGCGATCGTCGTCCCGCGCTCCTCGCGCGGCAACCTGGCCGACCCGTCGATGGCGCTGATGCTGCGCCACCAGGGCTTCAACGTCATCGAGGTCGACGACTTCGACGAGGTGGAGTTCCCCGGCGGGAAGATCACCGCGACGCCGTTCCTCGGAGAGCACTGCGACCTGGACATCCGCGCCAAGTCGACGTACTGGGCGGAGCTGGCCGGCAAGAAGATCTTCATCGGCGCCGACTCCTCCGGCATCGAGCCCAACCTCTACCGCTACGTCAAGAGCCACCTGGGCCGGGCCGACATCGCCTTCCTCGGCATGGAGTGCGACGGCGCCCCGCTGACCTGGCTCTACCAGGCCCTGCTGACCATCCCGGTCACCAAGAAGATGAGCAACTCCCGCAAGCTGTCCGGCTCCAACGCCGAGCAGGCCGCCGCGATCATGACCGAGCTGGGCGCCAACGAGGCGTACGTCTACGCGATGGGCGAGGAGGACTGGCTCGGCCACGTCATGGCCACGACGTACACGGAGGACACCTACCAGATCAAGCAGATCGAGGAATTCCTGACCTGGTGCAAGGACCGCAACATCAAGGCCGGTCACCTCTTCAAGCAGCAGGAGTGGCGCTGGTAGCCGCTGCCTGACCGCGTCAGTGACAACCCCCGGGCGGGGCACCCCCACAACGCCGCACACCGCGGCGCGGGTGCCCCGCCCCCGGCAACAGGAGGTTTCTCCGTGGTTGTGCAAGACATCGCTTACGTGGAGCTGTTCACCAGGGACAAGCTCTCTGCCGTCGACTACTTCGAGTCCGCCATGGGCTTCACCCGCGTCGCCGACTCCGTGGAGGTCGACCGCAGCTCCATCCTGCTCGGACAGGGCGACGTACAGCTCGTCGTCACCTCCGGGCGGGGCATCTGGAAGTTCCTGGACGAGCACGGTGACGGCGTCGCCGACATCGCCATGACCTGCGACGACGTGGCGGCGACCCGGGACGCGGCGGTCCTCGCGGGCGCCGAGCCGGTCGTCTCCCGCGGCAACACGGCCGTGTCGGGCTTCGGCAGCGTGGTGCACACGCTCGTCCCCGCCGCCGGCAGCTCCGCCGGCCGGCTGCCGCCGGGACACAACTGGATACCCGTGGGCGGCACCAGCCGCCCGCAGGGACGGATCCGGCTCCTCGACCACATCGCGGTCTGCCTCCAGGGCGACTCGATCGGCGCGTACGCGGACTTCTACCGCGAGGCCTTCGGCTTCTCGCGCTTCTACTCCGAGTACGTCACCGTCGGCGGCCAGGCCATGGACTCCGTGGTCGTGCGCAGCGCAACGGGCGGTGTCACCTACACCCTCGTCGCGCCGGACCCGGGCAAGGAGTCCGGCCAGCTCGACGCGTTCCTGGAGCGCAACGGCGGGCCCGGGGTCCAGCACCTGGCGTTCCTCGTCGACGACATCATCCCCGCCGTACGGGAGTTCAGGGACGCCGGCATCGACTTCCTGACCACCCCGGACACGTACTACGACCTGCTCGTCGAGCGGTTCGAGGGGCTGCGCGAGATCGTCGACGAGCTGCGCGAGACCCAGGTGCTGGCCGACCGCGACGAGTGGGGCCATCTGCTCCAGCTCTTCAGCCGCTCCCCGTACGAGCGCAACACGCTCTTCTTCGAGCTGATCCAGCGCCGGGGCTCGCGCGGCTTCGGCAGCTCCAACATCCGTGCGCTGTACGAAGCGGTGGAGCGCGAGCGGCTGACCGCCGGATGAGCGCCACCGACTCCAGCACCGCGCGCCCGGTCACCCTGGCCGACTACGCGGCCAGGGCGCGCCCGGGCATCGAGCCCGACGTGTGGGACTTCCTGGAGGGCGGCGCGGGCGACGAACGCACGCTCGCCGCCAACCTCGCGGCCTTCGACCGGGTGTCGCTGCGGCCCCGGGTGCTGGCCGGACGCGGCGTGCCCGACACCAGGACCCGGATCCTGGGCCGCAGTTGGGCCGCCCCGGTCGCGGTCGCGCCGATGGCGTACCACACCCTGGCCCACCCCGACGGCGAGAGCGCGACCGCGCGCGGCGCGGGCGCGGCCGGAGTGCCGCTCGTCGTGAGCACCTTCGCGAGCCGCACCTTCGAGGAGATCGCGGCCGAGGCCTCGGGCCCGCTGTGGCTCCAGGTGTACTGCTTCCGCGACCGGGCTATCACGCGGCGGCTGGTCGAACGGGCCGAGCGGGCGGGCTTCGAGGCCCTCGTGCTCACCGTGGACGCGCCGCGCCTGGGCCGGCGGCTGCGCGACGTGCGCAACGACTTCCGGCTGCCCGAGGGCGTCGGGCCCACCAACCTGGCCGGGACCGGCGCCGACTTCGCCTCGCCGAGCGGTCACGCACTCACCGAGTTCGACCCGGCGCTCGACTGGTCGGTGATCTCCTGGCTGCGGTCGGTCAGTTCGCTGCCGGTCCTGGTCAAGGGGATCCTCACCCCGCACGACGCCCGGCGGGCGCTCGCGGCGGGCGTCGACGGCATCGTGGTCTCCAACCACGGCGGCCGCCAGCTCGACGGAGCCCCCGCCACCCTCGACGTCCTGGCGGACATCGCGGCGGCCGTCGCCGGAGCCTGCCCGCTCCTCGTCGACGGCGGCATCCGGCGCGGCACGGACGTGCTCGCAGCCCTCGCGCTCGGCGCCGACGCGGTGCTCCTTGGGCGCCCCGTCCTGCACGCACTGGCCGTGGCCGGGGCCCAGGGCGTCGAGGACGTCCTGTCCCTGGCCACCGAGGAGCTGACCGAGGCGATGGCGCTCACCGGCACCGGCTCGGTCCACGAGGCCGGGCCCGAACTCGTCGGCGCAGAAGGCGCGTCACCCCGTACGGTCGACAGCCCCGGGCCCTCGGGCCTGCGCCGGGAAGACCTGCACGGCAGCGTCTCGGACCCGGTCCTGGACACGATGAACTTCCTCAACGAGATCACCACCCGATACCCCGACGCGGTCTCCTTCGCGCCGGGGCGCCCCTACGACGGCTTCTTCGAGACCGAGCAGATCTTCACGTACCTGCGCCGCTACCTCGACCATCTGGAGGCGGAAGGCGCCACGCCCGAGCGGGTGCGCTCCGCGCTGTTCCAGTACGGACCCACCGGCGGCCAGATCCGCGAGCTGATCGCCGACTCACTGCGCAAGGACGAGGACATCGACGTCTGCCCGGAGTCGATCGTGGTCACCGTCGGAGCCCAGGAGGCCATGCTCCTCGCGGTCCGGGCGCTGATCCGGGGCCCCGAGGACGTCCTGCTCGTCTCCAGCCCCTGCTACGTCGGCATCACCGGCGCGGCCCGGCTGCTCGACATCCACCCGACCGCGGTCGCCGAGGCCGAGGGCGGTTTCCGCTGCGCCGACCTGGCCGCCGCGATCCGCGCCGAGCGGGCCCGGGGGCGCCGCCCCCGCGCCTTCTACGTCATCCCCGACCACTCCAACCCCTCCGGCACCACGGTGCCGCTGGAGACCCGCCACGAGCTGCTCGAACTGGCCGCCCGCGAGGACATACTGCTCATCGAGGACAGCCCCTACCGGCTGGTCAGCCCGGGCCGGCAGCTGCCGACGCTCAAGTCCCTGGACCGGGACCACCGGGTGGTGCACCTGGGCTCCCTGTCCAAGACGCTCTTCCCCGGGGCTCGCGTGGGCTTCGCGGTCGCGGACCAGCCCGTCACCGAAGCGCCGGGCCGCACGGGCCTGCTCGCGGACGAACTCACCAAGATCAAGTCCATGGTGACGGTGAACACCTCGCCGATCAGTCAGGCCGTCGTGGCGGGCATGCTGCTCACGGCGGACGGCCGCGCCTGCGAGCTCAACAAAGCCACGGCCGCGTACTACGGCGACGCGATGCGGGTCACCCTCCAGGCACTGGAGGCGGCGTTCCCGCAGGGCGAGCGCGCAGCGCTCGGCGTGCGCTGGAACGAGCCGAGCGGGGGCTTCTTCCTCTCCGTCACGGTCCCGTTCCGCGCGGACAACGCCGCGCTCACGCGCGCGGCGGAGGAGTTCGGGGTCATCTGGACCCCGATGTCGTACTTCTATCCACAGGGGGGCGGCGAGTACGGCCTCCGGCTGTCCGTCAGCTATCTGACGCATCATCAGATCAATGACGGCATCGCGCGCCTCGCGCGCTTCGTCAGGCAGGAGGCGGCCCGCACCCGGACATGAGCATGCGGCGGTTGCCGCAGGGCAGGAGCCCCGCGCCAACCACCACACACCGACGGCCTGTCGGGCCGGGCAGGAACCCGGCCCGACAGGCCGTCGGCGCCGCCTACAGGTCGCTCGCCGGAACCAGCCGCGGGTCGCGCGGCAGCGGCCAAGGAGCGAGCCGCGGGTCGGGGACCGGCTTGTCGGCCGTCTCCGCCTCGGCCGTCTCGAAGCCGCGCGCCAGGTAGTTGCGCACCGCATGGCGGTGATCGAGCGTGCTGGTGCGCAGAAAGACGTGCGACGTGGGCCCGGCTCCCGGGCTCCAGTCGACGCCGCCGCGCCAGGCGTTCTCCACGCACGCGGTCAGCAGCGCACCGCCCAGGCCCTGCCCGTAGAACTGCGGCAGCAGGCCGAACAGCACGATCTCCACCGCGCCGCCCGGCTGCGCCTCCAGCTCGAAGAAGCCGGCGACGGTGCCCCGGACCGTGGCGATCCAGGTCGCCATGGTGTCGCGGTTGACCCACGCCTCCCACGTCTCGTGGTCCCAGGCGAACCGGTCCGTCCAGCACACCCGGGAGCCCACCGCCGCGTACAGGGCGCGGCTCAGGTCGATCGACGGCACCTGGGACCGCTCCACCCGCATGGGCACGTCCGCGCGCACCGGCCGCAGCCGGTCGGGCGAGGACATCCGAAGCGTCCACGTGGTCACGCCCCGCTGCACGATCTTCGCCGCGGGTCCCGAATCAATCATCTCTGTCTGTGTCACAGCGAGCCCTCACATGTGATGGAGCGTCAGTACTTGGTGAGGAACTCGATGATCGCGGCATTCACCACGTCAGGGCGCTCCAGGTTCCCGAGGTGGCCGCAGTCGGGGATCTCCACGTGGTCGCAGCCGGGAATGGCGTCGGCGACCTCGGCCACCAGGTGCGGCGGGCAGATCAGGTCGTCGGCGAACGCGATCGTGCGGCACGGCACGGTGATCGTGCGCAGCACCTCGCGGCGGTCGCCCGCCCGGTCCACCCCCGCCTGGCCGCCGCCGCTGTTGCCGCCGGTCAGCTCGAAGATCTCCAGCCAGCCGGAGGCCGCGGCGTCATTGTTCAAGGTCGCCGGGGACAGCATCTCCAGGACCGTGCGCATCGCCTCGTACTTCGGCGGCAGCCGCACACCGCTCTCCCGCAGCGCCCGGTCCGCCTCGGTCAGCGCCCGCCGCGTCGCGTCGGAACGCGCCCGCGTGGCAATCAGAACGGCCGAGCGCACCAAGTGCGGCGCCTGGCTCGCCAGCTCCTGGGCGATCATCGCGCCCATGGACGTGCCCACGATCCGGCACGGGCCGAGGCCCAGGGCCTCGATCAGACCCCTGGTGTCGGCCACCATCTCGGCGAGCGTGTACATCCCGGGAGGCGCGTCGGAGGCGCCGATGCCCCGGTTGTCGAAGATGATCGTCTCGTAGCCCGCCTCGTCGAGCGCCGGCGTCTGGTGCGTGGTCCAGACGCGGCCGGCGGCCCCCGAGCCCATGATGAGGAGCACCGGCTCCCCCCGGCCCGAGCGCTGGTAGGAGAGCCGGATGCCGTTGGAGGTCACATAGGGCATGGCGCGCCCTCGGTCACAGTCGTGGTGTGCAAGAGGGTCTCCAGATCGTCGTGGGACAAGTCGTGCGAGAAGTCGCGAAAGACAGGGCGTGGGGGAGGCCGGGCCGGCGCCGGGCAGCCCGGCGCACCACCATGACACCGCCCCAACTCACCGATCAAGACAGTCTGTTGAGGCCTTCCTCAGACACGTACGCGCTGTTCAACCGGCCCGCGCACGCAGTTGAACGAACAGGCGGCCGCCGTTGACCCGGGGCGTGCGGCCGGGCGCATAGTGAGTCTTCGGCCGTGCCCGTCGGGATGCCCGATGCGGACCGCCGGCCCCGGGGTCCCCCGTCCCCGACCGCTTCCGGCCCCGCCCCGAGGAATCCCCCCGAGATCACGGACCAGGCGTTCCACCACGACCCCGCGGCCCGGTCACGGCCGCGGGACCACGGACGAGGAAGCACGGAAACGGAGAAGAAGCCGGCATGACCGACACCAGGGGCACCACCGACCCCAAGGACTGGAAGCCGCTGGAGCTGCGCCCCAAGGGCCGCACCGGCGCCGAGGCAATACGCGAACTCCTCGCCGACACCGGCGACTTCGGAGAACTGCTCGCCCGCGAGAAGGCCGTCGTGTTCCGCGACTTCGAGGTCGCCGAGCAGGACGTCGAGACCGCGATGGACCTGCTGCTGCCGAACCGGCTCGCCTACATGCACGGCACCTCGCCGCGCACCAAGCTCGGCGGGAACCTCTACACGTCCACCGAGTACCCGCAGCACATGACCATCGCCATGCACAACGAGCTGTCCTACAGCCACCACTGGCCCGAGCGGCTCTTCTTCTACTGCGCCACCACCCCCGGATCCGGCGGCGCGACGCCCGTCGTCGACGGCGGGCTGTGGCTGGACTCCCTCGACGAGGAGGTACGCGACGCGTTCGCGGCGGGCATCCGCTACACCCAGAACCTCCACGACGGCTTCGGACTCGGCCGCAGCTGGCGCCAGACCTTCGAGACCGACGACCGCGCAGTCGTCGAAGCCTTCCTGGAACAAGGGGAGTTCGACTGGCAGTGGACGCCCGACGGCGGGCTGCGCATGATCAGCCCCATCCGCCCGGCAACCGTCAAGCACCCGTACTCCGGCACCGAGGTCTGGTTCAACCAGGCCGACCACTTCCACCCGGCCGCGCTCGGCGACGAGACCTCCCGCGAACTCGCGCAGATCCTCCCGCCCGAGGAACTGCCCCAGTCCGTCACCTTCGCCGACGGCAGCCCCATCCCCGACGCCTACGCCCTGCACGTCCACGACACAGGCCTGGAGGCCGCCGTCGACGTCGACTGGCGCCAGGGCGACCTGATGGTCATCGACAACGTCGCGGTCGGCCACGGGCGGCGCCCCTTCGGCGGGGACCGCCGGGTCCTGGTGGCGATGTCCGACTGAGACCGAACGGTACGCGCGAAAGGGGCCCACCTCGACGAGGCGGGCCCCCTTCGCACGTACGGGCTCTCAGGCCGCCTTCATCCGGACCGGCAGGGTCTCGGGGCCGTTGACCACGATCGAGTCGAGGAGCTTCGGCTCGCCGTCCAGCTCGATGTGCACCCCTCGGCTCAGCAACATGCCGTACAACAGGCGAAGTTCGACCTTGGCGAGCATGCTGCCCAGACAGAAATGCTCGCCGAAGCCCAGCGACAGGTGCCGGTTGGGCGTGCGGCGCACGTCGAACACGTCCGGGTCGTCGAAGACGGTCTCGTCGCGGTTGGCCGACGGCAGCCAGAAGACCACCTTGTCACCCTCCTCGATCCGCTGCCCGTGGATCTGCGCGGGCCGCACCGCCGTACGCATGATGTGCGTCGCCGTCGACGTCCAGCGCAGCACCTCCTCCACGGCGGACGGCAACAGCTCCGGCTCGTCCCGCACCGCCCGCCACTGGCCGGGGTGCTCCAGGAACGCCAGCATCCCGCCGGCCGCCGCGATCCGCGTGTTCTCCGTGCCGCCGACCAGCAGGTTGTCACAGTTGAGGATCACGTCGTCCGGACTCAGGCGCTCCCCGTCGACCTCCGCCGTCGCCAGGATGCTCACCAGGTCGTCGCCCGGGTCCTTTGCCTTGTCGGCCTGGAGCGTCTCGAAGTAACCCAGGATGTTGAGGTGCGCGAACCTGCGCGTCGCCGGGTCACCCGCCGCGAAGGCCTGGCTCGTCAGGTCGTACAGGTACTCCCAGTCGGACTCCGGCACGCCCATCATCTTGCAGATCACATAGAGCGGGACACGGGCCGCGACATCGGCCACGAAGTCACAACCTCCGCTCTCCAGCGCCTTGTCGACCACGCCCTGGGCGATGTCCTTCATCTCCGCCTCCAGAGCGCGGACCGACCGCACCGCGAACCAGCCGTCGACCAGTCCCCGCAGCTGCTTGTGCCGCGGCGCGTCGGTGAGGGCCAGCGTGCGCCCGCCGCCCGGGTCCGCCCCGTGCCCGGCGGGCCGCAGCAGGATCCCCTGCGCCGAACTGAACGTCTCCGCGTCGCGATAGGCCGTGCGGATGTCGTGGTAACGGGTCAGCGACCAGAAACCGGGCAGCTCGCCCGGCTGGTGCCAGTGCACCGGATCGTCGGCACGCAGCCGGCGCCATTGCGCGAAGGGATCACCGTGGGAATAGAGTTCGGGATCCGTCAGATTTATGTACGGCGCTGATTCGGGCATACAAGTGCCTCGCAGATTGTGGAGTGGCCGGGAAACGATTCACGTAATTCTTCAGACACGCGCTCAGGCTATAGGCGGCATTCACGGTCACAGGGCGCGTACGAGTACGTCAAGGCTGTCCGGACCGGCCCCGCGGCCGGCGTTCAACTGCCGTGCTCACGCAGTTGAACGCCCACCGGAAGCACATTGATCACCGCTGGTCCCTGGGCCATAGTGAGTCGCCGCGCCAGGCGCTGAACAAGTCTGAATCATCAAGTCACAGCTTTGTGGTCACAGCTTTGTGCAAGAGGAGCTGGGCGGTCATGCGCATGCCCCGGTAGAGGCGGCCCGTGCTGTTCCAGTCGATGAGTCGAACGATTGGAGTGCGCGGAAATGGCCAAGAACGAGGGTGAGCTCCGCGAATTGATGGGCGGACAGCTCGGCATCTGGTACGCACAGCAACTCGCCCCCGGCAACCGGGCCTTCTTCATCTCGGAGTACATCGAGATCCACGGCCCCGTGGACCACGACCTCCTCGTGCGCGCCGCCGATCTGCGCGTGCGCGAGATCGAGACGCTGCGCCTGCGCGTGCGCACCGTCGACGGAACACCCATGCAGTACCTGCACGACACCGACGACTACCCCGTCCAGACCGTCGACGTCAGCGGCGAGCCCGACCCGTGCGCCGCCGCCCGCGCCTGGATGGACGCCGACCTGGAGCGCCCCGCCGAACTCGACGGCGGCCCGCTGTTCAACAACGCGATCATCAAGGTGGCGGACGAGCTCCACTACTGGTACGTACGCCCCCACCACCTCGTCCTCGACGGCCAGGGCGGCGTCGTCCTGGCCCAGCGCGCCGCCGAGATCTACACCGCCCTCCTGGAAGGCCGCGACCCCTCCGAAGGCGCCGCCGAACCCGTCTCCGTACTCCTGGACGCCGACCGCGCCTACCGCCAGTCCGCGCAGTTCGAGGAGGACCGCCAGTACTGGCGCGAGCTGCTCGCCGACCACCCCGCCGTCCACGGCGGTGACGCCCACAAGTCCCGCCGCGCCCAGCGCGCCCCCCTGCGCCACACCGGCGGCGTCGACACCGACGCCGCCGACGCCCTCAAGGCCGGCGCGCGGCGCCTGAGGACCAGCTTCGCCGGCCTGATGATCGCGGCCGCCGCGCTCTACCAGCACCGCGTCACCGGCGAACGCGAGGTCACCGTCGGCCTGCCCGTGCGCGCCCGCTCCGACAAACGGACCCTAGGCGTGCCCGGCATGACCTCCAACATCCTGCCGCTGCGGCTCACCATCGGCCCGGACTCCACCGTCGAGGACGTCGTACGAAAGACCTCCCGCGCGATCCGCGAGGGGCTGCGGCACCAGCAGTACCGCTACAAGGACATGCTGAACGACCTGAACATCGCCGACGGCGACCTGTGCGGGCTGCACATCAACGTCATGACCTTCGACTACGACCTGCGCTTCGGCGACTGCCCCACAATCGCCCACAACCTCTCCACCGGCCCCGTCGACGACATCCGCATCGACATCTACGCCCGCGCGGGCATGCAGATCAACATCGACGTCAACCCCGACGTCCACGACCTCACCGAGGCCGCCGCCCTCTCCCACCGCTACCTGAACGTCGCCAACTGGCTCGCGAACGCCGCGCCCGACGACCTCGTCGCGCGCGCCGAGCTCATGGGCGAGGACGAGCGCCGTCTGGTGGTCGAGGAGTGGAACGACACTGATGCCGGCCTGGTGCCGGGGACGCTGCCGGAGTTGTTCGAGGCGCAGGTGAGCAGGGC
>NZ_BMRN01000058.1:0-30490 GCF_014648655.1 Streptomyces atratus
CCTGCCGGTAAGGAGCTTCCAGGCATTTCGGACCGTGCGCGTTAGCGATATATGCGGCAAAGCATGTCGAAACGTTCGACGCGAACCAACATCAAACGCCCACTCAGAGCAGGAGTTGATCGAGGACGGCTGAGGCGAGTGCCGCGTCGAGTGCTCCGACGCCGGTGAGATCGGCGACCGTGATCGCGGTGTCGGGCCGGTCGACGGGTGCTTTGAGCAGCAGGCCGGCCGCGATGTCGCCGTCCGGGGTGGTGGCACCGGCGCGGACGGCGTGGCCGAAGTCGCCGTGGTCGAGGCACTGGGCGTGGTCGTCGGTGGCGATGAGCTCAGCGCGGTGGAAGAGCGCTGGCGGGAGCTCGTTCTTGTGCGGCATGTCCGTACCGATGCCGGTCACGTGTGCTCCCTCGCGTACCTGGGCGGCATCCAGGACGGGGACTGTCGCCGGAGTCGTGGTGATGACCATGTCGGCGGTGACCGCCTGTTGTGCCGAAGCCGGCCGGGCAGACAGGCCGCGCGCTTTGAGGTCGTTGCACAGGGCGGCGGCTTTGTGCGGGTTGCGGCCGTGGACGAGCTCCGTGCTGACCGGGCGGAGTTTGGCCAGCCAGGTCGCCTGGAGGCGGGCCTGTTCGCCGGTGCCGAAGACGGCCAGGATGACGGCGCCGGGCCGGGCCATGGCATGGGTGATGAGCGCGCCCGCGGCGGCGGTACGCCAGGCGGTCAGCAGACCGCGGTCGTCCAGGAGCGCGCGTACCTGTCCGGTGCGGGCGCTGACGACGCAGACCAGTCCGTGGTTGGTCGGAAGGCCCAGGGCGGGGTTGCGGTAGAAGCCGGTGGCGATCTTGACGGTGAAGTCGGTGGCGCCGGTGATCCAGCCGGCTTTGACGTGGCAGTCCCCGTCGGTTTCGGGGAAGTCCATGTGCAGCGGCGGCGGCACGCTGGTGCGGCCCTCGACGTGCGCGACCAGCGCGTCGCGGACGGTGTCGAGGACCAGTTGTAAGGTGGCGGCCTTCTTGATGGCGGCCGTGTCGAAGACGGGGAGGGTCATCGGCGCGCTCGCATCCACTCGGCGAAGGCGGTCAGGCCTTCTTCCGGGTTGCGGCGGCCGATGCCGATGCGGAACCGGTCGGCGGGGGTGGCGGTGAGTTCGGAGCGGTAGATGCTCGCGGGCAGCAGCAGGACACCGGCTTCCTCCACCAGGCGGGTACAGAACTCCTCTACCCCGTCGGCGCCGAGGTAGCGGGGGTAGGCGACGCATCCGCCGTCCGGCGCCTGCCACTCGAAGTCGTCCGCGAACTCGGCGAAGAACGCCTCGAAGGCTGGCAGGTTGGCCGCGATCAGGGCCCAGTTGCGGGCCAGGATCGTCTCGCGGGCCTTCAGTGCGATGCGAGCCAGGACCTCGCTGGGCGCGGAGTTGCAGATGGTGGTGTAGTGCTTGGCCCGCTCCAGGCGCGAGCGCAGGGTGCGGTCGCGGCAGGTGATCCAGCCGATGCGCAGCCCGGGCAGCCCCAACGACTTCGAGGTCACGTTCAATGACAGTGCGCGCTCGGACAGGTCTGCGGCCTGCGGCAGGGTGCGGGCGGGGTCGCGTTCGAGTCCGCGGTAGACCTCGTCGCTGAACAGGTGGATGCCGCGCTCGTCGCACAGGCCCGCGAGGGCGGTGAAGTCTGCGGTATCGATGACCTTGCCGGTGGGGTTGTTGGGGAAGTTCACCGACACGACCCGGGTGTTCGGCCGGATGGCCGCCGCCACGATGTCGAGGTCCAGGGCCCAGTCCCGGTCCGGATCGAGGGCCACGCCGGTGACCTCGCAGAGCGCCAGAGGCACGGTCTCGGCGGCCTGGTAGTTCGGGGTCACCACCACCGCGTGGTCGCCCGCGTCGAGCAGGACGTTCATCGCCAGGTAGAGGGCTTCCTCTGCACCCGCGAAGCAGATGACGTCGTCCGCGTCGGCGTGCTCGTAGCTCTGGGCGATCACCTCGCGCAGGGCCGGGTCGCCGAAGGTCTCGGTGTAGCCCAGGGACAGGTTCTCGAAGGCCCCGCGATCCTTGTCCTCGGCCAGGGCGAGCAGTTCGCTGAGTGTCATGGTCTGGACGTCGGAGGCGGTCAGGTGGTGGCGGGCGGTGAATTCCCAGCGGGAGAAGTACGTTTCCAGGCGGAAGTCGGGCAGCCGGGTCATGGTTGTCGGTCCTTTGCGCTGGGTGCTCTGAGTTCGGCCAGCAGGCCGTAGACGGTGGACCGGGACACCCGCAGCGCCCCGGCGACGGCAGGGGTGGCGCGGCGCACCGCGAACACCCGGGCCTCGTCGAGGCGGCCGAGGACGGCCAGGCGGTCCTGGCGGGTCATGCGTTCGACGGGGCGGCCCATTTCGCGGACGTAGGTGCCGATCACGTGCTGGATGCGCTCGGACCAGTCCTGCTCGAACAGCGGCTCGGGGCTCTTTACGGTCGGCGCGCCGAAGGCGGACAGGACCGCCGCGGCCTGTTCCAGCGGAGTGCGGTCGAGATTGATGCACAGCACCGCAGACGGCTCATCCCGCGCATCCCGCAGGACCGCGCTGACCGATGACAGACGGCGACCGTCCGCGAGCAGCTTCTCGTACGGCCCGTACACGTCCTGCGCCGACGGGTCGAGCTCGTCCAGTTCGCCGAGCAGCGAAGGATCCCCCGGGCGGCGGGAAGTCATCGGGTTCCAGATCTCCAGGACTCGGTCGGTCTCAGGGTCATGCAGAACGACCTCGGCGTACGGGCCGAGCAACAGCGCGACGGCCCGGCACACCGGCGCCCACATCCGCACACGAGGGTCCCGGCCCTCTTCCACGTTTCCCATATTTGGACAGTACATCCAGGCCAGACAAAAAGTCCACACCAGTCCACCGGGATCCTCTCGCGGTAATTCCGGCATCTAACTCGACTGAAGAGCGCCACCGAAGAAGCCACGCAGCGGACGACGACGCCGTCGCGGCGGTACACCGGTTCGTCCACGCGGCGGCGGACCTGCGAATGGGCGCGGTCATCCAGCACGACCACCGGGCCAACCAACCCCGCCTTGGAGCTGGCCGCTTGGAAGATCTCCACGGTTCGAGGAGATTGACACTTGAGCAGCGATCGAACCTGCTCCGCGGAAAGCAACCCAACAGGCTCCCTTCGATACTCGTCCAGCCCTGGACACCGCCGAGATACTCACAACGCCAGCCATCTCAGCGGTTGTTGCGGCACACCGCCTCAAGCCAAGAAGACTTGCAGGGTTCTTGATCACGGCGCGAGGGCCGGTCTGCCGCCGCAGCGGATGCCCATCTCTCTGCGGACAATGGCGCCCCCGTCGGCGGGGCCCCAGCTCGCTCGCCGCCGACGGGTACGGTGAGCCTCTTGCGCACCGTTCAAGTAGTGGCGCGTCACGGGCGGTTCAGGTGAGCGCGAAGGTGTTTTGGGCCGCAGCCGGCAAGGCACTGCCCTGCTTCAACTGGGGTCAGCCAAGCGGGAGCATCTGGCTCCGGCCGGGCCGCAGCCAGAGGTTCCGGACGAATACTGGGAAGCAAGCCAAATAGGGGGTGCATCTTCGGATGACGGTATCGGTGCTCAGGCAAATCCTCGAAGCGCTGGGACCGGCGCCGCTGCACCTTCTGACTGCGCAGGACGGAGCCGATGTACCGGTGTCCGGCGCGCTGATCCACGAACCGCGTGCGCCGCTGCCACCGATGCGAAACGCCATGCTCTTCGCTGTGGGCGTGCGGCCGACGAGCGTCGAGGCCGGCGAGTTGCTCGGGCAAGCGGCGCTGGCAGGTTACACATGTTTGGTCATCAAGCGCTACGGCGAGTCAGCCGGCCAGCTGGTGGCCACCGCATCGGAGACAGGGATCTCGCTTCTGGCAGCGGACGAGGACATGGCCTGGCATCATCTTGATGCCCTGGTCTCCTCCGTTCTGGCGGAAACCGGGCGCACCGTTCATGGGGCTGGTGCGCCAGCCGTCGGGGACCTGTTCGCCCTGGCCAACGCGATCGCGGCCATGGTTGGCGGCGCGACGACCATAGAAGACCCGCGCCAGCGAATCCTGGCGTACTCCACTCTGCCCGACCAGCCGATCGATGAAGACCGACGACAGGGCATTCTCGGCCTGCAGGTACCCGAACTCCCGGCGAACGGTGCACTATACCGCGAGGTGCACGGCACCACGTTGGTTCAGAGGTTCACCGACCCGAGCGGCCTGCCTCGCCTGGCCGTCAGTGTGCACGCCGGGAGCGAACTGCTCGGGTCGATCTGGGTGGTCGACGCCGGCACTCTCGACCACGATGCCGTGCAAGCCCTCTCGCAGGCCGCGGCGACCGCCGCGTTGCACCTGCTGGCGGCGCGTACAGCCGCTGATGTCGCCCGCCGCCAGCGCGCCGATGTGCTCCGACGGCTGCTGGCCGACCCGGCTGCCGTCAACATCGTGGCGCCGCAGCTCAGCCTGAACCCGGACGTCTCCGTGGCCGTGGCCGCCTTCGTCGTTGTGCCCCGCGACGGCGATGGCATCGCCACCGCGCAGGCGGCCACGCGGCTGGCGGACCTCGTCAGCGTGTACGTCGAGGCGCATTACGGGCGGCACGGGTGCGCGCTGATCGAAGGCACCGTCTACGCGCTGTTGCCAACGGGGCCTGCCGGGCAGTCGTACCACGACTTCGTGGCCAACATCGCCCGGCGGGCGATGTTGGCCCTTCGGATTCCCATCCATGCCGCACTCGGTTCCCACGTCGCCGGGCTGCACCTGGCGGCCCGCTCACGCCAGGATGCCGATGTGGTGCTAAAGGTCCTCGCTGAGCGGCCGGCCGAGCCTGACATGCCCTCCGTCGCCACGATCGACGAGGTCCGGGCGAGCGCGACCCTTCTGGAGCTGACCGAGGACCTCGCCGGCAATCCCCGGATGATGCAAGGGCTGGGACCTGCCATTCGGGTCTACGACCGCGAGCACGCTACGGCCTACGCCAGAACGCTGCTCACCTACCTGGACGCCAACAGCGACATCGCCGCCGCCTCCCGCCGGCTCAACGTGCATCCGAACACATGCCGATACCGGATCACGCGCGCCGAGGAAATCTTCCGATTCAGCCTTGCCGACCAGGATGAGCGCCTCCTGCTCTGGATCCAGCTCCGGGTCAGCGACCGGTTCACCACACAATGACGCTGTCAAGCCGCACCTGTGGCCGGGAGTTCACGTTGGAAGCACCGTCCGACGCGGATCAGGTCCCACAGGACGATCACCCGTCGCCGAGCCAGCGCGAGAACAGCCTGGGTGCGCCGCGTACCTTGGCGCGCTTGCGCTCGTAGAAGCGCCGCAGTTGCGGATGCTGATGATCGCGGAGCGTAGAGACGCGTTGCAGGCCGCGGTGGTAGTGCTGGCGGCGGTCGGCGGTGCCGTATCGGCACATGACGCCGGCGGTGGCGGCGAGGAACTCCGCGCCCAGCAGCGGGCCGATGCCGGGCATGCTGGAGATCACTTCGGCGAGTTCCTGCTCGCGAAACCGGACCGCACTGAGCTTGTCGAGCTCTGCGATGTACTCGTTGAGGACCATCACGTCCTTCGCCAGGGCACGGATCACCTGCGCGGTGATCTTCTCCCTGGTAACGGCGGTGTGCTGGCGCCCGGTCCAGGCGTACACCGACTGCCGAGGCGCCCCAGCCTCCCGGGCCACCTGAACAACAGGAACGCCATCAAGGACTCCACTCGCGGCCTGACCACCACACCAACGGTGTCCTTCAAAGCGGAACAGGCTCAGTGGTCCCTGCGGGTGGCTCGGACCACAAGCGTCAACGGTCGGATCAGGTGCTCGGTCACGTTGCCGAGCGCGAGCGTCAGCACCCGCCCGTCTCTTTCCAGGGACGAAGCCCGGATCAACAGAGGGCGTTGTGCTGACGTCGACGCTCGACAACCTGGCCGCGACGGCGGGAGGAGCGGCGGCCGGCCTCAGCGTTCAAGGGGTCCGGGCCCCGGGAACCCACGACGAGTACGCCCAAGCCCCTCCCGGCATCTTGGAACCGCTGAGCCGGTCTACATTTCAGAGTTCACATCTCGGACGATCCGTGGGCTTCAGCGGCTCCAACTACTGCCCAGCGAACGGCCAGATCGCGTCCAGCGGCCTACAGAGGCAGCCACTGGGTACTGGTGGTGACTGCCTTCAGCTCGTCGGCGAGGGGCATGACGCCGATGCCGGGGCCTGTCGGCACCGGAAGGTGGCCGTCCCTCAGGACGAACGGGTTCGTGATGTCCGTTCGGTAGTAGCGGTCCGAGGCGGATGTGTCGCCGGGCAGTGTGAAGCCGGGCAGTGCCGCCAGTGCGATGTTCGCCGCCCGGCCCAGACCGGTCTCCAGCATCCCGCCGCACCACACCGGCACGCCATGAGCGACGCAGACGTCGTGGATGCGGCGAGCCTCGAGGTACCCACCGACGCGTCCGGGCTTGACATTGACGATCGAACACGCGCCGAGCCCGATCGCGTCAGCAGCTGCGCGGGCCGATGTGATGGACTCGTCCAGGCAGATGGGCGTGCGGACAGCTTTGGCCAGCTCGGCGTGGCCGAGGATGTCTTCTTCGTCGAGCGGCTGCTCGATCAGCAGCAGGTCGAAGGGGTCGAGCCTTGCGAGATGGCGTGCATCGGCGCGTGTGTACGCCGTGTTCGCGTCGACCTGCAGCAGCACGTCGTCGCCGAACCGCTCGCGTACCGAGCGTACCGGTTCGATGTCCCATCCGGGTTCGATCTTCAGCTTGATGCGGACGTATCCCTCATCGAGGTAGCCTCCGACGGCGTCGAGGAGCTCGCCGATGGAGGACATGATGCCGACCGAGACCCCGCAGGGGACACGGTCATGTGCGGCGCCCAGCTCCTGCGCCAGCGGCCGGCCCAGGGCGCGCAGTTCGGCGTCGAGTACGCCCATCTCGAGCGCCGCCTTGGCCATCCGGTGTCCCTTAAACCGGGCCAGTGCGGGTGCGACGGCGTTGGCACTCAGCCGATCGTGCGCCGCGAGGGCGGGAATGAGGAAGCGGCTCAGTACATCCACCGCGGCGTCGGCGTACTCGGAGGAGTACAGCGGATCGACCGTGGCGACGCATTCTCCCCAGCCCTCCGCCTCGTCGGCAACCACACGCAGGAGCAGGGCTTCGCGCTCCGTCTCGGTGCCGAATGAGGTACGGAACGGTGCCACGAGTGGCAGGCGGATCCGGCGGAGTTCCACTCCGGTCAGTTTCATGCGTGCTGCCCTTCTGTTGTGTCGCGCTTGAGGACGTACCAACCGGATTTGTCGAATCCGGCGATGTGGAGGTCATCCGCCATCGCTGCCGTGAGCACCTCACGTACCGCGGTGCGCCACGCCCGGCCGCGTTCGGGCTCTGCCGCACGCAGCGACGCGATGTCCGGCGGCACGGCCACCAGCAGCGTGTCGCCATCCGGCACACCGGGCACCGGCGACCCGTCGTCGGAGCAGGCGAGCGCCACCACGGCTCCGCGTCGCTGCTCGGACTCCGCGTCGCACGGCCGGACTGTTCCGGCGCAGGCGGCCACCACTTCGGGCGTGCGCAAGGACCACCGGACGAACAGCCGGTCGGTGTCATCGTCTCCGTTGATGCCGTCGTGCACGCCGCCGTAGAAGTTGGTCAGGTACTCCGGGGCCCCGGCAGCGAGTTTGGCCAGATTGAAGTACGCGTTACGGCTGACGAGTGGGTCGAAGGTCCACGCGATCTCCGAGACGCCACGCGTCATCGCCCAGGCGCGCTGGTGCAGCTTGAGGGCGAAGCCGACGCTCCGGCCGTATGCCGCCGCGGACACCCCGGCGATGTGGCTGTGCATCGCCTCCTCCGCAGGTGGGCGGAAGAAGCCGACACACGCGCCCACCAGCTGGGGGCCATCGAACGCGCCGGTGACGTAGTTTCCGGCCTTGGCCAGGGCTCGCAGGAGTTCGGACGTCACCGGCGGGCTCGACGGGTCGGGGCGCCAGATCGTGTCGTAAAGCCTGTGCACCGCTTCGAGTTCACCGAGCTCGACGACCTCCCGGACGTGAACGCCCGCTGCGCGCGCGGCCAGGTCTGCGGCGTTCACCGCGGCATCAGCGCCCGGATCCGCACCGGCGCGGAGACTGTACGAATCCACCACCCGCTCCATTCTCATTCTCGTGACCTCGTCCGGGAACGTCGTGATCGGCCCGCTGGGGAGGGACCGGCCGACGCCTCGTCGAGCAACCCCGCGACGAGCGCAGCAACCAGGGCGACACATGCGGGTAACTCGGCAACCAGCACATGCTCGTCGTCGGCGTGGGCGCCGCCGCCCACCGCGCCGAGCCCGTCCAGCGTGGGTGTGCCGACGCCGGCGGTGAAGTTGCCGTCCGAGCCGCCACCCACCGCGGCACGGATTGGTGGAGGCAGTCCGAGGTCGGCGGCCACGGCCACGGCGCGCGCGTACAGGGCTGCTGACGCCTCCGCGGCCAGCGGCGGACAGTTCGGGCCGCCCGTGATCTCCACGCGCGCACCGTCCAGCGTCGGCTGCAGGGCGCGCATCGCGGCGTCGATCCGGTGCTGCTCGGCGACGTCGCGGACCCTCACGTCGACCGTGAACTCCCCGGCGGCCGGCACGGTGTTCGACGTGAGACCCGCCGACATCAGCGTCGGTGTGACCGTCGTGCCCCGGTCCGGGTCGGCGAGCGCGGTCACTGCCAGCACCTGATGAGCTGTCTCGACGGTGGCGTTGACACCGCGCTCGGGTTCCAGACCGGCGTGGGCGGCCCGGCCCGAGACGGCCACCTCGTACTGCGAGACGCCCTTGCGCTCGGTCTTGAGCGCGCCGCCGTCGGCTGCCGCTTCAAGCACCAGAGCCGCGGCCAGGCCGGTGGCCTCGGTCTCGATGAGCGTCCGCGAGCTGGGCGAGCCGATCTCTTCATCGGCGTTGATCAGAATCGTCACGCCCGAGGGGTCGGGAAGGCGAGCCGCGGCGTGCATCGCCAACACCAGACCTGCCTTCATGTCGAAGCAGCCCGGGCCGCGCAGCACGCCGGTGGCGACCGCGAACGGATGGGTCGTCAGCGTCCCGATCGGCCATACGGTGTCGTGGTGCCCGAGCAGCAGCACGCGGGGCGGCCCGTCACCGAGGCGCCAGCGCAGGTGCGTACGCCCGTCCAGGACGATGCGTTCCGGGGCCACTCCGAGCCGCTGTGCGCCGATCCGTGCCACCGTGTCCGCGCTTCTGGCGAGCGCGGCCAGGTCGCTGGACGGCGACTCGCATGTCACGAGCGCCTCGATGTCGGCGAGCATCTCCGGCAGCGCGGCGGTCATGTCGGCGCCAAGAGTTGTGAGGTCCATGTCAGTCCGCCTTCGGTGTAGCACGCGAGGCGACGTGCAGATACCGCTCGCCGGTCGGCAGGGCGTAGAAGGTCACCGGAACCCAGGACTGCTCCTCGGGCTCGTGGACGACGAACAGGTTCTCCTTGACCGGCACCATCGCCTGCTCGGTCTCCGGACCGGGCGTCAGCTCGGCCGGCGGGCCGGTGACCGTCGTCCGCAGGATCGGACCGTCGTCCCCGTCGAGCACCTCCATCCGGACGCCCGCCCGCTCATACGTGCCCAGATGGGGTCGTACGTCCTGCGGCACGGGCAGGGCCGGTGGGCTGAGCGGTGGCGGCATCGCGACGTCGGCAAGCTCGGCAAAGATCTCGCCGAACAGGTCCTCGTACAGCCCCGTCGTGTTGCCGCCGTTGGTGAGCAGAGCGACTGCGAGACGCTCGTCGGGCAGCAGGCGCAGGTAAGCGTCCTGTCCGATCGTCGAGCCGTCGTGCCCGAGGAGCCGGCGACCGTCCCAGCCGATACGGGACCAGCCGAGGCCCCATGAGTCGGCGAGGTCGAAGTGGTCCGGCAGTTCCACCTGGAAATCGGCCATTGCCGCGGCGCTCGACTCGGTGAGCAGCCGGGTGCCATCGTGCGCCGGCCCGCCGGCGAGGTGCATTCGCGCGAACGTGAGCACGTCGGCGACAGTCGAGCTGATCAGGCCGGCGGGCGCCACCGCTCGTGGCAGTCCCCACACCGGTGCACGCGCTGGCTCGGTCGCGCCGTCGGTCACGTGCCCAACGGCTGTGCGGTGCAGCAGCGCATCCTCGGGCAGCGTCATCGTGCGCTCAAGGCCCAGTGGGGTGAAGAGCCGCTTCCGTATGGCCTCGTCCCACGTGTCGCCGGTCAGCTTCTCGATCACCCGGCCGGCCAGCGAGAAACCGGCGTTGCAGTAGGACCAGGTCGCGTCCAGCGGATGGTTCTGCGCCACGTCGGCCAGCAGTGCCACGTACTTCTCCAGGCAGTCGTCCCCTCGTCCCGTGTCGGTGAAGACGTCGCCGTCGATGCCGCTCGTGTGCGTGAGCAGATGCCGCATGGTCACGCGCTTGGCGACGTCCGGCTCGGAAAGCCGCAGTTCGGGCAGGACTTCGGCGATCGGGGCGTCGAGGTGCAGCAGACCCTCGTCGACGAGCTGCATGACGACCGTCGCCGTCCAGATCTTGGTGATCGAGCCGATCTGGAATACGGAGTCGGTCGTCGTCTCGACACCGGTGTCCTTGTTGAGCACGCCGTACGCGGCTTCGACGAGCTCGTCCTCCCTGCCAGAACCCATCCGCAGGATGCCGAGCGTGGCTCCGGGTACGTGGTGGTGCTCGGCCAGCGCGGTCAGCCGGCGCTGCCAGTGCGCGGCGTCGAGGCGGGGCCGTGCAGGTCCGGAGCTACTGCCGGCGTACTGCTCGACCCAGTCCACGATGCGACGGTTGAAGTCGATCCGCTGCGACGGCGGCCCGTCGAGGACGAACAGGTGCGATGCCTCCGGGTAGAGCACGAGCCGGGTGGGTACGCCGCGCCCCCGCAGCGCCGTGTGCCACTGCTGGGCCTGGCCGACCGGGCAGCCCAGGTCTGCCGCGCCGTGCAGGATCAGGGTCGGCGTTCTGACCTGGTCGACCCGGGTCAGCGGTGACATCGCCGCGTAGCGGTCCGGGGCGGCCCACGGAAGGGCGCCGAGTTCGGACAGGCCGAACAGGTGGGCGTCATCGGCGGTGCCGGCCAGGCTGACGAGGTCGCTGATCACTCCGCCCGTCACCGCGGCCGCGAACCGGTCGTCCCGGCTGGTGAGGTAGCAGGTCAGATATCCCCCGTAGCTGTAGCCGGAGACAGCCAGCCTGGCAGGGTCGGCGATCCCCGCTGCCACGAGATCGTCGATGGGTTCCAGGAGGTCCTTCGCATCGGCCTCGCCCCAGGCACCGAGCACGGCATTCCAGTACTGCTCGCCGTACCCGTCGCTGCCACGCGGGTTCAGCAGCAGAACGGCCCAGCCACGTGCCACGAGTTCCTGGTGGTAGAGCTCCACCTCGTTGGCGGCACCGTTCCATGCGTTGTGCGGTCCGCCATGGATGTCCAGGAGCAGGGGGCGTGGTCCTTCCGCGGCAGGATCGTGGATGAGCCAGCCATGGACGACCGTGCCGTCGGAGACGGTGAACTCCCGTTCCTCTCGCGGGAACAGCTCGACGTCGGCCAGGCCAGCTCCGTGTTCGGTCCGGACTGTTTCCGCGCCCGTCGCGAGGTCCACGGTGACGATCTCGCCGAACGAGGCCGGCGTGCCGAGCACGATGACGGCCGTGTCACCCGCCACCGACAGGCCGTGGACGTTCCGCCCGGTGCCCGCGACGAGTGGGCGGGGTGTGCCACCGTCGGCGGACACCGCGTACAGGTGGGTACAGCCACGATCGCGGACGCAGAACAGGATCGTGCGACCGCCGTCGCAGAACTGCGGCAGGGCCCCGGGGTAGCTCGGGGCACCTGGCATCACGTTGCGGTCCAGTGCGGCGGCCGGCTCGACCGGTGTGCCGCCGTCCAGCGGAACGCGCAGGAGGCGGGCGTGGCCGGCCGGTTCGCCGGCAGTCCCCACGACGAGGAGTGCCCTTGCGTCCGGCGTCCACAGGATCGGACCGGCGAACCCGTCGGGCAGGCCGGCCGGCTCCGGCCTCGCCGGCTCGCCGGTCACGTCGAGGACGTACACGGGCATGCGGGCCCGCAGATCCGCGTCCGGAGCCATCGCCGCGGCGAACGCCAGCCGTGTCGAGTCCGGTGACCAGGCAGGATAGTTGGCGTGCCAGTCCCCCTCGGTCACCTGGCGGCATCGCCCGGTGGCCAGGTCGAGGACGTGCAGGTGGCGGCGTACGACGCCCAGCAGACCCGCGCCGTCCTCCTGATAGGTGAGCCGGTCTGCGACGAGCGGCGCGCTCGCACGGGCCGCGGGCGACATGCCGTCCGAGTCGGCCGCGAGCGGATCCACCGCTGCCACGAAGGCGATCTTCGTGCCGTCAGGGCTCCACACGGGCGCACCGGCCCCGAGTGGCAGTGTGGTCAGTTGCTCGGCCTCCCCGCCGTCGGCGGGGAGCAGCCATATCTGCGGTGCCTCGTCCCGCGTGCGCAGGAAGGCGATGCGTCCGCCGTCCGGTGACCACGCGGGTGAGGTGTCGGCCGTGCCGTGGGTCAGTTGCCGCGGCCGGCCGGTGCGGGTGCCGACGCGCCAGATGGCGCGCACGTTCCGGTCGGCTTCCGCGTCGCAGGTGCGCAGCACGTAGAGGCACTCGTTGCCGTCCGGCGACAGTGCCGGCTGCTCCGGAACGGCGAACGTGGTCAGGTCGTCGATGCGCTGGCGGCGTGGCGCGCGCGAGGGCTTGGTCAGTGTCATGGGCTTCTTCTCGGTCGGAGGGTGTGCCGGGGATCTTCGAGGTCAGCAGGTGTTCCTACGGCGTGAGGGCCTAGGCGAGATGGCAGGCGACCTCGTGGGCCGGGTCTGTCGCGTCCGACGGGAATCGCAGATGTGGATCGGCCGTCGTGCACTGCGCTTCGGCGACGGGACAGCGGGTGCGAAACCGGCAGCCGGACGGCACGTTGGCCGGGTCGGGGGCCTCGCCGGTCAGAATCTGTGGCGTCCCGGCCTTGCGGGGGTCCCGGTCGGGAACCACCGACAGCAGGGCCCGGGTGTAAGGGTGGCGCGGGGCGCGGACCACCGTCTGCGCCGGCCCCTGCTCGACGATGCGGCCCAGGTACATGACCGCGATGCGGTCCGCGAAGTGGGCTGCGGTGGAGAGGTCGTGAGTGATCATCAGGATTCCCATCCCGGGGTCGCGGCGCAGCGCGTCGAGGAGGGCGAGCACTCCGGCACGGACCGAGACGTCGAGCATGGACACTGGTTCGTCGGCGAGCAGCAGATCAGGGCCGAGGACCAGTGCCGCGGCGATCGCCACCCGCTGACGCTGCCCGCCGGACAGCTCGTGCGGGTAGCGGTCGAGGAAGGCCCCCGCCGGCGCGAGGCCAGCCCGTTCCAGGGCCTCGGCGGCGAGCCTGGCCCGGTCGCTCCGCGAACCGCCGATGCCGTGGATGAGCATCGGTTCCACCAGCGTCTGACTGACCCGGAACCGTGGATCCAGTGATTCGTAGGGATCCTGGTAGATCATCTGCATCCGTCTGCGCAGGGGGCGCAGCCTCCGTTCGGACAGGCCGACGATCTCGGCTCCGTCCAGCTGGATCGAGCCGGAGGACGGCGTGACCATGCCGCTGATCGTCTGGACAGTCGTGGTCTTCCCGCAGCCGGACTCGCCGACCAGGGCGACCATCTCGCCGCGGGCCAGGCTGAGGCTGACTCCGTCGACTGCATGCACCCAGCGCCTTGTTTGGCGTGCCAGTACTTGGGTCAGTCCGCGACGCACCGGGTAGCGTGCCGCCAGTCCCTCCACTTCCAGCAGTGATTCCGCCGCTGATGGCGCCGCGTGCGGCGTGCTCATTTCGCCCCCTGGAGTTCGTTGCGGTGACAAGCGGCACGGTGGTCCGGGCCGGTGATACTCAGCGTTGGGTGCTCGCCGTCGCACCGCTCCATTGGCACGTCGCACCGTGGCCGGAACGGGCAGCCGGCGATGACGGAGTCCAGCCGAGGTGGCCCCCCGGGGATCGTGGTGATCCGCTCCTCCCCGTAGAGGTCGGGTGTGGCGGCGAACAGCAGCCGGGTGTAGGGATGGCTGGCGGCATGGTAGAGATCGGCGACCGGCCCGTCCTCCACGATCTCGCCGCCATACATGACGGCGGCCCGCTCACAGGTCTGAGCGACCACCGGCAGATCGTGCGTCACCAGAATCAGCGCGAGGCCCAGCTCGTCGGAAAGACGGGTCAGCAGTTCCAGGACCTGCGCCTGGACCATCACGTCCAGCGCGGTGGTCGGCTCGTCGGCGAGCAGGATCTTCGGCTCACAGGCGAGGGCCATCGCGATCGCCGCACGTTGGCGCATGCCGCCGGAGAACTCGTGCGGATAGCGTTTCCCGGCCGCGGCGGGGATTCCGACCAGCTCCAGTAGTTCACTGGCGCGGCTGCGGGCCTCTGCCCGGTCCGCGACGCCGTGGTAGACCATCGGTTCGGCGATTTGCCAGGCGACGGTCTTCATCGGGTTGAAGGCGTTCATCGCGCCCTGGAACACCATGGCGATGTCCCGCCAGCGGAACGGGCGGACCGATTCCTCGCCGCCGCACAGAATGTCGGTGCCGTTGATACGGACCTCGCCCGCCACCGAGGCGGTCGGCGGCAACAGCCCCATCAGCGCCAGGATCGTCGTGGTCTTGCCGCACCCGGACTCACCCACGAGGCCGAACCGTTGCCCCGCATCCAGGCCGAAGCTCGCCCCGTTGACCGCGTGCACCTGGCCGCCGTGCGTCTGGTCGAACCAGACATGCAGGTCCCTGCACTCCAGAAGGCTCATATCGCGTCCTCGCCTCTTCCGATCAGCGGGCGCAACCGCCAGCGGCGTACTGAGAGATGGGCAACCTTCAACCGGGGGTTGAGGGTGTCTTCGATGGCCTGACCGAGCAGGAAGCAGCCGACGATCACCGCGGCGATCACGAATCCGTCCGGGACGATCGCCCACCAGGCGCCGGAGCTGATCGCGGTACGCTGGAACGCGTTGTTCAGGATGGTCCCCCAGGTCGTCACGCCGGGGTCCTCCAGGCCCAGGAACGCCAGTGCTGTCTCCAGGTAGATCGCCACGGCCACGGTCAGCACGGTGTTGGCGACCAGGAGCGGTCCGACCTGCGGCAGGATGTGCCGTCCGATGATGCGGGCGTTGCCGGCGCCCAGTCCGCGCGTGCGTTTGATGTAGACACGCTCGCGAATCGACATGGCCTCGGCTCGGATGATCCGAGCCGTGGAGGTCCACTCGAGGATGCCGATCACCATGATCACGTGGAGCAGACTCGCCCCCCACACTTCGGCGATCACCATGGCGAGCACCAGGTCGGGAATGACCAGCAGGTAGTCCGTGATCCGCATCAGCGAGGTATCGACCCAGCCGCCGAAGTACCCGGACAGGATCCCGAATCCGCCACCGATCACCATGGAGATCAGGGTGGCGGCGAAGCCGACCAGCAGCGAGACACGCCCGCCCTGTATGAGTTCCGACAACATGTCGATGCCACCGTCGTCACAACCGAGCCAGTGCTGCGCCGACGGCGGGGCGTAGACCGCGCAGGTCTGTGCTGTCGCGCTGTACGGCGATATGTAGGGCCCGATCACGGACAGAACGACAAAGAACACGATGACGGCAAGGCCCGCGACCGCGGCCTTGTGCTCACGCAACGCGGTGCGAAGGAAACCGCTCCGGTGTGGACCGACGACCTCCGCGCTGGGTGACGCTTTGCTGATCTGCACACTCATCGCTGGATCCTTGGGTCGAGTCGGGCGTAGACCAGGTCGGCGAGGAAGTTCAGCAGGATCACCGCGACGGTCAGGATCAGGAATCCGCCTTGCAGCATGGGGTAGTCCCGCTGGCTGACTGCGGTGTACATGGCCAGGCCGATACCGGGCCAGCTGAAGAGCACCTCGATCAGCACGGCGCCGCCGACTATGTATCCGAGGTCCAGAGCGATCAGCGTGACCATCGGCAGCATCGCGTTGCGCACCGCATGCCTCCAGACGATGCGCCGGGCCGGCAGACCCTTGGCCCGCGCGGTCAGGACGTAGTCCTCTCCGAGGATCTCCAGCATCGACGAGCGCACGACCAGCGTGTAGCCGCCGTAGGCGGTCAGCATCAGTGTGCCGACCGGCAGGATCGCGTGTGTACCGATGTCACCCAGGTGTTGCCAGAACGGCGCGGGCTCGAAGAGGAACTCGTTCATCATCCCGCCCGACGGGAGGACCCCGGCGAACAGGATCAGGAGCACCAGACCGAGCCACTGGCTGGGCAGCGCGTACGCGAAGATCGCCAGGTTCGTGCTCAGGTGATCGGCTACTGACGCGCGCCGCCAGGCAGAAATGACTCCCGAGAAGACGCCCGCGACGATCGCGGCGACGGTACCGGCCAGCACCATCGGCACCGTGTTCATCAGGTCCGCGATCAGCAACTCGCGCACCGGCTGCCGATGGGCGAACGAAATACCCATGTCCCCGTGGCAGAGGTTGCGCAAATAGATCAGGTACTGCTCCCATTTCGACTTGTCCAGCCCGAACTCCGCGGTCAGCGCGTGCTTGAGCTGGGGGCTGGCGTGCGGCACCCGGGCCATGTTCGTCACCGCGTCACCCGGCAGCACGCGAAAGAGGAAGAAGTTGGTCGTAACCGCTACAAAGATCGTGGTCAGCGCGAACGCCGCTCGCTTCAACAGATGTTCCGTGCGGTTCACGGGCCTCCCCCTTCAGCCGGGGAGTGGGCGGGCCGACTCCGCGTTTCGTGGCTCATCGCTCACCCGACCCGGTGGACGGTCTGGAACGGGATCTTCGAGGTTGCCGAGAACGAACCGCCCTCGATCATTGGCAGGTCGGTCCAGGATGGGGAGTGCGCCTCGATCGAATCCGGATAGTCCAGCACCAGGTACAAATGCTCCCGGGCGGCGGCCTGTTGCATCTGATAGACGATCCGCTGCCGGACTGCCGGGTTCATCGCCGTGGCCTGCTTCGCGTACAACCCGTCCCAGGACTTGGTGCAGTACCCGGTGTCGTTGAGGCTGTACCGGGACCGGCAGGTCAGATAGGAGAGCATCCCGTCCGGGTCGGTCGTGAGCGAGAAGCCCCACATCGCGGCCTCGAAACTCTGGTACTTCTTGGCGAAGAGAGCCTCGTTGGCAGCCGAGACGTCCATGTGCTTCGGGACGAGCTGGACGCCGATCTTCTTGAAGCCGGCCTGAATGATCTGGAACGAGCGGGCCCCGTACCCGTTAGTGATGCTGGCGGGCATGATCACGGTGTACGACATCGGGTGGCCGTTCGCGATCCGGATCTTGTTGGGCCCCATGCGGTAACCGGCTTCGTCCAGGAAACGGTTCGCCGCGGCCGGGTCGTACGGGGTCGGCTTGATCGTCGGGTCACTCCAGTGCCCGGTCGACGGCGGGATGATCGACGCCCCGGGCCGGCCGAAGCCGAGCAGTGCCGTCTTGACGATCGCGTTCCTGTCGATCGCTCGGTCGAATGCCTCTCTGACCAGCGGGTTGACCAGCTCACGATGGTCGGCCGCCTGCTTCGGGTTCGCGTTGACGATGAGGTCGTCGAACGCCGCTCCGGCAGCTGACGCCACGATGAGGCCCGCCGCTTTCAGCGTGGCCACCGAAGTCGGCGCCACCGACTGCACCCCGTCGAGCCGGCCGCTTTTCAGTGCGGTGATCATCGCGTCGTCGGTGTCGAAGAATTGCAGGCCGAGTCCGTCGATGTGCGGCGCGGGGCCGTAGTACCGCGGGTTGCGCTTCAGCAGTGCGATGCGGCCCTGGGCGTACTTGACCAGGGTGAACGGGCCGCCGGAAACGACCGGTGCCGGATTGGTGAAGGTGAGCAGGCCCTTGCCGTTGCCGACCGCGTATCGCGCCCATATGTGCTCGGGCAGGATTTGTATGCCCGACATCTGGGCGAGGACGTTGGCGACCGGCCGGGAGTACTTCAGCACCAGGGTGTTGGGATCGGGCGCGGTGGCGCTCTCCATATAGGCGACGTAGCCGGCCAGGCTGCCCGTGGGCCCTTCCTGGTGCTTGATGACCGTTTCGAAGGTCCAGGCCGCGTCCGCGGCTGTCAGTGGTTCGCCGTCGGACCATTTCGCGCCGGGCTTGGTGTGGAACGTCCAGGTCTTTCCGTCCGGCGACATCTGCCAGCTGCCGGCGAAGTCCGGCACGGTCTTCAGCGCGGGGTCGACCTGTACCAGGGACGGATAGATGTTCTCGAAGACCGAGTACGACGACGAGTTCACGGCCACGAACGGGTTCATCGAGTCGATCGGCTCGGTGCCGCCGAGCCGGAAGACGTTCCGGGTGGCGGCACTGTCGCAGGCGGCACTGAAGCACAGAGCCATCACGACGGCGACGGCAACGCCACTTCGCCGCAAGCGGCTCGGTCCACGTGACCGGGCAGGGCAAGGAGCGAAGGTGCGTCTGAGTCTCATGGGGACATCACCTCGGGTACGGGTGGGAGTGGAGATCCTGTGGCCCTGCGGGGAGGGGGAACGCGACCGCTGCGGTGATCGGTGCTCGGCGATCCGGTGACGCTCGTCGCGCCGGAGGGGTCGTCCGGTTCCGTCCTCAGGGGGTGAACGACCGGTAGAGAGCGCACCCGGAGTGTGTAGCGCGGGTCGCGGTGCCGCCGATCACGGTGTCGAACCGCAGACGCTCTGGTGACCGTTCGTCCGCGCCGATCCGGAAGCTGCCGTCCGGCAGTTGGGTGAGCACCTGCTCGTCACCGTCGCCCAGCCAGGCCCACAGCCTGCCGTCGCGCGCGATGACGCGCAGGCCGGGCAGCCAGGGGTTGTGACAGCGGTAGTGGCCGACGAACGGCGCCCACGCCGGAGGCGGGGGGTCGGCGCGGGGAGGCTCCTCGTCGTGCGGCAGAACGGTGAGTTCGGGGACCGGCGCTCCCGCAGCTTCGGCGCGTGCGGCGGCGAGAGCGTGCAGGGCTGCTTCCTGCCAGGGCCCGGGCCCGTTGGCAAGGACGACGGATCCGATCCCCGAGTCGAGGTCGCAGGCGACTGCTGAGTAGTAGCCGATCATGCCGCCGGAATGCCAGACATGATGGCGCCCGTCGATCTCGCCCGTCCTGATGCCCAGGCCGTAGGAGGAGCCGGAGTGGTCGTCGTCGATGGCGATTGCGGGGAGGAACATCTCATCTCGGTCGTGGTCCGACAGCAGGCGGCCGGTGCCCGTCCCGAGCAGCAGTCTCAGCCACGCCGTCATGTCCAGCGCGGTGGCGGCGATGCTGCCGTCCGCCGTGGCGGTTTCGAGCCAGGTCGCGGGTATCAGACCGTCGGTTGCGATCTGGGCACTGCCGCCGGAGCACGGTTCGTACCCCACCGCCAGCCGGGGCCGCACCCCGTCGGTGATCGCGGGTACCGCAGACGTCATGCCCAGCGGAGCCAGCAGGCGCTCTCGCAGAATCTGGTGGTAGGGCCGCTCGTGGACGGCTTCCAGGACAAGGCCCAGCGCCTTGTAGCCGACGTTGGAGTAGTGAAACCAGGTCCCCGGTGGAGACGTCGCCTCAGTTTCACGCAGCGACCAGACCTCGAACGCCGCTTCCCCCGAGAAGTCCGAGCCCTCGATGATCCCCGCGGTGTGCGTCATCAGGTGCCGTACAGTGACGGGTGCGAAGCGCGAGCGCACCCGGAACCACGGCAGGTACCGGGCCACCGGCTGATCGAGGTCGATCAGCCCCGCGTCCTGGGCTTGCAGCAGCAGCGCGCAGGTGAATCCTTTCGAGACCGAGCCGATCTCGAAGAGCGTGTCGGCGGTGACCGGCCGCCCGGCGGCGACGTCGGCGAGCCCGTGCACGCTCGACGACATGACGCCGGTGCGGTTGGTCACGGCCATCGACAGCCCGGCGGCAAACGGCGCTTCGCGCAATGCACGCTCGGCGCTCTCGACGGCCTTGAGGGGCGATGGTGCCGGTGGATGGGACATGGAGTTCATAGCGAGATCACCCTGTTCAGCGAGTACGGATCGGGTCCGGTGGCCTTGCAGCTGTGTGTTGCGGTGTATGCGGCGCTGATGTCTGGAAGCAGCACCGGCCGCGGGGCGCGGCAGGTGCAGTCGCTGCCACGGGGAAAGTCTGGACCGGTGGGTATGCGTCTTCGTTGGACGCGATTTCAGAAATTCCTTCGAAGCCTTGTGGAATCGGCCAAACGGCGCGCTGTCCGTGTCAGATGGAGGTGCTCGCCGACGGCGGTGTGGGCAGCAGGTAGCCGGATCCCCCAGCGGCCCGGCCCGGCAATTTTCGGGGCCGGACGCAGTTGGCCAAGTAGGTTTTCGTTAGGTCTGGACGCGCCTCCGAGAATCCTGTTACACGGCAGGTTCAGCCGAGCACGTCGTACCTGATGGCCTTCCATGCGGTGAACAGCGTCATCGCCTTCTCAGCTGCGGTACGTGTGGGGCCTGTCCGGCGGATGTTGTCCAGAGGCGCCTTGAGTTGTGGGGTCAGTGACCGTTCCTGAGGGCTCCGCGCCTTGGGCCGCTGCCCGCCGGGCGCGGTGCGCGCGGACCCGTCCGCGGCTGGCGCACGACGGCGCTCGCGAGCGCGGCAGCCGGCCACTCGGCCTACGTGCCGAGCCCAACCACAGTTGACGGCCCGCCGCGACAGCTCATGCCCCGATGTGACGCCCTGCGATGTCGGCGGCGATGCCGTCCAGGACGCCGGCAAGGCCCGAGGCAAAGAGGGCGTCGAGGTCCCAGGGGTTGGCGCCCGCCTGAGGCGACCCCCGTGGTGTGGACACCTGACAATGGATCTTCTTGGTCCTGGAAGGTGTAGATCAACGTGGTACGGCCCTCGAAGTACAGTCCGGAGTTCCGGTCCGATGCGATCGCGTTGTGGCGGGCTTCGGCGGGCAGACGGACGTTCAAGGACGTCGCGGCCGATCTGAACGTCAACCCCGAGACTCTGCGCACGGGTGCGCGACGCGGACGGTCGTCCGGCAGGCGGCGGCGCGTCGCAGGGCCCGGAGGACGAGTTGGCCCGGCTGCGTGCGGAGAACGCACGTCTGGTCAAGGCGGAGAAGGAATGGCATCTGGAGCGGGAGATCCTGCGCCGGGCAGCGGCGTATTTCGCCCGGGAGATGAAGTGAAGACCGCCGCTTGGGACTTCGTCTCCGCCCACGCCGAGAACTTCGGCATCAAGCGGATATGCCGGGTACTGGAAGTGTCCCGCTCCGGCTACTACCGGGTGGATCGCCGGCGCCGATGCGCGGGCCGCCCGTCAGGCCGACGAGGATGCCCTGGTGGAAGAGATCCGCGAGATCCACACCGAACACCGCGGGAACTACGGCGCTTCGCGGGTGCATGCCGAACTGCGCGGCTTCGGACACACGGTCAACCGCAAGCGGGGAGCCCGGCTGATGCGCAAGCACCACATCGTCGGCCGCCACCTGCGAAGGAAGAAGCGGACCACGATCCCGGATCATCTCGCGCCGCCGGCAGCGGACCTGGTCCAGCGGGAGTTCACCGCCGGTGCTCTGGACGAGAAGTGGTGCGGTGACATCACATACGTGCAGGTCGGAGCCTCATGGCTCTACCTCGCCTGCGTAGTGGACATGTACTCACGCCGGGTACTCGGCTGGTCCATGGCCAGCCACATGCGCGCCGAGCTGGTCACCGACGCCCTCCGGGCCGCGGTCGCCACCCGGGGCGGGGACGTGACCGGGGTGATCTTCCATTCGGACCGCGGATCGCAACCCGAGCTCAAGTGGTCGTCGCAACACCGGCTTCTTGGATCAAGCATCACCTCCTTCGCCAGGGTGTGGATCACCTGAGCGGTGATCTTCTCCCCCGGGACGGCGGTGTGCTGGCGCTCGTCCGCTTCCAAGGCGGCTGTGGCGAGGGCCTCGGCGCTGCGGACTTTGCGGTTCCTGAGCCACGTCTCCAGTCGGCTGCGGCCGGTGCGGCGCAGGGCGGCCGGGGTCTGGTAGCCGGTCAGCAGGATCAGCGGGCCGACATTGCCGAGATCCATTGCGCGCTCCAACGCAGGGAAAATGCTGGCGAGTTGACTGCACGGGCGATTGATGCGACGGGTGCGATCCGCGTTGAGGTCAGAGCGGCGGTCCGTAAGGATCCGAAGCTCGATGGCCTGCTCGTCGTCCGGCCGCAAGATCGTCAGGTCTCGTCGCATCCGGGCCTGGTCGGCGATGACGGTGGCATCCTTGGCGTCGGTTTTGCCCATGCCCCGGTAGCCGGCCGAGGCCCGGTTGACCGCGAGGCCAGGGATGTAGAGCAGCTGCTGGCCGTGGTTGAGCAGCACGTTGATCAGCAAGGTGGCCATGCCGTCGGCGACGTCCACCGCCCATACGGCGTCCTCGTCGATGGCCAGCACGTCGGCGAGCAGGTCCTGCAGTTCCGGCTCGTCGTTCAGCACCTGGCGCGACAGCAGCCGCTTGCCGTCAGGGTCCAGGACCACCCAGGGTGATGGGAATCATCGAGGGCAACCGCCTGAAAGCGATACCCGGTGTCTCTGGGCCTCTGGACCTTACGACGCCCCGTTCAACCCACCAACAACGTAGGACCACCTGAACCCGGCCCAGGGTCCACCGCTGGTCTTCGAAGCCATGGGCGGCCGGGCCCTTGCCCAGTTCCTCCTCCAGCACTGCAAATTGGGCATCCGAGATCCTCGGCACCTTCGCCGGCTCAGCGGAACGCAGGGCCTCCGGACCACCCTCCCGCCAAGCCCGACGCCAGCGTTCCACCGAACGCTCGCTCACCCGCAGCTCTTTCGCGATCACCGCGGTCTTCTCACCCGCCGCGAACCGCCTACCGGCCTCCAGCCGCACCTGTTCACGAAACGCCCGCCGCTCAGCAGTCAGGCCCCACCCTCCGGATACCGCATCTCTCCGGCATACCGCAGGGATCACCAATGGTCACCACCCGACGACAATGCGAAAACCTCAGTATCCGCAGGCCATATACGGGAAAGGGCGTCCGAAGCCGCCTTCTGTCGCCTCGGACGCTCCTCATTCCGAGCCAGGGACCTACCGCCGCAGGCCCAGGCCGCAGCGCGTCAGCCTCGGACTTCGCCGGGATCGATCACGGCCGATCAGGAGCCCTCTGGAACGAGCGGTGCGTTGCCTGCGGCATCGCACCGGCTTCAGGGGGTGACCGGATAGTGGCTGCTGATAGCGACCCGATTCCAGGCGTTCATGACGATTGCGAGCCAACTGACTGCGGAGACCTGCTCGTCGGTGAGGGAACCGTCGTCCCAAGTGCGCCGCTCCGGGACGGTCAGTTCGGTGACCTGCTCGGCCAGGGCGAGGGCCGCGCGTTCCTGGGCGGTGAAGTACTGCGACTCCCACCAGGCAGCCAGGACAGCGAGGCGGTCGGTGCTCTCGCCCTTGGCGAGGGCGTCGCGGGTGTGCATGCGCAAGCAGAAGGCGCAGCCGTTGAGCTGCGAGACCCGGACTCTCACCAGCTCGGCAAGCAGTGGATCGAGCCCCGCCTCCCTCGCGGCGGTGTCGGCCTGAGCGTCGAGCGCCCCCAGGTTCTTGTAGGTGGCAGGGTGCTGCTTGCCGAGGTTCACAGTGCTCATGGTCTTCCTTTGCGGAGGTGCGTTCGTTCAAGCGGCGGTGGGCCCGGTCGTCATCCGGCCGGTGGGCCCGCCACCAGGTCTGACGAGACAGCCGGGCAGAATGTGAGGTGTCGGGATCGCGCGGGCGCCCGGAATCCTTTTCCTCGGAGAATCGGCGGGCCGTGCTCAAATGGAGGCGTGATGGGAACAGAGCCGACCGGTCCGCGCGGTGACGAGGCGCACACCGAGCGGCGCCGCCTCGTGGGGCTGGCCTACCGCATGCTCGGCACGGTCGGCGAGGCCGAGGATGCGGTGCAGGAGTCGTATCTGCGCTGGTATCGCCTCAGTGACGTAGAGCGGGCCGCCGTCACCAACCCCGCGGGGTGGCTGACCCGCGTAACTAGTCGTGTCTGCCTCGATGTCCTGGGCAGTGCGCGCGTGCGCCGTGAGCAGTACGTCGGCCCCTGGCTACCCGAACCCGTGCCGGAGGGAACCTTCCCCGGCATCGCGGGCTCGACTCTGGGGCAGCATGCCCCCGGGGACCCGCTCGATCGAGTGGTGGTGGACGAGTCGGTCAGTACGGCGCTGCTGGTCGTCCTGGAATCGATGACCCCCGCCGAACGGGTGGCGCTCGTCCTCCACGACGTCTTCGCGATGCCGTACGCCGAGATCGCCGAGGTCGTGGGACGCTCCACCGATGCGACCCGGCAGCTGGCGAGCTCGGCTCGTAGGCGGGTACGCACACAGCGCAGGCGCCCCGTCGACCAGGCCGCCCACACGCGGGTCGTCACCGCTTTCACGGAGGCGTGCCAAATGGGAAACCTTGAAGCACTGGTGGCGTCGCTCGATCCCACCGTGACGCTGCGCTCCGACGGCGGCGGCGTGGTGCGGGCCGCGCTCAACCCCATCACCGGCGCCTCGAAGGTGGCGCGCTTCCTGCTGGGTGTGCTGGCCAAGCAGCCTGACGTACGCCCCGTCCCCCGGCTGACCGAGGACGGTCCCGGAATCGCCTTGGTGCGGGACGGAGCGGTCACTGGGGTGGTCAACCTGCTGGTAGACGGCGACCGGATCACACGCGTGTGGATCCAGTGGAATCCCGCGAAACTGACACGCTGGCCAGGCCTGCGCACCTCCCATCCCTGAAGCTGCCACGGTCCGGGGCCCACCCGGTTCGGCGGCTTTGGGGGCGGGTTCCCGCCGGCCGGGAGAGCAGGGCGTCCGTGCGCTCTGCGGCCGGCTATCCGCCGTCCGTGACCCGGATGATGGTCTTGCCGGGGGCCGGCCGGGGGTGAACGCGGCGGGTGCTTCGGACAGCGGCCTCACCTCGCCGACGAGCGATACGGGCCGCGCGTGCCGAAGCGCGTGAGCGTGTCTGGAACGTGGCCAAGAACGCGGCGCCGGATGCCGACGGCTCTGTGGTCGTGGACCTGGACGGGGTGCTCGTGCTGGCCCACTCCGAGAAGCAGGACGCCACCGCGACCTGGAAGAAGACCTTCGGACACCATCCTCTGATGGCCTTCGTCGACCCCGGAAGCGGCGGGAGCGGGGAGCCGGTCGTCGGCCTACTCAGGCCAGGCAACGCGGGCAGCAACACTGCCGCCGACCACATCACCACGGCCCAACTCGCCCTGGCCTAACTGCCGAAGAAATACCGGCTCGGACGCCAGACGCTGATTCGCACCGACTCCGAGGCGGAACCCACGAGTTCGTCGCCTGGCTCGCGAAGCGGGGCCGGTGGCTGTCGTACTCGGTCGGCATGACCATCACCGACGCCCTCCACCCGGCCGTCCTCAAGGTCCCGCCCGCCTCGTGGACGGCGGCCGTCGAGCCGGATGGTGAGATCCGCGACGGCGCCTGGGTCGCCGAACTTGCCGGCGATTTCCTCCAGGGCTGGCCGGAAGGGATGCGGCTGATCGTCCCCAAGGACCGGCCGCACCCCGGCGCGCAGTTGCGGTTCACCGACGCCGACGGCCTGCGGCTCACCGCGTTCGCCACCAACACCACCGGCATCCCGATCGCCGCACTCGAACTACGGCACCGCCAGCGGGCACGGGCCGAGGACCGCATCCGGGCCGCCCGCGCGACCGGCCTGCGCAACCTGCCCCTGCACGACACCGCGCAGAACCGGATCTGGCTGGAGATCGTCCAGATCGCCTCGACCTGCTGGCCTGGATACCCATGCTCGCTCTGACCAGCGAAACCCGCAGGTGGGAGCCCCGTCGCCTCCGACTCCGCCTCCTCTCCGCCACCGCCCAGATCGTCACGACCTCCCGCCGCCGGCACCTGAGATTCGCACGCCACTGGCCCTGGAACGACGTGATCACCAACGCCCTGGCACGACTCGAAGCTCTCCCCAACCCAGGCTGACCAGCACGATCCCTTCCCTACGATCAGCACCACCCCGACCGGAGCCGTGGAACCCGGCGCCCACCCGACGCGACAGCCGGGCCACCAGCATGGCCGCCACCAGCCCGAACAACCGAAACGGCCCGCGGAAGAAACCGGCGGACCGTCACGAAAGATCGAGATTACGACGGTGTCCTATGTGGTGAGTTTTTGAGTAGTCGTTTGTAGCAGCAGAGGGTGGCGGCGAGTCCGAGGAATGCCAGGTAGTTGCGGGGGTGGCGTTCGTAGCGGTGATTGAGTCTGCGGTTCAGTCCGACGAGGTCTTCACAGATTTGTTCGCCTCACGCAGCCGACCCGCCTGGTCTCCCGCCGGGCTGGCGCTGGTGTCGGTGTTCCAGTTCGTGGAAGGGCTGGCCGACCGCCAGGCTGCGGAGGCGGTGCGGGCACGCATCGATTTCTTGTACGCGCTAGGGCCAATACCGGTTCTTTAGGGCTTAATTCGTGGGGTTGGGGATGTTTTGGTGGGTTCGACAAGGGTGACGGCGGGGATGGCCGGGCGAGGTGGGTTGTTGTGTTCGGTGCGTTTGAGTGCCCAGTTGGACATTTTGCGTTTGATCACTCGCGGGTTGGACCGTAACCGCCTAGGTTCCAGGAGGCGTTCGGTGATTTCACGCAGGGTCTGCTTCAGTGCCCGGGTGAGCCGGGAGGGGGGAAAATCCCGCCTGGCCGGTGGTCTGCCGGCGGACGACGCGCAAGGTGCGGGTGAAGGACATCCGGTCCGGATCCTCCCTCTCCTGCCGGGCGGCCTGGTGCATGAGGTCGCGCAGGGCGTGGTGTACCAGGAGGAACCCGAAGATCTCCTGCTCGGCCCCGACCGGATACTGGGAGCGCAGGACGAATCCGGGTCCGCCCAGGTGGATCTTGATCTCGTCGAAGGTCGTCTCGATCTCCCAGCGCTCGGCGTAGAGCGCAGCGAGCTCCAAGGCCGGTGCGGTGGCCGGGTCCAGGAGCGTGGTGACCAGCCGGTAAACGGCGCCCTCCCCACCTGGGCCCAAGGCGTATTCGATGACGCGAACCTGTGCCGGGTCGGCCCGCCGGTTCTTGTCCCGGGCGGCAACGATCTCCGACAGATACGAGCCATCGGGCAGCGCGGCCACCACGGGCAGGACCGCGTTGCTCCGGACCCGCCACAACAGGTCCGCGCCGGTCGACGCGGCGGCCTGCCACAGATCGAAGCCGAGGAAGCCCCGATCCGCCAGGAGCAGCATTCCTATGGTCAGCGAGGGGAACAGGCGGCGGGCCAGGGCCGTCTCGTGCACCGCCAGTGGCGCGACGTCGGCGGCGAACACGGCGTGGGTGCCGCACTCGACCAGGGCCACGGCCCTGGCCTGCGGATACGCGCTCCTGCCCTGGCCACGCCCCGTTCCCGGCCGTCCGAAGAAGGCGGCGTTGGCCTGCGTATCGGGAAGGTCGAAGGTCGTGCCGTCCACCGACACCAACCGCAGACCCCGAAACCACGCTCCCGTCGTCGCCGGGAGCGCCACGGGCCGACAGACCCTGGCGAACAACGCCTTCATCGGTTCCGCCCCCAGCCGCAACCGGGCCCGTCCGATCGCCCCGCTGGTGGGCACCCGCCACGTCTTCGACCAGCGGCGTTCGCGTTCCAGGCCCTGGGTGAGGAGCCGTCCGACCTCCTCATACCCCTGCCCCGAGAACAGGCACATCGCCAGCACGAAATACATCACCACCCGAGCGGGAAGCAGACGCTGACGTTCCTCGGTGCGTCCGCACTCCGCCACCACCTCATCCACCAGCTCCGGCGGAAACGCACGCGTGAGCACTCCAAGGGCGATGCGATCCGAAAACCGATCGCCCTCAACTACCTTCAACTGTCCGGGCCTTGGCACACCAACTCAACGAGCCAGCATTACCAAAGTCACCGGTATTGGCGCTAGGGCTTCAACTCGAAGATCCCGGATTCGATTTCTCGGTGCTCTCGGAGTTCAGGGACCGGCTGGCCGGTTCGGACGGCGGGTGGCGGGTGCTGGACGGCGTGTTGGCCGCTGCCCGTGAACAAAGATCTACTCAAGAGCGCGGGCCGAGGCCGCACGAACTCTTCCCATGTACTGTCGTCGGCGCATGATATGCGCTGGCTTGAGCTGGTGGCGGAGACGATGCTGGCAGCGCTGAACGCCCTTGCCCAGGCCGCTCCCGAGTGGCTGCCCCAGGGCGCGGAGCCGGACTGGTTCCGGCATTACGCGCCCCGGGCGGAGGAATCCCGCCTCCCCCGGGCCCGCGCGAAGCGCGACGAGGTCGGGGAACGGATCGACCGGGAGGGGATGCGGTTGTTCCAGGCGGTCCGCGCAACCGACGCGCGCTGACCTGTTGGTGCTGGAGGAGGTGGAGGTCCTGCGACAGATATGGGTCCAGCACTTCCACCTGGTGGACGGCGCGGTGACGCGCAGGGAGCCAAAAGACCGGCCGCCGGGCGCAACGCGCCCGGTCACCCCTTTTGACCCCGACGCCCGCGTCCGGGTCAAAGGGGACGCTGCATGGGACGGATACAAAGTCCCCTCACCGAGAGGCGAAGACGCCCCGAACCTGGTCATGCCCACTTCCTTGCCATCGATGACCGAGCAGCTCTTGTGGATGCGGACGCGCGGGCGTCGGCCTTCACGGGCGTCGTCGCAGCAGATGATGACACCTCGGACCGTTCTGAACCAGCACAACGTGGCCGGTGACCGGGCCGGTCCGAACCGGAACGGACCGGCATGGACCAGCACGGACGGACCGGCCTGGACCGGCCCGGAGCCTCCTGCCGACCGGCAGTACGCGGCGGCGCGCGTGCCGTCAGGGCATCTGCGGGAGCGCCCGGCAGAGTGCGTCCAGCGCGCCCGCCCAGGCGCTGTCGGTCGGCGTCCCGTAGCCGATGACCAAGGCGTCACGGCCCGGTGCCGCGTCCGGGTGACGGAATCGCGAGAACCCCTCCAGCGCCAGTCCCTGCCACGCCGCCGCGCGCAGCGCCGACGCTTCGCCTCCCTCAGGGAGTTCGAGCACGGCGTGCAGGCCGGCGGCTATGCCGATGACCCGGACCTTGGGGGCCCGTTCCGCGAGGTCCGCGACAAGTTGGTCGCGTCGGCGCCGGTAGCGTAGCCGCATCGAGCGCACATGGCGGTCGTACGCACCCGACTCTATGAACTCCGCAAGCGTCAGCTGCTCCAGTGCACTCGACGAGCAGTCGCTGATGCCCTTCGTCTCGACCACCTCCGTCACCAGGTTCTCCGGCAGTACCATCCACCCCAGCCGCAGCCCGGGTGCCAGGGACTTGCTCGTCGTGCCCAGGTGTACGACGTGTTCCGGGTCGAGCCCTTGCAGGGCGCCGACCGGTTGCCTGTCGTAACGGAAGTCGCCGTCGTAGTCGTCCTCCAGGATCAGCCCGCCCGTGCGACGCGCCCAGTCGACCGCCGCGGCCCGCCGGTCGGGGTGGAGCGGTACACCCGTCGGGAACTGGTGGGCCGGTGTCAGCAGCACGGCCCCGGTCCCAGGCATCCCGCCCAGGTCATCGGTCCTGGCCCCGGATTCGTCCATCGGGAGGTGCGGGATACGCAGACCCGCTTCCGTGAGCAGCCGCCAGTGCACGTCCAGTCCGTACGACTCGACGGCCACCTCGCGCACCCGCCGCTTGCGCAACACCGCCCCCATCAGTTTCAGGGCGTGCACGAAGCCCGCGGATATCACGATCCGTGCCGGGTCCGCGTACACGCCGCGGGCGCGGGCCAGATAGCCGGCGAGCTCGGTGCGCAGTTCCACGCGCCCGCGCGGATCCCCGTAGCCGAAGGCGTCGTTGGGGGCGGCGGTCAGGGCGCGCCGGGACGCCTTGAGCCACTCGGCGCGCGGGAAGGTGGAGAGGTCCGGCGAGCCGGGCATCAGGTTATGCGCGGGTCGCGGGCGCACCGTAGGGATCGGCGCCCGGCCCGCCGCCCCGCCCGTCGCCCGGAGCGACTCGGCCCGCGGCGGCTCGGCCCGCTGCGCCACCCGGGTGCCCGATCCCTGCCGGGCGGTGAGCCAGCCCTCGGCCACCAGCTCCGCATACGCGTCGGCGACGGTGTTCCGGGCGATGCCGAGATCGGCAGCGAGGCTCCGGGAGGACGGCAGCCGGGTGCCGGGGGACAGCCTCCCCGTGCGCACGGCCTCGCGCAAGGCATCCATGAGCCCGGCCCGCAATCCCGCCGTCCCCTTCGTCTCCAGGACGGGTCGCTCCGCTTGGAGGACGCGTGCGGTGAACGTCTGCTCGGTGACGCTGTCCACCGGACGTGGGGCGTGTGCGGTCATGCGTGGGCTCCCTGTCTCGTACGGGTGTAGGAGTGTGAGGTCTGGCGTTGCCGTGCTGTGGGCTACCGGACGGCGGCAGCTGCGTGGCGGTGCTGTTCGACGGCGCGGTCGACTTCCTCGTCCAGGAGGTCGGTGTTGATGGCGAAGGCGGCGGTGGATCCCATGCCGGCTGCGGCCACGGCCTGCGCGCGTGGGTCGATGACGTTGCCGGCAGTCCAGACGCCCGTGACGTTCGTGCGGCCGGTGCGGTCGGTGACGACCCAGCCGCCGTCGTCCTTGTCGCATCCCAGCCGGGTCAGCAGTTCGTCGTGCGGGACGA
>NZ_BMRN01000058.1:30500-31435 GCF_014648655.1 Streptomyces atratus
GGCCCAGACGCCCGTGACGTTCGTGCGGCCGGTGCGGTCGGTGACGACCCAGCCGCCGTCGTCCTTGTCGCATCCCAGCCGGGTCAGCAGTTCGTCGTGCGGGACGAAACGCGGGAAGAGGAAGGCGGCAGTGCGGGGCACGACGCGGCCATCGACGAGTTCGATTCCGCGCAGCCGATCGTCGTCGACGACGAGATGCTTGATCTCCCCCTCGATCAGGTGAAGACCGCGTGCCTCCAGCTGTGCCCGGTCCTCCGCGGTCAACTCCAGGGTGTGCGGGAGGAAGACAACGTCGTCGCTCCACTGGCGCAGGAGCAACGCCTGGTGGACCGCTCCCGGGTGCGTGCCGAGGACAGCGAGGGGCTGGTCGCGGACTTCGTAGGCGTGGCAGTACGGGCAGTGCAGGACGTCCCTCCCCCACCGTTCGCGGACGCCGGGAATGTCGGGCAGCTCGTCACGCAGCCCGGTCGCGATCAGGACCCGGCGTGCCTTGAGCACCCCCCCGCCCGCCATGCGGACGTAGTAGCCGTGGTCGATCTGTTCCACCCGGCCCCGGAGCAGCTGGACACCGTAGCGGGCGATCTCGGCGCGCCCGAGGTCGAGCAGGGTCGCAGGCGGCAAGCCGTCGCGGGACAGGAAGCCGTGCATGTGCGAGGCCGGCGCGTTGCGCGGCTCACCGGCATCGATCACCACCACCTTGCGGCGAGCGCGGCCCAGGAGCAGGGCGGCGTTGAGTCCGGCCGCTCCGGCGCCGACCACCACCACATCGTGGACCTCGTCGACGCCGCCGTGCCACACCCTGCTGTTCTTGTCGTTCGTCGTATTGATCATGGGATCAACCTCCTGTCGCGATCGTGCGCGCCAGGCCATCGGGCGACAACATCTGTTGCTATTTCTGGGACGCGGGAGGTGGAATGGGGGTATGGACGAGCAAT
>NZ_BMRN01000059.1 GCF_014648655.1 Streptomyces atratus
CCGGAACTCAGGCGAGTACTTCGATGTCCCCAACGGGAACTCCTGTCCTATGGATCTTCACGATCCAATGATCAGGGTGTCCACGATCAAGGGGAAACGCCCATTTACTACCTGCCGGTTGCGGTCGCCATTCGAGGTGACCGAGGACCGCAACGGTGGGGTCGCGGTGCACGAGGAGCGTGGCGCGCAGTGGTGGTCGCTGTGAGAGGCGTCCGAGGATCGCAACTCCGTTAGCACCGGCACCGAAAGCGCCGGCCCGCCCGTGGCGGTCGCCGTACGGGGTGACCGTGGAGCGCAACGCGGGCTACACCAAGGGTGAGCACCAGATCGATCGCTGGTGACGGTTGCCTTTCGGGACGACCAAGGATCGCAACAACGCTCACGGCCCTCACGCTGGCATCGACGGCTTATGGCGGTCGCCTTCCGGGGGACCCAGGATCGCGACGGCATCACAGTGATCATCCTGTGCCAGCTGAACCGCGTGGCGGTCGCCCTTCGGGGCGACCGAGGACCGCAACATCTGGTCCTGGCTCACACGGAGAAGGCGAACGCCGCGCGGGTGACCGTGGATCGCAACCACTCCGCGATGCACGCGGCATGGTCGGTGAGCAGGTGGCGGTCGTCCTCCGGGGCGACCGAGGATCGCAACTCCTCACCCTCGCGGAGCGGTGGCTCCACTCCCCCCAAAGTGGCGGTGGCTCTCCGGGGAGGCCGAGATCAGCGGCGCGGCCGGTATCTCGGGCAGGCCGAGGTAGGTACGCAGGCTCACGAGCAGGGCCGAGTAACCCCTGCGGACGAGGGATCGTCCCGCGAACGAGTGGCGGGGCTGCCGTGGGTCCTTGCCAATAGGACTGGTCGATAAAATCGCGACGAATGGAGCGGGCGCTTGGAAGGCGCCTGCGCTATCCCGGATGGATGCCCTCTGACCTGTGGGTTTCCCGCCACATGACGGGGCGTCATGCGTTTTGTGGGACGCATGTGGGATTTGGTGGCGCATGGGAACTGTGGGACGCGGGTGCTCATCAGCGACCCGGGCGTAGTCTTTCATGCCACCTTCACGCCCTCGAAGCCTCAACGGAAATAATCCGGCCCCGGCTCGGCGTTGACGATCCCCGAGCCGAGGAGGGGAAGGTGTCGGGGCTGAAGCTGTTCCGCACGAATGCGACGAATAGCGGCGTGGCCGAGGTCGTGCCGCGTCTTGCTGAGGTCGAGGCAGATGTACAGCGCCTCGTCGAGGCGTACATGGAGACGCTGCTGGGTGTCCGCTTCCTGGCGAGCGAGTACGGGACCGGGCCGGTTCACGGTGGCCGGATCGACTCGCTCGGTCTCGACGAGAATGGGTCGCCGGTCATCGTCGAGTACAAGCGTTCGACTGACGCGGGAGTGATCCACCAGGGGTTGTTCTACCTCTCGTGGATGGTGGACCACCGCAGCGAGTTCGAGCACCTGGTCCGTGACCGGCTCGGGTTGACGGCCGCGTCCCAGGTGCTGTGGAGCGGGCCGAGGCTGATCTGTGTCGCTGGCGACTTCACGCGCTACGACGTGCACGCGGTGCGCGAGCACCGGCGCAGCGTCGACCTGGTCCGCTACCGATTCTTTGGTAAGGATCTCCTCGGCCTTGAGACTGTGGCTTCGGTCACCGGTCGGACGTCCACCACGAAGCAGGTGCGGCGACGTGCAGTCGAGGCGCCACCTGTCTGTGGGCAGGATGGGGCGCTGGCGGAGCTGTCGGCGGCGGTGGACGAGAGGCTGCTAGGGCTCGGGGACGGCGTAAACCGGGTGCAGCGCAAGCAGTATGCCGCCTATCAGAAGCTGCGCAACTTCGCTTGTGTCTGCCCACCGCAGAAGACCAAGCTCCTCGTCTACCTGAAGGCCGACCCGAAACAGGTCGGGCTTGTTCCCGGTTTCACCAGGGACGTGACGGGTCTCGGGCACCACGGCACGGGCGACTTGGAAGTGCAGCTGCGCACGGAGTGGGACCTGGAACGGGCTCAGGATTTGTTTCGGGCGAGCTACTTGGCTGCGTAAAGAGCTACTGAACTTGATTGAGTGATGTCGGGGCATTTGCCTGACAGTGCGTGGGACTGGTCGGTAATTGTGGTTTGTGAGATACGCGCAGGGCGGCGGCTTGAACGACGTGAAGAGGGCTGCTAGGGAGCGGGTTCGGCTGGAGGCAGTCGGTCTCTTCGAGGGCAGCGCGAAGAACAGGGAGATCGCGGTCGCGCTTCGGGTGAGCGAACGGTCGGTGGAGCGCTGGCGTCGGCAGTGGCGGGAGCGGGGCCGGGAGGGGGTCCGGTCGAAGGGCTCGCCTGGGCGTCCGAGGCTGTCGAGTTGCCAGATGGCCAGGCTGGAGCGGGAGTTGGAGCGTGGTCCGCTCGCCCATGGCTGGGCGGACCAGCGGTGGACGTTGGCCCGGGTGAAGACATTGATCGGACGGTTGTTCCACGTCAGCTACACAGTGGAGGGGACGTGGCGGCTACTCAAACGCCATGGCTGGTCCTGGCAGCAGCCGGCTCGGCGGGCGATCGAACGTGACGACGGGGCAGTGGAGTTGTGGAAGAAGGAGGTGTGGCCACAGGTAAAAGCACGGCGGCGGCCCGCGGAGCCTGGATCGTCTTCGAGGACGAGGCCAGCCAGTCGCTGAAACCGCCACGCGCAAGGTCCTGGGGCCGCATCGGCCAGACGCCCGTCGTCCGCGTCCGGGGCCGGGGCTCCGGACGGGTCTCGATGGCGGGAATGACCTGCTTCCGTTCCGGAGAGCGGTCGCGGCTGATCTACAGCTTCCGCGTCCACCGGGGCCGCAAAGGCGAGCCCAAGGGCTTCACCTGGCAGGACTATCGCGACCTCATCGTGCGGGCCCACAACCAGCTCAAAGGCCCCATCGTCCTGGTCTGGGACAACCTGCGCACCCACCTCATGCCGCAGATGAAGGACTTCATCGCCGCGAACGAGGACTGGCTGACCGTCTTCCACTTCCCCTCCTACGCACCCGACCTCAACCCGCAGGAAGGCATCTGGTCACTGGTGAAACGGACCATCGGCAACCTTGCCGCCGCGAACCTCGACCAGCTCGCCACCGCCGTGAAGCGCAGCCTCAGGAAGATCCAGTACCGGCCGCACCTCATCGACGGATGCCTTGCCGGCGCCGACCTGGCGCTGGACACCTGATCTGGCCTGGCTATCGACCGGGATGGACCTGTGTGACCGGCAGCCTTCTCAGCCCGGGATCTTTGTCAGGCTGAGGTTGGAAGTGCCGGGGGCTCTTCACCCTCACCCGCAGGGGCTTCAGAGTGCTCGGCGATCCAGGCCAGCGTCTCTGGCGAAATCACGCCATGTTCCTGTTCGTTGTTCCGCTTGGCCAGTCTCCGCAACAACTCATCGTGATCAGCCTGGAAGTGGACGAGCCGCCACCTGGCGCCATACTCCGTGACCAGCTGCTTGTAGTCGTCCCTGACCGCACGGGTGCCCAGGCCGTGATCCAGCACTACCGAACGGCCTTCCCGTAGGAGTGCGACAAGCTGTCGCCGAACGTCCTCGATCACGGGAGCCTGAAGCGCGAGGTGTTCGTACTCGGCGTGGTCCTTGCCGATCCGTCCATGCCGGGCTGTCATTTGTTCATCCACTGACAGACGGACGACACCGCCTCGTGCCAACGCCTTCGCGAAGGTGGTCTTACCTGAGCCGGGCATGCCGGTAAGTAGCCATACGACTGGCTGAGGATCACTCACCCGCCTGACCCTAGCGGTCCCGGCGCCGTGCAACGAACCGGATTCCGATCGCTTGGGAACACGATCACATCATCGCGCAAGGCATGCGGAGCACGATGAGGTGTATGCCCGACAACACCCGATCAAGTTCAGTAGCGGCGGCCTACACCGAGTGAGCACGCGGTGTACGGAGTCGTCGTGGTAACGCCTTTCGACATATGGGTAGCGAGTGGCGGTGGACCATTCAGGATGCGGCCCAGCGATCCCCGGTTTGGGCAACCGGGGATCCGCCACCAAATTTACCGCTGCTGAATGGATCCGCCTGGGCCTGGGTCCGAGCGGGATGTCGTGGTATGGCTCAGGGGTTTTCGGGTGTGCGTTCTTCTGGCTTCAGTTGATGTACTCCTCCATGAGCTTGGCGAGGTGCAGGAGCAGCGGCATGCGGGTTGCGGTGTCCGTGTGGAGGTGGCACCTGCGCAGGTTGTTCACGTACGCGGCCAGGTCGGCGGCGTGGTCACGGGGTTGCTTGAAGGAGACGTGGATCTCGAGGGACGTGGGGTTGGCTCCGTGGCGGGTGGCGTTCTGCTCGTCTGCCGAATATTTGGAGACGGTCTTGGGCAGCTGATGCGTATCCGGCCTTGGGTTGATTGCCAGGAAGGCGTGGTCGTTCCACGGGACGACGCCGGAGTACCTGCCCCACTCCTCGTATGGCAGCTCGGCTGCACTGGATGCCGGCTCCGAGTGCGCCTCTTCGCCGATGGCCACGTCGGGTGAGTCGTCGGTGGCGGGGTTATCGGTCTCGTCCTTGAGGTTGGCGCCGAATGCCAGCGGGATCTCGTAGGACTCCTCGTTGACGCGAACGATACGCAGCCCGGGCAGGTCCTCCGGGCGGCGGCCTTCGGCGCGGTTGGGGTGGGCGCAGTCTTCGCCAGGGAGCCGGAGCGAGTCCGGCGTGATGTGGGGATTCTGCAGCCAGGACCACACATCCTTGTTGCGCAGGGTCTGCGCTCGGGCGAGGAAGAGTCGCTCTGTGTGGGAGTCGATTGCGAGTGCTTGGGTGATGAAGTCGTTCAGCTGGGCCTTGTCGCGTCGCCGCATTCGTCCTCGCCCGGAGGTCAGGGCTCGGGGCAGGTGTTCGATGGGGATGGGCGCTTCGTGCGGATGGCCAGGGCGCGCCGCGAGTTGGGCTGTCGTGTTGCCGTCGGTGTCCATGCGCAGGACGAAGGGGACGATCCATGACCCGGCCTGGGCGACGTGCACGGTGGCTAGTTCGAAGCGGTCCTTGACGCTGCGGGGTGCGGGCAGGCGGGGCAGATGCCCGAGCGAGCGCAGGAGGTCCTTCGCCGAGGAAGCGGCACGCTGCACGTCCTCGCAGCGGATGTCGCTGTCCTCGAAGGGCTTCAGCCCGGCCTTCTTGGCGTCGGGCTTGGGAGCCGCTGTGACCGGGTGCATGCATTGCACGTGCCGGTTCAGCTCCGGCAGGGTGTCCTTCAGGAACCGCTTGGGGTCGTCCTCTCCGGCCATGGCGAAGTTGACTGGTTTGTCGATCTCCACGAGGCAGCCGATCATGTGGTCGGCTTCGGGGAATTCCTTGCGCAGTGCTTCGGCTCGCTGCTCCCGTGCCTGCTTTCGGTGAGCCTTGCGGGCTTCTGGTTCCGCGTGTGGTGGTGGCTTGGGCAGGCCGGAGACGAGGGTCCCGGGATTGCGTAGGACCAGTGTGATCTTGGTGGGTCCGGCATAGTCGTGAACGTCGGGTTCTGTGCTGCGTGCACCGAGGTGTTGGTAGTTGAGCAGCCGGGTGAGGGCCAGATGGACTGCTTGGTAGGTCTTCGGTGCGCAGTGCCAGAGTTCGAAGTGGTAGTGGGCGTCCTCGCATGCCTGGGTGAGCCGAGGGGCTCGGCGTTGAGGTGTCCTGTCCAGGGCGGGGAGCGGGTCGAAGTTGAGCTTTGCGAGCGGTTCCTTCAGGTGCTCGAAGAGGGTGAGGTGGTCGATGGGCTGCAGGCCGCTTTCCGCAGGGTGGCCGTGTGTGCTGAATTCGGGTTGGACGTCAGCGAGGTCGGTCCGGGTGAGGTAGGTGTAGCCGGTGGCGTGCAGCAGCAGCGCGGTGGGGTCCTTGTCCTTATCGGCGTTGCGGTTGATGCCGGCGGCGCGGCGGGGGTCTGTTCGGACCTCCTCGGGGTTGGGGTAGCGGTTGCTGGCGGGGAGGGAGGGCAGGATGCGCGCGATGCCAGGCTGCCACTGCCACCGCATGTCCTGCTTCTTGCCGCTGACTGTGACCGGTGCGCGGAGCAGCATGGGGCGCTCGGCGTCACGCAGTGCGCCCTTGGCCAGGTAGAGCAGGATGGTGGCCGTGGCAGGGCTGTCGCCGCGGCGTGGGATGTACGCAGGCTGGGTACCGCCGAAGCGGGCGATGTGGGGAACGGCTCGGAGGATGAGTCGGCCGTCGTGGGGCATGGAGACCACACGCAGTGCTGTCCGGTGGGTCCAAAGGCCGTAGGCCCCGTCATCGTCGAGTTCTCGGGGTGGCCAGCTGTAGATGCTGCGCTCACCGCGGTCGGTCAGTTGGCCAAGAACTGAGAAGCCTTCCGCGGTGTGCCCTGGCAGGGATAGCTTTTCGTCCACCCAGCATCCGGCAATGTAGGTGGCAAGCAGGGAGAATGTGCTGCTGTGCGGGGTTGCTGTTCCGTTTGCTGCGCTTCCGTGCGCCAGAAGGTCCACCTCTGCCTGCTCCCATTCCAGTGGCAGGGCGCGTTTCACGATGGTGGGCCAGTCGACGTCGCCCTGGTGGGGCGCGACGTGCGTAGTGATCCAGAATTCGAGGGCCAGTTGCAGGGGAAGCTCGTTCTGGGGCGTTCGCATGGCGTGGAGCCAAGGACCGTCTCCCAACCGGCCTTCGACCGCGAGGACGGCGGGTTCCACCTGCTCGATCAGCTCGCGCAGGGCGTAGGTCGGCAGATACGGCGAGCGCGCTTTCGGGTTGCTGTTCCAGGCGCGTTCAAGCCGTGCCAGGAGCGACGGTGGGAACTTCGCCGTGTGTACGGTGATGGGCAGTGTGGCTCCGCGGCGTGCCACGAAGCCGGGCGTGATGATGTGGTCGTACCGAGGTGGCGGCTTCTTCTTGCCGGAATCCGTTACCGCGCTGTCGGCTTCGGTCATGTCTGTTATCCCCAGTCGATGGTGTCGAGGAGGAGCCCCAGCAGACTCCACGTGGCGGTGTAGATCTGATGGTTGAGGCGCACGTGGGAGTCGGCTGTCGGCCCTGGATCGGCGAGCATTCGGCGTGTGAGTTCTCGGCAGGCGATGAGCACGCTGGTTCGCTCGGTGTCCGGGGCGGTGTCGCGAGGGTCTGCCGCGCGCGGGGCGAATGCCGCGTCGAGGAGGTAGACCTGGACGGGCACATTGCCGCGCAGCCCCCGGCCGGTTGTCTGGTAGAGGGAAGCTGACTGGTCTGAGATGAAGGCGTGGCGTAGGTAGTCGTCCTTCATCGCCCGGAAGTTGAGGGGGCGGCCCATCATCGTGCCCCAGGTGGCACGGGCGCCGTACGCCAGTTTCCTCATCTCGCCCGCCGCGTCGGTGCCGGGGGTGTCGCACAGAACCGGCTTCAGAAGGCGCTGTATGGCTTGGGCGTTGAGAATCGCGAGAGGGAAGGAGAGATCGGTGGGCGGGGGGTGGAGGCGTGCCAGGTAGAAGATGGCCTGGATCGCGGCGACCCCGTTGCTGTTGAGCATGTTGTGGCCGCGGCCGGCAGAGCCTTCGGCAGCCGCCATGACCTGGGCATCGGTCGTTGGGAAGGCAGAGATGCGGCGATGGTTGAGACCGTAGAGCCCGGGCGCCCGGCGGTCGGGTACGACGTGCACGGCACGCACGGCTGTCCGGGTGTTCATGTAGTGGGCGCTGGTGGCTGCGTCCTCGGTGCTGAGCACCACGAACAGAGCTCTTCGGCGCTCGGGGTCGCAGCCTTGGAGTACCTGCTCCAGGAGAGACAGGGCCGCTCCGGGGTCGGGGGTGCAGACCGCGTCCGTCATTGCTCGCACGGCGGCTTGGCGGGCGCCGCGGCCACCGGCTCCTGAGACGTAGATGCCGCGTTCGTGTCCCGGGCGCCGCCGCGGGCGAGTATAGAACCTGCTTTCCCGGATGGCAGCGGCACAGTCGCGAGGCTCGTGCAGGATCAGTGTGGGGAGGACGTCGATGTGGTAGCGGGCGGAGAGCGGGTTGTAGCTGGTCGCTGAGGACAGCAGCACGTGCGGGCCCTCGACTCCCTCGCAGGCAAGCATGTCGTGCAGGTGATAGAGCAGCCACCGTCCGACCCCGCGAAGCCACAGCAAGTCCAGCGATCCTCTGCCCTCCTTTGGGCTGGGGGTCCACTGGAGGGCCATCATGTTGCCCATCGGCTGTTCGGGCACAACCGCGAGCAGTTCTGGCCTCGGCTGGTGGGCGAGCAGATTGTTCGTGTCCTCCACGGCCATAAGCGCGCGGAGCGATTCCTGCATGTGGGAAAGCTCGAACACGGTGGTCGTGACGCGGGCACTCCAACAGCCCGCGATAAGGACTCGCGCGAGCTCGGCCAAGCGATCGCCGGGGTGGGGCATGTCCTCGGGGATGTGGTGCGTGAGCCAGTCCTGGGCTACCTCCTCGGCGCTCTTCTCGGTGTCGTACCCAGAGGTCATCGTGTCGACCAGCAACTTCAGGCCGGCGGGAGGGGAACCGAAGGGGTCTTCGACAAGACGGGCGAAGTGAGTATGGAAGTACTCCTCGGCTCGCTCCCACAGGTGCGACTGCTGCTGCTCTTCGACTCGGCTGGTGATGCCGTGCAAGGCCCGCGCCAGCCGCATGAGCAGGGTGTGCCCGCTGAACGGCCCGTCAGCCGTCACCTCCTCCAAGAGCTCGCCGCCCGCGTCCCGGGCCTCCTCGTGCCCCTCGGCCGACGGCCTCATGAGCAGCGGCAGTAACCCGGCCAGAGCTTCGGCGTGATAGGTCGCGTACTGCTGATATCGCCGCCCCTGCCGGTCCGCCATCGGCCGGTACCACGTGCGCGCCAGCCCCTCATGCCAGGCCAGCGCAATGCGGCTGCTCCAGCCGTCGGGACTCGTCAGCGGTTCGTGGTGCATGAACGCCTTGTCGAACTGCGTCATCACCTGGTCGGCCTCGTCGGCCACGAGGAGGTCGAGTTCGTGCTGGGCAGGAATCACCCACTGCGTCTTGTAGGAGGCGGGTTCCGCCTTGCTGGCGAGGAGGGCGGCTGGCGTCGCCACCCAGACCTGTGCCGTAGGGATTCGGCGTACAGCTGCCTGTGCCGGGCACACCGCGAGAAGCGGACAGTCGACAATCGGTGCTCGTTTGCCCGAGGTGTCGACACGTAGCTTGTTCCGGCAGGGACGCTCATCCATGGAGAGCGGTGTGGCAACGGGACCGGAGGGTTCGAGAAGACTGTCCAGCAGACAGATGTCTGTAGTGAAGGCAGCGACCTCGTCGTTGCCGTCCGGAAGGGGCGGCGCCTGGCCGTCGTCCGGTACGTAGAGAAGGTCGTCCCAGTAGCGTTCCACGTGCGCGGGACGGTTCCTGTGGCCGATCAACGGAACGGCGTCGATGCCCAGACTCCGGAAGAAACGGACCTTCTCCAGTGCGTTCCCGACGGAGGAGACCAGGTACCCGACCCTGAGCCCGCGGTCGGTACAGATTTTGACCAGAACGTCGTTGAAGGTGGTCTTCCCCGAGTTCATCAGGCCCACGACGTGAGCCAGTCCGTCGATCGTGAAGATGCCGAGGCCGTCTGTCAGGCATCCGGCCTTGCTGTCCGTGCGAGAAAAGACCATCCTCCCTACACGGCCGGTGAAGTTCTCCGTACGGTATCGCTCACTTGTACTGAGCCGCTGATCCATCTCCTTGGCGGCTTGGCGGAAGTCGTCCTCCGTAAGCTGCGGGAAGGGACGCCTGGTTCTGTGCGTCTTCGGTTCCAGACGACGCTCGGGTGCAGCCTCCTCTAGCCAGTCAGGAATCCGGAAACGGACGATGCTGCCGTCCGCTCGCTTGAGCCGCACCCGCATCCCCGGTGACGCGGGTTCATGACCCGCCTCCACCTTGTAGGACACGGGTACCGACATCGCATCCCTATACGCCTGCTCCCGCTCCGGCAGCGTGGAACTTCCCCGGCGACGAAGAACGCTGCCGTGAACCACGCGCGGCCCGGCACCCTCGTCAAGCTCGAACAACCGCAGGTGAGCAGGCACCTTGCAGTAGTCGTTGAGACGCAACCTCCACTGCCCGCCCCGCGCCGTAGGCCCCATGCGGCGACGCACGTTCCGCACGACCGTCTCGGTGCCAGCCCCCGGCAGGGCGTACCCGTCGAGCAACTTGCGCATCAGGGTGGCCGGCTGGCCGGGCGCGTACTCGGACAGGAAGAACAGCCCGAGCTCGACCCGGAAGAACTCACGGACCGACAAGAAGGGCTTGATGGTCTCGGCCACGCCTGACGATGACGCCTTCTTTTCCAGCGCTTCGAACCAGCCTTCAATATCCCGGCTCATCGACGTCGCCGCCCGTCATGCGCCAGTGCGGCGGCGACAAACGCAGTCTCACTCATGACCTCAACTCCCTGCACGCGCCCTTGCAGCGAAGTGGTGAGGTCATCCACGTAGTCGGGCTGTTCAAAGCGGTGCTGTGCGATGACGAGGATCCGCCGCTTCGAGGCAGCACGTGGGTTCCAGCGAAACGAGCGCCCGAGAAGTGTGGCGCTGGCGTGATCCTTCACGTCGGCGGCCCACCACTCACCGACTCCCATCTTCCCGGTACCTTCGAAGTCGATGGCCACGTCCACCGCGTCCATGCCCCACCAAGGGCGCATACGCTGTCCGAATTCCGGCTCCAGGGCAGCAAACATCCGTTGCTCGGCCAGCCCGGGATCGTGGAAGAAGCGCCGAACAGCCCTGTTCTGCACAAAGTATTCGGACATGGTCTCCACAGTTCGGGCTACCGGACCGCCCGTGCAGCCCGGCGTGCCGCAGTCACGCTGACCGGAGACCGGGTTCTCGCAGCCGTCGCAGAAGCTGAGTACGACGCCGCTGCTGGCCGGCTGAGCCCGGTAGCACTGATTGAACCAGTGCTTCACCCACGGCTGCCCGTTGGCGTCCGTGGCGGGGAGCGCCCGTAGTAGACCCAGAAGATCGATGTCGGAGGCGACCGCGTGCTTCGTCAGAAAGCCCCGGAGCTGAACGTAGTTGTCCTGGACCTCTTGTTCGGTTTCCCCGTTTTGGTCGGCCACGGCGATCATCAGCTCGTAGCACCGATTCTCGACCAGTTCCGCCTCGGGGTCCTTAGACAGCAGGAGCCGCGCGGCTTGTTCGGCAAACGCCGACGGCTGACCGTTTTCGATCAGAAGCAGATCGGAATCGCTCTGAGCGACCCACAGCGCAAGGGGCCATTGCCCGAGAGGCACGCGGCACAAGCGGAAAACATCCGCATGTGAGGTCACCTCGCGGCAGCCGTCCTCCAACGCCCGCCAAAGCAGGCGCGTTACACCGGCCTTCCACGCCGGGGGAAAGCCCGTGGGGTCGCCGGAAGGCTGAGCGGAGCTCCATAGAGCCTTCTGCTGGTTGGCCTGAATCCCCGCCAGACCCGCTGCCAGCAGTTCGAGCGTCATGTAGTCGTCGGCCAGGTCAGGAGACACCTGCTTCAGACGTGACAGCCGTGCCGGATCCCCCGGCAGCGTTGCGTGGGCGGCCAAGAGAACCTCTCAATGATCACCAAATGCCACTGAATCATAGCAGGGAGTAGTCGATGGCTGCTGTCGGAACCGCCTGTGCGGCGCATGGTTCCGGGGCTTCTTGTGGCAATGCGGGCCGACTTGTCGAGTCTCGTAGGCCACCGCAAATGGGTCGTGAGCACAGGTGCATGCCGTCCGGGACCTCGGCCAGCAGTTTGATCTTCGTCAGTCGGCGCCAGGCGTCCTGGTCCTTGGAGCCGAGGCCGTCTGGGGACCGCAATGGCAGCGAGAGCCTCCAGCGCACCTGCCCGCACCCTGGGGCCGGGCGCTGGCAGGCGGCGCACGCGCTGCAGGTCGGGTACGGCAGCGGTACCGATCGCCTGGAATGCCCAGACCGCTCGCTGGCGGACTTCGGGCTCCGGGTCTCCCAGCAACGGGATCAGCCGGTCGACGAACCTCTCTGCTGCCTCGCCGCAGACTTGGAAGGCGAAGAGAGCGTCGCTCCGGACGCGCGGGTGTTCATGATTCAGCAGTGGTTCGTAGGCCCCCGGATCCTCCACCTTCAGCCGGCCCAGTGCCCACCCGGCTCTTCTCGCGATCTCAGGCGAGTTCGCCGCTGCGGACGCGTGTGCCAGGGGCTGGAGAGCGGGCTCCCCGATCGCACAGCACGTCCGCCGAGACCGTCCACTCGACGGGCGACTGCTCGTCGCAGAGCACGTCCAGCACTGCCCCGACGGCAGCGGCCCCCTGTTCCACGAGCGCATCACGCGCCGCCCGAGTGTGCTCCCAGGAACCCGAGAGGGAACGGTCAGCAGTCCCATGTCCATGGCAGGCACCCTAATCAGGTGCGCTGACAAGGGCGTCGCCTATTCAGTGGCGAGGGGCGTCGGAGCACTCTTTGGTTCTGTGTCGGGGGTCTCTCGATACTGAGTGGAGGCAGGGCAGCTACACACGGCAGAGTGGCATGGTGACTGAGCTGAGGGCACACACCCTGACCTGGGCGGAAGTAGATCCGTCGCGACACCCATTCGAGCTGGACGAGGGTGCGGCGCGGGAGTTGGCCGGTCTTGTCGCACCCTTGCTGCCCAGCCCCGAGGCGGCCGACGAATACCGCGGACGCTCGCTGGCCCCCGTCACCGAGTTCCTGGTGGACCGGTACGGCCGGTGGGCCTGCGGGTGGAACTGGTCGGTGGGTGAAGGCGACACCGACGGCGGGATCGTCGGCGAGTGGTGCTGCACGTCGCATTCGGTGTCGACGGCGGACGCGACCGCTCCGTTGGTCGTCGCGGCCCTGCTTGAGTGGCGTGATTGGCTAGAGGATCTGACAGAGCGTTTTGCCGCCCTGGCGCTGCCTTCGAGCTCGGCCGTGTCCTCGGCCTCGGTGGATCCCTGGCATTGGGAGCGGGCCTGCACGCGGCTGGTCACCGCGGTGGCCGACCGCACGCAGGCCGAGAGCGGCTGGTACGGGCACTGCGAGCAGGTGCTCGGATGGTTCCTCGCGTACAACGGCATCGATGAGGAACGAGCCAAGGAGATCGTGGAGGGCGCGGTCGGCGGCCGGTTCGGCAGTTGGATCGCACCTGACGTTCCGGTGATCGACGCGGTGAGCTCGCGGTTCGCCAGAGGCGTGGGCGGAATCAGATGACTTCCGGGCCCGGCCAACCGAAGGACAGCCTTGCCGACTGGCTGCTCATCCGGACGGAGATCTCCTGGCCATCCTGGCGCGACGCATGCCCCGTCTCTGGAGCACCGGCCCGCGACGGCTTCCGGAATTTCTTCATGGCAACGCGAGGCGGGCAGGACAGCGAGGGAACCGCGCGAGTACTGACCGCCCTCGACTTGGCCTTCGCCGACGCGGAGCAGGGCAGGCCGCTGACCTTCGCCCTCATGGCGAAGTGGCAGCGGACCGTGCTGGGCCACGACCTCGTTGGTTTCCGCACTATGCCGGCCTTCGCGAAGGGCGGACGGGAGCGCTACGGCCTCGCACCCGATACGCGGGCGCGATTCGAGCGATGTCTGTCCGAGAGCTCTCAACCTGGTCTGCCCCTCCCCCCACGCGCCGCCCGCACCTACCTCGACATCCTCTTCTTCCATCCGTTCGAGGACGGCAACGCCCGCGCGGCCATGCTGGCGTTGGCCTTCGTCCTGGCACGCGAAGGCGTCCTCCTCGACCAGGTTCACCCATTGCAGACCACGCGCTGGGCCGACGATGCCGAAGGCGCGGCCGATCTGGCGGTGCTGCTCGGAATCCTGATCACCTCGGCGGAGCGGCGTCCGTCCCACGGGAGGCAGTCATGAACGAACGCGACGTCCTGCTCAACGAGCTCGCGCAGGGGCTGCGCCCTATGTCAGAGGGCATCGAATGGTTCGACGGCCTTGGCCAGGAAGAGCAGTCCGAGGTGCTGCTGTTCCTGCGCCATCACTGCGTCCAGGCTCGCGCCGTCGCTGAGGACGCACCGGAGAGCATCTGCCGTGCCGGGCTGCGCCCGACGCATACGCCCGCAGTGCTGATCTCACGAGGCCGGATCGACGAGCAACTGGGAAAGATCGCCAGCCTCACACCCCTCGACGAACGCCGCAAGGCGTTCAGGCTGCTGGTCGCAGTGCTCTCGATCGCCGACGCGCGGCGCCGCGTTTGTTCCCAGTCACGGAGGACGGCGGAGAACTTCGCGGTGTCGTTGTCGTAGTTGCAGGGTCCGTCCCAGCCCACGACCGCCAGCGCCTCCGCACCGGACGCTGCGGCGACCAGCCCCAGACGTGTCTGTGGGCGGTCGGCGAGGAACGCCTGCGCGTACTCGGAGGCCAGATGGTCGGGGTTGATCGCGGTCTCCCGGCTGGGCGCGAGGCCAGGCCAGGTCTGTCCGAACGGAGCCGTGACAGCGAGGCGCCTGTCGGTGTCGAGCATGTCGTCGTCTTCGTCGACGGCCGTGTAGGTCGCCCACCACTGTGCGAGGAGGCGGGCAGGGTCGTGGCTTGCCGGGGAGGACATCTGCTCGGGGAAGATTTCCCCAGATCCCCACGGGCGGAATTGGCCATCGCTCGGATCCAGCGAGTGAAGCAGCAGCGGCCACAGACCAGCGCGTGTGTGTTCGGCGTACACCCGCGTCCACAGCTCGCCCGTGGCCGAACCGTCACTGAGCCATAGAGGCTGCGCTTCCCCATCTCCCTCATCGGACGTGATCATCCGCCCAGGCGGAAGTGGGGAGTCGATGACGAATCGGGGCTCGACGTGCACGGGTGGATGCTAGCTGCGGAGGATTTCCGTAGGACTGGGTGGGGGCGGCTTGCGGTGCTCACGCCTCACCTCGACGAGCCCCTGGCCATACTCTGCTGCTGTCGAACCGCGGAGGAGACGTATGAGGCCCTCACCCGGCGTAGGCATTCACCCTGACCTTCCCGGCACTCTCGTTCACTTCACGGGACGCCCTCGAAGCATCGACGACCGTCCCCCGGCTCATGCGATTGGGACTGCCGAGGATCGACTGGTGGGCATCCTCCGTGAAGGGAAGATTCGCGGGAGTGTGCCGTACCGCCAGAGCCAGGCTGTGGTCTGCCTGGGCGAGCCCTCCGATGCCGCTCGTCGGGTCCTGCTTCGCGACGGCATTGGCCCGCCGCGGGCCGTACGAGCCTTGGGCGCTTCTACTCGACCGCGAGGCTCTCATAGCCGCTGGCGCCCGGCCAGTGCTCTATCTCTCGGACGAGGAGTTGCTCGCGACTGATGGAATGCCAGCCCGATTCCGCGGTCGGCGAGTGCGCTACGAACCTGGCTCGGAACATTCGCACTTCGCGAGCGGTATGAGTACGAGAAGTGGTTCCTCCTCGACTTCATGGGCCTCATCTGAACGGTGATCGTCCCCTGTGGATGATGGTGTTGTGACGAGCATCAGTGGCGACCATGTGAAGGTCCACTTCCGGATGGATGTGGACGAGGGCGGCTGGCCGCCAGCGAGCGTCGAGAGCCTGTGGGCGGTGGACCTCGGTGACGGCACGGTGCGTTTGGACAACACTCCCTGGTTCGTACGCGGAGTCGCCAGCGACGACATCGTCCGGGTGGAGATCGACGATGAGGGCGTCCGCTGGGCTGGAGAGACGGTCCGATCCTCAGAGAACTGCACGATCCGGCTGATCGTGTTGAAGGACGGCGGCTCGGCTGCTGCCCGGCAGAGCGTTCTGGAGATCTTCCACAAGATCGGCACGACGGGCGAGGGCATCGAGCGGTACCGGATGGTGGCGCTGGATGTCCCGCCGGAGGCGGACCTGCCGCGAATCCGCAAGCTCCTGGAACACGGTGCAGCGGAAGGCTGGTGGCACTGGGAGGAAGGGTGCGTCACCGCTGCTTGGAGGTCAACGGCCACGGACTGAGCGGCTGCGCGTGCTACTGGAGGGCCGCCGAGGTCTCTGTCAGTGGCGCCGTGCATGATCGGGCGCATGACACATGGTTCCCGGGATGCCCTTCGCTCCCTTGCCTTGCAGCATCTGACGCCCGGGGATGCCGAGAAGTGGATTGGTCTGCTTCGCCCTGGCGTGCGTCTTGAGGTAGCGACTGGCTCTGACGACGTGGCGGGTCGACTCGGTGGCCTTCCAGCCTTGCCGGCCGCCTCGGAGTGGCCGGTGTGGGAGGGGCATGGTCCGCTCTCCTTCGTCGCCTCGATCGATTGTGCGGGCGTACCGACGGCCGCAGTGGACATCGATCTACCCGAGGCTGGAACGCTGCTGTTCTTCTACTTCGACGGCCAGCTGGACGACGGCGAAGCTCTCGTTCTTGCTGAGGACCGGGAGAGCTGGGCGGGCGCCCGTGTGCTCTATGTGGCAGCTGGTGAGGAGGTCGTGGAACGTGGGACGCCTGACGGAGTCGAGTCGTACCCGGTGGTGCCGCTGACCGCGAGGCTGGAGATGACGGCGGCCGAGCCCTGGCATCCCCGGATTCGGAACGCCTTCGCTGCAGGTGCCCCGCTCGGGAACCGTTACGACCACCCGGTCTGCTCTCAGGAGTTCCTCGACGCCCTGTGGGAGTTCGACGACGAGGTCGGGCACCAGATCGGCGGCCACGCTCACTCGGTGCAGAACCCGGTCGAGATCGAGATCGCGGAGGCGGTCCTGGACGGCGAGGTGCCCTGGGACGACCCGCGGCTGTCCAAGGAGGCGGGCAGCTGGGTGCTGCTGGCCCAGTTCGACAGCGAGGACGCCTCAAACATGATGTGGGGCGATGCCGGAGCCCTGTACTGGCTGATCCGCCCGGAGGATCTCGCCGAGCGGCGCTTCGAGCGGGCGATGTTCACCTGGCAGTGCAGCTGATGACCGCCGCACCTCCCACTTGGGGAGTCCAGTACACGCTAAGCCTGCCGAGTAAGGACGCTGCCCGCGCCGCCGCGGCCGAGTTGTCCGGGATGGGGCACCGTCTGACGGCAGTACGCGTCCACGATCACTTCCGGTTCGTTCCGTCGAGCTTCTGGTACGGCCAGCCGTCGATGGACCCGGAGCTGGAGGGGTGATGGCAGGTCTTCTCGCTGGCCATCTACAGCGGGTACGAGCGCATGGCTCTCGAACCGTTCTTTCGGAGTGAGCGGATTCGGGTGGCCCATGTAGCCCGTGCCCACGGCGGTTTTCAGCAGGGGTACAGCGAGGGGCATGCTGCGACTTTCGAAGGAGTCTTCACACGGAACGGCCTGGTCCATGAGCAGGCCGGCGCCAACGTCGCCCTGCCGAGTCCTCTGCCCAAGGATCCCGCGCGACCTCCAGCCGGACCGCCGTGGAAGGGCAGTGAGGTCGGTGAGCCCGCAGTGCTAGTCCAGGCCGTGGTGGCGGTCGCAGAGCGCATGTACGGCAGCGCGGAGGACGTTCCGGATGCCGTGGGGTGGCTGCTCGATGAGGAGTTCGCGTTCGGCGAGCCCTACGGGTCAACGGGCGAGTTCCTCGGCGATCTCGCGGATTCTGCGGCCCACCAAGGCACCTGCACCGACACGACCGTCGAGGCTGTCCCATTCCTCATGGAGCTGGTCTGCGATGACAATATCGCGCCCGGCAGCCGGCTGGTTCTGCTCGGCGACCTGTTGCGGCTCGCTGCTTCGGGGCCGGCAGCCGCAGTCTCCCTGGCCGATCGCATCACCGCACTCGGGGGCGCCTGGGAGGAGACTGCAGCTGAATATCTGACGCGGTGGGCCATCGGCAGCGAGCTGCCGAGACTGCTGTCCCGCTGGGAAGACGAGAGCGATGCCGTCCGATTCGCTCTCGCCGCCCTCACAGCGCTCTGTGGCACTCGTGACCGGCGCGCACTCTCAGGGCTGGCCGCTCTCCCGGCTCCAGCAGGCAGCCCCCGCGCCGACGCCGTGTCGCTCGTGGCAGCCCTGCTCAGTAACGACCGAGAAGGCTTGGTACCTGCACTGGACCGGCTGGCCTCCTGGTCGCCCCGCGTTGCAGAGAAGGCAGCCAGCCCGAACGTCACCGAGCCGAGATGACCGTCCGCTTCGCGATCCGGGACCAGATCACCCAAGCTGCCAGCCGGCCCACCACGGCCTGACCACAGGCCCGGACCGCAAGCCCACCATGCCCCAACGCGCCGTCAGGCACCGACATACTCAACAACTTGACAGCGCCCTCATGAGCGGTAGGGGCTGGCCTACAGCCTCGGCGGGCTGCCCGATAGGCGAGGCGATGAAGCGCCGCGGGTCAGTTTGTCGTACGTAGTCGGGTGTTGTTGGGCCATCGAGGCGGCTGGGCGGTGCTCGACAATCTGTCAGTGGTTGAGACCGGCGGTGGTGAAGTCGTCGATCCACGCTTGGAGGGACTGGCGGCCAGTAACGGTGGGTCATTCCCTCCGACCAGGTCTCGGCCACGTGGCGGGCGTCGAAGTAGCTGTTGCCGTTGGCGAGCCAGTCGGCGGGGGTGGCCCGTGGACACGATGAGCCGGCCACGCGGCTGAAGAACACGGCGGAGTTCCCTCAGCATGGCGACGCGGTCACGTACGTCAGCGGGGCAAGACTCGCGTCCGGAACGTCTCCAAACTGCCCCGCCCTACTCTCACCGGCCCTACGGGTGGAGCCCAGTGGGAGCAGAATCGGGCACGCCGAACGATGGCGGTGCCGGAAGGCTCCGAGGCTCACGTGACAGGGTCGCCTCCCTGAGAAAGCCGAGCGCTGATCCTCTCGTCGAGTTCCGCCATGGTGCGGTGGAAGACGCGTTCGAGGTCCACGTTGTAGCGGTGAGCCAGGATGAGTACCGACCAGAGGCAGTCGGCGAGCTCGTGCTCCAGGGCAGCCCGGCCGCCCAGGTTCTCTCGCGCGCCATCCTCCGCCATGACGAGCTTGGCCAGGTCGCCGACGTCTCCCATGAAGCCGAGCATGAATTCGCTGCGTGTCCAGACTCGGCCGCGCTCACGACGGTTCAGCTCGTCATAGCGGTCGTGGATGCGGATCGCCTGCCGCTTCAATTCGTCGAGGTCCACGGATTCTGTCCCTTCGGGGTGAGTGTGCTGCAGTGAGTTGCCCCGTCCGTGACGAGGAGGTGCCGGGAGCTGGCTCGATTTCTGAGACGAGCGTGGGAGCACGTGGCGACGTCGACAGGAGCGTCGGACCAGCTCGCGTGTTCAGGTCGAGAAGTACCGGCAGAGGACCTGGTGCAGGTAGTCCGCGCCCGAGCCGAGGCAGGCAGCCTGCTCGGCCGACGACACGAAGGCGATCTCGTCGAGCTCGGGTACGTTTCCACGCTCCGTCTCCGACACGGTGAGATCCGCGTGCCGGCGACGCACGAGTGCGCTGGGCACGGACGGGGCGAGGAAGTGGAAGCCAAGGCTGCCGAACCGTGCTCCTCGGGTGAGGCCCCACAGCCGCAGCTTCTCGTCGGCGGCGTGGATGCCGAGTTCCTCGGCCAGCTCGCGGGCGGCATGCCGACCGAGTGACGCCATGTCCAGGAGGTGGCCGGCCGCAGGCGGTTCCGCTGTGCCGCCGGGGAGGGCCCAGCGGCCGGGCGTCGCGGTGGTGGGGGAGCTGCGTCCGACCGCGAGTCCGTCCTCGGTGGGCAACAGGACGGTGACGAAGACGGCCCCGGGGACTTCTTCGGGCGGCCGGAGCTGCCGCAGGGCCCGGTGCCGGTACGTCATTCTGGCCCATCGCACCACCAACGGGCCGGGCCCGGGCGGGTCGATGCCCAGGCTCGCGACGAGGGGGCCGTCGAAGATAGAGGGGTTGTGGGCCTTCGTCTCCTCCCAGAGACGGTCGACTTTTCCCCGTTCCTGCGGTGACAGGGCGGGGGGAGGGCGCTCGACGAGGTTGATCTGGTGCGCGTCGAGGAACTCGACAGGGAGATGTCGGGGCTGCATCGGAGGTCCTTCCCGCCCGTCCGGGCGTTCGGCTCGGTCGAAAGTGGCCGGTACCCGCTCCTTGCCGCCTGCTCTGGTTTGGAGATTGCCAAGGCCGTCCCTACCGGCAGGTCCAGGTCATGGCCGGCGCGGGAATGGGACGGAAGCCGAGTTGGGCGTAGAGGGGGAGTCCTTCGGGGGAGCGCGTTGAGGCGGACGGAGGAGCAGCCCTGGGAGGCGAGCCACTGCATGGGGCGGTCACGACGGAGGCCGTAGCCGCGTCGGCGCCAGGCGGGGGCGGTGGCGACGGACCGCCGTGCCTCGTCGGCGTGCCACCGAACACACTCAAGAGGTAGGCCCTTCCAGAACCGGTGCACGGATCGGCGTCAGTTGCGAACGGCGGGAGAGGCCCGGACGGCGACGTTCTGGGCAGCCTGGTTGAAGGCGTGTATCTGAGGTGCGGTGTTGGTGACGAGCCAGGTAGGTGCCCATTCCAGGGGCGGTGCATCGCTCAGCGGGAGATAGGCGACGCCGGGGCGCGCGTAGAAGCGCGACACCTGGGCGCCCATCACGAAAGCGCCTTCGCCGGCGTCGATCAGAGCCAGGGCTTCCTGGAGCGTTTCGAACTGCGGGCCCGGTTCGACGGGGCGGCCTGCGGGCGTCAGGTGGGGTGTGCGGTCCGCGCGCCAGTAGTCGGGGAACGCGCCGGCCACCTGCAGCATCTTGACTGCGGCCAGGTCTTCCAGCGAAACGCTGTCACGGCGGGCGAGCGGGTGCCGGGACGACACTCCCAGCACCCGTGGTTCGGAGAACAGGACCGGCCCGGTGACCATGTCGGGTTCGTGGTGCGGCAGGCTCACGACCAGAAGGTCGACATCGCCTGCGCGCAACCGCCGGAGGCCGTCGACGATCTGCATTTCCCTGGGCCGGGCCCGCCAGCCGGGGTGACGTCGGTCGAACAGCTGGGCGGCCTGGACCATGAGCTGTCCGGCGGCGGCGCCGAGGAACCCGACCTGGAGCACGCCTCCGACACCGCGCGCGGCGTTGGTCGCCTTCTCCAGCCCGGCCTCGATCTGGTCGTAGGCCGGGCGCAAATCGTCGTGCAGCAGCCGGCCGGCCTCGGTGAGGCAGACATGACGGCTGCTGCGTTCGAACAGCGGCGTACCGATGTGGCGTTCCAGCCTCTTGATGGTCTGGCTGATCCGGGCGGTGGTCACGTGCAGACGGTTGGCCGTGCGGCCGAAGTGCAACTCCTCGGACAGCGTCAGGAACGCCTCCAGCTCAAGCCGCTCCAGCACTCGATCCTCCGGACGTTAAATCCACCTAAACGACCGTTGCACTATGTCAGCTTGTTGGCGCATCAGACCCGTAGGAGTCTGAACAGGCCACCATCACCTGGCATTTCCGACCCTCACCCGGGGGCCTTCCCCGGGTGAACTGCCTTCCGGCTGCCGCTGGAAGCGGTGAGGGCAAACCGAACCGAACCGCCCCCTTCCGCGGGACCGTCGGCGAAGCCTGCCCCTCCCTCCGGGCCCGCCCTCCCGAGCCCGAAGCCTCTGCACTTTCCACCCGCACAGCCGGACCACGACGGACGGCGTGCCAGACACAAAGGAACTTCACTGTGCGTGCCATCGGTCAGGACTCCCTCGGCGGACCGGACGTCCTGAAGATCATTGAGACGCCGCGCCCGGTGCCCGGCCCCGCCGAAGTGCTCGTCCGGGTGCGTGCCGCAGGGGTGAACCCGACCGACTGGTGGCACCGGGCCACCGGGGGGCTGGCGGGCGATGCTCCGATCCGCCTGGGCTGGGACGTGTCCGGCGTGGTCGAAGCCACCGGACCGGGTGTCGCCCTGTTCCAGCCCGGCGACGAAGTGTTCGGCATGCCGCGCCAGCCGGCTCCTGCCGGGACCTACGCCGAGTACGTGGTCTCCCCGGCCCGGCACCTGACCATCAAGCCGCCGAGGCTCTCCCACGTGGAGGCCGCCGCGCTCCCCCTGGCCGCGCTCACCGCGTGGCAGGCCCTGGTCGACACTGCCGACGTCCGTCCCGGGCAACGCGTGCTGATCCATGCCGCGGCGGGTGGCGTCGGACACCTGGCCGTCCAGATCGCCAAGGCGCGTGGCGCACATGTCGTCGGCACCGCTCGCGCCGCCAACCACGACTTCGTACGAGGACTGGGCGCTGACGAGGTCATCGACTACACCCGCACCGACTTCACCACCGCCGCCCGCGCCATCGACGTCGTGATCGACACCATCGGTGGTGACTACGGGCCGCGCTCCCTCCGGACCCTGCGCCCGGGCGGCATCATCGTCTCGCTCGCCTTCCCCGCCGAGGCGCACCTGGCGGCCGAGGCCCGAGCTCTCGGACTCCGCTCCACCTTCATGATCACCGAAGCCGACCAGGCGGGGATGAAGGAGATCGCCTCCCTCGCCGGCTCCGGCCTGCTGCGGGTGCGCATCGACACGGTCCTGCCGCTCGAACAGGCGGCCAAGGCCCATGAGATCGGCGAGACCGGCCGTACCACCGGAAAGATCGTCCTCACCGTCTCCGCCTGATCTTTCCCTGTGCCCCTCCTTGTCACGAGAGCAGGACCATGCGTTTGTTCCTTTCCTCCTGGAAACTCGGGGACGCCCCCGAGCTGCTGGACGACCTCGTCAAAGGTGCCCGGACTGCAGCCGTCGTCGGCAACGCGCTGGACGCCCTTCCCGCCCCGCAGAGACAGCAGGCCACCGGCCGCGAGGTCGCGATGCTGCGTGACCGTGGCTACCAGGCAACCGAGGTGGACCTGCGGGACCACTTCGATGATGCGGGCACACTCGCCGAGCGTCTGTCCGGCTTCGGCGTCGTCTGGGTCCATGGCGGCAACCCGTTCGTCCTGCGGCTGGCCATGGCCCTCAGCGGTGCCGACAAGACCCTGACCGGCATGCTGCGCCGCGACGCCCTCGTCTACGCCGGTTGGAGCGCGGGCGCCTGCGTCCTGTCGCCCAGCCTGCGCGGTCTCGAACTCGTCGACGACCCCGCCGACGCCGTCACCGCCTACGGCCTGCCGACGCTCTGGGACGGCCTCGGCCTCCTGGACTACGCCTTCGTTCCCCACTACCGCTCACCGGTCCCCGAGAGCGAGCCGATCGAGCACGTCGTGGAGCGCTACGACCGCGAAGGAGTGCCCTACCGCGCCTTCCGCGACGGCGAGGTCACCATCGTCGACTGACCGTCGACCGCTGCAGGCCGACAACCCCACTCGAAGGAGAATTCCGTGACGTCTGTACGACTTCAGGTAGACAAGCTTGCCCCGCACATCAACCGCGCACTCAATGCGCTCGACGCGGCCTCCCGGAAGGTCAGCCTGGAGCCCGCGCTGCTGGAACTGGTGCGGTCACGCGTCTCTCAACTCAACGGCTGCGCCTACTGCGTCGATCTGCACACCCGGGACGCACGTACGGCAGGCGAGACCGAGCAGCGCCTCTACGCCCTGCCCGTGTGGCGCGAGACCCCGTTCTTCACCAACCGCGAACGGGCTGCCTTGGAGCTGGCCGAGGCGGCCACCCGTCTCACCGAAGGCCCTGTCACCGACGAGGTCTACGGCCGGGCGGCCGCCGAGTTCACCGAGGTCGAACTCGCCGAGCTGATCTGGACCATCACCGTGATCAACGCCTGGAACCGGCTCGGCGCCACCGCCCGGCCCTGGCCGCTCGACTGACCGAGGTCACGACCGGGCCAATGAGCGGTCGGCACAAGCCGCGCGGTCCACGGGCCCCTTGGCCATCAACGGCCGGGCCCCGGTCGAAAGCTCTCCGGTCCGTGTCGTCCGGAAGGTGGCCGGGGTCTGCCGCCACATGACCGTGCACGTGCAAGAGACGCACAGTCCCCTCCCTGTCCCCCCTTCCCCGTCCTTGAATTGGAGTCCTCACATGCGCGTCTTCGTCACCGGGGCCACCGGCTACATCGGAGGTTCGGTCGCTGATCTGCTGCTGCGCTCCGGACACCGGGTCGAGGGGCTCGTCCGTACCGAGGACAAAGCCCGTGAGCTGAAGCGGCGAGGCATCACCCCCGTCCTCGGTACGCTTGACGACGGCGCGCTGCTCACCGCGCGTGCCCGCGAGGCCGACGCCGTCGTCAACGCCGCCAGCGACCACCGGGGCGCCGTCGAGGCACTCGTCGAAGGACTGGCGGGCACCGGCCGCGCACTGGTGCACACCAGCGGTTCCAGCATCGTCAGCACCGACTCGCGCGGTGCTGCCGCGGATGAGGTGTTCACCGAGGAAATCGTCGCCCCCGGGTCGAGCTGGCGCCCCGTCGAAGAGAAGGCCGACCGTGTCGCCCTCGACCGTTTCGTCCTGGACGCGGCGGGCAGCGGCGTGCGGTCGGTCGTACTGTGCAACTCCCTCGTCTACGGACACGGCCGGGGCATGGCCCACGACAGCGTGCAGATCCCCGTGCTCGCCCGGCAAGCTCGCGCCAGCGGTGTCGTGCGGTACGTGGAAGCGGGCCGCAACATCTGGTCGACCGTGCACATAGACGACATGGCCGACCTCTACCTGCGCGCCCTCACCGACGCCTCGGCCGGATCCTTCTACTTCGTCGAGAACGGTGAGGCGTCGTTCGCCGACATCTCCGCCTCGCTCGCCTCGGCACTCGGTCTGGGCCCCGCCGAGTCCTGGGACGCGGACACCGCCGTCGCCTACTGGGGGCACGAACTCGCCTTGTACGTGCTCGCCTCCAACAGCCGCGTACGAAGCAGGGGTGCCCGACTGGGCTGGCGTCCGGCCCACCCTTCTGTCCTCGACTGGATCGAGAGGGACTACCTGTGTCAATCCCACCGAACTGTGGAGATCATCTAAGCGGCCAGCCCCAGCGGATGTTCGGCCGCGAGGGGCATCCCACACCGCTGGGGCAGGCGTTCGCCGAATACGGGCGCATCGCCAAGACCCTGCACCTGCTCGCCGTCGTCGACCCGGTCGACGACACCTACCGGCGCCAGATGCACAAGCAGCTCACCGTCCAGGAGTCCCGCCACAAGCTCGCCCGCGACATCTGCCACGGCAAGAAGGGCACCATCCACCAGGCATACCGGGACAGGACGGAGGACCAGCTTGGCTCACTCGGCCTCGTGCTGAACGCGGTAGTCCTCTGGACGACCCGCTATATCGATGCTGCGGTCGCCCAACTCCGTGCCGAAGGCCACGAGATCCGGGACGAGGACGCCGCGCGCTTGTCCCCGCTCAAGCACAAGAATCTGAACTGCCTGGGCCGCTACAACTTCACCGCCTCCCAGCCGGTCGACGGGCTGCGGCCGCTGCGCGACCCGGACGCCGTCAACCTCGACGATGACGACGGAGAGGACTGAGCCAGGCCGGGACCGGCCAGTCCTGTTTACAGCCGCACTGGGTGGCGTGGTAGCGGCTGCTCCGTCGGCGGCTCGTACACGAGACGAGCGACAGGGCATCTCCGAGACCAGACCCTGGGGGCCGGGGACGCCATCAGCGAGGCAGCGTGACGAGCCCCGTCTCGTAGGCGGTGATCACGAGCTGAACCCGGTCCCGGGCGCCCAGTTTGGTGAGCAGGCGCGACACGTGCGACTTGGCGGTGGCCACCGTGATGAAGAGGTCCTCCGCGATCTCGGCGTTCGACCGGCCGCGTCCGACCAGGGTCAGGACTTCCCGTTCCCGCTCGGTGATGCCCTCGACCAGCCGTGGGGAGCGTGCCGGGGCGGCTTCGGGGCGCCCGGCGAACTCCGCGATCAGACGACGCGTGACGCCCGGGGCGATCAGCGCGTCGCCGGCGGCGACCACACGGATCGCCGCGAGGATGTCGTCGAGCGCCATGTCCTTGACCATGAAGCCGCTCGCTCCGGCCCGGAGCGCACCGTAGACGTGGTCGTCCTCGTCGAAGGTGGTCAGGACGAGGACGCGGGCGGTCGCCGGACCGGCGGTGATCAGTCGAGTGGCCTCGATCCCGTCCATGCCGGGCATCCGGATGTCCATCACCACGACGTCGGGGCATAGGTCCCCGACCAGTTGGACCGCCTCGGCGCCGGTGGACGCCTCGCCGACGACCTCCAGGTCGGGGTGGTCGGCCGTGATCACGCGCAGGCCGGACCGCACCAGCGGCTGGTCGTCGACGAGCAGGACGCGTACGGGACTGCCGGTCATCGGGCCTGCACCGGAACTACGGCGGCGTCGGGCAGGGGCAGCCGCGCCGCCACCCGGAAGCCGCCCTCGGGACGCGGCCCGGCGCTGAGGCGGCCGTGCAGCAGAGCGACCCGCTCGCGCATGCCCACGATGCCGAAGCCGTGGGCCGGGCCGTCCTCGGTGGCACCGCGCCCGTCGTCGACGATTTCCACGGATAGTTCCCCGTCCCCGTACTCGATGGTCACCCGGCAGTGTCCGGTGCCCGCGTGGCGGACCACATTGGTCAGCGCCTCCTGGACGATACGGTAGGCCGACAGGTCGATGTCGGCGGGCAGCGGGCGCTGTTCCCCGCCGCGGCGCACGTCGACGCGTACGCCGGCGTCCGCCGTCGTCGCCGCCAGCCGTTCGAGGTCCGCCAGACCGGGCGAAGGCGTGAGCGGTGCCCGCCCCGAAACCTCTGCGTCCGGGTCTGCCTGACGGAGTGCCACCAGCGTGCGCCGCAGGCCCGACAAGGTCTCTCTGCTGGTGGCTTCGATGGCTCGCAGCGCCTCGTGGGCCTCCGCGGGCTGTGTCCGGATGACCCGGCTTCCCACCCCGGCCTGGATGGCGATGATGCCGATGCTGTGCGCGACCATGTCGTGCAACTCCCGTGCGATCCGCAGCCGTTCGGCGATGACGGCCTCGGCCACCTCCTGCGCGCGCAGCGCCACCGCGTGCTCGCGGCGCTCGCGGCTCAGCAGACCGGCCGTGCAGGCCGCAGCCATCGCCAGGAGGGTGATCACGAGGTTGACGGTCAGGCTGTCGCCGTGCGCGAAGCCGCCGACGAGCAGGAGCTGGACGACGAGGGATGCGGCCGCGGCGACGGTCGAAGCCCGCCGCGCGCGGGTGGCGACGATGTAGCCCAGGACGAGGTCCACCGCCAGATACGACAGGAACTGGCCCTGGTACGAAGCCGACAGATCCACGCCGGCGGAGCTTGGGGGACCCACCACCACGGCCGTGGATCCGAAGAGCGCCATGGTCAGGGCCAGGACCGGCCCGCGTCGCAGGACGCCGACGAGCAGGCTCGCCGCCAGCAGTGCCCCGATGCCGTGGACCGTGCCCGAAGCCCGCGGCGTGCCTCCTATGAGCAGACCCACCGCGAGGAGGTACAGAACACCCCCCACCCAGGCCATGACCTTCGTTCTCGTCATCGGCGGTGTGCCCTCTCGAGGCGGTGTGCCCACTCAAGAGAAAGGTCATACCCTGCGACGCGCGCAGGCAACGGGGTGGTCGGGTTGTCGTTCATCCCGCGAGGCTATCCAGCCGCCGACTCTGCGGCATCGGCCCGTGGGCGTACGCCCACGGGCGAAGGCGGCCGCAGGTGATTGCCGCCCACGGCCCCATGACCGGACGGGGCCCTCCCGGCAGGGTTGTCCATGTGATCGAAGTCAACGAACTCACCAAGCGCTACGACGGCAAGACCGCCGTCGACCAGCTGTCCTTCACCGTGCGGCCGGGCCAGGTCACCGGCTTCCTCGGCCCCAACGGAGCCGGCAAGTCCACCACCCTGCGGATGATCCTCGGCCTGGAGGCCCCCACCTCGGGCACCGCCACCGTCAGCGCAGTCCCCTTCCGCAGCCACGCCCGGGGACTGCGGCACGTCGGCGCCCTCCTCGACGCGGGCCAGGTCCACGGCGGACGCACCGCCACGGCCCACCTGTCCGCCCTGGCCCGCAGCAACGGGATCTCCCCGCGCCGTGTGGACGAGGTCCTGTACGAAGTGGGATTGACCGACGCGGCGAACCGCCGCATCGGCGGGTTCTCGCTCGGCATGAAGCAGCGCCTCGGAGTGGCCACCGCCCTGCTCGGCGACCCGCCGGTGCTGATGTTCGACGAACCGGTCAACGGCATGGACCCGGAGGGCGTGCTCTGGATGCGCCGCCTCTTCCAGCGCCTCGCGGCCGAGGGCCGCACGGTCTTCCTCTCCAGCCACCTCATGTCGGAGATGGAGAACACCGCCGACCAGCTCGTCGTCATCGGCCGGGGCCGGCTCATCGCCGCCGAATCGGTACGGGACTTCGCGGCCCGCAGCACCGGCCTCGGAGTGGTGGTGGGCACGCGGCAGGCAGCCGAGCTGACGACGGTGCTGACCGCCGCCGGCGCATCGGTCGAGCCGGAGGGATCGGCGGGCGCCGAGAAGCTCGCCGTTACCGGACTGCCGACGGACCGGATCGCCGCGCTCGCCTTCGAGAACGGGATCCTGTTGAACGAGCTGACCTCCCGAACCGCCTCGCTGGAGGAGGCCTTCATGGAACTCACCGCCGACAGCGTCGAATACCAGGCAGGACAGCCCCGATGACCACACACGCCTCCGCCCTCGCGACCACTTCGGCCGCGTCCCTCGCCGAGCCGCCCGCCCGCTTCCACGACCTGATCGCCTCCGAGTGGATCAAGATGCGGTCCCTGCGCTCCACCCCGTGGGCCCTCGCCTTCATCACCCTGTTCGTCATCGGGTCCGGCGCCGTGGCCACACTGGCGGACAAGGCCGCGGGCTCCGAACCCGGTAGTTTCCTGGCCTACGACGCCTTCCCGTCGACCGGTTACATGACGCTGATGCTCGTCGCCGGCAGCATGGGCGCCCTCACAGTCGTGAGCGAGTACAGCAGCGGGCTGATCCGCACCACCACCGTGGCCGTCCCCGCCCGTGGTGCGGTGGTGCTGGCCAAGGCAGTCGTCACCGCCGTGCTGTGGACCGCGGTCGGCACGGCCGCCTCCATCGGATCCTTCCTGGTCTCCCAGGCCATCCTGGACGGGCACGATGCCAGTGTTCCGATCACCCACTCCGACGTGTTCCGGCCGCTGGTGGCATCCGCGTTGCTGGCTCCGGTGTGTGCCTTGGTCGGTCTGGGCCTCGGCGTTCTGCTCCGGCATGCCGCCGGGACCATGCTCACCAGCGTCTTCACCCTGCTGATGCTGCCCACCATGTTCTCGGAGAGCAACCGCTGGTCGGCGGATGTCAAACACACGATGGTGTCGGCCGCCTGGACTCGTCTGGTCCAAACTTGGGAGCCGGATCCCGGATCCCTGGGCTACACCGCCACGCTCCCCGGCTCCTGGATCGTGTACGCCCTCTGGCCGCTGGTCGCGGTCGCCCTCGCCGTGCTCGTCGTGAGGCGCCGTGACGTGTGAGCGTGCCTCCAGGGCACGAACATCGCGCCCTGGAGGCAGGATCCGGACGCTCCCCGGTCAAGGCTCATGGACACAGGTCAGCTGTGCCGGTGCTCTCCGCACGCAACTGCATCCTTTGGCCTACTGCGATTTCGGCCCTGTGAAGGACGATCCTGCGGCACCGCTGCGAGAAGGTTGAGCCGTGCGAACAACCATCGGATACACCGCCGAAAGCATCGGTTACGTCGTAGGAGCCCAGGGGCTTGTCAGCTTCGCTTCGCAGACCTTCTTCGGTACAGAGTGGGGCTGGATGCACAAGGTCGTCGACCTTCCATCCACCGCTTACCTCGGCATCCTCGCCGTGGGGCTGGCGCTCATCGTCGGCGGGGTGAAGACCCGGAAGACGCCCCAGCGCCAGAAGGTCGCCTGACCGGCGGACCTTTCAGCTCGTAATGAGCTGGGGCGAGTGTGACGGTTCCCGCGTGCGGCGGGTGGGTTACTGCTCGGTGGCCTGGTCAGGGTTGCCCATGTCCTCCCACTTCACTCCGTGGCCGGGCGGGCCGCTGGGTGCGCATGAGCATCGAATACGCACCGGACCACGGCTACGGGCTGCTGCTGGGAGGGGTGTCCCGGGATCCCGCGATGACGATCGGCACCGCCGAGGAGTCCGCCCGCGCCGGGCGGCCGGTCGAGGTGGTGGCCCTGGCCGTGCACGAGGACCGCAGCCGCCTCGACGCGCTCGACCGATTCGCAGATTCCGGGCGTACGGCTGCGCGTGCGGGCGAGGCGATGTTGTAATCGCGCCGAGCAAAGAGACACGCGGTGAGGGGGAGAGCCTGGTGGAAGAGCTGCAGCCGAGCGATCCGCGGCAGGTGGGGCGGTACCGGATCACCGGGCGCCTGGGCGCTGGCGGGATGGGCCAGGTCTATCTGGGGCAGTCGCCCAGCGGGCGGCTGGTCGCGGTGAAGGTGGTACGGCCCGAGCTCGCCCAGGATCCCGGATTCGCGAAATCATCTCATCGGTGCCGATATGGAATGCATGGCGGTAATCGGCTCTGCAGAGGAAGCCAAGAGCTACGACGCCTCCCTCAGACCGCGTTTGAGATCTGGTCGTAGGACAATCGATCGGTGACGCGCCCCTTGAATCGTGACCGTTCCCTTGAAGAGCTTGAACGCGCCCGCTGGCCAGCCCCGTCAGCCGACGACACTCGTCTTGTCGCTACTGCACACGCCTTGCGGCGTCAGCCGATCGGCGAGCTGGCCGTCGAGGACATGCGCTTGTTGATAGGGCAGAACATAGGTCTGCCCTACCTCCTGCCACTGGCACTGGAGGTACTGCGGGACAACCCGATGGCAGAGGGGGACATGTACGAAGGCGATCTGCTGTCCGCGGTTCTCACCAGGAACCCATCGGTCTGGGCCGAGTTTTCCGAACTCGGCCGAGAGCTTCGCGTGATCGTCTCGAAGTTGACTGGTCTGCCCCCTGACCTGCAACAGAGGGTTGAGCGCTTCCTGGGCGCTGTCACGTTGACTGGCCGGGTGGGATGATCTTCTGGTTGGTCGTGCCGGGGAGGGATTCGTTCGTGTCGTCCGCGTCGCCGTCGTACAAGGGCCACCGGTACCCGGTGGAGGTGATCGCGCACGCGGTATGGCTGTACTTCCGCTTCCCGCTGTCCTTCCGCGAGGTCGAGGAGCTGATGCTGCAGCGCGGCGTCATCGTCTCTTACGAGACCATCCGCCGCTGGTCCGCCAAGTTCGGCCAGGCCTACGCGGACGGACTGCGCCGCCGTCGGCCACGGCCCGGGGACA
>NZ_BMRN01000060.1 GCF_014648655.1 Streptomyces atratus
AGACGGAATCTGTGCAGCATGTGCGAGCTAAACGGGCGCACAGATCGCCGTCTTCGCGCATGTCAATCCCCGCTCATGCGGCAAGTCGCCTCAAAAGCCACTGGTCACAAAGGCGTTATAGCTCCACCAGGCATACCTAAACGCCCACTCAGTGGGCGTTTAGGGATGGATTGTGGTGCTAAGTCGCTCCTGCGGCCAACGATCTTCGGGTTGATTCACACCTTACGTGCGCCTTCACAGCCTTCCGGGCGCCGACCTGTGTGCCCGTTCAATCCGCTTCTCGGCGCTGGATTCCGTCTGGTTTAGTAATGGGGCGGAAGATTCCCGCCAGTGCGGAGCTTCCAGCATTTCAGGCTGTGCACGTTGGCGACGAATACGGGAAAGCGGGTCGAAATACCCATCACGAATCAACATCAAACGCCCACTGATGACTGTTCTGGAAACCGCTATGGAGAACTGGTGGACGCAGGCTGGGACCATTGACGCCGAGACCGGGTTCGACAGTCGGGTGAGCCCCGAGGCCGTGCAGGCCGGCTGACGCTGACGACTTGGTGTCACCGCAGGGCTTCGGCCTGGAGGTCCCGACCGGCGATCAGGCAACCCTCACTGGGGCGGGCACAGAAGCAGGTCGAATGCATTGCAAGTCCCTTTCGTAGACGTCCCCCAGAACGTCTATGACCTGGATTCTGATGTCCAGCACGGAGAGTCTCTCGAGAGCCTTGGGGCCGAGAGCGAGCAGTTCCATACCCTCCTTGCTGACGTTGGTCAGCGGCACGGCCGCACCCGAACCGAGGTGCAGCATGAAGTAGTCGTCGTCCCAGTTGAGTTCCAGCGACGCCAGTGATTCGATGGCCGTGGCCCAGGACACCCAGCCGGAGGGGATGGCGGCACTGCCCGAGCCTGTCGAGGATGCCTGGATCCGGTAGGCGACGGATCGGACCACGGCTCTGCCCCCGCCCGCGTTGACCAGGGAGACCGTCCTCAGCGAATTGCTCAGTTCGCCACTGCGCCCCTTGAACCCAGACCAACTCAGTGCGGGCTGCATGGTCTGGGAGAGCTGGCTGCGAGTCAGGATGATGCCGGCCAGTAAAGCTACTACGGCTGCGCATGTCGAGGCGTCCAGCACCGTGAGCCGCCACGGCCAGTCGTCACGGACGTTGGCATTCAGATTGGCTTTGACGATCTCCCAGGTCAGATTGACCAGGGTGAATACGAGTAACGCTCTGGGCCACCGCAGCGTCCTGCCGCTCGTCGAGATCCGCCGTTGGTCCCACTGTGACTCTTCCACATGCCCTCCCGCATCCTCGTCCTCCCACCATGCAGCCCGCCATGTCCGGGGTGCAACAGTGCTGGATCGGGGAGCGCATGGAGCCATGGTTTGGCTGGTCTGCGCTCAGCATTCCGGCGCACATGGCATGCCATGGGGAACGTCCGGCGTCGGTGCTCTTAGGCCCAATCGAGCCCGAGGGCGGCCAGCGCCCAGAACTTGTCCACGGTGATTTTGCCGCGCCTGGCCTTGGTGTTCGACAGGAATACCCGGAGTTTCACGTCGTGTTCCTCGCCGTCGATGACGACTGTCTCTCCGTGACCTCTGGGGACGGTCACGGAGCCTGTACGCGCCTTGTACTGCGCCCCAGGGCCGCAACGCCCCGCTCTGTCCCGTGCGTGGGTGAACGAGGGCTCCACCCTGAAGGCCGTTTGCGTGACTGGAGCGTCACCTTCTGCACGCGGACACGCAACGTGTGGTGCGATGTCCACGTGAAATCCGGGGGTCGGGCTCGGAAAGCGACGCCCGCCCTGGATCCGTGGACGGTTGAAGGGAAGCCCATGGTGCTCCGTGCGCTGGCCGCGACTGGTGTCGCCACATCATTGTTCGGCTCGTCGGCCTTCGGCGGCAACCCGTCCCCGCCGCCGGACCGGATCGTCATCGACACCGTGGCGGTCAACGGTTCCGGCTGCCCGGCGGGGACGGCCGCCGTGACCGTGTCCCCTGACAACACCGCCTTCACCGTCACCTACAGTAACTACCTCGCCCAGGTGGGGCCCGGGTCGGCGCCGACCGACCGGAAGAAGAACTGTCAGCTCAACCTGCGAGTGCACGTCCCCGGTGGCTACACCTACGCGATCGTGTCCGCCGGCTACCGCGGCTTCGCGTCACTGGCGCCGGGTGCGTCCGGGACCCAGCGGGCCAGCTACCACTTCCAGGGCAACGCCCACACCACCAACTCGACCCATCACTTCAAGGGCGGGTTCAACGGCAACTGGCAGACGACCGACACCGTGGACGTCGCTGCCCGGGTCTTCGCCCCCTGCGGGGAGGAGCGCAACCTCAACATCAACACTGAACTGCGGGTCGAGCGCGGCACTTCGAGCCCGAGCGCCACCAGCTTCATGGAGATGGACTCGACGGACGGCAGGATCGAAACCGTGTACCACCTGGTCTGGAAGCAGTGTCAGTGATCTCCTGGCGCTGCGATCGGCGGATGCGTCCAGGCCAACGGCTCTTGTAATCGGTGGTAGCACTGTGTGGTGATCACTGGAGGAGAATGCGCTGGCGGAGCAGGGGTATCTCGGCTCGCCCGTGCATCTGCCTCTTGCGGCACGCGAGCCGCCGAGTGACATCAAGAGTCATTAACGTTGATCAAGCCGACACCTCCTTGAGTGACTCCCGAAGTCACCGACAAACGACTCCCGACGAGGGCTCTGGGCCACTTTCTGTGGTTGCGTACGCAGGGTGACTGTTGATCTTCGTGTGATGCCGGTTGAGTTCGCCTGAAAATCGCCCGGCTGGAATGCGGTGTGGTCGACAGTCCTTCGCCGTGAACGAAGTGTTGCCGCAGCTGGATGAGCTGTTGTTTTCCTCAGTCGAAGGCGTGTCCGTGGAGTCGGTCGAGGTGACCGACACGGTCGTCCGGGTCGAGGCCCGGACGACCGCCGAGCGGGCGGCCTGCCCGGGGTGCGGATATTGGTCGGTTCGAATACACGGCTCCTACCTGCGGTTTCCTCGCGACCTGCCGACGGCGGGCAAGTTCGTCGTGGTGTCGTTACGGGTGCGGCGATTCGTCTGTGGGGAGGATTCCTGCCCGCGCAAGACCTTCGCCGAGCAAGTACCAGGGCTCACCCGCAGGTTCGGGCGAAGGACCGAGCGGCTGCGATCGGTGCTGGTGTCGGTCGGACTCGCGCTCGCAGGCCGAGCCGGCGCCCGAATGACGGACGCCTTCAAGGTCCCGGTCAGCAGGAACACCCTACTGAGGGTGATCGCCTCGCTTCCGGATCCCGTCGCTGCCGCACCCCGCGTGGTCGGCGTGGACGAATACGCGCAGCGCAAGGGCCGTATCTACGGAACTGTGCTCGTCGACGTCGAAACACGTCGTCCCATCGACCTCCTGCCTGACCGGGAGGCGGACACGCTCGCGGCCTGGCTCGCCGAGCGGCCCGGCATCGAGATCGTCTGCCGCGACCGAGCCCCCTTCTTCGCCGACGGTGCCACCCGCGCCCCGCAGGCCATCCAGGTCGCCGATCGGTGGCATCTCTGGCACAACCTGGGTGAAGCCGCAGAGAAGTGCGTCTACCGGCATCGCGGCTGCTTACGTCCTGTTCCGGCTCCGGATGAACCGGCAGGAGGAGGAGCCGGCCACGTTGTCGCCCTGGCCGACAGGGCACCGGTTCGCCGAACGCGCCCGCGTAAAGCACGCCACCATCCACGCTCTCCTGGCGGCCGGGCACAGCAAGCGATCCGTCGCCCGGCAACTCGGCATGAGCCCAAACACCATTCTGCGGGGCCCTGACCCCGGATTTCTTCTACTACTGGCGACGCACCGCTGCTGCGCGGGCGGCCCGCAAGGCCGCCGACGACCGCCTCGCCGCCCGGATACGCAACGTCCACCGGGACTCAGACGGCACCTACGGCGCCCCGAGGATCACCGCCGAGCTCCGCGACGAGGGCGGCCAGGCGGTCAACCACAAGCGCGTCGCGAGGATCATGCGGACCATCGGCCTCGGAGGGGTCCGGCTGCGGCGCCGGCACCGCACCACCATCGCGGACCCGGCCGCGGTGAACACGAAGTACGTCGGCGACATCACCTACCTGAGCGTCGGCGGCGGGAAGTTCTGCTGCCTCGCGACGGTCATCGATCTGTGTTCACGGCGTCCGGCCGGGTGGGCGATCGCCGACCACATGCGTTCCGAACTCGTCACTGACGCCCTCGCCGCCGCGATCCGGACCCGCGGCAGCCTCGCCGGAGCCGTGATGCACACCGATCACGGAGCCCAGTACACGAGTCGGGCCTTCGCCGACGCCTGCCGCCTCGCCGGCGTCCGCCAGAGCATGAGCGCGGTCGGCAGCAGCGCGGACAACGCCGCTGCGGAGTCGTTCAACGCCAGCTTCAAAAGAGAGACGCTGAAAGGACGAAATGGCTGGTCAAACGAGCGCGAAGCCCGACTCGACGCCTTCCGCCGGCTCCATCGATACAACACCCGACGCCGACACTCCCACCTCGGCCGGCGATCCCCGCTTGCCTACGAGGACGCCTTCCACACAACATCAACTACCCTGACCCGAGCCGCATAGACGTGTTCAAACTCCGAGGTCAAGGCCCCCAGCCGGGCCAGACGGCTCGCCCCCGGCAGCAGCACCCGCCTGATTTTGTCGGGGTGAACGGGAACCACTGCATCGGCGAGATTGGGAGCCACTTTGCTCCGTCCGTGGCGAGGATGGGCCCGACACAATTCCATGATCGTCAACGTGTTCGGGAGCTACCTCTATCGGGTGACGTCACGCCTGCGGATGTGGAGAGAGTGTCCGCCGTGATCCGGCGGTGTTTGGCGATAGCTTGTGTGTCACCGGGCCCTGTCGGTCCGTGTCCCTGACAGGCACGGTGCGAAAGGGCCCGGCTCCGTTTTTCCGGCGGGTATGAGGCCGGGGCTGCGCGGTCTCCGGCTTTGGGGGTGGGCTCGCGCAATCGTCTGTCGCCGGCTGCCGAGTGCGTTCGGCGGCTTCCCTGCCTTGATGCTCAGTCGTGAGCCACCGCGGGGGTGTTGAACGAGATCCAGACGTCAGGAGGCAAGTCGGGCCGACCTGGTATCGGTCTGCGTTCCTCGGTCCATGCGTCGTCGGCGATCTCCGTGGCGACGCGACGCCAGAAGTGCACCGCGGCGATGTTGGCGTCCTGAAACGCGACTTCCCACGAGCCCGGGTGCCTGGCCGCGATCTCCTGAACAGCGTGCAGCCCGATCCCTGTCCGCCGCGCGCCGCGCACCACGAAAAAGCTGTTCAACACGCGCGTCGGGGCGGTCAAACTGCGGACGAACGCGAATCCAGCAAGGCTGTCACCACTTGTGAGGAGGTATGGCACCCAGTCGGGCTCAGAGAAGGCCATGTGGAGCCGGTCGCTGCGGAAGGTTCCGTCAGTGTTGGGCAGCAGATCGTCGAACTCCGACATGTCATGGCGGAACATCAGCCATAGCCGCTCGACTGTGGGGCGGTCGGCGGTGCCGGCGGGGCGAATGGATACGTCTGGCACGAGACTCCTTTTTCAGGGGTGGTCAACCGGCGAGCTCCACATGCACGGATCGGCAGTACCGAGGCTCGGGAGTGACGCCCGTTTGATCGGCGCTGGTCCCCGGACAAGTGGCCCCAGGCATGAAGAAAGCCTCCCCGGCGGATGTTGTATCCGGGCCAGGAAGGCTCACTACTGGTGGAGACCTTAGCAGGTGAGCGAGTTCGAGCTCCCTGTCTGTGACGGGCGCGGACGGAGCGAGATCACCGGGGTCACGCAGCTCGTCGGCCCAGAGCAGGGTCTGGACAACGAGTACTTCATGCCGTGGGCGCAGCAGCGCCAGGCGCTCCCGGCTCCTGATGGCGATCTTGGAAACGCCCACGAATCCGGTTCGGGCGAGGGCCTCGACGAGCTTCCCTGTCAAGTCTTTGTGTTCAGTCTCAGCGAGTGCTTCGTAGCCCTGAGAGGCAGGTGTTACAGCCGGCGCATTTTTACTTCGGCCTCGTGTAAGCCCGTAGCCGTTCCTCGCGGCTTGTCAGACAACAGCTCGCACATCGCACCGCCTCCGCACTCGTGTAGTACAGACAGCAGGTGTTGCGCAGATAGACCAGCCGCTCCTGGCAGTCCGGCGCTCGTCGGACCCGTACTACCTCGTCCAGCGTCGCGAGTCCGCCAGGTGCGGTGTCCACGAACTGCCGCCAGCGGGCCGCCAGCAGATCCACCCGGGTGCCGTACGCGCACAGCGCCGTGGCGCAGCCATGGGCGATCCCTCCGCTCAACTGCCTGGCCCCGGCGCGGGTACGACGGTGCAACGCATCGGCGATGGGCAACAGATGCCCGTCGAGCACGGTGCGGTGCAGCAGCCGTACGGAGTCCTCCCCGGCCCGGGGCACCAGCAGCCGGGCCCTGCGCACCCGGACTCCGCCGATCCCGTGGGCGGCGGGGCGCACCAGGACATTGCCGGACCGCATATCCGGGACCTCGTCGTACAGCGCCCAGTGGAGCACGGCGGCGGCAGTGACCCAGCCCGCGTACACCGCCATCAGGGTCAGCGCGGTCGCGTGACCGGTGCGATGGCCGCTGCCGGTGCGCTCGCGCTCCAGCAGACCGGACAGCTCCACGCCCTCCGGATCGGCCAGTCGGTCGGCTGCCAGCCACAGCCCTGCTTCGCTCGCGGACGGTTCGCCTTCGGTGACCTGCCAGCGTGGCCCGTGCGGCAAGGGCGTCCAGACGGGGAAAGTGTCGTCACTCATGACAGCGGGAGGTAGACGACGTTGGGGGAGCCGGTGACCGGGTGCACGCCGATCCGGGTTCGTATCCCGTAGACCTCGGCCAGCAGTTCCTCCGTCAGTACCGCGTGCGGGGAGCCGGACGCCACCAGTTGTCCGGCGCTGAGGACGAACAGCCGGTCGCAGTAGGAAGCGGCCAGGTTGAGGTCGTGCAGCACCAGCAGATTGGTGGTGCCCAGCGTTCTCACCAGGCCGAGGATCTCCAGCTGGTAGCGGATGTCCAGATGGTTCGTGGGTTCGTCGAGCGCCAGCAGCCCCGGTTCCTGGACCAGGGCGCGGGCGATCAAGGCCCGTTGCCGTTCCCCGCCGGACAGCTCTTCGAACCGCCGGTCGGCCAGGGGCGCCGCGCCGACACGCCGCAGCGACTGGTCGATGCGGCGGGCGTCGTCGGCGTCGTCCTGCTCCCAGAACCGTTTGTGTGGGCTTCGGCCCATCGCCACGATTTGGCGTACGGTCAGGCCGAAGGTGCCGGGGCTGTCCTGCGGTACGACGGCGACGCGGCGGGCCCGTTCCTTCACACCGAGGGCCGCGGCGTCCGCTCCGTCCAACAGGACCCGACCCGCTGCGGGGCGCAGTGCGCCGTACACACAGCGCAGGAAGGTGGTCTTGCCGCTGCCGTTCGGCCCGACCAGGCCGACCGTCTCGCCGGGGGCGGCGTCCAGCGTGACCGCGTCGAGAAGGGTACGGCCGGCCACCTCGTAGCTGATCCCGTCGGCGGCGAGCGCCGTCGGGGACGGTGCCGGGCTCATCCGGTGATCCCTTCGGTACGGCTGGAGCGGCGCAGCAGCCAGAGGAAGAACGGGCCGCCCACCAGGGCAGTGATCACCCCGGCGGGAATCTCTTCGGGGGCTGCCACGGTCCGCGCCAGCAGATCGGCCAGCAGCAGGAAGACGGCCCCGCCGAGCGCGGCCACCGGCAGCAGTCTGCGGTGGGACGCGCCGACGATCATCCGGGCGGCGTGCGGAATCATCAGGCCGACGAAGCCGATCGCCCCGCTGTAGGCGACCAGCACGCCGATGATCAGTGACACCAGCACGAAGACCCCGGCCCGGAAGCGTCCGGGGTCCAGGCCGAGGCTGCGGGCCCCATCCTCCCCGGTCAGCAGCAGATCCAGCGGACGGGCCAGGCTGATCAGGAGTACGGCCCCGGCGCCCAATACCACGGCAGGCAGCGCCAGTTGGTCCCAACGGGCGCCACCCAGGCCGCCCAGCGTCCAGAACAGAATCGCCCGCACATGCTCGGCCCGCGAGGACAGCACCAGGATCAGGCTGGTGAACGCGGACAGCACGTACTGAATCGCCACCCCGGCCAGGATCAGCCGGCCCGTAGTCATGGTGCCGCCGCGCCGGGCCATCGCGTAGACGGCGACCAGCGCAGCCATGGACCCGGCGAACGCGGCAATGGGCAGGGCCACGTCGGTGGCCGCCCCGGCGCCGACCCCCATCACGACGACCACGGCAGCGCCCGCTGATGCCCCGGACGAGGCGCCCAGCAGAAACGGATCGGCCAACGGGTTACGCACCAGTGCCTGGAGCACCGTGCCCGACAGGGCCAGCCCGGCACCCACGACGGCCCCGAGCAGCACCCTGGGCAGTCGCACCTCCCACACGATCGTCGGGTACGCACCGGTGCGTTCACCACCCAGGACCGTACTCAGTACCTCGCCCGGCGGAATCCTTACCGGGCCGAGCGTCAGACCGGCCACCGCCGCCGCGAGCAGCAGCACCGTGAGAACGCCGATCACGACGGGGGGCGAGCGGAGGACGGACTTCGGACCGGGGCGGGCGAACTCCGCGCTCACGGAGTGCCGGGGTGCAGCTGCCCGGCCAGGTCCTGCACGGCGTCGGCGACCCGGACACCGAGCACGGCCGAGGACAGCGGGAGTACCGCGAACTTCTTGTTCTTGATCGCCGGCACGTCCGCGAGTGCCGGATCGTTCAGCAGCCGCTTTTTCTTGGCCGCCACCGTGGTGCCTCCGTAGTCGTAGATCACGACCACCTCGGGCCTGCGCTTGATGACCTGCTCCCAGGACACGTCGCCGAAGGTGGCGTCGAGGTCCGTGAAGACGTTCCTGCCCCCGGCGAGCCGGACGATCTCGTTGCCGATGCCCTTACCGCCGGCGGTGAACGCGGAGCTGTCGCCGGAGTCGTACACGAACACCGAGGGACGCGAGGAGCCCTTGAGCTCTGCCTCGACCGTCGCGATCTTCTGCCGCTCCTCGGCAAGCAGCTTCTTGCCGCGTTCCGGTACTCCGAAGGTCTTGGCGACTTCGGTGATCTCGGTGGCGAGCTGATCGATCCCGACCTTGCCCTTGGTGCAGTTCTCGATGTTCAGCCGGGTGTTGATGCCGTCCTTCTGGAGCCCCGCCCGGTCCTGGCCCTTGGTCTTGTCGAAGGCGCTGCTGTACCCGCCATAGACGAAGTCGGGGTTGGCGCCGAGCAGCACCTCCTTGGAGGGGTACCCCTTCGCGAGCACCTTGGTCTTGTCGTAAGCGGACTGGTACTCCGGCAGGATGCTGTCGTCCAGGTAGGCCGTCCCGGTCAGCCGGTCCTGAAGCCCGAGGGCCAGCATGATCTCGGTGACGTGCTGGTTCATGGTGACGACCCGCTTCGGCGGGGCGCGGAAGGTCGTCTTCGTACCGCAGTTGGTGACCGTGTAGGGGAAACCGTCGGCGGCCGGTGCGGCCTCTGCCTCGCCCTCGCCGTCCGTGCCGGAGCTGCATCCGGTGAGCGGCAGGAGAAGCAGCGGTATGAGCGCGAGTGGTACACGGCGGATCCGGGGCATGGCCGAGCCTTTCCGGGGGATGTCCTCGTCCCCTGGGTCGCAAGAGAAGGCGGCGTGGCCAGTATCTGGCTTCCGGGCTGCTGCAGCCCGGTCACAGTGGCGGGACCGTACCGGATTCACACCGGTTTCCTGACGCGCGTCGCCTGAGTTTCGGAGCCCATTCTGTCAGACCGCGTATTCCGACAGGGTGGCTTTGCACACGACGCGCGCAGCAGTTGTTCACAGCTACGGGAGGCACTCGCAGAGCGGCGAGGTCGATGTGAGCTGCCCTGAGGGCCCGGCTTCGTGTCCGGTCAGTCGGTCGTGGGCGGGCCCATGTGCAAGGACCAGTCGCCGGTGTATTCGTCCAAGTCGATCCGCAGGGGCTCCAAGGTGTCGGCGTCGTGGACATCGGCCCGGATGATGCGGCCGGTGCCCAGGTGCAGTGAGAACCGAAGCTGCCGGCCTATTCGGTTGGGCACCTCCAACCCAATGAGCGGCAGCGACACCCTGGAGCCGGCCTTGAGGGTCAACGGCAGCTCGATGCGCTCAGCCTCGTTGGCTGGAGCCATCAGCGCTACTTACCGCCCACCGCCACCGGACTGGGCAACCATCGCGTCGCTTACCTCGCCACCACCCAGTCCACCCCGAGCGCGGCCAACTGTTCGCGCTGCTCCTGGGTCAGGCCGGCCCGACGGGTCCGGGTGGTGGAGAGCCACACACCCAGCCGAACGGACGTCCCGTCAGGCAACTCCTCGTTCCAGGATCTGGCGACGACGACTTTCCCTTCCCGTTCCTTGTACGGCCGTGGGGACCCGCGGTACAGCCGTTGGCGCTAAGCGCTTGATCATGGCAGTCAGCTGCGGGTCTCGGCGTTCGGGTGGGGCTGGGCCTGGAGCCGTTCGCGCAGCTCGACCTCCTCGGCGGTGAGCGGGTCTTCGGGCTGGCGGATGCGGGTGGGCTTGGGCCGCAGCGGCAGGCCGTCGTCCACCGCGGCGGCCCCGGCTTCCGCGAGTGCCCGGTAGAGCGAGGCGACCGAGGGGGACTTGCCCGCGATTCTCCGAGGGCCGCTCCTGGCGCCTCTCGCTCTCCGCCGACGGCGCACGGACCGCCCGCCTCCCCGGGCCCGGCACCATGCTGGCCACCGCTGCCGGCCAGGACCCGGACGCGGCCGCCGCCTCCGCCTCCGCCTCCGCTCGGGGCACGGCCAGCGAGCTGGTCCTCATCCTGCACGACCGTATCCCGGTCAACTCCCTGAAGCTCGACGGCGACCGACGTCTCTTCGAGCAGCTCAGCGCCTGGGACCCGGATGAGTAGGACGTGACGATGCGCCACCTCGTACGCCCCGGAGCATGCCTCCCGCCAACGGCTACAACCACGCCGTGGTGGCCTCGGGGCCGCGGGGGGAGCAGACCGTCACGGCTGCGAAGCGGCTGACCAAGGCGGCGGGGGCCGAAGGCCGCTCGCCGATGTCGTTCTGCGCGAGGCGGAGGGCCGGCTGTCGGCGAAGCTGGAGGGGACTGCTGCGTCCAGATCCGCGCCCTGGTGCGAGCCCTGTACGAGCGCCCGGACCGCCTCACGGAAGCCGCTCCGGCCGCACACCCCTGAAAGAGCGCCGCCGTGCTCGGCTGCGGCCACCGCCAGGGCGTGCGCGTGGGCCTGCCGCGCCTGTGCCAGTTCGGCGCTCAGCGCGGCGAATCCAAGCTTCGCCACTCCGTGGCTGCCTGCCCCGGGCCGTCGGCCGCTTTATGCGCAGGGCGTGCGGGGTCTTACGTGCGGTCGGGAGAACGCCGGTCACGACGAGTCGGGTAGGCGGTGCGGTCGCCGTAGAGGTTCGCCTGGGCATCGAAGCGGTCGTAGAGGAAGCGCAGGAAGTGTTCGAGAATAGCGGTGAAGTAGTGGCTGTCGCTGGGCTTCCAGGCCGGACTGGTCTTCATGGTGTCGAGCAAGGCCAATAGCTGCTCGTCGACCCGGGCGTTGCCGGTAGGGGTGAAACCCCTGGTGAGCTCCTGTGCACGCCGCTCGAGCAGGTCGAGATCGTGTGGGTCGGCAGCGGCGTCAGTGCGGAAGAGTGCGGCGAGCGCTGGGCGGCCTTCGAGGAGTTTTCCCGGCACCCCCTCCTGGGGCGTTGCTGCGGTGGCCGACTGCCGACGCCGTTTCTGGACGGCCTCGTGCAGAGCTTGGGCGTCCGGGTGGCTGGTGAACCGGGGGTCGTGGGCGAGGGCTTGTTCCATCTGGTGCAGCAGGCCTTCGCTGCGTACGAACGGAGCTTCCAGGGCGGGGCAGATCAGGGCGGTGAGTCCTGGTGCGTCGGGTGCGGGGGTGTGGATGCTGCGGCTGGCAACGTAGATGTGCAGGAGTGGCTCTGTACGCGAGAAGGGACAGCAGATGTTCACCGCTTTGGGAGGCAGTTCCGAGGGCCGCGGCGTTCGAATTGTTCACGGGATGCGGCAGCGCCGGTTGCCGGTGCTCAGTGGCGGTACGCGGCTGTCGCGATCTCGACGAAGGATCGGATCAACGGGTTGGTGTCACCTTCGTTCCACACCGCGACCACTCGGCTCGGCGCCATGTCGATCAGCGGTACCACGGCCAGCTCTGCGGGCAGGTCGTGTCCGAGCGGGGCCAGGCCGACCGTGCCGTTCCACAGCACGGCCTGCAGGCATTCCTGGACGGCGCGCACCACTGGGCCCTCGCGCGGCCTGCCGCCGTTCCAGTACGACTGCCAGATGGGGTCGGTGCCCTGCGGGAACTGGAACCAGCGGCGGTCGCTCAGCTCGGCCAGCCGCAGCCGGTCGCGGCGGGCCAGCGGATCGTCGGCGCGCAGGACCACGCCGACCGGATCGGTTCGCAGACCACGCACCGTCAGGGCGGTCTCGTCGAACGGCGCCCGGGTCAGGGCGATGTCGACCAGCCCGGCGCGCAGCCCGCACGTCGGGTCGGTCAGGTCGGTGTCGCGGATGCGGATGTCGATGCCGGGGTGGATTCGGCGGTAGGCGGCGGCCAGCCTGGACACTCCCGGGTCGGTGCCATCGCCCAGGATGCCGACAGTGATGGCCGCGACGCCGGCCGCCGCGCTCACGCGTACACGGACGCGGTCGGCGTGGTCGAGTAGGGCCCGCGCTTCGTCGAGCAGCACCGTGCCCACCGAAGTGAGCGTGACGCCGGTGGGCGAGCGAGCGAAGAGCAGGGCCCCGACATCGGCCTCCAACTGCTTGATCGCCCGGCTCAGCGGCGGCTGACTCATGTGCAGTCGGGTGGCGGCCCGGCCGAAGTGGAGTTCCTCGGCGACCGCCACGAAGTAGCGCAAGGTCCGTAGCTCCACGCTGCAACGATACCCACGGGGTATCGGCGCTGCGGGATGGGTCTTGGACACTGGCGGGGTCCCGGCGGTGCACTCGTGAGCATGACCGAAGAAGCGAAGACCAGCGAGCCGCAGGCCGACCCCGCCGTATCGGTGGTGGGTCCCGGCGACGGCGAGACGATCGTTCTGGGCACCACGCGCATGCGCGTTCTGGAGGACGGCAGCCACACTGGGCACCGCCTCGCGATCGCCGAGTCCGTCCTCGCCCCGCACACCCAGGGACCGCCGCAGCACCGCCACGCCCAACACGACGAGGGCTTCTACATCCTCTCCGGCACCGTGCGGTTCACCGTCGGGGACGAGGACTGCGATGCCACCACGGGCACGCTCGTGATGGTTCCGCCCGGTACCCCTCACACCTTCGCCAACCCGACCGACCAGCCCGCCGTCATGCTCAGCACATTCACCCCCGACCTGTACGTGCAGTACTTCCGAGACCTCCAGGAGGTGCTCGCCGACGGCCGGCCGCTGACGCGACAGGCCAACATCGACGCGATGAGCCGCTACGCGACCGAGCCCGCCACCGACCTCGCCTGAAGTCGAAGGATGCTGCTGGCCAGATTGCATGCCCGGGCGGATGCGGCCTGCGTCGGCGGCGCGGCCTGTGGGGGAGCCCCGGGTGACGCGGCCCCCTGGCCCTGGGGCCTAACGAAGCATCGTGTGACTCGGGAAATGCAGTAGTCGGTCGGCTGTTTCAGGGGTGCTGCACACCGCTGGACAGGTGCCACGCAGCGGAAGGTGTGCCGTCGGCGTTGAGGCCGTAGGGCCACTGGGCGGCAACCTGCTCCGGGAGCCATGGGCTCTCGCTAGGGGTATCGAAGCTTGGTTCGTCGAAGACCCCGCCGTCAGCGGCCTGGCGCGCGTACTCCAGACTCCGCAGCGCCACGTTCACGCTGGGGCGGCTCAGCCCCAGCAGTTCACCGAGGGTGGCCTGGTCCATCGCGATGCGGCCCCCGGCTCGCTGCGCCTCCGCAGCTTGAGCAGCGCCCGGTAGGCAGCGGGCGGCAGGTCCACGGATGCACGGCTGTGTACCTGCGGATCGACGCTGGGCGCGGACATCCAGGTCAGATGGGGAAGGGAAGGCCACGTCATGACGTCCGCTGCCGAGGGGGCGATGAGCCTCTGCGCGATACCCCACAGCCGCCACACGGGAACTGGAGCGGGGCGGCTGACGTGTCCTCGGTCCCCTGGACGGGGACTCCACCGTCGTCGGACGGCCCTGTACACCGCGATTGTCGAGAAGGCTGGCGAGCAGCCGTCGGGGGGTTAGAGCCTGTCAGGGCGATCATGGGCGCCCGTCGCGCAGCCGCCGGGCTGACCTCTATGGGGCGGCCCGGTCTGACGACTCAGGAGTGACAGAGTAGGTCGAGGACGACGGCCTCGGCGTCGAGGCCGTCGAGATAGCGGTTGGCTTGTTCCCAGTGGCCGTCTGTGTCCGCGTCCATCCACGCGCCATCAAGGGTGACCAGGGCGAAGCCGGGCACGGCGCACCGGACCGACCACAGTCGGGCTTCCTCGTGTTCCTGCGCGAAGTATGCGACCGGGTCGTTGAGCAGGAACGACGTGTCAAAGTGCGGGTCTCCCGCGACGGCGCGCTGGGCTACGTCCTGCACCAGCGGCTGGGCCAGATGCTCCTTCCTGGCGTCTGCCAAGGAGTACCTTTCCGGATCGGCCTCGTGGCGAGTGAGGAAGTCGGCGAGCGGGCGGGCCGGCGGGTGTATCGCGGTCAGCTCGGTCCAAGCGGCGAGCAGGGCGTCATGCGTGCGCGCTGCTCGTTTCCGCATACCGTCGAAGTCGAGCAGACCCCGAGGCCCGCCGTAGCATTCCAGCGGCCCGAGGGCATCGAGCTTGGCCTTCCTGCGCGGCACGGTTGAGGCCGTGATGAGCCTGCGGTCGCCGTCGTGCGGAGGCAACACGAGGTAGGCGCTGCCCGTGCTGGAGTGGATGGCCCACCAGTCCCAGTGGCCGACCGGATTCCATTCCTCGGTGAGGTTGGCGTTGTAGGGCGCCATAGTGGCAGCTATCGCTTGTGGAACTTTCCGAGGCGCGGTCGGCGGCAGGCACACAGTGGTGAAGAACTTGGTCATGCCCGGGAGCGTAAGCCCTGGGATGTGTCCACCCGTGTGACTGTCACCTCGTCGGATCGTTGTCTCGGCCATGGGGCGGGGTGATCTGACAGATCGGTCCGGGCAGACCGCGCAAGAAGCCTGACAGGCGTACAGCAATAGGCCCTGCCGGGACAGCCTGCGCCGCCGAGGCATCCGGCACACCAACCCGGAGAAGACCGACAGCCAGGCCGCCCGCCAGCTCAAAGGCTCACGCGGCGGACGGCCACCCGGCTTCGACAAGCAGCGCTACAAGAAACGCAACACCGTCGAGCGAGCCATCAACAAGCTGAAACAGTCCCGGGCCGTGGCCACGCGATACGCGGCTACGTCTACCTCGGCACCGTCACCGCCGCAGCCCTCATCATCTGGCTCCGCACATGATGGACCAGACAGGCTCTAGCGAGGGCCTGTCTCCTTGACCCTCTACTGGCCGGGGCGCTTGCGGATGGTCCATGGTGGTGCCGTCGGGACTGCGCCCGAAGGCGGCCTCTAGAACGGCGGGGACGTCTGCCTCGGGGACCGTGGCGCGCACCTCCGCCAGGACATGACGGAAGGTGTCATCATCGATGGCGCCCATGTGCTCCTGACGGAGTTGGTAAATGATCTCGACGAGTTCGGGCCTCAGCCGCATCCAGGCACGGGAGGTGCGGATCTCTTCATCGACCTGGTGCATGAACCAGCACATGACCTCATAGGGAACTTCCACGTGTGGCCCGCGCGGGTTGAAGCACACCGTCGGCTCCCGTGCCGGATCCTCATCGGGGACGACTGCGGTCACGAGATTCCGTTGCCCGGCCACGAGGTCCAGTTCCAAGTACCAGGCGTCATCGGGTACGGAGTACATCGCGGTGATTGCGTAGTCGCCGTCGGGGTGTCGGAAGGCCATTGCCGCATGCTGTCACGCTGGGCTGGGGGCGTGCCTCTCCAATTACGGGACCCGGCGTTCCTATCTCCGGGTCCATATGAGGATGGCGGCAAGGCGGAGTGCTGCCTGGTAGGCGATGGCGAGCTTGTCTGTTCGCATGGCCAGGCCGCGCCTATGTAGAAGCGTTCTGCGGAGGCGAGGTCCCGCGAGGGGCGGGCCACGCGGATGTGGCTCGTGGAGTCGATCACGCCGAGCGCTTCAGAGCGGCACGCCATACCGGGCTGTCGACGTAGTGGTTGTCGAAGCGTTCCGCGGAATCGGCGATCTCCTTCGGGTCGGCCTCACCGCGCGTCACCCGGCCGAGCAGGCGCAGATAGTCGAACCGGCCCATGCCCGGGGTGAACACGAACAGGACGTCGGCCTCGGCGCCGGGCGCCGCCGCGAAGGCATGCGGGGTGTGCGGCGGCACCGCCAGGAAATCGCCCGTGTTCAGGACGGTGACCTCGTTTCCCACCAGCACCTGCAGGGACCCGCTGATCACGAAGAACAGCTCCGTCGCCCTGGTGTGGAAGTGGGCCGGCGCCCCAACGGCCCCCTTGCTGAAGGTGGATCGGTAGCTTGTGAAGCCGCCGCCGGCGCCAGTTGCGTCCGAGTCGGCCAGCAGGGTCATCACACTGCTCGGGTCGGCGCAGGTCTCAGCGTCCGCGTGGCGGGTCAGCACCGCCTGGAGAGTGGTGGCGGGGGTGGTTTCCTCAGTCATGATCACGACTCTACGGTCCGAAGTGCTCCACTGAGCAGGCCATTCCAGCACCGGAGAGTTGGGCCAATTACCCGGTGGAATGGGGTGTCTGACCGGACCGGCGACGAATGGAGAAGCCTGGCCGCCCGGGTCGTGCCCGGGCTCACCTGAAGTTCCACCCTGCGGGCGTTGACCCGCTTGTGGTCCCAGGTGGACTCGGACAGGAAGAACTGCAGCCGCTGCACCGAGGGGTGCTGGGCCCCGACGACTGGTTCGGTGCCGGCCAGGCAGGTCAGCGTCTTGTTGCGGTTCCGCGGCAGCAGCAGCCCAGTCAGGTACTCGCGGAACCCACGGCGCTGTGCCAGTGTGGAGAACAGGTCATCGAAGCGTGCGGCGTAGGCTTCCAGCGGGCCCGGTGCGGGCGGACACGGCAGACGACGGGTCATCACAAGCCCCCAGGCGGCGAGGCAACGTTCCTCTGCTACCGACCTACTACGGCCCTGACCCGCAGTCAACAAACCACCGCTAGGGCATCGCACGCCCAAAATCCCCCTTCGACTCGGAGTTCTGCACCCTCATGGCTGCCTTCCTGCACGGGATCGGCCGGTTCGCCTTCCGGCGGCGCTGGCTGGTCGTCCTCCTGTGGACACTCGTTCTAGCTAGGCGCCGTGGGCGCCGGCGCCGCCAACAGTTCAGGGCCTGCCAGCTCAAGCATCACGCTGCCCGGCACAGAGGACCAGCGAGCCTTCGACCTACTGGGGGAGAAGTTCCCGTCCGCCAACGCCGACGGCGCCACCGCCCGCGTCGTCATGCGGGCCCCCGACGGGGAGAAGATCAGCAACGCGGAGCACAAGGCCGCACTCGAAGCGACCTTGACCGAGGTCAAGGAGTCCTCCTCCATCGGCCAGGTCACTGATCCCTTCGCAACGCAGGCGGTCAGCACGGACGGCACCACCGCCTACGCGCAGGTCACCTACACCGCCAACGACACGGACCGACGGCGATCACACCGGTCTTGAGAAGGCCCTGGAGGCGGGCCGTGACCAGGGACTGACGGTGGAGGCCTCCGGCAACGCGCTGGCGCCCCCTGCGGAGAGCCACGCGGCCGAGGTCGTCGGCTTCGCCCTGGCCGCAGTCATCCTGGCCATCACCTTCGGCTCCCTGATCGCCGCCGGCCTTCCCCTGCTCACCGCTTTGGTCGGAGTCGGCGTGAGCCCGGGCCCGCGGCCAGGTCGGCGGACGCCGCCCCAAGCTCACCCCGGACCCGGCCGAACTCGCCCAGCAGCTCTACGACGCCCGCGAGAAGACCGTCCAGCAGATCGCCGACATGTTCGACGTGCCCCGCTCCACGGTGTACGGACACCTCGACAAGACAAAGACAGTGCCCCCAGCCGAAGAAGACCGCCACCGCGAAGCCCTGAAAGCTACCGGCGGGTTACTTGTTCCCTGGTGTCCGAGCTGGGACCAACAGGGCCATGCTGTCCGGCGTGGCACCGAGTGACAGCTATGTCTCCGGAGTGTTGCCCGGCATGCTCGTCACGAGCCTCGGATGCGGACTGAGTCTGCCCGCTCTGACCGTCGCCGCGCTCACGGGCACCACAGAGGAGAATGCCGGACTCGGCTCGGCCGTCCTGAGCTCCGTTCAACAGGTCGGCGGCGCCGTGGGGGTGGCGGTGCTTGTCGCTCTGGCTTCGCGCCGAAGCGACGCCCTGACCGCAACGGAAGGCTTCTCAGTCGCGCTCATCGTCGCTGCCGCCCTCCTTATGCTCGGTGCTGTCCTCATAGGCACCTTGCTTGGGAAGAATCGCCCAGAGGATGCGCTCGACGCCGCAGAAGCTCCGGCCAACCACGCAAACCATACGTAGCCACCACTGTGGTCGACTCCTTTCGGTACGTGCCCGCTCACCGGGCAGCTGCCGGGCGCCCGCCGGTCACGAGGTCGGGGCACAGCGGCCGTGACGAGCTGCAGACGGGCGTCCGGGGTGGGCGGGTCCGAGGTGCAGCGTGACCCGGCCCATGGTCGCCATAGGCACCACCGTCACCGCTCCCACTAACGCACCGCATACCCCCTCACCGTATGATGAGTGGGTGGAATCCGAGGCGACGAGGCGCCCGAGGGCTGCGACGTGGTGGGGTCGGTTTGTGCTCGCCGTCGCGCTGCTCGTCGGCATCGTGCTGATGCACGGCCTCGGCCACCCCGGCGAGCATGTGGATGCCACGCACGTATCAGGCGGGCATGTGGCCGCCGCAATGGAGCATGTGGTGGCCGACGCCGGCCATGCCACGCACCCTGATCCCGCCCCCGCGCACGGGGTCGGCTTCGCGGGCGTGTGCCTGGCGGTGCTTGGCGCCGGGGTCGGCATCGTGCTGGCGGTCCGTGGCGCGCTCGTACGACGAGGCCGACGCTGTGCGGCCGACGAGCCGCCGACTGCCATGCGGCTTGCCTATGCCCTCTGTGTGATCCCGCCTCCCGGGTCGCCCAAGTCCCTGCTGACCCGCCTCTCGTTGTTGCGCGTATAGGCAGACCGGCCGCTCCACTTTGTGAGCGAAAAGCCTTGATCATGCAACGACCACCTCAAGAGGTTTCACAGTCATGTCCCGACTCACCCGTCGTACCGTCCTCGGCGCCGGCCTCGCCGCCGCCGGCACCGGTCTGCTGACCGCCTGCTCAGGTTCCATGAGCGACATGGACCACCCCTCCGTCGGGGGTGGCATGTCGTCGAGCGCCGACTACCTCAGCCCGGACAGCAAGGAGGTCGCCGCGACCGAAGCACTCCGCAAGCCCGGCCCGGAACGGCGGTTCAAACTGACCGCCGTCGAGACCCCGCTCGACCTCGGCGCAGGACGCACCGTCCGGTCATGGGCGTACGGGGACGACCTCCCCGGCAAGGAAGTCAGGGTCACCGCCGGCGACACCTTGACGCTCACCCTCGCGAACAACCTTCCCGAGGCCACCTCCGTCCACTGGCACGGACTCGCCCTGCGCAACGACATGGACGGTGTCCCCGGTCTCACGCAGCGCGACATCAAGCCGGGTGGCTCCTTCGACTACCGCTTCGCGGTCTCCCACCCAGGCACCTACTGGTTCCATCCGCACTCCGGCGTTCAGCAGGACCGCGGCCTGTACGCCCCACTGATCGTCGAAGATCCCAAGGAACCGCTCAAGTACGACAAGGAGTGGGTGATCGTCCTCGACGACTGGGTCGATGGCGTCGACGGTTCCACTCCGGACGCCGTGCTTGCCGAGCTGAGCAAGGGCATGGGAGGCATGGACCACGGGGGATCGGGCGGCATGGAGGGCCACGACATGTCGAATATGTCGATGACCACCCGGAAGTCCCCCTCGCCGAAGCCCTCGGGTCCCTCCCGGATGCTCATGGGCGCAACGAGCGACCTGCTCGGCGGCGACGCCGGAGACGTCGGGTACCCGCACTACCTGATCAACGGCCGGACGCCGGACAAGCCGCAGACCTTCACGGCCCGGCCCGGCGACCGGATCAGGCTCCGGATCATCAACGCCGGCGGCGACACCGCTTTCCGTATTGCCCTCGGCGGCCACAAACTCACCGTCACGCACACCGACGGCTACCCCGTCGAGCAGACGCAGGCCGACGCACTCCTGCTCGGCATGGGCGAACGCATCGACGCCGTCGTGACCGTCGGGGACGGCACCTTCCCGCTCACCGCACTCGCCGAGGGCAAAAGCCGTTCTGCCCTCGCCGTCCTGCGCACCGGCGGCGGCGCTGCGCCTACCGCCTCCGTACGCCCCAAGGAGCTCGAAGGGAAGGTCGTCCACGGCGGTCAGCTGAAGGCAGCCGAGCCCGTACGACTTGAGCCCGGACGCCCGGACCGGACGATCGAGTTCAAACTCACCGGCTCGATGATGAAATACGACTGGGCCATCAACGGCAAGAAGTACGACCCCGCCCAGCGCTACGCGGCTCGCTCCGGCGAGCGCGTACGACTGTCGTTCGTGAACAACACGACGATGTGGCACCCCATGCACCTGCACGGCCACACATACGCGCTCGCCGACGGCGGCGCACGGAAGGACACCTCGATCGTGCTGCCGGGGAAGCGGCTCGACGTCGACTTCGACGCCGACAACCCCGGGCTCTGGATGATCCACTGCCACAACGTCTACCACGCCGAGTCAGGGATGATGACCGTCCTCGGCTACCTCAAGTAGACCGGGACACCTACGGAGAACGGGCCGGCCGGGGCTCCTGGCCAGGCCGTTCCTCACTCTGTCTCAGCCGACTGGCTGCCCCTCGTACGTACTGGCCCGGCGCACCGCGGCCACCAGCGCGTCCGTGTCCACAGCCAGCGCTCTCCGCAAGCCATCACGCATCAGGTCCGCCGTTCGCGGTGACCACGACCTCGTCGAGCTGGCCTGCCAGGATTTCGCTGTCCGGTACCTCATTCGAGATCGCACCGGTCACGCCTGCCGTCGGTAGTCAGCTGATGCGGTCAGCGGCCGGCCCAGAAACGACGGCGACGGAACTCCAGCACCGAATGGTCGGCGAGGTACGTCGCGCGACCAGGACGAGAGCGGGGACGTCGCCACGACGCTGAGGACGGCGATGGTGGCGCCGATACCTGAGAAGGCCGTGGCCGCCGCCCGCGCGGAGCGGGACAGAGGTCACGGCCTTCTCGGGTATCGGTGTGTCCGGCCAGCAGCGTGTGTGCGCGACGCAGACGGTCAGAGCGCTGTACGCGGCGCTTCACGCGGCCTTGGCCAGGGTGGACCGGTCCTCGCTGGGTGCGTGCCCGGCGGGTGTCGCGGGTGCGGTCGTCACTCCTCGTCCGTCGTGGCGCGGCCACAGGAGGAGAGCACCTGTCGCTCCCGCTCCGGCGAGGATCGCGAGGACGGACCAGGCGAGGGTGAAGCCGGCGCTCGTGCTGAGCCATCCCGCGACGGGATAGGTGATCAGCCAGGCCAGGTGCGACAGGGAGAACTGGGCCGCGAACACCTCGGGGATCGCGTTCCGGCTGACGGAGGCGCGCAGGACCTTGCCTGTCGGGGTGATGATCAGTGCCATGCCGATGCCGATCACGGTCCAGATGATCGCCGTACCGGTCCATGCGGTGAGGCCGGCCGCGATGAGCGCCGCCGCGGCGGTCGTGCCGCCGACCAGGACTCCGGCGCCGGTCATCATGACGGTGCGGGCGGCGATCCGGTCGAGAACGCGGGGCAGGACGAGGGCGACCAGGAGGGTTCCGGTGCCGGAGGCGGCGAGCATCCAGGCGACGTCCGACTGCGAGCCGCCGAGCACGTCACGGACGTAGTTGACGGTGTTGACGACGACGATCGAGCCGGCGGCCGCGACCGTGAGGTTGAGCGCCATGATGCCCCGCAGCCGCGGCGTCCGGAGGAAGATCCTGATGCCTGCTGCCGCCTTGTCCCACGCCTTGGTGTGGGTGCTGGGGCGGGCGTCGGGGATGCGCGTCGACAGGACGAGCAGCGCGGAGACGAGGAATCCGGCGGACGTTCCCAGGAACAGCCGGTCGAAGGTCATGAACGTCAGGGCGACGGCGGCCAGCACGGGGCTGAGCAGACTCTCCATGGTGGAGGCGACCTGGGAGGCGGACAGCGCACGCGTGTAGTCGGACTCATCGGTGACGATGTCGGGGATGACTGCCTGGAACGTCGGAGTGAACGCGGCGGAGCCGGCCTGGAGCAGGACGATCAGGACGTAGATGTGCCAGACCTCGCTGACCAGCGGCAGTGCCAGGACCACCGCACCGCGGATCACATCGAGGCCGACCAGGAGGGCTCTTCTGGGGAACCGGTCGATGTACGCGGCGGCCAGCGGGGCTATGACCACGTACATGACCATCTTGATGGTCAGGGCGGTGCCGAGGACCGTGCCGGCGCGTGGACCGGCGAGGTCGTAGGCGAGCAGCCCGAGGGCGACCGTGGTCAGCCCGGTACCGAACAGGGCGATGACCTGGGCACCGAACAGGTGGCGGTAGTCGCGGATGGCGAACAGGCGCATGGCGGGTTCCTTCCGTGTCCATGCGGCGGGGCGCGGCCCCGGGGCGGAGGCCATGTCCCGCGTGTACAGGCGGGGTTGTCTTCACGCACCGGTGTCGCTCCCCGGTGTGAGGCCGGCGAGGAGGTTGAAGGCGCCGGTGAGGATGTTGAGTGCGACGACGCCGACGACATCGGCTATCGCGCGGTCGCTGTAGCCGTGCTCGCGCAGCGCGGTGACCTGTTCGTCGGTGATCGACGTCGGCTCGCGGTAGATCTGGAGGGCGAGAGCGATGATCGCCGCGATCGCGGGATCGGCGGAGGTACCCGTGTGCGCTCGCTCGATCTCTTCCTCGTCCACTCCCAAGGCGCGGGCGCCACTGACGTGCGCGTCGAGGCACAGCCTGCAGCCCTGCAGGACCTGGATGGCGATCGAGATCCGTTCGCTGATCCTGCGGTCGAGCTTGGCTCGCCCCATGGCCCGGCTGAGCTGGAGGTAACCACCCAGTACGGCAGGCGAGTTCGCCATCGTAGAGACCATGTCACCGATCCGGCCATGGCGAGAGACCAGATCGGCGAGAAGGTCGCGCGAGGCGCCGACCGCCGTGTCGGGCGTGAGTCGGGTCAGGCGTGGCATGACGCTCCTTCCGATGTCGGGGATGTGACGGGACGGTGGGGCGCGGCGGGTCGAGCGCCCCTTGGCCGCGTCGTGTGCCGCGGCGGCTGATCCGTGGCGTTCATCCGGTCAGTGGTGGCCGTGGTGGCCCTGGTGGTGGATCCCGTGCTCGGGGGCGGCCAGGGGTGCCGCGTCCGGACGGGGGGTGGCCGCGGTGGTCCGTACGGTGAACTCGGCTGTCCGGACGACATCGTTGTGCTGAAAGTCCAGGTACAGGCGGTAGCTGCCGGCCGAAGGCGCGACGGCCATGAAGGCGATCTCGGGCCCCGGTGCGGTGGTGCCGTCACCGGGTTCGCCCTCCGGGTGGACGTGGAGGTAGCCCAGGTCGCCGACCCGCAGGGCCACCAAGTGCCCGTACGCGGCCAGGTAGGGCTGCAGGTCGGTGACGGGGCGGTTGTTCCGGCTGACGGTGAGGGTCAGTTCGCTCGCCTCGCCGGGTAGGAGTTCGCCGTCGAGCACGACGGTGTACTCGCCGATCTGCGCGATCCCTGTGGCCTCGGGAAGCGGCCGCGGGTCGTACGGTCCGGCGACCGCGACGTCGATTCCCAGCGTCATGGTCCCGTTGTGGCCGGCCGGGTGGATGTCGGTGAAGAATCTCCAGTCCCCCGGTCCCAGGGCCAGTTCGACGCTCCAGGTGCCCTTCTCGTCCATCACGGGGTGCACGTGCTGGAACCCGGCCGTGTCGCGCCGGACGGCGATGAAGTGCAGTTCCTTCTCGTGCTCCGGTATGAACTCGGTCACCGCCTGCCCGTCCGGGCTGATCACCCGGAAGCTGACCGGCTGCACGCCGCCGGTGAGGATCGTCGAGTCGAGTTCGAGGGTGTACCCGTTCTCGGAGACCGACAGCCCACCGGGCCGGGCTCCGCCGTGGCCGCCGTGGTTGGTCTGGTCGTGGCCGGAGTGATTCCTCATGACGTCTCCATTGGTGTGATGCGCCTTCTGACGTCGTCCGTTCAGGACAACGATCACAACCATATACCCCCAGGGGGTATTCAGTCTCGACGGTTGAAATTTTGCGAGAGGGCCGTGGATCCACCGGGTGGAGTCACCCGCCTGCCGGCACCGTGGCGCTGGTGTGTCGGCATGGCTGCCCCGGCGGTGGCTGCCGCGGCCGGACGGCGTGAACGGGTCAGTGCATCTGCCGACGTGCGGCAGGGGAACTGGCACCGCCTGCGTGCACGAGGGCACACGCGTCCGTGCAGGACGGGCGAGGACTGTTCTGCTGTGCGAGATGGGACGCCAGAGCCTGCAGTGCGGCGGTGGCTGTGATCCTGACGAGGGGATGGCTGGCTACCCGGTAAACCGTGCTGGTCCATGACAGTGTGACCATGGAGGACCTCCTGGTGGGTCACTGGCCGGATTTTCTGGTGGTAGCGGGCGCTGGGCGGCCCGGCGGACCTGGGAATTAGCGTCCGGCGGGCCGCCCGGCTGCAGTGTTCTGGATCCACGCCGCGGCCGGTTCAAGCCGAACAGGGGCAGGCGGCTCGGCCTCGCCCCGACGGTCGCGATGCCCGCGGAACAGGTCGGACTTGATGGTGCCGGCGTCTTGCGGGCCAGGCGGATGGGTCGGCGGCGGCATGCACGTCGCTGCGGACGGGTGAGGTCGCCGGCCTCGATGGCGGCGTCGGTGCCGGTGCCCATGACAAGGCCGAGGTCGGCCTGTGTGAGTGCGGCGGCGTTGTTGACACCGTTGCCGGTTGTGGTGAGCGAATGGCTTTCGCCCTACGGCCTCTCCGTGATCCGGTCCACGGGGGTGCTTGGCAACGTGCTCACCGAGGTCTCTCCTTCTCGCGGGGTGTCCGGCTGCTGCGGCCCGATTCACGTGCTCGGTCCGGGAGTTCACGTCGTGCTGTATATGCGCCACGGTACGGGCGCGCCATGCCGTGAATACGCCAGCGCCCTGAACACGGGGCCGGAATATTGCCGGTGTGGCCGACCGGCCCGGTTCCGCCGACCAACCGCTGGACGAGACCCTTGACCGGCCTTCCCGCCCCTGCCCGCAGTCAGGGGCGCCAGTCGAAGGGGAAGTGCTTGCTGGATCCCCCCCGGTATTCATGGGAGAAGTCGAACCCTTCCGCGCGGTCGCTCTCAACGACGCCCCAGGTGGCGATCTGGCCGGGGCCGACCTCGGCGCCCGGGGCATTGACGAGTTGGACGCGACGGGAGGGGTCGGCAGTGGGACCGGTGAGGGCGGTCGCGCCGACGGAGACCTTGTCGGCGACACGTGCCCGCCAGTACGAGAGATCCTCGGCGGCGTCGAAGTGGACCGGAGCGTACCGTACCTCGCGCAGTTCGCTGATGAGCGAGCCGAACTGGCCTGGCCAGCCGCCGACATGACCGGCGAAGATCTGCTCCAGCGCGTCACGCTGGGCCTGGTCGCCCTTGGAGTCGATGTAGAGCATCACCTTCATTGTGGCGTCCGGGTCGCCGACCCACATGTTCCCGGCGAACTCTCCCAGTGCCACCACGCCCAGGCCGTCCAGGCGCACGTCCCCGAAGTGCCCTTCGTGAACCTGCCAGACGAGCGTGAAGAGGCAGTCCCCGTGGGTCGGTGTCTGGGCGAACGTGCAGGGGCAGGGCAGCGCGCAGCTGCACACGTCGAACCACTCGCCCCGTAGGTGCCAGTCGGGCAGCGTGCCGTCATTCGTGCCCGCTCGGACGACGGCGGGCGCGCTTTGCGATGTGGCGGAAGTGGTGCACATGGGGGCCTCCCAGATCGCTTATACCCCTAGGGGGTATCTCATGGATAAGGGGAAGGCTAGAACCCGATGCACCCGCACGTCAACTACCCCCTGGGGGTACTTTGGTTTGATTGGGTTGCCTGGGTGTTCGTGACCGACGCTTCGTCGCTCCAGTGGGCGGACAGCAGGCAGTGCGGCTTCATCGGCGAAGCACGACTGCGGCGATGCCAGCGCGTTGGCCCATGTATACGGTCTCCATCTCACATCGTCGAAGCGGGGCACTGCTTCCAGGTCCTGCACGTCCCAGCCGTCTTGACGACTGGGACGTGCAGGCCGAAGGAACTCGGCGCCTTGGCTCGCTCCAGGCACCGCGGCATTCCCCGGTCAGGCAGACGAACCGCAATGGCGGCCGACACCCTTCGTTCGCAGGCGCCTGTCCTTGCCGAACTCGGAAGGCTCCGCCCGCCCATGCCCTTCGGTTGGTCGCGGCCTGTGCCATAACCCTTGTCTCCGCGCTCGGTGCAGTGGAGGGTCCGGCAGACGGTGGAATCCGCCGACACGGTCCAGCCGATGTTGTCGCGACGAGGGCTGGGGGGTGCGCCCCGGCCGGCCTGGCCACCATCCCCCCGCTCATCACCAGCAAGACATCTCATGTCGTTGGCAGGTCAAGTTGAGTCGCCAGCAATAGGGGCCGGGCCTCATGTGCCTCGCCGCGCGGCTGAGATGGCGGTAGCGTCCTCGGCATGCTCGACGATCCTGATGTGTCGGTGGTTCTGCGAGGCGGAGTGCGTACTCGCTCCCATGCTTGGGAGTTCGTTCGCTGGTTCGCCGACGCATGGATGGGCCGTCCGCTGCAGCCGGAAGATGGCTGCACCGCAAATGAATTGGCGGCTGTGGAGTCCAATCTGGGCTTCGAGTTGCCGGCCGCTTTGAGTGAGGGGTACGCGCTCTTCGGTCGTCGGGACGACCTGACCCGGCAGCAGGACCCTGTGGTCAAGCCATCTGGCCTCTATGTCGACGACGCCCTGGGCGGCGTCCTGGTCTTCCGCCTCGAGAATCAGGACTGCGCCCACTGGGGAATCCCCCTTACCCAGATCGAGCAGGACGATCCACCGGTGGTGGTGGAATCGCATCAGGGCTGGATTCCCTTTCTCGATCGGATGTCCCTGGCGTGGGTCGAGCTGGTGTTGAGCGAGTCGCTCTTCGCGGCAGACAGCCTCTATGACGCGTGCGAGCTGCCTGACGCGCTGGTACCGGGTCTCCACGCCCGCTATGCCCGGGTCGACCTGCCCGACCATCCGATGTGGGCAAGCGAGGACGACTCACCGGTGCGCTGGTACGCGGCTCCCGGCCGGTTGGTTCGCCGGGACGGCCTTCAAGACCAGTCCGGGATCCACGCGCGTGGGCGTACGATTTCCGATCTTGAGACCGTCCGTGAAGACCTTCCAGGCTCTTGGGTCGGTTGAAGTCGCTCCCACCACCAGCGTGGGCATGTTCGGTATGGGGATCAAGCAGACGATCACGCAGCAAGCGCGACGGAGTGGGCGAACGCCAGTGCGGGATCGTACAGGGTGCGCGCTTGCAGGCAGTGGTAGAGGCAGCCAAGGAGCTTGTTGAACAGGTTCCGCAGGGCGGCGGTGTGCCGTTCATCGCTGGCGCGTCGGGCGTCGTAGTGCTCGCGGGGTTCGTGTGAGCGTAGGGCTGCGAAGGCCCACATGTAGCCGGCGGAGGCCAGCCTCTGGTTCTTGACTGCTCTGGCAACCACGACGCGGCTTCGGCCGGAGGCCCGGGTCGCTGGGGCCGCGCCGGCGTATGCCTTCAACGCCCGGGCGTTGGCGAACCGTTCCCGATCGTCGCCGACCTCGGCGAGGACGCGGGCTCCGGACATGACCGACAGCCCGGGGAAGCTGATGATGATCTCCGAGTCGGAGTGGGAGAGGAACGCTTCCTCGGTGGCTGCCGTGAGGTCGTCAACGCTCCGGCAGGTGGCGTCGAGCTGCTGGAGGAGGGCCTGCGCCTGCTTGCCCATGGCCTGCTCAACCATCGGCAGCTGGTGCAGGCAGTCCCTGCGGAAGATCTCCCGGAGCCGTTCGACCTCGGCGTCGGTCCCGCGTCGGAGCCGTCCGGCACGGTTGAGCAGAGCACGCAGTTGGCTGCGGGTGAGCCGGGCCGCTGCCGCTGGAGCGGGTGCCGCGGCCAGGACTGCGCGGGCGTGCTTGGAGTCGAGGCCCAGCGTGCCGGCGCCGTGGAACGCCTGGAGGGCGGCTGGGTAGTACTCGCGCAGGTGGGAACGGAGTCTGTTGACCATCTGGGTCTTGTCCCAGACCGCGTCCTGGTGGGCTCGGGCCAGGACAGCGACGGCCTGGACGAGTTCGCTGTCGACGGGCAGTGGCCGGTGGGCGGCCATGTCGGTGCGGAGGATGTTGGCCAGGACGCGGGCGTCGGCGGCATCCGACTTGGCCCGGGCGACGCTGCTTCGGTCGCGGTAGCGCGCGGCAGCCAGCGGGTTGATCACGTAAACCTTCCGCCCGGTGGCCCGCAGGCAGGCGACCAGCAGGCCACGCGGGGTCTCGATCGCCACCGGTATGGGCTCCTCGAGACTGTCGCCGTGGCGGGCCAGCAGCTCCAGCAGGGCGTTGAAGCCAGCGCTGTCGTCGCTGATCCTCAGCTTGGCCAGCTGGGTGCCGTCCTGATCGACCAACGCGATGTCGTGGTGGTTCTCGGCCCAGTCGATTCCGCAGAAGACCTTGCTCAACTTCGTTCTCCCGTTTGCGCGTTGCGTCAGTGTGCTGGTCGGCTCCGTGCGGAGCACGCGGCGCTCTAATAGAAGTGCTCGGGGCACGCCATCTCATGAGCCGTTCGTGTCTCCAGCGACCGGCAGGGACCTCGGTCTGCTGGAGAGCTCTGGGCTCGCGAACTCCTGAGAGGTCGGCCCCTGCCGGCGGGCTGGGGACATGAAACCCTGGCTGGGTGCGGTGCCACCGGGCGGGGCGCGGTCTTGCTGAAGGGATCGCGTCCCCGGATCCACCTTGGGCCTCCGCCCGGCGGCATGGTGAGGAGGAGCCGGTCTGACCCGAGGGATCACAGTCCCGGATCGGGGGCAGGCTTCCACCTCACACAGCGGGCCCTTGCGCTTCCGTGCTCGGACTCACCGCTGAGCTATTAGATCCGCCGCTTCGGCACGTGGCACCTGGACACGGAGCCGCCCGATCACCAGGCGGCCGGGCATCTGCGACTGGCCGCCTGAAGGGGGCTGTGCGGTGAGGCCGAGGAAGCCGGCCCCGCCTCACACGCCGCGGACTGGTTGGAAGGCCGATGGTGAGGTCACCATGTGACGTCCAGCTCGGTGTGCATATCGGCCGCGTAGAACCCGCGGCCGGTTCCGATGTCGCTTCGTGTTCCGTGAGAGGGGCGGTCAAAGGCGCAATACCCGGCGCAGGGCGAGGGTGAGTTCGTCGAGTTTGGCCTCGCCCTTTGCCGGCTCCGATCGTGCGGCATCGGTCACGCAGTGCCGCACGTGGTCGTCGAGCAGGCCGAGCGCGACCTCCTGCAGGGCGTGGGTGACGGCGCTGATCTGGGTGAGGACATCGATGCAGTACCGGTCGTCGGCGACCATGCGGGCCCCTGCTCAGTAATCACAGAGCGTCGCAACTCCGTGATCACCGGGCCTGTGTCCGTTCCTGCTGCCAGTGTCCCCAACCGCGCCTATCCGCGTGACCACTAAGCTTGGCTTTAAACCCCACCAAGATCATTTCTTGGTGGGGTTTGTTGTTCGCCTGACAGCTGGACGGCCTCTGCTTGATCATGTGTTTCCGCCAAGAGAC
>NZ_BMRN01000061.1 GCF_014648655.1 Streptomyces atratus
CGACTACGGCGTCGTCGGCGATCTCTTCCAGGTCGTCCCCCAGCTCACCGACGAGGTCAAGTCCCGCAAGGGCTGACCCGCCGTCCAGCCGCACCCCCCTTTTTTCGACGGTCCGGGGCCGCACGGTGTGAACTCACCGCGCGGCCCCGGACCGTTTCCGATCACCATTGACGCAGATCCGGCAGCCTTATAGCTTCACTATACGGATTGTTGATTCCGGGAAGCGGAAACAGTGTGACTGTGGAGGGTGTGGAAATGGGTCAGCAGGAGAAGGTGTCGACGAGCCTCGCCGGTGCGGTCAGCGAGGAGATCAGCGCCTCCCTCGCCGCGATCGACGCCGAGCTCGCCCACCGCTACCCGGGCGACCCGGGGACGCGCCAGCCGGTCCACACCGTCTACGTCCCGGGCGACACGTTCACCTCCGGCACCATCCGCTCCTGGGGCGACCAGGCGCTGAAGGCCCTGGACGAGCACGCCCCCGACGCGGCCTCGTTCGCTGCCGTCCTCGGCATCCCTGACGAGCTCGCCGCACCCGTACACGACCGGGTACGCGCCAAGCTGGAGCGCGAGCCCGTCGAAGACCTGCGCATCGACTTCGAGGACGGCTACGGCCCCCGCCCCGATGCCGAGGAGGACTTGGCAGCCGCACGCGCCGCCCGGCTGGTCTCGGAGGCGTACGGGAACGGCACGGCGGCCCCGTACATGGGCATCCGGATGAAGTGCATGGAGGCCGCCGTACGCGACCGCGGCATCCGCACCACGGACATCTTCCTCACCGGCCTGATGCAGGCGGGCGGACTCCCCGACGGGCTTGTCCTCACTCTCCCCAAAGTGACGTACCCCGAGCAGGTCACCGCCTTCGTCCGGCTCCTCGAAGCGTTCGAGCAGGCGCACGGGCTGCCGTCGGGCCGCCTCGGCTTCGAGATCCAGATCGAGACCAGTCAGTCCATCCTCGCCGCCGACGGCACCGCCGCCGTGGCTCGCATGATCGACGCCGCGCAGGGCCGCGCCACCGGTCTGCACTACGGCACTTTCGACTACAGCGCCTGCGTCGGCGTCAGCCCCGCCTACCAGGCCGGCGACCACCCGGCCGCCGACCACGCCAAGGCCGTCATGCAGGTCGCCGCCGCAGGCACCGGTGTACGGGTCTGCGACGGCTCCACCAATGTCCTCCCGGTCGGCCCGACCCACCAGGTCCACGAGGCCTGGCGGCTCCACTACGGCCTCACCCGTCGCGCCTTGGCCCGCGCCTACTACCAGGGCTGGGACATGCATCCGGGCCACCTGCCGACCCGTTACGCAGCCGTCTACGCCTTCTACCGCGAGGGCCTGGAGCAGGCCGCCGCCCGCCTCGCCGCGTATGTGGCCAAGGCCGGCGGTGACGTCATGGACGAACCCGCCACCGCCAAGGCGCTCAGCGGGTACCTCCTGCGCGGCATCGACTGCGGAGCCCTTGACACTGCCGAGGTCGCCGGCCTGACCGGGCTGACGCGCGCCGACCTGGACGCGTTCGCGTCGCCGCGGCGGGGAGGACTGACGGCGGGACCGGTGTGACGCGCCGTTCACTCGAACCAGCAGCCAGGAAGGGCTCGTTCCGCTGTTCTCGGTCAACGGTCCTGCGGAGAAAAGCCCTTGGCTGAAACGCGGGATGCGTCAGCAGGGGATGTTCTACGCTTGCATGACGACGGCCGATGGTGCCGCGAGCATCTCTCGGAGACCAGATGGAACCGGCCGCCATCGGAGCGCGCCTCGCGTCGAGCGTCGTGAGCCCGCTGATCAAGAAGCTGTTCCTGTCCGAAGGCCCCGGGGCCGGCCTGGTCGACAAACCCATCCGCTTATCCGCACTCATCTCCTTCCGAGGCGAGAAACGCATTCTCTCGGAAAAGGACCTGCATCAGATCGCGGAAGAACTGGTCAGACGCGCAGCGCAATCGACGGGTGTGGAGGATGTCCTGCCGACATTCGAGAAACGTGCCGTCGCCAACGCGGTCGCAGATTCCCTTCGTGTCATGGGAACGCTCGACATGGAGGATGTGCAGGCCGTAAAGCTCGGCCACTTAGGGCTCTCCCGGCATCTGAGGTCCCAGAGCAGGACAGCTACGCTCGGGCTGTCGAGTGACGCGGTCACCTTGCACACGAGCGTGATGAACACTGCTTGCCTGCACATTCTGAACTTCTTCACTCAGCGGTCGACATTCGTACCGCGCACCCTGGTAGAGCAGAGCCGTTCCATCGAAGAGCTGACGCTGAAGATCGATTCGTTGATCGCACGCGCACCGTCCCCGGCCGATGGTCCTTTCGAGGACCGGTACGCCGGGTACATCGCGGCCAAGCACGGCAAGCTGAGCATTTTCGGCCTCGACCTCTCCGGAGCGCCGGAAACCTGGCGGCTCGACGCCGCCTATCTCAGCCTGGACGCGGCGGGCGACGCTACCAGCGCAGGTCCCGCGCTGCTTTCGGCCGACCATGTACTGGCCGGCCGAAACCGTGTACTCCTGCGTGGTGTGGCCGGCTCCGGAAAGACTACGCTGGTGCAATGGCTGGCAGTGTCCACCGCACAGAAGGCGCTCGACGAGCGCCTTCTGTATCTCTACGGACTGGTGCCGTTCGTGCTTCCGCTGCGCACCCTGACCAGGGGTGGCGCCGCACTCCCGGCACCTCACGAATTCCTCTCGGGGGTGGACTGCCCCATTGCGGCTCTTCAGCCGCCGGGATGGTTCGACCGGGTGCTCAGGTCGGGACGTGGACTCATCCTCATTGACGGCATCGACGAGATCCCCGAGGACGATCGCAACGATGCTCGCCGCTGGCTCCAGGAACTCATCAGTGTCTATCCCGCCAACCGGTGGCTCGTGACCTCCCGGCCATCGGCGGTGCAGGAACACTGGCTCATGGATGAGGACTTTGTCGAGCTGGACCTCGCACCAATGAGCAGGGACAACATTGCCGAATTCGTCAAACGCTGGCACCAGGCGGCCGGTATCAGTGATCAGTACGCCAACGAGCTCTTACGGGCGATACGGGCCAAACAGGACCTGGGCAGGCTGGCCACCAACCCGCTCATGTGCGGATTGATCTGTGCACTGCATCAGGACCGCCGCGGCTACCTTCCCGAGGGCCGCAAGGAGATCTACGACGCGGCACTCTCCATGCTGCTCTTCAGGCGCGACCGGGAGCGCGGAGTCTATAAGTCGGGATCGATCCACATCAGCGAGGCGCACCATATCCAGTTGATCCAGAAACTTGCCTACTGGATGATCCGCAACGGCCGTTCCGAGATGGACCGCAGTGATGCGGTCGACCTTCTTGGACGGGCGCTGCCGACGATGCCGAAGGTCGCCGAGCAGGGCACGGCGGAGGAAGTCTATCGTTATCTATTGATCCGTAGCGGCTTGTTGCGCGAACCAAGCGCGGACTCGATGGATTTCATTCACAGGACTTTTCAGGACTATCTCGGGGCGAAGGCCGCGGTGGAAGGCCTTGATTTCGACTTTCTCATTGGGAACGCTCATCTGGATCAGTGGGAGGACGTCATCAGGATGGCCGTCGCCCACGCACGGCCCACGGAACGGACCCGGCTGCTCACCGGCCTCATCAGACGAGACGACGTTTCCGGGCACGGCATGAACAGGCTTCACCTGCTCGCGGCCGCCTGTCTGGAGCATGCGACCGAGTTGGACCCGGCGGTGCGCGCGGAGGTGCAGCAGCGCGCGGCGGCCCTGATCCCGCCACGCTCGGTCGATCAGTCCCGGGCGCTTACCGAGGTCGGCCCAGTTGTGCTCGATCTGCTGCCGGGACCGCGCGAGTTGCCAACCGACGGCGAGACAGCGCTCGCATCGGAGGAGGCGAGCTCCGAGGCGCAACTGATGGCCGATGAGGCGTACTTCACCGTGCTGGCCGCCACGCGTATCGCGACCGATGCTGCGATCACCGTTCTCGCTCAATACCGCGGGCACCAGGATCCGCGTGTGCGCACGGAACTGGTGCGGGCCTGGAGCAGATTCGACACCGACCTTTTCGGCAAGGAAGTCGTTGCCCACATCAGCGAAGAGAACATCTACTTTCCGGTGTCCAACCTGCGCGAGCTCCGCGCGCTCCACAGCTTCGGCGGCCGTTCCCGTATCAAGGTGTCCGGAGAGTTCACAACCGTCGATTTCGTCAACTCATGCCGAAGCGATCGCCTGACCCATCTCTGGGTGGAGGCCAACATGGGAGGCACGTGGGGCTGGTTGCACAACTTTCCCAATCTGCGCTCACTCACGATCGAGACGCTGATGCCGCGTATCGACGTCAGTACCCTGGCCCAGGTTCTCTCCCTGCGCACGATTCGGGTACCGGAGGCGACCGTCGTCATCGGCAGGGACAGGCTGCCCCCGTCGATGGAGGTCGTTCGCGAACGACTCAGCGGCATCTGAGCGCCCCGGTCGCTCAGGATGCGGGCGGCAGTTCGCCCGAGCCGCGCTGGATGAGCGTCGTGGGGAGCTCCACGCGGGCCGGGGCGTGGTCCGCGCCGTCCAGACGGCGGAAGAGGTGCTCGGCAGCGGTGCGGCCGACGGCGGCGGCGTCCTGGGAGATGACGGTGATGCCGAGCAGGTCGGCCAGTTCGATGTCGTCGAAGCCGACCAGGGCGACCCGGCGTTCCTGCTCCGCGAGGACACGTACCGCCGTCACCGTCACCCGGTTGTTGCCCGCGAACAGCGCGGTGACGGGCTCGGGGCCGGAGAGCATCTGCTCGGCGGCGGCCCGGACCCGGTCGGGGTCGGTCGAGCCGAGGGAGACCCATGAGTCCTCGACCGTTGTCCCGGCGTCCGCCATGGCCGCGTGGTAGCCGCGCAGTCGCTCGGTGGCGGTGTGGATGCGCGGCTGGTCGCCGATGAAGCCGATCCGGCGGTGGCCGTGCGCGATCAGATGCGCGACGCCCTCGCGGGCGCCGCCGAAGCTGTCGGAGAGGACCATGTCGGCGTCGATACGGCCCGCCGGGCGGTCCACGAAGACGGTGGCGATGCCGGCCTTTATCTCCGGCTCCAGATAGCGGTGGTCGTCGCCGGCCGGAATCACGATGAGCCCGTCCACCCGGCGCGCACACAGGGCGAGTACGAGCTCCTGCTCGCGCTCCGGGTCCTCGGCGCTCGACCCGTTGATGAGCAGGGCGCCGTGTGCCCGGGCGACCTCCTCCACCGCGCGGCTCAGAGGTCCGTAGAACGGGTCGGCGAGATCCTCCAGGACCAGGCCGATGGAAGCGGTGCGGCCCTTGCGCAGGACGCGCGCGCTGTCGTTGCGGCGGAAGCCGAGAGCCTCGATGGCCTCCTGGACCCGGCGTTCGGTGTCGGGCGTGATCCCCGGCTCGCTGTTGACCACACGGGAGACCGTCTTGAGGCCCACTCCGGCGCGGGCGGCCACATCCTTCATGGTCGGCCGGTTGCCGTAACGAGTCTCGGAGTGACGGGCGGTCTCGGCCACGGTGCGCTGTCCTGTCGTCGGGTGCGGGCGGTCCGGCGGGCCCGCGAGCGGTGCCGCGGAGGGGCCGGAGGCTGTGCCGTCGAGCATAGGCCCTGGACAACGTTGTCAGCTGAATGGAGACTGGGCAGACTGTTCACCGAAGCCGCAGGTCCTCGTCACTTACTCACGGAGCCACACCGATGCATACCGACCTCGTCGCCGCGCTGGACATCGGCGGCACCAAGATCGCCGCCGCGCTGGTGGACGGCAGCGGCGCGCTCCTCGTGCGGGCGCAGCGGCCGACGCCCGCCCGGGAGAGCGCCGAGACGGTGATGGGGGCCGTGGCGGAGGTCCTGGCCGAGTTGTCGCGATCGCCGCTGTGGGAGCGGGCGACGGCCGTCGGTATCGGCAGCGCGGGCCCGGTGGACGCCTCGGCCGGTACGGTCAGCCCCGTCAATGTCCCCGGCTGGCGCGACTTCCCGCTGGTGGAACGGGTCGGTGAGGCGGTTGGTGGACTGCCCGTCGAACTGGTCGGCGACGGCGTGGCGATGACGGCGGCCGAGCACTGGCTGGGCGCGGCCCGCGGCTACGACAATGCGCTGTGCATGGTCGTGTCGACCGGTGTGGGCGGCGGACTCGTCCTTGGCGGAAAACTGCACCCCGGCCCCACGGGCAACGCCGGGCACATCGGCCACGTCAGCGTCGACCTGGACGGTGACCCGTGCCCGTGCGGTTCGCGCGGCTGCGTCGAGCGCATCGCCAGCGGACCGAACATCGCCCGCCGGGCGCTGGAGGCCGGCTGGCGCCCCGGACCGGACGGCGATGCCTCGGCCGCCGCCGTGGCTGCCGCCGCGCGCGCCGGGGACCGGATCGCCATCGCCTCGTTCGAGCGCGCCGCGCAGGCGCTGGCCGCCGGAATTGCCGCCACCGCCACGCTCGTCGAGATCGACATCGCGGTGGTCGGCGGGGGAGTGGCCGGAGCGGGCGACATCCTCTTCGCTCCGCTGCGCCGCGCCCTGCGCCAGTACGCCACGCTCTCCTTCGTCCAGCAGCTCACGGTGGCCCCGGCGGTGATGGGCACCGACGCGGGACTGGTGGGCGCGGCGGCCGCGGCGGTGCGGGTGGAATCGGGCGGGGCAGTGGCCGTTTAGGGCCTGCTGTCGGGCGGGGCGGAGAAGCGCCGGACGGGCAGGACCGGTGTCCTGGGCCCGTCCGGCGATCGAAGGCGCGGCATGGCCGCGTCCGCGATTTCCCGTCAGCAGGTGATCCGCAGGTCCGCCCAGTCCGCGTGGTCGGAATCGACACCGTCCCCGCCGTCGGTGACCACCAGACGTACCACCTGCGCACCGCTCACATCCGCGGAGAGCGGCTGCGCGGGCATCGCATTGGTCAGTACGCCGGTCGACGCGACCTTCGTACCGTCGGCCCAGACCTCGAAGGCGACCGTTCCCTTGGCGCCCTTCTCGTCATCGACCCCGACCTGCGCCGTCACGGCGCCGCATGCCCCGCCGGTGTAGAACTCGACGGCGCTGTCGGCATGCACACCGAGGCCCTTGGCGAAGACCGCGCCGCCGATGGTGAGCGGATTCCCGTCACCCGCCTTGCTCTCGCCGTTGCTGGTGTCCTTCTCGACCGGGCCCCAGCCGTTGGCGGCGGAGAGCTGGGGCAGATCGCTGAGGTAGCCGGCGCCCGCAGGCGGCGCGACCACCACATGGGCCTGGAACGGGACCGTGGACCTCACCCGTGTCCCGGCCGACGAGCGGTACTGGGCGGTGAGCTTCAGGTCGTACGTACCGGTGGCTGTGCCCGCAGGGGCGGACACCTTCCAGCGGGTGGTGAGGGCCCGGCCGGTCGGCAGAGCCGGTGATCGGGTCGGCGATGCCGCCTTCACCTGCCAGCCCGAGGGGCCGGTGAGCGCCGCGGAGACCTTCGTGGCGGGGGTCCGGCCGAGGTCGGTCACCGTCGTCGTCAGTGCGGCCGTGCGCCCGGCCTCGATCAACGGGCTTGCGTTCAGGCCGAGTTCCACGGCAGGCGGATGCGCGGCCCACTTGCGGTCGGCGGCGATGCGCAGCAGTACGGTCCCGTGCGCCGGGACGGTCGCCGAGACGCTGCCTGCCGTGTTGTACGTCGTGTGCTCCCACAGGTCACGCATCGTGTACGCGGTGGCCTTCGGCAGCCCCGCCGCCTCGGCCGTCGTCGAGATGCGCTGTGCGCTGCCTTTCTCGTTGAAGAGGGCCACGACGCGGCTGCCGTCCTGCATCTCCTTGGTGACGACCCAGCGCCCGCCGGTGGAGGAGAGCACGGTGCCCTGCTTGCCCAGCGGGTCCTGATCGACCGCGATGACCTCGTAGTTGGAGAGGATCTCGAAGGTCTCCGGGCCCGCCTTGCGCAGATCGGAACCGATGAGCAGCGGTGCCGCCATCACGGACCACATGGAGAAGTGGGTGCGGTACTCCGTGTCGGTCATGCCGCCGTTGCCGACCTCCAGCATGTCGGGGTCGTTCCAGTGCCCCGGGCCCGCTGCGGCGGCGAGGGGCAGATTCTGCTTCATCAACGACAGCATGCTGCCCCAGCTGTCGTTGATGTCACCCGTCGTGCGCCAGAGGTTGCCGATTTCGCCGGCCCACTCCCAGGGCTTGTTCTCGCCCCATTCGCAGATGCTGTAGACGATGGGGCGGCCGGTTGCCGCCAGAGCGTCCCGCATCGTCGTATAGCGCTGTCTCGCGTCGACGCCCTGGTTGTTGCAGTTGTCGTACTTGAGGTAGTCGATGCCCCAGTCCGCGAACTGCTGCGCATCGCTGTACTCATGGCCGAGTGCACCCGGAAGTCCCACGCTGTCGCAGGTCTTGGTGCCGGCACTGGTGTAGATGCCGATTTTCAGGCCCTTGGAGTGGACATAGTCCGCGACGGACTTGATGCCGTTCGGGAAGCGCTGCGGATCGGCCTCCAGCTTTCCGTCCGCATTACGCTGCGGCTTTGCCCAGCAGTCGTCGAGATTGACGTACTGATAGCCCGCGTCCTTGAGGCCCTTCTCGACAAAGATGTCGGCGATGCCCTTGACCATCGCCTCGTTGAACTCGGCACGACAGTGGGTCGAGTTCCAGTTGTTGAACCCCATCGGAGGGGTGAGCGCAAGGCCGTTGCCGGCCTGCGGAGCGGGCGCGGGCGCGGGAGCGGGCGAGTCCGCGACGGCGGGAACGGTCGCCCCCGCGGCGCAGAGCAGCCCGGCCAGCAGCGCTCCGATGACTCCGCGGTGGCTGGTTCGGGTTGTACGGGTTGGAAGATGACGCATCGTTACGTTCCTCCATACTCGTGCCGGGTCGGTCGCAGCATGTGCACGCCAAGGCGTGCGATTACGTTAGAGCGTGTTGAAGTCTGTTGGAAGGGGAGTGGCATCGGTTGTTCGGCATCTCGTCAAAACCCTTGACGGCAACATCGCTTGGGGGTGGGATCCAATCGCACGTTCGGTTGTGTTGGGTTGCATCCCAAAGGAGTTGGGCATGACGCAGTCTGATTACGACAGGTCAGGTGTGCCGGGCAGCGTCGCAGGACATCGGATGTCCCGGCGGAGTCTGTTGCGTGGTGCGGCAGTCGGTGCGGGAGCCGTGACACTCCCCTCCTTGCTCACCGCCTGCGGGAGCGGCCCCGGTGGTGACGGCAAGACGATCACCATGGGCTCGAATTCGTCCGACCCCATTCCGAAGAAGGCCTTCGCCGACGCTTTCGCGGCGTACGAGGCGCAGTCGGGCGGGCGGAAGGTGAAGGTCAACACCGTCGACCACAACACCTTTCAGGAGAACATCAACCGGTATCTGCAGGGCAAGCCGGACGATGTCTTCATGTGGTTCGCCGGCTACCGGATGCAGTTCTTCGCCGAGAAGGGCCTGCTGCACGACATCAGTGACAACTGGCTGGACTACAAGGGCTTCTCGGCCGCGCTGAAAGCCCAGTCCACCGGCGCGGACGGCAAGCAGTACCTCACGCCGTACTACTACTATCCGTGGGCCGTCTTCCACCGTAGGAGCCTGTTCGACGAGCGCGGCTATCAGGCACCGAAGACACTCGACGAGTACGTGGCGCTCGCCAAGCAGATGCAGAAGGACAAACTGGACCCCATTGCCTTCTGTGACAAGGACGGCTGGCCCGCCATGGGCACCTTCGACTACATCAACATGCGGACCAACGGCTATGAGTTCCACAAGAGCCTGATGGCGGGTGAAGTCGCCTGGACCGACAAGCGGGTCAAGGAAGTCTTCGACACCTGGCGCCGGCTCCTCCCGTACTGCCAGCAGGGTGCCAACGGCCGTACCTGGCAGGAGGCCGCCACCAGCCTCCAGAAGAAGGAGGCCGGCATGGCCGTGTTCGGCCTGCCGCACCCGGGCGCACAGTTCCCCGAGGGCGAACAGGGCGACATCGACTTCTTCCCCTTCCCCGTCATCAATCCGGAGCACGGACAGGACGCGGTCGAGGCACCCATCGACGGGTTCCTGCTGGCGAAGAAGTCGAAGAACCTCAAGAACAAGAAGACGCTGGAGAGCGCCAAGGACCTGCTCAAGTGGCTGGCCACCGGCAAGGCCGAGGACATCTACCTGAAGAGCGACCCGAACAACATCGCGGTCAGCGACCAGGCGGACATCTCCGCGTACTCACCGCTCCAGAAGAAGGCCGTGGAACTGGTCTCCGGGGCGAAGCAGATCTCCCAGTTCCTGGATCGCGACACCCGGCCGGACTTCTCCTCCACGGTCATGATCCCGGCGATCCAGAAATTCATCAGCAACCCGAACGACGTGGACGGCCTGGTCAACGACATCGAACGGCAGAAGAAGACCATCTTCGCCGCCGACTGACCCCGGACGACCCCGATGGAATCCGACTGAACCTGGAGTACCGACCGTGTCGTTCATCTCGGCGCGGCGCACCGGACGACGGGTCTCGCGGCGGTTCACCGGCCGCGACCTCGCCGTACTCGGTGTGCTGCTCGGCATACCCGTCCTGCTCGACATCGCCATCGTGTGGGGACCGACCCTCGCCTCCGTCGTGCTCTCCTTCACCAGCTGGGACGGCATCGGTGACATCAAGTGGGTCGGTACGCAGAACTACGAGAATCTCTTCACCAACTACCCGCAGTTCTGGCCCGCCGCCCGGCACAATCTGCTCTGGCTCGCCTTCCTGGGCCTGGTCGCCGCACCGTTCGGACTGCTGCTCGCCGTACTCATCGACAGGGGCGTGCGCTTCAGCCGCTTCTATCAGTCGACGCTGTACATGCCCGTCGTACTGTCGCTTGCCGTGGTCGGTTTCATAGCCCAGCTGATCTTCTCCCGTGACCAGGGAGCCCTCAACGCGGTCATCGGGGACACGAAGTCGCCGACCGACTGGCTCGGCGATCCGAACCTCAACATCTGGATGGTCCTGCTGGCCGCGGCCTGGCGGCACACCGGCTACGTGATGATCCTCTACCTCGCCGGGCTCAAGGCCGTCGACCCCTCGCTGAAGGAGGCCGCGGCGATCGACGGTGCGGGCGAGGCACAGACCTTCTTCCGTATCGTCTTCCCCACGCTGCGGCCGGTCAATGTCATCGTCGGCGTCATCACCGTCATCGAGTCCCTGCGCGCCTTCGACATCGTGTACGCCGTCAACCACGGCCGCAACGGACTCGAGCTCCTCTCCGTGCTCGTCACCGACAACATCATCGGTGAGGCCAGCCGCATCGGATTCGGCTCCGCCATCGCTGTCGTCCTGCTGGCCGTCTCCCTGGGGTTCGTCGTGACGTACCTGGTCCAGGAACTCCGAGGGGAGAAGAACCGTTGACCGTCCACATCGCCCCCGCCCGCCCCACCGCACCACCTGCGCCACCGGCCCCCGCCGTCCGGCGCCGGCTCCGCCCCGGCAGGATCGGCGTCCACGCCTTCCTGATGGCGGTCTCCCTCGCCTTCCTCGCCCCGCTGCTGCTCGCGGTGTACGCCTCGCTGCGGCCGTACGACGAGACCTCGGCACACGGCTACTTCTCGCTGCCGCGCCATCTCTCCCTGGACTACTATCGCCAGGCGTTCTCCGACTCCGGCATGACGAAGTACTTCGTCAACACGATGATCATCGCGGTCCCGGGGGTACTCGTCACCCTCTTCCTCGCCTCCTTCGTGGCCTTCGCGCTGGCCCGGCTGAAGATGCGCGGCGGGCTCGTCCTGCTCATGCTTTTCACCGCCGGGAACCTGTTGCCGCAGCAGGTGATCGTCACGCCCCTGTACGTCGTCTTCAACCGCATCCCACTGCCCTACTGGATGTCCGACTCGATGACGATGTTCGACTCGTACTGGGCCGTCATCACCGTGCAGATCGGCTTCCAGTTGGGCTTCTGCGTCTTCGTCCTGGCCAACTTCATGCGCACCCTGCCGCAGGAGATCCTGGAGGCCGCGATCGTCGACGGCGCGGGCGTCTGGACCCGGTACTGGCGGATCACCCTGCCCCTGTGCCGCCCGGCCCTGGCTGCGCTCGGCACGCTCCAGTTCACCTGGATGTACAACGATTTCCTGTGGGCACTGGTCTTCATCTCCGACGGCGACAAGCTCCCCATCACCTCGGCGCTGAACAATCTCAGGGGCCAGTTTTTTACGGACTACAACCTGCTCGCCGCAGGCTCGGTGATCGTCGCTCTGCCGACCCTCGTGGTCTTCCTGCTGCTCCAGCGCCACTTCATCGCGGGCCTCACCCTGGGCTCCAGCAAGGGGTAACTGCTGACCTGCGGGTGGCCCAGCGACGGCCAGGACGTCAAGCAGGACGATCAATGCCGTGCCGTCTCGGGCAGTTGGTATTCCGAGTACGAGGGGAAGACTGCCGTGTCGGCCTCCGGCACCGACCACATCATCCCGCTCAAGGAAGCAAGGAGGAGCGGCGCAAGCAGCTGGACGACCCCACAGCGGCAGACATTGGCCAATGACCTGACCGACTCCCAGTTCATCGCCGTGTCTGCCGGCAGCAACCACTCGTCGATGGGCGACAAGGACCCCGGGAACTGGCGCCCGCCACTCGCTTCCCGCTTGTGTACGTAAAGCCGGGCCCGGGGCAGCGTGAAGTGCGTCTACGGGTTGACGGCCAACCAGACGGAGGTCAATGCGCCGGAGCAGGTGCTGCCACCCGCGACAGCTGATTCTGTGCCCGCAACGATGCCGTTACTGAAACGGATGGCCGAGTTGGACGCGGCAGTTGAGTGAAATGACTGGCGTGCCGCGAGGGCGGCGCGGTCAGCGGCTCGGGATGAGATCGGTCGGCTGTCCGACGATCTGACACGCGAAGAGCGAAAGCAGCTCTGGGAACACAAGCAGCGGATACTTGCGGGCGAAGCTCAGGCCGGACACCGCCGCGCCGGCGCCGGTAGTCGCCTGTCGATCTACCTCTGATCTTGGCCAGTGCTCCGCCCTTCAGGGTGGGGGTGAAGGCCATCCTTGGGCACTGTCACGTTGTTGGGTACGTGGTGGTCTGAGGGTGTGTCGGGGTGGGGCGGGTGTTGCCGTACTCGTCCGAGTCCAGCGCGACGGGGGCCGTGCTGGTGTCCAGCGGGAGCTGGAGGGCGACGTCGCCGTGGATGGTGGTGAGCTGGAGGACGATGTCGCCGGTCTTGCTGGTCGTCGCAGCGAGGTCTCCGGAAGCGGAGTCGACGTTACGGGTCAGCGCGCCGGTGGCGGTGTCTTCGGTGATCCAGCGGGGGATATCGCCGTCGCTGTCGTAGTGGTTGAGTTTGGACTGTGTCTGGGTCCAGGTGGTGCCGCTGCTGGTCTCGACCTTCCAGGAGCGGAAGCGAAGGTTGGCGTCGAGCTGCCAGGTCTGACGCTGCCGCCCGATGTCTGCTGGTAGGCGAGGTCGTTGGCGTAGTAGCCGATGGTGCTGGCTGGCAGAGCGGTGGTGCGGCCGAAGGCGTCGTAGGTGTAACCCGTGTCGACGAGCCGGTCGGCGAGCGCATCCGCCCGGACGTAAAGGCACTCGTAGAACTCGACCCGAAAGCGGGACAAGACATCCAACGCCTCGCCTGCGGGCCCTGGGAGAGGGAGACTCATACGCAGCGGCCGTTCTCTCGTGCTTCGTGACTCGACATCTCGAAGCGTGGAGAACGGCCGCCTCCGCTGTCCCGGGAAGAACCGCAGATCAGCAGGTCGGGTGACAGGCGAGGATAAACGTCAAGCGTACGTCCAGCAGTCCGGACGTCTTCCCAGCTCAGAAGGGATGTGAACGATGTAACCGGACGTCAAGCTCAGGGTAGCCAGCCGGTGGAAGTCCGGTCCGAGGAGACGCCAGGGTCCTCGGTAGCTGACTCCCGGCGTCACTCGAAACGGTGGCGTCGAAGTGGAGTGACAAGCGCCCTTCGGGGGCGTGCAACCGGCCAGTCCGCAACATGAAGTGAAGCCTGCAGCGTCGATATTTAACCCCCGCCCGTGGGCGGGCCAAGGAGGAGCCGAGCCTGTGCTTGAAGGGCGAAGGCCACGGAAGGCGATCTTGGACCTGGAGCGGTCGCCGAGGAACCTCCCGGCGTAAGGGGCGTGGAATGGCCGGACGGTTGTCCTGGGAACTGGAGAGGGCCTCCTCGGCCCCGGGCATTGCGGTCCGGGAAGCGTGGCCTGTCTATAACCGGCAGAACCGGGAAATGGCGGGCTGTCGAGAGGCAGTCGGAGGGGGTCGTAGTAGTGCCGATCGGCGGGACAACACAACCCGTTGGGAGCGAAGGGCCCCTGCTTCATCGATGCGATTCGCGAACAGGGAGGGACCCGGATGAGTGCCGTATCGGCTAGATCCATCCGCCGGGAGGAAGGCGCCGCAGGACCGGGCCGCCGTCCTTTGGACAAGGTCCGAGCCTTGCAGCGGACGCTCTACCGCTGTGCAAAGCAAGAACCCGAACGCCGGTTTCATGCCCTGTATAGCCATGTCCACCGCATGGACGTTCTTCGGCGGGCGTGGGCCGGTGTGTGTACGAACCGAGGAGCCCCTGGCGTGGACGGCCTGACCGTCGACGTGGTGGCGGCCTCGGGGGTGGATGCATTCCTCCAGGACCTGGCGGAGAAGCTGCGGACGTATACGTATCGGCCGTCAGTGTTGCGGCGGGTCCAGATTCCCAAGCAGGGGCGGCCGGGGGAGTTCCGGCCGCTCTCGATTCCCACCGTGGCGGACCGGGTGGTGATGACGGCCGCGAAACTGGTCCTGGAACCGGTCTTCGAGGCCCAGTTCACCGAGGCGAGCTACGGATTCCGGCCCAAACGGTCCGCGATCGACGCGTGCGAAGCCGTGCGCGTCGCCGCGAACCAGCGGCGGGAGTGGGTCTTCGAGGCCGACATTCGGGACTGCTTCGGCACGATCGACCACGACGCGCTGATGGTCCAGGTGTCCCGGCACGTGGTGGACCGGCCGATGCTGAAACTGATCCGGGCCTGGCTGCGAATGGGAGTCTTGGAGGACGGGGTGACTTCCCCGAACGGGGCGGGAACCCCGCAGGGCTCACCGATCTCCCCATTGCTGGCGAACATCGCGCTGCATGTCCTCGACGAGGCGTGGCAGGTCGAAGGCCGCCGGCTGGGAGTGCTGGTGAGGTACTGCGACGACTTCGTTGTCCTGTCGCCGACCAGACAACGGGCAGAACAAGCCCGGGAATTGGCGGTGCGGGTGCTCGGACAACTCGGGATGCGACTGCACCCGGAGAAGTCCGGCATCTCTTGCCTCACCCGAGGCGGGCAGGGCTTTGATTTCCTCGGATTCCACCACCGGAAAGTCGAGTCGTGGAAGTGGCGGGGCAGGTTCTACTTGCAGCGCTGGCCTTCGGCCAGAGCGATCCGCGTGCTGCGGGAGAAGATCAGCGCAGCCACGGGCCGTTCAAAGACCGAGCGGCCGGTGTCCGCTGTGGTCGCCGACCTCAACCCGGTCCTGCGGGGCTGGGCCGCGTACTTTCGCAACGGGAATTCTGGGCGGAAGTTCAACGCGGTCGACGGCTATGTCCACGAACGGCTGGCGATCCTCACCAGCCGGAAACACGGCCGAGCGGGTCGGAACTGGGTCACTCGTTATACCTACGAGTGGATCACGCGGCTCGGGGTCTACCGCCTCACCGGAAACGTACGCAGGGCGACTGTGCATGCCAGTCGGTGAACGATGTCGGAAAGCCGTGTGCGGGAGAACTGCATGCACGGTTTGAAGCGGCGGGGACTGGAAACGGAGCATTAGCCACCGCGCCAGTCCCCGACCCTACTAAGCGCCTGGTTTGGATCAGCCGGCCGCCCCTGGACGGTCGTTATGACCTGGCGCATGGGATCCGGTCAAGGCAGTGGCAGTGGCCCGTGGAGCGCGGACGGGTAACCCGCCCGTTGGCCATGACGTGGGTATCTGCTACAGGTTCTTCATATAGGCATCGATGATGGCTGCCGCCTCCCGGTACTCCAGCAGGAAGAATTCGCGGTCCTTGCGGACGCGGAATTCCGCGAGTCTGGCGTGCACCTCTGCCTCCACATGGCGGGCCCGTGGGACCAGCCACGCTCCGCGCGCGCCGTAGGGCACGACCACGCCGGTGGACGAGTTGATCTCCCTGGCACGTGTGGCGATGTCCCGATCGGTGTAGCCGATCTTAAGAAGGGTGGGTGCCTCACGTGTCGAGAGAACGTAGATGAACCCGTGATCCGCTGGCCGGTACGGCGTGCTGGAAACGTAGCGTTCGAGAGTCGCCGGCAGGTCGTACTTCTTCAGCGTGCCGAACGCCTGCTCAGCTTCTACGGCGTCGGAATCCCGGATGCACCGGTAGAGATGCAGCAGTGCACCGGAGACCCGACGGGCAACTGCGCTTTCGGGAAACCCCAGTTGCTCCCAGACAGTGAACCAGTCCCACTGATCCTGCTTGTACGTGCGGGTGAAGAGCCCCTTCACGGTCGACAGGTCGTCCAGTCGGCCAAGGGCGGCGTGACGTCCCTCCGCGAGGGTGCTCAGCACGGTGCAGGCTGCCTCGACCCGCTTCTTCTGCACGGCAGGCTTGATCGGGGCCATGCCGAAACCCCACTTCTGCTCAATCCGTCGAGGTTCCCGCATGTTATTCCGCGTTGTGACCGTTCGAGGGCTGTCCGGTCGGTCGCCGCGCCCGTTGGGACGGGGCCCGCGCTGTCCGGCCGTAGAGTCGTCGAGCCTCATGCTCATGAGGCCGCCCGAACCTTCAACGCGTAAGACACTCCCTCGCTGTTGCCGTACTTGGTCGGGTTCATGGGAAAGCCGATGAGCTTCGAATCGTGGGGAGCGCGCCTGCATCTCGCCCGATGGCCGGCCTGGCCCTCCAGCGTCACGCCGTCCTCCTCTGCCGAGAAAACTTGCTCGCTGTCCCCGTTGTTGACGAACTGAATCTGCGCCACGCGGGCGGGCAGCATCGGTCCACCGTCCTTGAGGGCGTGGAGCCGGGTCTGCGAGCAATCGACCACCGCGACAGCGATGTTGCCGTTCTCGCCGCTACCGTGATCTGCGAGGGCCCAGTAGCCGAGTGCGGCAGTGGCCCCACCGCCGCGTACCGCATGACCAATGGGTGGCGTGATGGCGGGTAGGGGCACGGGCGGGGCACCCGGTGGGTCATCCTGTTGCGCCGCAGTCCATCCGTCGATGCAGGTGTCCATGCATTTCTGGCAGGTTGCCTGCTCAGGCTCGGCTACCCGGGGCGCACGACGCTCCATCCGCACATCACACATCGCGAGAGTGTCCCCACTCAGAGCAATGGGCATAATGGGCTTCACGAATCCGCTCCCCGGTCCTCGACAGCTCGACGCCTTCACAAATTGACCTCATGCATGTCGAGCACGACACAATCTACATGCGATCTACATCATCAGGGAATGCGGGGCGGCGGATCGCTGCATCCACCAACTACGTATGTTGGTCGGAGATAGGCCCCGGTCACGCCCTTGGTGCCACACCCGGCCTGATCCCGCTGCGATGTTGAACAGACCGATCACTGGGGGCGTCGGCCTGCCCCCGTATGCCGCGCTCGCCGATGCCGTGCGCCTGCTGGCCGGGACCGAGAACATGGGCCGCACCGAGGCTGCTGCTGCGGACGGCCGGCTCCGGGAAGAACTTGCCGCGGCCCTCGCGCGCACCGACACCACTTCCGGCTGAAGCTCCGCGTCACCCCGGTCCACCAGAGCCCGGCAGGCGTCCTCGCCTACCTGCTGCACGAGGCTGACCGGCTGAGCGGCCTATTGAGGTCCATGCCCCGGACACCCGGCCTGAGCCGCGAGCAGGAGGCGGCTTGGGTGTCCCGCCCCGGCGGCCCTGGAAGTCACTCGCCCAGGTCGAGTTGGCCACCGCCGAGTGGACCGACTGGTACAACCACCGCAGGCTCCACGGTGAGATAGGCCACGTCCCGCCCGTCGAGTACGAAGCCAACTACTACATGGAATCCACGAAACCCCAGGTCACAACCACAATCTGAGATCTCTACCGAACCCGGGGCGGTTCACCGCAGGCCGCACCGAGAATTGCCAGATCGGGGTCTTCGCCGCCTACGCCACCACCCGCGGCCACACCCTGGTCGACCGCGAGCTCTACCTGCCCAAGTCCTGGACCGAGGACCGCGAACGCTGTCGGGCCGCCCGTGTCCCCGACGACCGCGTCTTCGCCACCAAGGGCGAACTGGCGAGGACCATCATCCTGCGGGCTCTCACCTTGCCCCTGCCCGTCGGCTGGGTCACCGCGGACTCCGCCTACGGCCAGGACTCCCACTTCCGCCGCTTCCTCGAAGACCACCAGCTCTCCTACGTCGTGGCCGTGCCCAAGTCCCAGCAGGTCCACGGCCCGCGCATCGACTACCGTACCCGGTCGAGGTGATCTCGCACTGTGTATGGCTGTACTTCCGCTTCCCGCTGTCCTACCGCGAGGTCGAGGAGCTGGTGCTCCAGCGCGGCGTCATCGTCTCCTGCGAGACCGTCCGGCGGTGGTGCCGGAAGTTCGGGCAGGCCTATGCCGACGGGCTGCGCCGCAGGCGTCCCCGGCCCGGTGACAAGTGGCACCTGGACGAGGTGTTCATCAGGATCAGCGGTGAGCTGAAGTATCTGTGGCGGGCCGTCGACCAGGACGGCAACGTCCTGGACATCCTCGTGCAGGGCCACCGGGACAAGGCCGCAGCCAGGCGGTTCTTCCGCAAGCTGATGAAGAAGACGCGTGCGGTGCCGCGAGTGGTCGTCACCGACAAGCTCCGCTCCTACGGCGCCGCCCACCGCGAGGTCATGCCCTCGGTGGAGCACCGATCCCACAAGGGACTGAACAACCGGGCGGAGAACTCCCACCAGCCCACGAGGCAGCGTGAACGCGCGATGAAGGGCTTCCACAGCGTCGGTGGAGCGCAACGCTTCCTGTCCGCGTTCAGCGGCATCTCACCCCACTTCCGGCCCCGCCGGCACCTGATGACCGCGCCCGACCACCGCGCCGAGATGACCGTCCGCTTCGCCATCTGGGACCAGGTCACCGGCGCTGTCGGCCGACCCACCACGGCCTGAACACAGGCCCGGAACCCGGGTCGCCCCACCCCGACACACCCTCAGACCACCACGCACCCGACAACGTGACAGTGCCCTCGGCGGTCTTGTCGTAGCGCGTGGCAATGCTGCGCCATTGTTTCAGTGCGTGTTTCTAAGCCCTGATCCTGAGTAGCCTGAGGTCCTACGCTGGCCTGGTGTCCGAGGACGCCGGTCGGGTCGGGGAGAGGATCTGCCGGGGCTGCGGGGAACGGTTGAGGCCGGGTGCCCGGCCCGGGGCGGAGTTCTGTTCGTCGGTGTGTCGGTCCAGGCAGTGGCGTCGGGAACGGCGGTTGCGCCAGCGGCTGGCGGCCGTCCAGAGCGGTACGGGCGAGGTGGAGTGCCCGGAGCGCGGGGCCCGGTGGGTGGCCGGCGTCGACCGTCGCTCCCGCCCTGGCGCACGGTCTGGGGGTTCATGGCCCGCTGGGCCGCCGCCGGGATCATCGGCCAGATCCGCGACCATCTCGCCGACCGGATCCGCCGGGACATGGGCAAAGGCCCCCGGGCGGTCGCCACCGTCATCGACTCACAGAGCGTGAAAGCCGCCGAGACCGTCTCGAAGGCCACCCGCGGCTACGACGCGGGCAAGAAAAACAATGGCCGCAAGCGCCACCTGGTCGTCGACACCCGCGGACTTCCCCTCATGGTCATGGTCACCCCCGCCGACCTGCACGACGCCGCAGCCGCCAAGGAAGTCCTCTTCCGCCTCCGCCTGATGCACCCCGAGATCACCATCGTCTGGGCCGACTCCGCCTACGCCGGCAAACTCGTCGACTGGGCAAAACAGCACCTCAACCTGACCATCAAGCCCGTCAGCCGCCCCAAGGACGCCTCCGGCTTCATCGTCCTGCCCCGCCGCTGGGTCGTCGAACGCAGCCTCGCGTGGATGATGCACGCACGCCGCCACGCGAGAGACTACGAACGACTCGTCCAGCACTCCGAAACCCTGATCACCTGGGCTGCCATCACCCTCATGACCCGCCGCCTCGCCCGCAAAGGCGCCACCCCCAGCTGGCCAAGGAAACGGGCGCCAGTCGACGGCTGAGCCGCTCCTGGCACCCTCAACCCCTGGTCATCAGTCCCACGGTCACCCTGCTGACGAGGCGAATCACGCGAGCGTGAGCCGACAAAAGTACGTCAGGCCGGCGGGCAATGGCCCCACTGTCGACACCTACACCTGATATCGCCATTCGCCGGTGTCGACGAACCGCTGGACGCGAGCCGCAAGGGCGTCGGTGGCGATGGGCAGCCCGATGGGTTCACGTTGCTGTCCCCACAGAGCTTGTGCGGGCAGAAGGTTTGCAAGGCGTTCGACGACGTCGACGAAGTGCGCGACCATGCCCGAGCTGTCCAGTTCAGGGTCATAGTGCAGCCGCAGGCCTTCGAACGGTCCCGGCTGGTGGTGCACAACAGATCCCCGCGCCAGGGGATACAGCCAGATGACGGGCTCGTCCGTGTCTTCGTCAAGGACCGCGAAGTAGTCGTCGACCTGTTCGAATCGCAAGTTGTCCAGCGATCCCCAACGTGGGTCAGTGGGCGGGAAGTTCGGGTTGTCGTCACCGCAGAGAAGGAAGAGATCACCGAAGCTGGGCCGCTGTGGTCCGGTGAACATGACATCGATCACGCACTCGTGCTCGACGTTGACGGGATCCATGAGTTCAAGCCTTCCATTCCATGACGGCATCCTCTTGCAACCCGCACCATAACCACCACCGCCGACACTCCCGCCGCCAATCGCTTCCCAAGCAGCGTCCCGTCACAGAAACAGGTAATTCCACCTACATCCAAACGGGGTCACAAGGGCGAGGGCTTAGAAACACGCACTCAGAAGTGCACGGTGTGGTCCCGGGTGACCGTTGGGACGGCGAGCACGGCGTCGAACGCCTCGGGGACCGGGGTGCTCAGCAAGGAGCTCTGGGACCGGATCCCGTTGAGCAGTGGTGCTCCCTGGGCGTCGCGCGGTGCGTGACGTAGGTCGGTCAAGGTGATCCGGTCGGTGAGGCCAGCGTCGGTGAGGGCGGCCTCGACGCTGCCGGGCTCGGCAGGCTGAAGGGGGGAGTCGGCGAGGGTGAAGCCGACAGTGGCGCTTGCGTCGGGGTACATCTCCGGCACATGGTCAGCGGTGTGGACGAAGGCCACCGCGCGGTAGTCCTGGCCCAGCATCCGCTGAAGGTGCTGGCCCATAGGCAGCGCGGTGAGGCCGCCTCCGAGCTCCAGCTCCGTCTTGTGGATGTGGCTGTTGTGTGCGGCAAGGACGATCCGGGTCCCCGGTGCGGCATGCTCCAAGTGCCAGCGCACCGATTCGGCCATGTAGATCTCGCGCACCGACAGGTCCGCGGCCAGGCCCCGGCCGGACAGCAGAGCGTTCATCGCCTGGAACATGTAGTCGGTGTGGCAGGCCGCTTCCACCCTGCGCTGGGCGATGTCGAAGCGGCTTTGGCTGCTGCGGGAGACGTAGAGCGGTTCGGCGGCGCGCAGCCGCAGCAACAGCCGCGCCAGTGTGGCGGTCAGTTCGTTCTGCTCGGCGGGCTGAAGGCCGGCCCATGCAGGCCCGGCCGCAGCGCCAGATCCGCAGCCCTTGAGGAACCGGTCGCTGACCTCCAGGACCGTATCGACGAGGCGGAGTGCGTCAGGGTCGACGTTGCGTAGGTAGTCGGCCACCGGCTCAAGGGCGGGCCGTAGTGCCCCGCCGGCTTCTGGGACGTCGATGCCGGCGAAGCGCACGGGGTGGGCGCTGGTGCGGTTGTGGTGGCGCAGCCAGTTCATGAGGTCTGCGGCGCCCCACTCGGCGGCGGCCCGGCTCACCTTCGCCAGGTCGCCGTCGTCCCCCTCGCCCTGCAGCCACCGGTCGAGCGGGAAGGCTTCGCTGAAGCCGAACTCCATCGCGAAGACGGTGAACCCGCAGCGCTCAGCGAGAAAGCGCAGCACCCGCTGGCGTGCGAGCGAGAACTCTTCGACGAAGTGGGCGCCCTCTCCGATCGCGACAACCCGGGCGTCGCCGACGATTTCCCGGAGCCCTTCGAGGTCATCGAGGGGCTGCTGTGGATCAAGCGTGGTCAGGGGGGTGGAGTGTTCGCGAAACCAATCGGCGAGCACGGTTCGGTCTGAAGGCTTAACAGGCACAGCTGTAGCTCATTTCTCGACTCGGAGTTCAGGACATAGCGGCTCGTCCGCATGCGGCGGACAAGCGACGTGACGATGCACAGACGCAACCGGCGCCGGGCCACTGGGCCAATGGCGCACCGCGTCTGCTGACGAACCCCGTCAGAGAAAATTGCTGAAAATTGCCATGCCCGAAAACTAGCACCGGGCGCCGTACACGCGCGCACGAATATTCCCGCTTGATCGCAGGGCGGTGAGTCGTCAAAGGAGGTTGCCCTGCTGCACGACGGCTCGTGCCACCCCGCCTGGCCACCCGGACGCTGACGTCACATTCTGTCCTGGCGAAGGAGACTCATCCCGATCGTGCACTATTCCCCTTCTTCTGCCGATTGTTGGCCTCGTCCTCGGCTCGGGCGGCGAGGTACTCGGCCCAGTCGCGTCGGGCGTAGGCGACCCAGCAGAGCGCGGTGTGGTGGTGCATCCCGGTCACGTCGGCGAGGATCGGGCTGGGGAGATCAGCAGCGAGGGCGGCCAGCGCCGCTGCGGGCACTGTCAAGTTGAGTGAGTGGTCTCCGGGCTGGGATGGTGGCCGGGTTTGTTGGTCGTTCGGGAGGAGCTGGTGGTGGAGGGCGCCGGGGACGGGCCGTCGTACAAGGGGTTCCGGTTCCCGGCGGAGGTCATCTCCCACGCAGTGTGGCTGTACCACCGCTTCCCGCTCTCCTTCCGCGAAGTCGAGGAGCTGCTCCTGGCCCGCGGGATCACCGTCTCGCATGAGGCGATCCGCCGGTGGTGCGACCGCTTCGGCCTCCGGTACGCGGCCGCCCTGCGCCGCCGCCGGCCCCAGGCCGGCGACAAGTGGCACCTGGACAAGTTGATCACCGCGTTGCGGCGCGAGGGGGCGGACCCGGTCCGCAAGGGCCGGCCCTGGAGCCTGCCGCTTGAGGACCGCGTCCTGCTGGTCGCAGCCTCACCGGACCGCAGGCCAACCACCCGAACAACCAAACCGAACACACCAGAAAGCCACGCCCATCAGTAGGGGTCGGACCGGGGCGCGGTACTGGCCTTGTGACCAGCCCGTTTCCCCGGCCCGCCCTCCGCACCGGACATGCGACTCTCACCGCATCCGGCGCTCCACGGACTCCGTTGGGACCGCGCGGTTCACACCGTCGCGGCCTTCGCCCACGGTGTCGGGATGCTGTATCCACGCCAGCGATAGCGGGTCATCTTCACCCGCTGCGGGACAAACAGCGTGATCCCATCCTCCGCGGGCTGCCAACCGGGCTCGCCGGTCAAGTAGCGGCGCCGCAGAGTCCTCCAGTCGATCCCGGGATGCTGCTTCCTCAGCCACAACGTCACCCGACGCCAGCAGAAGTCGTCGAGATAGTGGAACGTGGCTGTGGACGACCCGAACCGGAAGTAGTAACACCATCCCCGCACCGCCGAGTTGAGCTGGCGGAGCAGGTCGGCGAGAGTACGTTGACCTCTCTTGTTCGTCACCGCCCGCACCTTGCCCGTGATGGGGGCCAGTGCCTTCTTCGACGGATAGGTGTAGACGTAGTGCTCGCTGGTGCCCTTCTTGCGCCTCCGCTGGATGTGAAAGCCGAGAAAGTCCAGCCCCTCATCGATATGGCAGACCCGGGTCTTGGCCACGGACAGGCGGAGCCCCAGAGGGGCGAGCACGGCCGTGACCTCCCCCCACAGCGCGTCCGCGTGAGCTCGGGCGCCGCACACCATGATCAGAAAATCGTCCGCGTAGCGGACGATCCGGTGTGTGGCACCCCCGCGTCGGCGGTGTGCTGTCCGCCTGCCACCGTTGCCGTGAGCGTCCCACTTGGCGCAGAAGTGTTCATCCAGCGCCGAGAGGGCGATGTTCGCCAACAGCGGCGAGGCGATGCCGCCTTGGGGTGTGCCGGTGTTCGTGTCCCTGGTCTCGCCATCGGCGGACATGATGCCCGCCTTCAGAAACGCCTTGACCAGGGCGAGAACCCGCTTGTCTCCGACTCGTCGGCGCATCCGCTCAAGGAGAGCGGAGTGTGCGATGTTGTCGAAGCACGCTTCGATGTCCGCATCCAGCACCCAGTGGTAGCCCTTGGTGCCGAAGTGGTGCACCTCAGCGATCGCGTCATGGGCTCGTCGTTCGGGGCGAAAGCCGTAGCTGACCGGCTTGAAGGACGCCTCGAAGATCGGCTCCAGGACCAGCACGAGCGCGGCTTGCACGAGCCTGTCCATCGCGGTGGGAATCCCCAGCCTCCTGAGCTTTCCCCCGCTGCCCGGCTTGGGGATCATGCGCTCCCGCACCGGCAGATGGGTGAACGTGCGGGCCTTCAATTGCTCCCGCGTGTTCTTCAGGAAGGCCACGATGTCGGCATCGTCGGCGATGAAGGCCGGGATGACCCGGTCCACGCCGGCGGTGCGCGCGCCCTTGTTGCCCCTCACCCTCTCCCACGCAACGGTGAGGAAGTCGGGGTGATGGACAAGGTTGTAGAGATCAAAGAACCTGCGGTCGGGATCACCGACCGCCCATTGGTGCAGCTTGGTCTGCATCCGTCGTACCCGCAGCCAGGCCCCATCGGGGTCGGGCCACAGATCACCGGTATTCACCAGCGTCTCCGTCCATTGCAGTTCCTCAACTACCTGAATCCGCTGGGCTGCTTCGCCATGTGGACGGCTTTCCCGCCCCATCGCACCTGGAGAGTGCACTGAGACGAAAGCTTCGAGGTGGTTCCCACGTTCACTGTGATCCGCTCGTCGGGTGAGGCGGCCAGCTTTGCCCCTGCGGCATCGCCACGGTTACGCCGCAGTCCTTCTCCGTGGCCTCCCGACCGGCAAGATCAATCCGATCCAGGAGTTCCTGCCCATACGGGCAGTGCGCACCGCGATCCAGCCCAGATCCACCGGGTTTGAGCTGGCGGAGGTCTTGAGGGGCTTTACACCGCTGGTTCCTCGCGTCCACCTTCCCGTCTCGTTTGCCGGACCCGCACCGTACGGTAGTTCCGGTGCGTCCCGTCGTTGTCGGGGCTGCTCTCCACCAGACCCGGCCGACTCGCCGGGCCCAGCTACCCCCTGCTTCTGTCGTCCCGCTGCGACGGGGCGACGGTGCGGGTCTCACACCCGCACGCGGATCACAGCGCCTCGTGGCGCACGGTCTCCCACCTCCACTCGAACCAACAGCGCCTCACGGCGCAAACGGAAAGCGAGCCAGAACCCAAGATCGCGAACAGGGCCAACGCGCTCTTCATCACCGCTGCCCGCGACAACATCCCCCGCCGCATCGCCAAAGTCAGGCTCCTACGCCGACAACTGGAGGACACCGTCGCGAAGGACGATCAAGAAGGAGAGTGATCCACAACTATTGACTATTACTCCATCGTGGCCCGGCTCGTGCTGTCGCCTGCAGAGGCGTTGAGGATCGATGGCCAGGCGCACGCGGCCCGCACCATGTGGAACCTGCTGCACGCCTGGTGGCAGATGATGCCGAAGGAAAAGCGGACTCTCGGACACGCGGATGCCGCCGTTCGACAGGCCCGCAAGGACATCGGCTTCCTTGCTGTCCTTCCCGCGCAGGCCGCGCAAGCAGTACTCAAGACGTACTTCCAGGCGTGGAAGAACTGCTGGGAGGGCCGCGCCGACGCCCCGAACTTCAAGGGCCGGTTGCGCACGGTGATGTCCGTGGACGTCCCTCAGGGCCGGGACCTGAACATCGTGCGCGTGCACCGCCGCTGGGGCATGGCCAACATTCCCAAGGTGGGCCGGCTCCGGTTCCGGTGGACCAAGGACCTGCCCGTGGGCAAGCACGCAGGCGTGGAGAACCGGATCACCGGGGCACGGCTGGTCAAGGACGCGCTCGGCTGGCACATCGCCTTCCGTGTCCGGAGCGTTGAGGTCAAGCCCGAGCCCCACCAGGGTCCGGAAGTCGGCATCGACGTGGGCGTCACCGTGCCCCTCGCCCTCTCGGACGGCGAGACGTACGAGCACGGCGAATGGCTGACGGAGAAGGAGAAGGCCAGGCTTCTGCACCTGGAGCGGCGTGCCGCGCAGCGCAAGCAGCACCGCAAGCCCGGCGAGCGCACCAGCCGCCGGCTGCACCGCACCTACGACCAGATCGCAGGACTCCGGGCGAAAGCCAAGCGCAGGGCCCTGGACTGGCAGCGCCGGACGACCACCGCCATCGCCCGCACATACGGCACCGTCGTGGTCGAAGCACTCACCATCACGAACATGGTCAAGTCGGCCAGGGGAACCATCGAGGAGCCGGGGAAGAACGTTGCCCGGAAGTCCGGGCTGAACCGCTCCATCAGCGGGGAGGCATGGGGCCGCACGGTCACCATGCTGACGTACAAGACCGCCCGGCTCGGCGGCACCCTGCACAAGGCCCCCGCCCCCGGCACCTCCCGACGCTGCTCGGCGTGCGGCTTCACCACGCCCGGTAACCGGGAGAGCCAGGCCGTGTTCGTGTGCAAGAACCCCGACTGCGGCTGGTCGGGCAACGCCGACCACAACGCAGCCCGGAACGTCTTGCACCTGTACCGGATGGGCCTCGCGCTCATCCCGGCTGCCGGGAGGGCAGTCGTCAGGCGTGCGAAGCGCGTCAAGCCCGCTGCCGCAAGGTAAGCAGGAATCTCCCGGCTCCAGCCGGGAGAGCACTTCAAGAGGAACGCCTCATCAAGCCGGCTCATACCGATGCGCCTGGCCGCCACGCCATTCGATCCAGTACGGGTCGTCGAGGAGATGCTCGGCGTCGTAGATCCCAGCCCGCCGGAGGAATTCGACGAGGTCACTGTCATCGTGGGCGAGTCCGGCGATCTCACCGTTGATGGTGACCGCCCGGCCGCCGGTGGCCGGCGCCGGGCGGTGCACGACTATCGGGGCGCTCATGTCTTCAGGGTGCGCCAGGCTGCAGCCCACAGCACTCCGAGCTCGGTGTCGGGCCGACAGCGAGCGCAGGCCCGGATGCCTTCGGCGAGCGCGGCGAGGGCTTGCTCGCGGCTGATGGCCCGGTGACGTTTCCCGATGGAGTAGCAGTGCTCTGCGTGCACCTCGATGGGGTGGGCGCCGAGGCCGATGCTGAGCTCCATCACCCAGTCCGGTGTCGGCGGCCGTCGCTCCTCGCCCTGCTGCCGCTCGGCTTCGCGGCGCTCTTCGTCGGCTCCAGCGGTCGGTCCGGGCGAGCTGCTGCTCCTGCACTCTCCTGAGGAAGCGCAGCATGACCAGGTGCGACGGACTATCGGACATGAGTTCGATTCTCATTGCTGTGGAGTCTGCCGCGAGCTCCGCCCGTCCCCCTGCCACACTGGCCGTGGCCCCGCTGCGTCCCCCCGTCGGCGGGGCCACTCACTGCGCGTTGCGGCGGCCATCGCTGACCGATAGCGGTCGGCAGGTCGGCGGGGTTGTCACTCAGGGCAGAGCGTCGCCCGCAGCGCGGCATTCAGCTGCTTGCCTTGCGCGTCCGTCAACGGCAGGGAGTCGTTCCCGAAGCGCTGCGCCGCGAGCCAATCAGCCTTGTCGCCCCCGTCCAGAAGCGTGGCGCACTGGTTTCGCCCCGCGTCGACGGCTTTCTCCTCGTCCTCGACGAGGCGCGGGTCCACGGCCCGGATCGCGCGAAGGTAGACCTCGCGGCCGGCCCCCATCGGTTCGGGAGGAAGGCCTGCCGTCATCTCGGGGGCGGAATAGTCGGTGGCCGGCGTCGTCGCCCTCGGCGCGGGCTTCGTAACGTCCTTTTCCCCGGCCGAGCAGGCGGTGAGAGACAGTGCAGCAACAGCAGCGAGCAGGGCAGCGACGGGTCTCACGATGGCACTCCATCTGTAGGTGTGCATGGTGTGACCCGTGAGGTACGCAGATAGTTGCGCAGCCCCCAAGTGACCCCAGGCCGTTGTCATACCGGCCCGGTACCTTTGGCTCATCACATTCGCGCCCATGGCTGGGCGCAGCTACCAAGACCGCCCCGCCCGGAACAGCGCCCGGACGGGGCGGACGCGCATCAGCTGTCTCCCTCTGGCTCCGGATGCGGCACGGCCTTCTTTCGCGGCCGTCTCCAGCTCGAACCGGGACGCCCCCGCCGCCTTCAGCGTGCGCGGTCACCGCGGGCTGGAACTTCGCCGCCGCCTTCCGCCGCGGCGCCCGTGCTTCCTCCGGGTAGGGCGCGGCGAGGGCCTTGCGTTGCTCTTCAGCGGCGGAACGTTCCAGCTTGATCAGATCTTCAGGGATGTGGATTGCCACGGCCGGTTCGTAAACGGCGGCACTGACATTCAGAAACCTGCGCACGAAGACGGGCTTCCCTGCCGGTGAGCCAAAACCTTCTCGCCCAGGTCCAGGGCGACCGCCCGGATCGAGGAACATCTCCCCGGCCGCACGCCATGACGTGGGCGGTCTCCTCGCGACAGGCCAGAGCTACACACGCCCCGCCCACCACAGAGTGGGCAGCAAGCCCCGCCGTCCACGGGCATCCGGTGATTCCTTTCCGGTAACAGCATCGCCACAGACGGGTTTTCGCGGCAGGGTGTTGCGGGCAAGCCACAGGGGGCTACGGAAGAGGGGGAACCGTGATCGGGCGTTTCCCCTTGATCGTGGACACCCTGATCATTGGATCGTGAAGATCCATAGGACAGGAGTTCCCGTTGGGGACATCGAAGTACTCGCCTGAGTTCCGG
>NZ_BMRN01000062.1 GCF_014648655.1 Streptomyces atratus
TGCCGGTAAGGAGCTTCCAGGCATTTCGGACCGTGCGCGTTAGCGATATATGCGGCAAAGCATGTCGAAACGTTCGACGCGAACCAACATCAAACGCCCACTGATGACACATGTGTTCTTGATGCCGACGCCACTGCCGTGAGGTCGAGTCGTGCCGGCGATCTCGTACTGGTGGGCCGTACGACGGTGGGGTCGACCGGCACCGTCCGGCCGATGTCATGTCCGACGCCACCGTCGTCTGCTCGAACCTCTCCTTCGCGTGGCCCGACGCCACCCCGGTCTTCCACGACCTGTCCTTCATCGTGCCCCCGCTGTAGCGCAACCTCGGCACGCACAGCGGCGGCCAAGTCGTCTCTCTCGGCCTCGACGCGCGGCACAAGCTCTATGACGTGCTCGGGGACTTCACCGGCTGCCTGCTCCTGGGGCAGCCACGACCGCGCGCTGCTCGACGGCATGGAACGCATCGCCGAACTCGGCAGCCGCGAACTGCGCCTTTACCGCGGCGACTTCACCGAGACGAGGAGGCCGTCCGCACCGAGCAGGAGGTCGCCGAGAAGAACGTCCGCAATACCGAGCAGGAGCTGAAGCGCCGGGCCACGCTCGCGACCGGCCGTGCACTGATCGCGAGCGTGCGGGGCTGAATGTCGACAACCGCTCCGGCCCCCGTTGACAGGGCGTCAACGCAGCCCGACGGCGCGGGATACCGTCTGTGTCACCGTGTTGCCCGCCGTGTCACCGGCGCCGACCCGCAGCGAGACGTAAGCGGCACCGCGCGGCGCGTCCAGCACGAAGCGCCCACGAACGCGCTCCCGCAGCCGCTGCCAACGGTGTCCGTCGTCGTACGACACCTCGACGGCGAGCCGGTCGACGCGGCCCGCGCCCGTAGCCCCGGGCAGGTGCCGCGCGGTGACCGCCAGGCCGGCGTGCCTGCTCGTCCGGCCCACGCCGTCCGTCGCGATCACGTAGTCGAGTTGCAGCAGCGGCAGCACCGCGTGAGTGTCCGCGGCCGGGGCCTTCGAAGTGAAGGACCACTCTGTGCGAACGCTGGGGCTGTAGGGGCTGACGGTGGCGTCCCGACTGTTCTCCACGACCAGCCGGTAGGGCAGCGACCCCGCCGAGGGCGCGTCACCCGCGACAACGGTCGTGGTGCCCCGGCCGAGGACGGTGGAAGCCTGGAACAGCGTGAGGGTCTGGCTGGTCCGCTCGTAGTCCATGGACATGCCGACGTGGTCGCCGCCGCCCCAGCCCGGTATGTCGGCGCTCAGCCGGTCGCCGGTCCGGCTCGGCGACTTGTAGTTGTCGTTGAGGTAGGGACGTGCGACCGGCCTGAACCACTCCTGCGTCTGCCGGCTGCCCGCCCGGTAGACGCGTCTGGGCTCGATCTCGTACAGCAGGTTGTCGACGTACGCCTCCTGGCCCCAACGGTTGTCGCCGGTCGTGGAGACCCAGTCGGTGCGGTGACCGTTCACCGGTTCGCGCATCGTCGTCCCGATGCCCCAGTCGGAGTACGAGGGCCAGTCGAAGCGGTACTCGCCGCCGCCACGCGTCGGGTCCGGGCTGTCGAAGGACACGTCGATCCGGGCCAGATTGTGCGGGCCGCCCCGGACGACCATGTCGGCGGGGATCTCGTTGTGCCAGGTCTGCATCAGGTCGTACACGTACGGGCTGGCGGGCACGGAGGTGACCGTGAGGGTGTTCCGGCCGCGCCGTACCTGGTCGGTCAGCTTCTCTCCCTCGTCCGGGCTCAGCAGGGCGACGTCGAGCGGGGCCGGGGTGAACGGGTCGCTGCCGTAGTCGCGGAGCTGCCGCCCCGGCTGGTCGTTGACGACCAGCAGCAGCCGCGCTCCGGCCGCCGCGGCGGCCCGCGCCTGCTCGTTGTCGCCGACCTCGTCGGTGCGGCGCACGACGACCGCCTTGCCGCGCGCGTCGAGCCCCGCGTAGTCCGCGGTCGCCCCGTCACCCGCCAAGACCACGTGCAAAGTCCGGCGGCCGGCGGGCAGCGGGGTCACGGCCGCCTGGCGCAGCACGTCCGTGAAGTCGGTGGAGACGGTGGAGACGCTGAGGGCGGGCTCCTCCTTGCGCCACCGCGCGGCCAGGTGGAAGTCGCCGTGCCGCACCGGTTCGGTGGTGGGCTGCGCCCACAGGCTGTCATATGCGGTCTGGGTCTCCAGGAAGTCGCGCCAGACCGCGCCCCCCATCGACCGGTTGTACTCCAGCCGCTGGTAGGTGGTCTCGGACCGCCGGGGTGTCGTCATGTCGATCCGGCGTGTCTTCGCCGCGTCCAGCGTGACGGTGGTGTCGCGGTCCAGGGACACCTCGGGGTCGCCGAGCAGCGCCATGCCCAGGGAACGCGAGCCGTGAACGCCCTGGACGGCCTTGAAGGCCAGCACCGAGTACATCTCGTCCGGCAGAAACGCCTCCGCGGTGCCCGACTGGTCGACGACGAAGAACATCGGGTCGTACTCGCCCGACTTCAGGACCTGGACGACGCCCGGCATGGGGTCGCCGTGGGCATCCCTGAGTACCAGCTTCAGCTTGTGCGCCACGTCGCCGAGTGAGACGGCGGTGTGCGCGACGGGCCGGCCCGTGGGGTCGGCCGCGAGGATCTGCCCGCTGTAGCGACCGTTGCCTGGTGCCCGCGCGGCGTCAATGGTGACCGTGACACCTGCGCTGCCGTGCGCGGGCACGACCACCCGGTCCGCCGACAGGTCGAACAGCCCGGCGGGGGCGTTCGGCGCCGCCACCGACAAAGTGAGCGTGACCGGCGCGGCCGTGGTGTTGGTGTACGTCACCGGACGCCGGACCGCGCTGCCCGAACCGCCTCCCGGGATCCGTCCCGCGTATGCCGTCGCCGACGCGAACATGGTCGCCCGTACGGCCGCCGCCGCGTCCAGGCGCCCGCTGCCGCCCTGGAAGGCGTCGTACCGCGGGGTCGGTACGGAAGTGCTGGTGATCAGGTCCTTCAGCTGACCACCGGACAGCTCCGGGTGGGCGCGGGCCAGAAGGGCGGCAGCGCCGGTGACGTGCGGGGCTGCCATGGAGGTGCCGCTGAGCGTCTGGTAGCCGCCCGTACCCTCGGGCGCGTACCGCGAGCGTGCGGCGAGCACGTCGACGCCGGGCGCGGTGATCTCCGGCTTCAGTGCGCCGTCACCCACGCGCGGCCCCTGACTGGAGAAGTACGCTACGGAGTCCGTCGCGTCGACCGCGCCCACGGTCAGCGCCGCGTCCGCGGCACCGGGACCGCCGATGCTGTCGGGGGTCCCGGTGTTGCCCGCGGCCGTCACGAACAGGGTGCTCGTCTCGGCGCTGAGCCGGTTCACCGCCTCGCTCAGCGGATCGGTCCCGTCGGACGGTGTCGACGTACTCAGACTCAGGTTCACGACCTTGGCGTGCTGGTCGCGGGCAGCCCACTCCATGCCGGCGACGATCCAGGAATCCTGGCCCCAGCCCTCGTCCGTGAGCACCTTGCCGATGTGCAGCGAGGCCCCGGGCGCGACCCCGCGCTCCTTGCCGCCGGAGGCCGCGCCCGTCCCGGCAACAGTCGAGGCGACATGGGTGCCGTGCCCGTTGCGGTCCTCGACGTCCTCGTCCGGTACGAAGCTCCTGGCTGCAGCTATCCGGTCCTTGAGGTCGGGATGTCCGGTGTCCGCCCCCGTGTCCAGGACGGCGACGTCGACGCCTTCGCCGGTGTCGCCGCCCGCCCAGACCTCAGGGGCGCCGATCTGTGCGGTGGTGTCGGCGAGGTCCGCCGTCACCTTCCCGTCCAGCCAGATGTGGGCGATGCCCCGGCCGAAGACGCCTTCCTCCCGGCCCGGGGCGGCTCGGGAACCGGACGGTCCGGTGACAGCGGCCCAGAAGTCGGCGGCCCGCGCGCGGTCCTGGGCGAGGACGGTGCCGTGCAGGCTGTCGAGGTCCCTGAAGCGCGTGGTGCCGGCCGGCGGCGCGCTCCGCCGCGGTCCGGCGGAACCGGAGCGGTAGGAGACGATCAGCGGCAGCCGGTCGCGGCCGGCGTCGTCGTACCCGGCGGCGACCAGGCCGCTGATGTCGAACAGCCGCCGGTCAAGGGTGCCTTGAGCGACGTAGGGCAGGGCGGTGTCCGGGTACACGTACAGGTCGCCGCCCGCCTCGGTGACGTGGGCCTCGGCCGGTCCGCCGTCGGGGCCGGTGACCAGGACCGTCCCACCGGACGAGCCGGCCCCGGCGGACTGCCGGGTGGTGACGACGTCACCGGTGATCAGCGTGATGGTGTGGGTACCGGGCGGCACACGCTGTACGGCCGGAGCGTCCGCCGTCGCCCGCGCCATGGCGGGCGCCGCGGCGGACGGGGCTACGGGCGCTTCGGCGGCGGTGGCGAGCGGAGCCGGCAGGGCGAGGACAGCGACACACGCCAGGGCCGGAACGGAGCGGTATCTGAGACGTCTTCTCACAGTGCCTCACGGGTTCGGGGAGAGTCCGGTGACCTCCTGTGTCACCGACGGCTCCGGAGACCTGCTCGGCCGTCCGGCGTCGCAAACCCGGTCCGACACATGTGTTGGGTCCGTGGGCTCCTCCCGGCAGTACGGCCGTCACCTGCGCGGTCGTGGCAGGACGGAGTGTTTCGGGCGGGACGATGGGGGGATGTGTCACGGGGTACGTGTCACGGGGTACGCGTGCTCCACTTCTGGCTGGGTGTGCTTGCGCACGTGTCCGGCTGCAGGCCGGTGCCGTTCGAGGTCCGCATGCCCCTCGGAGCCCGCGGCGCTGGGTCAGCCCGATCCGGCCGCCCCCTCAGGGCAGTCGACGAAGCCGGCCGAGCCGGAGGTCGGTGACTGCGCCGAGGAGCCGTCCGTCCTCCGTCGAAGAGGGCGCCAAGGGCTCGAACAAGCCCGTGTCACGTACGAGACGCACGTCGCCACCTGCAGCCGCTGCCCGCAGCCCGGCAGCGGCTACGCGTCGGGAAAGCTCCTCAGACATACCTACAACAACCTGCTCGGAGCGGCGGTGCGGTCCCGTGCCACTTCGTCCGACGATTCCGGTACGCCCTCCTGAGACCTGCCGCCCGGCGGGGAAGCTGCCTGCGAACTGCCTGGTTCTGCCGACACCTGTCAGGTGGGATGGCCACCAGGCAAGAGAGCGTTCCCACTCATCCGGCGGGACCGTTCGACGTACTGGAACGGGGTCGCCCATGAATGCTCGGACCGAGGTCACTCTTCTCGTGACCGGAGGAACCGATCGCCACGTACCGCCGCTCGTCACCCCAATCCCCCGGCAGCGGCCGGGAGCGGCCGGGCTCGTGGGGCGTGACCGCGGACCGCGGGAGCCGGACACGAAGTCACCGGTGCCCGGGAAACGGGCAGTAGGCGGTACCCCGGACGCGTTGCGGCCGCGAGGTGCCGGTGACCTGCTCAGTCCGCAGGAACGGCGGATCGCCGAACTCGCCGGCCGTGGACTGTCCAACCGTCAGATCGGCGAGGAGCTCGGTCTCCCGCCCCGGACCGTCGGGACCCGTCTCTACCGCGTCTTCTTCCGGCTCGGTGTGTCCGCGCGGACGCAACTGGCCGAAGCTCTGCGGGACGACCGCGTCTGACGTACGCGGCCAGCGGCGTCCGGTCCGGTCGGCGAAGGTCTGCGAGCGGCCCGGAGTCGCACCCGTCCGGGATCGGGGCCATCGCCCGCACGGGCTCGCACCGGCGGACCGCTGCCGGACCGTACGGAGTCGTCCGGTGTGGTGCGCGACACCTGCGCGTCCGGACGCGGCTGTGGCCGGGGTCTCAGCCGCGGGAGCCGTCCGCCTCGGGCGTGCCCGACGGAAGGGCCGCCGTGCACAGTTCGCGGATGCTGACATCGGCACCGGCTTCGAGTCTGCGGAAGACCCAGTCGATGGGACAGCACTCCCGCGCGTCGGGCAACTGGACGACGAGGGGGAAGGCGTCCGCTGTGTGGCGCCAGGTCCCACCGGCGTAACGGGTCAGGATCTCGCCGACGTAACAGCCGAAGGCGACGAGTGATTCGGCCATCTCCTCGCTGGTGGCACCGTCGGTCCGGAAGCCGTCGACGATGTCCTCCACCAGATCGATGCTGGCGGGACTGTAGTCCAGCTCGACACCACTGATGTCGGCCGCGGCCTCGACGATGGCAGCTGCGAACCGAGGCGCGCTGTCGGGCTCCAGGGGGTGGTGCAAGTGCAGCTGCATGTTCGTCCTCGGACTGTCGCCGTCAATGTCGTCGAGGCTAGCTGGAGAACCTCGGCCGAGCATGCCCCTCAGCATAAGCATTTGGTCACCGACGTGTCGTGACACGCAACAGACACCTTACGGGGTGATCGGGCGCGGGTTCACGCGGGCACATGTACGTGGCACACACAGCCGGCCAGATCACCGATGGCGAAAGCGGTCACCAGGTCGCTCACCACGAGGTCCGGCACCACATCGGGCAGGGCCTCATCCTCGGGTGACCTGCGCGGAGGTATCGACTCGGTCATGTCCGAAGTGCAGTACACACATGTGCGTAAGAGGGATATATGCACGCCGAGTGGACATGTCACATACGCGACTGTCGCAGCCCCGGCGTCGACAGCAGCTCGGCCGGCCTGCTGCGAACGTCTGGCACGGGACACCGCGCGCTGTGCACTGGCGGACACCACCGCACAGCGACGGTGAGTTCGGCAACCCCCAGGCGTGCTGCGTAGAAGTCACGCTGAGCAACGGGGCCACGTCAGGAGCAAGTGGACCTCTGTGGAGTAGATGAAGGCCGCGGACGCACCCATGAGTCCGTTGTTCCGTCAGATACCGAAGAGCCCCGCCGGAGCACTCCGGCAGGGCTTCGTCGTCTTGCGCGCTCTCACACAAGTCTCACCAACTGTGCGGACTCCCCCGGACTGGGAGGCCTTGAACTGGCATTACCCACCTGTCGTGGATCGGCTGGACGCCCTTGGACGGTAGTTACGACCTGTGTGGGGTGGGGCCGGGATGCCGGGGCAAGGGGCGCGCGCACGAAGCGGCCGGGATGGCTGCTGTGGCGGCCGCCCTCCGGGTGTCGCTGTGCTCGTCGTCAGCGGCCGGGCGCGCGTTCGGTGACCTCTTGCAGGAACCACTCGTTGCCGTCGGGGTCGGCGAACGAGGCGAAGGAGCCGTAGCTGGCGCGCTCCGGCTGGAGTCCCGGAACCCGGTCGGTCCGGCCCGCATGGTGGAAGGCACCGGTGGCATCGTGGAACGGGCCGTCGACGTCGACACCGCGCGCGGTCAGTTCCCCGACCGCCTGCTCGATGTCGGTCACGATCAGGTGCAGCCCCTGGGCCGAACCCGCAGGGGCGGTGGTCAGGCCCTCGCCGAAGATGACCGAGCAGGCGGAACCGGGGGGCGTGACCTGCACGATCCGGTAACCGTCGTCGATGGGGTAGTCGGCGTCGGCGCGGAAGCCGAGCGTGTCGACGTAGAAGCCTTTGGCCTTGTCGACGTCGGAGACGGGGATGACGACGACTTCGAGTCTCAGGTCCATGGCCGTGCTCTCGCTTTCGATATGTTCGCTGTCGGGTGGCGCCGGTTCGCTATCGGGAGGCGCGCGCGGCTTCCTCGACGACGCGGGTGACGACGCCGGGGTGGGAGACGGCGACGGAGTGGGAGGCGGCGACCTCGGTGATGTGGGCGTTGGCCCGCTCGGCCATGAAGCGCTGCGCGGCGGCCGGGATGTTCAGGTCCTGGGTGGTGACGATGTCCCAGCTGGGGATGGTCCTCCAGGCGGCCACGGTGGCCTTCTCCTCCAGCGCGGCCTGGGCGATGGGACGCTGGCCCGCGGCAGCGAGGGCGGCCTTGTTGCGCGGGACGTCCGCGGCGAACTGGTGGCGGAACTTGTCCTGCTGGATGTAGAGGTCGGTGCCCTGGGTGCCGTCGGGGTTGGTGACGGGGACCGGGTCGAGGGCGTCGGGGAGGGTGGAGCCGGGGTACTTGTTGGTCAGCTCCAGCGCGGTCTCGCCGGGTGCGGGCAGGAATGCCGCCACGTAGACGAGGGCCTTGACGTCGGGGTCGTTCGCGGCGGCCTCGCTGATCACGGAACCGCCGTACGAGTGGCCGACGAGGATCTTCGGGCCCTTGATGTGGTCGAGCAGGCCGCGCAGGGCGGTGGCGTCGTTGTGGGGACCGCGCAGCGGGTTCGCGGCGGCGACGACGGGGTAGCCGTCGTCGCGCAGCCGGGAGATCACGCCGTTCCAGCTGGAGGAGTCCGCGAACGCGCCGTGCTCCAGCACGACGGTGGGCTTGGGCTCGTGCTTGCCGCCCTTGGCGACGGCGTCGGCGCCGGCTGTGCCGGCCAGGGCGAAGCCCCCGAACGCGGCCCCCGCGACGACGGCCGCCGCGGCCCCGGTCAGCACCCGCCGCTTGCCTGCTCCCTTGTTGTTCAACACGACAACAAATCCTTTCGTCAGTGAATCGGTAAGCACCCTGCGTGCCGTCACCCATTTGAATGGTGACTAGCTTGCCAGACTTGACGTCACCTATCAAGCCAGTGATTTTGGCAGGGCATACACGTGTGCGTACGGGACACACTCTCGCCGATGTACCGGCCGCCTCACATCAGTCACTTGACGGTCGGCGGAGGGCGGCCGAATGCCGTGCACCCCTCAGGGCTGAAGTCATTCGACGACGAACCACACAGCAACCGATTCGTTATCCGGGCCGCCGATCCCCGGACGGGACGGGACACGTGCAACAAGTGGGGTCCCCGACTGCGCCCGTGTGCCCGGTATTCAGCGCCCTGTCGGCGCGCCGGAACCGGACCGCGGAACCAGCTCCCTTCCGATTGGGGCCGGGGATCGACTACGAGAGGAAAGATCTTGATGAGACGCCTTCCCACCTCCGGCGCGAAGCGCGCCCTGGCGATGGGTGCCGCCCTGATCAGTGGCGTCGCCGCCCTGGCCACGGCCCACCCGGCAATGGCGAGCACGACCGCACACCACCCGCACCGCGTGGACTACGTCGCCCTCGGCGACTCCTACGCCTCCGCGCCCCTGGTCCCGGACCAGATCGACGCCGACTGCCAGCGCAGCAGCAACAACTACCCCTCGCTGGTGGCGCGTTCCTCGGCGGCGACGACGCTGACGGACGTCACCTGCTCCGGGGCGACCACCGCCGACATGACCACCCCGCAGGGAACGGCGGCGCCGCAGCTGGACGCGGTGAACCGGCACACCGATCTGGTGACCCTCACCATCGGTGGCAACGACATCGGCTTCACCACGGTGATGGGCACCTGCGCGAAGCTGTCGGCGACCGACCCGGCCGGCGCCCCGTGCCGCGACCACCTCACCGGCTCGGGTACCGACCGGGTGACGGAGTCGATCGCCGCGACCGCGCCGAAGGTCGCCGCGGTGATCCGCGGCATCCACCACCGCGCGCCGCACGCGAGGGTCGTGCTGGTCGGGTACCCGGACATCTTCCCCGAGGACGGAGTCGGCTGCACCAGCGCCTCCGTGCCGCTGGCCGCGGGCGACTTCGCCTACCTGCGGGACAAGGAGAAGGAGCTGAACTCCATGCTCGCCCGCCAGGCCCGGCTCGGTGGTGCGAAGTACGTGAACACCTACGCCCCGACGGTCGGGCACGACCTGTGCGCGCCCGCCGGCGAGCGGTGGATCGAGACCTTCGCCCCGCAGAGCCCGGCGGCTCCGCTGCATCCCAACACCCGGGGCGAGAGTGCGATGGCCACGGCCGTCAAGCTGGCTCTGGCGCACCGCCACTGACTCACGCGGCGGTCCCACCCCGGTAGGACCGGTCCGCATGCCAAGAAGCCCGGCCGGGCTACGTCCCAGCCGGGCTCTTTCATCTCGTCGGTCGTTGGGCACCATGGGGAAGGGCGGCTCGTCCTCGGTCATCTGCCGCAGCGGTCGGCGAGTTCAGACGTTTCGGCGACGACCCGGTCCAGAGCATCGACTGAGAGCGTTCGGAGGCCTGCGGGGAGCTCTGGGATCGGTTTCGAGGGGCCGCAAGGTTGGACACGTCGGTTCACCGTCAGGGTGCTGTGCGACAAATATGGCCACCGCGGCCACGGCTCGTTCGGCGTACACGGCGTCCAGTTCGTCGGCCGAGTTGGCGGCGCGCGTTTGAGCACGCTGCGGATCACGGACTCGCGTTCTTCAACGGATACGAATCCAAGTCACCGCCGAAGTCGGCGGCGGTGTCGTTGTCGAAGGGTCCGATGTCGCAGGTGCCTGCATGATCTCCTCCCGTGGCTGTCCGGGCACCTTCGCACTGGCCACCGACAGGCCGGCTGAGAGCTTTCGTGAGCGACACACTGTCCGCTGTGACGACTTACGACACCATCGGTGCGAGTTACAGCAATGCGAGACGGCCGGATCCTCGGATTGCCGCTCGGATCCATGCAGCCCTCGGCAACGCTGCCACAGTGATCAATGTGGGAGCCGGCACCGGCTCCTACGAACCGCCGCAAACGCTGCTTGCCGTGGAGCCCAGTGCGACGATGATCGCCCAGCGGCCGACGGGTTCAGCGCCGGCATTGCAGGCATCGGCGGAGTCCATACCGATCGCAGACGACTCCGCCGACGCGGTGATGGCAGTCCTGACTGTGCACCATTGGGCCGATCTTGAGGCCGGTGTCAGGGAACTGCGGCGGATTGCGCGGCAGCGCATTGCGATCTTCACCTGGGACCAGGACGTCAGCCGAAAGTTCTGGCTGCTCGATGAATACTTGCCCGAGGCGGCCGCGTTCGACGAAGCGCGCGCCGTCGCGATCGACCGACTGGCCGGGCTGTTGGGAGGTGCCCATATCGGGATCGTCCCGATCCCGCACGACTGCACGGATGGGTTCGCTGCTGTGTACTGGCGACGGCCTGAGGCATATCTCGATCCAGCGGTACGGGCAGGGATGTCCAACCTGGCTTTGGTCGGGGAGAAAGCCCTCCATGCCGGTTTGGCTCGATTGTCCGACGACCTGGTCTCCGGTCGCTGGAGGGAGCGCCACGCCGATCTGCTTGATCGAGAGACCCTTGACGTCGGATATCGGCTTCTCATAGCCGACCTGTAGTCGATCCACTCCTGGCAGTTCCGCCAACAAGCCGGCACACCGAGGCCGGTACCCCCGATGGGGCGCTCACCTCGGCCATGCCAAGCCCGCCCGCTCTCCGACGGGTCGAGCCGATGCCCGTCCTCGTCGTCCACCGTGGCTCGGAGAATCCGACGGTCCCGGATCGGACACGGGTCCAGATCCTCTGGTCCGTCAAGCCTGTCGGGGCCCGCCGTACGATCCGCATCCGATGTCGTTCACACCACCGTCCGGGCCCTCCATCACTGCCAGGCAACCCACGGAGTGGGGCCAGAACAACTTGTCGGAGCCAGGTCGGCGCCTCTCGCCCGGGCCCCTCTCACCCCAGTGGCCCCACTTCCAATGTCGAAGTGGGGCCATGCCAACGACCTGTCACAATCACACACGTGTGACACGTGTGTGGCGGCCCGAACGGTTCAGCGGAGCAGGCTGAAGCGCGTGGTCAGGCCGTCGCCTGAACGGTCGAGGCAGGACGGGGGGTGTGGTAGAGACTCACCCGATCGATCCGCCCCCCTTCCAGGGTCATGATCCATGCCACTCCCGGAGGGCAGTGGTCCGGCGCGTCCGGCGGGTTGGCGAGGTCCATCTCCCAGACCACGAGCGAGCGGCCGGCGATCACGTTGGCGGGATGCTGGCGAACGCCGGCGGACAGGTCGCCCTCCATGCCCGCCACCAGCAGCCCGCTCCCGCCGAGTCGCCGGCCGGCGCTCAGCAGGGTCACTTCGGGCGTGTAGCGGTCGGCGACCACCTTGTCGTACTCCCCGCGTTCCGCGGCGGCCAGGGTCTCGTGCACCTCCAGCCATCCCTCCTCGGTCCGCCGCCGGACGTCCTCGTGCGCACCGGCCGCGGTGGCCTCAAGGGCCCTGGCCAGACCCGCACGGGCCTGGTTGAGCCGGCTGCGGACCGTGCCCACGGGTATCCCGCACGCCTCGGCGATCTGCTGGTAGGAGGTGACGCCCGTGGAGAAGTAGCGCAGCACGACGGGGAGCCGCAGCGCCGGGGACAACTCCTCGACAGCCTCCCAGATCCAGTCGCGCAGGGCGTGCTTGTCCAGTACGTGCTCGGGGGTGGTCAGCGCCGGCGGCAGCGGCACTTCCGCCAGCGGCTCGGTCCGGCGCGCCGCGCGCAGCACCGTCCGGCTGCCGTTGCGCACCACCATCCGCAGCCAGGCCCCCACGGCAGCCGGGTCGCGGACGTCACCGATACGGCGCAGCGCCACCAGCGCGGCGTCCTGCATCACGTCGTCCACGTCGGGGCCTGGACCCAGCAGGCTCAGCGCCACCGCCCGCATACCGGGACGGTGGCGCTCCAGCAGCAGCCCCAGCGCGGTCACATCGCCCCGCTGGGCTGCCCGGGTCAGCGCCGTGTCCTCGGCGCGCTCGACATCCTCCAGCACCCTGGTCATGGCCCGCCCCGCCCTTTCCGCCCCATCGTTCCCGGGGCCGGTGTCTTCGATACTCGCACACGTGCCTGGGAGCGATGACGTCTACCGTTCTCGCCCGCCGTGTCTGCCGATGCCCCGGCGGGATCCGCCGTTCCCCTCGGGGAACGGCCGGTAGGTGTCAATCGTCGCTCTGAAGGATCGACAGTACCCGGAGGGCCTCCAGGTAGATCCACACCAGAGTGGTCACGAGACCGAAGGCGGCGAACCAGGAGTCCTCGCGGGGGGCGCCGTAGGCGATGCCGTCCTCGACCTGCTTGAAGTCCAGCGCCAGGAAGGCCGCGCCGAGCGCGATACCGATGACACCGAACAGGACGCCGAGGCCACCGCTGCTGAAGCCCAGGCCGTCGTCGGCTCCGAAGGCCGAGAAGAGCGCGTCCGCCACCAGCAGCAGGAAGCCGGTCGCCGCGGCCGTCACGAACCCGAAGAACCGCTGGGTGACACGTATCCAGCGCCGCTTGTAGGCGATGAGCACACCCGCGGAGACCGCCATGGTGCCCAGGACCGCCTGGACGACGACACCCGGCGAGATCCAGGTCGAAGTGGCGCTGGAGACGACGCCGAGGAAGACACCCTCGAAGGCCGCATACCCCAGGATCAGCGCCGGGGAGGGTGTGCGGCGGAACGCCTGGATCATCGAGAGGGCGAACGCCACCAGGGCGGCGCCGACAGCGATGCCGTAGGAACTGGCGATGCCGGTGCTGTCGACGGGCAGCAGAACCCAGGACAGTACGGCGGTGAGTACGGCGGTGAGGACGACCGTGCCGAGTGTGGCGGCGGTGCGGACCACGACGTCGTCGATGGTCATCGCGGTACCAGCGGTGCGTGCGTCGGCCTTGGAGTCCCAGGCTGCGGGCTCGGCGAAGGGGTTGGTGACGTAGGGGTTGGCGGGTGCCGCGCCGAACGGGTCGGCGCCCGGAGCCGCACCGACAGCCGTCGGCTGGGGCTGCCGGACGGCGGACCCGGCCGAGCCGTCGCCGCGGCGGAAACGCCGTCGGGAGAAAGCCGGGTTGCTGCTGCGCATGTCGTTCCCTCCCGGGCCGCGATCCGGTGCGGCCCGTGCCATGAGTCGAGTGCTCGCGGGAGGGGCGGGGCCGGTGGCCCGGCCCCTCTCCGGCCATCCGCCGTCCGTCACGACAGCTCGGTCCCATGGATGTCCTGCAGCGCGAGCCAGAGCAGGACGTGGTCGGCGATCGTCCGCCAGCCACTGTCGATGGTCAGGGAGTGCGCGCGGTCGGGGAACTGCTTCAGGTCGCTGGTCGCCGTCGAGTCCCCGTACAGCTTGTACACGGCGCGCGTGACGCTGTCGGGCACCATGCGGTCCTCCTGCCCGGAGATGAGCAGCAGGGGACCTCGCCGCGTGTTGCCGGTGTCCACCGTCCGCCGGGGGTGGCAGCCGCCGTCCGCCAGCCCCAGGTCGGACAGCAGGCGGCGCGAGGAGGGGATGACGTAGTGCCTGAACAGACACGAGGACTCCTCCTCCGGAACGGTGTTGGCGAAGTACTCGCGGAACTGCTCGGCGCTCAGCGACACGGTCGGCGCTCGCTCCTCCGGGGAGTCGGCCGGCGAGGAGTGCACGACCCGCTCGGTGAGCGCCGGCGCCCAGGGGGCTCCCGCGATCGGTGCCGGAGCGATGGCGACCGCGGCCCGGCCCAGTCCGGTGCCCAGGAGGTGTTGGGCGACGAGCCCGCCGACCGAGTGGCCGATGATCACGGGCGGAGTGTCGAAGGACCGCACGACGCGCGCGTAGTGATCCGTGAGCACGTCGAGCCCGACGCGCCGCATGGTCGCGGAAGGACGACGCGCCTCCCCGACGGTGAGAGGCTCGCCCGGCCACCCTGGAGCGACGACGTCGAAGCCCCGGCTGGTGAAGCGGTCGATCCACGACTGCCAGGACAGCGCGTGCAGCCAGGCGCCATGGATGAGGACGACGGGAGTTCGGTTCACGGCACGGTCCCTCCGCGGGCGTTGGCGGGCACCCGGCACGGGCGTGTGGATGGGGTGGCAAGGTCCAGAGTCGTCCACCCGTGCCCGCCGGGGGAACAGTCGAATGACTTAATGTCACCGGCCACAAGGAGCCCCATCCGCACCGGGGCGCCGTATGCCGCAGGTGACCGGGGCCGTCCCGGTCGACCGCCCCGCCGGCGGCACGGACTCCGCTCCGACGCGGCTGTGTGGCACTCCGGCAGGGGAACGGAGTGCCACACAGCGACGTCATCACCTGTGTGACCGATGACGCCAGGCACGCCAGGGTCGTCCCGCACCCGAATTCGTGGGGCCGGGCAATGACGGCCTGCGCAGGCTCCCGGCGCCCTCTCAGGAATCGTGGGCGCCGCTCGGCAGGAACCGTCGGATGATCTGATGTCCCGGTACCGCAGGGCCGTTCGCCGGGCGCGGTCTCGCCGACCCGGGCGCCGCGCCGCGTTCCGCCCGTGCCATCGCCGCGGCCTCCCCGGGCGGCCGACGCATGGAGCCGGGTAAAGCGCACGTCACCGCACCGTCAAGTGACTGATGTGCCGAATTGCCCTGTGGACGACAGTGGTGGCACCAGCCTCCGCCACGTGGAAGGAACACCTGTCATGAGCGGCAACGACCCGGGTATACGGGCACCTCGGACAGCAGCGCACGGCCTTCCCCCGCTCTTCCTGGACGTCCGACGGCTGCTGAACGTGTACGCCCAGCAGTCCCTGCGAGCCGAATTCCGGTTCGACCCCGCTCATCCCCTCATGGTGACCACAACGTTCATCGTCGCGGGCGGCCCGCGCGTCACTTGGCTGCTGGGCCGCGACCTGCTCCACCAGGGCCTGTTCTCCCTCGGCGGCCTCGGTGACGTCCAGGTGTGGCCCACGCACCTGGACGAGCGGTCGACGGCCTGGCTGCAGCTCAACTCCCATGGCCTGAAAGCCCTGTTCGAACTTCCGGTTCCGCCGCTGGCCGAATGGCTGGAGCACACCTACCGGCTCGTCCCGGCCGGGTACGAGCTGGACGGCGTGGACTGGGACGCGGTCGCCGTCGGCCTGCTGAGCGGCGGCGAAGTGCCGTCCGACTGACGGTTCGTCGTCATCCGGACCAGTCGTCATCCGGGCCGGGAGACGGCGGTCCTGGCGGTGGCCGTGGCCACCGCGGCCGGACGGTGGAAGTCCGGTGTGGCCCGCACGTCGGTCGGCCGGTGGTCGTGCGGATTACGGCGCGGTGTCCGAGAGCATCAGCGCGGGGGCCCGGCGGTTCCAGAACGGCGCGTGGTCGCTGCGGCCCAGATGGGCAGATCGTCCCGCGGAGCCGGCGGGTGTGGCTCAGCTCGCGAGCGTCGTGGCGGGCGCCGATGAGGCCGAGCGCCCCCATGGTGAAAAGGGCCAGGAAGACGGGCGACGCGACGGGCGGCCGGGACAGCAGCCGTGCCGTCTCCAGCACCACCGCGACCCCTGAGGCGTCGTCGTCCGTTCCCGGACTGCCGTCGACACTGTCCAGGTGGGCGCCGACCAGCAACGCCGGCCCGTCGCCGAAGCCGGGCAGCGAGGCGATCAGGTTGGCTCCCTCGGCCGACGATGCAGCCGCGATCCGAGAGCGAGTGCGCGACGGGCGGGCGGTCGATCCGATCCGGCAGCGCAGGTCGAACGCCCGGCGCTCCATCCGCCGGTCCACTGCGGCCAGTTGGTCACACACGTATGCCTCGGCCCGCCGCATCGCCCGTGGCTCCCTGCTCCGGCTCCGCGGTCCTCCTGCGAGGGCCTCTACGTCCCGGCGGAGCCGGGTGGGGTCGACGGGCGGCTCGGATGCGCCCGCGGCGAAAGGGCCGTTCGTCATCCGCACTGCACGGTCGGCGAGGGCGGGGGTGCCGGAAAATCAAGCAGCCCACGTTCCGCACCGGGCGCGGCGGTGGGACACGCCAGGGCACACATCGGCCGCCGCGATCACGTATTCCCGTCGGGCCGTGAACCCCGCCGGTGCCGCGTCCCGTTGTATCCAGTGGAGGCTCCCGCCGCCGGGCGTTGATTGGCTGGTCAACGGTGGCGGGAACGGGCGGTCGCCCTCGCGTGCAGCGTCAGGCGGGGACGACCGTTCCACCCCGCTTTCCGTGCCGGTCTGCGGACCGCAGGACGCACGGCCGGGCCGGGCGCCCCGTGCCGGGTACGCCGGGACGCCCGAGTCCACGGATCGGGAGGAACGTATGACCCGACCGCAGCAACCGCCCATGAAGACGTCCTCGGCCCGCCCCTTCAGGGGCGGGCCGAGGACGTGACGCGCGGGGTGCTCAGACGGTCCGGGTCCGAAGCTGGCGGGACTTCCAGCCCAGCAAGAGGGCCTGGACGATGAAGAACACGCCGCCGCCGGTGGCGTAGACGGACAGCACGTCGAGCGACGGATCGTCGCCCGCGGCCTGGATGTTGTAGAAGACGCCGACGAGGACGGACAGGCCGCCCGCGACCAGCATCGGCCACTGCTTGCCCAGCTCGGGACCGCGCCGCCGGATGCCGACCGCCACCTGGGCCGCGCCGGAGACCACGGCCCAGGCGCCGAACACGTGCAGCACTGGCTGCTCGCCGCCGGCGCCCGCGATGCCCACGGCGATCGCGGCGACGGTGCTCAGAACGCCGTTGAACAGCGTCACCCGGCGCTCCGGTCCGTCCGGCGCGGTCCGCAGGTCGAGGAGCGAGGACACCGCGTCGATCAGCGGGTAGACGACCAGCAGGGTGATCGCCACGGCGTCGACGTCCTTGTGGGCTCCGGCGAACGCCACGGCCCACACCACGGCCAGGACGCCCCGGGACAGGTACAGCTTCAGCAGGGAGGAACGCTCACCGGTCGCGGTCGGCGTACCGGGTGTCGTGGTGTTGGTGCTCATGACCGTCGGCCTTTCTCAGTCGCTGGGGATGTGTCGGCAGGTCAGTGCCGGGACGGGGGCACGCAGCGGAAGCTGCCGGCGGCGGCCGGGTCACCGTGGCCCTTGTAGCGGGACACCTTCGGGTAGGCGCACAGGTCGCGGGTGACCTGCGCGCCGGAGGTGTTCGTCAGCGTGGCGGTCAGCGTCCTGGGCGCCTTGCCGTGCTCGACCCAGGCGCGCAGGGCGCCGAGGTCGTCGGTCTGCCCGTTGAGGCCGCAGTGGGCCGTGCCCGGCGCGAGGAAGAGACGGTAGAAGTCGTCGACCCGCTTGGTGCCGCCCATCTTCCGCTCGACCTGCTCGCGGTAGGACACCGTGCCCTGGGTGGGGATGAGCTGGTCCTGCTGACCGTGCCAGGTCAGCAGCTTGCCGCCGGACCTGCGGAAGGCGGACAGGTCCGGGTCGTCGGTGCCGATGATCTTGTCGTACTCGGCCTGGGACTGCCGGAACAGCTGGGTGAACCGGCTGTAGGTGATCGTCGAGACGTCGAACGCGGGCTGCTTCTCGAGCCAGGAGGCGACCCAGACGGCGGGGACGGGGAACGGGGCGCCCTTGAGGTTGCCGTCCGCGTCCCGCTGGGTGCCCGCCAGGTTCGGGAACTTCAGGTCGGCGCCGATCGGGACGCCGGACCACAGCTTCTTGCCCGACGTGGTGCGCGGGCCGTCCCAGATCTTGCGGACCACGGCCGCGTCGGCCGCGGTGATGGTCACCTGCTTGCCCTCGCACTCAAGGCTGGTGCCGATCAGCCGACGGAGGTCGAAGTCGCAGCGGGCCGGGTTCTCGACCAGGCCGTCCTTGACGCCGTCGAGCGAGTCGCACGCCTTGACCGCGGCGGCGTTGAAGGCGTCGAACTCACACCCTGTCGGGTAGGTCTTCTCGTTGTTCATGACCACCTGCGGCCACAGGGTGGCGACCTCGAACTCGTCCCAGCTGATGGCGGGCGCGTTGGCGAGGATGCCGTCGTAGTCGTCGGGGTGGCGCTGGGCCTCCGCATAGCCCTGACGGCCACCTGTGGAGCAGCCGTTGAAGTACGAGTAGGAGGCCGCCCTGCCGTAGTAGCCGCCGATGACCTGCTTGGCGACAACCGCCGCCTCGTGCTCGGACCGGGAGGCGAAGTTCTTCAGCAGCGAGGTGTTGACCCGCCCCTCGGTGTCCAGGGCCCAGCTGGTGTCGAGGTAGGACTTGACGCCGGCGTCGGTGGTGGCGGCGGCGTAGCCGTTCTTGACGGCGTCCGCCAGGCCGGTGCCGTAGTCGCCGGCGGCGAAGGCGCTGCCGCCGATCGTCTGCAGGCGGCCGTTCCAGCCGTTCTGGGGCAGCCAGACCTTCACCTTGGCGTGGTCTCCCTCGCCCGGGTGGGTCAGCGTCACCGTCACGTCGCAGTAGGCCGGCACGCCAGTGACCTGCGAGGCGGGGAGGGGCGGGATCTCGGGCACATCGACGGCCCCGGCCGGACGGTCGACCGACACCACGCTCTCCACCTCGGTGCCCGCGGGGGCCTGCACGGTGACGGTCGAGCAGGTGCGCGGTTGGGAGGCGGAGCTCCCGGTGTCCGCCGAGGCGGTCGGCAGGTACACCGCAGCGGCCAGCGGCACCCCGGCTGCGACGGCGGTCAGCAGTCGTCGTCTCATGGCTTTCCTATCAGAAGTAGATACCTGTCCGAAGCGGTGACACATGCACCGGCGATTCCCGCACGGTGTGTGCGAGAAGAAACTGACACGAATTGCATCACCAGTCAAGCAGGTTACGGGATGAGGATCAGTGGACCGGGCGCACCCGGAGCCGCACGGATCGTCAGTGCTTACATTGGCCTCACATGACGCCCCGGCACATCAGTCAGTTGACGGTCAGTGTTTCCGTCGTGTGCGGCGCGGGGTGTGTACGGACCCCACTCGAACCGCGGTCCAGCTGACATGTGTCTTCCGGACGGGTTAGGTCATTCGACGGTCCACCACCCGGAGACGTCCACTTCGAGCCAGACGGTCTTGCCGCGCCCGTGCTCCGCCTGGCGGCTGCCCTCCTACGACGGGAAGTGCTGTCCTCCTACGACAGGGAGCAGGGCGTGGGGGCGGGCGGGGCGGTGTCCTCGTTCCGCATCTCCGGACGACCCGATCCCCCAGGAACCTGATCCGGACGTCGACGCCGCTGCCTGCGTGGACGAGGGCGTTGATCACCGCCTCAGAGGTGATGAGCTCGAGATCGTCCGTCACGTCCGCCGGCCCCCAGGCACACGGCAACGGCGCCTTCGGGAGACCGGCGGTCCGGGCGCCCGTGCCCGCCCTGAAGCGCCGGTGGCTTCGTGGACGCGCCGACGCGACGGTGCTCTCCTCAGCCGACGTGTCGACCGCTTTTCGGCAGCCAGCGGGAGTGGTTCCGGTCGGCCCAGGACCGGCTGACGTAGCCGGTCCGCATGCCCAGTCGCGCCTCCGGGTCCGCGTACGCCTTGCGTATATGACCGATCAGGACAACGGTGATCACCCAGGCCAGCACGTCGTGCACGAAGATCGCGCTGGTACGGGAGATGAAGGGCAGCAACCCCACGAACCACATCAGCAGGCCGGTGGACATCATCACCAGCACGGCACCGGCGATCCATCCCGCGTAGAGCTTCTGCCCCGCGTTGAACTTGCCGGCCGGACGGTCCTGCGGCGATGGCAGACGCCTGCGGGCGGCCCGCAGCCACTGCCTGTCGTACTCCGCGAAGCGGTTCAGGCGGCGCAGGTCGGCACGGAACTCGGCGGACAGCAGCCCCAGCAGGAAGGGCGCCGGCAGCAGGATGCCGGACCACTCGTGGACGGTGACCACGAGATGACGCCGGCCGACGAGTTGGGCCACGGGGCCCAGGTACAGGCAGGCCGCGGTGACCAGGCAGAGCAGCATCAGCCATCCGGTTGACCGGTGGACCAGCCGCTGGGAGCGGCCGAACCGCCGGATGCGGCCGTCCCGCTCAGGCGCCGTCATTGTTCCGGTCCGCGCCGTCGAGCCAGCCGTCGACCGCATAGCCGCGCTCCTCCCAGAAACCGGGGACCACCTTCTCGGTGACCTCGATACCGGACAGCCACTTGGCCGACTTGTAGAAGTACATCGGCGCCACATACAGGCGGACCGGGCCACCGTGTTCATGGGTGATCGGCTTGTCCTGCATGTTCAGCGCAACCAGAACGTCCGAGCGGCGGGCCTGCTCCAAGGTGAGACTTTCGGTGTAAGCGCCGTCGAAGCACGTGAACCGAACCGCCGCGCCCATGTCGCGCACACCGGCGGCGTCAAGGAGATCGGCCAGCTTCACCCCCTGGAAGGGGGTGTCGTCCACGCGCCATCCGTCGGTGCACAGCACGTCGCGGACGACCCGCGTCTGCGGAAGCGCTCGCAGCTCGGACAGGGTGTAGGTCTTGGGCCGGTCGACCAGGCCGCTGATCTTCAGCGCGTAGTTGCTCTCGTCCTTGTGCGGCACCGACCCGACGATGCTGTAGTACCGGAAACCGCCCGGATCGGGCAGCAGCCCGGTGATTCCGGTGGAGTCGATCCGGGAGGCGGCGGCGCGGAGGTTCTCCCAGCCGCGCTGGAGGTAGGGTGCGGCGGCGAGTCCCGCCGCACCCGCGCCCAGCATCCCCAGCAGCGCGCGCCGCCCCACCGGTGCGCCGTCGGTGCGTCGTTTCGGCTGATCTGCCATGTTCGCTGCTCCTTCGAGGTGGGACAGTCGCCCGAATCACCTTTCTAACAGGTTGCGAGATTGACACCTGTTGACTCACCTGTCAAAGGCATCACATTTTACCCGACCTTAAGTAACCAATCAGAATGGTTACATGACACGTAATCACATCTTCGTGTGCGGAGACCCCGCGCTCGACTTCGCCGCGACGCTCCGCGCGCGGCGCTCATCCAGAATTGAAGCGCTCACGACACCAAAGCAACTCGACGCCTGGTACCTGGAGTCCGGACTTGTCGACTCGGTCACCCCCTCCACGGAAGCCGACTTCGAACGGGCACGTGCCGTTCGAGATGCGCTCCACCGGCTGGTGACGGATCGGCGCCGGGGCAGGCCGTACGACGGGACGGCACTCGCCGTCGTAAACGACCCGGCGCGCAGGCCCGCCGCGCAGCCGCAGCCCACCGGGCCCAACACCCGCGACCACACCATCGCGAGGAGCAGTTCTGAGGTTTTTCCGAACCATCTGCCCCGTGGCACCGGTTCACATAGACGGCGGGGAGTCGTCACCGCGCGAGACACACCCGCTTGACAGTGACTGCTCGCGAGTGAGACGGTTCGTCACCATTTAAAATGGTGACGTCGGTCCGGTGGTCACACCGGAGTGACACGGAAGGAACTGCGAGGTCAACCCGAGATGGACGCGCCAGTGCGCTACTCGATCCTCGGCACCGTACGGGCAACACGCGGCGACACAGAGCTGGAACTGGGTCCTCCCAAGCGCATGGCCTTGCTCGCCCTGCTGCTTCTGCGAGCCCCCGGACCGCTCACCCTGAGCGAAGCGGTGGACATCCTCTGGGACGACGATCCTCCGCCCAGTGCGGCCAACGTCGTACACCGTCACATCGGCGCGCTGCGCAGGGCGCTGGAGCCCGAACTGCGGAGCCGGACCATGGCCGCACACCTCCTGCGGGCCGCGGATGGGTACCGGCTCCTGGTGGACACCTCCACCTCGGATCTTCTTCGCTTCCGCGACCTGCACGCACAGGCACAGCTCGCCGTCAAGGCCGGCGCCCCCAAGAAGGGCGCACAGGACTTCATCGAGGCGCTGGGCCTGTGGCACGGTCCGACCGTCGCGGCCGGCACGTATGTGGCACAGCACCCGTTGTTCACCTCCGTGGGACACGAGTACGTCGCGACGGCGAAGGAAGCCGCCGACGTGGTCCTCACCTCGGCACCCGCGCTGACGGAAGAAGTCCTGACGGCACTGCGCCGCGCGGTCGCCTGCCACCCGTTCGACGAGGCCCTCCACTCCCGGATCATCGCCGCCCTCGCCGCGACCGGCCGCCAGGCCGAGGCGCTCCAGCAGTTCGAGAGCATCCGGCACACCCTGGCCAAGGAACTAGGGGTCGAACCCGGTCCCGGCCTGCGCGCGGCCCAGCAGCACCTGCTGCGCCACCGGGCCGTACGCGTCGAGGACGGCCCGGCGCCGCCCACCGGTCCGGCCGCGCGGCCCGCACAGCTGCCCGCCGCGCACCAGCCGTTCGCGGGGCGCCGCAAGGCGCTGAGCCAGTGTCTGGAGTTGCTGCCCCTGGAGGGCGAGGAGAACCCCCTGACGACGACCGTGGCCATCTGCGGCATGGCCGGTGTAGGCAAGACGACTCTGGCCCTGCACTGGGCCCACCTGGTCGCCGCTCGCTTCCCCGACGGCCAGATCCACGTCGACCTGCAGGGACACCATGCCTCGCGGCCGCCTCTCGACCCGACTGTCGCGATGACGGAGGTGCTCGGCGCGCTCGGCGCGCGCCCGGACCCGGTGCCCGCGAGCACGACGGAGCTGGGCTCGCTCTACCGCAGGACACTGGCCGGACGCCGCCTGCTGATCGTCCTGGACGACGCCCACGACTGCGAACACGTACGTCCCCTGCTGCCCGGCACACCCGGGTGCCTGACGATCGTCACCAGCCGTCGGCGGCTGGAAGGCCTGGCCGTCACCGACAACGCCCGGCTCCTGCCGTTGCCTGCCATGACCGGGCAGGAGGGCCTGGAACTGCTCGAACACCGTCTGGGCGCGGACCGGATCAGAGGCGCGCGGACGACAGCGGAGGAGATCGTCGACCTGTGTGGCGGACTCCCCCTGGCACTGGCCGTCGTCAGCGCGCGTGCCCTCATGCATCCCCACTTTCCGCTCGGCGCGCTCGCGCAGCATCTCCGCGACAACCAGGACAGCCTCGTGGCCTTCTCCAGCCACGATGCCCGCACCGATCCCCGAAGCGTCTTCTCCCGCAGCTACGACACGCTGAGCAGCGGTGCCGCGGCCCTGTTCCGGCTCCTCAGCCTGCACCCCTCACAAGACATCACCCTGCCCGCCGCAACAAGCCTGTCGTGTACCCACCCGCGGGCAACACGTGAGTACATGGCCGAACTCGTCGACCGCAACATGATCGTGGAACAGACTCCCGGCCGGTACGCCTGCCACACACTGCTGCGCAGCTACGCGGCGGAACTGGGCCGCAGTGTGGACGGGAAGGAGATCCTCGCCGAGGCCCGCGCCCGGATGTTCGAGCACTACCTGCACAGTGCCGACGCCGCGACCACCCTCCTCGCTCCACACAACAGCGACGTCGTCCTGCCTCCCCCGCGCGTCGGCGTCCGTCCCCAGCGGTTCGACGACCGGGCGGACGCCGCACGGTGGATCGTCGCCGAGCGGTACGTGCTGCCGGTTCTCATCCAGGACGTGAGCCACTGTCCCCAAGTGGACACCTTCCGGCGGCAGCTCACCGCCGCGCTGGAGATGTGCGTGGAGTCCCCGGTGCCGTGACAGCTCGGCTCACACGACCCCGAGTCCCGCCACGGCACGCAGCTTGCGCAGCGCGGGGTGCCGGCGGGACTTCACAGTCCCGCCGGCACCCCGAGAATGAAGAGCCGGCCACGCACCGAGCCATCCATGCCGGCGAGGCGGTCGATGTTCCGCCAGGCCCGGATGGTGGTCCTGCGCCGGTACGCCCGACCAGAAGTGGTCCACGAGCCGAGACCCGACGGGTCACCGACCGGTCACCACCCGATTCCCAGGGTGCGCTTCGTCAACGGCTGCTTGATCGTGTCAGGGGGCATTCCCGGCTCGGGCTTGCGGCCCGGGCCGGGGCGTTCCGGGCCCGGCTGACCGTGTCCACGCGACATCTGGAGCCTGGTGGACTCCACGATGGCGATGCGGCGGGTCGCCACCTCCGACCGCGCCCTCGCGAGCGCCTCCATGAAGCTGTCGGCCAGCGCCTGACCGCTCATGGCCTGGAACATGTTGTTGGGGAAACGCACTCCGGACGTCTCGCCGTCACCCCCCACAGTGGCCTCCACGGCACCGTCCCTGGACCGGGCCGTCACCGATGTGGTCTGCAGTTCCAGCTCGGCCTTGAGCAAGGCCTCGTGTTTCCTGGCGAACGCCGCCAGAGCTTCTTGCAGACGGCTGCCGTGGTGCGCGTCCATGGTTGCTCCCTTGCCGGTGGAACCCCGACTGCGGCGGAACGAATCGGGGGAACGGACGGGTACCCGGGACCGGTCTGGCGGTGAGGACGGCGAGCGTCCTCGTACGGGATGCTCCTCCCGATCCCGGCGGCGTACGCCGGCGGGCTTGCGCCCGCTTCAGGCAGCCGTGATGCTGACGGACAGGCGACGGCGTACCGACCCCGCCACACCCACAGAACGAGACCGCGGCGCAGAAGGTTCAGACGCTTTCCCAACAGCGCGGACTTGCCGCCCGTGATGGTCTGCACCGCGGGCAACGCCGTGCCCACTTCACGGGCGATGTCGACCGGGCTGACGCTCGCATATCCCGGCTGCACGAACAAACGTGTGGCCGCCGCCAGTATCGCGGCTGGTGAGTCCAGCCCTCTGAACCGCCGCGGTCCTCCCAGTGGGTGTTTCCGGGGTGCGACGCCGGTGCCGTCACAGCGCCTCCCTCACACTCACATGTTTCTTCCGTATAGACTTCCACTATCGAATGAAGACCCGCTCGGGAGGTCTCTCACGTGCGCGCTCGCACGTCACCCGCGTACCGGGTCTCGGTGTCCATGTGAGCCAGGAGCCACGCACCATGACCAACTTCCCTTCACCGCCGCCTGTTCCCCAGGACCGTCAGTTCGTCCTGGGCCAGCACTTACACCTGTCCATCCTCACATCCGCGGAGGAGACGGAGGGCCGTCACGACATTTCCGAGGTGACGCTGCCCGCCCACGCGGGCACGCCGCTGCACATGCACACCGGATACGAGGAACGTATCTGGATCGTGGAGGGCACTCTGACCGTATGGTCCGGCCCCGACACGTACACCCTGCGCTCCGGCGACTTCTACCGGGTTCCGATGAACACGCCGCACACCATCAAAGCGGGCGAGGACGGCGCGCGCACCCTGGCCATCACCTCCCCCGCCAGGTTCGCCGAGCTGATCCGTCGCACGGGTACGCCCGCCCACCTGGCCACGGCCGAGACCGAGTGGGACATGGAGCTTTTCAAGTCCGTCACCGAGGAGTTCGGGGACGTCATCCTCGGCCCGCCGGGCGCCACGCCCGCCGGCCTGGGAGCCTTCGGGCAGGCCTGAGGCGTCCGGCGCCCCGGTACGCCGGACGCGACCGGTAGGTGAAACGTGTGCTGCGCACCATCGGTGCGCAGCACACGTGTTGTTATCCTGTTTCCCGCTCGCCAGCAGAAATCGCCTGCTCCCGGCGCGGCAATCGCAGCGAGAGGAACAGGCATGTACGGCGTCCTGCGCGACGGCTCCCTGGTCAGCGTCGACGACAAGGTCCATCTGGTCACGGGCAGCAACACCAACTGGGTGATCATCAAGGACGGCGACAGCGGCACCCTGATCGACACCGGGTATCCGGGCGACCGGGACGCCGTCCTCGCCTCGCTGGCCGCCGTCGGGCTCGCCCCGGAGGCCGTGAGCGCGGTTCTTGTCACGCACGCGCACAACGATCACATCGGAGCCGCCGAACACCTGCGGGCGACGTACGGCACGTCGGTCCTCATGCACGAGCGGGAGGTCGGCCACGCCCGCCGGGACTTCCTGGACCAGGTGACCGTTGGTCAGATCGTGGCGCGGGCCTGGCAGCCCGGCGTGGTGCCCTGGGCCGTGCACGCCCTCAAGGCGGGCGGCACCGCTCACGTGCCGGTGGCCGAACCCCAGGCCTTCCCGGCGCCGGGCGCGCTCGAGCTGCCCGGCGGCCCCGTACCGGTGCACACGCCCGGGCACACCGAGGGGCACAGCGCCTACCTGCTGCCCGACAGCGGCATCCTGGTCAGCGGCGACGCCCTGGTGACCGCCCACCCCACCTCGCGCATCGACGGCCCGCAACTGCTTCCCGGGATGTTCCACACCGACCGGCCCGGAGCGCTTCGCTCCCTGGCCCTGCTGGAGGACCTGGACGCCGGCGTCGTGCTGCCCGGCCACGGGCCCGTGTACCGGGGACCGGTGAGGCGGGCGGTCGAGCTGGCCCGCGAGCACGCGGCGAAATGACCGCCGTCCTCGCTCCGAACCGCCCGCGTGACTCAGAACTGGGGCGACACCGCCACGGCGGCCACCGGCATCGGCCATCAGGCGCTGCTGTCCGCGGCCCGCTACCTCGCGGCCGGCGCCGTCGGCCTCATCGAGCGGCCCGGACTGCTGGACGCCATGAAGCAGGAGTTCAAGGACCGCACCGAGGGCATCTCCTGGGCCTCGATGATCCCCGACGGCACTCAGCCACCCCTGCTACGAGCCGCCGGCGGACTTCCTCCAGGCGACCGGCCGGAGCCGGCCGCCGGAGGGGGTGACGCGGCCGGTTCCGCCGGTGATCGTTACCGAGCAGCCCGGCACCACCCGTCCCGACCTCGCGCCCTGGACCAGCGGCTCCAGCCTGCTGTCACCCACAACCCACAGCAGACCGAAGCCAACCGGCACCTGTCAGCTGAGCCCATGAACTGGTACGAAACGACTCATGGGGTGACGAACCAACTCACCACCAGGTCACTGGGCGATCTTCACGGGCAGATGGGCATGTCATTGCAGGCCGGCCTGACTCATGCGGTGGTCCGGGGCCCCCGAGCGGTTCATGTCGTCGCGGAAGGCCAGCCGGTCGAGGACGGGCGCGATGTCGAATACCGGGCCCGGGGAGACCAGTTGGAAGAGCCGGGTACCGACGTCGAGCAAGCCGGGGCCGACCTCGTCCAGGCCCTGCCGGAAGACCCGGGCCGAGCACTCGATCTCACCGGGGTCGCGGCCGATCCGGACGCACCGGTCGTCCAGGACCTGATGCCGCTCGGCGATCTCGGCCGGTTGGCCGAATCCGTGCCAGGTGCCGGCGTGCTCGGCCGTGAACCGCAGGATCTTGCGGACGCCGTTCCCGCCGATCAGCAGCGGGATCTTGCGAGTCGGGCGCAGGTCGAGCTGCTCCCGGCGCCGCCGGATCCGGGGCAGGGCCTCGCCGAGCTCGTCCAGCCGGCTCCCGGCGTTGCCGAACTCGTAGCCGTACTCAAGGTAGTCACGTTCGTACCAGCCGGACCCGATTCCGAGGATCAGCCGGCCCTCGCTGATGTGGTCGGTGGTGCAGGCCATGTCGGCCGGCAGGTCGGGGTTTCGGTACAAGTTGGACGTCACCAGCGGGCCGAACTCGACTCGGGAGGTGGCCTCGGCCTGATCCGCTGTCAGACGAAATTCGAGGCCGCCGGACCGTACCCCGACAGGACCACGCTCGTCGCCCAGTTCCACACCTGTGTGTCGTCGGGCCACTCACGGACCTGGGAGGTTCCGGCGTCCTGGGGCCGCTGCCCGCCGGACGCGGCGGAGCGCGGGCCGGGCACGGAACGAGGGTGCTCGGCGGTCCGTGCGGATGTGTACGTCGTGGAAACCATGTCGTGACCCGTCTCTCTCCAGTCGGTGGTGCGGATGTGGCGGGGGTGTGGGTTCCCTGCTGGGGGAAGGAGCACGGGACCCGCGGTCGCGGGGTCGTGTCAGGCGGCGGTGCCGGCGTTGATGGTGACGGGGATGTTGTCGCGCGTGGCCTTGGAGTACGGGCAGATCTGATGGGCGGCGTGCGCGAGTTCCTCGGCGGTGGCCTGGTCGACGCCGCCGAGGACGGGGCTGAGGACCGCCGAGAGGGAGAACTCGCCGTCGTCGCCGTGGGTGAG
>NZ_BMRN01000063.1 GCF_014648655.1 Streptomyces atratus
CGAACGGCGTCACGACCGTCAGTCAGAACGGTACGTCGGTGAGTACGGGCGGAAACGGCCCGACCACGGTCGGACCGCAGGGCGGGCCCGCCTCGGTCACCGTACATCCGGCCGACGGAGCCAACCCGACGCAGGTCACCACCTCCGGCGGCAGCAGTACCACCCTGACGGGGAACGGCGCCCAGACGGACGTCAACGGCACCAACACCGCGAACAGCACGATCAACAACGACGGCACCATCAGCAACAACGCCCCAGCGGGCCCCAACAGCACCGTCGTCACGGGGGCGAACGGCACCACCGCCGCCGACAACAACGGCAACTTCGGCGTGGACAACACCGGCACGGTCACCAGCGGCCCGGTCACCATCACCTCCAACACCGACGCCAACAACAACCCCGTGGCCACCTTCACCGACACCGGAGCCGGCGGTGCGCAGGCCGATGTCGGCACCAACGGCGTCGACACCCAGGGCGTCAGCACCACGGTCGACCCGGGCGGCGACGTCACCTTCACCCACCATCAGACACCCGGCGGTCCGGCCACGACCGTCAACTCGGGACCCGACGGCACGATCACCGTACACACCCCCGACGGGGCCGAGGCGAAGGTGCCGCCGCGCCCGAACCCCGCGGGCGGCCCGCCGGCCGCAGGTGGCGCACCGGCACCCGCACCGGCCCCCAGCACGATCACCAACAACAACGGCGCCACCATCTCGTCGGACGGGCAGACCACCACGTTCACCGCCGACGGGTTCACGACCACCATCGGCAACGACGGCACCGGCCCGGCCACCACCACCGTCCACCACGACTCCGGCGTCAGCCACACCGTCGACAACAACGGCCAGGCCACGGTGGACAACTCGCCGAGCGGCGCCGGCATCACCGGCACCAACACCCAGGTGACGGTGAACACCCCGCAGCAGGAGGGCTGGGGCCTGTTCGGCAAACCGGACATGACAGGTGGCCAGAACACCCTGTCCAACGGCCCGGACGGCCCCACGATCACCACGCAGGGGGCCGACCCGATCCACGAACCCGGCAGCACCGTCGTGCACGGCCCGAACGCGGGCGGACCCGAGGGCGAGTTCTCCGTCACGTACGGACCGGCCACCGGCACCTTCGCGCCCGGCGGCGTCACCGGCCTCGGCCCCTCCGGCACCCACGTCGACCCGGTCACCCAACTTCCCGTCGACACGGCGGGCAACCCCATCGGCAACAACCCCGGCGACACCACCATCAGCACCGTTACCGGCGACGGCAACAGCGGCATCACCGTGCCCACGCCCGGGGGTGGCCCCGTCGTGCACCACGACGGCTTCTACGGCGGCAACACCGGCGTCGACACCGGCAACAGCACCCTCGGCAAGAGCCCCGGCGACGTGGAGAACGCCGGTACGCCGGGCCAGAAGTCCGACATCCTGGACGGCCCGCAAAACCCCTACAATAACGGCCCCGCGCCGGGCCCCGAGACCTTCACGGTGGGCGGCAACGGCGGCGGGCCCTCCGCGGACGTCCCGGTCGGCGGCAAGGACGACTCCACCGTCCACGGCGGCCCGTTCGACGTGAAGGCCAACGGCGACGGCTCCTTCGACGTGTCCGTGCCCGGCAGCAACCAGCCCGGCGACAAGGTCACCGTCGGACCGGACGGCACCCTCACCGGGCCCGGCGTGACTCCGGCGGCGCAACCCGGAGCAGGACAGCAGGGGCCCGCCCTACCCCCGCAGGTCACGTTCAGCAACAACACCACCGTCACCGGCGGGCAGGGCACGGCGCCCGTCGTCACCCCCGACGGCGGCGGCGCCACCACCACCTTCGCCAACGGTGCCGCCACCACCACCAGCCAGGGGGGCAACGTCACCATCACGCAGAACCCGGACGGCACCACCACGTTCAGCAACGCCGCGGGCGGCGAGAACACCACGTTCACCGTCACCAAGGACGGCGTGGAAGGCACCGTCACCACGACCGACAACAACGGCAACCAGACCACGTTCGACGTCTTGGTCAACAACAACGGCTCGGTGCAGGTGAAGGACGCCAACGGCAAGACCCTCACCGAGGTCGACGCGAACGGCTCCTTCAACGAGCAGCACACCCCGATCCACGACTACCACGCCTACGCGGGTGGCCCCACCTCCGTCACCGAGCTCCATGAATACGGCTACGAGGCCCTCACCAGCATCCTCAAGGGCGCTGTCGGCCAAGCCGTCAGCGTCGGCTACGAGGTGGGCGCCAACGGCGCCGACGCACAGACCACCCTGGAGAACGCGGGCATCAAACTCGGCTACGGCGTGGGCAATTCCCTGGCCGGCAAGAAGGTCGAGAACGACCACGGATTCAAGACCAAGGGACCCGAGGTGCCCCTCGCCTCGCTTCCCACGAAAACCATCGGCGCCGTCAACTCCAACCAGGACACCGAATTGGCGAATCCGCCGGAAGAAGCCCCCATCAAGGTCTGAACCGATTGGGCGCACCCGCCGTGTGTAGGGCGCGGGTCCACGAAATGGTCCGTGAAACACCCATCCGCACAACCGACTTGGAAACGGGAGACATTCCGATGGCCGATTACATCGTCAACGACGAGAAGACCGGCGCCGCCGCCACGCAGACCATGAACGAGTACGAGATCGCGGTCGCCCAGCTCAACAAGATCAAGGCCGATCTGGACGCGCTCACCGCCGACGGCTACAACACCCCGTCGGCGAGGAACGACTTCCAGCCCTTCGTGCAGGAGTACACGGACAACTACGGCAAGGTCACCGAAGGCCTCACGGGCATCTCCGAGTACATCAAGAAGTACGGCGAGGGCATGACCCAGTTCGACTCCGAGATGGGTGCCAGCCTCCGCAAGTGACCCCGCGCGGACGTCGGCCGGGCCGGGCCGGCTCCCTCTCCGGTCCGGCCCGGCCCGGCCGACATTCCCGCACCCCTGGCAACCCCTGGTGACCCCCGTGCCCAAGGAGCACTGACGATGCGTCTGACCGTCACCGCCGTCGACCCGGAGCAGGGTCAGACCGCGGACATCATGATCGAAGCCGACCCCGAGGCCCCCGCGGGCGAGCTCGCCGAGCAACTGCACCGGCGGCTGCGCGGCGGCATCCCGAAAGCGCCGCCCGTCCTGTACCACGGGGCCACCCCGCTCCCCGCCGACCAGCCGATGGCCGCCGCCGCCCTGCGCTCCGGCAGCCTGCTGTCCCTGGACGCCCCCGCACCCGAGGCGGGCCCGGAGCCGGATGGCGTGGTGGAACTGCGCGGCGTCGGCGGCGCCGACGCGGGAGTGGTGTTCCGGCTGCCGCCCGGCGACTACGAGATCGGCTCCGCCGCGTCCTGCCGCATCCAGCTGCGTGCCGAAAGGCTCGCGAAGACCGCGGCGCGCCTGAAGGTACACGCCGACTCCACCGCGACCGTACGTTCCGTCGACCAGGACGGCGTCACACGGGACGGCACCGAGGTTCGGGACTGGACCACATGGCCGCTCGGCGGCGTCCTCGCCGTCGGCCCGGCCCTGCTCGAACTGGCCGCGCCCTCCGTGCCCGACGCCGCCCTCCAGCCCTCCGACGACGGCGTCGGGCTCGACTACAACCGGCCGCCCCGGCTGCTGCCCCCGCCCGTCAACAACCGCTTCCAGCTCCCCGTGCCGCCCGGCAAACCCACCCGCAACAAGCTCCAACTCATGCTGATCTTCGCACCGTTGATGATGGCCGGCGTCTCGTTCGTCATCTTCAACAACCCCAGATTCCTGGTTTTCGGCTTCCTCTCCCCGGTCGTCGCCCTCATCTCCCAGTTCTCCAACAAGCGTCGGGGCAAGGAGAGTTACGAGGATCAGCTCAAGGAGTACGAGGAGAAGAAGGCCGCACTGGAACAGGACGTGGACGAGGCGGTTCTCGCCGAACAGCACGCCCGGCGCCTCGCCGCCCCGGACCCGGCGTCGGCCCTCCTGATCGCCACCGGCCCGCGTCAGCGGCTGTGGGAGCGTCGCTGGCGCGACAGCGACTTCCTGCTGATGCGGCTCGGCGTCGCCGACCGCCCCGCCTACGTGGAGCTCCAGGACCCCGCCGAGCCGGAACACCGCCGCAGGGTCGACCGCACCACGCACGCCGTGCCCGTGACCGTGCCGCTGCGCGCCGCCGGCGTCATGGGCGTCGCCGGCGGCGCCACCGCCGAGCCGCTGGTGCGCTGGCTGATCGCCCAGGCCGCCGTCCTGCACAGCCCATCCGACCTGCGGATCTGTGTACTCTCCGGCACCAGTGGCGCGGACCGCTGGTCCTGGGTGCACTGGCTGCCGCACTGCGCGCCCCTCGGCGAGGACACCATCTCCCTGGTCGGCGCGAGCGCCGAGTCCGTGGGCCGCCGCATCGCCGAACTCACCGCCGTGATCGCCGCCCGGCAGGGGGCCGGCGACCGGGCACCGCGCGGCGGCGCCGCGGGCGAACCCGACGTCCTGGTCGTCCTCGACGGTGCCCGGAGACTGCGCTCCCTGCCCGGCGTCATCCAGATCCTCCGCGACGGACCGGCCGTCGGCGTGTACGCGCTGTGCGTGGACGACGAGGCCAGGCTCCTGCCCGAGGAGTGCCGCGCCGTGGCCGTGGCCGGGCCGAAGTGGCTGCGCGCCGAGCAGGACAGCGCCGACCCTGTCGACGAGGTCCGCATGGACGCGCCGACCCGCTCCTGGTGCGTTGGCGTGGCCCGCGCGCTCGCGCCGATCCGCGACGTGGGCGACGACGCCGACGAGAGCCTGCTGCCTGCCTCCGCCCGGCTCCTGGACGTACTCGGTCTCGAACCGCCCACCCCCGACGCCGTCGCCGCGCGCTGGGTGATCGCCGCCCGCAGCACCCGCGCCGTGCTCGGAGAGGGCGTGGACGGTCCGTTCGCCGTCGACCTGGCCGCCGACGGGCCGCACGGCCTGATCGCGGGCACCACCGGATCCGGCAAGTCCGAACTGCTTCAGTCCCTCGTGGCGAGCCTCGCCGTCGCCAACCGGCCGGACGAGCTGAACTTCGTGCTCGTCGACTACAAGGGCGGCAGCGCCTTCGCCGAGTGCGAGGAGCTGCCGCACACCGTCGGCATGGTCACCGACCTGGACACCCACCTCGTGGAACGGGCCCTGGTGTCCCTCGGCGCCGAACTGAAGCGACGCGAGCACATCCTCGCGGAGGCCGGGGCCAAGGACATCGACGACTACACCGACAAGCGCACCCGCCATCCCGAACTCGCCCCCATGGCCCGGCTCGTCCTCGTCATCGACGAGTTCGCGTCGATGGTTCGGGAACTCCCCGACTTCGTCTCCGGACTCGTCAACATCGCCCAGCGGGGCCGCTCCCTCGGCATCCACCTGATCCTCGCCACCCAGCGGCCCTCCGGCGCGGTCACCGCCGACATCCGCGCCAACACCAACCTGCGGATCGCGCTGCGCACCACCGACACGGGCGAGAGCCGCGACATCATCGACGCCCCCGACTCCGGGCAGCTCTCGCCCCGCACCCCCGGCCGCGCCCACGCCAGGCTCGGCCACGCGGCGCTGCTGCCGTTCCAGACAGGCCGGATCGGCGGCCGCCGCCTCGACGCGTCGGCCACGGACGAGGGCCGCCCGGCGCCGGTGCTCACCGAACTCCACTGGGAGGCCCTCGGCGCCCCGATGCCGAGGCCCCAGGCCCAGGAGGACACCTTCCAGCCGGTCACCGACCTGTCGGTCCTGGTCGACGCGGTACGCGACGCGGCCACCCAGCTCTCCGTACCCCCCGCCCGCCGCCCCTGGCTGCCCCCGCTGCCCGGCATCCTCACCCTCGCCGACCTGCCCGCGTGGCCCGAGGCGGCCGAGGACAGGCGGCTCACCCCGGTGGCGTACGGCCTCGTGGACGTGCCCACCGAGCAGGCGCAGCGTCAACTCGCCTTCGATCTCGACGAGATGGGCCATCTGTACATCATCGGCTCGCCGCGCAGCGGCCGCTCCCAGGCGCTGCGGACCCTCGCCGCCGCTCTCACCGGCGCGCACGGCTGCGCCGACGTCCACCTGTACGGACTCGACTGCGGCAACGGCGCCCTCCAGGCCCTCGCCGGGCTGCCGCACTGCGGTGCCGTGGTGGACCGGGGGCAGGTCGAGCGGGTGGCCCGCCTCCTGAACCGCCTGGTCGCCGAGGTCGGGCGACGCCGTGAACTCCTCGGCAGGCGGGGCGTCGCCGACCTCACCGAGCTGCGCCGCGTCCTGCCCGAGCCGGAGCGGCCCCCGCACGTCCTGCTGCTCGTCGACCGGTTCGAGGCGTTCGAGCGGGACTTCGCCAACTACGACCAGGGCAGCCTGATGGACGCCATGACCCTGCTGATGCGCGAGGGCGCGAGCGTCGGCCTGCACCTGGTCCTGACCGGTGACCGCATCCTCGGCCAGAACCGGTTCTCCTCCACCACCGAGGACAAGCTGGTCCTGCGCCTCAACGACCGCACCGACTACTCCATGGTGGGCCTCCACTCCCGCGACGTCCCCGAGGACCTCCCGGCCGGTCGCGGTGTCCTCGCCAAGGACACCAACAGCGCTCAGATCGCGTTGATCCCCCGCAGCGACGGCAGCGACGGCAGCGCCCGCACCGACGCCACCGGCGCGGGCCAGGCCCAGGCGCTCGGCGTACTCGCCGAACGGGTCAGGGAACGCGACGCCGACGTGCCCGCCGAGCGCAGGCCGTTCCGCGTGGATGTCCTGCCCGACGAGCTGGACTTCGCGGACGCCCTCGCCCGCAGGCCGCACACCGTCTCCCCGCTGTGGGCGATGATCGGCGTCGGAGGCGACGAACTCGCCGCCATCGGCACCGACTTATCGCAGGTGCCGTCCTTCGTGGTCGCCGGTCCGCCGAGGTCGGGCCGCAGCACGGTGCTGCTCACCATGGCGAAGTCGCTGACCGCGTCCGGCACGAAGATCGTGGTCATCGCGCCGCGCAACTCGCCGCTGCGCCACCTTGCCGGACAGCCCGGTGTCGTGGAGGTCTTCACCGACGCCGACGTCGCGGTCGCCGACTTCCGCGCCGCACTCGGCAAGGTGGACAGCCCCGCCGGAGCCATCCTCGTCGACGATGCCGAAATGATGATCAACTCCGAGCTCGACACCGACTTCGTCGCGCTCGCCCGTGGCAGCGCCGGGGACGGCTGGGGCCTGATCATGGCCGGCAACAACGAGGCGCTGCTCGGCGGCATCGGCGGCTGGCAGGCCGCCGTACGCCGCAACCGCTGCGGCGCCCTGCTCGCGCCCCGCCTGATGGGCGACGGCGAACTCGTCGGCGCCCGCCTGCCACGAGGCCTGATGGGACAGGACAGCGAACCCGGCCGCGCCCACCTGCAGCTCGGCGACGGCCGCTTCACCACGGTCCGAGTGCCCGCGACGACGATCGACTGACCGACCGCACGGCGTACGGCACCACCGCGTACCGCACCACAGAGCAAGGCCCGGCCTCCGCTCCCGTCCGGCCACCGGGGGAGCGGAGGCCTTCCGGCCTCCGGCACACGCGAAGAAGAGGGCCCGGCCGTTCCTCCCAGGAACGGCCGGGCCCTCCGCGAGGCCGGCGTCGATCAGGTGGTCGCCGCGCCGGCGGCCAGCGGCTCCTTCTCGCCGAAGGCCAACGTCGACGTGATGGCGTCGAAGAGGTCGTACAGCGGCTCGGCGAGCGGGATGTTCGGGCTGAAGCAGGTGATGACCAGGACCCGCTCACCACCGGGAACCGGCACGAACGTGTGCGTCACCACCATCTTGTACGAGACACCGTCGGCGATCTCCGTCTCCTCGATGCCGGCCATCCGGCCGACCGGACCGACACCGGGCAGCGTCGCCGTCGTGAGGGTCCGGGTGGTGTTCTCGCGGCGCCGCCCGGTGGCCGAGAACTGCTCGGCGATGCCCTTGGCGGAGAAGTCCTCACCGGGCGGCGGCTTCACGCTGAACACCATGAGCCCGGCCATCAGCAGGCCGTCCTCGTACATGGCGGTGGTGCCGGCCGCGTAGACGGCGCCGCGCCTGCGGGCGCCCTCCATGATGCGCCGCGCGCTGCGGAACGTGTGGTTGATGGCGTCCCGGGTCTCCTTCTGCGGAGCGTGCCGCAGCATCTCGGCGCGGCGCTCGGCGAGCGTGTCGCCGTGCAGGTCGTACTCCGTCCAGTTCTCCGGGATGGCGATCCCGAAGGTGTGCGAACCAGTGGTCATGGGACCGTGCTCCTCAGTTCGTTTCGGGCCGGGCTCGTGTTGGGCCGGGCCGACGGGGGGATCGATGAGGCCGTCGTCCTAGGACGGCCGGGCGGCTTTCCCGGCGGGCGGTGCGTCGCCGCCACCGCCCTTGCCGCCGCCTTCCTTCAGCGAAGAGCCCATCTTGGTGTCGAACTCCTCGAAGGCCTTCACGATGGCCTCGCAGGCGTCCTTGAGGTCCTTGCTGTTCCGCTTGACCTGCACGCGCCCGTCCTTCCACGCGTCGTCGAAGTTGGTGCCGGGGCGCACCAGTGGCGGGCCGACGTCCTCGGGGTCGTAGCCCGAGGGCCGGGTGTCGATGAGATCCATCACCCGGCCCAGAAGTTCACCGAGACGTTGCACCTCGTCTCCCGGCATCTCGATCTCGGCCAAGGCTCCTCCCTCGTACGCGTCGTCCGGCGGGCATGTCCCGCCCCGCTCCAGGAACGACCGTGGACGCGGGACGGTTCAACGGCCCGCCGGATCAAGGGCGTACGGGAGGCGGAGCCGCAGGGAGGGTCACGCGGCCTTGCGGACGAGCTTGCCGTCGGGTGCCACGGCGAACCACTCGCCGTCCAGGCCCTGCCCATTGACGTCACCGGGCCCCGTGTCGCCGACGTAGTAGTACAGCGGCCAGTCCCCGTACGTTACGTGGACGGCACCCCCCGAGTGCTTCGCCTCGCGCAGCAGCGACCTCCTGATGCCCTGGCCCGCGGTGGCGGGGGCGGGGCTGGTCAGCGCGGGCCATACGGCGATGCACTCCGCGTCGCAGTTGCTTGCGGCGTCCTTGTCCTTGGTGAAGGCGTACAGGGTGCGGCCCTTGCCGTCGACCAGGATGGAGCCGAGTCCGACGTCCGCCACGGTGACCTCGGTGCCGGGCGCGGTCTTGACCGGCCTCCTGCCGCCGCTGGTGTCGCCGTCGTTCCCGGCACCGCAGGCGACAAGTCCCAGGGCCAGCGGGATCGCGAAAAGAGCATTGCGTGCACGCATGGTGATGACCTCTCTCGTACATCGTGAAACGCGACGGGGTGAGTGCCCCGTGCCCACACGTGCTGCCTGCCCTCCGGGTTCAGCGCGCGCCGCCCCTTCAGCCCTCCGGCCCCCGACAACGCGGATCGCGGGCGCGTTGAACCGCTCGGCCTGTCCGTTCGTTCGTCGACGCGAAGGGCCCGAACGCAAGCCCCACTCCCGGAAGGACGAAAGACATGCGCAGGCTCACTGTTGCGGCGGCCGCCGCCGTGCTCGTCGCCGGTCTCACCGGTTTCGCAGGTACGACCCCGGCGTCGGCCGAGGACGGCCCCGACGCCGGGGGTTCCCGTGGCGCCGGAGTCTCACCGGCCACCGCCGAAGCGGCGCAGGCACCGGCCGTCTCCCTGGTCGCCCGGCTCACCGGCGACCAGGACGGGCCCACCGCGGGCGACCAGGACGGCAAGGCCGTCGCGCTCGTCAAGGTCAGGGGCGACCGCGTCACCTTCGCCCTCACCTGGAACGGCATCGGCAGGCCGACCCGCGGCCACCTCCACCGGGGCCGGCCCGGCAGCGACGGCGGGGTGAAGGCCGAGCTGTTCGGCACGGCCATGCCCGCCTCGGTGAACTCCGCCGCCGGGCAGACCTCGATGTCCTCCGCCGCGCTCGCCCGGCAGCTGCGCACCGATCCCGGCGGCTTCTACGTCGACCTGCACTCCGAGGAGTTCCCCGGCGGCGCGGTGCGCGGCCGGCTCCGGATCCTGGAGAAGCCGGTGAACCCGCTCAGCATCATCAGGGGAGGAAAGCTGCGCGCGCTCGCGGACGGTGGCCAGGAAGTTGCGGGCGACGACCCCGGCAAGGTGGGCGACCCGGACGGGCACAGCACCACGTTCCTGCACCCGAGGACGGACCGCGTCGACTACTCCATGGCCTGGGTGAACATCGGAGCGCCGCTGGCCGGACACATCCACGAGGGGGTGCTCGGCGAGAACGGCGACGTACGGCTTCCGCTGTTCGTCACTCCCGTACCGAAGAACGTCTTCGCGATCTCTGGCAGCGTCAGCGTCCCCGACGCCGAGGTCATCGCACGCCTCAAGGGAAGCCCGACCGGCTTCTACTCGAACGTGCACACCCAGGAGTTCCCCGACGGCGCCGTAAGAGGGCAGTTGTTCCGCTGACGCTCACCGGCAAGGGGTTGACGGAGGTTTCGCGGGTGGCTTGTGGGCAATCTTGATTGCCCCGGCCCCCGGTGACACCCTGCTTCCGTGCGCATCAAGCTGCCCTTCCCCAACTCCCTTCTGTTCTGGGGGATTCTGCCCGTGACGCTCGGGCTGATCGTGTTCCTGGGCGTCATGACGTTCGGCGCCGGCAGGGCCGCCACGGTGTCCGGCGCACCCGCCGACGACAAGTACGTGGACATCGGGACCGTTCTGCCGACCCGGGCGCCCGCAGCCGGACCCGACGCGTCCACCGGCTCGTACACCGTCGACTGCGGACGCAACGAACAGGGCCACTACAACATGGACAACGTCGTGATCTCCCCGGGCGTCGTGAACGGCGCCCACCACACCCACGACTACGTCGGCAATCTCTCCACCGACGCACTGTCCACCGATCGGAGTCTGGCCGCCGCCGACACCACCTGCGCGGGCGGTGACCGGTCCACGTACTACTGGCCGGTGCTGCGCCGCCTCGACCGCACCGGTGACGCCCACAAGGCCGGCGTCGGCGCCCACGGCAACACCGGCGAGGTCGTCACCGCCTCCTCGGTGCGGGTGGAGTTCCGCGGCAACCCGGTCAGCTCGGTCGTCGGCATGCCCCGCTTCATGCGGCTGATCACGGGCGACCCGGTCGCGGCCACCACGGACAGAGCGAACGTCCGTGCCCAGTGGGGCTGTTCCGGCTACCCGGACCGGTTCACCCAGAACTATGCACGCTGCCCGCAAGGCAGCGGACCGACCCGCACCCTGGACTTCCCGAGCTGCTGGAACGGCCTCGCTACCGACAGCCCCGACCACCGCGCGCACGCACAGTTCCCCGCCGCCGACGGCACCTGCCCGCGGGCCACGTTCCCTGTGCCGCAACTGCGCGTCACCCTTACCTATGAACTCCCGGAGGGCACGCCGTTCGCCGTCGACTCCTTCCCGGAGCAGCTGCGCGATCCGATCACCGACCACGCGATGTTCGTGAACGTGATGACCGGGGACCGCATGGCGGAGCTGGTGCGCTGCATCAACGAGGACCGGCAGTGCAAGTCCGGGTGACCAGGCCCTCGCACGACGCCCCGACTGGCCTGTGATTCAGTTCACATCCGCCCCGGATTGAACCGGCCCGGCCCGCCGTCCGTGTTCAGCGCATTGGCCCAGGAGAGGACGGAGAGAATGGATGGCGGCATTGTGGTCCCGCAGTCGGCAGAGACAGGACACCGGTGACGAGGCACTGATCCGGTCCCTCTACGAGGAACACGGCAGAGCCCTGCTCGCGTACGCACAACGCCTGACCGGTGATCGCAGCGCCGCTGAGGACGTGGTCCAGGAAACCTTGATCCGGGCCTGGAAACACCCGGACGCGCTGGTCAACGGCAAGGGCTCGGTGCGTGGCTGGCTGCTCACCGTGGCCCGCAACATCATCACGGACCGGTACCGGGCCAAGGCCGCGCGCCCCACGGAGGTCGCCGAGTCGGTGACCACCCAGCCCGTCGAGCAGGACCACGCGGACGCCGTGGTCGACTCGATGGTCGTCATGGAGGCGCTCGACCGGCTCTCCCCGGACCACCGGGACGTGCTTATGGAAATCTACTTCCAGGGCAGGAGCGTTGCCGAGGCGGCGAACAGACTCGGGATACCACCCGGGACGGTCAAGTCCCGGTCACACTATGCGTTGAAGGCCCTGCGGGACATGTACGCGGACAGACCGAAGGCAGTGAAGCTGGTGGCGTTGAAGGGGGTGGCGGTGTGAGCACCAAGGAACATGACAGTGAACTGCTCGGCGCCTACGTCCTCGGCGCGCTCGATGAGCAGGAGGTGCGAACCGTCGACGAACACATGGCGTCGTGCCAGAAGTGCCGCGACGAACTGGACGGGCTGCGGGACATGGAGTCCGCGCTCGGCGAAGTACCCCCGGAGGCGTTCCTCGACGGGCCCCCGGAAGGTGGTGACCTGCTGCTCCAGCGCACGCTGAGGCAGGTCCGCAGCGAACGCGCCGGGCAGACGCTGCGGCGAAGAGCGGTCCTGGGCGCGGTCGCGGCGGTCGCGGCGGCAGCCGTCCTCGGTGGCGGCGTCCTGATCGGCCAGAACACCGGCGAACGCACCCACGAGGCGATCCCCCCGGCCCCCTCGGTCGCGGCGACCGTGCCACCGGCTCAGCCGGGCGGCATGAAGGTCGTCGAGGGCCGCAGTGCCTCGACCGGCAGCGAGATGAGGCTCCGGGTGACCCCGGCCGTCGACTGGATCCGCCTCAACGTCTCGGCCATGGGCATCCCGGCGGGCGAGCGCTGCCGCGTGGTGGTCGTCGCGAAGGACGGCAGCCGCGAGATCGCGGGCAGCTGGCTCGTCGTCGACGAGAAGAAGGGTGCCAACCTCGACGGCTCGGCGGCCGTCCCCATGGACGACGTACAGAAGGTCGTGATCGAGAACGACAAGGGCAAGGAGTACGTGTCCGTCGACGTCTGAACCCCGCGGGCCCGGACGTGGACCGCGACCTGCCGGGTGGTGTACGGATCGGTGTGGCGAACAGATCAGTGAGGCCGTTCCCCGTCGGAGCGGCCTCACTGATGGCGGCGCCTGCGATCACGATCCGCCCGGCACGCCTCGGTCGTACCCAGCATTGTCCGGTTCGAGGAGCGGAGGCTCGTCCGTCATGCGGGCGGGAGCCATGACGCGCAGAGGCACTGTCACGTTGGCTGACGGGTGGGATGATCTTCGGGTTGATCATGGTGGAGGGGGTTGTCCGTGGGCAGTACGCCGCCGTCGTACAAGGGGCACCGGTACCCGGTGGAGATCATCTCCCACTGCGTCTGGCTGTACTTCCGGTTCCCGCTCAGCTTCCGCGAGGTCGAGGAGCTGATGCTCGAGCGCGGCGTCATGGTGTCCTACGAGACGGTGCGCCAGTGGTGCCTGAAGTTCGGCCAGGCCTACGCGAACGGCCTGCGGCGCCGCCGTCCTCGGCCCGGCGATAAATGGCACCTGGACGAGGTCTTCATCAAGGTCAACGGCGAGGTGAAGTACCTGTGGCGGGCCATCGACGTCGACGGCAACGTGCTCGACATCCTGATCCAGAACCGCCGCGACAAGGCCGCGGCCAGGCGTTTCTTCCGCAGACTCCTCAAAGAGACCGGCACGGTGCCGCGGGTGGTCGTCACCGACAAACTCCGCTCCTACAGCGCCGCCCACCGCGAGGTGATGCCCTCGGTCGAGCACCGCTCCCACAAAGGACTGAACAACCGGGCGGAGAACTCGCACCAGCCCACCAGGCAGCGCGAGCGCGCGATGAAGGGCTTCCGCAGCGTCGGTGGCGCCCAAAGATTCCTGGCCGCGTTCAGCGGCATCTCGCCCCACTTCCGACCCGGCCGTTACCACCGCACCGCACCCGACCACCGCCTCGAGATGACCGTCCGCTTCACGATCTGGGACCAGATCACCGGCGCCGCCGGCCTGCCCGCCACGGCCTGACCGACAGCCAACAGCCGCCTCGACCACGCCCTGACGCACCGCCAGACGCCTATACCCCCGACAACGTGACAACGCCCTCTGGAGACCTGCACGGTCGGGTCGGTGCGCATTTTCTCTGCCGCGGCCGCGAGTTCGTGGTCGGGCATGCCGTTGTGGATCCCGGCCTGGGCGGGTAGCAGCTGCTGCATGATGTTCTCGCCGAGCTCGGTCAGCAGGATCGCTGTCGGGGTTTCCCCGGGTTCGTGCCGGAGGAGCGCGGCCGTGTCGGTCTCGGCGTCGCGCCACACCGCTTCCAGGTAGCCGCATGCGCGGAGGATGTCATCCGGCGCCATGGGGTCGGTCATTATTTGTACTCCCACATGTTGTCGGTCCGCGCCCGGTCGAGGTCGATGCGCACGACCAGCCCATGATGGTCCGAGGCATCTTCCGGGGTGTCGAGCAGGGCGTAGTTGATGATCGTGTCGCGCAGTGGCGCCGACACCCACAGCTGGTCGATCCGGTCGTCGGTCGCGGTCCGGCGCAGCAGCGCCTTGTCGCCGCGCTCCTCGAAGAGCTTGGCCGCTGCGTCGAAACGAACTTGCCACTCGACCGTTCTGCGGGATGACATGCCCTCATGAGCAGAATGGCGCAGGTGCTAGTCCTTGCACGGTACGAGGACGAGGTGATGGAGCCGCTGACGCGGGTCGACGAGACGCGTACTTGGCGCGGCCGTTTCGAGCGGATACCGGACTGGTTTGTCGGCGGGTGGTATCTCGAGTTCTTCCGCGAGAGCCAGCGCCGCGGGGTCCTCGCGGACCTGGAGGCGCTGCCGTGGAACAACCCGGAGTGCGTGCAGGTCATGCTCCACGACGAAGACGACGATTGCTTCGGGCTGTGGATGTTCCATGATGGGGTGCTGGTCGAGGTATCGATCCCGCGCACACAGCGGGTTCACACGCCGCCACCGCCGTGGTGGGGCGACAGTCCCCGACCCGGATACCTACAACGAACGGACGGACCGGACGCAGAGGCGCTATCGCAGCACTCCCCCGAGCACGAACAGGACCCACGACTCTGCTGGTAACGAGAACATGGCGGGACAGCCCTTGCGAGCTCGTTACTCGGTGGCTTCGCTGATGCAGTTGGCCGCGGCGAGGTCCTGCTCATCCAGGAGATCGGGTCGACCCTCCAGCAGATCGACAGGGCCGTTGCGGTCCGGCTCCCGAAGCAGGAGTAGCCACCGCATCGCAACGAAGCGCCGAGGGCCGGTTTTCTGAGCTCGGGAAGTCGGCCTTCTCGGTTCCTTGTCCGGCGCAGGCCCGCGTAGTTTGAGTGAGAACACCTCGGAGCCCGACACTTTGGAGCCCGGCGCGTGGACGCGAAACACGACCATCCTGCCCTCGATCAGGCGGTTGCCTGGCCCAGCCTGCGCATGTGGGCTCGGTGGGAAGGCAAGAGCGTCGGTCTCGTGTCGCTGGCTCCCACACGCGGTGCGCAGGCGGAGCAGGTGTTGATACCGTGCGACGCGGCGCTGCTTATACAGCTCGGCAGGATCTCGCTCGGCAGCAGTCGGGCCAGCTTGTACGTCGCACGCCTGACAGACGAAAGCGCTGACTGACGGCTGGTGCTGTGTCCAAGAGGCTCAGCAGGCGCGGTCCGGGTCCACGGAACAGCCTCGTCACTGACAGACGCGCTGTACGGCAAGACACGGTTGGCAATGCTCGAGGCGGGCCAGATACGGAGGGCCGCGGGGAACCCGGCAGAGGGTGCGCAGTGGAGCTTACTGGCGCGCCAACTGCTGATGGCGAAGCGGTCGGCCCGCCGCGGGCGCAGTGTGCGGACCATGCCGGGCGTTCTTCCGCCAGTGTCGCGCGGGGGCGACGAGTTGGATCGAGTGCATGGTTGCAGGTCACGGGGCAACGGGGGCAAGCAGACGTGCAACAGGCATGTTGCACCGCAGCGGAGTGCTCACCACACCAGGATCTGAGTAAGGTGCGGCTCTTTTGAAGTGACGGTCGGGGTCAATCGTCATCGATGTTGACACCCGGCTCGTCGTCGTGGCCGGCTGGCCCCTGCCCGCAACCACAACGACTGCACGGCGTGGGTGGAATCCGGTGCGAAGGCCGCCGTCGGCCCGCACCATGACGGTCGCCGACGGCGGCACGACATTCTCGGGAACGCCCATCTGCGTGGCCCCGATCTCCGGGATGCCCGTCGCGGGAGCGGTGTGCTCGGTGTAGCCGTACCCGTAACTCGGCGGGACAAGGGGAAGGTGAGGGCGTGAAGATCCCATGGAGGTATGGGAGTTGACCTTCACGCCACCTCCACACATACTGACGTTCAGTGCAATGTCACATTGTAACTGCATCCTGAGTGCATCAGTGATGCCTATGAACGACGCCTCTGAACAGGGAGAACTACCCTCATGTCTCGTATCGCTCTGCTCGCCACCGCGGCCGCGGGCCTGGCCTTATTCGGCGCGGCCCCGGCCACCGCCGCACACGCCCCCACCACCACTGCCACCACCGTGACGTGCGGTCCGTCCGCCCTCCGGGTGGGCTTGTCGACCAAGGTGTGCGCCGAAGTCACCGGCAACAGCGTGCAGCTGTACGGCCAGATAAGCCTGGCGGGCCCGCCCAGCCCGGGCTCCACGCTCCCGGTCAAGGACCTGACCACGACCCTCACCGGCAACGCCGTCGGCGGCACCTCCCTCGGCCACCTGGTGCAGCCGGTCCGTTTCCAAGCCGCGACCACCCAGGTCCGTGGCGTCGGCGGCACCGTCCCCTGCGGCTCGACCGTCCACGCCGAGTTCACCTCATCCGCCCTCGGCTATCCCTCCAGCCCGGTGACCCTGGACGTTCCGGTCACTTGCTGACGAACGTCCGACACAATGAGCAGGCTGCGCGGCTGGAACCGGACGCGGAGCCTGCCCGCGGCAGCGAGAGCGGTTACTTCGAGCAGCCCTTGAATTCCCCGTCTCCCACGCTGTGCGGCAGATGGCCCGCCAGGGGGGGCGGCCCGAAGATGAGGTGACCCCGGCGGTGTGGACACTCTGACAATTGGATCTGCTGCGCCCTTTCCTTCGCTCAGCGGCCAAACAGACGCAGCAACCGGGCTTGGCGGGCCTCCCCGGCCACGGGTGGAGCCCCTGGGGCGGCGAAGAAGCGGTGGGTAGTGTCGGCGGAGACAGGCGACTCCGCCAAGCCGGCGTAAATTTCGGCGAGGTGCTCTTCGATCCAGGCGACGAGCTCAGGATCGAGCTTCTCGGGAGCGTTGACGGCTCGGGCCAGGTCCCAGGTGTGAATGGTCGCGTCCGTGGTGCGGACTGCGAGGGCCTGTTCTCCGGTCACCAGGCCGAGAGCGTAGTCGAGAGTCTGCTGGAGGGCGCCCGGCCTCCGGAACGCCTCGGCGCACTCCCGCACCGACCGGATGTAGGCACCCACCGGATCGCTGCCCAGAGCGTCCTCGTCCCGGAGCTGGAGGAAGTCGGCGGCCGAGCCGCCATCCAGCAGAGAGACGTAGTTGAGGTTTCCCCGGGTCATGTGGTTGACGAGGTGGCGTACGTCCCACTCTGCGCAGGGGGTGGGTGCCGTCCACTGCTCGGCCCGTACCGCGCGCAGCCTGTGGGTGAACTCGGAACCGGAGAGTAGATAGCGGTCGATGATTCCAGCGAAGCGGTATGACATGGCCGCAGCGTAGGAGTGCAGAAGGCGGCGTGCTGGCGGAAATCAGCCGCCGAGCCCCGGAGGCACGCCCGCCGGCCACTTGCCCGAAAGGCGGGTCTCCTGGACTGAGCCAGTAGTGCCGTCACTTCTCGTCGACATGCACGGCCCCACTGATCAGCAAGTGACTCCGAAACCAGTCGACAAACGCTGTTCCTAGAGATCAACGAAGCCACCCGTGTCCTCGATGACCGCGCAGGCGGTGTCGATGTCCCCGGCCTGCATCGCCCGGATGTAGGCGAAGGCGCTGGCGATGTCGTCCGGTGCCATCGGAGCGAGCGGCGCGGTGACGGTGTTCTCGGGCATGACAGCTCCTCACATACGGGCCGCCCCACTGATCGCGGCGACCTCGAAGCCACCCTCGAACCGCGGCCCTGTGGACAGAGTCCGGCCGCGGGGAGGGAGAAGTCTCCCTCCCCGCCGGATCCGGCAGACCCGGGACGCGGATGTGGTGCCAGTCGCGGATAGATCAGCCTGGTCAAGGCGTTTCTGGGGCATAGGGGACGCTGTCCGGTCGGGGTGATCAGACAGCGGACAAGGGGGTCTTCCTCACGGTGGCCACTGGTTCGTGCGCAGCGGCGCGCGACCTGGTCCAGCTCACCGACCCGGCCGCCGGCCGGAGAACCGAGGATCCGATGCCCGCTCTCACCTCGCCCGCACAGCCTGACCCGGAGCCGCCGTGGCAGCACGGGCGCCTGCCACGCGGGCGGCCAGCTCCTTGTAGTCGGATTCGTCGGCCATCGTGCTGGAGAGAGCCCCGTTCTCGTCCTCCCATACGAACTCCACCGGACCTTCGTCGGGAAGCGAGGCGAGGACCGCGTCGACATCGGTGGACAGGTCAGGCCAGACGGTCAACTGGGCACGCGGGGTGAGTCGGGCGCGTACCGCATCGAGTGTGTCTTCGGTCAGGCGGTGCCAGCGGGAGGCATTGTGGAGATACCCCTCCTCCAATATCGCTGCGTGCCGCATGGCGATGGACCAGCGCAGACGGGCCCAGAAGTCCTCGTCGGCGGGCCGCTGCACGCCGGGCTCGCCGGAGTCCGCGTCGTAGGGCGAGGTCTCCAGCCGCTCCGGGAAGAGACCGAGAGCCCGGGTGCGGGCAACGGCGCGCTCACAGCGCTTGTCGCTGCTGACGTACACGTACTGGTCCCAACCGACCTGCACGTCGAACTTGTCCTCCACCGCCAGACGGCACCAGGCACCGTTGTCGCGGAGCATGACACGGACCAGCTCCAGACTGACGGAGAGGGGCACCTCCGAACCGTCGTGGAACCCACTGAGGTCGGGTGGGAAGAGCTCGACAAGGCCATGGCCGTCGACCGCCGGCTCCAGGCCGAAGTGGGCAAGGCCGGAGATCCCTGGCTCACGAATGGCCAGGTGGTCGATGCCGGTGTCCTCGGCGAAGGCGGCAACCGCTTGCAGATATGCAGCCTCGACCGGTCCGTGGTCGCTGGTCGTGTCCTCAGCGCCGATGTAGCTGCCGTGCTCGTCGCGGTCGGCAGGGTCGTACTTGGTGATCCGGTAGACGAAAGGCGGCACGTTGCTCCCCGTGGTTGTTGACGATGCTCGCTCAGCGGCCGATCTCGTGATCGGGAGCGTAGGGCGGGGGCCGGCGCATCGCCGCCTTCGAGGATGGCCATCGAGATCACCTTCTGCAAGCGGGATAGCTTGCCGAATCAGGCCGAATCGATCAGCGGCAATCGATGCGAGTAACGCGATCGTTCCGGTTGGCTGCCTTGGAGAGACGCTGGTTCTCCAGTGTGAGGAGCTGCACCTGCTGTGCGAGGACGTTGATCGAGGAGCGTAGCTCCCGCACCTCGCGCGCGTGCTCTTGGCGGTGCCGGCGCTCGACAGCTTTCAGGGCCTGGACCTCCTGTCGGAGGGAGACTGGGGGTGCGGCTGCGTCTTCTCGTTCGGCTACGAGGTTTCGGAACTCGTCCACAACCTCGGGGCAGCGGTACGCGCTGGCCCTGCTGACGCCCGCTTCGGCAGGCTCTGCTGCGGCGGCTGCACCACCTCGCAGGGACGTGACCGTGTCCGGTCAGGAGGAGAGCGGCATCCCCTCGCATCGGGTACGCAACGCCCGGGGGACGCCGCCGCGCTCAAGCCCGACTGGCGGCCGCTGAGTTGGCGTAGACCGGTGTTCCGAGGGGCGGGGATCCGTGGCGGATGTCGGCGAGAAGTTCCTCGATCAGGGCCTCCTCATAGGCGGGCCGACCGGATAGGCGCATGGCGGCGGCGAGTGCGGGGTCCCAGGAAGTGTCCTCGAGGCGGTCGAGGTCCAGCACATCTGGTTCGAAAGGGGCTGGGTGCAGGCTGGCCCTGTAGTCGGCGGCGGTCATTCGCCATGCCTGGGCTCCGGGAACCGCGGCGAGGACAGCGCGTACGAGAGCGAGACCGGCACAGTCGAAGTCGGCCCGCACGGCGATGCGCCATCCTGCCGCCGCCAGGCGCGCGACGGCGTCCAGCTCCGTACGCGACGGCGTCCCCACCGTGCACAGCAGCCGTACGTCGCCCTCGACGCTGTGCAGCGCCGCGGCGGCGACGGAGGGGTTCTCGGTGAGGAAGACCCACCGGTCCTCGCCGCGGGCGGGCGCGGGCCACTCGGCGCGGTGCAGCACCCACGGGATCAGGACGGTGGGCGCTCCTGGGGGAAGGTGCCAGCCGGTGGGAAGGACGCCGAGAGTGAGCAGCCCACCGGTGGAGGTGTCAAGGTCGACGCCGAGCCGGTCCCAGGCCTCCCGGAGCGACGGGCTGGGCCCGGCGACGGGCCGGGCTGTGGCGGCTTCGGCGAGGACGAGCGCCGCCAGCTCGGTTCCGGCGTCCAGCGCATGAGGGTAGCCGGTGGCCGCGTGGGCAAGGCGGCGCCGGTCGGCGCGTGCCGAGGCGGGCAAATGAGCAAGGACGGCGAAGGCGGCGGTCAGCAGCTGTTCCGGGCGGGGGTGCTGCAGAAGACGGGCGAGAGTGCCCCGCCGGCGCAGGCTGTCCCAGCCGGTATCCTGCGGCCGCAGTGGCACGGTGGGCGGCAGGGCACGCCCCAGGCGGCTGCGGAGGTGCTGCAGGGTGGTGAGGCGGGCTACGAGCCGTGCCTTGTCGGCTGCGCCGTGGGCCAGCGGCCTGCCCAGTGCGTGGGCGGCGACCGCACCCGGCGTCAGGTGCGGTCCCCGGCGTTGCAGAGCCTGAGTGAGCCGTTGAAGGTCGATGCGCCGGGTGCACCCAGCGGGCAGCGGCCGCGCGGCCAGCAGACCGATCACGGCGGCACGCTGCTCGGCCGCGCCCGGGGTAGTGATCGTGATCGTGCCGCTGTCCATGGCGGCGTCCCCGCACTGGTCGGCCCGCCGGGCAACCTGCTCCCACAGCCACCGCACCTCGGGAGAGAGCAGGGCGGCCAGATCGGCATTCCGGCATCCCCCGTTGTGGCAGAGCTGCTCGGGGCAGTCGCCCCGGCCACTGCTGGCGGCATTCATGACGTACCGGCCGACGACGCGGCGAGGTGGCCGGTGGCCTGCTGGAGCAGGGGACCGTAGACGCGCAAGGGGAAGGCGATGACGGTGTCCTGAGGGCCTTCTTCGAGTTCGAAGATGTCGATGCCGTCCCAGGCGCCGGGGGAGCCGTCCCAGTTGTGGCTGGTGCTCATCAGGTCCAGGTCGAGGCTGTCGAGGTAGGCGGCGATGCCGTCTCTGCCGTGGTCGTCGACGTCGCCGGGAACTTCGTCCAGAGCACACAGACGGGCCGCGTGCGGGGGCAGATCGCGGTACTCGGCGGCCAGCGCGGCGAGCATGGGAGCGAGCACGATCAGGCGGCTCTCGCCCTTGGAGACGGTCACGCCGGTGGCGCCCCAGCGTTGTTGTCGCACCGTCCCGGGCCGGGTGATCATGTACTGGACGGTGATCCAGTTGCGGATGTCGATGGCTTCGGCCAGCCGGTCGGCCCGGCTGGAGCCGGGATCGCCCGCCCGCGTCTGGTCGCCCAGTCGCATCACCGCCAGGAGTTCCTGCCCGATACGACGCTGCTCCTCCGGTGAGCGCTCGGCATCGCCTTTCTCGCACGTCAAATGATGGATGGTTGCGAGGGAGGGCGGCAGATCACGGCGCAGAGCAAGCTTGAGCTGCACGCCGACTCCGGAGGAAGCGGCGGTCAGCCCCATCTGCTCGTTGACTTGGTCGGCCCAGTCATGCAGGTCGACCCAGGCGGTGCCGATGGCCGCAGGGATCCGGCCGAGGATGAAGTTCTCCAGGGCGTTCTCGTCCGCCGCGCTGTAGGCCTGCTGTGCCTCCACCCGGTGTGCTGCCGCCATCCGGGCGGCTGCGTGCGGGGACATACGCCGTCCGGCCAAGGACAGTTGGTGGGTGGGCATCCTCTCCGGAGCCGGACCGTGCCCGAGATGCCAGTCCCCTTCCGGTGCGGCGGCCAGGTGATGGCGCAGGGCGTCGGCGCACGCGTCGAGGCCGGTGGGCGGCCGCGGGATGGCCAGCAGGCGGGCACGCAACTCGGTGAGCCAGGTCAGGACGTCGTCGTGGTCTGCCGCGTCTTGCGCCGTTTGGGAGAGGGCTTCGGCGAGACCGTCGAGCGCGAAGCACCGGCGCACCTCCTCCACGGACACCTCGGCCCGGGGTCGGCTCTCGCGCAGCCGTCGCGCGGCGTCCGCCTGCGCCTGCCGTGCCGCAGCCGCGACGGAGTTCGCCTCCGCCAGATCCCCGCGGGCCTTGTCCAGGCGCTTCCGTACGTCATGGTGCGCCTGCCGGGCTGCGGACGCCTCCTGCACGAGAGCGAGTTCGTCCATGCCGCTGCGCTGCCGGCAGGCTTCCAGCGCGGCCCGCGCATCACTGAGCTGTCCGAGGCTGTCCAGGACGGTGTGTCTGCCGAGCTGGGCACGGTGGCGAGCGTCAACAGCCGACTGCGCTGCCCGCGCCACGTCGTCGAGCAGGTCGCTGACGCCGTGCATCTCCGTCACGGCCCGGCTCAGCAGGTCGGCGCGCCGGGCGGACGCCTCGGCCTCCTCACGCACCAGGGGCAGACTGTCGGGCAGCCCGTAGGCGGCGGCCTGTGCACGCCACTGCGTCAGTGCCTGCCGGGCGTCCGCTTCTTTCTCCTGCGCCAGCCTGTCCTCCTCGCACGCGTGGGCACGGGCGTCCTGCTCGGCGACCGCGCACTGCGCGCGGACGGTTTCTGCCTGCGACGCGGTGCGGGACAGCTCGTGAGGGAACTGGTCGGCGAGCTTGTCCAGCAGCGCTGCGTGCTGCGTGAACCGGGCCGCGGCCCGTGCCTGGCGTGCTGCCGTCAGCTCCAAGCGGTCACTTTCGCGCTGGGCCGCGGCGGCCTCCCGCCAGGCTGCTGCCTGCCGGGCTTCCCTTCCGATGTGCTGGGCCACCGGTGCGCTTCCGTGGGCCGCCTGAGGCGGCCGGGCGATGAGAGGACCGCAGCGGTAGGTACCGTCGGCGCCGATCAGCAGTTCCGGTCCACTGCCCGCTTGCGTGTCGTCGGCGGTGGGCGCGTACCCGATCCGTTTCAGGACGGCCTCGGCTACCGTGCCCAGCCGGTGGCCGGGCACGACCGTCAGGAGGGAGGCGAGACTGTCCTCCAGGGGAAGTTCCGGGCCCAGGGGCTCGACCCGCCAGCCCCCCTCGCTGCTCACGCCTCGCGGTGACAGCTGTGCGGAGAGCAGGCCGGCGGCGGCCATGGCAGCTTCCACCGCGTTGCGGGCCGGCCCGGCCGGCAGGGCGCCCGGGCGCCAGTCGACGGCCACGGCGAAGCAGTTGCCCTCCTCGGCCCTCTGCAGCCACGCCGGACCGGGCAACGGCGGCAGCTTCCCGCTGCCCCACAACCGGGCCTGCTCGGCCGCCAGGGCTGCGGCCTGGCGATGAGTAACGGCCAGATGCCGGTAGTCCTCGCAACGCTGCCGCGCGCGACTGGAGGCGGCGGCCGCACCGGTGGCCACACGCTTGCCCAGAGCGGCGGCGTCACGGACCGCCGCGCTGAGCTCCGCATCCTGCCCCCACGTCCGGGCCTGGGCCGCGACGGCTGCCAGATCGAAGAGCGGCGCGCGCACCACACACTGTGCCGAGCCCGCCCACGTGAGTACGGCCTCGGACACAGCGGCAACCTGGGCATGCGCTTCATCGTGAGCATCACGGTGCCGGTCGATGGCCCTGTCCGCCGTCGCGGCGGCGGCGTCCGACCGGGCACGCGCCTCCCTGCCCTTCTGCCTCAACTCCTCGACGTCCTGATGGGCCACCACGAGCACCTTGGCGTTCGTGCCGCGCTGGCGCAGGCGGTGCTCCGCCTCCTTGAGCGCCACCGCCGACTCCTCCACCGCGCCCGGATCGGTTTCGGCAGTGATCTCGGTGAGCGGACCGAAGCTGCGCGCACCGATCGTCACAGGGGCCTGCTCGACGCGCTCCATCCTGACCGGTGACACCACCACGCCGGGCACACCCGCTTGGGCACAGGCGCCCGCCACACCCTCCACTACCTCGCGCACACCGCTCACCGCCGATTCCAGACGCTCGGCGGCATCCGCCGCTGCCGAGCAGTGCGCCTCCAGCAGCTCTTCGGCCTGCCGGTGCCCCACCTCGCACCCGTCGGCCCTCTCGCGGGCACGGGCCACGTCGCTGAAGGCCGCATCCCGCTCCAGGGCCTGCGCTCGCGAAGGCGTCTCCCGCTCCGCCACGTCGAGTTGATCCACGAACGCCGCCAGTGCGGCATGCCCCTGCCCCGATGCCTCGGCGCGCGCGGCCGCCTCCCCGGCCTCCTCCTCGGCACTGCGGCGGGCTGCCACGTGTTCCAGGGCATCCTCCGCCGCGCTCAGCACCGTGCGTGCACAGGAGTGCAGCCAGGCCGACGAAAGGTCGTGAAGGAGGACAGAGGTCTTCTCCGCCCGTACGTACCGCGCGCGGGTGGATTCGGCAGCTGCCAGGGCCTCCCGCGTCACCCGCAAGACCTCGGGGCTGACGCGCGGCAGGACCTCCTGCAGCTGCTGCTCGGCCTGAACGGGCGTCAGTTCGCTGAGCAGGCCGGGGTTACGGACCTTCCTGATACGCCGGGCGATCTGCTGGAGCCGGGCGGGAGCACAGCCGAAGACGCGCTCGGCGAGATCGGCCACGTAGTCGTCCAGGCGCTCGAAGACAGTGCCGCCGTGCCCGGTGACGTACTGGGTGAACGCCTCAAGGCTGAGCGTGCTCAGGTCCTCGCGGTCCGAGCCGGGCACCAGAGGCATCATGAATCCCACCCGCGTCACGGACGGACTGGTGCCCTGCGCGTAGTCCAGGCGCAGACCGTAGTGCACGGTGGAGGTGCCGGCCTCGGGCCCGTCCTGGGGCGGGCGGAAGCTGAGCCACAGGTACCCGACCCGACGCCGTCCCGAGCTGCCGCTCTTCATCAGGGACTCCAGGGTCGTGGCCCGGTTCCCCGACCTGAGATGCTGCACCGACGTGGGATCCAGCAGATGAGGGCACAGCTTCTCCAGCAGGGTGGTCTTGCCGGTGCCGTTCGGACCGGTCACCAGCATCCGGCCCGAGGGACACGCCAGGACCTCCCGGGGGATCAGCCCGACGTTCTCCACCCCCGCACCGGCCAGGCACCACCGGCCGGCCCACCGGGCAGGGATACTCAACCCACTCATCGCGTCTCCGTTCCTGCACTGCCCAGGGGATCAGAAAGCTGCTCGTCGTGAGCGACGACGGTCCAGCGGGCCGCAGCGGGAGACAGCCACCACCAGTCCTCATAGCCCGCGGTCACACGCAGCAGATCAGCTTCTTCGAGCAGCGCCCGGATCTGCCCGGCCAGTTGCTCAGGCCGCTGCCGGTACTCTCCCCGCCACCTGGTGTGCCGTACCGCCAGCTCACCCAGGCGGCGGACCACCACGGACGCGGCGGCACCGCACCACCCCTCACCGGGAGCCGCCGCCCCGCCCCGCTCGCCTTTGCCGCTCAGATAGTCGATGAGGAGCAGGGCGGCGTGCCGGAGGGTGCCCGAACCGCCCTGCTGCCGGTGAGGGAAGCGGAACTGGCCCAGCCCCCGGGCGTCGCAGATGTCCTCGGGCACCACAAGACAAGCGCCTTCCAGCCGGTGCTCCAGGTGCAGCCCCAACGTCTCTGCCACACGGGCCCCTTCGCGGGCGAGCCGGGTGCTGAACCACTGCCGCTCCGCCTCGTCCAGGTCGCAGATATGGACGACCGCCCGGTCGGCGAGCATGCCGAGCACCCGCACCCCCTCATCGCCCGGCCGCAGCAGTGAGCGCAGCCAGCCCTCAGGGTCCTGCCCCGGATCGCTGACCCACTGCCCCTCGTCGTCCAGCGGCACGCTGCGCGGCAGCAGGTGCAGCAGACGGGCATGGTGAATTTTCAGCAGCACCGGCGGATCGTGCGAGCCGCCCATCAGATCCTCGACCCGGCCCTCGAGTTCGCTCAGGACTCCGCGCTCGCACAACATCCGCAGCCCGGTGACCAGTGCGCGCAGCTCGGGCTGTGACTGCGTCACCGCGATCTCCGCCTCCGCCGCGGCCGATCGCACCGCACCCACCACCTGTCCCAATGGCGCTGTGGGGGGGAGGCTCTCCAGCACGGGAACCGTCAGCCAGAACCACACCCCCTCCGGGGCGTCGCCGCCGGGCATCAGAGCGACCGGTTCCACGGGCACGTGCACGCGCACCAGATCCGGCTCGACCGTCAGCATGCAGCCCACCGCTTCCAACGAGGCACGCACCGCACCGGCATGCCGGTGCACCGCGTCGATGAGCTCGTCGTCCCGCCCGCCGATCAGCCAGGTCTGCACCCGAAGCCGCCGCACCAGCGCCGCGACAGCTTCCTGCTCGTCCTCCACCAGCCGCCGGCGGGACCCGCTGCCGAGCACCCCCCTCACCGCGATGCCTCGACCAGGACGTTCACCTTCACCGGCGCGGCCTGACGGCCTGCCGGGACCCGCCCTGCTGCAACCGCAACCGGGGGATGGAACAGCACCTTGTGTCCGGGCACCAGCACCGACCACCGCTCCCCGTCGACCCGCCCCACCACTCCAGCAGCGGCCACGAGCGTGCACCCGACTCCCTCTGCCTGGCCGACGCGCCCCGCCGCGTCCTTGGGCGCCCGCGCGGCGGTCATGACCGCCCTCAGCGCCAGCCGGCAGGCCACCTCCGACAACGGGCCGCCTCCTGCCAGAACTTCAGCCACCGCGGCACCGTGCCGGGCCTCGCGCTCCGCCCGCCGCGCCGCCGCCGCACTCTCATCACGTGGCTTGCGCCCCGCCACCGCCCCCCGGGCTGAGCTCTGCCCGGTGGCACGCAGCATCGCCAGCGCCGCCACCCGGGGGCCCTCGTGCCACGACACCACCTCACCCGTGTCAGCCTCCGCGACCGTGTGCAGCTTCGTCCACGGCCTGTCCGCCAGCGCCTGACGCAGCACCGCCCGCCCGTGGCGCGGATCCTGGCAGGCAACCGCCAGCGACAGAGCCCGCGCCCGCAACGTCGCAGGCCCGGCCACGCTCTGGTGCCGCAGCAGATTGGCATGCAGCATCGGGATCGCCCGCACCAACTGCAGCGCGAACCGCGCTGCCTTACCTGTGCCGGGCGAGAACCACCCCAGCAGCTGCTCCCAGTCCGCAACCCGCAGCCCCCGCGCCGGAGCCAGCACCCCGCGCGCCACCAGCGCACCGGCCGCAGACTGCCCCCGCCGCGCTGACGCGAGCTCGGCGAAGTGCGGCCGCAGCCGGACCAGCTCCGCATGAATCCGGACCACGGCGGCATCCAGATGGACCACCACATGCGTGGCGTACTCCAGGATCAGCTGCTTCAGCTCACCCGTCGCCCGCAGGTCCAGGTTGAACCGGTCGGCCAGCTGCGCCAGCATGTCGGCCTGGCCCACCAGCGCCCCGTCCAGGTGGTCGTGCTCGACGAACACCTGCCCCGCCAGCTCCGACAGAGCGGCGTGCGACGGCTGATGGGCGTTTCCCCTTGATCGTGGACACCCTGATCATTGGATCGTGAAGATCCATAGGACAGGAGTTCCCGTTGGGGACATCGAAGTACTCGCCTGAGTTCCGG
>NZ_BMRN01000064.1 GCF_014648655.1 Streptomyces atratus
GCGGGCCGAGGAGCTGATCCGCGAGACCATCGCCCGCAACGGCATCGTGCCCCAGACCGTGCACGCGGACCGCGGCACCTCGATGACGTCGAAGAAGGTCTCCCGACTACTGATCGATCCGGGGGTGACGCGGTCGCACTCGAGGCCGAAGGTCTCCAACGACAACCCTTACAGCGAGGCCCAGTTCAAGACCACGAAATACATGTCGGACTATCCCGAACGGTTCGATTCGCCGGCCCACGCCCGCGAGTGGTTCGACGCGTTCATCGCGTATTACAACCATGAGCACCGGCACTCGGGTATCGGCTGGCACACCCCCGCCTTCGTCCACTTCGGGACCGCCGAGGAAGTCCGCGACCAGCGCGCGGTCACCCTCGCCGAGGCACACGCCCGCCACCCCGAACGCTTCGGCCGCCGCCCCGGACCACCCGAGATACCCCAGACGGCCTGTATTGGTTCTCAGTTTCGATGTCATACGACGACGCTGTGACCTGGATGTTCTCTCGCTGTCTCACGTCGTGTCAGGCACTGTCGGTCTCAGATCCGTGTCATTTCCTACCGGCGCCCGCGTATGCCCGGCGCGTCGTCCGAGGACCGCCCTGTTCCGCGGTGCCCGGTCGCGCAGGACAAGCAGCGTCCAGCCGCGGCCACCTGGATCGAGTGGTCTGGTCGCGGCGGTGAAGAGTTCCGCGGCCCGGCGGTAGGAAAGCCGTCCTCGGCCGGTCACCGGGCAGCGGTCAACTGCCGGCGTGGAGGCGGGAGCCCGTCGGTCGGTGACGAACACCGGCCCCGCGGTGCGCCCGGCCAGCAGCATAGGCAGCAGACGTGCCGTGCCCCGTCCCCAGCTCAGGGATGCTGCCGCGCGCCCTGGTGTGTCGACCGAGTAGGTCGAGGTGGTCGATGTTGAGGGCAAGCACCTGTTCGACGGGGGCTCTTGACTCGTGGAGGAGGTGCCACAGAGCCAACTCCCTGAGCGGAGCCCGCAAGGCGAGGGCAGCACGGGCCCGATCCGGGTCGGCGGCAGTCACCCTCACAGCCGTGGAAACACCAGAAGGGTTCGGTGCCGGTCCAGGACATGGCACCGGCAATGCCAGCCCGGCGGCCGGGTCTGCGGTGATCCAGCCTTCTGCCAGCCACCATGCCGTAGCGGCTCGAAGGCAGGACAGTTCGCGGTCCAGTGTGCGTGGCTCCGCAGCGGCGGCACGGTCGACCAGTCCCCGTTGCAGCCTCTCCGGGGCCTTCGGGTCGTGTCGCAGCCGCGAGCTTGCGTGCTGCGGCAGCATGGTGTCGGCGTACGGCCTACGTTCGGGCGTACGCCGACACCCCCTGGCCTGGACCAGCAAGCCCCACGTCCAGCGGAACCTGCGGGCCCTGGCCCGCGGCGAAGTCCCGTTCACCCACGAGGGCCTGAGCCAGCTCACCCCCTGGCGTTCAGTGGCCTACCTGCGTGATCTGCTCATCCAGGCCGGGGGCCTGCCACCTGCCGACCGACAGCTGCTGCTGTTCCAGCGATGGCTCGCCGAGAAGCTGCCCGCCATCGACGATGCCGGGCACCGGCAGTTGCTGGAGCTCTTCGCCGCCTGGCACGTCCAGCGCCGCCTCAACACCCTGGCCGGCCGCGGCCCGCTCACCGGCAAGCAGGTCCAGCAGGCCCGCGACGAGATCCACCTCGCGACCGCCTTCCTCGATCATCTCGCCGAGCGTGGACGGTCTCTCGCCGACTGCACGCAGGCCGATGTCGATGCTTGGTACGCCGGCGGCTACACCGCCCGGCGCCTCACCCACGCCTTCCTGCGGTGGGCGATGCGGTCCAAACACATGCAGAAGGCTGCCGTCCCGCACCGCTCCACAAGCAATCCCGCCCCGCTCGCCCAGCACCAGCGGCTCGCGCTGCTAGTGCCGCATCAAGCAACGTTCGCCTCGTTGTGACGTGTCGTCCGGTTGCTGCGCCGGGCGGCACTGGGCGGTCAGAATGATCACGTGGCTGAACGCGTGCGGCCACAAGGAGCAGGGAAGCTTGTTCCGCCGCTACATGATCTGGCGGAACAAGCACGCTGCCGACGAACGCCTACGCGAGATCGTCAGCGCGGCGAGCGTTGCCTGATACGGCACCGGAGGGGGTCGCGATATCGAAGTAGAACTCGTAGCCGCCGCTGTCCTGCACATAAACCGCCAGCCTTGCCGGAATGACCGTCCCGCCTCTGACGACGATCACGGGCTGACCATCCCGGTACTCGATCGACAGCGTGCCGATGTCTTCGGGCTTGACCTCGGTTGCCGGGATCAGCGTCGGTTCTTGGGGCGACGTTGCCTCAAGGGTGGGAGTCAGCCCAAGGCTTGCCATCATCTCGGGTGACATCTGTGTCTTGGCGGGGCCCTTGGCGTTGGGCGTGGTCTCGGACATGGTGCTCCTCACTGGCCGGCTCACTGCCGACATGTACAGATCTTCCCATGACGGTGCGTAAGCGCGTCATCACTCGTGAACAGAACGCTGCCGATGAGCGCCTACGCGACGTCGTCAGCGGGGCGAACGTTGCCTGATGCGGCACTAGGGCAACTCGTCAACCACGACGACGTGCCGCTTCAGGACCGCGTCGCCGCCCTGCTCGTCCTTCTCTACGCACAGCCGCTCACCCGGATCGCCCGGCTCGGCACCGACGACGTCCTGCACGAGGACGGCGAGGTCTTGGTCCGGCTCGGCGACCCACCATCGCCTGTTCCGGCCCCCTTCGCCGGGATGCTGCTGGACTACCTGGGGCAGCGGCCGAACACCATGACCGCGACCGCCTGATGGCTCTTCCCCGGCCGCCGGGCCGGACAGCCCATGACCCCGGAAACTCTGGAACTCCGACTCCGTCACCTGGCCTTCCCGACCCAGCGAGGACGCACCGCGGCGATCCGCCACCTCGTCCTCCAGGCCCCTGCTCCGGTGGTCGCCCGGATGCTCGGCTACCAAGACGACACCACTGCCCAGCTCGCAGCCGAAGCCGGAGGGACCTGGCGGCACTATGCCCCTGGCGGCCACTCACGGTGAACACGAGCCCGGGAGCGGTCACGCCTCCGGTTGCACGGATCCCGGCGCGCGTAGGGGCTGCGGTCGACTGGTCGAAAGACGTGCGGCCTCGGCGGCCACCCAATCCAGAAGCACATCTGCCAGATCAGAAAGGGATCTTCCTTCGCCGAGAAGGACGAAGCGGCAGTCGAGATGGTCTCCCGGATTGTGGGGGTTCAGGATGCCGCAGCGAAGACCCGTACGGTCGATCTGGCCGCCCAAGCAGGTGCTGATCATATTGCGCACGGGGTCTACCAGGCTCGTCCACACCAGCAGGCCGTCTGTCCATAGGAGGTCGACGGGGAAGTCCACGCAAAAGTCTTCAGGTTCCGGCGCCCCACTGGGCCAGCTCGTGACGCGGGCCGCCAGGTGCTCGACCACCGGCCGCCAGTCCTCGCCGAACTCCCAGTCCGTGAGGTACTCGTCGAACGTGCTCATCGGGCCAGTGAATCACCGTTGGGTGCGGACTCGCCTGCGCGTATCGACTCCACGCCGCCTACCTCGTTGAGGAGACCAGCCTGTCGCGGTTCTGTCGTGGTAGCGAGAGCATCTGCGATGCCGGGGGCGGGCATCTCCAGAAGCTGTTGGCGGATGGCGGCGCCGTGTGCGGCTGCAGCCGGGAACACCGATCTCGTTGAGGAGCGCGGACAGATGGGTCGGGGCGGAACGGCCGACCTGCCCGGCGGCAGGGGAAAGGGGCTGAAACTGGCGGCCACTCACAGTGAGCACAGCCCCCACTGGCGCCTCCTGAACGTTCTCATCGGCCACCGCCTGATGGCGCTCTGTGCGGCCGCCGGTCGTCACCCGCCCCCATGCCCCGCTGACCGGCGCGTTCGCCGCCCACCCAGCCACCTGCCATCAGGCGCTCCAGCTCGCGGTTGACTTCGGCTTTCGTCGCTGTCGACGCCGTCGCGGACTTCCTCCCCGAGGAGGCGTCCATCGCCCTGGTCAAGCGCCTGGAGTTCTGCGATTGCGGCCGGCTCGTACGGGACGGCGACGACCTCACCCGGAACGCCCTGAGCACCGTCGCCGGCATGACCGCGTGCCAGGGCCTGGTGCTGGCGGCGATCGACTACGCCCTGTACGGCAGCAGGGCCCGGACCGCGCGTCGCGGTCCGGGCCCTGCCCCGTGCGGTGCCTCCCTGCGGCGGTGCGTCAGCTCTGTGCGGTGTCGTCGCCCGCCTGCCCGGCGCCCTCAGCTGCGCCTGCCTTCTCGCGCATCCTGCGCACCAGCTCCGCCTTCTGGTCGGCTGCACCCTGGCGGTCGAGGTTGCGGTGCGGACCGTTGTTCTGCCGTTCGGCGCGGGACAACCTCTTGCGCTGGCCGCCGCCCATGCCCACGGGGTTGTTGATGTTCTTGCTCACGGTCACGGGTTCTCCCGGTAATGATGTGAAGTGATCTACGGATTCATCGGTGGGGGACGGACGGCGATGTCGAAGGACGTCAGCAGGGGCCCATCACGCTCTCACTCGTAAATCGGCGTCTGGAAGAACATGACAAAGACGTTACCCGGTTCCGACGGCCCCGCACACCAAAACCTTTTCGCCGCCCCGGCGTCGGCCGGGCCTTCGGCGAGCGCCCGGGGTCAGCCGTTTCCTTCCGGGAATCTCAGCACCGCCAGCACCCGCCGGTGGTCGCCGCGCGGAAGGCGTCAATTCGCGCCGGCTCGTCACCACCGGGTTGGACACGGCGGCCGCCCGCTCGTCGGCCAGGCCCCGGGCGGCGCAGGGAGGTGTGTATCGAATGCGAGTGACAGTGATCTGGGTGAGGAGGTCGGTGTCGTCGGCGGGCGCGGGGCGTTGCAAGCGGTGCAGCAGGTCCCGGTGCAGGCGCAGCGCGTCATCGCTGCCGGTGGCGGCCAGGACAGCAGGGGATCCCACAGGGTGTAGGGTCTCGCGGCTGGTGTTGGCGATCGCCCTCGTGACCTGCAGGTTCTTCCGCAGTCTCACGTCGTGTCGGACGTCGGAGTCTCAACTTCATGTTGTTTCCTCGACGGTCCGTCCTGATCGGATCGGATGTCATTCCGAGACGAGTTGGCTCGTGCGGAACCAGAGTTCGTGCTGAGGCCCCGTCCAGCTCTGGATTCACTGCTCGCCAGCAGCCTCACCTGGAAGGTCAGGTGACTTCCCAGGCCGCCTCGATCATCTGAAAGATCTCGTCCAGCGCGGCGTCCGGGTCGGCCGCCTCGTGGGCCAGCGCATAGGCGTCGATCACGAACCTCGCGATCGTCCGGCAGGCCGTTGCGCTCTGTGACAGGTCGGGATCGGCGACGAGGGCCGTGGCCAGCGACTCCGCGTGGCGCAGCCGCATCGACTCCTCGTACTCCCGCAGGGCACGTGATGCGTCGATCATGCGGTAGATCGGGGCGGCGCCGTCCCCCGTGCAGTGCCGGACCATGGCCTGGATCTCGCGGCGCAGCGCGGGGATGAGTGGCTCGTGCGGCCCCCGGCCGGTGACCGCCTGCGTGAGGCGCTGCTCGAAGTTCTCGTCCTGCTCGAACACCAGGGCCTCTTTCGAGGCGAAGTGGGAGAAGAGCGTGGTGACGGCCACGTCGGCCTCAGCGGCCACGTCACGGATGCCCACCGCGTCGTACCCGCGCTCCAGGAAGAGCCGCAGGGCGGTGTCGGCGATCTTCTGGCGGGTCGCGGCCTTTTTGCGTTCACGGCGTCCGGTCGTCGGCACGGTCATGCCGCTGACACTACCAAATCCAAAGGGATAGCGGTTCCTAAATCATAACCGTTAGTGTTACGGTCGGCCGCATGAAGAGAGTGAGCTTCGCCGAATTCGGCGGTCCCGACGTTCTCCACCTCGAAGACGCCGAGGAGCCCCACGCGGGCCCCGGCCAGATACGCGTCGCCGTGCGGGCGGCGGGCGTGAACCCGGTCGACTGGCGGATCCGTGAAGGCCAGTTCCAGAAGGTCCGCCCGGTCGAGTTGCCCGCCGGAGTCGGGCAGGACGCCTCCGGGGTGGTGGACGAGGTCGGCGAGCACGTCGAAGGGGTCGAGGTCGGTGACCGCGTGTTCGGGCGAGGCTCAAGTACGTATGCCGAGTTCGCCGTCCTCGCGGCCTGGGCCCGTATGCCCGAGAGCCTGACCTTCGAAGAGGCGGCCGGGTACCCCTCCGTCGTGGAGACCGCGCTGCGCATCATCGGTCAGGCCGGCGTGCAGTCCGGGCAGACGCTGCTGGTCAGCGGCGCGTCCGGGGGAGTTGGATCGGCGGTCCTCCAGATCACCCACGAGCGCGGCATCACGGTGATCGGCACGGCCGGAGCCGCGAACCAGGAGTATCTGCGGAGCCTGGGCGCCCTCGCCACGACGTACGGCGAGGGCTGGGTCGAGCGGGTGCGGCGGCTCGGACAGGTCGACGCGGCGCTCGATCTGGCCGGGGCAGGCGTGATCCGCGAGCTCGTCGAGCTGACCGGGGATCCGCGGAGGGTGGTCTCCATCGCCGACCTGGGTGCGCCGGAGCTCGGTGCCCAGTACTCCGGCGTGACCGGGAACGTTCCGCAAGCCCTCGCCGAGGCCGTCCGCCTCATCACGCGGGGAAAGCTCCACATACCGGTCGAGAAGTCGTACCCGCTCGCCGAGGCCCCGGCGGCACACATCGACAGCCGGGCCGGTCACACGCGCGGGCGCCGGGTCATCGTCGTCTGAGCCGTTCCCTGCCCGGTCGCACGGCCCGGCGAGCTGCCTTCCTTCCCGTGATCCCGCCGGGGCCCACCCGGCAGGTGTGCGACACGCAAGGAGCCCCATGCACACTCCTGTCACGATCATCGGCGCCGGACTCGGCGGCCTCGTCCTGGCCCGCGTCCTGCACCTCCACGGCATCCCGGTCACGGTCTACGAGGCGGAGTCCTCCCCGACGGCGCGTTCGCAGGGCGGGATGCTCGACATCCACGACTACAACGGCCAACTCGCCCTCAAGGCAGCCGGACTGATGGACGGGTTCCGCGGCCTCATCCTGGAGGGCCGCCAAGCGATACGGCTCCTGGACCACAACGGAACCGTCCTGTTCGACAAGGCCGACGACGGCACGGGCGAAAGCCCCGAGGTACAGCGCGGCAAGCTGCGACAGATCCTGCTGGACGCACTCCCCGACGGCACCGTCCGATGGGGCCACAAGGCCACTGGCGTCCGCGCCCTCACCGAGGGCCGCCACGAGGTGACCTTCGCAGGCGGCGCCGCCGTCGTCACGAACCTGCTGGTCGGCGCGGACGGCGCCTGGTCACGAGTCCGACCGCTGCTCTCCGACGCCACACCTGAATATGTCGGCCGGTCCTTCGTCGAGACCTACCTGCACGACGCCGACAACCGGCACCCGGCCGCCGCGAAAGCGGTCGGCGGCGGGACACTTGTCGCGCTCGACCCGGACGGGAACGGGAAGTGGCTCGTGGCTCACCGGGAGAAGAGCGGGGTCCTCCGCACCTACATCACACTGGCCAAGCCGCAGGACTGGTTCGCCACCATCGATTTCACCGATGCCGCCGCAGCCGCCGAGCGGATCGCGGAGGAGTACGACGGCTGGGCACCGGAACTCACCGCCCTGATCACCGCCGGCCAGACCGCGCCGGTCCTGCGCCCCCTCCACGCCCTGCCGGTCGGGCACCGCTGGGACCGGGCGCCGGGAGTGACCCTGCTCGGCGACGCCGCCCACCTCTCAACCCCCAACGGTGAAGGCGCCAACCTGGCCATGCAGGACGGTGCCGAACTCGGAAAGGCCCTCGCCGCACACCCCGACGACATCGAGACCGCCCTCACCTCATACGAACAAGCGCTGTTCCCTCGCAGCGCCGCGGCCGCCGCCGCAGTCGCCCACAACCCCACCCCCCAGGACGTGATCAATTTCTTCACCGACCGAGACCAAGCGGGAATCTGACAGTCCCGCAAAGGTGAGCGACTGCAAGCTCTCCTGCTGAACGACTTACTACGCGTACGGAGGTTGTCCGTGTTTGCTATGCAATACCACCGCTACGGCGGTTCCGAAGTCCTCTGCATGGAGGAGGTCGAAGAGCCGCACGCCGGGCCCGGGCAGGTCCGCATCGCGGTGCGTGCCACCGGCGTCACCCCGGTTGACTGGTACCTGCGTTCAGGGATGCTGCGGGACATCGCCACCCTGGACTTCCCCCACATCCCCGGCATGGATGCCGCCGGAATAGTCGACGAGGTGGGGGAGGGGGTGACCGGCACCGCCGTGGGAGACGAGGTCTTCGGCCTCGTCCCCTTCGTGGATCAAGGAGGCGCCGCGGCCCAGTACGCCGTCCTTGAGGCATGGGCACCCAAGCCTCAGTCGTGGTCTTTCGAGGAAGCGGGTGGCGCCGCGGGCAACATCGACACAGCCATGCGTGTACTGGAGGCCCTGGAAGCCGCCGAGGGCATGACCTTGCTGATCGATGGTGCCGCCGGAGGCGTCGGCACCATCACCGCGCAACTCGCCCAGGCCCGCGGCCTCGACGTGATCGGCACCGCGAGCAAAGGCAACCACGACTTCCTCGACCAGCTCGGCGTCGTACCGGTCACCTACGGGGCAGGGCTGGCCGATCGCCTTGCCCCACTGGCTCCGCACGGCGTCGACGTAGTTCTGGACGCGGCCGGTAAGGGCTCTCTTGGCGAACTGGTGGCCATCGCCGGCGACCCGCACCGCGTGGTGACCATCGCAGACTTCGACGCCGACCGATACGGAGTGCGGTTCTCCCGCTCCCAAGCAGGAGAGTCGCCGGGCTGGGCAGGACTGCCACTGGCGGCCGATCTCGCCGACCTCGGACGCCTCACCGTCCCGCTGCACGCCGTGTTCCCGTTGAAGGAGACCGCTACAGCTCACGACGCCAGCGCCACCGGCCACGCGCGCGGCAAGATCGTCATCACAGTGTCCTGACAGCCATGGGCCTGGGCGCGCTCGCCGCCTACCGCCTGGCGACCGGGTATGTCCCGCCGCAGCGCACCTGTCAGGTGGTGGTCCGCCGACCTGCCGGGGACACGAGAAGGTGGCGGCTATGCAGTGCATCGAGTTCCTGAACTACCGCATCGGCGAACAAGTGGGGGAACTTCACTTTCCCGTTCACCTGCGTCTTCAGCAGAAACGGCTGTGCCAGGATCCGGTGTACGGCCCGGTCGAAGTCGTCCAAGAGGAGACGAGACAGCTCAAGGTGCGACTCGTAGATCACGAGATCGCGCATCGTCGCCGACCAGTAGGTACCCGAGTAGTGCTTCTGGTCCCTGCACCAGCGGAACGTCCGCCACGGATGAGCCGTCTGCAGCGACGCCGTCGCCACAGACGCCCAGGAACAACCTTCAACCCCGCCACCGTGCCCACGAAAGCTGACCGTCGCTTCCATCCCCACTCCCGGGTTGGAGTTGCCCTCCGCAGCACGATGCTCCCGCCCAACACGCCGACGGATGCACACCAGCAACGCTTTCACTCGAACGAGGGACGGCAACGGCCTGCGAATCTCAGCTCAGTGTCGGATCCGGTGCTCACCGGGGAGTGGGAGCTCGGCCCCAGCAACTGACCGATTGTGTGCGGCGCCCCCAGGTCGGGTCTGGAGGTGTCAATCGGCCTCTGTCCAGGGCGGGTCCGGTGTGATGTTGATAGCGCCACAGTTCCAGCAATCCCATTCCTCAGAGGGCATTAAGTCCCGTTCCGGATGATTTGGTGTCGCCCGTTCGTGGGTGATGGGGGGTCGCGCTCGTGTCATGTCGTGTGCATGATGAGGTGACTGGCAGGGAACGGATGCCGTATGCAACCGACTTGACCGACGAGCAGTGGGCGTTGATCGAACCGCTGGTCACCGGGTGGAAGCAGGAGCGGGTGGCGCGGTCTGCGACCGGGGACCCGGGCTCCTGTGATCTGCGGGAGGTCGTGAACGCGCTGCTCTACCAGAACCGGACTGGCTGTCAGTGGCGGCTCCTGCCGCACGATTTCCCGTCCTGGTCGGCGGTGTTCTACTACTTCAGCCTGTGGCGCGAGGACAGCCTCGACCAGCGGATCCAGGAGATTCTGCGCTGCCAGGTCCGGGAGCGGTCCAGACGATTGGAGGATCCGTCCCTGTTGATCGTCGACACCCAGTCCGTCCGCGTGGCGGCCGGGGTGCCGAAGAAGACGACGGGACTGGATGCGAACAAGAAGACGCCTGGCCGCAAGCGTGGGCTCGCCGTGGACGTCATGGGCCTGATCATCGGAGTGGTGGTCCTGGCCGCGAGCGCGCACGACAACGAGGCCGGCATCGCCCTCCTGGACCAGGCTGCCGAACGATGCGGGATGCGCCTGGAGAAAGCCCTGGTCGACCAGGGCTTCAAGGACGCCGTGATCATCCACGGAGCGGTGAAGGACATCATCGTCGAGGTGGTCCGGCGCAACCCCTACGACCAGGGCAAAGGCTTCGTCCCGCGACCGAAACGGTGGGTGGTCGAGCAGGTCAACGGCACCCTCATGCTCCACCGACGCCTCGCCCGCGACTATGACCACCGGCCCGACAACGCGGCCTCCCGCGTCTACTGGGCCTCCACCGCCGGCATGCTCCGCCGCCTCACCACCCCCACCCCCGCCTGGCGTGACGACGTGGAGCTGGCCGCGTGAACGTCTCCGAACTCCTGCGGCTGCTGCAGACCGAACACGACGAGACCCGTCGTGTCAGGAGCCTGTGCGCGAGGGTGGCCACGGGAGAGTTTGGGCGCGTTCTTCGTCGTACACATGACGATGTGCGACCCGTTCCAGGTGCAGGCGGTGCCGCTCGCCCTCGCCGTACCCGTCCGGGCCCCGCCGCGCGGCGCCGGCGCGAGCTGGGGGCCGCGCTGACCCCCGGCGGGCCCGAGCATCCGTGGACGGGAATGCAGATCAGCGCTGGATGGGGCTCTGGGAACAAGCTCCGGTACGTCACCGTCCAGCCGAACCTCGTCGCCGAGGTACGCGCTGACACAGCGGTAGACCGCGGCCGGCACCAGCACTCAGTGCGCTACCTGCGTATTCGGGATGACCTCACCCCTGGCGACATCGCGGCGGCGGGGTGACCGATGCGTCGGCGCCTGATGTCTCATGAGACATCAGGAAGTCTGGAGAATGACAGTCACAGGACCGTGCTGCGCCGCAGTGACGACACCGTGTTCTTGTACGCCCGGTCCGGGCGCATCGTCACCCAGCACTGGATGGACCTCGCTGTGGTCGGCATGGAACTGCGGCCGGGCACGGTTTTGGATGGGGAAGCGGTGATCTGGCGGGACGGCCGGCTGGACTTCGCGGCGGCACAGTCCCGGGCTGCATGGTCCGTGACCCGAGCCCGTGCCCTGGCGGCCCGGTATCCGGCCTCGTACGTCTGCTGGGACGTGATCCAGCACCCGGACCCTGCGATCGGAGACCTGCGCAGCCGCCCGTACACGGAGCGCCGCGCCTACCTGCTGGAGCTGATCGCCGACTTGGGGCCGCCAATCCAGCCCGTACCAGCAACCGGAGGGTGTGCTCGTCGGGGAACGTCCTCGCCCGGCACGATGGGCCTCGAGGGCGAGGCGGTAGCCGTCCGGCGGGGTCCGGCACCGAACCGGCGCGGCGGGCAGGATCTGCGGCGGGGCCGGCCTTCACGGCTGCGGGCCCCAGGACGTGCAGGGCGCGGACGTTCGCACCAGACACCTTCGCGTTGGCCGCCGCGACCAGCTTCGGCGCGATCCAACGCAGCTTCGTGCCGTACGCGGGAGCATCGGGGGCGACGTCCAGGCGGCCAGTGTCCCCGTCGAAGCCCACGGCCTGGACCCGCCCGGCGGGCTCGGGCGCGGTGGGATGCCGTCCCACCGAGCGAGGACGCTGCCGTCGGCGGACCCCTCGAAGGCGCGATGAGGACGGCGTAGTTCCCGGCGGAAACGCCCCCTCGCGGAAACGGCGAAGGGCCCGGCCTGCCGGGCCCTTCGGTTCTCTCGCTACCGCGCGCTGCGGGACTACTTCACGTCGACGAAGTCACCGGTGGCGTTGGCTGCGGGAGTCGAGGTCGTACCGGCGAAGCTCCAGCGCCAGTAGCCGTCCTCCACCGCCTTGACCGTGGTCTTCAGCGTGCCGGTGTTGGAGCCCTTCACCGTTTTGACGGTGGTGTATGTGCTGCTGTTCTTCTTCCGGAACTGGAGTTTGACCGACTGGGACGCGTAGCCAGCGTACTTACGGGTGTCCCAGTTGGCCCGGTCCAGCTTGCCCGTGACCGTGATGGTGCTGCCTTTCTTCACGGGCTCCGGGGAGGCGTTGGCCGTCAGCCGCGACAGCCGCTGGAACCTGACCGAGGAAAACGTGTCCTTCTCGGTGAAGTTCCCGTCCTTGCCCCATGCGCCGGCGTAGACCCGCCAGGTCGTAGCGTTGGTGTTCCACAGGTATCCGGGGTCGACCGTGATGGTGAGGGTGCAGGTCGAGGTTGTGGCGTTCGCGGCCTTGCACTTGGCCTTTTCCCCGTCCGGGTGGAACCCGAAGCCGTACAGGTTCGGGTTGCTGTCGCGGCCCCTCCAGATGTAGGAGAGAGCGTCCTCGATGCCCGAGGAGTGGGACGCGGTGACGGAGACCGTCACCTTCTTGGTGGCAGTGGTACCGAGCACGATCGGCTTTCCACTGTTCACAACGACCTTGCTGATCACCGGGGCGGTGTCCGCCCGCGTCAGCGCGGACGAAGGGCTGCTCGCCTGAGAGACCGGCACGGCGAGGGCGGACAGGGCCAGGGCGCCGGAGACAGCGGCAACAGTGGCACGAATACGCATTTGTTCCCCAAGTCTGGTCTGTGGGTCTGCTGACCCGACAGACCAGACCTGGGGCGAACGTGAAAGGTTGTACACAAAGATGAAATCTCCGCGAAGATCGATTTGAGACGGCCAACACCCGCTCCGCCCCGGCAGTCGAACCAGCGGTCCCTGGCCGGCTCCGCCGTCCGCGACGAATCTGCCGAGTGCTTGCCGTACCGCTCGATGTGGTCGTGGCTGCGGGGCGGGGCGTCGATGCTGCCAGGGGGCGGGGATTGTCAGTTGGTGCACGCCGACAGCCGTGTTGACCTGCTGCTGGTGGAGGGTGAGCTGGGCGCGGTGGGCGTCGGAGACGGGGCGCCGGCCCGGAACGAGGTCTGGCAGTCCCGGCATCGTACGGAGCGTCGACGTGGCACCGATCCCCGGAGGGGCTGCTCAGTGGCTCTGTTGTGGACAACGCCTGTTCGTGGGCCTGCGAGCCCCATTCTCCTACGGCCTGTTCCGCCTGGCCGAGAAGCACGTCAGCCCGCGGTTCGGCTGGCTGCTCGGGTACGCGAAGCCGCCGGTGTACGACGCCAACCTGTCGACCGGCTGAGTCCGTAGCGACTGCGGCCCCCGCCAGTGGCGGGGGCCGCAGTCGCTCTTGGAGTGAGGTTTCCACCGTGGCAGTCGCCCCCGGTTGCCCCCGAAGGCTGGCGCCGCGGTAAACGGAATCGATGGAGAGCGCCCCCAGACGGATTCAGCCGACCTATCTGGGACCAGTTCTCCTCTCGGGGTGATCTGCTCCGCCTATTGCTCGACTGTGAGGGCCCAGCGAACCGTCGAGGGGGCCGATACCTGCACGGTGCCTTCGCTGCGCGCTCTTTTTAGATGGATTTCATTGTAGGTGCTGCTGACTTCCTCGTTGACGCAGTTCAGAGGAAAAGAGAGCCCTACGGGGGCGACGGTGACGTTAAGGATTTTCTTGCCTTGGCAATTGATCTGGATGGCCAGCGTTCCCGCGCCAATTTCCTTGGTCAGAGGAAGTTCGGCATTCCCTAAGGGCTGTCCCGCTTTCCCATGACAAGTCTTATCAGGCCACTTGGTAGGGTTTGCGTTTTGAGTGGCTGACAGACCTGCGGCCCTTGGACTCCGGGGAGGGCCAGATGACATTGAAGCTCGCGTACGAAAATGTGGGTGCACCGGATCTGTACCGGCGTGGCCTCCGCCCTGAAACAGCGCCTCTTGGGGTGCTGCTCGTAGACATTGAGGCCGACCTGGTCATCCGGGATGGTGACCACGTGGTGATGGCGGAGAAGCTGTTCCCCGTGGCTGAACTGGCGCGCGCCCTGGTGGGCTGGCTGGACGGCGACCGCGATGACTTCGAGTTCGACTCGATGTCCTACGCGGAATCGGGCGAGGTGCGGATCGCGGGATCTGCCGAGGGATGGCGGGTCGGCTCCGTCTCCGCGCCAGGCGTGTGGACCTCGCCAGTTGGCTGGGATGTGCTCGTGGCGGAGATCGCACAATTCGTGAAGGCCGTCCGCAAGGACGTGATGGCGCTTGGCGTCGAGCCCGACCTGATCCCCGTCTTTTGAGACAGGCCCCGTAGCGCTCCGACCGATGGATGATCTTGCCGTGCTGGGTTTGATCACTGCGTCGGAGCCGTCATGGATAGTGCCGTTCACAGGAATGAGTCCGCGCTGTTTCAGCAAGTTGGTATCCGCGTTGCAGCGTGAGGGTGCCGACGAGATCCGGCGGGGACACCCCTGGAGCCTGCCACTGTCGGATCGCATTCTGCTGGTGGCGACGTACTGGCGCCCGAATCTGACGATGCGGCAGCTCGCCCCGCTCTTCGGTGTCTCCAAGTCCGCAGTCGGCCGCATCATCGACCATCTCGGCCCGCTGCTGGCCCTGCGACCCCGACGCCGCTTCGCCAAGGACACCGTCCTGATCGTCGACGGCACCCTCGTGCCCACGCGCGACCACACGGTGGCTGAGCAGTCGAAAAACTACCGGTACTCCACCAACCACCAGGTCGTCATCGACGCCGACAGTCGCCTGGTCGTCGTGGTCGGCCAACCCTTGCCAGGCAACCGCAACGACTGCAAGGCGCGGGCGGAGTCCGGGGCCAAGGCCGCGTAGGCAACACCACGACGATCGCCGACGGCGGCTACCCGGGCACCGGGCTCGTGATGCCCCACCGACGCCGGAAAGGCGAAGACCTGCCCGAGTGGAAGCAGGCGTACAACAAGTCCCACAAGCAAGTACGCGCCCGCGTCGAGCACGTCTTCGCAAGGATTAGGACCTGGAAGATCCTGCGCGACTGCCGCCTCAAAGGCGACGGCGTTCACCGCGCCATGAGTGGTATCGCGCGACTGCACAACCTGAACAGCACCGGATAGCGGAGCGAGCCGTCAGCGCAACGGTGTTCGCACCCCTCAGGTGATCATTGCGGGACAAGTCTTAGGCGTTGGAAACCGAATAGATGGTGTAGCTGAAATTCCCAACGGACTGGTTTGGATCAACCACATCGCTAGCACCCGTGCAGTTCGAATCGCTCCACACCCTCAGCGGCCTCCCGGTCGCATTGGTGATTGATTGCACCACGGCCGCCGTATTGACGCAATCTGTGGGTGTCGTGGTGTACAGGTTCCTTGGCCCCTCGAAGAAGGGGTTTTGCCATCCGCACACATATCCCAGGTCGCAGGCACCGTCACCGGCAGGGGTCATAGCTGGAGCGGGCGAGTTGCGGGGACCGGTTGCGTTAGCCGTGGCCGCAGCCCCTGTGGCCATTGCCGAGGCGGCCACTGTGGCCGTAACGAGACCCAGCAAGAAACGCTTTTTCATGTGACCTAACTCCTATTCGAGTTGGAGCGAACGAGTTTATCCAGATTTGCTCGACGATCATGTCGACTAATGGGGCGTTGGTTAAAGTCGATCACTCTCCCGTCCTTGCAGCGGGTCGACACCGACGAAGGGAGCGTTCGGAGCGAGCCGTGTGCAACCGGCGTCGGGTTGCAGGTGGCGGCCGTGCCGCCCCGTACCGCGGGCGACAACCGCAGTTGCTGCGTTGGCCCTACCCACCATGACGAACGCCGCTGGAATGACAATGAAATCCCGGCTTCACGGTCTTCATCGTGGAGTGCGATGTGACGCCCTTGACCCGGGGATGGTCATCACACGCCGGCTGAGGAACGCCTCGTACGCACCCAGGTCGGCGACCGCTACACGGACGAAGTAGTCGGGCGTGCCGAACAACCTGCGCAGCTCCAGCACCTCCTCCGCTTGCGCGAGCGTTTCCTCGAAACGCTCCACGGTCTCCGCGTCCTGCGCTTCCAGCGTCAGATCGATCAGCACCTCGAAGGAGTGCGCCATGGCCGCTGGGTCGATGACGGCCCGGTAGCTGCGGATCACCCCCGTCGGCCTCCAGGCGCTGCACCCGCCTCAGACAAGGACCCGCGTGAGCCCGATGCGGTTGGCCAGCTCCACGTTGGTCAACCGGCCGTCCCGCTCCAACTCCGCGATAACCGAAGTACGCGTCGGCGTCGGCCGACTCCATGTCCCACAACGGGCGACCGAACCAGGTCCTGATCCGCTTCAGGTGCCCGACGTTCCCGCGGGTCGTGCCGTCCGCCAGGCCCGCCGAGGCCCGCGCGAGCACGAACCCGGACAGCACGTCGGTCTCGTACTGCTTCAGCTCCTCCGCCGACACGGACGCCCAGTGCTCGCGCAGGTCTCGTACGACCGCCAGCGCTGCCAACCCGAGCCTCCTCGCCTTCGGTCCGACTGTGGATCGGTCGGACGAGGTGAGAACGCTTCAAGAATCCCTAAGTTACGTCACAGAGCGGCAGAACACCCGAAAGAAAGCTCACCTTCGGAGCGCTCCTCGACTCCCTGGACGGCTCACCCGCAGGGGCGCAGACATCCTGACCTGGCTGCTGCGCGCGTCACGCGGTCCGCTTCAACCGCTGCGGTGCGGCGGCCGGGCGGCCCAGTCGGCCGGCAGCCGCGACACCAGCAAGGGCTGAGCCGCACCGCGAGCTGCTGGCTCCTTACGCCCTGCTGGCTGGCACGTCCGGTGTGCAGATCTTGCACGGCCGGGATTTAGTCCCACCTCTGGGGCCGGTGCGGCTTCGAATCCACGCGACTGCTTCCTGTGTGGTCATGACGGTGAAGCAAGGGAGGTCGGCCGTACTGCGCGATACGTTCCACCGCGGAGCAACAGCTGCGGTGCAACGAGGCGCTTCCTCCGACATACGGATGGGCCGACTGATCGGCGAAATGCTCCCTCTGAATCAGAGAGAAATCTCTGATTCTCTCCAACTCAAGTCGTGCATCTGCGCACTGCGTGCAGTTCGGACTGTGGTCCGGCTACTCGTTGGGAGGTTGCTGTCCGTGCTCGCCGAGCTTCAGCGTGAACTGATCGTGGCGAACACCAACGACGGGCTCGCCTCCGCACGGGCCCGCGGCCGGGTCGGCGGGCGCCGCCCCAAGCTGACTCCGGACCAGGCCGAACCGGCCCAGCAGCTCTACGACGCTCGCGAGAAGACCGTCCAGCAGATTGCCGACATGTTCAACGTTCCCCGGCCCACGGTCTACGGACACCTCGACCGCGACAAGACCGTGCCCCGCCAGCCGAAGAAGACCGCCGCGGCAAAGCCCTGAAAGCTACCAGCGGGTTACTTGCTCCCTGGTGTCCGAGAGAGTGCCGCATCAAGCAATGATTGCCCTGTTACATGCTGGACGGTCCCGCACCGGGCGCCGATGGTGGCGCCCATGACTTCACTCATGCGCAACATCACGGTCGACTGCGCTGACGCCCATTGTCGGTGTACGAGCTGATGTACACAGGCAGGTACAAGATGACGTGCAGAGGATATTGCTGCGATCACTCGTTCTGAAGCGGTGTCCCGTACGTGGCATCAAGCACCAGTGTGAGCAGCCGGTCGGGCTGTTCCGCGTCGTGGCTGCGAGCTGTGGACAGCGCAATTCCGACGACAAGTTGGACCAGGTCGTCGGCGGTCAGGTCGGCGCGCGCCGTTCCCCGCCGCTGGGCCTGGGCAAGAAGATCGGCTGCCGCGTCCAGGATCAGCCGATGACAGTCGAGCCCCAGCGTGACCGGCTCTTCAACCATCAACGCGCCCCCCAGCCCTTGGTTGACCCTGGCATGGACGAGGAACGCGCGCAGCCATTGCGTCAGCGCGTCGTCGGCGGATTCTGAGGAGGACAGCGTCTCGGCAAGCTCGCACAGCGTCTCGATCCGGTCCCTGAGGACCGCGGTCAGCAGGGCGGAGCGGTTCGGGAAGTGACGGTACAAGGTCCCCGGGCCGACGCCGGCTCGGCGGGCGACCTCGTTGAGGGACGCCTCTGGTCCGGCTTCAGCGAATACTTCCTGCGCCTTGGCGATGAGACGTTCCCGGTTGAGTCGCGCATCGGTACGCCGCGGTCGTCGCGCGGGGACGTGCCCGTGTGTGGTCGTCATCGTCCTGTCTTTCGGTCGAGTTCGGGGTAGTTAAGCGGAGTACCTCTCCGTATACTAGCGTCCGCCAAGCGGAGAACCTCTCCGGAATGCATGGCCTGAGGAGTGCGGATGACGGACAGCGGGCGGATCGAGCTGGGGCGAGTCGGGATCTGGACCTTCGCCTACGAGGGGCAGCCTGCCGGGCGAGTACGGGAATCGGTCGCGGAGATCGAGGAGTTGGGTTACGGGGCCATCTGGTACGGGGAGGCGTTCGGTCGCGACACAGTGGGCCAGGCGTGGCTGTTGCTGTCGGCGACACAGCGCATCGTCGCCGCCTCCGGCATCGCCAACATCGCGTTCCGGGACCCGATCGCCACCGCTACCGCGACACGTGCGCTGGGCGAGGCGTTCCCCGGACGCTACGTACTCGGCCTGGGCGGACATCGCGTCGACGACACCGTCCACGAACTGGACGGCTACCCCGTACCGGCCCGCGGCAGAGCGGTGACCACCATGCGCGCCTACCTGCAGGCCATGGATGCGGTACCCGCCCACGGCCCCATAGCGGACCCGGCTCCGCGCCGCGTACTGGCCGCCCTCGGTCCGAAGATGCTTCAGCTGGCCGCCGAACACACCTGGGGCGCGCACCCCTACTTCGTGTCCACCGAGCACACCGAACAGGCGCGCCAGATCATGGGACCGAACGCCTTCCTCGCTGTGGAGCAGGCAGTGGTGCTCGACACCGACCTGAGCCGCGCCCGCCAAGTGGCCACGGCACACGTCGCCGGCTACCTCTCGGCACCGCATCAGGAAGCGAACGTTCGACGACTCGGCTTCAATGACGAGGACATCGTCGGCGGACCGAGCCGTCGACTGGTGGATGCGATCGTTGCCTATGGGGAAGTAGAAGCAATCCGCCGACGCGTTCAGGAGCACCTCGACGCAGGAGCTGACCACGTCTGCCTGCAAGTACTCACCGCCGACACCACCTCTCTGCCCGAGCACGAGTGGCGCGAACTTGCCGCTGCTCTCCTGCCCCACCGCACAGCATGAGTGACGCCCCGCCTCTGCACGTGATCTCGTACTTCGCCCTGCGCATGAGCTTGTACGCCGACACCCATGCTCTCGGGTCTTTTTGGGCGGAGGTTCTGGGAGGAGTTCTCTACGAGGACAACAGGCCCGAGGTCCCGGAGGTACTTGTGAGCACCGGCGAGGGCAGTGGGCCGGGGCTGCTGTTCCTCCCTGTACCCGAGGGCAAGACGATCAAGAATCGACTGCACCTGGACCTTCAGCCAGAGGGCCGGTCGCGGGACGAAGAGGTTGTGCGGCTACTGGGCTTGGGTGCCAAGCTGATCGAGGATTTCCGCAAGCTGGACGGGACGGGTTGGGCCGTTATGATCGACATTGAGAGGGTGCTAAGTCCGACGGCGCCCCCGCGACGGCCGCCCGCGTTCAGGAAACTGAACGCCGTAGCGGTGATCGGTGCTCGGATACTCCTCGGACCCCATGCCGTTCAGCCCCGCATGGCCTGTTCCCTCGACATCCGCGCCGGCCACATGTCGAGGGGCACACATACCGGCAGACAGGTGTACACCTGCGGGTAGGGTCCTTCGGCATGAGCACAACACCGCCCGACATGCGCCGGGTCAGCCTCCGAGCCGCCCTCGGAATCGGGGCGGTCTTCACCGCCGCCGCATTCGGCGCCGGGTTCACCCTCGCCGCCGACCAGAGCGGCAGCGCGGACCTGGACAACATCGTCGTCGAGCACTCGGTCGGCCCCGCCACGGCACCGGGAACCAGTCCATGACCGGGGACCCGTTGCCCGGCGTGTGCACCGGCTCTTCCACGACCATGGGGAATGAGGCCGCCATGCGGGAGGAGGCACTCTCGACCGCCTGCCGGTTCATCCGTGACAGTCTGGCCAAGGACGCCGCAGCCGCTGTCCAGGCGCTACGGGACGCCGCCCGTGTTCTGGAACGGGGCCGCCGGTGAACACCCCCCGCTGGGTCACCCCGCGTCGTCTCGGCGCCGCCGCCGCGATCTACGGCGTGTTCGTTGCGGGCTGGTACCTGGGTCAGCCCGTCACCCCCGAATGCCACGTCGACCAGGCCGCCCTCGACCGGATCGCTGAGGAGTACGAAACCGAACCATCCCCCACACCCACTCCGACGCCGACGGTGTACCCGTCACGGTACGACTCGAAGTCCCCCATCCCGCTCGACCCGACGCCGGACCCGGCCTACAAAACCCCCTACAACCCGCGTGGGGGCGCCGACGACAGGCTGTCCCAGACGGTCGTCTCCTACGCCGTCGCCTGCACCAACGACACGAGCGAACGCCCTCGCATGCGAGCGTGGTTCGAGGGCCACTGGCGGTAGAGAGGCGGTGTGGCCCGGGGTGTCCGCCGACGCGGGCGCCGGCCTCGTGTCGTGCGACACTCCCCGGATGCCTGCCTGGATAACCCTGCGCCGCCTCGGCGCCGCCACCACTTTGTACGCCGTGTTCCTGGCCGGGTGGTGGCTGGGCCAGCCCGTGCGCTCCGACGGCTGCCTCGAAGGCCGGCTCACCGCCGGGGCGGACGGTCGTCCCACACCGGTAGAACCGGCCGACCCCGCCCGGTACCTCAAGAACCTCGACCTCGACTTCGGTCTCCTCGACTGGGCCGACGACATGGACGGCCACCGCGACGGCGAATACGGCCCCAGCGACTACGGGCACGACCTGCGGGGCGGGTCCGAAACGTACGCCACGTCCGGCGCTGTCTACGCTCCTTGCTCCTACAAGAAGCGCGCCCGCCTGCTCGCGTGGATCAATGCCGACTGGGGCTGACTACACCTGTGCCTGCCTCATGGGCACGGCCAGACCACGGGGACGGAAATAGGACAGCTTCCCGGAGCGCCGGTTTTAGTAAGTATTACGGCGTGACGATTCGACAGAAACCGGGGTGAACATCCTGGAAACGACACCCGCGACGAGGCGATCAACGCCCTGGCGGAGCCGGACATCGAGCCGTGCCAGATCTGCACCCCGCAGACGGGGCTGGTGCACGGGTAGGCCGTACGGACCACCCGGCGCGCTCAGGGGGTGCGGGGCTCGCAGGATCGGTTCTGTGGAGTTCCCGATCAAGGTGGCGCTGGCCAAGGGGGAGGCGACTTCGTACGACCGCTGCGGAAGCGCGGGGCGGGTGAGCGGGAGGACGCGTTCGGTCAGCTGCCCGGTGAGGCCGGCGTCGGTGAGCCAGTCTGCTGCTGCGGTCAGTTGGCGGGCGCATGCTGCATCGGGGAAACGACGAAGCCCTTCCCCGGTGGAGGGAAGGGCTTCGTGAGTGAGCGCTGGGCAGGCCTTGCACCTGCATTTCCCCGCGGGAAGCGGGGCGTCTTTCCTTGGACCACCAACGCAGTGTCAGTCGCCGCAAGTTGCAGCGAACTTTCAAGATCAACTGTAACGCATGCTGACCGTCAGGCGAACACCACGCTCACCTCCAGCCCGAGCCCCTCGGCGGCGGGCTGCTCCTGGCCGCAGGCCTGCTGCGGGACCACCGGCCCGGACTGCGTGACAGGTTCCGCGCCGCGTTAGGGCTCGCAGAGAATGAACGTGTTGCTTCCGGTGATCTGGCTCGTTGACGTGGTATGGGCATATCGCAAGAGGTTCGAGCAACTGGCCGCCAGGTTCGGGGTGTTGTTCCCACACCTGGACGAGCGGCAGCAGCGTCTGCTGATGGGAGCAGAGGCCCGCATCCTGGGGCACGGCGGGATCCGGGCCGTCGCGCGGGCCGCCGGGGCCAGCGAGACGACGGTCCGCAAGGGGGCGGATGAGCTGGAGGCGGGCGAGGCGCCTTTGGGACAGGTCCGCCGGCCCGGAGGCGGACGGAAGAAGGCCGCCGACCTGGATGCGGGACTGCGGCCCGCGCTGCTCGCCCTGGTCGAGCCGGACATGCGCGGAGACCCGATGCCGCCGCTGCGCTGGACGACCAAGTCGACCCGGAACCTGGCCGGCGAGCTGACCCGCCAGGGACACAAGGTCAGTGCCGACACGGTCGGTGACCTGCTGCGGGAGGAGGGTTTCAGTCTGCAGGCCAACTCCAAGACCGTCGAGGGCAAGCAGCACCCGGACCGGGACGCCCAGTTCCGCTACATCAACGAGCAGGCCAAGGACCACATCGACGCCGGGGACCCGGTGGTCAGCGTGGACAGCAAGAAGAAGGAACTGGTCGGCCAGTACAAGAACGAGGGGCGTGAATGGCAGCCCATGGGTGATCCGGTGCAGGTCAAGACGCATGACTTCCTGGACCGGGAGGGGCCCGGCAAGGCGATCCCGTACGGCATCTACGACATTGCCGCGAACGCCGGCTGGGTCAGTGTCGGCACCGACCACGACACCGCCGCTTTCGCGGTCGCCTCGATCCGCCGCTGGTGGCACGGGGCCGGACAGGGCGACTACCCTCGCGCCCGTCGGCTGCTGATCAACGCCGACGCCGGGGGCTCCAACGGCTACCGCACCCGGGCATGGAAGACCGAACTTGCCGCACTGGCCGCCGAGCCTGGCCTTGAGATCACGGTGAGTCACCTACCGCCGGGCCATCGAAATGGAACCGGATTGAGCACCGACTGTTCCGTCCCCCGTTCCACCGCACGATTCACCACTCCCGCAGACGTGGCCGCCTACCTCGACACCTACAGCACCGAACCCCCGGACAAGATCAAACCCGCATGTTGATTTTCTGCGAGCCCTTACGACTCGGTACGCGGTAGCCAGGGATCTCCGGGGAATGCGAGGGGCCCTGGCGATTCTGCGAGACTGCCGACATGACTGACATGATCGTGGTCAGTGACTACGACCCCCAATGGCCCGAGCAGTTCGAGGATCTGCGACAGCGATTGGCACCTCACGTCGCGGATCTGGCTGTGTCCATCGAGCATGTCGGCAGTACGGCCGTGCCCGGGTGCGCCGCCAAGCCGATCATCGACCTCGACATCGTGGTGCCCGAAGAGGCGGCCATGCCCGAGTTGATCTCTCGGCTCGCCGGGCAGGGCTACCGACACGAAGGCGATCTGGGAATTCGGAGACGGGAGGCGTTCCAGGCCCCTCCCACGGCGCCCGAACACCATCTGTACGGCGTGGTCGCAGACTCAAAGCCCCACCTTGATCACGTCCTACTCCGTGATTACCTGCGTCAGCGGCCCGATGAAATCCACCGCTACAGTGCCTTGAAGGTGGCCCTGGCGCAGCGGTTCCCTGCCGACAAGGAGGGCAGGGCGGCCTACTCGACGGCGAAGAGCGCTCTGGTGGAGAACCTGGTCGCGAGGTCCTACGCTGCTCGGGCCGCCGGCGCATCGTGAGGTGAAACGGACCGCACGGGTTGGTGATGTCGTGACGCATTACCGAGCCCGTGCGGCCTTGTCCCATCCTGCTTTCAGCGGCCTCGATCGTGCACATCTCGGTGGTTTGATCGAGGAGTTGGCCGATCCGTGGACGGCCCGATGCGAGTCAGCACTGCGCGAGCGCCGCGTCGGAGAACGCAAGCGGGCGGTCAGTGCAGGGTCGGAGCACCAGAAGTAACTCATTCATTCGCGCCGAGATAGTCCGGGTGCGAGGAACCGGCGGACTGGGCCATGCTCCCGCGCTTGGCAGTCAGGAAGGCTGGACCTCGTCGAAGAGGGCGAGGGCTTCGGAGGGGTCCGGGCTCACGAGGCGTTCCAGACCGGCCATCGTGATGTCCGACCACCTGCCGGCCCGTGCCCACATCTGTTCCTCGAAGGCGCGGACGGCCTTGTCCAGATCTTCAGGGCCGGGGGCGGCGGCGATGGACTCGGCGAGTTCGGCGCCTTCCAGCATCGCGAGGTTCGCGCCCGCTCCCAACGGGGGCATCAGGTGGGCGGCGTCGCCCAGTAGCGTCACCCCGGAGACGTGGGCCCAGGTGTGGGACACGGGAAGGGCGTAGAGGGGGCGGTGGACGAAAGCTGTGCCGTGGCGGAGGAGGTCGAGGACGGGAGCGGCCCAGCCGTCGAACAGAGCCAGCAGGCTTGATCGCACGGCCTCGACGCCGGCCAGGCCCAGGCCCATATGCCGGTCCAGGTTCATGTGCCAGTCCAGCTCCACGCGGAACTGGGCGTATACCTTGACGTGGCCGCCGCTGTTGCGCTGGGCGACAAGCGCGCGGTTCACGCCGTACACAGCCACGGAACCGTCGCCGACCAGCCGGGCGAGGTCGGGGTGGCGGGTGTCGACGTCGTCCAAGGAGGTCTCGACCAAGGTGACGCCGGTGTACTGCGGCGTCGCGGACGAGACCGCCGGGCGGACCCGGGACCAGGCACCGTCCGCGCCGATCACGAGGTCGAACGTCTCCTGTCGCCCGTCCGCGAAATGGACCAGCACGCCATCCCGGCTCTCCGGCACCACCTCCGTCACGACCCGCCCCCACTGAACGTCCAGCGGCCCGAGCAACAGGTCACGGAGTTGCCCGCGGTCGATCTCGGGATTGGCCCGGTCACCTGGACGAGGTTGCCAGTCGCGGAGGACGGTCCCGCCCGCATCCAGGATGCGCATGGCCTGCCCCTCGGGACGGGACAGCGCCTGGAACTCCGCCAGCACCCCCGCCTTCTCCAGCGCCAGTTGGCCCAGCCCCTCGTGCAGGTCCAGCGTGCCGCCCGCGGGACGGGCGTCGCGGGCGGGATCGCGTTCGAGGACGGTGACAGAGTGACCATGACGGTGCAGGACGCGGGCGAAGGTAAGGCCGGCGGGACCGCTGCCGATCACGGCGATACGGGGTCTCATGTCGATACAACGTACGGCCCCTCACCAAGCCGGCTCCGCCCCGTCACCGAACCGAAACAACGGCGTGAGCCAGCGGATGGATGATCCGCGTCGTGCTCAGTTGCGGGGCAGAAGGCGCATGGTCGTACGGGGCGGCCGAGGAGTTGGAACACGAGGGCGCGGTGGGCGGCGTGGAGGGTGCGGACGTCCGCGCGGTTGATGTCGGGTTTGACTGCAGGGGCGCCGTGGCGGGGGCGGCCGGGTTCGGCGGGGATCCACAGGTGGCCGGGGTCGCTGCCTCGGAGCTGCCGGGTGATGTGTGCGCGGGAGTCGAGCCTGCGGGCGTCGAGGGGTGGGGCTCGGCGTCGAGGTGGACGACGCGTTGTGCGAGGTCGAGGTCGGTGGTGCGAAGGCGGCGGAGTTCGGGGACGGTGCGGCCATCGATCTCTCCCCGCCACAAGCACCACCGCCGGTGGTGAGCTGTGCTTGTCTTGTCCGCGAGCCCCCGAATGGCTCCCTGGTGATCGAGAATGAGGCGTCATGCGAGGACAACCGAGCCTGGTCCTGGTGCACAGCCCTCTCGTAGGTGCTTCGGCATGGCAACCCGTCGCGCGACTGCTAGGTGCGCGAGGAGCGGGTCTTGCAAGCCTCCAGGCGGGCGTCGGCGGTGTCGACGACGATCGGGTGCAGGGCGAGCGCGAAGGCCGGGCGGTCGAAGGCCGCGCCGAGCGGGCCGGAGTAGTCAACAGTGATCTGCGGCATGGCGGGCAGCTCCTTGGATGGGACCACATGATCGGCTCCCACCCTACGGAGGGTGGCTCAGCCGACCGCTACCACGCCATTCGGGGATCGTGCCCGGACTTGAGCAGGACGTTAGGCGGATGTCCGGAGATCTCGGAGATTGCCCGGACTTCACGGAGACGGCCCCGCCTGGTTGCGCTATCAGCTGCGGCAGGCAGAAAACCAGGTTCGTGGGCTTGAGGTTCAGGAGGAGCAGGAGCGGGCAGCGTAAAGGGCGGGTGCGGGCTGAGCAGTCCTGGAAGATCCAGCCGCAGCGGTCGGGTGAGACGGCGTTGCTGCACTGCGGAGGGTGCACCGTGTACAACGCCGCGTTCGGGTTCCTCAACCGCGAGGACGCGTTGATCGCGTTGGAGGCTCCGCCCATCGTGCGAAACACCTCAAGGTGACTGACCATCACGGAGTTAGGGTGCTCGGCATGAACGCCATAACCCTGCGCGGCGCCACCATCCACTACGACGACTTCGGGCCTGCAACCGGATTGCCGGTCCTCCTGATCCACGGCCACCCCTTCAACCGCACCCTGTGGGCACCCCAGGCCAAGGCGCTGACCGAAGCCGGATACCGGGTCATCACCCCCGATCTGCGTGGTTACGGCCGTAGCAGCGTCACCCCCGGACAGGTCTTCCTCTCCGACTTCGCCGATGACCTTGCCGCGCTCCTCGACCACTTGGGCATCGAGCGGGCGGTGGTCGGCGGCGTCTCCATGGGCGGTCAGATCACCATGGAATTCCATCGCCGTCACCCGCAGCGGGTGCGCGCCCTTGTCCTGTCCGACACCTCTGCCCCCGCCGAAACCGACGAGGGCAAAGAGTTCCGCAACCGCCTGGCCGAGAGACTCCTCACCGAGGGGATGGACAGTTACGCAGGCGAGGTGATCGACAAGATGCTCGCCGCGTACAACGTCGACGCGATGCCGGATGTCGCTGAGCGAGTCCTGTCCATGATGTGTTCCACCGACCCCCGCGGCGCCGCCGCGGCACTGCGCGGACGGGCCGAACGCCCCGACTACCGTGACACGTTGCCCGCCGTCCGGGAACCGGTACTGATCCTCGTAGGAGCCGACGACGTCTACACCCCCGTTGCGAACGCCGAGGCGATCCACCGCCTCGTCCCCCAGGCAGCCCTGGCCGTCATCGAGAAGGCCGGACATCTGCCCGGCACCGAGCAGCCCGAGCGCTTCAATACCGCTCTGCTGGACTTCCTCACCACGCAGGTGACCGCCCATGTATGAACCGCACCCGCTCCTGGCCCGCTTCACCGACGCTGCCCACGACCAATTCCCGCCGTGCGGGTCTGTTGACCGACCTGGTGCGCGTGCTGGGGCCCGACCATCCTGACACCTTGATCACCCGGGGGCAATCTCGCCTCCCGGCGGGGGGAGACGGGCGGAATCGACGTCGAATAAAGATCGTTCGTGATACACGTAGATCGACAGGACATTCCTGCAGGTCGCGACTGTAGCGCTTCCTTAAGCCTCGATCCACCGAGGCGGTTTTGAAGTGGGCGCCGAGGGTTTGCGGGGCGGGTTCTGGACTGTCGGCCGGGTGTGGACAAGTGGTATCCGCTGGATGCTCCTATGGTTGTCAAGCCGCTGGAACGAGGTCGGTTTGAGTGGTTCGTTCCGTGGGTGTGGTGGTCAGGGCTCGGTAGACCTCGCGGGCGACG
>NZ_BMRN01000065.1 GCF_014648655.1 Streptomyces atratus
GTGGCGTTCCGTGAGGTGCAGACCGGCTGGGTCGAACGTGTGGCCGCGGCCCTCGGGCCCGACTACTCCTCGACCGCTGGGTTCTGGGACGAGTCGGATGCCCATGAGGTCGCCGACGCCGTCGCGCACGAGCGCAGGGAGCGTGCGGTCACTGATTCGCGTTTCGCGGAGCTTGATGGTGTGCGGGCTGGTACGAGGCCGCCGAGGCCGGGCCACAACACGGGGACGCCGTCCCGGATGCTTCAGTTGGGGTCGGGTGGGCACGGGGTCGCCGGCCTGCTGTGGAATCAGGGTGCTGTTCAGCGGGAGATAGCTCTCAGTACCTATTACGGGGTGCGCATCGGGCCTTCGAGTCAGCGCCCGAACACACATTTCAGTCACTCCACGCTTTCCAGGATCGAGAATGTCCTGGCCAGTCTGCCGCGGGAGCACTTCAACGGTCTGGTCGCCATTACACCTGGGCCGTCGAGCGACGGAAGCCGTAGCAGTGAGTACGACGCGGGGACTCAGACTGTCGTCGTCGTCACCCCGTACGGGTTGCCGGCCTGGGCCATGGCCCAGTTGAACCGGGGCAGTGAGTGGCAGCGACGGGTGATGGACCACGCGTCCATGAGCGAGCACGGGGGAATCAGCAGGAGTGGTGACCGGGCCCTGGGCCTGTCCGGACAGCGGCGTCAGGTCATGGCTGGTGTGTCCGATGTGCTGGCGCAGGGCAACTTTATGAAGTGGCTGGTCCGGCACGAGGTTGGTCACCACGTCGACCATCTCAGCCGGTGGATGCAGAGTCTTATCGGGCAGCCACGCTTCGGCGGCTGGCGAGTGCACGAGAACCGGAGCCATGACGATCTGGTCAAGTCTGTTCTGGAGGGATTCGGGCTTGGTGACGGCAGTGCGCCTCTCGGCAGAAACGGACTGAGTCTGCGCGCGGAGGTGGCGTCGCCTCTGCATCCGCGTGACAAGCCGGAGAGGCCTCAGTTGTTCATGGCGCTGCGTGAGGCATTCGCTGATCAGCCCGCCGACTTCAGGAATCGGCTCGAGAACGTCATCCGCTTCGGGCAGATGGCATTCGCGCACCCGTGGATGCTTCCCGACGGTGGCGGGGACCTGCTCGACATCCATGGACGCATGTACCACGTGACCGACGACAACCAGTGGGTCAGTTACCTGCGGTCGGAGCGCGACAACCACGCGGTGTCCAACTACCAGTTCTCCAAGCCGACGGAGTGGTTCGCCGAGGCGTACGCCGCCTTCTACGACCCGGATCCGGCGCCCCGTGAGCGGTTGCATCCCCATACGGTGCACTGGTTCACGACCGAACTGCCCCAACTCCTGGCCCAGTCCGCCCCCGGCCCCTCCGGCAGCTCGGGCGCCTTTGTCGGACACGGGTATACGCGTGCCTATCCGTACCGTCCGGATGCGGACTGGGAGACCAAGTCCCGCCGTGTGCTCCAGGACGCGTTGGTGAATGCGGTGGCCCGCGGGGAGATCGGCACGGCCTATACGAACGGCCTGGTGAAGGCGCTAGAAGCGTGCGGCGTCGGCTTGGTTTCCGCCGGTGGAACCGGTGGCCGCGATCGCGATCGCGACACCGGCACCGGCCGACCGGCGTTCTGGTCGACTCCGGTCAGAAGTCTGCTCCCTTCGGCCCGGGCCTCGGAGGCGCACGAGATGTCGGTGCAGGAGCGCCGGGCGCTGACACAGCGACTGCGGCAGGAGCTGTTCCCGCAGGAGGCGAGGTCGGCGGGTGCCACGACGGACGCCGACGTCCAGCGGCGCTGGGCCCCCCTCTTCGCGCAGGCGCACACCGACCTGGGCCTGCTCGGCGAGGAGGAGCGGGACCAACTGCTGGCGGGCGCCGGGCAGATCATGGCGGGGCGTCACCAGCCGCCGCCGATTGTTCGCGCGGACGTCGCGTCCGGCTCGCCGGAGGCGGCCTACCTCTCCCTGTACGACGACATGGCGGCGCTCGTCGCCGCCCGACTGCGCCGTTCGCCGCGCCCCGACCTCCCGCCGGAACGGCAGCCCGCCCGGCTGCTGTCCGAACTGCTGCGCGAGGAGTTCGGCACGCGGGCCACCAGCGGTGGCGTGGGCGGCGCTCCGGGGAAGTGGCTCAAGAAGCGGCTGACCGGCCGCCGCTCCGAGACGGACCCGCCCGAGGCGGGCCCCTCCGGCACGAGCGGTTTCTTCCAGCCCGGCCCGTCCAGCCAGAACGGCACACCCGGGCAGCACACGTATCCGCAGGGACCGCATCCGCAGACCCCGTACACACAAGCCCCGTACGTACAGGCCCCGTACGCCCAAGGACCGTACGTGCAGGGACCGCACCTCCAGGGAAGCTGGACGACGCCGCGGGTCCCGTACGCGGTCCCGCAGACCCCGCACTCCGTCCCGCAGGCTCCGTACGGCGCTCCGCAGGCCGCGTACGGTGGGCACGGTCCGCAGCCGTACGCCTCGGGCAGCTCCGTGCCGCAGCAGCAGGCACAGCACCGCCCCGCGCCGCTCGCGAGCACGCGCCCCCGGTACTGGCCGACCGGGGTGGCAGTGCAGTGGCGGGAGGGCAACAACGGCGGTGTCCACATCGTCGGCTCGGGCACCGGTGGACAGGCGGTGGTGAAGTTCCACACGGACATCGCTTCCACCATCTACGCCGACGAGTTCATCCGCGGCGTGTCGGACGTACACATCCCCGCATCGCGGGTGCTGGCTCGGGGATCCACCGATGCCCAGGCGCTGGAGTCGGTGATCGCGAGGCACGACCCCTACTGGCCGAACACGCACCGCGAACTCCTGAACGACTACAGCCATGTCACGGTCAGTGAGTTCGCCGAGGGCACCCCCCTCTCCCGGCTGAGCGTGACGGAACGCCGGGCCCTGCTCGCCGACACCGATGCGCTGCGCCGCATCGGTGGACTGATGATGGTGACCGACCCCTTCCTCGGCAGGTCCGACCGTCTCTGGGTCACCCCCTCCGGCAATGCGGTCATCAACTGGGACAACGTGCTCTACAGCGCCCGAGAGCGCCGGGTGACGGCGATCGACAACGACACCGCGTTCATGGACGAGGACTTCAACGCCGCCGCGCACGCCGCGGAGCTGGAGCGGTACTGGGCCGACGACAGCATCGAACAGCTGGCGAACGAGCTCGTCGCCCACCAGATGGGCTTCGCCTCGGGGCTGCACCGCACCCAGGCGGCCGAGGTGCAGGACGAACTGGAGCAGGGCGCGCGGGAGGCACGGGGCCGGATCGGCTCCCGGGCCCTGCGGCAGGGGCCCGTCATCCTGCAGCACTTCACGGACCTGCTGCCGCAGGTGGACGCACCGAACCCGGCCCTGACGGGGGCACTGGCGCAGTACGCGTACTCCCTGTGGGACAGGAGAGGTGCCACCCGCAGGCCGGAGAGTGCGCTGGCCGAGGTGGCGTCGACGGCCGCGTCGGTGACGCCGTACCCGCCTGTCGACCCGGACGTACGCGAGCGCTGGGCCAACCATTTCCAGCACGCCTGGCGGACCCTGAAAGGCCTCGACCCGCGGATGCAGGGCCCGCTTCTGGCCGAGGCGGGGCAGATCATGGCCGGCCGTCACCAGGCGCCACCCCTCGACCGCTCCGGCGCCGCAGGTGCGCCCGAGCATCCGTACAGCACGCTCCACCACGACATGACCGTCCTGATCGCCGAGTCCCTCTACGACTACTCGGGCCGACCGGACGCGGTGCAACAGGCCCAGACCCTCTCCGAGCAACTGCGCCGGGAGTTCGGCACCCAGGCGACCCGGGGCGGCGTGGCGGGGGCGCGCGGCCCCGCCACGGCGGAGACAGCGGGGGCTTCGCAGGGGGAGACGTCACGGAGCGGAGCGTCTGTGACGCTGCTGGACGGGGCGCCGGAGGAGGAGCGGCTGATGGCACTGGCCGCAGCCGCGCACGCCGAAAGTGGAGAAGGAGGGGACATCGTCCACGTGGACGCCATCGGCCCCTTCACACCCACCCCGCAGAAACCGAGAAGACTGGGCCGTTGGGTTCGGAATGTCCGGCTGGGACATACGCAAGTTGATCCGAATACGTATAGGTATCTGATGCGTCTGGGTGCCCTCGGGCTGCAGCATACGAAGATGGTGGTGCGCTCGGAGGCAGAGGTGCGGGAGCGCAAGGAGAAGGAGGAACAGGCGCGCCGGGAGGCAGAGGCGCAGGACTAGGGCCGGGTGGTCATCGAGGCGACGACTCGGTGTGTGAACATGGCCGACACATGTGTGTATGTCCCGCGTCTGCCGACCAGCGTGCGGATGTGAACCACTTCGTCTGTGAGAGGCTGGAACCGGATGCCCGACGTGGCTGAAACACCTGAGCGCGACGAACCGCTGACAGACGTCCCGGAGTCCATCCTGGAGGCTGCCAGGGCGGCCCCCGACCACTGGTTCGGCATGGTCGATCCCGCGTGGCGGGGAGAGGACACTCCACCGGTCTGGGCGGTGGTCGGACAGTACCGGTCCGACGCCGACGGGGAGGTGGTGGAGTGGCAGTACAACGACGACTACCGGCCCTCCCCGAACGCGAACGGCTGGTCGGCGCCCACTGATCCGGTCGACGAGGCGATCCAGCTCGCGGCCACCGGGTACGGCCCGGAGGACGAGGTCTTCCGCCTGCTCGCCGACGCGGAGGTCGGCGTCATGCTCGCGCCCGACGGGAGCCCGGTCGAGGCATGCAGTCCGGACGGCACCCCTGTCGTTCCGGTCTTCACCTCGGACCCCCAGCTTTGGTCCGGCGGGCGGTATGCGGCGCGCACCGTCCCGGTGCGGGACCTCGTGCGGGAACTCGACGAAGAGATCTACCTCTATGTGAATCCCGCGGGCGCGGTCAGCATGACCGTTGCCCCCGAGCAACTGGCGACGGAGACCGTGGCTGAGCAGCCGGTGGAGGCCACTGCTGCGGCTCCACAGGCCGAGCCGGACACCGGGGTGGACGACGACGCCCCTCCCGCGAGCGAATCTTCGGCGAGTGATCCTTCCTCTGATCCCTCCTCGCAGCCCCCGGACGAACCGTACGACCCCATACGACGCGTGGAGACCGTCAGCCTGCCCGACGCCGAGCCCGGGTTGGACGGCGAGCCGGACACGGAGCCGGATCCCGAACCGGACCCGAAGCCGGACACTGAGCAGGATCCCGATCCGGACCCCGATCCGGACGGCGATCCCCGAAACGGCAGCCGCACTCCCGTTTCCTCCACGCAGGAACATCTCGTCAACATCCTGAGCGGTGGAGCCGGCTGAGCAGGTGTGCTGATCCTCGGCCGTGAGGTGTGACGGTTGCCGTGTTTTGGCAGCCGGGCAGCACCTGTGCGAGTCTGCTTTCTCTCGTTCGAAAGGACTGGCCTGATGCTCGGCATGGTTGTCTGGGACGTCCGCTCTCGCGCTTCGACGCGAGAGCGGTAGCGGCCGCCTGCCTCAACGCACACGCCTGTCCGACGGCCGGGTGTCGGTTCGGTCTGCTCCTCGTCGAAGTGCTTCTCATGCCCTGCACGTTCGACCATGAGGAGTACGTGGTGTCCACGATCCACTGGACCCAAGGCCAAGGTCCCACCCACCAGTCCGCCCGCTGGCATTCCGAGAACGGCACCGCCTGTCCGCGACGCGTCGTCGTCGCCGACGACCGGACGAGGGCCGACGACGCCTACCGCCAGGCGTGCGAAGGAACGGCCCTGCTGTGGCGAGGCGACTTCCACAACGCCCGGCAACTCCTGCAGGCGATGGGCCGCCGCATCGATCGCAAACCGCCCAGAACCGGTACCTCCGCCGGTGAGTCCTTCCACCTGCACCGCCGAGCCGGCAGCCACCGCGCCCGGGTCCTCGGCAAACTCCTGGTGCTGCTGGGCGACGACCACACCCTGGCGTTGCGCCGGGCTCCCGACGTTCGCCAGGCGTGCCGGGAAGCCTATGGCCCGCCGGAGGGGCCCATGGCGGTCTCTCTCAAAGAACTGCTGGGAGTGATCGGCGCGCACCAGTGGCGCGTGAAAGGCGTCGATGTGCCGGCACTGGGCAAGCGCATCCACCCGCACTACGGTGTGTTCGCGCCCGTCAGAGGCGAGTACGTCGACCTGGTCGCCCGGGCGCCCCTTCCGTTGATCCGGAACGCAGCCGCCACCGGTACGGCATTCGACCTCGGTACGGGGACCGGCGTCCTGGCTGCCGTCCTGGCCCGCCGGGGGATCCGTCGGATCGTGGCCACGGACATCAGCCCGCGCGCCTTGACCTGCGCCAAGGAAAACGTCCGTCGGCTCGGACTCACCGACCGTGTCGACGTGACGGGTCCGTGCCTGTTCCCGGAAGGCCGTGCCGACCTCGTCGTGTGCAACCCGCCCTGGCTCCCCGCCCGTCCGGCCGGGACCATCGAGCAAGGTGTCTACGACCCGGACAGCACCATGCTCCGAGGCTTCCTCGCCGGACTGTCCAGCCATCTCCGACCGGGCGGCGAGGGGTGGCTCGTCCTGTCGGACCTGGCAGAACACCTCGGCCTCAGGACACGCACGCACCTGCTCGACGCGATCCGGGCAGCACACCTCAGAGTGGAGGACAAGATCGACACCAAACCCCGTCATCCGCGGTCCAGGGACACCAGTGATCCACTGCACGCCGCACGAAGTGCCGAGACCACGTCCCTCTGGCGGCTGACTGCCGACACCCCATGAGGAGCGGGTGAACCCGCTCGGGGCACAGGTGTGTTCATGAGAGGGCTTGCGAACCCTAGAATCAGCGACTGAACACTGGGCGGGTCATCGACAGCAGGTGTTCTGAGGCAATCGGCACACCTGGTCGGCCCGCCCGTGGTGTCACATCAGAGCGTCGCATCCACGTGTCACACCGACCCCACCGGAAAGGTGTCATGACGACTTCCAAACCCAACGGCTCTCCCGACGAGCCGACAGCCGTGGCCTCCGCGCAGGCCGAGGCGGAGGGCGTCGGCGAAGCCGAGAAGAAGCCGGAGAGCGCCGCCACGATGGCGGAACGCATCCTGACCTCGGCGCGGCCCCCGGGGCGTTCGGCTGTGCCGTCCGCCATGGCCGAGCCCGAGCCCGAACCCGAAGAACTCGAAGAACCCGAACAACGGGAGGAGAACCAGGAAACCGAGGAAGCCGAAGCCGATCCCGAGGCCCTCGGCACGCTCGCGCCCGCGACCGCCTCCGGGCACTCGACGAGCACGGCCGAGCCGGCCGCCCGGACGTCCGCCGGTCCGAAGGCGACGGCGTCGGCGGACGCGGACACGGCGGACACCGCGGACGCTGCCAAGGCGAACGCGGACGCGGACGCCGACACGACCGCGGAGAAGGCCACCGGATCCGACGACGCCACAGGCGACTCCGCCAGGACGGCGGTCAAGGCCGCCCCCGGCCGGCCGCACAAGAGCCTGCTCGCGGGCGCCGCCATCGTCGGCGCGCTGCTGATTTCCGTACCCTTCCTGATCAGTGGCGGCGACGGCGACGACGGACGGTCGTCCGCGAAGACGGGCACCGCTCCGGGCACGGTGCTGGAGGGTCTGGCCACAGGCGCGGCTCCCGGCGTGGTCGGCTCGGAGTCGCCCTCGCCGCACGCGTCCAAGGCGAAAGGCGGCGTGCAGCCGAAGACCGTCACCACCACCGGTCCGAACGGCAAGCCCGTCGTCGTGACGGTGACGCCGAAGGCGGGCGCGTCGGGGGGCGGGAAGAAGTCCACGGGAGGGGACGAACCGGTCAGTGTGAAGGAGGGATCGGGCAAGACGTCCTCCCGCTCCGGAGGTACCTCGGGCGACACATCCTCCGGCTCCGGGGCGAAGTCGAACAACAACACGTCCAAGACGACCTCGGGTGAGTCCTGGTCCGGCGGCGTGCAGATCTACAGCCACGCCTCCGGCCGCTGCATCGGCATCGCCAACAGTCCGGGCGCGCCCGTCGGCTCCAAGCTGGTGATCTGGGACTGCTACAACGAGTCCTACCAGCGGTGGAAGTTCGTCGACGGCACCGTGCGGTCCGAGGGCAAGTGCATGAACGTCAGCGGTGGTGCGACGAACAACGGTGCCGTCATCAACTGGACGACATGCAACGGGTCGGGCGCGCAGCAGTTCCGTCTGAACTCGTCGCACGACCTGACCAACCCGCAGTCCGGCAACAAGTGTGTCGACGTGATCGATCAGCGGACCGACAACGGAGCGCGTCTGCAGTTGTGGCAGTGCTCCGGCACGCCCAACCAGAAGTGGAGCACGCGCACTCCGTAGGCGGCTTTGCCGTCCCGGTGCACGAGCAGGTGCCCGCTCCCGTGAGGGGGCGGGCACCCTCGGCCGTCCTCGGCGGTGTCGACGCGTCTACGCGGAGGTCGTCACCAGCCCGGAGCACGGGCCCCGCATCCCCCGGGCGGCGATGCGGCCGCCCGTCGAGCGCAGGGGAGTGGCGGTCGTGGTCGTCCCCGGCGAGATCTTCCCTGGCCGGACCGACCGCGACCTGGCGCCCGCTGTGGTGCGTCCGGCCAGGGCCCTTGTCCGCCCGGACGACGGCGCCCTGCGCGAGGCCGCCGCCCTGCTGAACGACGCGCGGCGGGTGACGATCGTGGCGGGTGCCGGCGCCGCCGGTGCCCACGACGACCTGGTCCGGCTCGCCGAGACCCTCGAGGCGCCCGTCGTGCACGCCCTGCGGGGCAAGGAGTACGTGGAGTACGACAACCCCTACGACGTCGGCCCGACCGGCCTGCTCGGCTTCGCCTCCGGCTACAAGGCGATCGAGGAGGCGGACACCCTGCTGATGCTCGGCACCGACTTTCCGTACCGGCAGTTCTATCCGCGCGACGCCCCGCCCGCCAGGAACTGTCCGTGCCCCCGGCGGTCACGGTGGAGCAGGCCAAGGGCTTCACCCTCTACGCCATCCGCACCATCCTCTCCGGCCGGGGCGGGGAACTCCTCGACCTGGTCACCACCAACGTGGCCCGCCGGATCCTGCGCTGACACCTGAGCAGCGACACCCGAGACCGGAATACATATCTCCGATGACATATGTGTGTTACGGCACACCTTTATAATTTGCCCAAGGCAACCGAGTAACACATAGTTGCCTCAAGCAATGACAATGGAGGCACGTGTGGCCGAGAAGGCTCCGTACGAGGAGTTGATGCGCCAGCTGAGCGCCATCGGATCGGTACGGCGGGAGCTGGGCCGGATCCTTCCGTACGACTGCTCCAGCGGCTCCGCCGCGGTGCTGGCGCTGCTCGGCCGTGACGGCCATATGCGCATCGGCAGGCTCGCGGAGCTGCTCGCCGTCGACATGTCGGTCGCCAGCCGCCATGTGGCGCACCTGGCCGCGCGGGGCTGGATCGACCGCAGCCCCGATCCCGCGGACCGGCGCTCGCGCATCCTGCGTCTGACCCCCGAGGGCCGGGCCCGCCTCGCCGAACTGTCGGAAAGCACCACCGAGCTGCTCGCGGCCCGGCTCAGCGACTGGAGCGACGAGGACGTGGCCCGACTGACCCGGCTCCTGGCCCGGTTCCGGGCGAGCTTCGACGCCCCGTGCGCCGAGCCGCCCGAGCCCGACCGTTCCCCCCGTACACCCGCAGTCACCACATAAGGAAACACGACCCATGACAACCACCCCACGACCAGGTGTACGGGCCCACGACCACCGTGGCGGAGACTCCGCCCGAACGCCGACAGCCGAGAATCCGTCGGCCCGGACGCCGATGACCCACGCGCAGATCATGCGCGCCCTGTCCGGACTGCTGCTCGGCCTGTTCTGCGCCATCCTCTCCTCGACCGTGGTCACCAACGCGCTGCCGAGGATCATCAACGACCTCGGCGGCGGCCAGAGCGCCTACACCTGGGTCGTCACCGCCTCCCTGCTGGCCGTGACCGCCTCCACGCCCCTGTGGGGCAAGCTCGCGGACCAGTTCAGCAAGAAGATCCTGGTCCAGTCGGCACTGGTCGTCTATGTGGTCGGATCCCTGGTGGCCGGTCTGGCGCAGAACCCCGCGACCCTGATCGGCGCCCGCGTCATCCAGGGCCTGGGCGGCGGCGGTCTGTCCGCGCTGGCGCAGGTCGTCCTGGCTGCGATGATCTCTCCGCGCGAGCGCGGCCGTTACTCCGGCTACCTCGGCGCCACCTTCGCCGTCGCCACCGTCGGCGGCCCGCTGCTCGGCGGTGTCATCACCGACACCAGCTGGCTCGGCTGGCGCTGGTGCCTCTTCGTCGGCATCCCCTTCGCATGCGTCGCGCTGGTCGTGCTCCAGCGGACGCTGAACCTGCCCACGGTCAAGCGGCAGGTCAAGGTCGACTGGACCGGCGCCTTCTTCGTCACCGCGGCCGTCTGCACCCTGCTGATCTGGGTCACCTTCGCCGACGACAAGTACGACTGGCTGTCCTGGCAGACGTACACGCTGGTCGGTGCGTCCGCCGTGCTGACACTGATCTTCCTGTTCGTGGAGACGAAGGCCGGCGAGCCGATCATCCCGCTGCACCTGTTCCGCAACCCCACCGTCACCCTCGCCTCGATTGCCTCGCTGTTCGTCGGCGTCGCGCTGTTCGCGGGCACCGTCTTCCTCAGCCAGTACTTCCAGCTGGCGCGCGGCGACTCCCCGACGAAGTCCGGCGTCATGACCATCCCGTTCATCGCCGGCCTGTTCGTCTCCTCCACCGTCTCCGGCCGGATCATCACCCGCACCGGCAAGTGGAAGGGCTGGCTGCTGGCGGGCGGAATCCTGCTGACGGCCGGCCTGGCCCTGCTGGGCATGCTCCGCTACGACACCCCGTACCTGTTCATCGCGCTGTGCATGGCGCTGATGGGCCTCGGCGTCGGCATGACGCTCCAGAACCTCGTGCTGTGCACCCAGAACCAGGTGTCCCCGAGCGACCTGGGCGCCGCGTCCTCCACGGTGACCTTCTTCCGGTCTCTCGGCGGAGCGGTGGGCGTCTCGGTGCTCGGCTCCATCCTCACCACCCGGATCGGCCACTACGCCCGCGAGACCATCACCCGGCTCGGCCCGCAGGACCGGGCGACGGCCGCGAAGGCCTCCGGCAGCGGCGAACTGCCCGACCTGGCCATGCTGCCCGCCCCGGTCCGCACGTGGCTGGAGGGCGCCTACGGGCACGGCATCGGCGACATCTTCATGTACGCCGCCCCGATCGCCCTGATCGCTTTCCTGGTGACGCTGTTCATCAAGGAAGTCCCGCTGCGGAATTCCAGCGGCCTCGTTCAGGCGGCGCGGGCCGTCAAGACGAGCACAGGGGTGGAGCCTCGCACGGCCCTCGAAGGAGAGGAAGGACCGGCCGCTCCAGCCCGGCACACCCCTCGGGCTCAGGACGGCACATCCTGAGCTGTCGGAAGGACCACCGTGTGCTGGGTCCAGAGCTGGGGAGCGGCACACCCTGAAGCTCCCCGCCACGACAACCGACATCCCCTGTTGTCACGGACTCCACGCTACGAGGAGAACCTCACCCCCGATTGAGTTGCGACGCTCTGTGACCGCTGGCGAGACGTGTGCGCATCCTTCGTTTCAGGCCGCCTGCGTGGCCAGCCTGCGCAGGGCCTGCACGGCAGGTGATCCGGGGTCGGCCGTCATCAGGACAACCTCCTGGTCATCCTCGGGCACGAGCAGGACGTCGCAGTTCAACCGCATCGCACCGGCCTCCGGATGGTCCAGGGTCTTGGTGCGGTGCCCGGGAGCGTGGACGGGACGCGCCTCCCAGATCTGCCGGAACTCCTCACTGCCGACGCGCAGTTCGGCCAGCAGCGCGGCCAGTTGCGGGTCATGCGGGTAGCGGTCCGCGGCCCGGCGCAGCCGCGCCACCACGATGTGCCCGAATTCCTCGGTGCTGGAGCTCTCGTACATCCGCTCCTGGCCCAGGAAGCGGCGTCGGGCCAGGTTCGTCGTCCCGCCTCTGAGGTCGGCGCCGAGCAGTGCCCGGGCCAGGGGGTTCCAGGCGACGACGTCGTACGCCGCGTCAGTGACGATGGCACCGGTCTCCGGCAGCCGCTCCAGCATCCGGGCCACGTGCGGGCGCACCCGCCGCACGGTGCTGATGTCGGGCGGCGCGCTCGAACCCGCCAGGCGGAACAGATGGCTGCGCTCGGCCGGTGTGAGCCGTAGCGCGCGGGCCAGCGCGTCCAGGATCCGGGCCGATGGCCGCGGCCCCTGGGCCTGCTACAGCCGTGTGTAATAGTCGACCGACATGTGGGCGAGCTCCGCCACCTCTTCGCGGCGCAGACCCGGTGTGCGGCGGTCGGTGCCCGTCGCCGCCAGGCCGATCTCCAGACAGCCGCGGCGGTGGCGCCCGCGCTCCGCCCCACGCCGTGGGCCCTCGCTCGGCGCGTGGACGGACATGGCCGCGGTGCCGGTCACCCCACCTCGCCGCCCACAGCCCGCGGCACCGGGATCGCGGACGCCCGCGCCGCCGGGCCGAGCGCGGCGAGCACACCGACCACGCTCGCACCCACGAGCAGCGCCACCAGGGACGTCCACGGCACCGAGATCACCGCGCCCGCCTGCCCCGCGACCGCCGCCACCCCGGCCGCGCCGCCCGCGACGATGCCCAGTCCGGCGCCCAGTGCCGACACCACCACCGACTCCAGCCGCAGCATGGATCGCACCCCCGCCCGGTCGAGTCCGACCGCGCGCAGCAGGCCGATCTCCCGGGCCCGCTCGAAGACCGCCATGCCCATGGTGTTGGCCACGCCCAGCGCCGCGACGGCGGCCGTGACGCTGAGCATCGCGTACAGCACGGACAACAGAGAGCCGAATCCCCGCTCCGCGTCCCGTCCCACGTCCGCCCGGTCCTGGACGACCAGCACCGGATTGCGCAGGGCCCGGCGGATCTCCTTCTTCAGATCCGTCGTATGTCCCGGCTCAGCACGCACCAGCACCGAGATCACGGCGCCGCCCCCGGCCACGGCACTCTCGGGCAGCAGGGCCGGGCCGAGGGCCTCTGGTCCGTCGTAGACCGCCACGACTTCGCGGTCCAGCGCCCGGCTGTCGGGGACGCCCGCGTCCGACAGTTCCTCGCCGGTGACCCGGTCGCCCACCCGCCATCCGTGCTCCGCGGCGAGCTTCCGCGTGACGGCGATCCCGTGGGACAGGCCGTCCAGGTCGCCGGAGCGCACCGTGAGGTCGGCGAGGCGGCCCCGGCCCACGGCCACCGGATCCACCGCCACCGCCCACAGATCGCCCCCGTCGCTCAGGCGGAAACCGGCCTCGCGCACCGCGCTGACCGCCGTCACGTGCGGCAGCCGTGCCACCCGCCCGGCCGTCCCCGCGCCGATCTCGGCGAAGTCGACCGCGCTGATCCGCAGATCCGTCGGCAGCGCCGCCACGGCCTCCCGCCCCGCCGTGGCGCTCAGCGAGGACAGCGCCACGGTGACCGCGCTGACGAGCGCCACGCACACGGTGACGGCACCGGCGGTCGCGGCGGTGCGCCGGGGATTGCGGCGGGCGTTGGCCAACGCCAAGGTGCCGCGCGCCCCGGCCAGCCGCCGCACCGGCGCCCGCAGCACATGGGTGACGGCCCGGGCGAACTGTGGAATGAGCAGGATCAGCCCGACCAGCAGCACCGGCGTGGCCAGGGACAGGACCGCGAGATCCCCCTCGCCGGCGGCCAGCAGCAGCGCGCCGGCCACGGTGACGGCGAGTCCCAACAGGCCCCGGCGCCCCTGTGCCACGGCCGGGACCGGCACGTCAGTGCGCAACGCCGCCACCGGGGCGACGGCGGAGGCCCGCAGCGCGGGGACATACGCAGCGGCCGTCGTGAACCCCACTCCGACCCCCAGTGCGGCCAGCAGCGGGAGGGGGGAGAGGACGTCCAGCGGGGCCGCCCCCGCGGGTCCGGCGGCCGGTCCGAACAGGGCGGCGAGCGCGGCGGCGACACCGACGCCGAGTGCGTATCCGGCCACGGCCGCCCCGGCGCCCACCAGGGCCGCCTCGGCGAGCACCGTGCGCAGCACCTGGCCGCGGCTCGCGCCCACCGCGCGCAGCAGGGCGTGCTCACGGGCACGGGCGGTGCTGAGCATGGTGAACGTATTGCTCACCAGGAACGCGGAGACGAACAGAGCGATCCCGGCGAAGAGCAGCAGCAGTGTGCCGAGCTTCTTCCGGTCGGGCGCCGCGGCGGCCTCCGCGTCCAGCCGGGCCCGGGTTACCGCCTCCAGCCCGTGTGGCAGCACCCGTGCCACCCGCTTCGCGAGCGCAGCGGAGGAGGTGCCGGGGGCGGTCGTCAGCGTCACCGACGCGTACCGGCCCGGGGCGGGCGCGAACAGGGCGCGCGCGGTGCGCATGTCGAACGCGGTGACCGTGCCGGCGGCGGTGGTGGCGGGGTCGTACACCGTGAACACCCCGGTGAGCCGGACGGCGCGAACCTCGCCCGCGACGACGATCCGCACCCGGTCGCCGACCCGGTGCCCGGCACGCCGGGCCGCCAACCGGTCGACGGCGACCTCTCCGGGGCCGTGCGGGCCGCGTCCCTCGGTCATCGGACAGCGCGGATCGGCTCCGTGCCCGTCGGGTACGAAGCCGACCCCCACGTCGGCGGAGGGCGGGCCGACCAGGGTGCCGTCGCGCGCCACCAGGAAGGCCCGCCCCCGCAGAGTGCCGCGCGCCGACGCCACCCCGGGCAGCGAGGCGAGCCGCTGACGCACCGCCTCACCGGGAGGTGCGCCGTCCCCGGCCGGGCGCACCTCCACCGACACATCGGGACGCGAGGCCTGCTGGAGCCGGGCCGCGCCCCGGGCCAGGGACTGGGTGTACAGCAGCGAGCCGCTGACACAGGCGACCCCGATCAGCACCGCCAGGGCCGGCAGGACGAAGCGGCGCAGGTCACGTAGGACGGAACGCACGACGGTGGGGAGCATGGGGCCCTTCCAGTGCTGCGGGTGAAGGACACGGCGCCGGTGTCCGTGGTCCGGTGGTGTTGAGGGCTGGTCTGCCGGTGGTCCGTGGCCGGGTGGTGCAGGTGGTCGGCGAACCGGTGGTCCACGGCCCGGTGCTGCCGGCGGACGGCGAGCCGTCGGCACGGTGGACAGCGCCCCGCCGGTCGTCGGCGGACGATCCGATCCTGGACCCGGCCGCAGCCCGCGCGGATCGACCGGACGACCGAATGCCGAGCCGTGGGCCTCCCACGCCTCGTCCGTTCGGTTGAGGCAGTGCCCCGGCGGAGCGCCGTAACCTCCACAGACATGAACCAGTTCTTCGACGTACCGGCGGGCGGCAGGCGGATCGCGGTGGTCTGCGCGGCGGTGCTGCTGGCTGCCGCGGTGGCCACCGAGGGCGCGGACACCGGCTCCGCGCCGGCGGCCATCGCCTGGACCGTCTCCGGGGGACTGCCGCTGGCGGCGCTGGCCGCGCGCCGGGACCGCTTCGACGCGATGGCCCTCGCGGGTGTCCTCGCGTCCTGCCTGGTGACCCTGCTGGAGACACGGACGGGCGCGCGCCCCGAGACGACCTTCGGCCTCGTCGAGACCTGCGCCCTGCTGCTGGTCGTCGTCCGTGCGGTGCGCCTGCGCCCGCCGCTGCGGGCCACGGCCCTGGCCGGGGGAGCGCTGGTCGCGCTGACCGTGATCGTGCTGCGGCTGCCTCCGTCCGAGTACGAACGGCTGGTGCCGTTCGCCGTACCGGCCCTCTGGTTCGCGGCCGCCCTGGCGGCCGTGCTCGGCCTGTACCTCCGGCTGCTCGACCGGTACCGGGCGCAGGAGCACCGGGCCGGGCTCCAGGCGCAGCGCCTGGACCACGCGCGGGAACTGCACGACTTCGTCGGCCACCATGTGACCGCGATCATCGCCCAGTCCAAGGCCGTACGCTTCGCCACGGCGGCCGGCTGCCCGCCGTCGACCCAGGAGCTGGACGGCATGTTCGCGGCCATCGAGGAGGCCGGGTCACAGGCCATGCAGTCGATGCGGAGCATGGTGACGGTCCTGCGCAGCCCCGGCGGCCCCGGCGCCGCGACGGCGCCCGGCGGCGAACTTGCCGACCTGCGCACCCTGACACAGCGGTTCGCGCGGACCGGACCGGCCACGACCCTCGCCCTCGCCCCCCGTCTCGCCGCCGGCGGCCTGCCGCCCGGCATCGCCACCACCGTGCACCAGATCGTCCGCGAGTCGCTGACCAACGTCCGCAAGCACGCGCGCCGCGCCAAGGCGGTCACCGTCGATGTACGCCTGGACGGCGACACCACCCGCCCGGCCGTTCTGGTGTCGGTGACCGACGACGGACCGGACACCGCCGGACACACCGGCGAACCCGCCGACGGCCCACGCTCCGGCTATGGCCTGGTCGGGCTGTCGGAGCGCGCGGCCATGGTCGGCGGCACCGTCACCGCGGGCGCGCAGGTAGGTGTGGGCTGGATCGTCGAGGCACGTATTCCGCTTCCCGGACCGCTCCCCGATCCGCGTCTTGGACCCGGGGACGACCGGACGAATGCCACCCTGGACGCATGACGATCAGCATTCTCATCGCCGATGACCAGCCGATGATCCGTTCGGCATATGACATGATCCTCGGCTCCCAGCCCGACATGGAGATCGTCGCCTCGGTGGCCGACGGGGCGTCCGCGGTACGGGAGGCCAGGCGGCTGCGTCCGGACGTGTGCCTGCTCGACATCAGGATGCCCGGCCTCGACGGCCTGGAGGCGACCCGGCTGCTGGCGGGCCCGGAGGCGGCCGACCCGCTGAGGGTTCTCATCGCCACCACCTTCGACCTGGACGACTACGTGTACCGGGCGCTGCGCCACGGGGCATGTGGCTTCCTCCTCAAGGACGGTTCCCCCGCGCTGCTCATCGAGGCCGTGCGGGCCGTGGCCGCCGACAACGCCCTCATCTCCCCGGCGGTCACGGTCCGCCTGCTGAGGTACCTGACCGACGCCGCATCCGAGGCCGCCTCCGGAAAGCCGGCAGGCGGCTCCCGATACTCGGCCGGTATGCCGGAACTCCCTCTCACCGCACGCGAGTTGGATGTCGTACGGCTGGTCGCCCGCGGCCGTACCAACGAGGAGCTGGCGGCTGAACTGCACATCACGCTCTCCACCGTCAAGACACATCTCGGCAGCGTGCAGCGCAAGCTCGCGGCCCGTAACCGCGTCGAGATCGCCGCCTGGGCCTGGGAGAACAGCATCTGCACGGGCAGGGAGGCACCGGGCGACGGCTGACCGGGCGCCGGGGACACGCAAACCGCAGGGCTCCCCCGTGGTCCGGTCGTGAGGCGGTTGAGCATGCTGAGGTCATGTGCATCGACATCGTCGTCGACGACGCCCCAGGGTTTCGTGCAATGCCGCGACGCTGCTGACGGCTCGGGGGGTGGATTCTTGCATGCTCAACCATGTGTCGATGAGTGCGAAATCAGTCATACACATGTGTGTGACCGGTTTCGCTGTGACCTGACGTGTCGTCGGCTTCTTGACGGAGATATCTGAGATCGGAATTCTCATAACCCGTTAACACGGTGACGTCCTGCGGGTGTGTGCGTAGGTCTCGCACACCCCGGATCGAACGCGAGGAAGCGACATGATCAGCAGGCGGAGACCGACTCAGGCCATGACGGCGGCAGCGGCGGTGGGAGCCGCCGATCCTTCCGGGGCCGGTCAGGCGTCGGCAGTCACGGGTACGGCAGCCGTCAAGGCCCCGACCGGGCGGGCCGCATATGACCTGGGGCCGGTGCGCCGGACCCGTACCGACGTACTGGACCTCGCCTGCCACGACGTCGGCCCGGCCCATGGCAAGCCGGTGATCCTCCTGTACGGCTGGCTTTTCAGTCCTGTCAGCTCCTACGCCGAGGTGGCCCCCTCGCCCGGCGCGGATACCGCTGCTACATCCCCTGCCTGCGCGGCCACGGCCTGGCGACCGCGCGGCTGGAACTGGGAGACGCCGCTCAAGCACGGGCGAGCTGGATGCGAGCAGCCGAGTTGCTGGGCGCCTTCCGCACTGCATGAGCTGCGGAGATGTGGGCCAAGGCAGAGGTCCTGCCGTAGCCGAGGGCTCGTCCGATCAACTGACTCGGCGTCTTGTGTGCCACAGGGCTGTGCAGTCGTGCCAGGACTGAGCGACGGGCGAAACCCGGCGGCCACGGGTCGTCGGGTTTCGCCCGCGGCGCCGCCTGCCCGGCGGTACCGCGAAGACGTTGCCGTTCTACGGGGAGCCCGTAGCAGGCAGGCGTCTTGCGACCGGAGTCAGCTTGGTCCCCGTTGTGACGTCAGGCGGGTGGTAGTACCCGATGGCCGCGATACGTTCCGCAGTGCCGGCAGGCAGCGTGGGGCGGGGGCGGCAGGTCGCAGTCCGAGTCGGCACATCTCGCGAGGAATGGTGCAGCCGCCTTCAAGTGGGCTCGGCGGAAACATGTCCCCGCGAGGGGCTTCTTGTGCACGGCGTCGGAGCCGTTCTGGACGGCCCCGTTCACCGGGCTGGGCCCTCGTCGGTTCGACGACCCGTCGGTTCGGCAAGCTGATCACCGCGCTGCGGTGTGCGGGGTACGGACTTGGTGCGCAAGGGTCGACGGGAGCCCCGGAGTAATTCGCTGGACCAAGATTTCTTTCGTGGTAAAGTACCGGCATGCTTATCGAGGTTGACAGACCGTAGCCGCCGGGCGCGATCACGCTATCGGCCCGTGCCACTGACTCCGGTCCGCTATAGCCCGGATGTGTATGACGCGCACGATTACACACTTCCGCGTTTGAATGTGCATGCCCTGGCACACCTTTGGCCAGTGCGCTCACATTCCTTTTTGCTCCTGCCGGAGTACCCCGAATCAGCCTCCCCTTGCGGCGCGTTCACAGCATGCACTGACTTCTTTCCAGCGACGTAGAAATTCTTTTCAAGCCGTGATTCCTCCGGTCCGGAATCGGACCGGCATGGCTGACGTCGTTCGAGGAATGCAATGTGCAGTCCGTTCTGTGCGACTCCGTCCTGCGTTCCCGTCGTCATGCGTCGGACGGCGCCCATTCCTTTCGAGGACTGCCTCTCGTCAGCACGATGACGGCCCGTCGGGAGATCACGTGGAAGATTGTGAGCATCACCTCATGACGAACCAGCACCATGCGAACACATCGAGTGACCGGGCCCGACGGTCCCGCGTCGCACTCGCCAACCCTCCCCCCGGTACCCGGCTCGCGCGCATCCGGGAGCATCTCGAATCGATGGGCGCGCCCGATTTCCGCTACCGGCAGCTCGTGAACGCCCTTCGCCGAGCGGAAGCCGAGACCTTCGACACCGTTCGCGAGTTGCCGGCCGAACTCAGGGCGGGACTCACCGAGAAGTTCGGACCGCGCATGCTTCCCATCGTGCCGGTCGCCCGCCAGGCAGAGGACCAGGTCGAAAAGATCGTCTTCGAGTCGGACCCGGGAACCCGTTTCGAGACCGTTCTCTCCCGCTACAGGGCCGGATGGTCCTCCATCTGCGTGTCGTCACAGGCCGGATGCGGACTGGGCTGCACTTTCTGCGCCACGGCCGCTGTCGGCCTCGCCAGGAACCTGACGGCCGACGAGATCTACGCACAGGTCGTACACCCACGCTGGCGACTGCACGACAAGGGTCTGCCGGAGAGCGTGGCGTTCATGGGCATGGGCGAGGCACTGGCCAACCCACATGTGTTCGATGCACTGTGCCTGCTTTCGGGAACTGGTTACGGGGAACTGTCGCAACGCCGTATCACCGTTTCCACCGTGGGCTTCGCGCCCAATCTGTCCAGGCTCACCAAGGAATACCCACAGGTCACGATCACACTGTCCGTGCATTCACCGTTCACGGACGAACGTGCGCAACTGATTCCGCTGGAGAAGCGATTCCCCCTCACCGAGAACCTGGCGATTCTGGATGAGCACGCGGGCACGGCACGCCGCAAGATCTACCTCGCGTATCTGCTGATCGCCGGCGTCAACGACACCGAAGAGCACTTGCATCAGCTTGCCCGACTCGTGGCTTCGCGATCCCGGCCGGAACTCTTCCACGTGAGCGTGATCCGGTACAACCAGGCACTGGGCGCTGATCCCGCCTATCGGGCGCCCTCGAAGACACATGTCAGTCAGTTTGTCGCAGGTTTGCGTGAACGTGGCATCCACGCCACCAGGCGACGCCAACTCGGCTCGTCCATCGATGCCGCCTGCGGCCAACTGCACGCCCGCTACGCCGCCTCCGCCCCTCCCGGCGGCCCCCTCACCGGTCTTCCGCCGATGAGTCCCGCCGAGGACCGACTGCTGCAGATCGGGCGGCCGGGCCGGTCGGAGTCTCGTCGGACGGCAACCGGCTGAAGCGCGGAACGGAGCGTCGGTACGACGACCGGAGGCGCGCGCTCTTGTCCCGGCCTCGGCCGTCCGCATCATGCACAGCACGACGGCCGTCGTTGCTCCATGCCCCACCCCGGCACCCCTGATACCCGCCCCACAGTCCTGGAGGACGTATGAACAACCATCGTGACCGAGGTCAGCGCACGGTCCCGCCCGTGCCTTTCGACCCGGAACTGAACCCCATCCTGGAGAACCTGGGACCCCCGCACGAGAACGCGCCGGTGTCGGCTGACGACATCCCCCGGTGGCGTGCGCAACTCGCAACGGCAGACCCTTCACTCGATCAGCTGCGCGACCATGGCAGGTTCGAGATCCAACAGTTCCTCGCGCCCGGTCCGGACGGAGCACCAGACGTCTCACTCCTCTTCGCACGCCCCACCGGCCTGCGCCAACAGGCGCCAGTTGTCTACCACATGCACGGCGGAGGCATGATCGGCGGATTCAACCGCACCGGCATGCAGACGATCCTCCAGGAGTGGGCTGAGCCCCTCGAGCTGGCCGTCGTATCCGTCGGCTATCGGCTGGCACCTGAATACCCGTACCCAGCGGCGATCGAGGACTGCTATGCCGGGTTGGTGTGGCTCGCCCGACACGCCGGGACACTCGGCGTGGACCCCCAACGTGTCATCACCGTCGGCGGCAGCGCCGGCGGGGGCCTCACTGCTGCCTTGGCCCTTATGGCCCGCGACCGGAAGGGTCCCGGCATCCTTGGCCAGTTGCTGATGTGTCCCATGCTCGATGACCGCAACGACAGTTCCTCGGCTCACCAGATGACCGGCCTGGGTGTGTGGGACCGCCCCGCCAACGACCTGGGCTGGACCGCTCTTCTCGGCAAGGACAGGGACAGCTCGCAGGTCTCGTGCTACGCCGCGGCCGCCCGCGCAGCGGACCTGTCCCAGTTGCCGCCCGCCTACATCGACGTCGGTGCCGCAGAAACCTTTCGCGACGAATGCATCCAGTATGCGACGCGCATCTGGCAAAGCGGCGGGGACGCTGAACTGCACGTCTGGTCAGGTGGGTTCCACGGCTTCGATCAACTGGCGCCACACACCGAAGTCTCCCGAGACGCCCGCCGGACCCGCTTCCGTTGGCTCTGCCGTCTGCTGAGCCGCGAGGTCCACCAGGCGTCTTGACCGGCCCCTCCGCAGCCGCTGCGAGGAGGTCGTCACCGCGCTGAAGGAGCCGACGGGGTGGCCGCTGAAGGTGGGCGACCCCAACGACCCCGACACCTTCATCGGCCCGATGACCTGCCCCGGCCGGCGGGAGCGGGTGCGCACCTGCATCCAGCTCGGCATCGAGGAGGGCGCCCGCCCGGTCACCGGCGGCCCGCAGATCCCCGAGGGCCTGGAGAAGGGCAACTACGTCACCCCGACCGTCTTCGTCGACGTCGACAACTCCATGCGGATCGCCCGGGAGGAGATCTTCGGCCCGGTCCTGGTCGTCATCGCCTACGACGACCAGGACGACGCCGTCCGCATCGTCCAGCTGTGCTGGAGGTGTGTGCCAATCCTGTGGTGGATACCGAGCCGCCGGGCGATTCGGCCACCCCTGTCCCGCTACCCGGGTGAACCCGGAGCGTGTGAACACCCGTGGTACTAGAGCATCCACGGCACGCCGGTGTCACCCGTGCCCCGATCTGGAAGAGGACCTGCATGAGCGCGTCTGCTGAGCGGGCCGATGACTCATCACTCCAGCGCACCTTCAGACACGCAGCCCTGGCGGCAGCGGTGACCTGCGCGGCCTTTGCGGCGGGCTGCGCCTCTCCGCCCACCACGGCTGAGAATTCGCCCTCGGTGCGTCACACCCTGCGGGCACTGCTTCCGCGAGGTGGAGGTCTCGAAGTGGGCGATTTCGGTGCCACCCGGAACGAACCGCTGGCTCCTGCGGTCCTGACATACAGGGATGCCAGAGGTTCCGGTCAGGTGTCCGCCTCGGTCCGCCGGCTCCCGGTGCGCGATTCCGAGCAGCTTTCGCTTTGCCCGGACCTCTCCGAACACCCCTACAGCCGATGCACTCTGACGCGGCTGGAGAACGGCGCCACACTCATCCTCGACAAGTCTCCCGTCGACGAGGCCAAGCCATCCGCGGGGAAGCGGTGGACGGCGGTGCGCACCGATCGGGACGGCGGTCAGATCGCCGTCTCGGAGTCCAACACAAGCAACGAAAGGAGTTCCTCTCCCAGTCGGCCTACTCCGCCGCTCAGTGGACGGCAGCTCACCGACATCGTCATCTCGGCCCGGTGGAAGCCCGTACTGGCCGCGATACCCTCGCCGCCCCGGGGGTCCTCGCCCGTGTCTTCCTTCCAGTACCTGCCCGCCGCGGAGATCACGGACATCATCAGCCGGTCGGTGCCCCGTGGCCTGCGCACGGCGGACAGAGGCGGAGCGGCGGGCTACGGGCATCTCACCGTGGACGACGGCCGGGGCAGGTGCCTGGTCGCAGTCACTGTCCAACAGTGGAAGCCGGGCGACGAGGCCTTGGAGAAGATCTTCAAGGGATCGGCCAGGGAAGCGGACGGAACCCGTGTGGAGATCACGCGGAGCCACCCCGAGAAGGGCGGAGAGGGAGCCGTCGAATGGTCGGTCGACACCTGGCGACCCGACGGACTGCGCATTGCCGTCAGCGAACTCAATGCCCATGCGTACAGGCTCCCGGGAACGCGCCGCGACCCAGCACTCGGTGTCGGCCGGCTCAAGAAAATCGCACTGTCCGAAGCATGGCGTGCCGCGCTTTCAGAGAAGAATGCCGAGCGAGATCGACGGTGACGCTGCTCGACCGCCCAGAGACCACGGGCGGCGGCAGCCGCACAGGCCGCGCGTCGGCCTCATCGAGGCGTGAACCGGACAGGGTCGAATCGGCTGGGCACGTGAACCTCGGTGCGGGCGCTTTCCGTGTTCTGGTTGAAGTCCTGCTCGAACAACCGCCTGAGCATGACCGCAACCTGATCGTCCATCAGGACGTCGATCCATCGGAGGCTGAAATGCGTTTGCCGAACCGAGCCAAGTCACTGGCTGCTATCGCCGCGATTGCTTCTACGGTGAGCCTGGCCTCGATCACCCTTGCCACGCCGGCCACAGCCGCACCGGCGGCCACGGGGTGGTCGTTGTGCCGGGACTACTACCTCCAGAATTGCGAGTGGTGGGCGGTCGGCACCGACCCCTACTCGGCCGACCTGGGCAAGGGAACCAACTCGAGTTCAGGGGACTACTACATGCAGGACGCGATCTCCTCGATCCAGATCGTGGGCGCCAAGACTCTCTATACGTGGAACGACAACAACTTCAAGGGAATCCAGGGCGTTTTCCAGAACAACAACACGTGGAACACCCTCAGTTACCCGTACAACGACTCGATTTCCTCGATTCGTACGTGGGGCTGAGGGCTGTCGGATCCTGCCACGACGGGCCCGCGAGAGTCGGGTGCATGTGATGATGCCGGCCGTCTTCTCCCTGGCCGGAGAATGACCCACGCTCCGGGGCCGTTCCTCGGGTGGCGCCGACCGGATTCCCGGTCGGCGCCACCGCCGTCCCTGCGGTGTCGCCTGCCATTCCGCTGACACCGACCGAACGAAAAGGCGGCCTGCGGGGCTTCGGCGGCACCGGCCGAGCTCCGCCGACCTTGCACCGACGAAGCCTGTCCGGCGGGCCGTCTCCACCAGAAGCACCCCGTCGGCCTGCGAGACGACGCCGCTGCCGCCACCCAACACCCGCAAGCGCGGGTAGCAACCGATTCGCTCGTTCACCCGACAAGTGCCCCGACGGGTGCGGGAACTATGACCGCTCCTCATTCTCGCTGGTCGGAGGCATTCTTCGGTGCTGTCACCTGCAAGTCGTCACGGGTTCCGGCCGCAGCCGCCGGATCGGCCAGGGCGGTGCCTCGGCCGAGCCGAACCAGACCCGGACGTCCACCCCGGTGCGGACGGGCAGGAGAGGGGTAGTCGTTTTCGGCGTGCCCACGGTGCAGCGCATGGCGCGGGCCCAGGTGCCGGGCTGCGTACGCGCCGAAGGCAGCCGCGTCCGACGGCTGGCAGACCGTCGCGACCACCTCGCGGGTGCCCGACTCCGACGCGAAGCCAGGACCACGCAGCAGCAGGACGTCGTCGCTGTCGATCACGATGGCGTTGGCCGCGTCACGGTGCTCCCGCCAGACCGTGCCGGTGCAGAACGCCTCCAGCGCGCGCCGACCGGGCGCTTGTGCCGATCGCGGGATACATGCATGTGACGTCCACCGCGACGCGCACACGTGTCTCACATTGGGGTGATCGGTTGGCGACAGGCCGAGGTCAACAGGCAGGTGGCTGATCAGCCGTCTGATACGTGTGAATTCAGGTAGGGTTGCTGTCCGAGACGCCCTAGGTGTGCCCTTAGGGATACTTCGCATCGTTGTGGTGTTTGCCGGCCTGAGTGGCTGATTGGCGTGCTACGTACAACGGTGCCGCGAATGTGACGGCGAATCGTCTGACAGTCCTACTTTCATGACGGACAGAAGGAGTCTTCGATGACAGAGAACGAGCGCTCGGGTCGGCTCGGCACCGATCGCCGCCGCTTCCTGGGTTTCGCGGCGGCTGGTGTCGTCGCCAGTCAGGTTGGCATGTTCGGCCAGGCTCAGGCAGCCACTGCCGATCAGGCGGCGTCGACGGGTGCCGGTACCGCGGCCGGGTGGGCGCCGCAGCCCGGCTCGGGCATCCGCCCTTTCCGTATCAAGGTCCAGCAGAAGGAGCTCAACGAGCTACGGCGGCGCATCCGGGAGACCCGCTGGCCGGACCGGGAGACCGTCAGGGATCGGTCTCAGGGTGCGCAACTGGCCAAGATGCGGCCTTTGGTGGACTACTGGGGTACCAAGTACAACTGGCGCAGCCTTGAGACGCGCCTCAATGCCCTGCCGCAGTACATCACGGAGATCGACGGGCTGGACATTCAGTTCGCGCACATCCGTTCCCCGCATGCCGACGCCATGCCGATGCTGATGACGCACGGCTGGCCCGGGTCGATCGTCGAGTTGCTGAAGATCATCGATCCGCTGACCAACCCCACGGCACACGGCGGGCGTGCCTCGGACGCCTTCCACCTGGTGCTGCCGACCTTGCCCGGCTACGGCTTCTCGGGCAACCCGACCAAGGGCGGGTGGAATCCCGCTCGCACGGCGCGCGCGTTCCATGAGTTGATGCTGCGGCTCGGCTACCCGGAATACGTTTCCCAGGGCGGCGACTGGGGTGCGATCATCTCGGAGGTGCTGGCGGTTCAGCAGCCGAAGGGGCTGCTGGGGATCCATGTCAACATGCCCGGTACCGTGCCGGACGACATCCTGCGGCATCTGCGCAACTTCGATCCGGCCCCGGCCAACCTGTCGGCGGATGAGACGAAGGCTTACGACCGGCTGCTTCACTTCTACCGTGACGGTTTCGGGTACGCGGCGATGATGAACCAGAGCCCGCAGACGATCGGCTATGCCCTGGCGGATTCCCCGGTAGCCATGGCGGCGTACTACTACGACAAGATCGCGGAGTGGACGGACTCCGACGGAGAGCCTGAGAAGCTCTTCACGTACGACGAGATGCTCGACGCCATCTCGCTGTACTGGCTGACCAACACCGGGGCGTCGTCGTCGCGGCTGTACTGGGAAGGCGCACAGGCCGGCGGCGGACCGTTCAACGCCGTTCCCATTCCGAAGCTTCCGGTCGCGGTGACGGTCTTCCCCGGCGAGATCTACCCCGCGCCGCGTAGCTGGGGTGAGCGGACCTTCGGCAACATCATCCACTGGAACGAGGTGGACAAGGGCGGTCACTTCGCCGCCTGGGAACAGCCGAAGATCCTGACCGACGAACTGCGCACCGCGTTCCGAGTGCTGCGGTAGGAAGGCACGGGTGTCCGGGGCTGCGAGCACATCGCCGCCCCGCACTCAATCGCTGACCACCGTGTTCTTCAGCTGGCCGGTTCGGCCAACCACGACGCTCGACTCTGTCGCAGACCCCGCGTAGCCGGGGCCCACCGTCCGGACCCGGCCCGAACCGGTCGGACCGCGCCGTGGGCGTCGGCGACCCGCACCAGATGCACGGCCGTACTCGACCAGCCCCGCCCCGGCAGCTCCAGCCGCAGACCGTACGCGTCGAGGACCGCGGCGTGATGGACGGGGCCCGTGCGCCGATCCCGGGAGCGGGCACCGGGCGTGAGCCCGCGCAGCCGCACCGGCGCGTCCGGCAGCCCCCGCTCCCCAGGGCCGCGCCGCCATGCCAGGACCAGAGTCCCGGCGCCGTCACCGGCGGCGTACTGCACCACGGTCGGGCCCTCGCCGTTCGGTCCGGCAGGCCGGTACAGGACGCCGTGCCGCACGAGGTGACGCACCCGCTTGTACTCGGCGACCGGCTCCGCGCCCTCGGCGAGCTCATCGGCGCGGTGGCCGGACTGTACCCGGCAATCCGCGCCGCACGCACACATCCGACAGCCGCCCTGAACGGATGAGAGGCAACCGAATCACGCACGAAGAGCCAGCCGTCGTCCGAGATGACGGGACGGCTCGGATCGAGCGCGTGTACTCGGCGATCGCGCGCACGAACGCGTGCCGGTCCGGCGAGTCCGCGACGTCTTGCAGACCACAACGCCACTCTGCACACGATCTACCGGTCCTTCGGCGACGTCCGGCGAATCACGGGCGTCCTCGCGCTGATTGAGGACGGCGTGGACTGACTGAGCTCCGTCCGGGTGGTGAGCGGCTGTATGAGGAGCCGGACCGCAGAGCGATGTCATACGCCCGCCAGGCAGGAGGCAACGCGGCCGCTCCCCTGCACCCGGCCTGCAACGCCGACAAGGCCGCGGTCCACTCGTTCAGCAAGAGCCTGTGCGTCCAGCTTGCTCAGCCAGTCGCTCCATAAAGGACACGCTAATTTGCCTAATAAAATTAGGCAAGTACATAATCGTCGATGTAAAGGATGAGAAGCGATTCGGAGGATGAACATGGCACAGGCCGGACGGGTAGGACTGACCACGGAGCGCCTGGTCCGGGCGGGTGCAGAGCTGGCCGACGAGATCGGCTTCGAGCAGGCGACCCCCGCGGAACTCGCCCGGCGGTTCGGTGTCAAGACCGCGAGCCTGTACTCGCACGTGAAGAACGC
>NZ_BMRN01000066.1 GCF_014648655.1 Streptomyces atratus
TGGCTGCCCATGCTGTCCCGGTGCTCGATCTCCCCGCTGAACAGCCAGCTCACCGTCTGCAGACCGGTGTGCGGATGGGGCGCGACGTCCATGCCGCCCGTGTCCGCGACGTCGTCGGGGCCGTAGTGGTCGACGAAGCACCAGGCCCCGATCAATGTCCGGGCCCGCTGCGGCAGCGTACGCCGTACCGTCATCGCCCTCGGACCACCCAACGGGACGTCCCGCGCGGACAGGATGTCCACCGTCGGCGCATGCTCACCATGACCCGATGCTCCGCAGCGCAGTTCGGTGGGGTCCCTCTCGACGTCGCTCATCGCACACCCTTCTCACTCAAGGATTATTTTATGTTCAACAATTGCTTCCGATGATAAGCCGATGTGTTGCCGGTCGGGCGCACGACAGAACGAGCGAGGGCCGGGAGCGGCCCGTGAAGGAGTCCAGGTTGAGTGACACGGCAACAGGCCCCGTGAGCAAGCGGGTCTTCGTCGACAAGCAGAGCCCGAAGGCCTACCAGGCGTTGGTCGAGACAGCCGAAGCGGTACGCGCGGTCGCCGCCGACGCGGGGCTGGACCGCACGCTCGTGGAACTGATCAATCTCCGCGTGTCACAGATCAACGGCTGCGCGTACTGCCTCAACGTGCACACCCGTGCCGCACTGCGCGCCGGCGAGACCAACCAGCGTTTGGGTGTACTGGCCGCCTGGCGCGACACCGAACTCTTCACAGCGCGAGAACGCGCGGCACTCACCCTGGCGGAGGCTACTACCGAACCCGCGAACGCCGTCACCCAGGAGAACGCCTACGCCGCAGCCCGCCAAGCCCTCACCGACGACGAGATATCCGCAGTGATCTGGGTGGCTATCACCATCAACGCGTTCAACCGCGTCTCCGTCATGAGCAAGCATCCCGTGCGCGGGATCCCCCAGCAGTGATCCGGTCTCGCCCCTTCCGGGCGCCGGTACACCGGTCACTCCCGCTCATCCCCCATCGAGATGACTGACATCCCGACTCATCGCATCAGGTGAGGAAGCACGGGGGGCGGGCCGGCGCTTGTGCCTGAGTGTCGGCATCGAAGGGGCGGCTACACCCCGCACAGACCGGTACAGCAGAGGCCCGGACGGCATGAACTCCACACCCCTCGGTGTCGTGCCGCCGGACCTTGGCACGCCCGCCCCCCGTCGTCAACCGCAACGACTGCAAGGCGTGGGAGGAGTCCGGCGCGAAGGCCGCCGTGGGCAGGACCACGACCATTGCCGACGGCGGCTGTCCGGGCACCGGGCTCGTGATGCCCCGCCGCCGTCGCGCAGGCGAAGAACTACTCGAATGGAAACAGGTCCGCGCCCGCGTCGAGCATGTCTTCGCCCGCATGAAGACCTGGAAGGTCCTCCGCGACTGCCGCATCAAGGGCGATGGCGTCCACCACGCCATGCTCGGCATCGCTCGCCTGCACAACCTCAACCTCGCCGGGCAGGCGAGCGGCCGGACTGGTCACCAACTACGTTCACACCCAGACAAAAGTCATTTACGGGACAAGACTTTGTTCGGGTTGCGGTTCCGGTTGCCGCACTGGTGCGGCCTTCGGTTCCCACATTTTGGTGGTCCGTACGTAGCCGTAGACCACTGAGGCCATCGCCAGAATGAGAAGTGGTCCAAACACCCACGGATATTCGGCCATCTCCATCGACAGATAGCGATATGACACCAAGAGCGCGGCGAAGACCGTTGCACCGTAGGCGACCAGCAGGGTTCCTGACCGGTCCCAGCCACGTTCGAGCGAGCGCAGCGCTGCCTCGATCGTGAGCGTAAACACCACGCCGGCAACGAGATCCGCGCCGTAGTGGTAGCCGAAGCCCAGCGTTGCGCTGAGCGTCGCAATCAGCCAGAACGCGCCTGCGAACTGCAGAATCCGTGGACCCTTGCGGGAATGAATGAAGATCGCGGTAGCCCACGCTGTGTGCAGGCTGGGCATGCAGTTGCGTGGGGTGATCTCGTCGAATGGCATGTGGTGCGGGGTATTGATCGGCGGCGGCGTGTCCGGCCACAGGTTGGCCACCGCCCAGTGCCCGCCGTCGGCGCCGTAGGCGAAGATCGGTCCGACCACCGGGAAGATCATGTAGATGCCCGGCCCGAGGAGGCCGATGACCAGAAAGGTACGCACCAGGTGATGGCCCGGGAAGCGACGCTCGACCGCAACGTTGCGTAGCTGGTACAGCGCGAAGATGACCGCGGCCACCGCAAGCTGCGTGTAGACGTAGTCGAGAAAATGGGCGCCGATCGGGCCGGTGGCCGTGACAATTCGGCCTACCAGCCACGAGGGGTTGCCCAGCGCGTGATCGGCGGTTGCCACGTACTGGTCGAGCACCTCCGGGCGGGTCTTCGACGTGATGAGTAGCCAGGTATCACCAGTCTTGCGGCCGGCCACCAGCAGCAGGCCCAACCCGACGCCCTTCAGCAGCAGGACACGTTCCCGGCCTGTGCGGCGCGTGACAGCGATGACCGCATAGCCCAAAATCACCCACAACGCACCGTTCCCGAAGGGGTGGCCGTCGGTCACCTTGACGTCGGCCGCCCACCGCACCAGCAAGAAGGTGACGTCGATGCCGATCGCGACACCAGCCGCGATGAACCGTTGCCGCCAGGTGAGCACCACCATCATCAACGCCATACTGGCGTACAACAGGAAGCCCGACTTGGGGGCGACTACCACCTCTTGCACCTGGGTGGTGATCGGCCCCGGTAGGCCGTAGCGACGCGCGGCAATCTCCAGCGCGACGAGGAATCCGAGGGCCACCACCGCCGCCGTGGCCCACAGCATCGCCCGTGGTTGACGCCACGCGGCGAAAGGAGTTCTGCCGTTTATTCGCGAAAACACCCGCGATGCTATAGATATCAATTGTTTGGCCGATTTGTTAGATGTTGGTTAAGTAGGTCACTCTTCGTGCCGAATGGCACGATTCTCCGATGAAGGGCGGGCGATGAGGGCGATCGCCATGAATTCGATCATGTTATCGGAGCGGTGCGGATGAGTTCGCCGATCACGGATGGCGCGAAGGTCAGTCGATCCTGGCTCGACGGTCCAGCATCTCGGGAACGACCCTGAAACTCTCGACGCCCGGCGGGCATCGAGGGCGACACGGGTTACCCAGTGGCTCTGAAGCATGCGCAAAAGGCAGTGAACCGGCAGCCTGGGCGGGGGCGTTGGCCTGCCGGCCGATGCCTGGGACAGTGGTGTGATCGACGAGGCAACGGTCGCCGCCGGCATCGGATCAGTGTGGAGCGGAGCGCAGCAGCGCAAGGACCGTTCCCGTTTCCTGCTGGCTGCCACCGGCGGGGACGGCCACCACACGGTGCTGTCCTCGGCGGAGATCGACGCCGACTTCGGCAACGTCCCCGTCCTGCTCGCCACCCGGATGGACAATCAGGAACTGGACACGGTCGGTAGCCGGCTCGTGGCACCCGCCGACCGCTGCAGCGCGCGCTGCATCAGCGCCATCACACGCGTATGGGTCGGGGCGTGGGCAACTCCCGGACAGAACGGAATCGTCTCCCACTCGAAGATCAGACCGCAGCCAGGGAAATCTCCGTCGACTTGATCAGCGCGACGACGGGCACCCCGGCCGCGAGCTCCAGGTCGGTGACCGCGTCCTTGGTGATCGCGGCAGTCAGCTCGCCGCCCTCGACGGAGATCTTGACACGTGCCATGGCACCCCCGGTGACGACATCGGCGACGGTGCCGGGAATCTGGTTGCGGATACTCAGCCCCTCGACGGCAGCCGTGGCCAGAGACACCTCGGTCGACTTGATCAGCGTGCGCACCGAGGACCCCTCGGCGAGACCGAGTTCCCTGACGGCTTCGAGCGTGATCGCGGCCATGATCTCCTGACCGCCCGTCAAGCGGACCTTGACAGTGGCCATCACCTCGCCGGCCTCGGCGGCGGTGACGATCCCGGGAAGCTGATTGCGGATGCTCAGACTCATGAAGAAGCGCCTCAATTTATGGATGAAATGCCAGATATCTCCTCGTCTGATGTCTTCACTGTAGGCACCCGTCACGTTGCCGACCGGAACACCTGTCGCAGGCGCGAGGGCGATCCGGCGAGCCGCCTGGCACATCGGAGACAGCCTTCGCGACCTGCAGCTCAAGGCGGCGAGCCCCGCCCGCAGAAGCTTTGGGCCTTCCTCTGAACAGCCACGCATCTGCCATGGAGTTTCGCATTACAGATTGTGATTGCGAGCCCGCAGCCTCTAATGTGTCGCACATGCAGTCCTACACGATCGGACAGGCCGCACGTCTGCTCGGCGTCAGTCCCGATACGGCCCGCCGCTGGGCGGATGCCGGACGGGTCGCGACCCACCGCGAGGAGAGCGGGCGCCGCCTCATCGACGGCCGGGACCTGGCCGCGTTCTCCATCGAGGTGGCCCAGAGCGGCACCGACGAGCACGAGGCGTCGTACACGTCGGCCCGCAACGCCTTCCCCGGCATCGTCACCGCCGTCAAGCTCGGCGACGTCGCGGCCCAGGTCGAGATCCAGGCCGGTCCACACCGACTCGTCTCTCTCCTGACCCGGGAAGCGGTCGAGGAACTGGGGCTGGAGGTCGGCATGCAGGCAACCGCCCGCGTGAAATCGACCAGCGTGCACATCGACCGCACCTGAGACAGCACCGCGTACCCCACCAAGCGGCCTCGCCCGTCCCCGGCGCGGCTCACCACCATCCGCTCGGGCGGCACCGGCCGACCGCATCCCCAAGGAGCCCCACCCTCGTGTCCCTCGCCCTCACCAGACGACGTACCGCGGCCGCGATCGTCACGGCGGCGCTGCTCGTTCCGCTGGCCGCCTGCGGCAGCGACAATGACAAGAAGGACTCGGGCGGCAAGGCCACTGAGTCCTCCACCGGCGCACCGAAGGCCGATCTGACGGTTCTGGCCGCTTCCTCGCTCACCGATGTCTTCAAAACAGCCGGGGCGGCGTACGAGAAGGAACACCCCGGCACCAAGGTGACGTTCTCCTTCGCCGGCTCGCAGGAACTGGCCGCCCAGGTCAAGCAGGGTGCGCCTGCCGACGCCCTGGTCACCGCAGACACCAAGACGATGGACGGCCTGAAGTCCGACACCGGATCCCCGGCCGTCATCGCCAAGAACCGTCTGGTCATAGCCACCGGCAAGGGCAACCCGGAGAAGGTCGAGAACCTCAAGGACCTCGCCGACCCCAAGCTGAAGGTGGTGCTCGCCGCCCCCGAGGTGCCGGTCGGCCGCTACAGCCAGCAGATCCTGGACGCCCAGAAGATCGACGTGAAGCCTGTCTCCCAAGAGCCCAACGTCCGCGCCGTACTCAGCAAGGTCGAACTCGGCGAGGCCGACGCCGGTCTCGTCTACAAGACGGACGCTGCCACAGCCACCGACAAGGTCGACGCGATCGACATCCCCGACGCGCAGAACGCTGTCGCCTCCTATCCGGCGGCAACCCTGAAGACCTCCAAGAACACCGAGGCCGCGACCGCGTTCGTGAACTGGCTGTCCACCCCTGAGGCCCAGAAGATCCTCCAGGACGCCGGCTTCCAGCAGCCGTAGCCGGTTTCCACCTGAGAGGGGTGCCCGCTCCCCCGGACCGGGCGGCCCTCACAGGTACTTCGAGCATCAAGGATCTTCGATGAGACGCTTCCGCAGCCGCGCACCGGGCCCCCGCACACCTGTCGCCCTGGCGATCCCCGCACTGCTGGCCGTCGCCTTCCTGATGCTGCCACTGATCGGGATCCTCGCCCGCACCTCGTGGGGCGACCTCGGCTCCCACTTGACCAGCCCGGGGACCACCCAGGCGCTGAAGTTGTCGCTGCTCGTCTCCGCCTGGGCGCTCGGTCTCTCCCTCATTCTCGGCGTCCCGCTGGCCTGGCTGCTGGCCCGCGTCGACTTCCCCGGCAAGGCATTCGTCCGCTCCCTCGTCCTCCTGCCGATGGTCCTGCCACCCACTGTCGGCGGCGTCGCCCTCCTCATGGCCTTCGGCCGCCGCGGCCTCGTCGGCCCCTGGCTGGAGAACACCTTCGGCATCACATTGCCGTTCCACACCTCCGGTGCTGTCCTGGCCGCCACCTTCGTCGCGATGCCATTCCTCATCATCAGCCTCGAAGGGGCACTGGGCGGACTGCATCCCCGTTACGAGGAGACGGCCGCTTCTCTGGGTGCCTCGCCGGTCAGAGTGTTCTTCACCATCACGCTCCCCATGGTGGCCCCCGGGCTCGCCGCAGGCGCCGCCCTGACCTGGGCGAGAGCGCTGGGCGAGTTCGGTGCGACCATCACATTCGCCGGCAACCTCCCCGGCACCACCCAGACCCTGCCGCTCCAGGTGTACCTGCTCCTCCAGGACAATCCGGAGGCCGCCACCTCGGTTTCCCTGCTGCTCCTCGCCATCGCCATGGTGGTACTCATCGCGCTGCGCGGACGCTGGACCGGCACCCCGAGCACCGCCGCGACTGCTCCACGGCCCCGGGGCGAGGAGGCTGATCCCGGCCGTCCGGCGGACGCACCCACTGCCCGCCCCGTCCATACCGATCCCGAAGCTCCCCAGCACGGGTGGCCGCTGCGGGCCGAGGTCACGGGCTTCAACCAGCTCACGCTCGACGCGGAGCCCGGTACCACCATCGCCGTCGTCGGCCCCAACGGCGCGGGCAAGACCACTCTCCTGCGTGCTCTCCTCGGCCTCACTCCACGAGCCCACGCCGCACTGCGGCTCGGCGACCTCGACGTCAGCAGCCTGCCTCCGCACCATCGCGGCGTCGCCTGGGTCCCCCAGGACGGCGCCCTCTTCCCTCACCTCTCCGCGCTCGCCAACACCGCCTACGGGCTGCGCGCCCGCGGTGTGCCGCGCGCCGAGGCCCGCCGCAGCGCCCAGAAGTGGCTCGACCGCCTCGGCGTCGGGCATCTCGCCGCCCGCAAACCTGCGGAGGTCTCCGGCGGACAGGCCCAACGCGTCGCGCTGGCACGGGCCCTGGCCACGCGCCCTCGCCTGCTGCTCCTTGACGAACCCCTGGCCGCCCTCGATCAGACCACCCGTGCGCACGTACGCCACACCCTGCGCACCCACCTCGACACCTTCGGCGGGGTCTGCCTGATCGTCACCCACGACCCCGTGGAAGCCATCTCCCTCGCCGACCGGGTCCTCGTCCTCGAAGACGGCCGCGCTCTGCAGGACGCCCCGCCCTCCGAGGTCACCCGCCACCCCCGCTCCCCCTGGGTAGCGCGCATGATGGGACGCAACGCCTGGCCCGGCACCTCTGCCGAGGACGGGCTCCTGTTCCCCGGCGGAGGTCGACTCCTCATTGCGGATCCCCTGCCGGCCGGAACGCCCGCGCTGGCGGTCATCGCCCCGGAAGCCGTCTCCGTACACCGCGACAAACCGGGCGGCAGTCCACGCAACATCTGGCCGGGCACCGTCCGCGAGATCACCGCCAGCGGCAGCCGCCTCCGGATCCTCATCACCTCACCCAAGGCACCGGACCTTGTCGCCGAGATCACCCCACAGGCCGCCGCCGAACTCGGCCTCGCCGACGGCGTGCCGGTATGGACGAGCATCAAGGCAACCGAAGCGACCATCGTGCCCCTGTAAAAGACCGGGGCGTCGACTGCAGCGGGAAGCACGGTGCCGCGTCAGCTGGAGTAGCTGGTCGCACTCGCCCGGAAACGGTACTTCGCCCGCGCCGCGGCTTCCTGTTTCGTGTCCCAGCCGTCCCTGTCCGCGGCGATCCGCAAACTGGAACACGGCCTGGGTGTCCCCACCATGCGGCGCGGGAGACGATTTCGACTTCTACACCTTGCGGGCGACGAATCCCCACTGGTCGACCGGCTCAAGGTTCTCTTCGTCCGCTCGCCAGAGGGTGATCGACCCGAATCCGGGATCGACCAACTCCATCCCCTCGGCGCTCGCGAGGATCTCCTCCGGCTGGCGCACCAGGTATGGCGGAGTGTCGCCCGCCGCGTAAGCGTCCTGCGCAGCCAGCGTCTGGGGCGTGGCGACCGTGTCGCAGAGGACCAGATGGCTGCCTGCCACTGTGCCGGCCATGTACTGGTGCATAAGGTCGATGCCGTCCTGGGGCTGGAGGTGTCCCAGTGTGGAAAGCACCATCACGGCCACGGGTCGTGTCATGTCCAGGGTGCGCGCCGCTTCCTGGAGTACCCGCTCGGCTTCCAGCATGTCCGCGTGCACGTAGTCCGTCATCCCGCCCGGTGCACTTGTCAGCAAGGCGCGGGCATGTGCCAATACGAGCGGGTCGTTGTCGACGTACACGATGCGAGCCTTCGGCTCGACGCTCTGCGCGACCTCATGGGTGCTGTTCTGCACGGGAAGCCCGGTCCCGATGTCAAGGAACTGGGATATTCCCGCTTCGGCCAGATACCGCACCGCACGCGCCTGAAAGGCCCGTGAAGCCCGGGCGAGTTCCCGCGTCTGGGGATAGCTCGCGATGACTTGATCTCCCAGCTCCTGGTCCACTGGGTAGTGGTCCTTGCCGCCGATCCAGTAGTTCCAGACGCGGGCTGAGTGCGGAACAGCGCTGTGGAATTGGTCTGCGTTGTATGCCTCGTGTTTCATAACACCTGTTTCTATCACGGCAGTTAACGCCTCACGCCATTGCGGCAGCCTGTCAGGCAATCACGCAACCGCCCCTTCGCAAAGGGTTGGTACTTCGGGCGGTCCGCTGGGCACGGCGACACGCCCAGGCATCTCACCGCAGGTCAGCGAACCCGACCCCGTGGTTTCAGCGCGACAGGCCACCTCGGTTTCGACATCACTGCGCACCCTCTTTTCTTCGTGGGCAGCTCCACCGCGTTCCGCGAGTACGGCACCGCTCTGCGCGGTCTCGTCGACCGGGCCCCGTCACACCTGCACCGTTACCCGGACGCCGGGCACTTCCGCGTCGAGCTCAGCCCTGGCCCGAGCCGAATGGAGAAAACAGCCTCGAACCATGCCTCCGGCGTACCGCTCTGCAGAAACGACGGCAGCCCTGTTGGATGGGCTGTCTCTGCGCCGGCCCGCCTGGCTCAGCCCACCGCCACCGGCGACGACCCGCCCGCCACGGCGACGCGGGGTGCCCCGGTGCCGTCTGCGGGGACGGTCCAGATGTCGCTCGCCCGGCCGGCCGCGCCCGGCAGCGCGTAGGCGACTGTGCCGTCGTCCAGCCAGGCCGCCTGGTCGTCGACGCTGCGTGTCTCGGCGAGCGGCGTCTCACGCATGGTCCGCAGGTCGAGGACGTACAGCCGCCAGGGCGCGGCCGGGTCGTCGGAAACCTTCTTCTTAAAGGCGACCCGGGTGTTGTCCGGCGACAGGGAGGGGCACTCGGCGTTCTGCCGCAGTGCCTTCGCCGACCAGTCCCTCATGTTCCCCTCGACGAGGTAGGTGCGGCCCTTGGTGGAGACGGTCGCGTAGAAGCGGTTGTCGTCACGGGCGAAGGTCACCCCCCAGTAGTTGACGTCGGGGGCGTGGTGGCGGACACCTTCGATGGTGAGGGGGATCTCCTCCATGGACTTGATGAGGTAGCCGCTGCGCAGGTCGAGGACGGCGGTCCGCGTGGAGAAGGCGGTGGTGGCGTATGAGTCACCGGTGGCGAACACCGTCCAGGACAGCATGCGCCCGGAGGCGGAGACGCGGGCGCGGGTGGGAACGCCCGGCATGGTGATCCGGCGCATCTCACGCAGCCGCCGGTCGAGAACGATCGCGTATGTCTTCGGCAGCACCCCGGGCTCGGCTCGCAGGCAGAGCGCGGTATCACCTGCGGCGTAGAACCGGTCACAAGCGGGGCCGCCGGGGGTGCGGGTGCGGGGGGTTCCGGTGAGCGGCTGATGCGCGACGCGTCCTGTGACCGTGTCCCGGAAGTACAGCGCGGGCCCACCGAGAGTGAACGAGGCGTCTGCGTCTACTCGTTGCCCCTGCGACCGGTGTTCCGCGTGCAGGACGTACCCGACGGAGCCGCCGGCGAGGAGTAGCACCGCGGCCACCACGACGGCGATACGGGCACGTGGGCCCAGCGGGGTCGCGGGTCTCGGGAACCTGGCACTCATGCGGTCCGCCTCTCGGGGATCGGGGATCGGGGCCCCTCGGGGGCCGGGGGGCCGGACGGGTTGCGCGGCAGCAGTGCCCAGCCGCCCGCGAGCGCAGCGAGCAGAGCCGATATCGCCGCCCACAGCGCGGGGCGTGGCCCCCACACCGTCCACGCGGCGCCGAAGCCTGCGGCGGCGAGCATCCGGGCCAGCGCCTGGCCGGTCTGGAGCAGGGCGAGTCCGCCCGCCCTGCCGTCGGCGGGAAGCACCGGTCCGGCGAGGGCCATCAGCACCCCGTCGGTGGTGGCGTAGAAGACGCCCAGCAGCATGAGGACGGGCACAAGGAGAAGTGGGGCCGGGCCGCCGGTCGGGGCGAGGAGCGTGGCGTACACGCCGAGCAGCGCGATGTGTCCGTACAGGAACGGCAGTCGTCGGCCGACCCGGTCCGCGATCCGGCCCGCCGGGACCGCGAGCAGCAAATAGCACGCCGCCGCGCCGAGCGGCAGCAGCGGGAACCACCCGACGGGGAGGGCGAGGCGGCGCTGGAGCAGGAGGTAGACGAAGGCGTCACCGACGGTGGCGGCACCCAGCAGGGCGGCGGCGGCGAGAATCCGCCGGAAGGCGGGATCACGGAGTGCCTCAAATGTCTTTCGTGTACGGGGAGTCGAGTTCGCGGGTGGTGCCGGGTGACTCCCGGGAACGTACAGGACAAGGATCAGTACCCCGAGCAGGCCGACGCAGAAACTGACGACGAACACCGCGTCGTAGGCGTCGGCGGTCGCCCAGAGCAGGGCGAACGCGGCGAGCGGGCCGAGCAGGGCGCCCGTGGTGTCCATCGCCCGGTGCACGCCGAAGGACCGGCCGAGCGCCTCGGGTCGGCTGCTCAGGGTGATCAGCGCGTCACGGGGCGCCGTACGGATGCCCTTGCCGACCCGGTCGGTGGCGAGGGCGGTCGCGATCCCGGCGGTGGCACCGCCCGCGAGAAGCAGGCCGAGCCGGGAGCAGGCGGAGAGGGCATAGCCGATCCCCGCGACCCGTTTGTGCCGGCCACCGCGGTCGGCGGCGTGCCCGCCGATCAGCCGCACGACGGAGGCGGCACCGTTGAACAGGCCGTCCAGGAATCCGAATTGGAGAGGTGAGAGGCCGAGTCCGAGGACGAGGTAGAGCGGCAGCACCGCGGTGACCATCTCGGAGGAGATGTCGGTGACGAGGCTGACCGTGCCGAGTGCCAGGACGGTGCCGGGGACGCGTCGGCCCGCCCCGCCGGTGCGGGGCGGAGCCGGCGCGTCCCGGCGGCCTGTGGTCGCCAGATACATCAGTGGCAGGCGTACTTCGGGCTGGTGTCCTTGGCCTTGCCGTCGGTGCCGACATAGCTCCAGCTGTAGCCGGAGTCGGTGAAGTCCATTTTCAGGACGCCGTATTGACCGCTGATCCGCTTCTGGCTGTTGGGCTGGACGTTCTCGATGGGGTACGGCTCGGCGCCGCCCATGCCGCCGACGATCTCGGTGATTCCGTCGGCTGTGGCCTTCCCATCGGGGCTCTGTGGGGCGAACCGCTCGTAGTGGTGGTCGTGCCCGTTGAGCACGAGGTCGGCCTTGGCCCCGTACAGGATCTTCCAGACCGGCCTGCTGACCGGGTCGTTGCCGTGCCCGCCCGAGGAGTACAGCGGGTGGTGCCAGTAGGCGGCGATGCACGCCTTGCTGTTCCTGGCGAGGTCGGCCTTGAGCCAGTCGATCTGGGCGCTCTGGTCGAAGGAGTTGGAGTCGAGGGCGATGAAGTGCCAATTGCCCTCGTCGAAGCTGTAGTAGCTCTTGCCCTGGGGGTAGGCGATCGCCCCGAAGTACGTCTTGTAGCCGACCAGCGATCCGGCCGGATCATACGTCTCGTGGTTGCCCGGTACCGGATGCGTCTTGTCCTTGAAAGCACCCCAGGTCTTGTCGTAGTAGGCGCGGAAGTCGGCGATCCGGGCGTCGTCGTACTGGCTGTCGCCCATCGTCAGATAGAACTTCGGATTGAGTTTCTGCGCCAGTGCGGCGGTCTTGGGGTGGGCACAGTCACTGTCGGAGGCGGTGCACTGGGCGGCGATGTCACCGGCGGCGACCACGGTGAAGGCACCGGTCTGCGGGGGCGCGCCGTCGAGAATGCCGTACACCTCGACCTCGTGCAGCGAGTAGCCGTAGGCAGTACCGCGCGCGATGCCGTACACGCGCAGGTAGCGGCCCTTGCCGGAGAGGGCGGACCAGTCGTCGGTGCCGCCGTTCCCGGCCGTCTCATCGGCGAGCCGGGTCCAGGTGGTGCCGTCGGCGGAGATCTCGATCCGGTACGCCTTGGCGTACGCGGCCTCCCAACTCAGCGCCACCCGCGTGACGTTGGCGGTGGCACCGAGGTCGACACGTATCCACTGCGGGTCCTCGCCCTCGGCGCTCGCCCAGCGGGTGGCCGGGTCGCCGTCGAAGGCGTTCTGCGGGCCGAGGCCGGAAGCTTCGCTGGAGGAGGCGGTGGCGGGCTTGCCATGTGAAATAAGGGGGTCGGCGGCGGCGTCGGCCCGGTCGGGGTAGGCGAGCAAAAGGCTTCCGACGAGGAGGAGTACGGCGGCGATGACCACGCCCACCGTACGGCGTCGCGTGGGTGTGAGGGGCGGAGCTGAGCCGTTCAGGTGCATCCCTGGACTCCTGGCCTTGGGGGTGGCGAGAGCTGGGCATTGGTGCGTGACCTCGCGCCCCGACCCTCGTGCGGGCAGGAAGCGACATCATGGTGGCCGGGCCAGAGCTCTCACTGAGCGCGTCATGCCTACGGGGGCAGGCACCGCGCCGAGCCACCACCCGGGATGCTAGCGAACAGTAAACTTTCCTACCAGTCCCCCAACTCCCTTTGTGCTGCATCTTGTTCACTAACCGAGCGGACAGACCCGGCCCGGATGTCCGGGCTCCGGACCGGTGGGGCCCCGACCGTAGCCCCGCCCTGCGCGGTGGCTCAGGCGGCCAACACCCCTCGGCATCCCGCGGCCGTCACGGATGAGATGAGGGGGTCGCGACGCCGGCCACCGCGGCGCCGCATCCAAGCGGCACGTCTCACCGCGCCCTGAGGGAGACGGGCACGCTGCATACGACGTACGACCACGAGCTGCGGCGAACAGAGCTGACGCTCCTCGACGCACCGGCGTCGGTCTCTCCGGCAATCGCGACGAGCAGGTCTTCGACAACCCGTGCGACTTCGATGTCACGCGCGCCGACAATGACCACGTCACCTTCGGCAAGGGCAGCCCGCATGCCTGGGCAACCTGCTCGCCCGCACCGAGGTCCGCATCATGTTCGAGGAACTGATCCCGCGCCTGTCCGGCATCCGCCTCGCGGACGACGTCCCCCGTGTTCGCTCCAACTTCGTCAACGGCACCAAGAAGCTCCCGGTCGAGGTCAGCCTCGTCTGAATCACTCAGCGGGGAGCTGCAATCTGCACGCGGTGCGGACAGCGCACAGCGCATTTGTCACGGAGCGCTGTGCAGATTCGAGCTCCGCAAGGCGGTACGGGCTCGTGTGCATCCCTCGGGCCTGCCATATGCCCTCGTCGCGCGGCCGACGTGATCTTTTATGGCCCGGCGAAAAGGATCAACCGGAATCATCCGCCTCGTGGTGGAGACGGTGACAGGGCCGAATTCCGGGCATCGGGAGCCATCGATCTCCGGCACCACGGGATCCGATACACCCTCCACCTGATGCTCCGACCCGTGCGAGGTGTGGCGCAGGTCGTACAGGCGCTTGTCGACGGGGCTCACCGCAGATGATCCGCGCGCCGTACCCGGGTGCCCTGACCTCCCGCCCCATAGGTCAGATGCCCTTCGCGGGAGCGACCCGGCCCGCGTAGGTCGACAGTTCGGCCGTCAGCCAGCGGAAGACACGCGGCACCTGACGTTTCCACAGCCCGATGGTGTGCGGCCCGCTCACCTCGGTCACCACCACCCGAGTCGGGGGCGCTGCCGCCCGCCGCAGCGCGAGGCCGTCTCGGTAGCCGTCGTTGCGCCCTCCCGAGAGGTAGAGCGCGACGCTCGGCGGAGTGGCGGCGTGGCGCAGGATCCACAGCGGGTTGTTGACCCGCCGCAGCTCCGGGTCCCGGCCCGTGAGGGAGACCCGCTCGGCGGCCGGGTCGTTGTAGCCGGAGAGGCCCACGGCGGCGCGGTACCGGTCGGGATGGGAGAGCGCCATCTTCACGGCGCAGTGCGCCCCGGCCGAGTACCCGGCCACCGCCCAGCCGCTCGCACGGCTCTGCGCGCGGAAGGTATCGATCACCATCTGCCGGACGTCCACGCTCAGCCAGGACTCGGCGTTCACGACGCCCGGCACATTGGCGCACCCGGTGTCCTGGCCCGCCAGCAGATTGGTCCGCGGCTCCACGAGGATGAACGGGGCAATCTCCCCACTCCGCATCCCGGCCCTCAGCTGCGACTGCACCTGCAGGCTGCCGAACCACGCCTTCGCCGATCCGGGGAATCCGCCGAGGAGCTCGACCACGGGGAACTTCCGGTGCCGGAAGGCCGGTTGGCCGTATTGCGGCGGCAGCCATACGTACACCTCGCCGCGCACCCCCGACACCCGACCGCGCAGCTGGGTGACGCGGACGCCCCGGCCCATCCGGGCGTCGTGCGTCAGGCTGAAGTCCTGTACGATCTTCGGCTCATTCGCCGGGTGCTTGTGATCCCCGAGTCCGTCACGCCCGAGATCGGGCGCGGCGACGATGTGGTGTCCGGTGCCGAGCAGGTCGGCCCAGCTGTCGTACAGGCCGTTGGTGTTGTTGACCACCACGAAGACGCTCAGCACGGCTGCCGCCTGCGCGAGGACGACCATCACCATGCGGACCGCGCCGCGCACCACCGCGGGGCCGCGTACCCGGCTCCACAGCAGCAGGGGAAGCAGCACGGTGACCACGGCCAGCGCGATCGTGGCCAGGAAGAAGGGTGTCCCCGTCAGGCTCATCACGCCTGGGAGGATGCCGTAAGCACCGTGCTCGTTTACCCAGCTTTCCACCTTTTTACATCGGACGCGAGATACCGTGGAACGCTGTGTTGACGCCAGGAACCGTCGATCAGTGCCCCAGCCCGGTCCGCCCGGCGTGCGACGCAAGGAACCAGCGCGCGGGGTGACGCGAGAAGACATCAATCCAGGCCCGCTGCCGTTGCCACCCGCCCTCGCCCCGACAAGGCCTCAAAACTCCAGGTCAAAGGATAAAGGGCACGAGGCAGCCATGAAGCGTGTCGAGAGTGTCGTGAACATGGCCCTGTGCCGCTGAACCGCGTCTCCCAGGGACAGTCCGGCGAGTCAGGAGCGGAGCCGGAGACGCAGGGCAGCAACGGTCACGGTGCCGCGAGAGACGTACGCCCTCTTGTCAAAGCACGTGGCCACGGCCCGTAGATCTTCAACCGGTCAGCCGGCGAACCCCGGCACCACCAGACCGGACTCGTACGCGATCACCACCGCATGGGTCCGGTTCTGCGCGCCGAGCTTGGTCAGCACGTTCCCGACGTGTGTCTTCACCGTCTCCAGGCTCACCGTGAACGACTCCGCGATCTCCGGGTTGGACAGGCCGGTGGCCATCAACCGCAGCACCTCCTCCTCCCGCCTCGTCAGCGCCGCCTTCGGCAACGCCTCGGCGGAGCCCAGCGGGCGGGCGGCGACCATCCGGCGCAGGGCCGCCGGGAAGAGGATCGCCTCCCCCGCCGCCACCACCCGCACCGCTTCCGCGATCTGCCGGACCGGGAGCCGCTTGAGCACGAACCCACTGGCCCCCGCGCTGAGCGCGGCGGTGACGTAGCCGTCGTTCTCGAAGGTGGTGATCACCACGACCTTCGGCGGTTCGGCCGACTCGGCCAGCAGCTGCCGGGTGGCCTCGATCCCCTCCCAGCGCCACGTGCAGCAGCAGCCAGAGCGGAGTCCGCCAACGGTCAACTCCGGGTGGCACGGCTGGAGTCGGCGCGGCAGCAGGGGCTGGCACAGGAGGAGTCGGCCCGTTGCCGGGTGAGCTCGCGGGCTGACGTGCGGCCGCGGGATCCGGCAACGGCACCCTCAGCAGCCGACGGGCGGACGCGATCAGCACCCGCCGCATGGTGCGGGCCAGCCCGACCACGCCGATCAGTGCTGCCCAGACCAGCAGAGTCAGAACGGCCTGCACTCCATATGGAGCGGATGGCCACGCCAACGCCGGAAGCATCGCGAAAGGCAGCAGCAGTAGGCTCGCCAACGCACCGCAACAGGCGAACAGCATTCCCGAATACGTGGAGCCGCGCAGCAGCGGCCGGATTCCCCTGATCATAATCGGCCAGTATGGCCGGATGGTTCACCCGGGGCCTCCCCCGATCGGGGGAGCATTCTTTCCCGCCTTCCCGCGATGCGCACCCGAGCCCCCGGACGCCAGGATCGTGCCCTGAGCAGTTGACCGGAGGATGGCTGATGAACACGCAAGGAATAGAGACGTCGCCGAATCACACGGAACCGGCTGAGGCTGTGGCGACTCGGGCCGCTGGAGCAGACCTGTATTCCCCCGGCTCCCAGGGCCGCGGCAACGGCACGCGGGCTCCCGGCAGCAGGAACGGCCTGGCTGGGGCCGCCATGGTGCTGGGCGTCATCGGCTTGAGCACCTCGATCGTCTTCATCGGCGGCCTGTTCGGCGTCATCGGCCTGGTCCTGGGCATCGTCGCCCTGATCACGACCAAGCAGACCGGCATCGGCCGAGGCAAGGCCATCACCGGCGTGGTGACGTCGACCATCGCGATCGTGGTGACCGTCCTGGTCGCGATCTTCATGGTCTGGTACGCCAACAACACTCAGGAGTGCTACCGGCCCGACAGCTTCCAGCAATACAAGCAGTGCGTCCACGAGCAGCTCACGGGAAACTGACCGGCGGTCGGCAGCGCAATCGGCAACGACTCCAGCCGCGGCGCAAGGCCCGGGCTTCCGACTCAACGGCTTCTCAGCGGCCGACGAGTTCACGTCCTCGACACCCTCACCAACCCCCGCGCGCAAAAGAGCGGAAGAGTCATCTCTCCCCAGCAAGGAAGAGCATCTTTGTGCGAAACACATGCATAGCACCTCTCCTGGCCGTCGGCATCGCGACGACTTTCGTTTCGGCGCTGACACCCGCAACGGCCTTTGCCGTATCTGAGGCTTCCGCGGCCAGGGCCCCTCTGCGGCAGTACACGCAGCAGAAGCCCCAGTGGCAGCGCTGCGACGCCGGGAGTCCCGCCACCTTTCAGTGCGCGGCTCTCAAGGTGCCGCTGGACTACAGCGACCCCGGCGGTAAGAAGATCGACATCGCGGTATCCCGGCTGAAGGCGAGCAGCGGCGAGGAACGTCGCGGCGTTCTGCTGTTCAACCCCGGCGGCCCTGGCGGGCCGGGCCTGAACATGCCTGTCGACCTGGGAGCGGACCTCCCCGAGCGAGTGAAGAGACAGTACGACCTCATCGGGTTCGACCCGAGGGGCGTCGGGCAGAGCTCCCCCGTCAGCTGCGGTCTGACTGCCGATGAAATGATCACTGAGCGCCCGTACAAGGCCGAGACATTCGCGAAGGACGTGAAGTGGGCCCGTACGGTGGCCGACAAATGCCAGGCCAAGGGGGGTGACACGCTGCGGCACCTCACCACCCGCAACACCGCTCGGGATATGGACGTCATCCGTGCCGTGCTGGGAGAGAAGAAGATCTCCTACCTGGGGTACTCCTACGGCACCTACCTCGGCGCCGTCTACACACAGATGTTCCCCCGGCGAACCGACCGGTTCCTGCTGGACAGCGCAACCGACCCCACGCGGATCTGGCGGGGCACTTTCCAGGGGATGGCAGAGGGGACAGAGCCCGCCTTCACGCGATGGAGCCAGTGGACCGCCCAGCGACACACGACGTACAGACTGGGCAATACCCCGGCCGAGGTCCGCAAGACCTTCTGGGATCTGGTCGCCCAGGCCAACCGCACGCCCATCGACTCCGACGAGGGACCCCTCACAGGTGACGACATCCGCGCCGAGCGCCACAAGTTCTTCCGTGTTCAGGTAGCCGCCGAATGGGCCGCCGGGCTGAAGAAGGCCGCCGAGGGCACGAAGCCGGCCCCGTCCGGCACGCCCGAATGGGCCCTCAGCCCCGCCCCGCCGGCGTTCGCCCGTGACGTTCCCCTGGACAATTCCGACGCGAGCGCTTGGGCTGTCCTGTGCACCGACACCCGTACGTGGCCGCGCGACCCCGAGCAGTACCGCCGCGACGCGATCCGCGACAAGGCCCGGTATCCGCTGTACGGCGATTTCGCGTCCAACATCACGCCGTGTGCCTTCTGGAAGCCGGGCAGCGAGCCCACGACAACGGTGGACAACAAGGTCGGAGCACTGATCCTGCAAAACGAGTGGGACTCCCAAACGCCCCTGGCCGCCGGCCAGGCCATGCAGCGGGCCCTGCGCGGCTCCCGGATGGTCACCGTCGCCCGGGGAGAGGGGCACGGCGTCTATCCCTTCAAGTCCTGCGCGGACAAGAGCGCCACGGTCTACCTGACGACGGGCAGGCTCCCGGCCAAGGACCTGACCTGCCGAGCGCCGGCCGGGCAAACGGCGAAATCCCGCAAGCTCCTTGTCCCGACACCCCCCGGAACGCCCACCCGCTTGTGACTCTCAGCTGTCCACGGTGTTGAGGTGGGGCCTCCCGGCGACGGAAGGCCCCACCTGTTGATCCCGGCGTGTCAGAGCGATGCCGATGGGCCGAGGCGGACACCGAGCCGTGCTGAGTGACCACCATCAGGCGCCTCTCCGGCCTCCCCGAGACCCCGACAGAATCCCGATCCCACTCCTTCGTCGACCCCACCGGCATGTGCGACCTCGCGGAGACGACCGGTCCGGCCGGCACCCACGTCCTGACCTGTCATCGTCGTGACGCACCGCCGCGCACACCGGCCCCGCACCCGCCCGGAAGAGACAGCACGGCACCCAATCGTCCGTGGTCCACACCCCGCGTACGCTGCCGTCTCGACGCGCGTTCGCCCACCGTTCCCGCGCGCGTTGCCCAAGTGTCGCTCCCAAGGCTCCCCTTGTTGTGAATCAAGGCCGTACGATGCGCTTGCGAAGCGCGCGCCGCGCACAGGAACACAGGGGGAGGCGCGATGTCCCGGAGACCGCATGACGGCATATCCGACGCCATGCCGGACGGAGCGTGGGGCACGCTCCCCGAGGGTGTGGAGCTGTACCACCTGAGGCCGGACGGAGGCATCGAGCTGGCCGACCGCGAGGGCGCCCGCGAGCTGGGACCCGAGCGGGAGTTCCTCCGCTTCATTGATGACGGACAGTTCGCCCACTACCTGGTGGGCGACGCGGCAACCTCCCCCGAACGTCCCTCGAACGCCACGGTCAAACTCGGTGTGGTGGGGCCACGCAGCGCCTTCACCCCGCATGCCCATGGGGGTGAGCACTTCGTCCTCAGCCTGGGCCACGCGGCATGCGGCCTCCACGACGCGGACCGCGACCGGGTCACCGAAGTCCCGCTCACTCCCGGGATGTTGATACGGATTCCGGAGATGATGCCCCACTCCTTCGCGAACAGGGGCACCGATCCGCTGACGATCCTCGCAGCCAACACCGGTTACGGGATCGACCACGAGGACTACGCGATAACCGCCGGGGAGGCGGAGCGCCGCGCCACGGGCGACACCCCGACGACCGGCCAGGTGGCCGTGGCCACCGCCACCGACTACCGCGCTCTCGCCGCCGCCCTGCGCGACATCGAGCACCTTCAGCAGGACCGGGGCATCGCCACCACCACCGTCCGCGAGCGTCTGGCCAAACGACTGCGCCGTGTGGCGGCCGCACTGGAGGTCCGCCGGTGATCTGTCCGCACTGCGAGAAGAACTTGCTCCGCAAGGAGCGCCCCGACAACACCTGCTCCCACTGCAGGCGCACGTACGCGCTCGACCCCAAGACCAACTCCCTCGGCCTCAGCGACCTGCGGGTGCGCAGGATCCTCGCCAAGGTGACGGAGGAGGGCAGGATCGCAGTGGTGCCGGATCAGTTGTGGTACGCGCTCTCGCGCAAGCGCCTCAAGGAGAGCCGGTTCGCGCCGGGGTGTGCGAGTGCCTCGCTCGGCGCGGGCCTGTTCGTCGGCTTCTTCGCCATCGTCGCCGGGATCACGTACCTCCTCCTCGTCTCGGGCGCCCTGTTGCTCGCCGCCGCAGGCTTCGCCTTCGCACGAGCCGCCGGTGTGAGCCGGGGCTTCCCGGTCATGAGCCGTGCGGCGTTCCGTTCGGAGGCGCTCGCGCCCTGGCGGAACGTGTACGGCGGACTGCCGCCCGGGGTGGTCGACGACAGCCCTCCCGTTCCCTCTCGGGCCGGAGTTCGTGCACCCTCCGAAGCTCAGCCTGCTGCCGTACTCCTGTGCCCCGACCGCTCCATCACGGCGTTCCTGGTCGCCGACGGCCTGCCCGCCCGTTACGGAATCGCGCCGGCCGAGGATCTCGACGCGGTCCGCGCCCTGCCCACGCGGGGCCCGGTGATCGTGCTGCACGACGCCGACGCGCACGGGGAACTCCTCGTCCGGCAGGTCCGCGAGTGCCTGGGGCAACGCACAGTGATCGACGCCGGGTTGCCGCTGCGCACCGTCCGTCGTCTGGCGCAGGCCGTGCCCTACCGCGACAAGCAGGAGAAGCCCGACAGGGAGACCATGGCGCGGCTCACCGCGCTGGGCGAGTTCACCGAGGAGGAGCTGAAGTGGCTGGGAAAGGGCTGGCGCTTCCCGCTCGTCGGCATGCCCCCCGCCAGGCTGCTCGCCGCAGTCACCCGGGTCGCCGAACAGGTCACGCGGAGCGCCGATCCGGAACGGCGTCGCGCTGCGTCCGTGGGGTTCATGACCTGGCCGGGTCCGGCAGCCCAGGACCACGCGGGTGAGCGATGATCTGCCCCCGCTGCGCAGCCTCACTGACGGGCAAGCAGCGCAGCGGCAGAATCTGCGCGCACTGCGGGAAGCGCTTCGCGCTCGACCCCGCGGTGCACGGCAAGGGCATGCATGACATCCGCATCCGAGGCATCGCGGAGCGCGCCACCGACCACGGCCGCCTGAAGATCACCCTCACCCAGCTCTGGTATCTGTCCCGCACCCGCAACTACGCGTGGGCCGAGCAGGATCCGCAGGGTGTGCCGGCCGGGATCCGCTGGCTCGTGGCTCTGCCGGTGGCCGTCGCCCTCCTCCTGTGCGCGGTCCTGACCGACGGTGTCCTCGCGTTCGTCGCCGGAGCTGCCGGGTGCGTCGTCCTCGTCGTCGCATCGGCCATGCGCCATCGCCCCGGTCGGCCGCCCCGTTCGCAGATCATCCCCTCCGAAGAGACGTTCCGTCAGCTGATGACGGGCGCCTGGTCGACGGCGTACGGCCGGCTGCCGAAAGGCGTCGTCGACGACGCGCGCCCCGTGCCCCGGCCGCGCGGCGCGAGCCGTTCCCGTGCGTCTGCTCCGTTGTCCCGGCCCACGGCCGTGATCCTCTGCACCGACCGGGTGGCAGCCCTCTTCCTCACGGCCAATGACATTCCCGGCCGTCTGGGGGCCGTCCTCCTGGAGGCCGCCGGCACGGAGGGAACAGCGGGGCGCTCCGACATCGTGACAGGGGCCCTCAAGGAACTCGCGGAGTACCGCAGCGCGCTCCCGGTGGTCGTCCTGCACGACGCCGACCCGCTGGGCGTCCTGCTGGCACCGCTCATCCGCGCCGCGCAGCCCGACCGGGTCGTGGTGGACGCGGGCCTCCCCGTCTCCGCGGCCAGGGGCAAGCAGGGCGTCGTACGGCTCGCCCGGCACAATCGGTTGGCCGACGCGGAACAGCTCCGCACGGTCGCGGGTCTGCCCGAGGCCGACGCGAAGTGGCTCGCCGACGGCTTCTGGAGCCCGATCGCCGCAGTGCCGCCGCGCCTCCTCGAATCGATCGTCGTACGGGCGGTGGAGCGGGCCCTGGCCGCCCCGCCGCCCGGCCCCCGGCACGCCCACACCAACGGCTTCCTCACCTGGCCGCAGGCACCGCAGACCCCACACGCGCGGGACACCGGCCGACCCGGCGCCGGCACGTCCAAGAGGGAAGGCACCAGCTCCGCATGACCACGCGACGTCCCCAGGCTCCCGGAAGCGGGACCTCCATCGCCCCGGCTCCCCGAACCGGCCGCGGGCCCGGCGCCCGCCTCCTCGATCTCGCGATCACCGGGGCCGCCGCCCGCGCCGCGGGCCCCGGCGGCATCCGGTTCACGGAACGGCAGCTCTACTACGAGACCTGCCGCGTCCTGAGCCCGGCCGCGACCCTGCTCACCCGCATCCCTCGGACCCCGGCCCCTCCCCTGCGTCTGCGCACGTTCACACGCGCCCTGGATGCGCGGGGCAGGGAGACCGTGGAGGGCCTGCTCCCGCCGGTACCGTCGGCGTGGCCACGGCCCGCGGCCACGCCCGATTCCTCCGAACCCGACGTCTACGCCTACGGGCTGCCCCGCCTTCTCGTCTGCCAGGACCGCTCGATCGCCCGCATGCTGCTCTCCAACCATGTGCACCTGGAGGCGGCCTGCCCCGTCCTCTCGGCACCCGACGCCCTGCCTCTCGAGCCGCGCCTCGTCGCGGCGCTGGAGCGGGCGGAGGGCGCGACGGTCCATGTGCTGCACGACGCGAGCCCGGAGGGCATCGAGCTCCCGGCGCAGATCAGGGCCGCTCTCGGCCGCGTCCCCGGCCTACGGGTGGCGTCGATCGGACTCGTACCCCGTCACGCGGCGGCCCTGCGACTTCCCACCGGCCGCGGCCCGGCACCGGCTCCGCCTCTCGGACCCTGGCCTCCGGCGCTGCGGCCCCAGGAGGCCACGTGGCTGGCGCGGGGACGGTTCGCGCAGGTCGCGGCGGTGTCACCGCCCCGCCTGGTACGTACGGTGCTGCAGCTCACACGGGGACCCCGCCCGCCCCGGAACTCCATGTGGACCGAACTGCGCGGGCTGCGCACCACGGGTTTCCTGACCTGGCCCGCCTCGTGATCCGCCGCGTCACCCGCCCATGGACCGCGCGGTGACCCGTCCGAGCGAGCTCTCCTTCACGCGGCCACGACCGCCCCACAGACCCGAGGAACGCACACGATGATCCGACCTCAAGAGATCGGCTACTTCGACGAGCTGCTCGCCGACGGCAGCGTCCACCGGCGTTACGAGGACGGCCGGGAGGAGTGGCGCCACCGCGAGAGCTCCCCCAGTGGCCTCGTGCGCTGGCACGACAACCGGAATGCCTCCGGCACCGACGAACTCCTCGGCAACCGCATCATCAAGCGGGTCCTCGCCGACGGCACGGTGACGTACGCCCGCGACATCGGATACGGCCGCACCCTGTGGGACCGCGGCGAGACGGTGACGGTCAACCGGACGTCGTTCGGCGGCAGGATGGGCGTCATGCTCGCGGGCCTGGGCATAGCGGGCCTCGCCATCACCGCCGCCCAGCTGCCGCCGCTGAGCATGAGCCCGGAAGAGGAGGAGGAGCTCCGCCAGCAGCAGGCGCAGAGCCAGTCGTCGTCCTCGGGCGACTCGGGCGGGGGCGGCGATTCCGGTGGCGGCGGGGCGGACGACTGGGACGCCGGCTGGGACGACGGCGAGGAAGCCTGGAGCGACGACGACTTCGGCTGAGCCGGCCGCGTCGACACCACCGGAAGCCGTAACGGCGGCGGTAGCAGTACGGACCAGAGAACACAAAGGAAAGGAGCCGTCCATGGCACGCTTCTGCGTCTGCCTGGCCCCGACCACCCGGCAAGCCCGGTCCCATGTCGAGGCGATGGGTGCGGCCGGGACCGGCCGGGCAGCCGTGGACGTCGCCGGGGCTGATCTGGGACTGATCGCGGGCGAACCCGGCCGGGCCGAAGGCCCGTTCACGGCATACGGCCTGACGGCGGTGGGTGAGGTCACCCTCCACAACCGCCCGGCCCTCCTGTCCGCGCTGCACGCCGAGGGCACCCCCGTACCCGCCCGCTGCTCCGACGGTGAACTGCTGCTGCACTGCTGGGCCCGGCTCGGCGACGCGGGAGTGGCGCTGGCCGAGGGCATGTTCGTGCTGGCCGTGCTGGACGGCACGGACCTGATCCTGATCCGCGACCACGTGGGCGCCCGGACGCTCTTCTACGCCCGCGCCGAAGGAGCCTGGGCGGCCTCGACCTCGCTGAGGGCGCTGCGGCGCTGGCCCGCGCTCGGCACGTCGATGAATCTGTCCGCGGTCCGTTCCTTCCTCACCTTCGCCTATCTGCCGGGCGAGGAGACGCTCCTGACCGGCGTACGGGAAGTCCTGCCCGGGCGGGTGCTGCGGCTGGCGCAGGACGGCACGGTCACCGAAGCGGTGCACTGGGAGCCCCGCGAGCACATCGCGCAGCCGGTGCCGCAGGATCCGACGGAGCATGTCCTGGCCCTGCGGGCGCTCCTGGAGCGGGCGACGGCCGACAGGCTCCCGGAGGCGGAGCCGGCTGCGGTCCTTCTCTCCGGCGGAATCGACAGCTCCCTCGTCACCGCGCTGGCGGCGAAACTCCACAGTCATCCGGTTCACACGTACTCGATCAGCTTCGGCGACGAACTCCCCAACGAGCTGGGCTACTCGGGCCTGGTGGCCGCCCACTGCCATACCCGCCACCGGGTCCTGGACGTGTCGGGGAAGACGGTCGCCTCACGGCTCGCGGAGGCGGCTGCGCTCCTGGACAGTCCGGTGGGCGATCCGTTGACGGTCCCGAACCTGTTGCTCGCGGAGGCCGTGGCCGCGGACGGCGCGTCGGTGGTGCTCAACGGCGAGGGAGGCGACCCCGTGTTCGGCGGCCCGAAGAACCTCCCGATGCTGGTGCAGGAGATGCACCGCGAACCGGGGGCGCTCTGGGACGAGGACCGGGCGACGGCGTATCTGCGCTCGTACCGCAAGTGCTGGACGGACCTCCCGACGCTACTGACCGCGCAGACGCTCGACGCGCTGCGGGACGCCCCACGCCCCCAGCGGTTCGTGGAGCCGTATCTGACTCCGGGCGCCGACAGCCCGCACCGCATGGGCCATCTCCTCAACCAGCTCCTGCACTGCAATCTGCGGACCAAGGGCGCGCACCACATCCTGACAAAGGTGGAGCGCCTGACGGCGTCGCAGGGCATCGAGGGCCGGGCACCGCTCTTCGACCGCCGGGTCGTCGACCACGCGTTCGCGACGCCGCCGACGTACAAACTCCGTGGCTCGGCGGAGAAGTGGATCCTCAAGGAGGCCGTGCGCGACCTCCTCCCCGACACGGTCGTCGACCGCCCGAAGAGCGGGATGCGGGTGCCGGTGCAGCAGTGGCTGACGGGTCCTCTGCGCGATCTCGGGAACGATCTGCTGTTGAGTCGGCAGTCGACCGGCCGAGGCCTGTTCCGCCCGGACACGGTCCGCACCTGGATGAAGGGCGAGGGCATGCTTCTGCCCCGTCAGGGCGGCAAGCTGTGGCTGGTGCTGACGCTGGAACTGTGGCTGCGATCGTACGCGTTGTGAGGAACGAGCAGCAGGAAGCGACGAGCGGGAAGCAACGATGAACACTGAACTCACCGACCCTCGCACGGGCCGTTCCCGCGGCACGGCGCCGGTCTCCCGCGAGCCCGAGGTGGCTGTGGCCGTGGCGGCGGCCCGTACGGCGCTGGGCACGTGGAGCTCCCTGCCCCCCAGGGACCGGGCGCGGCGCCTGGACCGGCTGGCGACGCTGATCGAGGTCAGCGCGGCGGAGTACGCGGCTCGTGAGCGGGCCGGGACGGGCAAGCCGGATGCGGAGACGGCGGGCGAGATCGAACAGGTGGCGGATCTGTTCCGCTTCTACGCGACGGCGGCACGGACCCGGACGGCCCCGGCGGCGGGCCGACTGGTGTCCGGGCACGAGAGCTGGGTCCGCTGGGAGCCGATGGGCGTGGTCGGGGTGATCGTCCCCTGGAACTACCCGCTGATGATGGCGGCCTGGCGCTGCGCCCCGGCACTCGCCGCGGGCAACACGGTGGTGGTGAAGCCGGCGGAGACCACTCCGGACACTCTGGAACTGCTGGCGGAGCACGCCGCGCGGACCCTGGGCGAGGGCGTACTCCAGTCGCTTCCGGGAGACCGGCGGACGGGCCGGCTGCTGGTCGAGTCCCCGGTGGACATGGTCGCGTTCACGGGCAGCGGCCGGGCGGGCCTGGATGTGGCGGCGCGGGCGGGGACACGCCGGATCAGCCTGGAGCTGGGCGGCAACGCCCCGGCCGTCGTTCTCCCGGACGCCCCGGCGGACACGTATGCGTCGCTCGCGGAAGCGGCCACGTACAACGCGGGCCAGAGCTGCGCGGCGCCGGCCCGGGTCATCACGCTCACGGAGAACTACGAGTCGACGGTGGCCCACCTGGCGGAGGCGATGGGTGCCCGGCTGGCAGGCCGCGACTTCGGCCCGCTGAACAACCCGGACCAGGTGGCGCGTTACGACTCCCTCGTCGCCTCCTCGTCGGCGAAGCGACAGCTGGCGGCGGACATCGCCGCCCCGCCCGGCGAGGAGCACGGCCACTGGCGCGCGGCCCTTCTCCTTGCGGATCTCCCGCACGACGACCCGACGGTCACCGAGGAAGTCTTCGGCCCGCTCCTCACGGTCCAGCACGCGGACACCGTGGAGGCGGCCCTGAGCCTGGCAAACGGTGTCCCCCAGGCCCTGGCGGCCAGTGTCTGGACGACCGATCTCGGCACGGGGCTCGATCTCGTGGCCCGTCTCGACGCGGGCGAGGCCTGGCTCAACTGCCATCTGGTGCAGACGGCGGAGCTCCCGCACGGCGGGCGTGGCGCGTCCGGCCACGGAACGGACCTGAGCACGCTGGCGCTCCAGGAGTACCAACGGCCCAAGACGGTGACGGTACGGCTGGCGCCCGGCATACGCGAGAGCTGAGGGTGGCTTCGTGTGGTGGCGTCTGATCCGCATGCTGCGGGCACGTCGCCGGTGGAGTTGGGGCGACGTCCGCCGCCGGTTCACCACTCCCAACGGGCGGTGGCTACCGATCGCGGCGGACGGGGTCGAGCTGTTCCGGATCGCATCGGTCACGGTCTGCCGTCACCGATACCGGGCCGGCACGATCCCCAACCCATGGCAGCCTGCGACCCCCGTCTGACGGCAGAAACCGTGGAGAGCCCGTTGCGTTGAGAGGCGCACGGCGGGTGTGCGCCGTGAGGCGCTTCGTTGTATCCCCGACGCAGTCGGGAGGAACTCGGAGGGAGGTTCCTGGGTCGCCTGACTTACCTGGACGCG
>NZ_BMRN01000067.1 GCF_014648655.1 Streptomyces atratus
CTCACCCACGGCGACGACGGCGAGTTCTCCCTCTCGGCGGTCCTCAGCCCCGTCCTCGGCGGCGTCGACCAGGCCACCGCCGAGGAACTCGCGCACGCCGCCCACCAGATCTGCCCGTACTCCAAGGCCACGCGCGACAACATCCCCGTCACCATCAACGCCGGCACCGCCGCCTGACACGACCCCACGACCGCGGGTCCCGTGCTCCCCTCCACGCCCCTCGCACGGGACCCGCTACCCCCTCGACCGAGGAGCGAGGGCAGGACATGACCTCCATGACGCACACACATGTACGGACCGCCGGGCATCGTCGCTCCGCCCCCGGCCGTGTCCCCGCCGATTCCCCCGTCTCCGGCGAGCAGCCGCCCCGGGGCGCGGCAGGCTCCGAGCAGCGTGACCTGCCTGCCGACATACAGGTGTGGAACTGGGCGGAGAGCGTGGTGTTCTCGGGCTACGGCCCGACGGCCGCGAACTTCCTCTGACGGGCGGGCCGACGGGCCCGTACGAGCGGAGACCACATGAAAGGGTCGGCCCGGCACGGGTTCGTGCCGGGCCGACCGGGGCCACACGACGGGACTGTCAGTGGTGCCATCCGTGATGCGTGAGGGTGCTTTTGACGGCGGTGGCCATCACGCTCTCACCCGGGTGTCCGACGGTCGGCGCGTACGTGTTCAGTCTTCTCAAGATCTGTCCTTCCGTGATCGGTCGAAGGTCTCCGCCCGGGGCGCGGCCGCAGCCGCATGGCACATCCGGTCAACGCCGTGGACTGTCGCGCGCACACCTGGTTGAGGGCGGAGCACCCGAGATTCACACGTATCCGAAGCCCGTCAGATGCTGGTGGCCGCGTAACGAATTGATCAACGCGGACGAGTCGGATGGCTTAAGGGCCTGACCTCGGGTCCTGGCCCGGACACACCGTCAGGTGACTGATGCGGGACATGTCGACCGCGGCCGACAGTGAGACCCGACGCGCACCGACCCACCCCATGACCGAACCATCGGAATCATCGAAAGCGAGATCACAGCCATGGACATGAAGCTCGAAGTCGTCATTCTGCCGGTGTCCGATGTGGACGGCGCCAAGGGCTTCTACGTGGAGCAGCTCGGCTGGCGCCTCGACGCCGACTTCCCGATCAACGACGGCTACCGGATCGTGCAGGTGACCCCGCCCGGCTCCGAGTGCTCGATCATCTTCGGCGAGGGCCTCACCCAGCAGGAGGCGGGCACGCTCCACGGCCTCCAGCTGACCGTCACCGACATCGTCAAGGCGCAGGAGGAGCTGGAGTCCCGAGGTGTGGAGGTCTCCGGCCCGTTCCGCGACGAGACCAGCGCCTTCCACCACGCCGGTGGCACCCACCGGGTGCCCGGTCTGCACCCCGAGCGGTCCAGCTACGGCACCTTCGCCGCCTTCAAGGACCTCGACGGCAACGAGTGGTTCCTCCAGGAAGTCACCGAACGCGCCCCCGGCCGCTGAGGCCCGGTCCCGGCGCGACCGACCCCATGCCGCGCCGGGACCGCCCACCCCGGAGGCCACGACACCCACCCGACACCATCCGACCGGCACCCGTCCACCGGAGGACACATGACGACCGAGAACATCCGCACATACGACGTCATAGTGATCGGCGCAGGACCGGTCGGCGAGAATGTCGCGGCCCGCACCACCGCCGCGGGCCTGAGCACCGTCATCGTGGAGAGCGAACTGGCCGGCGGCGAATGCTCGTACTGGGCCTGCGAACCCAGTAAGGCACTGCTGCGCCCCGTCCTGCTCCGCGCCGACGCCGTACACGTTCCCGGGCTCGACCCCGCCGTCAAAGGCCTGTTGGACGCAGAGGCCGTCCTCGCGCACCGCAACCGCATGTCCGCGGACTGGAAGGACGACGGCCAGGTCGAGTGGATCAAGTCGGCGGGCATCGACCTGCTGCGCGGCCACGGCCGACTGACGGGGGAGCGCGAGGTGTCCGTGGAGACCTCCGAAGGCGACACCGTCCGCCTGCGCGCCCAACACGCCGTCGCCGTGTGCACCGGCAGCCGCGCGGCCCTGCCCCCGCTGCCCGGGATCGAGACCCTGCGGCCATGGACCAGCCGGGAGGCGACCAGTGCCCAGGCGGTGCCCGGGCGTCTGGTGATCGTCGGCGCCGGTGTGGTGGGCGTCGAGATGGCCACCGCCTGGCAGGCCCTGGGCAGCCGGGTGACCCTGCTCGCCCGGGAGGAGGGGCTCCTGCCGCGCATGGAGCCCTTCGCGGGCGAGCTGGTCAACGAGCGCCTGTGGGAGGCCGGTGCGGACGTACGGTTCAACACCTCGGTCGTCGCCGCGGAGCGGGGGTCCGACGGCGAGGTCCGGATCACCCTCTCGGACGGCGATGAACTCACCGCCGACGAGATCCTCTTCGCCACCGGCCGCGCCCCGCGCTCGGCGGACATCGGGCTCGACACCGTGGGACTGAGCCCGGGTGACTGGCTCGCCACCGACGACAGCCTGACCGTTACCGCCGTCCCCGGGAACTGGCTGTACGCCGTCGGCGACGTCAACCGCCGGGCGCTCTTCACTCACCAGGGCAAGTACCAGGCGCGGATCGCCGGCGCCGTGATCGCCACCCGGGCCCGGGGCGAGGAGCTCGACACCGGCCGCTGGTCCGCGCACACCGGCACGGCCGACATCGAGGCCGTCCCGGGCGTCGTCTTCACCGATCCCGAGGTCGCCTCCGTGGGCCTGACCGTCCGTGAGGCAGAGCGCACCGGTCGCTCCGTCGAGGTCGTCGACTACGAGATCGGCCACCTCGCCGGCGCCCTCCAGTACCGTCCCGACTACCGGGGCAAGGCCCGGATCCTCATCGACCGGGACCGCGAGGTCGTCGTCGGCGCCACCTTCGTCGGACCGGGCGTCGGTGAACTGCTGTACTCGGCCACCGTCGCCATCACCGCGCAGGTGCCGGTCGAGCGCCTCTGGCACGCCGTACCAGCTTTCCCCACCATCAGTGAGGTGTGGCTGCGCCTGCTGGAGACAAGGCGGGACTCATGACCACCGCACAAGACCTCGCGCTCATCGCCCTGGGCCTGCCGCCCGACCGGACCGTGGAGCAGAGCGGCCTGTCCCTCGCGCTCGCGGGGGCCGAGGCGGTCGATCTCCTGGAGAGCGGGGCGCTGACCCTGGACGGCGACCGCATGGTGCCCGGCCCGCGGGTGGCGACAGGCGACCGTCTGCTGGACGAGGCGCTCGCCTCGCTCGTCCGGCGGGGGGAGCGGTACGAGACGGTCGACGGCTGGCTGTGGCGGCGCGGCGGCGAACTCGCCGCAGCCTACGTCGAGGACCTGGAGAAGGCCGGGCTCGTCGCGCACCCACGGGGGCACGTGTTCCGGCGGCGGTCCGCGCGGGCCGTACCGGCCGACTCGCCGGAACATGTCAGTGCCGAGGAACGCCGGACGTCCGGAGAGCCCGTTCTCGCGGCTCTGCTGGCCGCCCTGGGGCTCGGGGACAAGCCGTCGCCGGCCCGTGAGCACCTCATCGGGGACGCGGTCACCACCGTACTGGCCGCTGTCGGCGGCGCGGTCACGGAGCTGGAGGCCGCACAGCTGCGACGGGATGTCGAAAGCGCCGCGTTCGACAACATGTGGCGGGGCTAGACCGCTCGGTGGTACGGCCGGCGGACCTGGTTCTGTAAGGAGGGCCCCTTGCCGCACGGCCCGGAGGTGCCTCACCCGTCCAGCGTGGAGGGCCGGGTCACACAGGGCTCGTACCGGCGTGCGGCCGGGGGACCACCGTCCGCGGGACTAACGCAGGCGTTAGCTCGCCCCACCCGGCTTCACCAGGGTGTACATGACGGAACGCTGCTGCTTGTGGCGCTGGATACGTCCCTTGGCGACCAGGGACTCCAGGGTGTTCCGCACCACCTGGGGTGTGGGGTTGCGGTCCGGGTGCTTCTCCATGAGTTCGTCCCGCAGCTCCTTTGCCAGACGTGGCTCGTCGTAGTTGCCGAGCAGGTCCGCCAGGAGTTCACCGAGCAGTGGCTGGCGCGACTTCCCCTTCGCGCCGGCCTTCGCCGTGGTGCCCGCCGGAGCGGTCCTGACCGACGCCGAACGCCGCGAGGCGGCAGGTGTCCGCTTCGCCTTCGCGGCGACGGGCTCGTCCTGCGCCTGCTCGGGCAGACGGGACGCGTCCGCGAAGCCCTCGTACCGCTCGGCGAGGTTCAGGATGTCCGCCAGGAGGGCTTCCTCCTGCTTCAACATCGTGATCTTCTCCGTCAGCTCCTGCTGTCGCCGACGGTTCTCCTCCAAGTCCGACGCGGCCTGTTCTACGTACCGCGATCGGAGCGTGGCGGCTGACTGGCTGGTCACAACCGTTCACTCCCTCGATATGGATGATGTTGCGCATGGTACCCATGCCGAGGGACCCGCGCGGATAAGTGTCAACGCCAGACGGTCGGTCGGGCATGTTCACTCTTCACGATAAGCGCCGACGTGCCTGCGCATGTAGGAGGTGCCGACCTTTCTTCAACTCCCCGAGGCTCGACGAAGTCACCCGCACGAGGTTCCCCCGAACATACTGCCCGGTAAGTGTTTCGTCGAACCGTCCGCCGACGGCCCTTCATGGACTGTGATATGTCGGACGTTGTCGCGGCCGGTACAACGACCGGTCCCGCCCGACCGATGCCCGAGTGGGCCGGTCGGGCGGGACCGGGTTCCGCGTACGGGGGGTGCCGTCTCGTTTCGCGGGTGCGGATCCGTCACCTGGTGACATGTCGGCGGGCGGCCAGGGCGGGCTCCCTCGCCGAGCCGTGGTGCACAGGTCCGTGGCCGGGCAGCAGAATGCCCGCGTCCACACCCTCGGTCACGGCCGAGGAGCCGAGAGCCCACGCGCGGTCACCAGGGCGTCGCCGGTGATGAGGATGCCGCTCCGGGGCAGGTGATAGGCACAGTGGCCCTCGATGTGTTCCGGTGTGTGTGCACGGGCACAGGCACACACCGGGCAGGTCCAGTGCTCCCGGCGCCGGGAAAGCCTGCGGCTCGCAGACGGGGACATGGGTGGTGCTGCCGGCCCGGAGGGCGTGCACGGCCCACGGGAGCACACCGGGCCGCCATGCCTGCGCGAGGACCTGCCCGACGGACACCCGATCGAGGTGGTCGTGGCGGGCGTGTGACACCTCGTCCTGGTGCATGAGGACGGGTATGTCGCCCCCCACCTGGAGGACTCTTGTTCAACATCACCGTACGTGACCACATGATGGTCGCCCACAGCTTCCGCGGCGAGGTCTTCGAGCCGCCCAGCGGCTGCACGGAGCGACGTTCATCGTGGACGCGACGTTTCGCCACCCCGAGCCGGACGACGACAACATCGTCGTCGACATAGGTCTGGCCTCCCTGGAACTCGGCAGGGTGATCGGCGAGTTCAACCACCACAACCTCGACAACGAGGAGCGGTTCCACCAGATCAACGCCTCGACGGAGTACCTGGCCAAGGTGATCGCCGAACGCCTCGTCGAGGCGACCCACGCGGGGACGCCGGGGGAGGGCGCCCGGGGGATCCGCGAGGTGGCCGTGACGCTGCACGAGTCGCACATCGCGTGGGCCTCCTACGAGTGCGGCGTGTGACCGACGCACGGGAGCTCGCGCCGCCGTACGGGCGGCGCGAGCTCGAAGGCACCCGGGGTACCGCTCAGCCGCGCACCGTCACCGGGGGAGTGTTCTACCCCTCGGCCCGCAGCCTCGGCCGGCCCGAGGCCGGGGAGGACGCGGGCCACGACAGCTCCGTGAGGCCGCTGCCCGCTTTGTGCACGCCGTCGGACCGGCAGTCCGAGTCGAAGTGGCTGAGTGTGCCGTGCTGGACGAGGCAGTCGCCTGGCCTGGTCGTACCGGGACCGGCCGGTGCACTGTCTCGCTGGAACCCGCGCTCATGAACGAACAGCGCTGTCGGTGCCGGTGGGCCTCGGTGTCGATGGCCCTCTGCGCCCGTGGCCCTCGGGGGCGTCACCGCGACGCGCGCCTCGCGTACCGGGCAGAGAGTGTCACACGCGTGGCCGGGTCGGACGGGCCTGGCACACCTTCCACCCATGCGCCCCACGACAGTCACATGTGTTTTCCTGGGTCCGCCTGCTCCCGGGATCGGTCAAGGCGGCTCGACGCACGTGACATATAACTCACACCTCTCAATTGTTTGAGTTCTGCTAAGGCTGGGAATGACGGGGTGGAATGGAAAACCACCTGGTGAGGAGGGGTTTTTCGGCGCGGCCCGGGTACCGTCCGCGCACATGTGCTCGCCGGACGGGGACGCGGCACTGGGGCGACACAAATGCGGCAGTGTTCTCGCACTTGCCCTTGCCTACAGTGTGAGTGCGGGGGCTACATCCGGCCTCCGGTCGCTGCACGACAGAGAACCAGGATGGTTCAGAACACTATGGCTACGCCCCTCACGGCTATGTCCCGGTCCGATCTGCTCGGCACCATCATGAGGGAACACCGGGACGGTCTTGTCTCGTATGCCGAGAAGATGCTGGGTGACCACGGACTTGCCGAGGACATCGTCCAGGAGGCCATCATCCGGGCCTGGCGGAACATCGACCGTCTGCTCGGGATGGAAGGTTCGGTCCGCGGCTGGCTCTTCACCGTGACCCGGCATCTGGTCATCGACTGGGTGCGCAAGCCCCACGCCCGGAGAGAGGTCGTCGGAGTCACCTGCAACGACCCCGTGTCGCGCACGGGCAGCACCGAGGCGGTGCACGACGCCCTGGTGGTCAGGCCGCTGCTGCGCCGGCTGTCTCCCGAACACCGCGCTGTGCTGGTCCACATATACCTGTGCGACCGCAGCATCCAGGAAACCGCCGGCATCCTCGGAGTGCCGGCCGGAACGGTCAAGAGCCGTCAGCACAACGCCCTGCGCAAGCTGCGCGCGGTCGCGCGACCCGAGGCGGCGTAGAGCTCCCTCGTCTGTCCGCCTCGGCCGACTGCGGGGGCCCCTATGTGTTTGGTCAAGCTGCGTCTCTCACAATGCGGGCATGGATGACCGAGGTGGGGACTCGGTGTCGGTTTCGCGCGCCGATCGAGGCCGGCTGGTCCACCACGACCAGGAACCGCGTGACCATGCTCGCAGAACAGGCCGACGGCGTCATCGGCTTCGACATGCACCGAGACACCCTTGCAACAGGTCGGGCGACATCCGCGCCGGGACGCCGGGACCGGGAGGACAGCAGGTGAACCTCGCGGAAGGCTGCTCCGTTCAACCTCATGACGGCTTCTGTCGGCCGGATGCCCGCTTGGGGAGCCCGCTGCACCAGCGGGTCGGCCCGAGCGCCGTCAGTTGCGGCGCGCGGCTGTGCCGCGCCACGGTATCGACTGGACGGCGGACGTCCCCGTACGGCTGAGCGGCTCCGTGGAGGTGGCCCGTTGGACGGCTCGCCGTCACGAGTCGTCAAACTGGTGAGAGGAGGAGCCCTTTGTACGTTCTGGTTCCCGACGACCCCGTGTTCTTCGCGAAGTTCCAGAGTCTTGAAGAACCGCTTCTCCGCCGCCTCTACCGACTGCACAGTGCGGGCCTGGAGTCCGACGACGAGCGGATCATCTCGGATGCCTACGACAGCTGGGTACAGGTACTGCTGAAACTTCCGCTGTGGTTCGAGTGGCACAAGGCGGGTACATCTGCCGATCCCGCTCTGTATGAGGAGACCAGATATGTCCTCTACAGTCCGCGCGGCGACCAGCTGACGAGCCTGTATCCGGTCGAGGTGACCACGGTCGACCTCGGGCACCTCACGGCCTGCCTCGACCTGCTCATCGCGACCGATCAGGCCCGGCGCGCGGTGACGGGTCAGGTGTGCGCCGAGGTGTGTGCCGAACCGCCGGAGCGGGAGGACGGCCTCACCGAGGTCTTCCGGCGCGTGATGGAGGTTCTGTTGCTTCCGCCCCCGCAACGGCTGTTGGACACCCTGGGGCAGGCCGTTCCCGGGGAGCCGGTGGTCTCCGTGCCCCTGTCGGCCGAGCAGGAGGCGGAGTACCGGTGCTTCTGCGAGGACATCGTGACCATCCTCAGCTCGGGCGACACCTTCGCCTACCGCAGCCACCGCGCCATGTACTTCTGAGGTGCTACGTATTTCTGTCACACCGCGAAGCGGCACCCCGGTGCACGCGGTGTGCGCGACGTGCCCGGTGTGCTGAACCTTTCGGCCGTCGCGTTGTCCAGTTGGGAGGCTCCGCGGTCGGATCGGCGTCGGCCGGAATCACCCGTTTGCCGCCGCCAGGCCGAAGCGGAGGCGGAGCCGATGTCCTGGCCTGCTCCCGGGGGCTGCGTGGCCGAGGCCCACGAGGCGCTGCACGGCTGCCGCCCCCTTCCCCGGCCGGCCGGGCGAGGCGTGCTCATCGTCCTCCGGCACGGCGCCGCGCCAGGCGCGACCAGCGGTACGACCCCGCTCGGCAGGAACGCGTTCCGTGCGGTCGACAGCTGTGCGAGCGTCGGGGCGGACGGCCGGTCGAACACCTGGGGCAGCGGGCGTTCGGTCAGATTCACGTCACCATCTTGACGAGTGACTATCGCGAAGCGCAAGGATCGTCACCAGTCCAGGCGGCGCTCTCTGCTCGGCCGTGGTCGTGTTCGTACGGCACCGCGCAGGGTGAGCGCAGGTCAGGGGCGGGATCAGACCCGTGTCGTGTCCTCCTTCCGCCCGGCACCCGGCTTCAGCCGGAGTTCGCGGCCCTGCCAGCGTCGGCGCAGCCAGCGGTCGTGGCTGGCCACGACGATCGCGCCGGGTCCGCTGCCCAGCGCGGCCTCCAGCTCGTCGCACAGGCGAGGGGAGAGGTGGTTGGTGGGCTCGTCCAACAGCAGCAGCTGGGGCGGGCGCGCCACCAGCAGGGCCAGCGCGAGCCGCCGACGCTGCCCCACGGACAGCTGTCCGACCGGTCTGTCCAGGTCCGCCTCGTGCGTCAGACCCAGTGAGGCCAGCGGCACCTTCTCGGCCCGCGCCGCGCCCAGCGACAGTTCGTAGGTGTCGCGGACCGTGCGCTCGGGCCGGTCGAACACGGTGTCCTGGGTGAGCAGCCCCACCGTCAGCCCGCGCCGCCTGTGCACCTCGCCCCGGGCCGGGAGATCTCCGGCCAGCACGGCGAGCAGCGTCGACTTGCCCGCCCCGTTGCCGCCCGTGACCAGCAGCCGGTCGGTCGCCGACAACTCCAGGCTGTCCAGAGTGAGCCGGCCGGGCACCCGTACGTCCCCCAGGGACACCAGGGGCCGCGAATCCTCCTCCGCTCGCGCGGCCAGTTCCCCGGCCGTGAACCGCAGTGGCCGGGGCGGCTCGGCGACCTGGGCGCGCTCCAGCTCCTCCAGCCGCCGGGTGGCGTTGCGCACCCGGCGGGAGACCTGGCTCTGCACCCGGCCGGCCCGGTGGCCGTACCCCATCTTCTCGTTGTCGCTCCGCCCCCGGTCCGGTGCGACCTGGTGCGCTGTCACCCCCGCCGAGTGCCGCAGTTCCTCCAGCTCCTGCTGCTCCTCGGCGTACCGCCGCTCCCAGCGCTCCCGCTCGGCACGCTTCTCGCTCAGATAGGCGCTGTAGTTGCCGCCGAAGCGGACCGGCCCGTCCACCGCCGGGTCGAGGTCGATCAGGTCGGTGCAGACGGCGTCGAGGAATGCCCGGTCGTGGCTGGCGACGACCACGGCTCCGGGCAGGCCGCGGATCTGCTCCTCCAGGAAGGCGGCGGCGTCGTCGTCCAGGTGGTTGGTCGGCTCGTCCAGCAGCAGCGCCGACGGCCGCCGGACGAGCAGCGCGGCCAGGGCCAGCCGGCCGCGCTGCCCGCCGGAGAGCGAACCGAGCGTGCTGTCGTGCCCGAAGGTACCGAGGCCCAGGCCGTCCAGCACCAGGGCCGCGCGGCGGTCGGCGTCCCAGGACTCCCGGTCCTGGGCCTGCTCCAGCCGCCTGCCGTAGGCGTCGAGGAGCTCCTGGTGGCCGGGGTCGTCCTCCGGGACGCGGGCGAGTCCCTCGCCGAGCCGGTCCAGCTCGGCGAGGTCCTCGCGGGCCTCGCGCAGCGCCTCGTTCAGCACCGCGGCGATCGACGAGCCGGCGTCGAAGGGCATCTCCTGGTGGAGAAAGCCGAGGTCGCCCGGGCGGGTGACGCCTCCCGCGTCGGGTTCGTCCACGCCGGCGAGCACCCGCAGCAGGGTGGACTTGCCGACACCGTTCTCCCCGATCAGGCCGATGCGGTGGCCGGGGGAGGCGGTCAGACAGACGCCGTCGAGGACGCGTCGGCCGCCCAGGACGCGGACGAGGTCATGGGCGAGCAGAGCAGGCTGGGACACAGGGAACCGTCCAACGTGATCGGTGGTCGGCCCGCCGGGCGCACGGCCTCGGACGCGGGCCACGTCACACGCCGACGGCTCACATGCCAGGGGCTCCCGTTTCCTTGAGCACCCCGTCGGCCAGCCGCAGCCAGCGGTTCACCCCGATCTCGGCGAGGAACCGCTCGTCGTGGCTGACCACCATGAAAGCGCCCTGGTAGGAGTTGAGCGCGCTCTCCAGCTGGCCCGCGCTGACCAGGTCGAGGTTGTTGGTCGGCTCGTCGAGCAGCAGCAGATGCGGCGCCGGCTCGGCGCACAGCACACAGGCCAGGGTGGCGCGCAGCCGCTCGCCGCCGGAGAGCACCCCGACCGGCAGGTGGGCCCGCGCGCCCCGGAAGAGGAAGCGGGCGAGCAGGTTCATCCGCTCCGCCTCGGGCCGCTCGGGGGCGAACGCGGCGAAGTTCTCCGCCACGGTGCGGTCCAGGTCCAGCAGGTCCAGGCGCTGCGAGAGGTAGGCGATCCGGCCGTCGTTGCGCTTGATCTCCCCACCGTCCGGGGTGAGTTCGCCAGTGATCAGACGCATCAGGGTGGTCTTTCCCGCGCCGTTGGGCCCGGTCAGCGCAATGCGCTCGGGGCCGCGGACGGTCAGGTCGATGCCGCCCGCGGCGAAGACTTCCTTGTCCCCGAGGCGGACCTGCATCCCCTCGCCGAGGAAGAGATTGCGCCCGGCGGGCACCTGGGTGTCGGGCAGTTCCAGGGTCAGGCGCTGCTCCTCGCGCAGCGCGCGTCCGGCCTCGTCGAGGCGGGCCTTGGCCTCGCTGACCCGGGAGGCGTGCATCGTGCCGGACTTGCCTGCGGCCTCCTGCGCGCCGCGCTTCATGTTGCCGGCGAAGATCTTGGGCAGGCCGGCGTTCTTGAGGTTCTTGGCGGCGTTGCTCGCGCGGCGCTCGGCGCGTTCGCGGGCCTGCTGCATCTCCCGCTTCTCGCGCTTCAGTTCCTGTTCGGCGTTGCGGACGTTCTTCTCGGCGACCTCCTGCTCGGCGCGCACGGCTTCCTCGTACTCGGTGAAGTTGCCGCCGTACAGGCGCAGTTCGTCGTGGCCGAGCTCGGCAATGCGTTGCATGCGGTCGAGCAGTGCGCGGTCGTGGCTGACGAGCAGCAGGCAGCCGGTGAAGTCGGAGAGCACGTCGTAGAGCTTGTGGCGGGCCTCGGCGTCGAGGTTGTTGGTGGGCTCGTCGAGCAGCAGTACGTCGGGGCGCTTGAGCAGCTGGGCGGCGAGGCCGAGGGAGACGACCTGGCCGCCGCTGAGCGTGCTCAGGCTGCGGTCCAGGGTGAGGTCGGCGAGACCGAGGCGGTCGAGCTGGGCGCGGGTGCGCTCCTCGATGTCCCAGTCGTCGCCGATGGTGGTGAAGTGCTTTTCGTCGACGTCCCCGGATTCCACGGCGTCGATGGCCTGGATGATCGGGCGAATGCCGAGTACCTCGGCGACCGTGAGGCTGCTGGTCAGGGGCAGGCTCTGCGGGAGGTAACCCAGCGTGCCGCCGACGGACACCGAGCCGGTGGCGGGCTTCAGCTCGCCGGCGATCAGCTTGAGCAGGGTGCTCTTGCCGGAGCCGTTGGGGGCGACCAGGCCGGTGCGGCCGCTGTTCACGGTGAAGGACAGGTCCTGGAAGACCGGGGTGTCGTCGGGCCAGGCGAAGGACAGGTTCGAGCAGACGATGGCGACGTCGGACATGGAGGTGACCTCGAAAGGCTTGAGGGCAGAGATTCAGTCTTCTGCCCTGGGCAGACGTGGGAAAAGGGGTACGACAAGACGGACCACCTCGGCAGTGCTCCTGAGCACCGGCCGGTGGCCGTCAGATCCGGGTCTCACCCGGAGATGTCGTCTTCACCCACCACGTCTACGACTCCTCGATACACGGTCTACCTATGTCCTTCCTAGCTTAGCAGCCGTCGCCCTCTGCCTGGCCGGCACGGGCGGCGCCCCTGCCCATACATGTGTGCGCACCGGCACATGTCGAGCGAGGCGGAGGCCGTTCTGTCGCCTTCATCGTGTTGTTGACAGTTCCGGGGGCAACCTGACACCATCGTCACCGGTTGAACCGGTGATGATGTCGCGATGGTTCAACAGTTTCCACATGTGTGGACTCGCCCGGCCGGTACCGTCCTGTGCGGCCGCACACCGCCGGGATCGTCGCCACCTCGAAGGAGCGCACTGACCAATGGCAGGAAAGCCGAAGCGGAGGGCCGACGGGGCACCGGTGGGGCGGCGGGCGATCCTGGGCATGCTCGGCGCGGGCGCCGCGGGGCTCGCCGCCGCGCCCTGTCTGCAACACGGCTGGGAAGACTTTCTCGGCGCCGCCTCCCAGGTCGACGCGACCGGCCTCACCGGACTGCTGCCCAACCCGGGCGGCTTCCGCTACTACAGCGTCGTCGGTTCGGTGCCACGCAAGGACGAGACGAACTACGAGCTGCGAGTGAGCGGACTCGTGGACCGGCCCAGGATCTACACGCTCGCCGACCTGCGCGCGATGCCGCAGACCCGGGTGGTACACGACGTCCTGTGCACCGACGGATGGCGGGTGGAGAAGACACCCTTCGACGGGGTGAAACTGGCCGACCTGCTCGATGCCGCCGGGGTGCGTTCCAAGGGTGCGGCGGTCCGCTTCACCTGCTTCGACGGCGCCTACAGCGAGAGCCTCACCCTCGAACAGGCGCGCCGTTCGGACGTCCTGGTGGCACTGAATATGCAGGACAAGCCCGTCACCCACGAGCACGGCGGCCCGGTCCGCCTGTACGTGGCCCCGATGTACTTCTACAAGTCGGCCAAGTGGCTGTCCGGCATCTCGGTCACCGACAAGGTAGTCCCCGGCTAATGGGAGGAGCGCGGTTATGCGGTCGACGGCTGGCTCGACGACGCCGACCGGCACAGTGACGCGGCCTGATCCCTCCGGCGGCGTCCGACGGTTCAGTACCGCCGAGCGCATGGTCCACCGGGCCACCGGATGGCTCATGCTGGTGTGCCTGGTCACCGCGACGTGTCTGTACCTCGGGCCGCTGGCCCAACTGGTCGGACGGCGTCACCTGATGGTCACAGTGCACGAGTGGTCGGGCATCCTGCTGCCGCTGCCCTTCCTGTTGGGCCTGTTCTCCGCCGACTTCCGCGCGGACCTGCGCAGGCTGAACCGCTTCGCGGTGTACGACCGACAGTGGCTGCGGGCCGCCCGCAGACGGCGGATGCCGCCGGAGGCGCGTCCGGCCGGCAAGTTCAACGCCGGCCAGAAGCTCTACGCGGGCTGGATCGCCGGTGCCGTACTGGTGATGATGTCCACCGGTCTGCTGATGTGGTTCACGGGACTGCTGCCCTTCATCTCCCGCACCAGCGCGATCTTTGTTCACGACCTTCTGGCCTGGGCGATCACCTTCGTGCTGCTCGGCCACATGCGCAAGGCGTTCGAGGACCCGGAGGCGAGGCTGGGCATGCGCACCGGATACGTCAGCCGGTCCTGGGCGGAGCGGCACCACTCCCGGTGGCTGCGGGAGGAGCCTACGGGCAACGCGACCGGGAAAGTTGACAAGGTGTGATATGTCCCCACTGGGAAGGCAGACCTGGCCGGAAGGGCTCAGGGACGACCGCAGCGCCCCGGACACCGAGGGTTCCCGGTTGGACGGCTGCGGCCACGGGTTCGCCGGAGTCCTCGGCGAGGAGCTCGCGGCGGTACTGCACTGCGCCGTTCACCAGGCCGCCCACCGTCTTGACGCGGTGGCGGCGGCCGTGTACCTGCTGACCCCCGACGGCGGCGAACTGAGGGCCGCGATGATCGGCGGCAGCCCGCCGTCCGTCTTCACCCTCCCCGGCCGTATGCCCCTGGATTCCCCCTACGCCTCCGCGCGCGCCCTGGCCGACCGCGGCGTGGCGCTGCTGGCCGAACCCGACCCGCTCACCGGACTGGAGCACGGGGCCCTGGCCTACCCCTACACCGTCGCCTCGGCCCCTCTGGAGACGCAGGGGCGCCGCTTCGGCTCGCTGACCGTGCTGCGCACCGAGGACCGGGGTGGATACAGCGACGCGGACTGCCGACGGCTGGCCCGGATCGGCGACCGGCTCGCCGTCCTGCTGGCCGACCTCCTCGCCCGCGGTGCCACGATCGCGCCGGGGAGCCTGCCCGTGCTGGTCCCGGTCCTCGGCACCGAGCCGTCGGCCGAAGCCGGAGCCGGGGGCGACGACGCCGAGGACGAGGTCCTGTGGGGTGTCACGGGCGTCCCCGGGTCCGTGGGGCTGTCCTTGCTGTACGCCCTGCAACGACTGGCCGACATGCTGAACCGGGCGACCGCCATGGAGCATGTCACCGGGGCGGCGGAGTTCTGTGTCATGGCGCCGTTCCGTGCCCGGGCGATGGCGCTGACCTCGGCTGCCGAGGGCCGTCTGTGGGTTCTGGGCCACAGCGGGGATTCCGCGCACCTGGTGCGGGAACTGCACGGCAGCGCGCTGCACGGCGAAGCGCCGGCCGTCCGGGCGGTGCGGGGGCGCGCTCTGTTCGTTCCCGGTGCGTCCGGTTCCTCGGCCGGCCGGCGCGACGGCGCCGACGACCGTTCGCACGCCACCGCCTACCTGCCGCTCGTCGGCAGTCGGCACGTCGTGGATCTGCCGATGGCCGAGGACGCTCCCGTCGTCGGCGTCTGCTGCCTGTCGTTCGACGGACCGCGGACGTTCCCGCCCGAGGAAAGGGCAGTCCTGACCATGATGGCCGGGCTGTTGGGCTCGGCGGTGCAGCGCATCCGGCTGAGCGCCGGACGCCGGTCGCTCGCCGAGGGCATGCAGAGGCGGCTGCTGCCCGCCATGCTCGCGGAGGCGCCCCGCCTGACCACCACGGCCCGCTACCGGCCGGCGCGGGCGGCGGACGAGGTGGGCGGTGACTGGTACGACGTGATGATGCTGCCGGACGATCGCGTGGTGCTGGTCATTGGCGACGTCGAGGGCCATACGTTGGAAAGCGCCGCCGTCATGGGTCAGTTGCGTACCGCGGTCGCCGCGTACGCCACCGAGGGCCACCGGCCGGCGGCGCTGCTGGAACGCACCGAGCGGCTGCTGTCCCGGCTGGGCACCGAACTTCTCGCGACCTGCTGCGTGGTGAGCGTGGACACGGAGACAGGGGCGGCGGAGGTGGCGCTGGCCGGGCATCCGGCGCCGCTCGTCCGGCTGCCCGACGGCAGGGTTCGCCGACTGCGGGCACCGGCCAACGTGCCGCTCGGACTGCATATGCGCAACCCCTACCTCTCCCGGGAGCACACCCTCCCGCCCGGGGCGGTGCTGGTGCTCTACTCCGACGGACTGCACGGACCGGACCATGACGACGTACATGTTCGCCTGGCCGCCGACGGCCGGCAGGTGGGCACCGACCTGGAACGTCTGGCCGACCACCTGCTGGTGGACACCTCCGGCCGACGTGACGACGCCGCGCTGCTGCTGGCCCGCTACGAGGGAACGGATGACGGTACGGCGCCGCGTACCGCGCGTTTTCACGTCCACCGGCGCGATCTGCGGGGCGTCGGAGCGGCCCGTGGCTTCGTGGACGAGTGCCTGTGCGAGTGGGGCCTGGCGGAGCTGTCGGACGAGCTCGTGCTCATCACGTCGGAGCTCGTGACCAACGCGCTCATCCACGCGGGCAGCGATGTGGACCTGCGGCTACGGGCGTTCGGCGACCGGGTCCGGCTGGAGGTGCGGGACTCGGACAGCGACCCGCCCGTCCCCACCGCCTACTCACTCACCGCCGAGGGCAGCGCGCGAGCGGAGCACGGCCGCGGCCTGTTCCTGGTGGACGCGCTGGCGCACACGTGGAACACCTCTCCGAGCGGCCGCGGCAAGACCGTCTGGCTGGAGATGGACATCCCCGGCGCGGCCGGCGCGGGGCGGGCGGCGGACCGGTGAACCGTCGAATGACCTAACACGTGCTCGCTTTACTGAGTCCGGCCGGGCTCGTCGACGGGCGGGGGACCGGGCCGGTCCGTGGCCGAGGACCGTCAACTGACTGTTGTCGCGGTATGCGGCGGACGCCAGAGTGTGACCGGGCCGAGGGCGGCCAGCCCACTCGTTCAGCTGAATTCGACCCACCCCTTCCGTCACCGTTTTAAACGGTGATACGGTCTCGATCAGTCTTCGGCGAACCCGAACTGCCTCGGGTCGCATACCGAGGTCACGGAGACGTACATGCGGAGCTCGTCCGCGTGAATGCGTTGACCCGGCCACCGTCCTGCTCATGTGACTTGCACACGTGTTGCCGCTGCTCGGCGCACACCTACTTCTTGGATAGGAAAGCAATGAGACGACTTCTGACCGTCCTCGCGGCCGGCGTGCCGCTGGCGGCCGCGGTGTATCTGCCGACCGGCGCTTCGGCGGCCACCGGGAGCTCCGCCTCCGCCTCCGCGCCCTTCAACTGCTCGACCGTCTCCGTGAAGGCCCCGGCCGGCACCGAGGTGGAGTCGGTGACCTCGGTCCGCAGGGAGGGAGGGACCATCGACAACACCGGGATCCTGGTCGGCTCGGTCTCCGGCGTCCCGGCTTTCTGCGACGTGACGGTCACCCTCACCCACCCGGGGGACGGCGACCACGCCAAGGTGCAGACCTGGCTGCCCGTGAACGGCTGGAACGGCCGCCTCCAGGCGATCGGCGGCAGCGCCTACGGTGCCGGGGACGGGGGTGTCGGTCTGGGCACCGCGGTCAAGAACGGCTACGCGGCGACCACCACGGACGCCGGCGTCGGTGACGTCCTCGACACCAGCTGGGCGCTGAACAGCAACGGCCGGGTCAACACCGCGCTGCTGAAGAACTTCGCCTCCCGCTCCCAGCACGAGGCGGCGGTCGTCGGCAAGGAGGTCGTCGACGCGGTCTACAGCAAGCGCGCCGCCTACTCCTACTTCACCGGCTGCTCCACCGGCGGACGGCAGGGCTACATGGAGGCCCAGAGCTACCCCGACGACTACGACGGCATCCTCGCCGACGCGCCCGCCATCAACTGGGACGAGTTCGAGGTCGCCACCCTGTGGCCGCAGGTGGTCATGAACAACGAGAAGACCTACCCGACCACCTGTGAACTCGACACCTTCACCAACGGCGCCGTCAAGGCCTGCGACTCGCTCGACGGCGTCAAGGACGGCCTGGTCAACGCCCCGGAGCGGTGCAATTTCGACCCCCGCACGCTGATCGGCACCAAGGTCGCGTGCAACGGCAAGGAGATGACCATCACGGCGGCCGACGCGGCCGTGGTACGCAAGATCTGGGACGGCCCGCGCACCACCTCGGGCAGGAAGCTGTGGTCCGGCGTCCCGATCGGGGCCGACCTGAAGGGCCTGGCGAACACCAACCCGCCGGACGCCGACGGCAACGTCACGGGAGCGCCGTTCCAGGTGCCCGCCCTGTGGGTCCAGCTCTGGCTGAAGAAGGACCCGGCCTTCGACATCTCGAAGATCACCTACAGCGAGTTCACGCAGTTGTTCAAGCAGTCCGAGGCCGAGTACGACACGGTCATCGGCACGGACGACCCTGACCTGTCCGCCTTCCGTGAGTCCGGCGGCAAGCTGCTGACCTGGCACGGCCAGGCCGACCAGTTCATCCCCACCCAGGGCACCGTGGAGTACCGCGAGCAGGTCGAGCAGAAGATGGGCGGCGCCAAGAGGGTCGACGACTTCTACCGCCTCTTCCTCGCCCCGGGCACGGCCCACTGCGGTCTCAACGGCGCCGGCGGCTCGGCCGACGGCCTTGCCGCACTGACCGCCTGGGTCGAGCACGGCAAGGCCCCCGAGACGCTGCCCGCCACCCTGATCAACGCCTCCGGCGAGGCCGTCAACCGTGACCTGTGCAGCTACCCGCAGGTGTCCAGCTACAACGGCCACGGCGACCCGGCCGTCGCCTCCAGCTTCCACTGCGTTTCCCCCTCCCGGCACTGACCGCGCCGCCCACGACCCCATGACCTGAGAAAGGCCGAACCATCATGAGCACGCAGACAGCGACGCCGTCGAGCCCGGTGGCGACCGGCGAGCGATCCTCCCTGTTGAGGCTGTACCTGAGCCGTGGCGTCCTGGCCGTGGTGTGGGCCCTGGCGTTCGCCAAGGCCCACGAGGACGTCGACGCGCCGGCCATCACACTGCTGGTCGCCTACCCGCTGATCGACGCGGTGTCCTCACTGATCGACTACCGCGCCACCCCCGACGGATCGGAGCGCCGGGTCACGGCGTTCAACGGGGTGCTCAGCACGCTGGCCGCCATCGCGGTCGGCATCGCCGGCGCGGGCGGCGTGGCACCGGTGCTCCATGTGTTCGGAGCCTGGGCCGTCATCTCCGGTGCCGCTCAGGTGATCGTCGGGCTGCGGCGGCGCGGTCCCGAGTTCGGCAAGCAGTGGCCGACCCTGATCTCGGGCGGTCTGTCCTTCCTCGTCGGGATCTTCTACAACATCCAGGCCGCGGGCGACAATCCCTCGCTCGACGTGCTGTCGACGTACGCCACGGGCGGTGGAATCTTCTTCATCGCCCAGGCCCTGCTGCTGGGCTGGAAGACCCGCCAACTGCGCAGCCGGACCGTCTGACCTTCTCGCAGGACCCGCTCTCGACCCGCGCCCCCGGGGGCGCGGGTCGAGACGTTTCCGGACCGCCGGCGCACACAGGTGTGCAGGTCCTTCGGTGTGCGACGTCCGGACGCGTGTGTCGGTCACTGATATGTATTCTCGGATGCATGAGCACAACCGCGGATACGACCGCTGTGGCAAACCTGATCGCCCAATACGCCGAGCTGGTTGACACCGGGGATTTCGCCGGCGTCGGCGAACTGTTCGCCGACGCCGTGTTCATCGGTAGCGGAGCACCGGTCCCGGGCCGGGACGGGGGCGTGGAGAAGATGCTCCGGGACAGCGTGATTTGCTATGAGGACGGCACTCCGCGCACCCATCACGTCACGACCAACATCGCCGTCGATGTCGACGAGGAGGCGGGAAGGGCTGCCGCGCGTTCCTACGTCACGGTGTTCCAGTCCCTGCCCGACTTTCCGCTCCAGCCGGTGGCCGCGGGGCGCTACAGCGACCGCTTCGAGCGCCGGGACGGGCACTGGCGCTTCACGGAGCGCCGGGTCCGGATCCATCTGGTGGGCGACGTCAGCCGCCACCTGCGCGGGTAGCACCTGGTAGGAGGCGGGCGGCCATCAGCCGACGCGACGGCGCACCGGAAGGGACAGCACACCGCGGATGATCCCGGAGCCGATCCAGTCGATCGAGTCCACCGGGGCGGCGAGTTCCAGTTCGGGGACGCGGGAGAGCAGGGTACGCAGGGCGACGGTCGTCTCCAGCCGGGCGAGCGGGGCACCCAGGCAGTAGTGGATGCCGTGGCCGAAGGCCAGATGGCGGGCGCCTGGCCGGGTCACGTCGAGAACGGCGGGGTCGTCGCCCTCGGCCTGCGGAGCGTCGTGGCCGGCCGACCCGAGAGCGACGGTGATCATGCTGCCCCGGGGGATCGGCACCCCGCCCAGTTCGAGATCCTCGGACGCGTAGCGGCTGGTGGAGCGCTCGACGGAGGTGTCGTAGCGCAGGAACTCCTCCACCGCGCCGGGCATGAGCTCGGGCCTCTCGCGCAACAGCCCCAGCTGCTCGGGGTGTTGCAGCAGTGCCAGCACGGCGTTGCCCAGCAGGTTCACGGTGCTCTCGTGGCCCGCGACGACCAGCATCATGGCCGTGCCCACCAGCTCCTCCTCGGACAGCCGGCCGTCCTCCTCGTCGCGGACGGCGACCAGGGCGGACAGCAGATCGTCCTGGGGTCGGCGCCGTTTGTCCGCGACCAGGTCGGCCAGCAGCCCGTGCAGACCGGCCAGAGCCGGGCGGTGCTCGGGCGAGGCCACCTGGAGCGCCTGCCCCGACCAGCGGCGGAAGTCCAGGTGATGCTCCGCCGGGATGCCGAGGAGCTCGGCGATGACCGTGGCGGGCAGCGGGTTGGTGAACGCCTCGACGAGGTCGAATTCGCCCGACGGCGGCATGGCGTCGATCAGGTCGTGGGCGATCTGCTCCATACGCGGCGCCAGTTCGGCCGTACGGCGTGGGGTGAACGCGGCCGAGGCCAGCCGGCGCAGACGGGTGTGCTCGGGCGGATCGGCCTCCATCATCTGCGCGCCGAGTCCGACCGAGGGCTGATGGAGGACGTAGCCGGCGGCGGCCAGCGCCCCGGCGGCCGGCGTGGCGTCCTTGAGCAGGGCCGGGTGGGTCAGCGCCTGCCGGGCCAGGTCGTAGCCGACGATCACCCAGCCCTTCAGACCGTGGTGGAACTCGGCCGGGTGGATGGGGCCGAGCGCCCGCAGCCGGGCGTACCGTGCGGGGGCGTCCGCCTTGAAGGCGGGACCGATGACCACCCTGCTGTCGTGGAACGGGCACTGCTCGTGCGGGCTCATGGTGCGTCTCTCCTGTTCTGGTGGTCGTGCGGCGTCCGGGGCCGGCCCGGAGGATGGCGGGCGGCGCGGTCGGGTGCCCCGCCATGAGAACGAGCCCGGTCCCGTGGAGGTTCAGGCCGGTCGGCGGACGGACACGCCGGAGGGGGCATGCGCACCGCGCATGCCCCCTCCGGCGCCGCCTCCCATGTGCCGGTCGGTCTCAGTTGTCGCTGTTGAAGATGGACAGCACGCGCAGCGCCTCCAGGTAGATCCACACCAGCGTCATGGTGAGACCGAAGGCGGACAGCCAGGCCTCCTCGCGCGGCGCGCCGTAGGCGATGGCGTCCTCGACCTGCTTGAAGTCCAGGGCGAGGAAGGCGGCGCCGAGCACGATGCCGATGACGCCGAAGGCGATGCCCAGACCGCCACTGTTGAAGCCGAGGCCGTTGCCCGCGCCGAAGGCGGAGAACAGGAGGTCGGCGACGAGCAGCAGGAGGAAACCGGTCGCGGCGGCGGCGACGAACCCGGCGAACCTCTGGGTGACGCGGATCCAGCGCATCCGGTACGCGATGAGCACACCCGCGGACACCGCGAAGGTGCCGAGCACCGCCTGGACGACCACGCCCGGCGCGATGTAGGTCGAGGTCGCGCTGGAGATCACACCGAGGAAGACACCCTCGAACGCCGCGTACCCGAGGACCAGCGCCGGGGCGGGTGCCCGCTTGAACGTTTGGATCATCGCGAGGACGAAGGCGACGAGGGCCGCGCCCACGGCGATGCCGTAGGACCGGCCGATGTTCGCCTCGTCGGCGGGCAGCAGGAGCCAGGACAGCACCGCCGCCAGGGCCACGGTGCCGAGCGTCGTCGCGGTGCGGACGACGACGTCGTCGATGGTCAGTGCGGTCCGGCCGGCGCGCGCGTCCGGGCCGGCACCGGGGCCCGCGGCGGTGGAGTAGGGGTTGGTCGCGTAGTCGTCCGCCGGTCGGCCGCCGACCGTGGCGCCCACCGGGTGGCGCACGGATGCGTCCACCTGACCGGCGTCCCGGCCGGCACTCCAGCGGGAGAAGATCGGGTTGCTGGTCTTCACGTCATTCCTCCTCGTCCGCCGCACATGCGGCCTGCGGAACAGCGTTGCCATCGGGAGCCCGAGATGGCATACGTGTGATGTTGGCCACCTACTGGGCCGACGACAACCTTGTTCGTCACCACTTTGACAGGTGACGTAGGGAGAAGCAAGTCATCTGAGGTGATCCGACAGGTGGCGTCCAGCCACTCCGACAGCGGCCCCGTGGGCAGCTCGAACAGGCCGGCCGCTGGGGGCGAGCAAGGGCGGCGGCGTGTGGCTGCACGCCGGCCACGGCGGCCCCACCCACGCCTGCGTCAGCCTGCCGGAGAAGGACATGAAGGAACTGCTGCGCACGCTGGACCCCGCCCCTGCACCCGGTGATCGTGATGGGGGACGCGGCCTCGCTGAAGAAGTGACACCGGCGGCCCCGCACAACGCGGACCCCCGCCCGTGGGCCAAAGGGAAGGACGTCCACGGGCGGGGGAGCGGGGCGAGCGCGCGGGTGCGCTCCGGTATCAGGTCACAGGCGCGAGGTTGGGGCCCGTGGTGCCCAGCTGCTCGGTGGACACCACCGGCGGCACCGGCCAGGTCACACCCTTCGGCGGCCAGCTCTGCCCGGTCGCCTTCAAGAACTCGGCCGGCGGCTCGTACAGCGGCGGCTGGTTCCCGTCCGGGATCATCGAGGCCCACCCGACGCCCTCGGTACGGTCCTTGAACTCCTGCTTCATCGCGTCCAGCAGGTCGGGCTGCTCGATCAGGTCGATCGCGCCGGCCGCCAGGTAGCGGGCGGCGGACAGCAGCGCCTGGTGACCGATGTTGGTGCCCGCGGTCGCGGTGACACCCCAGTTGTGGTTCGGGATGCCGGACGGATAGGCCGCGGACAGCAGCACGGCGGTGGGCGCCTGCCAGCTGATGTCGGCGGTGTCGGTGGCCAGACCGCCGGTGTAGGCCGCCGCCGGAGGAGCGAGCGGGGTCAGGTCGGTCGGCATGCCCACCTCGGGCTTGCCCAGCGACTTCTGGACTGCCTTCGCCAGGGCATGGTCGGCGTCGGTGAACTTCGGGGCGCCGATCTGCAGCATGTTGTCGTTGAGCAGCTCCGCACCGGCCTTGTTGGCCAGCAGGTTCCAGGTCGCGGAATGGAACTTGTGCACCAGGCGGGTCTGGCTGGCCCGGGCGGCGGCCTTCGCACACTCCACGATCTTGTCGTAGAGCACCTGGGCCCGTGCCGGGCTGCCCTCGCGGACGAAGAACCAGACGGAGCACATGTCCGGCGTCACGTTGGGGGCGCCGCCGCCGTTGATGACGGCGTAGTGGAAGCGACCGGACGGGGCGACGTTCTTCTCCCGCAGGTACTCCGACATCGTCGCCATCAGCATGGCGCCGTCCAGGCCGCTCTTGTTGCCGAGAGGGGTGCCGCCGTGGCCTGAGGCGCCGAGGAAGGTGAAGGTGGTCGAGATCAGCGCGCTGGTGGTGTTCCAGAACGGCACCGTGATGTTGAAGGGGTGCCAGTCCAGGAAGGCGTCGAGACCGTCGTAGACACCCTCCTTGACCGCGTACGCCTTGCCGACGAGCTGTTCCTCGCCCGCGCTGCCGAACAGTCTGACCCTGGCCTTCAGTCCGTTCGTGCGGATCGCCTGAGCGACCGCGATCGCGGCGGCGGTGCCGCCGGCGCCCAGGGCGTTGTGGGCGTCGCCGTGGCCGGCGCCGTAAGTGGGGCCGTAGGCGTCGTAGTTGTAGACCAGCGGGTCGTGGGTGCCCACGCCCTTCTTCTGCGACAGGCCGGGCAGGGCGTCGTACTCGGCGTTGAAACCGATGACGGGGCCTTCGGTGCCGTAGGTGGCGACGAAGGCGGTCGGGAAGCCGGCCGGGCCCCACGCGATGGTGAAGCCGTTGTCCTTCAGCAGCCTGGCGTGCGCGAGGGAGGACTTCCACTCGCGCAGGGACAACTCCGCGTGCTGCCACACGTCGTCGCTGAGCCTGGTGATCGCGGCCTCGTTCGCCGTGATCCAGCCGAGCGCGGTCTGCTTGGCCGCGGTGCTCTTCGCCAGGCCCTTGGGGGCCCGGTAGGTGGTGGGGGAGACACCGGTCTTCTCGTCGTACCCGAGGGTCGCGGCGAGCACCGGGTCGGCCTGGAGGATGGCCGCGGTGGTCGCGGTGGCGCCCAGTCCGAACATCTTCAGCAGGCGTCTGCGGCCAGGGTGGAAGTCGTTCACGTCAGTCTCGTCCTCGAAGTGTGAGGGAAGGGCCGGACGACCGGCTCCGCGACATGTGGTCGTGGCATGTCATCAGCGATCATATGTGTCTTCTCGGAGTCACATCATGCCTACCGGCGGAGTTCAACTCGCGATGCGGAGCGGACAGTTCGGATGGAGAGCCGAGATCAGTAGGTTTTCAGGCCGACGTGTGACCCGCACATCAGTCAGGTGCGAACTCCTGACGGGCCGGCTCCGTTCCACTGTGTGGGGCCCGTCCTCCGGTCGAGGAGCGGCAGGACGCGGCGTCCGTCCCGCCCCGAGATATCTTTTTCGCGGACCTGCAAGAGGGCCGCTGGCCTCCGGGCCCGGCAGAGCAGGACGCCGTCGGGACGACGGCGTCCGCTTCCGCACAGTGCCGTGGACCGCGGTCAAGGACCTCGGCGGACCGGTCAGGTGTCGCTGCACGACGAGGGGGCCTGGTCGACACGTATCGTCGCGGCCCGGGCCTCCGGGCTCGCCACGAGGGCGTCGGACACCGGTCCGTACTTGTCGCGGAAGGCGGCGTCGAGCCCGGCGGGGAGTTCGATGTCACGGGTCTCCAGGAGGACGTCGCGGGTGACGGTGCCCACCCGGATCCGTCCGTGGCCGTGTTCCCGCGCCGCCCGGTACCAGCGGGAGCGGACTCCCCGGTAGGCGCGCACGTACAGCTCGCCGTCGACGACCACCATGCCGATCTCCACGCCGGGGTGGCCGTCGTCTCCGGCGGTCAGGACGAGGGAGTAGGTCTCGGAGAGCAGGGTGAGGTCTTCGGGTTTCCAGGTGGTCATCGGCTCAGGTCCTCTGTTCGGTCGGTGCCGGGCTGCTCGGTGGTCCAGGAGGTGAGGATGCGCAGGGCGTCGTGGGAGGGGCTGCCGGGTTCGGCGGTGAGGACCATGAGGCGTTGTCGGGAGTC
>NZ_BMRN01000068.1 GCF_014648655.1 Streptomyces atratus
GGGTCTGAACAACCGGGCGGAGAACAGCCACCAGCCAACCAGGCAGCGTGAACGGGCGATGAAGGGCTTCCGCTCCGTAGGTGGGGCCCAACGGTTCCTGTCCGCGTTCAGCGGGATCTCGCCCCACTTCCGACCCCGCCGCCACCTGGTGACCGCACACTACTACCGAGCCGAAATTTGTCACCGCTTCGCCATCTGGGACGAGATCACCGGCGCTGCCGGCTGGCCCACCACGGCCTGAACACAGGCCCGGACCGGGGCCCACCATGCCCCGACGCTCCGTCAAGCACGTACACACCCAACAACGTGACAGCGCCGGAAGAGCCCTTGAAGGGCAGAGCCACCGCGAAGGCTGTCTGGGTACCAGAGGCGTGCGCGGACGAACTCGAAGACCGTGGCCTGAAGACACGCTGAGGATGGCACTTCCCACGACCGTGCGTCTTGGCGCCTCCCGCGCAATGCAGCACCACCCAGATCTGGCGGAGGCGGCCCAACCCCGTGCCGAGTGCGGTGGCTCAAGGCTTGACCGACGCCAGTGCCGGTCAAGACCATTTGATGCCCAGTTCGGCGAGGCTGGCGAGCCAGGTCACCGGCACCGCCGACCTGCCCGCGGCAGCCTGACCATCAGGCCTCCACCCGGCCCCACCACGCCCTCAACACCCCTGCCCCGAACAAGTTGACAACGCCCTCGTACGGGTGCGGCTATACCGGCCAACGAGCCAATGGTTCGTTTGTGGAGTAGTGGTCGGGGCAGAGGTGAACCAGCGACTGGGCGATACCCGGTTCCCATGCTGTACTCAGCTTTGAGGCGATCGGAGAGTGAGTGACCAGATGATCGAGCGTTTCCACCGTTCGGTGGCAGCGAGCCCGCCGTCCTGTGCCGATCCCGTCTTCGCCGAGGCGATGGACGCACGCCTGTGGAGGTGAGCGCGTGAGTTCTGAGGGGTTTCAGCACGTCAAAGTCGGCGACATCGATATTGCCTACGTTGAGTCCGGCCAGGGTGAACCGCTGGTTCTGTTGCATGGCGGGGAGAGCCATAGGGGGCAGTTTGATGCCTTCCGCCCCCTGTTAGGCGCTGGAATCCTGGCCATCAGCTTCGACCAGCGTGACACCGGCGACACACTCAACGGGCCCGAGCCGTACGACATCGTTCGGCAAGCTGCTGACTGCGCCGACTTCCTTGCCGCGCTGGGATTTGAGCGCGCACATGTTATGGGAGTGTCGTACGGCGGAGCGATCGCCATGCACCTGGCGATCCACTACCCCCAGCGGGTCGCGTCTCTCATACTGTCAGGCGCCACCCCGAGCTGGACCATGACCGAGAGCCTTGGTGACCGCATCGTCGCCATGGGGCCGGACGCGCGGGCGCAGTTCGCGCTGGACCTGCTCCTCACACCCGAGGGGCAGGCGAACGACCCGCAGCTCGTCGCCGACACCAAGCGCGCCCTGCGGGGGCGTCCCGTAGACGCCGACGCACGCCGCATGACAGCGATTCAGAACCACGACTGCACTGCCCGGCTGCATGAAATCACGGCTCCTACTCTCGTGCTGCATGGCGCGGAGGACCCCATCGTCCGCGCTCAGGTCGCCGAACTCATGGCATCGGAGATCCCTGGCGCACGTCTGGTGATCCTGCCGCGTACTCGGCACGGCATCACCTTCGAGGCCCGTGAGCAGGCCGCACGCCTGGCGCGTGACTTCGTGCTGAGCCATGCCGTGGGTACGGTCAGCACCGGAAACGGAGGATGACAGGAGCGGTCACTGCGCGGTCGGACGTCGTTGCGGTTGGCGGAAGCCGAGTTGGCGCTGTATCGGCCTTGCGCGGCCTCCCGACGTGCCTCACGGAGCACGGACCACTCGGCGAAGGGGCGGATGACCCGGCGGCGGGCCGCCCGCAGGTGAGCCCCCAACCGTCACGGTCGTCGCCGAAGCGCGCACACGCCGTCCCTGGGCGGCACGCGAGCGGCTGACCGAGAAAGTGCCCCGCCCGCGACCGATCGGCGTCAGTCGCGGGCGTGAGATCAGGGCTGCGCTGCGGGTATGTTTGCGGCTGGGCCGAGACGGCAGGGCGCATGGACGCTTGTGCACGTAGATCGTGATGCCGGGGCCCGACGCTCCGGGCACCTCGTACGGCTTCGACTCCTCGCGGGTCACGGGCTGGTGGCAGCGGTCGCACATCATCGGCGGGCCCAGCGCTTGCCGGAAACCCCATCCATGCTGCTCACGCCGCATGTTGGTACTCATTCAGGATGCCGCCGAGCCGTTCGCGTCGGCGTATGTCGAGGCGGGCTATCTCGTCCGGATTGGCAATCGGTGTGGGCAAGGGGCGTAGCGGCCGAGTGTTCGCGATGCCCTGGTGTGGGCGGTGGGAGTTGTAGAACTGCTCGAACTCGCGCAGGGCATGTAGCAGATGGCGCTGGTTCCAGATCAAGGTGCGGTCCAGGAGCTCGCGTCGGCAGGTCTGCACCCATCTTTCCGTGATCGAGTTCATCCTCGGCGTCCGGACAGCGCTGAGCACGGCCTCGATCCCCGCGTCCTTGAGGGTCGCGTCGAACAGGGCCGGGAACTTGCCGTCCCTGTCCCGGATCAGGAACCGGGCCCGGCAGCCGGCGTCCTCGAGGTCCATGACGAGATTCTTCGCGGCTTGCGCCACCCAGGAGGCGGTCGGGTGCGCGGTGGCGCCCAGGATCCGGATCCGTCGGTTGGTGTGCTCGATAACGGCGAAGACGTACAGCCGCGCCCCGGACAGGGTGACCGTCTCGAAAAAGTCGCATGCGCGCAGGGCGTCTGCCTGTGAGCGCAGGAAGTCGGCCCAGGTGCTGGAGGAGCGCTGGGGCGCGGGATCGGGCCCGGCCTCCTTCAAGATCTCCCAGACGGTGGACGTGGCCACCTTCACCCCCAGCACGAGCAGCTCGCCATGCACCCTCCTGTAGCCCCAACTGGGGTTCTCGTTCGCCAGGCGCAATACCAGGGCCCGGATGGAGTGCACGGTCCGCGGTCGTCCTGGGCGCTTGGGGCGGGAGGCGGCGCCGTGGCGGCGTGCGAGAAGGTCGCGATGCCAGCGCAGTAGCGTGTCCGGGCGTACCAGCAGCCGCACTCTGCGGAGCACATCCCTCGGGAGTCGGTGCAGTAGCGCCGCCAGGAACGCCTGATCGCTCAAGGTGAACCGTACCCTCATCTCGCCCAGTTGGCTTTCCAGGACCGTGATCTGATGGCGCAGGGCGAGGGTCTCCGCGTCCTTCTCTCGATTGGCATGGTCGGTGTGGGGATCAGCGGGTGGCCGGGGCGCCCGTTCACCGAGATCGTGGACACCCTTACCCAGGTGGTGGTCCGCACGGGAGCCGTCTTCAAGGCCGCACCGAGCCGCTACCCCCACATGTCCCTCGCCTACGCCTCAAACGGTGCTGAGGACGTCAACGCGGTCACCCTCAGAGCCGCGCTGGCAGCCATCGAGCAGCCGTTGTCCGGGCCGGTGCTCGTGGACCGCCTGCATCTTGTCGAGCAGTGGCACGACGGCGCGCACATCATGTGGAATCCGATCGCCCAGGTGCCTCTCGCGGGGGTGGAGGCATGACCTCGTTTCCCGGGCCTCGCCCGATGCACGGTGATGTCGTCCAGCTCACCACCGACACCACCTCAGCGACCATCACCGGGAGCATCACGTCCCAGGGCATCCTGCGCGACGGCCGCGGGTTCGTTGAACTCACCCTGCCCGATGCCGACCCGGAGCAACGACGCGACCTGGAGCGGACCCAGCGGTACCAGTACGAGCTGTACAGCGGCGGTGCGCTGCTCTACTCGTCTCCGCGACTGACGCTCAGTGAGACCCGCGGGGCGAAAGACGGAGCTCTGGTCGTGACCGGATCTCCCTGCCCCCCGACGGCCGAGTGCCCCGACGCCTCCGAGGCTGATGGAGGGCGGCCGGATCCCCAGACTTGGGAATCCGGCCCCCTTCGTGTGCCCGCAGCGCAGCATTCGCACGACAACGTCAGGCGTCGCTGTAGAGAACCCACATCACCTCCGTTGTTCAGGTCGGGTCGCCTGACAGCCGGGGAAGTGCCATCCGTTGGCCTGCTCCCGCTGGACGAAGGCGGACACCATAGTGAGGTTCATGGGCGGGAGAGTGCACACGCCGGCGGCTTACCGTCGCGGGCTGGCGGGGCAGCCCGCCTGGCGGGCTGCCTCGGTAAAGATCTGGTGATGGCCTCCCGCCCGGCGGGAAGCACCCACGATCAGGCTTTTGTGCAGGTCACGGGCGGGGTTCCATGGCCGGATGCTCAGCGAGAAGAAGATCGGCCCGAGAGGGTGGCCGTACTACTGCAACGGTGTGATGGTCGGCGACGGATACCGCCTTGCGGGCGTACCGCTGCGCGACGCGCAGGATCAGGCTGGTGTCCCGCCCGGGTTCTGGACGGGCCGGGGCCTAGCCGTGGTCGGCCTGACGGTCGGGGACGTGGTGACCGAGCGGCAGGCCGAACTGCTCCTTGGGGAGGGCCGGTACCCGGACGCCGACCGGATCGAGCGCGAGCTCCTGGAGGAGGAAGGCGCGCGGGTTCCAGGAATCCTGGGCGCCAGGGGACGGGAACCCCTACGCGAGTCCCCGAATCATAGGGCCATGCGTACGGGTTGACGGCTGCCGATCAGACATCACCAGGGGTATCCGGGTGGACGGGGCACCGCCCGAAGCCTGCGCCCTCCGGTGCTGAACGTGTGCCGCAGGAGATGCGCGTGGGCGTAGGGCAGAGGGTGTGTCACGGCGGACGTCGACCCAGGCGGCGCCGAGACCTCCGCGGGCCGCGCGTCGACGGCGACACGTGGAGCCAAGAGGTCTCCCACGTCCAGCAGTTCTACGTCTACGCGAAGAAGAAGCTGTGGATGCCGGAAGTGCTGATCCCGCAGCAATTACCGCGCGACGGCTGAGACGAGCAGAAGATGCCGTCACCCGCCTTTCCTCGGGGAGGTCGCTCGGGGGCTTCTCGTCTCCGAGACGCCGCAGCCTTCGTCAGCTATGGGGAGGAGTACTGGCTGGGGGACGCGGCGAAGGAGGCCCAGTGCTCGTCCCTGCCTGTGACCCCTGCCTTCAGGCCGTTGCGCCAGAAACAGAGGGCGCTGAGCAGATGGGCCCGCCTTCTCGCGAAGACGTTCCCTTCGCTGACGACGCCCGGCGCCCTCACCCTCGCAGCCCCTGGGAACGCTCCAGCCCGCGGGCGCGGTGCTCCGTACAGTGAGGAGCACGACCCGCGGGCTGGGGAGGAAGGGCTCGGGTCAGCCGCCCAGGATGCTGTCGCCCGGGGGGCCGCCGATTAAGGCCACGTTTGCGCAGTACGAGGGAGACGCGTGGGGCACGTGCGATCTGCGCTCCAAGTTGGCGAAATGTATGGCCGGGAACCCGCTCGAACAGACTCAGTGCCGGCTGTTAGCTTCGCTCAGACATTGCCTTTTTTGAGGAGTGCGCCTTGAGGACGCTTCCGTTAACCATCCGGCGGATATCCATGCTGGCCGCCGCGGTGGCCCTGGCGACCGTGGGCACCCTGGGTAGTGCCCCGGCCGCGTACGCCGCCGGACCGGTCGAGCTTCGCGTTGTCCCGCTCGGCGACGGCTACGAGGCCGGGCTCCAGCAGCAGGCCGGGTACTGGAACCTGAACCGGCTGTCGGCCGCCGCGCTCAACGGCGACGGGGCCGAGGCCGTCGCTCCGGCGGCCGGATGGGACGACACCGCCCGGCCCTGGGCTGGCGGCGGCAAGGTCACCCGGACGGCGGGCAAGCTGGTGATGCGGATGCGCAACGCCGATGGCACGGGCACGACCGATGGCCTCGCGTCCTGCACCGCCACGGTGGTCAAGAGCCAGAACAAGAGCGTCGTGGTCACCGCGGCCCACTGCCTGCGCATCAACTGGGGCCTGAACGCTCCGCTGGACCTGAACCAGGTCGCGACGAACGTGCTGTTCATCCCCGGCTTCCGGGGCGAGAACCTGCCGCGCGTCGCGCCGGGCACCGACCTGAACAGCGGCCCGGCGATCGGCTCCGACGTCGCACCGTACGGCGTGTGGGCGGTGACCCGGGCCTGGTGGACCGAGGGCTGGGCGGCTCAGGCCAACCACTTCAACAACAACGACATGGCCGCGATGGTCGTCGACAACCCTGCCGACGACCGCCCGATCGAAGTGGTCGTGGGCGGCGGCCAGCCGATCGGCTTCAACCCGGCCCGCACGACGCCGCGCACCAACTTCGGCTACCCCACCGTGAACTTCAAGAGCTACAGCGGCCCCAACTTCTCCAGTACCGGCGTTGCGGTGATCAACGGCTCCCCGAACGTCAACAACGTTCCCGCCGCGCAGCAGCGCATCTACGACGGACGCTCCCTGCTCTTCAGCCAGGGGCCGTCCTGGATCAACCGCGAGTGGTGGTGGGACACCAACAGCGACCTGATGAAGACCCAGCTCAGCCCCGGCGCCAGCGGCGGCCCCTGGTTCAAGGACTTCGACCCGTCCACCGGCGAGGGCGTCCTGGTCGGCGTCACTTCGCACTTCGCCCAGTCCAGCACTGGCGGCCTCGACGCGATCGCCGAAGCCCAGTCCCGTGCCCCCAGCCCCTACATGGCCGGGACGAACTTCGGCGACCAGGAGAAGGCAGCCTTCGAGACGGCCCAGTCCGTCACCCCCGGAGCCTGACCATGACGGATTCCCTCAAACGCGCCCTGGGCGTGCTGGTCGCGGCCGTCCTGCTGTTGCTGCCCACCCCCGCCGCGCACGCCTCATCGAGGCCACCGTTGGCCGACGGGTTCGGGCTGACCCAGGTCACGAGCGCCGCCAGCTCGGCTCCGACCAACACCGACACCAACTTCGTGATCACGGTGAAGTCCGATGAAGTCCACGGCGAACAGAACATCCGGATCATCCTGCCGAGCGACTACGCGGCCAACCCCGCCAAGCGCTACCCGGTCCTGTACTTCCTGCACGGCTCGCCGGACGACCCGTCCAGCCCCTTCTACGGCAACGCCGCGCTCACCGGGGCGTCCGGCATGATCACCGTCGTGCCGGACGGCGGCAACCGTGGCTGGTACGCCAACTGGCTCAACCAGAACACCGCCGCCGGCGCCGCGAACTGGGAGAACTTCCACATCAACCAGGTGATCCCGTTCATCGACGCCAACCTGCGCACCATTGCCACCAAGCAGGCCCGCGCCATTGCCGGCATCTCGATGGGCGGCTTCGGCGCCTTCCACTACGCCCAGCTGCATCCCGACCTGTTCAGCCAGGTCGGCTCCCTCTCCGGCGACCTGGAGCTGGGCGCCAACCAGATGGCTCTGCGCCTGGTCGTGGTCGCCTCCCTGACCAACGCGACCGGCGCGCTGTGCGCCTCCACGTCCGGGACGGTCGCCTGCGACGGTGACGCCTACGCCCCCGGCGTGGACAGCGACGCCCTCTTCGGCACCCCCTACCCGGTGTTCAACGCCGACTGGCGCTGGAACCAAGCCGACCCGGTCGCCAACGCGGCCAAGCTTAGGGGCATGGGCATCCACATCTACATCGGCAACGGTGACGGCGGGAACTACGATGTCCGGGAGTGGTGGCTGGAAAGCGGCTCCGCCCACATGAAGGCCAAGCTCGACGGCCTGGGCATCCCCGTCCACTACGAGAACTACGGCAACGGCGCCACCTGGGGCGAGTACTGCAAGGGCGGCGGCCACGAAGCCGGCTGCTGGTACCAGGACCTCCTTGACCTGATGCCCCGCCTCCAGTCCTCCCTCACGCCGGCAGCCTGACTCCAAGCGGCGGGTGTCCTCGACACCCGCCGCTTTCGGCTCGCAGCCACCCGGAGTGTCTCCGCCATCAGCGACTTCCATGCGTGCCGTGCGTGACTCTCTCGCGTCCGCGGGGGAGCGCTCCTTCCCGAGGACGAGGCGTGGACCGCCGATGCCTGGAGAACGGGGGTCAGAGCGGTGATGCGCTCGAGTTGGTCGTGCTTCGAGCGGAGGTCGAGCGCGGCGAAGCGGATGACGAGAATCGCTGTTCAGGACGTTGCAGAGGCGTCCGAAAGGTGGCAGAGGTTCACTCTCTGCCCAGGGCACTTGTTCTTGGCGCTAAGTCGCTGTCGTGTTCGAGTAGTGCAGCCGTAGGATCACGCCATGACTGCCGATGCCCCGCTCACCCGAGAGTCGTTCCGGCGCCTCCATCCGATCAGCACGCCCCGTCCGGTGTCTCAGCTGCCGGATCGTGTTTGGACTGACGAGGACTGGGACCGGATCCAGCGCGGATATCGAGCCCGGGACATGGATGAGAAGTGGAACGTCTTCGTCGAAGGCGATGTCCTTTTCATGCACCGGAGTTGGACCGGTCATGGCGTCTATGAGGCGTCCTTTGCCCCCGTGATTGGTGGTGGGAGGAGGATCGCCTCGGCTGTGGTGGAGGCTGATGTGGAGCGCTATCGGAGAACAGACGACGATTACGACAGCCTGATGATGGAGCTGATCGTCAGTGCGATCATCCTTGGTGAGCCCGCCGCCGACCTCCGGGCCGGTCTCCTGGAGTTGACTGCCCGGGCTTCGGGGAGAAGTGATCTTCCCGCGGGCGTGGTGGAGCACAGTGTTCTGGGATTGCGATCGGGATCGTAGGCGCCGCAGCCCGGCGAGTGTTCACAGCCCCGGGCCGTTCGACTGGATCACGCGTTGCAAGCGCAGGATCTCGCCGTGTGCGGCGGCCAGTCGCTGTTCGAGTTCTTGGACGCGCTCGCGGTGGGTGGTGCGCTCACGACGAAGAGCTTCGGTAAGGGTGACGAAGAGCTTCGGTAAGGGTATGGACAACCGTGCCGTCGTCGACTGAGAGTGCCTGAGGGGCAGACCGGTCTGCGGTCCGTTGCTGGCCGCGCAGGGTCTCGATGCGTTTCCGCAGGTCGGTGTGGGCACAGAGGAAGTCCAGGCTGACGCCGGCCGCGCGGGCGACGGCCCGGAAGTTGATCTCCTCGCCTTCCTTGATCAGCCTTCGGATGCCCGCCTCCGCCCGTTGGACGGCCTGCTGGTGCTTGTCCTGGGCGGCCTGCCGAAGGGCGGCGATCCGCCGGTCAGCAGGAGCCACGGGTTCCGAGGCCGTTTCGTTCAGCCGCTCGCTCATGAGAGTGACGCCCCTTTGCTGTCCGAGGCGCCGACGGCGTCCTGGTAGCCGGTGCGGCCGAGCACGCCGGCGTCCCGGACCACGGTGGTGCTGTCGGCTGGCTGGGCTTCGAGGGCGAGGATCTCCAGCTGCATACTGCGGATCTCGGCGTCGCGCTGTTCCATCCAAACGTTCGTCCCGCTCATCGGCTCGCCGTACCGCTCGGTGTGTCGGGCCTGCCGGGTGGCGGCCAGAGATTGGGTCTCGGCGAGTTGGCGCTGGATGTCCGGCAGGAAGGTGCGGTCGGTGGGGAAGTGGTCGCAGCCGTGGCAGGCGTTTCGCACCACCGTGGTCCGAGGCGCCGACCTTCAACGGCACCATCATCGAGACCGGAACCGACTCCTACCGCCTCGCCATCACCCGAGCACGAGCCGAAGAACCTGCCCAGGCCGGCTAACCGCTGCAGACTCCGGGCCTACGGCCTGCCAGCTCTCGCCCAGGCGACGGGCCGTCGGCCCGAGATGCTCCATTAGGCTGCGCTGGCCATGGATACGCACGCCGACCCCGAGCAGCCACGGCACGACGCGATCGCTTTCGGTCCGCCGATCCGGCAGCTCTTCCGAGACGTCATCGCCGACCGCATGCCGGGCCGCAGGCCGCCCCAGGCGGTGATGTTGTTCGACGCCGAGATCGACCCCTGCTGGGACGACCGGAGCTTCCTCGGCGACTTCTACAACGAGATCCTCCACCAGGACACCTGCCAGCCCGCCACCGCTGACGGCCTCGTCCTGCTCGCAGCCCTCGCCGTCGACGACCGGATTCCCGCCCGACCCCGATTCCAATCCATCGACCTGCTGTTCAGGGCTGCCACCGTCGCCGAGCGTCACCTCGCCGAGACCTGGCCAGCCACCCCGCCACACGCCGATCCCGACAGCGAGGCCCGGGCCCGCAGCACGGTCCAGGATCGCACTCCAGATCTACTAACCCGCTGGTCGGCCGAATGCCCTGCGGTTCGGCTGGCCCTTGCCGGCCTCGCCGTCGTCTTTCCGACGGACCGCACCCTGCCCGCCCTGACACCGCGCCTGCAGACCTTCACGCACCAGCACCCCCAGGGCACCGACATCGGCGACTACGTGCGGTTCACCCTCGTGCTGGCCGCCCAGGACGAGGACCGAATCCTCACGGTCACAGAGGAACTCACCGACGCCTACTGGACGGGAACCGCGCGTGGAGTGCCGACACGTGCACGAGCGCTCCACCTCCTCGGCCAGATGCTGACCAAGGTGGGAGCCGGACTCACCCGGCCACGCGCCGGGCAGTGACGCCCGCGGGCACGACGAGCGACGCACCGCGCATGGCTCGCGCTGCTATGTCTCGTGAACCCCGGCGGGGAACACACAGCCCGTGCGCTTCGACGAAGTACCGGGCCCGGCGGCTCAGGCCTTCTGGCGCCCGAGGGGGCAGCCGCACTCGCGCGTCGGCCCTCATGGCTGCTTCCTGTCGCGGGAGGGGTGAAGCACCGTCGCGGCGATCTCCCGTACCCGGTCCCGGGTCATTCCCGTGCGCTGTTCCACGGCGAGGGGGTGGTCGGTGGGTTCGAGTTCGACGAAGGGGCGCTCGCCGACCGGCCGGGTGTGGACGTGGGTCTTCAGGTTGAGGGTCGTGGGCGAGTAGGCAGAGAGGTCAGTGGTGAGCCAGCCGAAGTAGGGCTCCTCCGCTTCTCGGCCGGTGGTGTCCCACAAGTCCGCCGCGCGGGAGAAGTTCTCGCGGCTGAGCGAGACCCAGACAGCCCAGGAAAACACCTCGTCGCTGCCGATGACCGGTATCTCGATCAGACCCTTGACGAAGTAGTGCTGTGCCCGGATCACGCACTGGTCCGACGAGAGCAGACAATCGTCCGCGTCAGCGAAGCCCGGATCCCACACGGCCGGGGCCTCGGCCGTGTAGTTCATGGGCAGCTCAGGGTGGTGCGCCCCGCAGCACGAGCAGAGGAATCCAAGATCACCGGTCATGACGTGGAGCCTAGGGACCCCATCGCCACCCTTGATCGGCACCCACGGGCACCAGCAACGAGCATGCAGACCAACTCCAGCGCTCATCCGGGGCCAACTCGAACGCTCACGGGCCAGCCTCGGCGTCCAGTCGCAGCCGCCTGGCGACCTCCGGCCACGCGCACCACACGCGGTCATTCTCATAAATGAACATCTGTGAGAGTTCTGCGAGAGCCCCCGGAATGATCGTGTTTCCGCAGGTCGCCGTTCGCGAAAGTCCTCTCGAAACCTGCATGCTGTGCGAGGCATTTCTGAGCCTCCAGACGGTCCTCATGACTCCAGCGTCGTCCGCTGACGGTCGAAGCACATCCCCCGCATTCGCCCCCAACCACCCGCCCGGTGCTGCCACGGGACGGGCCGGACCGTCATGGTCGGGACGACCACAGCCCCGACCATGACCCCGGCCACGCCGCGCGCAGCCCCGACCACGTGTGAAGAAGCCGTCGGGAACAAGGTCAGCAGCCAGGCTGGGAAAACGGATCGACGGCTCTGCGCTCCACGGGCGAGGATGCGGGGTTGTCGCTCACCCTGCCCGGAGGTCCCGTGGGATCCAGAGACGCCTACATCGACTTCACGTTCACGTGCCCGACCACGGTGCGCGCCGTTCTGGATGCCCTGACCGGGGCGGGGTGGTCCGCGGCGGTACCTCCTGAGGGCGTCTCGTACATGATCAACGACGCGGGCGACATGTACGAGTGGTACGACAGCGCGCCCGGCGGCCTCGGCGAGGTGCTGGTACTGCTGGACGCGCCGGGGAACCTGCTGTACACGGTGGCCCTCAACGTCTACCACTCGGAGGCGGGGACAGGCGGCATGCTCATGTTCCTGCCCGGCCGCACGGACGTCTCCTTCACGCCCACCATCGACCGTCGCCGCGTCCCGGCGGCGCCGGAATTCACCGACCTTGCCTGGTACCTGCACGCCCTCGTACCCGCCCTCGTCACGGCAGGGCTCGAAGGGTACGAGGCCAAGGAGGTCCGCTACTGACAACGCCGGCTCAGCCGCATGCCCGACAACAGGCGAGGTGGGCCTGCGCGCGGGTACGGGGGCTGCTGCAGCGGGCGCGCCCCGGTCTTTGTCACCACCGTCTTGCGCCGCCAACCTGCTGCGCTGTCCGTACGGCTGTTCCCTCCGGGCGGCATGACTGACCAGGCGCCCTCGGTGGACCAGGGGTACCGACGTTGCGACAGGGGTTGCGCCTGAGGTTGCGGCGTCTGTTGCGGCTATAGGTTGCGCCTGCTGTTGCGCACCCCGGGGAACAGCCCCCGTCTTCGTGCAGGCCACCACGCGGTTTTGGCGTAGTCGGACTGCTGACATCCCCGTTGCGGCCGCTTTGCCCATGTCTCTTGGCTGAGTGAAGGAAGAAGGGACGGGCGGGATGGGCGGCGCGGGCCGGGCCGGGGACCGGGACGCGAGCAGTCGATTGCGCGTCGGCCGGGGCCGCCGCGCCCGCACCGTCGTCAGCGCGGCCACGCCCGGCGGGAGGAAGACGTCGATCGGCCCGAAGAACCCGCGGCTGGTTCCGATTGGCTCTGTTCACGTCGTCGTGAACACCGACTCTCTGCCCCTGGGGCAGAGGGCAGCGCCGCCGAAATCTCTCCCTGTAAGGAGAGGGGCTCAGTTCGGTCGTCTATCAGCTCGGGCGCCGGGTGGCCCGTGGTCTGCTGAGTTCGACCTGCTCAAGCACGAACAGCTCACCACGTGGGCGACCCGACTGCAGGCTGGCCGGGCGTCAAAGCATGGTGAGCTGCTCGTGCTCGGGCAGGTCGAAGTGCGTGATACGCCCTTCGTGGCCCATCTCTTGCAGCTCTCTGGCCTCGTGGGCGCTGCGGACCAGGGCGTGATCTTCCCTCGCCCGGGACGAGGTTGCTAGCAGGGAGGGGCATGGACGCACGACTCCGTACAGGGACCGGCGTCGCTTGTCCTGCGTGTAGAGCGGTACTCCGTAGGCGTAGGCCGGGTCCATCAGCAGCTTCTCGGGGATCTGCACCCACAGCTTCTCCTCGCGCCAGGCCCGCTCGGCCACCGCGGCGAACAACTGCGTGATCTGCTGCTTCGACAGCCTGTGCCACCACGCGTTCGCCGCCTCCACGGCCTGACGCTCCCGCTCCTCCCGCTCGGCCTGCTCCCGGGCGAGACGCTGAGCTTCCTCGGCCTGCTCCCGGGCGCGACGGGCTTCCTCCTCGGCCCACTGCCGGCGCCACGCCTCCATACGGATACGGGACTCTTCCTCCTGCTGCTTGTGCCAGCGTTCGGTCTCCTCCGCCTTCCGGATTCGCTCCTTCTCCTCCAGCTCCCTGCGTCGGAGTTCGGCAGCCTTCTCCTGCAGACGCTGACGCTCCTCGCGCTACTCCTTCGCCGCTTCCTGGCGCTGCCGCATCAGCTCGTGCCGCGTCTGGGCGTCGGCCGACTGCAGGGATGTCCACCACCGGCCCCGCCGGAACCGCAGCCGCTCGCCGTCGACCACACGAGGCACCCGCCGGTAGCGCGGATAGACATCCGCCTGCTCCTGCGCTACGTCCACCGCTACCTGCCTGCTCTCCGCGACGGCGAGCAGGTCCAGGCCCTGCGCCAGATCTTCGTGCAGAACTACTGCACCGACGCCCAGGACCGCCCGAAGTGGAGGGATGCGGAGGATGCCGGCCTGCCTCCCTCGGCCGTCGCCATCGTCTCGCCCTACGACGTGAGTGCTCGCTACGCGCGCCGGGGCGAGACGCGTTGGAAGGGCTTCCTGGCGCACGTCACCGAAAGCTGCGACCCGGACACGCCGAGCGTGATCACCGACGTGACCACCACCAAGGCTCCCGTCCACGACACCAAGGCCCTCGCCGGCATCCTGGTCAACCTCCAGCATCGAGACCTGCTGTCGAAGGAGCACTTCGTCGACGGCGGATATCTCTCCGTCGCACTCAAGCAGCAAGTCGCCCGCGAACACGGTGTTGGCCTGGTCGGACCGATCCGGGCCAGGAGCACCCGCCAGTCCCGCAAGGGCACCGTCTTCCACCGTGAAGCTTTCAACATCGACTGGGACGCAAAGCAGGTCACCTGCCCGCAGGGCAAGGTGAGCCGCCGGTGGTCGACGCCACCCTCCCTCGCGCCCTACGTCAACGTCGAGTTCTCCCCAGATGACTGCCGCCAGTGCCCGGTGAAGACCGCCTGCACCCGCACCGACGCCCGGAAGGTCTCCTTCCTGCCGCGCGATCTCTACGACATCCAGCCCGAGGCCCGGACTGAGCAGCAGACCCAGGAGTGGCTGTCGCGGTACTCGCTGCGGGCTGCCATCGAGAGCACGTTCAGCGAGTTCGTCAACGGCCACGGCATGCGCCAATGCCGCTACCGCAGCCAGGACAAGGCTCACGTCCAGCACGTCCTGACCGCCATCGCGGTCAACCTCGAACGCATCAGTACCCACCTGCCGCCAGCACCACCTCGGCAGCCCCGAAACCCAACCGCTCTCCAGGACTTCCTCGACTGGCAGCACATCCCGCGACCCCGGTCCTGGCGCGTTGCCACCCACCCCGCAGACTGACTTGATCATTCGGTGGTGCCCACCACCTTGCCCCGGAACCTGCCAAAGCCGATTCCGGCGAAGGACCAGCCTCCAACCTGCGGCCGGGAGCGTGACCTCAGCTCATCTGGTCTCCGTGATCACTGGACAGGCCAGCTGCAGCCGCCCAGAAGAAGACGTGCCCGCACGTGGGGGATGGCATTCGCGAGCGTTCGGCGAGGACGGTCAGCGCACGGCGCAGTTCCGTGCCCAGTCGGATGAGCTGGAGGCTGTACTGCCCACCCCTGTAGGCGTACAGCCGGAAGACCTTGACGGCCAGTTCGTCGCGGCCGTCGGCGAAGGTGTCCGGGAGTCCGGCGAGCAGCTCGAAGTCGCGTTTACCGGTCGCCGCGTCAGCCACCGCGCTCAGAGGTAGGACGTCAAGTTCTGCGGCAGATACGGAAGTGTCCATCGCGACGGCATGGGCGGCCAAGGCCGCAAATACCTCGATCAGCCGCTCGCCTTCCACGATGTTGATGCCCCAGGCCCCCAGGTGCTCGTGGCGGCGGGCCTGGCGCCACGCCTCCTGGTCCACCACCGGCAGCAGGACACGGCCCAGGTGCGCGCAGCGACGCCACAGCAGGTCGTGATCGGAGGCCACGGTCGATCCTCCTTAGGTGAGTGGAACACATGGGGCCGAGGACCAGCCCGACCGCCGCAGGCCCTCCAACTTCCCACTACGCGCAATGCACGTACAGACCGGAAACCAAGATCCCCGACAGCGTCAGGTACTCACTGGCTTCCTGCTCCGTGGTCCACTCCCCGCACCGTGCGGCATCCGGCCTGTCCGTAGGGGATGGGGCACCCGGCATCCCCTAGGGACCCCGAGGGGGGTTTCCCCCTTGCGTCCCGGGGGGTCACTCCATGTCCCTGCGGAGCGGCCGACGGGCATGATCCATCCATGACTTCACGGCGAACGAAATCCCGGATTCTGGCTGGTGCGGCGGTCCTCGGCAGTGTGTCCGCCCTGCTGGCTCCGGTCTCGGCGGCGGCCGGCTCCCACAGCGAGTGGGCGCGAGGTGGGGCCGTCGTCTCCGTCGAGCAAGCGGCCGACCTCACAGCGGAGGAAGTGGCCGGGGAGCTCCAGGGAAACATCGACTCGTCCCAGGTCCGCTACGGCGTGACCGCTTATCGGGTCACCTACCGCACCGCTGACAGCGCAGGCGCCCCCACGACCGCGAGCCAGCTCGTCGTCCTGCCCAAGAACGGGGCACGCCACCTGTCCACCGTCTCCTGGCTGCACGGCACCACCGTCTACCGCAAGGACGTCGCCTCGGAGAATCCGAAGTCGAACGACCGGATCGCCGCCCTGCTGTTCGCCTCGACCGGGCGGGCCGTTTCGGCGCCCGACTACGTGGGCCTCGGCTCGGGCGAAGGCTTCCACCCGTACGGTGACCCTCGGGCCACCGTCGCGGCCTCGGTGGACGGCCTGCGCGCGGCCCGGACCCTCGCCCACCGGAACGGCCGGGAGCTGAAGCGGAAGGTTCAGGTCAGCGGGTTCTCGCAGGGCGGCCCCGCGACCATGCTTGTAGGCCGGGCGCTTCAGCAGGAGGGCGCCGACCGCTACTTCCGGCTGGGGGCACTCGCCCCGGTCAGCGGCCCCTACCACCTCTCGGCCTTCGAGGCCGCCGCAGCCGACGACAAGATCGCCAAATCCGGCATCTACCTCGCCTACTTCGTCACCGCCTGGAACAAGATGTACGGCCTCTACACGTCACCCGGCGATGTCTTCCGCTCCCCCTACGCCAGCGAGGTGGAGGGTCTCTTCGACGGCTATCACACCACCAAGCAGATCGTCGACAAACTCCCGGCGGCCTCCAAGGACCTGTTCACCGAGGACTTCCTGAACAAGATCCGCAAGCCTGACGGTGTCCTGAAGGACAAGCTGCGCCCGATGGACAACACGTGCGACTGGCGGCCGAACGTACCGGTGGAGATCTTCCACGGCTGGAGCGACAAGGACGTCGACTTCAGTCACGCGACGTACTGCGCCGACCAGTTGACGAGGAACGGCGCTGCTCCCCGACTGACCGACGTCGGCGACTACGACCACAACGGATCGGTGCGACAAGCCCTGCCCCGGATCGTCAGATTCTTCGACGAGTCGGTGAAGACCGACTGAAGCGCACCGGCAATGGCTGGTCGAGCGGAGCGTGCACCCAAGCGTGCCGTTCGTCGCGTGTCGGACACGCCCTGGCTGTCTCGGCCCTGTTCTCGTCGTCGAGCGCAGCACCAGCTACCTGATGCCGGCCCCGCTGGCCGGGAACCATGGCGCGGCCATCACTCAGGCCGCACTGACCGAGGCCGCCCACCTTGCTTCCGCCGCATCTGATCCGGTCCTGACCCGGGACCGAGATGGCCATGCGCAAGGCGTTCACCTCAGCCACCGGCATGCCGGTCTACTTCTGCGACCCACATCGGTCCCAGGGGCTTCGCGGAGCTGAAGACGGCCGGGATGAACGGCCTCTATCTCACTGATCTTCTCTGCACTAAGTCAAGAGAGGCTGGCCAGGTTCCCAGCGGGAACGGAAAGGCGGCCCCACGAGTGGGGCCGCCATGGACGCATAGCCGGGGGCTCTTCCGGTGGGTCGCTGGGTCAGTTGTCCTGCGCGTTAGTCCCGCACATCGTCGCGGACCGCGGCCGCGCGGCAGCGGAACGGTGAGCTCACCGTGCGCGCCGGCCCCGCCGGAGACCCGGTCGCGGGCTGACCCCCTCCTCTACGCCGAGGCGCCCGCGCCCTTCGTGCCGCCCGCGCCCAGGTTCCAGGGCAGGGCGGTGTACTTTCCCGGGGCGAACCGCTCGACTGCGTCAACGATCAAGTCATGGTGAGCCGGCCTCCGTCGGCGCCAGAGGGAGTTTCCGAGCGAGTAGAGAACAACCACCCTCGGCCCGCCAACGGCGATCGGCTTCTCCGGGAGAGCCCCTTCCTTCAGCACCAACAGCAGCAGGCTCTGCCTGCTGTTGAACCGAACCTGGTCGATATCAGCCCACCGCATGGTCTCCGTGCCCCCACGCTGCACCTTGCTGATGCCCGCCGGATCGATGCGCAGGGCCGGATATCGCGACACCAGGGCGATCAGCGGCAGCAGGGTCACTACTCCTCCCAACACCGGTAGTCCCACATAACCGGCGACACCCGCCTCGCCCATGAACCCCATGTCTTCACCCGTGATCAGCACGCCGACCACAAACAAAATGAGTCCTTCGAAGAGCACCAGGCAGAGCATCGCAGCGAGGACCAAACCCAGGTAGAACCCGCCGCGGCGCGCCCGCTCAGCGGGGAGCAATAGCCCTTCGGTGGAGCTAGAGGGCGTGGACATGATGTTTCCTCCATTGAGTCTCGGGCGGCGAGTGCACGTCGCACAACTCTCCGCCGGCGAAGCGTGATTGGACATCCCGTCTGAACTGTCCAGGCTTGTAGTGCAACCTCAACACATGAACCGCCACGGACTCTCCCCCGGTTTCCAGTCGCCCGACGGGCCGGGGTATCAGCCTTGATGAGTCCGGGCCGCGCATCGGCTCAGGTGGGTAAGGTCGGGGGAGTTGATGAGCTGGCGGGGCTTGAGGCAGGTGAAGATCGCGAAGACCCACCGAACCATCCACGCATGCTCGTGACCAGCCGAGCCCGCCGGCCGCGAGCGCCTCGGACTGCTGCGGGTACGTGAAGGGGCGATCGTGCTGCACTCGATGCGGTGGCCGGACGAGCCGCAGCCCCGAATCCCTCACGCCCAAGGCCATCGACCTTGGCAACGACGAGATCGAGCGGGCCGTCCAGCCCACCGACACCATGGCTATGGACGACATCAGCGGCTTCCGGGACCTGTACCGCGACGCCCTGGAGGACTGATCGAGGCGAAGTCGGAGGGCAAGGAACCCCCGGGAGCCGGCAGAGGGAGAGAAGGGGGAATCCGGGAAGGTCGTGGACCTCATGGCCGCCCTGAACGCCTCCGTGGAGGCGGCCAAGCAAGCACGCGGTGAGCACGACGAGGACGCGACCGTGCACGAGATGCGGCCCCGTAAGAAAGCAGCCGCGAAGAAGAAGTCCGCTCCGGCGAAGAAGACGGCGGCCACAAAGAAGGGCACGGCCAGGAAGGCAACTGCGAAGAAACGCGGCGCGTCCTGATCTGAGCCGGGCCCGGATCTTTCGGAATCGCAACGGCCGCGCCGCTGGGCCCTCACCGCATCCTGATCATTCCAGCCCGCTACACTCCCCACACCCAAGCCGCTGACCAGCACGAATGAAGAAGTCCGGCTGGAGTACTAAGCGTAACTGGCTCGCTTCGGAGGGGATCATGGCGTTACTTCTCTGCGGTACGGACCCGAACTCGGGTGGAGGGAACTGCCCTGCGGTGTGGGTGGACACCGACACCGCTGAGGAGTGGGCGTCCGTACAGGCGGAGGTCAGGTCGATTCTGGCTGCCGTGACGGGACCGTACTGTGCGCCTCTGACAGTGCGTCAGCCGGAGGCGGCTCGTTGCTGTCAAAATTGCGCCGCCGGTTTTTCGGGCGGCGAGTTCTGGTCATGGGGGCTGTCCTGCGACTGTGCGCCAGCAAGCTGGGCGGGCCGGCGAATCCGTCGGACGACCTGACGAAGGGACTGTTTTCCATGCGGTACAAAAAGTGGGCGTCGATGACCGGCGCTGTGCTCTTCGCGGCTACGGCACTGAGCGGCTCGGCGACAGCGGCACCGGCACCGGCAGGCGCGCCTTCCATGGCCTCCGTGTGCGGTGATGCATTCCATTCGAGCAGGAGCGAGGGGCACGCCTGGATCCGGTACTGCGACAACAAGACGTGGGCGTGGGCCGACGTGACGGATGACAAGGCGGACGGCAGATGTCCAAGACTGACGGCCCAGCTGATTTCCGGCGGGAACGTGCACTCCCCGGGAGTGGGCCCGAAGGGCTCGACCCAGTACCGGGAGGTCAGGGCTTCTGCCGGCAACCCGATCTACGTGGCGGGGCTCAGCTGGGTCAGCTGCTGATCCCCTGAGCACGTCTTCAGCACCGCACCGGCTTGTGCCAGGAGCATTCGAAATCGGTGGGCGAGGCCGTTGACCGTGCGCCTCCAGGGCGTACGGACCTCGTGGTGTCCTCCGTCGAGGACGCGAGCGTGACCACGCTCGCGTCCTCGATGTCCCTCACCGGATCTGCCAGGTAGTTGTTCAGGATGATGCTGTGGCCCAGTTCGCATCCCGCCGCGTCCGTGACGTAACCGGGACAGCGCCGAGGCGACCGCCAGCGAACCCGTCTACCGCATCTGACCGACGCACACCCAAGGGCCGCCACGCGACCGCCTCTCATCGTCCATGGGGCCCGTGAGGCGCTCGCTGTGCGGTTGCAGCACCTGCGTAGGGAAGACCTTGAAGATCACCGTATTGTTCCGTACTTCGCCCGCCGTGTGGGCCGCGCCCGTCGCCCTCGCGCTGCCGCTGCTGTACTACCTCGGTCCCGGCCATCCCCCGGCCGACAACTTGGGATACGCACCTGAGATCACGTCATACCCGCTGCGCTTTGCTTACCCCTTCGCCTACGCCGTCGCCTCCGCCCTCGCCGCCTGGGTGTCCCGAGGCCTGCGGCAGGCCGGCATGTGGGAAATGAACCACGCCCGCTCCCGGTACCGCATCGCCGCCCAAGCGCTGCTTCCGGTTGTCGCCCTGGCCTGGATGATGCTGACCCTTCCTCTGGTGGCCGCACTGTCGGCGGAGGGCGTGTGGCCAACGTGGGACAGCGTCTCTCCGCTGGTCGTGGGAATGATCGTGTGTGTAGAGCACGCGATCATCGGATTCACCGTCGGGCGGTGGGTGCCGAAAGCGATCGCCACGCCGCTCCTCGCGGTGGTGACCTGGGCGGCCGTGGCATTCACCGTGACCGTCGACGCTCCCTGGGTACGGCACGTGTCGGGTGCGTTCCCCGAACAATTGATGTTCGGCGAGGCACCCGCGTGGGAGGCGCTCTGGCCACACGTCGCGTTCACCGGCAGCATCGCTGCGGCGCTGATGGTGGGGTGGCTGCCGATACGGCGCCGGGCGGTGGCCGCGGCCACCGTACTGGCCCTTGCCGCTGCGGGAGTCACGAGTACGTACGAGGCCGTCAAGGGCTACAACTACACCCCACCGCTCAAGACGTACGCGGTCACTATGGAGTGCGGACACACGGGCCGGACGGCCGTGTGCATGCCGGAGCAGACAGCGGGCGCTTTGCCCCAGGCTGTGGAGGCGACCCAAGGAGTCCTGGCCGACTTTGTCGCGGTTGGTGTCTCCCTGCGGCCGAAGACGGTCATCGATACTCTGCCCGAGGGGCGCTTCGCCACACCGTCGACGGCCTCGACCTGGCGGGTTCCCTTGACCGCTTCCACCGGCCGCGACGACGCCACGTTCGCTGTCGCCGTCGCCGCGACGGGCATGAACTGTCCAAGTCCAGACCCTCTTCTGCGCCGCGTGGTCATCGCGTGGGCCGCTCACGTGACTGGTACCACCCGGTCCTGGGAACGGCTGCGCGCGACCATCGCCAGAGCGCTGATCCGGGGTACAGGGGGCTGGGGTGAAAAGCTGATCACCGGTGGTGATGCAGGCCCAGCCGGTGGACAAGGTACCGGGCGGCTGCGGTCAGCCGGCGTCGGGGAGGTTGAACAGCCGTTGGGCCCGCCGGTTGTTCTCCTGCCGGAGCGCGGTGGTCCAAGGCCAGGGGTCTTCAGGCTGGAGGTGGCCCTACTTCTCCCGAAGCTGCCACGAAGTGACAAGTAACTACACGGTCGGATTTTCGTCCCGCCCCTGCGCGATCTCGGCCGGAGGCCGCCGAACACGGCCGCGTGATGGGCTGGATCACGCCCGAGCTGCGTCTGGAACTGCCGACGCTGCCCGATTAGAGGAAGTGGCCGGCGTATGTGTGTGGCCCCCGTCGAGACCTCGTCTCGGCGGGGGCCACAGTCGTTCCCAGGCCGGGAGCGTCCTACGGGGTCGAGGGGGCGCTGGAAGAACCCGGGCAGTTGACGTTGAGGCTCTTGAAGTCGGTCCATTCGTAGGTGCCGGTGGCGTTGACGATGACGAGGCGTTCGAGGCCGATGCTGCCGTCTTGCTTGCAGAACTTCTTGCGTCCCTGCGCGTACGCCTTGTGCTTCAGGACGCGCTCCAGGTCGGCCCTGGTGTAGTAGTAGCCGTCGCCGACGTTCGGTTCGAGGTTGATCTGCACGACGCGTTCGAAGCCGGGCGGGGCCTGCTCGGGGCCGCGCTTGCCCTGGGGCTTGCCCAGCTTGTGCTCGCCGTTGAGCTGCTCGACGGCGTCCCCCATCCGCTCCCAGAGCTTTTTCCAGGATGTGATGGTCTTGACCTGGACGGCGCGTTTGAGTTCCTGCCCGTCGCGGGTGCTGGTGAAGATGTAGTCGGTCTTGTACGTCTTGCCGTCGCCGGCCTTGTAGCCGCCGTCGAACCAGACGCGGGCGTTGGGGTCGGTCTTCAGCAGGTGCGCGACCTGTTCCAGTACGCGGACGCCGCCGATGGCGTCGGTGCCGTCGAGGCTGTCGGCGAGGTCCCCGAAGTTCTGGAGGCGGCCGGAGGCGGCGATCGTCATGAGGGCGGGGATCTGGCCGCGCATGTTGGCGTCGCGCAGGGCGTTGACGGCTTTCTGGTTGGCGGCTGTGTCGTCGGCGGGCAGGTTCTTCGTCATCTGGTCGAGGATGTTCGCGACGGAGGGCATCAGCGGTGTGGCGACGAACACGTCATCGGGTTCCAGCTCCCGTGCGTGCAGGCGCCGGCCCACGTCGGGGTCGGGCCCGTACAGGGCGGTGGAGAACACCCACGAGTAGTCGGTGTGCCGGATGGTGCGCCCGGTGCCTTTGGCGATGTTGGGGCGGGATCCGCTGGCCTGCTTGGACTGTCCGGGTGCGATGGTTCCGAGCGGGTGGACTCGCTCGTTGGTGCCGGGGAACGTCAGGTGCAGGACGGCTTCGCCGGGCTGGTCTCCGTTGTTCGTGACGGTGAACGCGTACGAGCACGGATCGTTCGAGCACAGGGAGGGGGTGTCGGAGGTGGTATCGAACACCGGGCCCTGGGATGCCTTGACCTTCTCGGCGGACGTCAGCGGCGGCTTGGCGTTGGCCTTGGCCTCGTCGGCGGCCGCGCGAGCAGCAGCGGTCTCCTTGTCCGGGGCCGGGGTGGGCTTCGCCACCAGGTACGGGTTGTAGAACCTGTCGTCGCCGTCGTCGGACGGCACCCGGTACACCGTGGACACGGGCCTGCTGTCCATGGTGGTGCGCCAGGCGGCTGTCTTGACCGGGCTGGCATCGGCAGGGTTGATGCCGACGACGAACACCGTGTGCGGGGCTTCGTCGGCGATGACGACCGTACGCTCTTGCGCGATGTACGAGGTGGCCTTACGCCCGTACGTGGTTCCGGCGTCCTCCGCGACCACCGTGGGGTCGGCGGTGACCTCCCGCACGATCGAAGCCAACGCCTTCGGCGTCAGCGAGCCCGCATTCAGACCGAAGGCATTGAGCATGTGATACCCGGAGCGTTTGACCGGTGCCACCCAATGCCCGCCACTGGACAGGTCGGTGCCGTAGTGCGGATCCTGCTGCGCCCAGAAGTCGTTGTCGCCCTTGATGTACAGCTGGTCGCCGGACCAGGCGATGGCGGCCTGCCCGGTTATGGGCATCCGCAGGGTTCCGCTGGCTATGCCGTCGGAGGTGACGGTCAGCTCGGCCAGGGTCTGGGGTTTTCCGTTGCCGGGGCCGTAGGCGGCCGACAGGTGCACGCCCGGCATGGCTTCCAGCTCCCGGGCGGCCGCCGTGCCTCTGGCCGGCGCGACAGCCGCCCGGGATTCACCGCCCCCACCATCGGAGCCCGCACCGGAACTGCCGGAGCTGTCCGGCCAGAGGATCGCACCGGCGGCCACGATGACCGCGGCGCCCAGAGCCAGGGCCGCTTGCAGGCGCCGCTTGCCCGCAGGGCCGGCCGGTGGCGCGGCGGGCGGATGCGGCGGCGGGGGCGGGGGGACAGTCGGGGGTGCGGGAGGCAGGGGCGGGGGCGGGGGGACAGTCGGGGGTGCGGGAGGCAGGGGCGGGGGCGGGGGGACGGTCGGGGGTGCGGGAGGCAGGGGTGCCGTGCCGTCCGGGCGTGGCTGGTGGGGCGGTATGGCGGGTGGGGGCGGCTGCCTCTGCGGCTCTGGTTCGTCGGCACTACTGCCTGGCTGGTGATCGTTCACGCTGCCCCCTTCGTCATGTCCAGCGGTTGACTGCGCCCGACGACGGGTTCTTCGGTGCCGGAGGTTGTGTTGCGCATCTGGGGACACTAGGCGGACGCGCACCGGGCCCTTCAGCTGGTTACCGGCCTTTGTGTGGCCGGTAACCAGCTACGGGGCAGGTGCGGGCGGAGCCCTTCCAGCACCACCTCCACCAGGCGGCCGACGAGACTCTCCCACGGCGTCTCGTCCTGGTGTTCTGGCTGTTCGGCCCCCTTTGGCTTCGTCGATCTCTGGGAACAGCGTTTATCGACGGGTTCCGGAGTCAGTCGGCGATCACTCGGCTCGTGACTATCGAGCAGAAGTGACGGCGCTGTGCGTGGGGGCGGCGAAGAAATGGGAAGGCGGGAACCGACGGGGCGTTGGCAGGATGTCCGATCTCAACACCCGATGGGAAAGGACTCGACAGCTATGGCTCGTGCCATCACGTTGATCCGCTCTGCCTCCCTGTCCGACGTCGCCGAGTATGCCTACGCGGCCACGGCGCCCGCCGAGTCACGCCTGATCTTCCTCGCCGGGGCGTGTCCACTGAACGATGACGGCTCCACGGCAGCGATCGGTGACTACGTGGGTCAGGCCATGAAGTGTCGGCGGCGGCTGAACTTGGACCCACTCTGGCCGGTTGAAATCTGACCCAGGTGTCTTCGGTTTGGTTGGTTCAGTCGTTGTCGGTGGTGGCGGTGGGGAC
>NZ_BMRN01000069.1 GCF_014648655.1 Streptomyces atratus
GGAACCCTCGACTTCCGCACCTTCGGCCACTTCGACGCCGAGAACCCCGCCGACGCCGCCCTCGACGCGATGATCGCCGACAAAAGCGTCCACCGCATCGAGGCCCACACCGACCTCCTCTTCACCAAACGCCACCTCTGGAACCGCTCCCACATCGAACTCGACTTCGGCGGCCACCGCATGCGCACCGAAGGCATCGAGAAGAACACCCACGACAACCCCTTCGGCGCCGTCCTCTCCTTCCGCGGCACCGTCACCGACACCACCGTCAAGCACGCGCTCTCCGGCAAGGTCATCGAGCTCACCGACACCTTCCCGGTCCCCGACGCCAAAGCGTTCGAGGTCGGCCAGTGGTGGGCCGTTCAGGTCGATCCGGTCGCGGGCGGCGGCGGTGACGAACGCGAGCTGCAGAAGCTGGTGGAGATCACCGAGATCATCGACGCGGGCCACATCCGGATCGGCTACCTCAACGGCTGGGAAATCGCCGCGGGCCGTAATCTCACCTGGACCCGCATCGAGCCGGTCCGGGACACCCACATCCGCAATCTGGTCTTCGAGGGCGCCGGCCCCGACGAGTACACCGGCTCTCACCCCGTCAGCTTCGAGTACGCCGTCGGCTGCGACGTCTCCGGGATCCACGCCACCGGCTCCTTCTGGCCGGTCATCATGCGCCGCTGGTGCACCCGGTTCCGTACCGAGGAGTGCTCCCTGAAGAACCCGCCCACCGTCGAGTACGGCGGCGCGGGCTACCTAACCCAGCAGATCTACTGTCTGTACGGACGAGTAGCGGACTGCACCACCAGCAATGTCCGCCATCTCAACGACCTCACCGCCTCCGCCTACTGCACCGTCGTGAACTGCCACGGCGACGGCGACGACGCGGGCGGCAACCCCTTCACGACACACGGGCAGTACGAGCACGATCTGCTCTTCGACGGCAACTCCGGGCTGATGGACATCGCCAACTCCGGTGCTCAGTGGGGTATTTCGGCCAAGCGGATCACCGTACGCAGACACGTCTGCTCCTGGTTCACCGCCAACACCAAGATCACCGATCTGACCCTGGAGGACATCACGGTGATCGCCCGCCCCACCTTCGACCAGGCCGGCACCCTCACCGTCAACGCCGACGGAGCCCAGGTGCGCGGCTGCACCGCCAAGACCTTCGCCGTCGCCCAGCGCTCCGCCCGTTCCACCCGGCCGACCACCATCAGCGACTGCTTCTTCGAGCCGCCCGCGGGCGCCGTCCTCGTCCAGACTCCGGTCACCGCTCCCGTCCACTTCGTACGCTGCACCTTCAAGGGCGTCGACGGCGCGATCCTGCGCGGTGCGGGGCCCGTCCACTTCACCGACTGCACCGTCACCGGCGCCGAGAACGCGGCCCCGCTCTCGATCGGATCGGCGGATCTGCGGATCGACGGCGGTGGTTACGACAACACCGGCATCGAACTCAGCGCCGTCCGCGACCAGCGGATCACCGTCACCGGCGGCACCCGTCTCACCGGCAGCAACAAGGCCAAGGTGCTTCTCGGCCGCGCAGCCGGCCCCGGGAAGGTGACCTGGGACATCAACGCGCTCAGCAGCGCCGCCTCGGGACCGGACACCGCCCATGTGCGCATCGCCGACGGCACGAACCACTACGCGGCGACCGGCAGCCGCTTCACCGGCGGCACGCTCCACCTCGCCCCGGACGCACTCGATTCGGCCCTGCACACCGCGTGCGTGGAGGACGGTACGAAGCGCAGCGCGATGCCCGCGAACAGCGACTCGGTGCGCACGGACGGGAACCTGACGCTGTGACCGCCGTCATCAGGACCGCGACGGCGGCCGATGACCCGGCCCTGGCCGCCCTGTGGCAGCGGTGTTTCGACGCCCCGCAGATCGCCGCCCTCCATGCCCTCGACCCGGACCGCCACCGCCATACGTTCGTCGCGCAGAACGGCCCGGGGGGCGGGATCGACGCGGTCGTCGTCTACGTACCGAGGCTGATCCGCGACGCGCACGGCACCCCGCAGCGGGTCGGTGGCATCGGCAGCGTCGCCACCCGTCCCGAGGCCCGGGGCCAGGGGCTGGTGCGGCGGCTGCTGGTGGAGGCGGAGCGCACCATGATGGCCGAACACTGTGCCTGGTCACTGCTGTTCACCGGGACGCCCGGGGTCTACCGGGGCTCGGGATGGCAGGAATTCGGCAGTGCGTACACCGAGGGGACGCTCGCGCCCCCGGTTGCCCCCGGGGCGTTCCGAATCCGCGAGGCCACCGCGGAGGACGCCGTGGAGGTGGCCGCCCTGCATCATGCGTACAACGCGAACAGACCGCTCAGCTCGTTGCGGGCTCCGGAGGACTGGGCGGTGCGCGTGCCCGCCTGGTACGGCCCCGCCGACCGGTCGCTCGTGGCGCAGGACCCCGGATCGGGCGCGCTCGCCGGCTGGATGGTGGCCCAGTACGAGGGGGAGTGCGTGGAGGTACGCGAATTCGCGGGCGCACCCGAGTGCCTGGACGAGCTGTTCGCCGCCGTCGGCGAACGTGGCCGGGCCGCGGGGCTGAGCCGGGCCCGGGTCCGGATTCCCGACGGCCCCGGGGTCCGGGCAGCACTGCCGGCCCTGCTGGCGGACCCCCGGCCGGTGGAGGAACACGTGGGCATGGCGCGCCCGCTGCACGCCACCGCCGACTCGGTCCGGGCCACGGTCACGGCGCCCGGCGCGGTCCACTGGTACGGCGACTGCTTCTGACCGGTACGGCGACTGCTTGTACGAGGCCGGGCGCGGTCGGCGACAGGGCGTGGGCGGACAGCGCCCCACCAGCCCCGCCCCCGCGTCCATCCGCTTTCTGAACTCCTCGGCGAGCAGCGGGACATCAAGCGATCGCCACAGCGCCAGGGCCGCGGACCAGGCCGCCTCACGCGCCCGTTCCGGACTCCACGAGCCAAGACGACGAGGGCGGCGTCCCAGCCATGAGTGCGCCGCGGCGCAGACCTGCCGAGGGTTCATCGGAACGGGGGAACGGCTGCGACGGGCGCCGCACCGTGCCCGGCATGCGAGCAGCCGGAAGCCCCCGCTCCGGTACTACGCCTTGTCCGTCGGTGCCGGTTCGTCGTACGCCGACGTCCCGGAGTCCAGCAGGGGCTCCTGGGTCTTGAGGTGCGCCGGGGCGAAGGCACGGAGTACGTGGTAGCCGGTGATCACCACGATCGTGCCCAGGGCGATGCCGCTCAGCTCGAAGTTGTCGGTGATCTTCAGGCTGACCCCGCCGACGCCGATGATGATGCCCGCGGCGGCCGGGACCAGGTTCAGCGGATTGCGCAGATCGACCTTGCCGTGCAGCCAGATCTGGGCACCGAGGAGGCCGATCATGCCGTACAGGATGACGGTGATGCCGCCGAGCACACCGCCGGGGATGGCGGCGATGACCGCACCGAACTTGGGACAGAGGCCGAAGAGCAGAGCGAAGCAGGCGGCGGCCCAGTACGCGGCGGTGGAGTAGACGCGGGTCGCGGCCATGACGCCGATGTTCTCCGAGTACGTGGTGTTCGGCGGGCCGCCCACCGCGGTCGACAGCATCGACGCGGCGCCGTCGGCGGCGATCGCGGTGCCCAGCTTGTCGTCCAGCGAGGCGCCGGTCATCTCGCCGACGGCCTTCACGTGCCCGGCGTTCTCGGCGATCAGCGCGATGACCACCGGCAGGGCCACCAGGATCGCCGACCATTCGAAGCTCGGCGCGTGGAAGGACGGGAGACCGATCCAGTCGGCCTTGCCGACACCCGACAGATCGAGCCGCCAGTGGTCGACGGCCTCGGCGCCGCCCACCGGGGAGTGGATCTTGCCGAAGATCCGGTCGAGGACCCAGGACAGCACGTATCCGAAGACCAGGCCGAGGAAGATCGCGATACGTGAGAAGAATCCGCGCAGGCACACGACGGCCAGCCCGGTGAACAGCATCACCAGCAGTGCCGTCCACTGGTCCTGCGGCCAGTAGGTCGACGCGGTCACCGGAGCCAGGTTGAAGCCGATCAGCATGACGACGGCGCCGGTGACCACCGGCGGCATCGCCGCATGGATGATCCGCGCGCCGAACCGCTGCACCGCGAGGCCGGCCAGGAAGAGCACCACACCGACGACGAAGACCGCACCGGTGACCACCGCGCTGCTGCCGCCGCTCGCCCGGATCGTCGCCGCGACACCGACGAAGGAGAGCGAACAGCCCAGGTAGCTGGGCACCTGGCCGCGCGTCGCCAGCAGGAAGATGGCCGTCGCGACACCCGACATCATGATCGCCAGGTTCGGGTCCAGGCCCATGAGCACCGGGGCGACGAACGACGCACCGAACATCGCGACCACGTGCTGGGCGCCGAGTCCGAACGTACGGGGCCAGGAGAGCCGTTCGTCCGGCCGGACCACGGCCCCCGGCGCGGGGGTCTTCCCGTCGCCGTGCAAGGTCCAGCGCACGCCGAGGCCCATGGTCGCTCCCTGTGTGTAGGTGCGGAGTCCAGTGCCTCGCCCGGCATGGTGCAAACCGCAGAAATGATCAGCGCCATGGTAATGCCGCAGCGCGCCGCGCTCGCGGCCGGGCATGGGCGCAAGCACTCCACCACGGATCGCATGCCTGAATCGTGCGCGAGAGCTGCCCGCCTACGCCGAGCAGGCTGAACCGTCCGCCGGGCCCCGCACAGCCGCCGGCTCAGGTGCGCGGCTCGGTCGCCGCCGCGCTCGGAGCGGCGGCTTGCGAGGAGGACACGGCCCTGCGGTCGCCCGCCCGCAGCACCCCGGCCCCCAGCACCAGGCCGAACGCCAGCACCGTCACCAGGCCGAACGACACGACCAGCGAGGTCGCCTCGGCCAGCGAGCCGATCGCGGACGGGGCGATGAGCCCGGAGGTGTACGTGATGGTGGCGACGCCCGCGATCGCCTGACTCGGGTTCGGGCCACTGCGTCCGGCCGCCGCGAAGGCGAGCGGGACGACCACGGCGACACCGAGGCCGAGGAGCCCGAAACCGCACATCGCCAGTACCGCGTTCGGTGACGTGACCACGAGCAGTCCGCCGGCCGTCGCGAGGACGCCGCCGACCCGTACGGTCCGGACCGCCCCGAAGCGGTCGACGACCTTGTCACCGGCGATCCGGGCGACCGCCATCGTCAGCGCGAACGCCGTCGTGGACGCCGCGGCGAGCCCGGCGGAGGTGTCCATGATGTCCCGGAGGTAGACCGCCGACCAGTCCAGACTGGCGCCCTCCGCGAACACCGCGCAGAAGCCCACCGCGCCGATGACCAGCGCCGACTTCGGCGGCAGCATGAAGCGCGGCGGCGGCTCCTCGTCCGGCTCGCTGCGCAGATCCAGCACGCCCTGACAGGCGATCAGCCCGAGAGCCGTGAGCACCAGAGCGGCGATCGTGTGGTGCAGCCGGGCGTCGGAGCCCAGATGCGCGGCCACCGTGCCCGCCGCCGAACCGACCAGGGCACCCACGCTCCACATCCCGTGCAGCCCGGACATGATCGACCTGTCGAGGCGGTTCTCCACCTCGACCCCGAGGGCGTTCATCGCCACATCCGACATGCCGGCCGATGCCCCGTACACGAAGAGCGCGGCGCACAGCGTCAGCAGGTCGGGTGCCAGCGCGGGCAGGATCAGCGCCAGCGTCCACAGGGCGAGCAGTCCGCGCAGCGCGGTCCTGGCGCCGAAGCGATGACTGATCGCACCGGCCAGCGGCATGGCGAGGGAGGCGCCGATCGCCGGGAAGGCCAGGGCGAGGCCGAGCTGCCCGGCGCTGACCCCCGCGTGGTCCTGGATCCAGGGCACCCGGGTGGCGAAGCTGCCGGTCACCGCGCCGTGCACGGTGAAGACCGCGGCGACGGCGAACCTGGCCCGCCTCACCTGCTCCATACCGAAGACCGTCTCTGTGGAATCCGTCGCCATACCGCCGTGCCCTCCCCTGGGAATCCTCTGTCACCGGCGCCCCCGGCGCCTGTCTCCACGGTGCGGCCGTAAACTATCAGGAACCCTGCCTGATAAATAGTCCATTCCTTCATCCCGTGCGGCAGTGATCTGGAAGGATCCCGGCATGCCCGCATCACCGAGCACCGCCCGGGCCATCAACGACCGGCTCGCCCTGCGACTGCTTCAGCAGGACGGCCCGCTGACGGCCACGCAGTTGAAGACCCTGACCGGTCTCTCCCGCCCCACCGTCGCCGACCTCGTCGAACGGCTGCAGGGGGCCGGTCTCATCCGGGTGGTCGGTGAGGCCGGCTCCGAGCGCCGCGGCCCCAACGCCCGGCTTTACGGGATCGCCGCCGACCGCGCCCACCTCGCCGCGCTCGACGTACGCACCGGCAGCGTCGCCGTGGTCGTCGCCGATCTCCTCGGCGCCACACTCGCCGAGGCGACCCTGCCCATCGGCAGCGACACCGACACCGAGGCCGCCGCCGAACAGGCCGCCGCGCTGCTGGAGCGCACCGCGAAAGAGGCGGGCGCCGCCCCGCTGCACAGCGTCGGCATCGGTGCGCCCGGTCTGATCGACCCGGTCACCGGCGAACTGCGCTACACCACCGGGCTGCCCGCCTGGCACCGACGACTGGTGAGGGTGCTGCAGCAGCGGCTGCCCGCCACCGTGCTGGTCGAGAACGAGACCAATCTCGCCGCCGTCGCCGAGCAGCGCATCGGCGCGGCCCGCGACCGCGACACCTTCGTACTCTTCTGGCTCGGCCACGGCGTCGGCGCCGCCGTCATGCTGGACGGGAAGCTCCGCCGCGGCGCATCGGGAGGCGCGGGTGAGATCGGCTTCCTGCCGGTGCCCGGGACGATCGGCACCCCGTCGGCCGTCAACTGCGACGGCGGGTTCCACTCGCTGGTGGGCTCTACCCCGGTCTGCGAACTCGCCGCCGCCCACGGCATATACGTGCCCCCGGGCGCGGCCGAAGGGGACAAGGAGCCGGGCGCCGCATTCGCCGTGCGGGCCGCCCTGGCGGGGGAGGGGGAGAGCGAGGCTTTCCTGGGCGCCCTCGCCGAACGTCTCGCGCTCGGCGCCGCGGCCATCGCCTCCGTGCTCGACCCGGGCTGTGTGCTGCTCGCGGGCGAGGTCGGCCACGCAGGCGGTGACGCGCTCGCGGCACGGGTCGAGGAGCGGCTGGCCACGATGTCCCCGCTTCGCACCGAGGTCAGGGCCGGCCGGCTCGGCGGCGCCGCGGTGCTCCGCGGCGCACTGCTCGCCGCCCGGGAGGCGGCTCAGGACGAGCTGTTCACTCCGGCCGGCTGAACCGCGCGGCGAGAAATTCCTCGAACGTCGCCTTCCCCGCGGCCTGTTCGGTGCCCAGATGGTCTCCGCGCCGGTATCCGGCGTACGCCTTGCCCGCCCGGTCGAGCTTCTCGCGCAGGGTCTTCATCAGGGCGCCGTAGCTCTTGACGAGGCCGGCGCGGCGGGCGTTGGACAGGGTCCGGTCCAGCGGGTTGCCCGCGTCCTTCATGGTCGTCGGGTACTCGTGGTCGATGTCGACGCCATTGAAGCCGTACTTCTTGATGAAGGCGACGGTCGAGTCGGCGAAGGTGTCGATGCCGGCCTGGTTGACCGAACCGTCGGCGTTGGTCGCCATCGAGTAGAAGCCGCCGGAGTTCACCCGCTCGCCGCTGTCGTCGAAGTAACCGCCGGTCTCGGCCCAGCCGCCCACCGACACCATGGTCTTCACGTTCGGGTACTTCTTCTTGAACTTGTTGAGCAGGTTGAAATGGCCCTTGTAGGGGAGGTCCGGGTCCATCTCCGCGCCCGCGACACCCGGCCAGGTCATGCCGGTCGAGGCGTTGTCCGGGCCGTCGGTGCCCACGGAGATCTTGTTGTTGCCGTCGACGTGGGCGAACGCGTAATTCAAATGGGTGACTTTGTCCCAGGGGATGTCGGAGGCGAGACAGGCGGGCTTGCCGTCCTTCCCGGTCCGCCGGTCGGTGAAGTATCCGATGACTCGCCGCTGGTGGTCGGCGCCCATCTTCTCGCGGCCCTCGGTGTCGTAGACGGAGCAGTAGGGGACGGCGACACCGGGGGTCTCGTAGAGCCCGTCGGGCCGACAGGACTCCTGGTCGGCGGCGGCCGACGGGGTGGCGGCGAGCGAGCCCATGAGCAGTCCGGCGACGGCTGCGCAGGCTGCGAGCAGGCCGGCTCTCGCACGGGTGGGGGACAGCACGTTCGGTTCCTCCCGGGGAGGTTCGACAGAACACAACTGACAAGGGGGTGGGTCGTGTTGATGTCCCGCGGCGTGCGCACACCGCGGGATCGCTCCTCGGAGGTGACGCAGAGATTAAGAGGACTAGACCATTGCGTCAATAGGTCTGGACCTTCAAGGCTCGGCTGTCCCGTTACGGGCCCCGTTCGGGGGCCGTTGTGAGCCACTCCACAGGTGCTCGCCCGTATGGCCCATGAGCAGGCGTGGCAGACTGATCGTGTACCAGCAGCAGCGCACTCCGGGGTCGGTGCAATTCCGAACCGGCGGTTATAGTCCGCGACCCGTCCGCATCCAGCGGCCGGTTGACCAGGTGGGATTCCTGGACCGACGGTTAAAGTCCGGATGGGAGGCAGTGCGCGGCGGGCCGTTTCGCGGGTACGCCGCCGTCGGCGGATGGTTTTCGGGCGACCGATCCATCCGTGTTTTCCGGCTTTCCGGCGTTCCCCTGTGGCGTTCCCGTTTCATCTGTCGTCATCGACAGGCCCCGGAGTCCGTGCCCGAAGAGGCAGGAGGACACCGGTGGACACCGCAGCCGACATCACCGCCATGCGCCGAGCGATCACGCTCGCAGCGCGCGGTCTCGGCTCCACCAGCCCCAACCCGGTCGTCGGCTGCGTCATCCTCGACGCCGCAGGCCGGCAGGCCGGTGAAGGATTCCACCAGCGTGCCGGTGGGCCGCACGCCGAGATCCACGCCCTGCGCGCCGCAGGCGAGCGGGCCCGGGGCGGCACCGCCTACGTCACCCTCGAACCCTGTAACCACACCGGCCGCACCGGCCCCTGCGCCCAGGCGCTCATCGAGGCCGGTGTCGCCCGCGTCGTCTACGCCGTCGGCGACCCGAACCCGCAGGCCACCGGCGGTGCGGACACCCTGCGCGCGGCCGGGGTCAAGGCCGAGCAGGGGCTCCTCGCGGACGAGGCCGAGGCGGGCAACGTTGCCTGGCTGACCTCGGTGCGCCTGGGCCGGCCGTACGTCCTGTGGAAGTACGCGGCGACCCTCGACGGCCGGATCGCGGCCGCCGACGCCACCAGCCGCTGGATCACCTCTCCCGAGTCCCGCGCCGACGTCCACCGGCTGCGTGCCGAGGCCGACGCCGTCGTGGTCGGCTCCGGCACCGCCCGTGCCGACGACCCGCAGCTCGGTGTACGGGGCATCGAGGGCGCCGTGCAGCCCCTGAGGGTGGTGGTCGACACCGGTGCCACTACCGTGCGCCCCGGCGCCCGCGTCCTCGACGACACCGCGCCCACCCTGATCGCCGTCGCCGACGGCGCCGACGCCCGCCATCTCCCCGAAGGGGCCGTCCTGCGGCTGCCGCGCGCCGTCACCGGCCCCGGCCTGGACATCCCCGCCCTGCTCACCGCCCTGTACGGGCGGGGTATCCGCTCCGTACTCCTCGAAGGCGGCCCGACCCTGGCCGGGGCCTTCGTCGCAGCGGGAACGGTCGACAAGGTCGTCGGCTATCTCGCCCCCGTGCTCCTCGGTGCCGGCCCCGCGGCCCTCGCCGACGCCGGAATCTCCACCATCGCCGATGCGTTGCGCCTCGATGTGACCGAGACCGTCCGTATCGGCCCCGATCTGCGCATCACCGCCGTCCCCGGCCCTGCCCGGAAGGGAAACTGAGTGTTCACCGGAATTGTCGAAGAACTGGGTGAGGTCACCGCCGTCGAGAAGCTCGGCGACGCCTCCCGCTTCCGCCTGCGCGGTCCCGTCGTCACCGAAGGCGCCAAGCACGGCGACTCCATCGCCGTCAACGGCGTCTGCCTCACCGTCGTCGACTTCGGCGAGCACGAGTTCACCGCCGATGTGATGGCCGAGACCCTGAACCGGTCCAGCCTCGGCGCCCTGGAGGTCGGCTCCCGGGTCAACCTGGAGCGCCCCATGGCGGTCGGAGGCAGGCTCGGCGGCCACATCGTCCAGGGCCATGTCGACGGCACCGGCCGCATCGTCGAGCGCACGATCTCCGAGAACTGGGAGATCGTGAAGATCTCCCTCCCCGCGGACCTGACCCGCTACGTGGTGGAGAAGGGGTCGATCACCGTCGACGGCGTCAGCCTGACCGTCGTGGACGCCGGACCCGACTACTTCACCATCAGTCTCATCCCCACCACCCTCGCCCTGACCACGCTCGGCATCAAGGAGCCCGGCGACCCGGTCAACCTCGAGGTGGACGTCATCGCGAAGTACGTCGAGCGACTGCTCGGCAACACCGCGCAGGAACCCGAGGAGCCGGCGAAGTGACCGCGCTGAACTGGCTGAACTCTCAGGCGTTCACCGCCTTCGGACAGCACATCATCTGGTCCGACATGATCGGCAACACGGTCGGTCTGATCGCGCTGACCCTGGGCTGGCTCCGCTCGATCTGGACCTGGCCCGCCCAGCTCCTGTCCGGAGTCGTCCTGGTCGCCGCCAATGTCTCCGTGCACCAGGCGGGCAGCGTCGGCAAGCAGCTCGTGGTCATCGCCGTGGCCGTCTGGGGCTGGCAGCAGTGGACCCGGGGCAAGCGGCAGGCCCAGGACGGCTCCCTCGCCGTACGGTTCGCCACCTGGCGCGAGCGCTGCTACCTGCTGGGCGGCGCCGCACTCGGCACCCTCGCGGTCGGCGGCCTGTTCACCGCGTTCCCCTCACTCTCCTGGAGCCCGTGGGCAGACGCGTACATATTCGCCGGCACGCTCGTCGCGATGCTCGCCCAGGCCCGCGGCATGGTCGAGTTCTGGTTCGCCTGGCTCCTCGTCGACCTGGTCGGGGTACCGCTGAACTTCCACAGCGGTCTCGCCTTCTCCGGTCTCATCTACGTCGTGTACGGCGCCCTCGTGCTGTGGGGCATGCGCGACTGGTGGCTGCGTTCGCGGACACCCGCTCTGGAAGGAGCCACGGCATGACTGCCCAGCCCACCTGGTTGCACCGGGAACACGAAAGCGCCGTCGAGGACCTGAGCCTCGACCCCGTCGAGCAGGCGATCCGCGACATCGCCGCCGGACGGCCCGTCGTGGTCGTCGACGACGAGGACCGGGAGAACGAGGGCGACCTCGTCATCGCGGCCGAGATGGCCACTCCCGAGATCGTCGCGTTCATGATGAGCGAATGCCGCGGTCTGATCTGCGCGCCCATGGAGAGCGACGAGCTGGAACGGCTCGAACTGCCGCAGATGGTCGACCACAACACCGAGTCGATGCGCACGGCCTTCACCATCTCCGTCGACGCATCAGCGGCGCACGGCGTGACCACCGGCATCTCCGCCGCGGACCGGGCCACCACGCTCCGGATGCTGGCGGGCGGCGAGGCAGGCCCCGGCGACTTCGTACGGCCCGGCCACATCTTCCCGCTCCGCGCCCGCTCCGGCGGGGTGCTGGTCCGTAACGGTCACACCGAGGCCGCTGTCGACCTCGCCCGGCTCGCCGGACTGCGGCCCGCCGGAGCGATCGTCGAGATCGCCGGCGAGGACGGCGGCATGCTGCGGCTGCCCCAGCTGGTCCCGTTCGCCCGCAAGCACGGCCTCACGATCATCTCCATCGAGGACCTGATCGCCTACCGCCGCACCTCGGAGCCGACCGTCCGCCGCGAGGCCGAGGTACGGCTGCCCACGAGCTTCGGCGCGTTCACCGCGTACGGCTACCGCTCCACGACCGACGGTGTCGAGCACGTCGCGCTCGTCCACGGCGACATCGGGGACGGCGCCGACGTCCTGGCGCGGATCCACTCCGAGTGCCTGACCGGCGACATCTTCCAGTCGCAGCGCTGCGACTGCGGGCCCCAGCTGCACGCCTCCATGCGCCGGATCACCGAGGAGGGCCGCGGCGTCGTCATCTATCTGCGCGGCCACGAGGGCCGGGGCATCGGCCTGCTGTCCAAGCTGCGCGCCTACGAACTCCAGGAGCGCGGCATCGACACCCTCGACGCCAACCTCGAGCTCGGCCTGCCCGCCGACGCCCGGGACTACGCGGCCGGCGCCCAGATCCTCAAGGACCTCGGCGTCCACAGCCTCAGGCTGATGACCAACAACCCCGACAAGACGGCCGCGGTCCTGCGGCACGGTCTGGCCGTCACCGGCCGCGAGCCGATGCCCGTCCAGGCCGGCGAACACAATCTGCGCTACCTGCGCACCAAGCGCGACCGCATGGGGCACGACCTGCCCTGGCTCGACGCCGCCACGGCGTCGACCTGCGGCAACCAGTAATGATCACGGAAACGAGCGGTAGGAGAGACATGAGCGGCAAGGGCGCACCCGAACTGTCCGTACGCAACTGCGGTGACCTGCGCGTGGCGGTCGTCGCCGCCCAGTGGCACGAGAAGGTCATGGACGGACTCGTCGACGGCGCGCTGCGCGCCCTGCACGAGCTGGGCATCGACGAGCCGACCCTGCTCCGGGTGCCCGGCAGCTTCGAGCTCCCGGTGGTCGCCAAGGTCCTCGCCGGTCGCGGTTACGACGCGATCGTCGCCCTCGGCGTGATCATCCGCGGCGGCACCCCGCACTTCGAGTACGTGTCCCACGGCGTCACCAACGGCCTGACCCAGGTCGCCGTCGACACCGGAGTCCCGGTCGGCTTCGGCGTACTCACCTGCGACACCGAGGAGCAGGCGCTCGACCGGGCCGGACTGGAAGGCTCCAACGAGGACAAGGGACACGAAGCGGTCACCGCGGCCGTCGCCACCGCCGCCACGCTGCGCACGGTCAGCGAGCCCTGGCGCTGAGTGGGGGGCGTGGACCCCGTACTCTAAGGACCATCATGGCGAACAAAACCTTCGAAGAGCTCTTCGCCGAGCTGCAGCTCAAGGCCGCCAACGGCGACCCCTCCACCTCCCGTACCGCCGAGCTGGTGGACAAGGGTGTCCATGCCATCGGCAAGAAGGTCGTCGAGGAGGCCGCCGAAGTCTGGATGGCCGCCGAGCACGAGAGCAAGGACGCCGCCGCCGAGGAGATCTCCCAGCTGCTGTACCACGTCCAGGTGATGATGGTCGCCCGCGGGATCTCCCTCGACGACGTCTACGCTCACCTCTGAGCACCACGTAGCACTCCGTACATTCACATACCCGTACAAGACTCCCTCCTCGCAAAGGAAACCTGGCCTCATGCTGCGCATCGCCGTCCCCAACAAGGGTTCACTCTCCGGGCCTGCGATGGCGATGCTCCATGAGGCCGGCTACCAGCAGCGCAAGGAGTCCAAGGAGCTCGTCCTCGTCGACCCCGAGAACGAGGTCGAATTCTTCTACCTGCGGCCGCGCGACATCGCGATCTACGTCAGCTCCGGCCGCCTCGACATCGGCATCACCGGTCGCGACCTGCTGCTGGACTCCGGCGCCGACTCCGAGGAGATCCTCCAGCTCGGCTTCGCCCGTTCCACCTTCCGCTACGCCACCAGGCCGGGCACGGCTCAGGGCCCGCAGGACTTCGACGGCATGACGATCGCCACCTCCTACGAGGGCATCGTCGCCAAGCACCTGGCCGATGTCGGTGTCAACGCCTCCGTCGTCCACCTCGACGGCGCGGTCGAGACCGCCATCGAACTCGGTGTCGCCCAGGTCATCGCCGATGTCGTGGAGACCGGCACCAGCCTGCGCAACGCCGGACTCGAAGTCATCGGCGAGCCGATCATGAAGTCGGAGGCCGTCGTCATCCGCCGCACCGGCGCACCGGACGACGACCCCAAGGTGCAGCAGTTCCTCCGCCGCCTCCAGGGCGTCCTGGTCGCCCGCAGCTACGTGATGATGGACTACGACTGCCGCGTCGAGCACCTCGAGCGCGCGGTCGCCCTCACCCCGGGCCTGGAGTCGCCGACCATCTCACCGCTGCACCACGAGGGCTGGGTCGCCGTCCGTTCCATGGTCGCCGCCCGGGAGGCCCAGCGGATCATGGACGATCTGTACGACCTCGGCGCCCGCGCCATCCTCACCACCGCCATCCACGCCTGCCGCCTCTGACGGCCGGGCGACCACCCGGAAGACAGAAGAACACCATGTCCGCCCCCGCGCCCCGGTCCGAACTCCCCACGCTCCCGATCACGTTCCGGCCGACCCGAACCCGGGTGGTCCTGCTGACCGTGGGAGCGGCGATGTTCGTCGTCATCACCGTCATCGCCCTGACCCTGGAGCAGCTGAGCGCGGGGGAGCGGTCCAGCTTCATCTTCACCGCGCTGCTGTTCTTCGGCGTGCTCGCGCTGCTCAGCCGCCCGAAGATCCTCGCGAACGAGGGCGGGGTGACGGTGGTCAATCTCACCCGAACGCGCCGACTGTCCTGGGCGGAGATTCTCCGCGTCAATCTGCGCGTCGGCGACCCCTGGGTCTTTCTCGACCTGAGCGACGGGACCAGCATGCCCGCCCTCGGTATCCAGCCGGGAATCGACAAGCAGCAGGCCATCCGCGACGCCCGTACGCTCCGCGCCCTCGCCGAGAACCACGGCACCGGCACGGACAACGGCTGAGCCCCCTGCCCCGTAAGGCCTCTTCTTGATTACTCTGGAGGACGGCGGCGCTCCGTGCGCCCCGCCCCGCACCAGAGGGTCCATGAGGCCTGCGGGGCTTTCCTGCGACCCAAGGAGTGACTCCTTCCAGCAATGGACGGATCGTCCGGTAGTACCTGCGCCGCCCCTTCCCAGGAGGCGGCGGCATGACCACCCCCCTGCTGCTTCTGAGCGCAGCATTCCTTCTCATCCTCGCCAACGGATTCTTCGTGGCAGCCGAGTTCGGGCTGGTCACGGTGGAGCGGCCGGACGCCGAGCGCGCCGCCGCCGAGGGCGACCGGCGGGCCCGCACCGTCGTCGAAGCCCTGCGTGAACTCTCCTTCCAGCTCTCCGGCACCCAGCTCGGCATCACCATCACCTCGCTGGTCGTCGGCATGCTCGCCGAACCGGCACTCGCCCAGCTGCTGGACGGCCCCCTCACCGCGACCGGTCTGCCCGACGGCGCCGTACCCGGCATCAGCGTGGTGATCGGGATGATGGTGGCCTCCGCCGTCCAGATGGTGATCGGCGAACTCGTGCCCAAGAACTGGGCGGTCTCCAGGCCGCTCCAGGTCGCCCGGTTCGTCGCCGGCCCCCAGCACCGTTTCTCCGCCGCGCTCCGGCCGGTGATCAGTCTGCTGAACACCGTCGCCAACCGGCTGGTGCGACTGCTGGGTGTCGAACCCACCGACGAGCTGGCCTCCGCCCGTACCCCCGGGGAACTGGTATCCCTGGCCCGGCACTCGGCCGAGGCCGGCACTCTCGAACAGGACACCGCGGATCTCTTCGTGCGGACCCTGTCGCTCGCCGGACTCACCGCACAGCACGTCATGACCCCACGGGTGAAGGTCAGCGCCCTGCAGTCCTCGGCGACCGCACAGGACGTACTCAACCTCACCCGCGCCACCGGCCTCTCCCGCTTCCCCGTCTACCGGGAACGCATCGACGAGGTCGTCGGAATGATCCACCTCAAGGACGCGCTCGCCGTGCCCGCCCAGGACCGGCTGCGCACGCCGGCGGGCCGGATCGCCGTACTGCCGCTACTGGTGCCGGAGACACTGCCCGTCGAACAGCTGCTCCAGCGGCTGCGCAACGAGCAGCCGATCGCCGTGGTCGTCGACGAGTACGGCGGCACCGCCGGGGTCGTCACCCTTGAGGACATCATCGAGGAACTCGTCGGCGAGGTCAGGGACGAGCACGATGCCGAAGGCGCCGACCGGCCCGAACTGGCCCCCGCCGCTCCCGAGGACGGCCGCCCGGCCTGGGACGCCGAAGGCAGCTGCCGGGTCCTGACCCTGCGCCGGATAGGGCTCGACGTACCCGACGGACCGTACGAAACCGTGGCCGGACTTGTCGCCGATCTGCTGGGCCGCATTCCTGCCCCCGGCGACCGGGCCGAACTGCCCGGCTGGCGGATCTCCGTCCGCCAGGTCGGCCACTACCGTGCCGAGAAGGTCCGCTTCGTACGCACGGCCGAGGTGACCGACCCCGTCACCGAGGCACCCGTGGCCCACGGCGTGCTGGAGGCCGTGCGATGAGCCTCGTCCAGCTGCTGTTCGCCGCGCTCCTCGTGCTGGCGAACGGCTTCTTCGTCGGGGCCGAGTTCGCCCTCGTCTCCGTGCGGCGCAGCCAGGTCGAACCCCTCGCGGCAGCAGGGTCGGGCCGGGCCCGCCAAGTGCTGTACGGCCTGGAGAACCTGCCGCAGATGATGGCTGCCGCCCAGTTCGGCATCACCGTCTGCTCGCTGACCCTCGGCGCAGTTGCCGAACCGACCGTCGCCCATCTGCTGGAGCCGGTCTTCCAGGCGGTCCACCTGCCCGAGGGCCTGATTCATCCGCTCGGCTATGTGCTGGCGCTCGTCTTCGTGGTCTTCCTCCATCTCGTCATCGGCGAAATGGTCCCGAAGAACCTCGCGATGGCGGCGCCGGAGAAGACCGCGCTCTGGCTCAGCCCCGGCCTCGTCGGCTTCGCCCGCGTCTGCCGTCCGGTCACCTCCGCGCTGGGCGCCTGCGCCCGGCTGGTGCTGCGGCTCTTCGGCGTCGAACCGAAGGACGAGGTGGAGGCCGTCTTCACCAGCGAGCAGCTCAACCGGCTCGTCGAGGACTCCGGTCAGGCCGGACTGCTGGAGCCGGAGGCGCAGGAGCGGCTGGAGGACGCACTGGAGCTGGGCAGCAGGCCCGTCACCGATGTGCTGCTCAGCCGGGCCTCCCTGGTGACGGTGGACCCCTCCGTCACCCCGCACCGGATCGAGGAGCTGACCGTACGGACCGGCTACTCGCGCTTTCCCGTGTGCGCGGAGGGCGGCGGCCCGTTCATGGGCTATCTGCACGTCAAGGATGTCCTGGACCTCGAGGACGGCGAGCGGGCCGTTCCACAGCATGTGTGGCGCCCGATGGCGACCGTGAGGGCCGAGCTGCCCCTGGACGACGCCCTGACCGTGATGCGCCGCGCGGCGACGCACCTGGCGCAGGTCGCCGACGCATCGGGCCGGGTCCTCGGCCTGGTCGCCATGGAGGACGTCCTGGAGATGCTGGTCGGTGAGGTACGCGACCCGGCCCACAGGGTCGCGATGCCGCGCCGGACGACGGACACGACGGCCGCCGGCACCGGCGAACTCACCGCGTCGGTCCACTAGGGTCTCGATCGCCGGGCGGGCTGATCTTCAGCCCGTCCGGCGATCGAGGACAACGGCCACCGGGCGACTTCGGCAGCCCGCCCTCACAACGGCGGCGGCTCCTGCGGCCCTCTGCCCACCGGCCCCCGGCCGGACAGAACCTCGCCGTACGCCTGCATCAGATCCGGCAGCCGCAGCGTGGCCAGATCGTCCCGGCTCGGCACGGCCGCATAGCCGGAGAGCCGCAGATCGCGGTAGGCGCAGCTCTTCTCGTACAGGGTGCGCAGGAACCGCCCGTTGCCCAGCTCGTCGATCCAGCCCTGGTCGACGACATGGCCGCTGATGGAGCGCAGCTCCTCCAGTGACTCCTCGTCCCACGCATCACCGTTCTCCGCGGCCAGCACCTCACCGATGGAGGTGAGCTCCAGCGGCCGGTAACTCGGGAAGTCCACCCGGGTGGTGAAGCGCGAGGAGAGCCCCGGATTGGTGGCCAGCAGCCGGTCCATGCCTTCCGGATAGCCGGCGAGGATGACGACGAGATGGTCCCGGTTGTCCTCCGCGCGCTTGAGGAGGACCTGGAGGGCCTCGTCGCCGTACGCGTCACCCTTGCTGTAGCCGGTGTTGGAGAGGCTGTACGCCTCGTCGACGAAGAGCACCCCGCCGAGTGCCGAGTCGATCAGCTCATTGGCCTTGACGGCGGTCTGGCCGAGGAACTCGCCCACCAGATCAGCCCGCTGGGCCTCGATGAGATGGTCACCGCCGAGCAGACCGAGAGCGTAGAACACCCGGCCGAGGATGCGGGCCACCGTGGTCTTGCCGGTGCCGGAGGGGCCGGAGAAGACGAAATGGCGTTTCGGCGGCTGCACGGGAAGCCCCTGGGCGGCCCGCAGCCGGGCCATGTTCAGCTGCGCGGACAACGCCTTGACCTGGCGTTTGACGGGCTCCAGGCCGACCATCCGCTCCAGCTCCGCCAGCGCCTCGGCAAGCAGCACCGGATCGCTGGGCCCGGCCGGGAAGGGGGCTGTCGGCTGGCCGGGCACCACGGTCTTCCGCCGTGCCCCGTCGGGTGGCGGCACGCCGATGCCCACGAGCCCCGGGGTCTCGCCGCCCGGCCGCGACTCCCGGCCGTCCACCAGATCGGTGCCGAGCAGCGAATCCCCGTCCGGCTGCGCCTCCGCCACGGCGTCCGTGCCGAACCCGGCCAGCGACAGGGCGGTGAGACCGGCGGCCTCGTCGGTGCCTTCGAGGCCGTCGTAGTCCGCGATCGCGGCGAGCCGCGCCGAGGTGTCCATGAACGCCGGGTCGATCCGGTGCACCGCCCGGTAGAGCGGCAGGGCGGCCGCGCTGCGGCCGGTGCCCTCGTGTGCGCGGGCCAGCCAGTAGCGCAGTTCCTTGCGCTGCGGCTGTTCGCTGCGGCAGCGCATCAGCGCGGCGGAGAGCAGCGGCTCGGCCTGCCCGTACATCTCCAGCCGCACGCGCGCCATCCCGCCGAACAGCCCCGCCTCGATACCGAGCATCGGATCGTCGATCAGCTGCTCGGTGTTGCCTACGAGCTGCTCCCAGTCCTTGACCAGATAGGAGCGGCAGGCGTGCAGGAAGCGCACCTGCGGGTCCGCGTCCACCGGCGGCAGGCCGGCCAGCGCACGGTCCAGCTCGGGGACATGGCGCCCGTCCAGCCAGTGAGAGGCGTGCGCGAGGAGCAGATCGCGCGGGCTCTCCAGCACCGGTTGAACCCACCAGCCCAGCCAGTACCAGGAGTTGAGCGTGCGCCGATGGCGGGTGCGCTGTTCGCCGAAGCGTTCGCGATGGCGGTACATGCGCAGCAGTGCCGTCGTGGTGTCGGCCCTCAGCGCATGGAGGCCGAGCCAGCCGTCCGCCATGCCGGGATCGATCCGTACCGCAGCCCTGAACTCCTCTTCGGCCTGCGGGTAGGCGCCCATGGTGTAGGCGTCCACGCCGCGCAGCCAGGCGAGGTCGGCCGGGGCCTGTGCGCCCTGCGTGCCGATGTCCATCTGGTCCCCCACAAACCGTGCCCCCAGGATGTCCCGCCGCACGACCTGCCCGCCTAGGCGCGCTGAATCACTGTGCCACGGACGGGAATTGACCGCACCGAGAGGCATCGTACCTGCGCAGGGAGTGTGCGACTAAGAGCGCCACAGGCGGAAGGGAGACCGTGACCGAGGGTGAGCGGAATCCGTCGAATCGGCGTGGGAAAGAGGGCGCGAGGGCAGAACGAAGCCCCCGATCACGGGGGAACAACCGGGGGCTTCGTGTCTGTGAGGGCTCCGAAAAGCCGCACATTGAGAACGTAAGACCTGTACCGCCCTCGGGTCAAGCAGAGTTGAGGTACTTCCAGGCCGATTTCTCACCACTCAGAACGGCGACACAATGTCATCACGTTCTGTGACGGAATGGTTCACTCCTGCTGCTGCGTCAGGCCCCTTCAGCCACTCGTACCCCATCGGCAACTGCCGTACCAGAGCATCGGCGTGAGAGCGCGAGGGATCGGCCGAGAAATGTTCCGCCTCGGCCGCCGTCCACCCGTCCCAGAAGACCGAAAGAGCCGGTCCGTCCCGACGGCGGCCCCGCTCCCAGGACTCCGCGGCAGCGAGATCCATCCACAACAGCCGCGCCAGATGGGGCCGTAGCGCCCGGCGGCCCGCCCCGACCCCCTCGATCAGGACGACCGGTGCGGGCTCCAGGCTGCGCGGCGCCGCGAACGTCCGCGCGGTCCAGTCGTACGGCTCATAGCGCGCGCACTCACCGCGCGACAGGGGTCCGATCACCTGCTCCCGCAGCCGGTCCACCCAGGTGAAGAAGGACTCATGGGTTGCCAGGTCGTCCAGATGCAGTACGGGGGCGTCGTCGAGCAGGGCCGCGAGGCGGGACGCGAAGGTGCTCTTCCCCGATCCCGCATGGCCGTCGACGGCGATCAGCCGCACCGGTCCGCAGGACGGCGCCAGGGTGCGCAGCCGCGCGGCGAGGAGCGAGAGGTCATTCATGCGCCCAAGCCTACGAGCCGATCCGAATCAATCGCAGGTCACGCCAGTGGACCAGACCAATATTGGTTTGTTGGCGCACGCCGAATCGCTGGCCGAATCCGGCCACTACCCGCAATAGTTGGCCCACTGTCGTGCATTTGCAGCCCCATTCCGCTTACGACCGGGGGTCTCGCCCATGAACAGACCGACCTCGCGCAGAACCATGCTGACCGCCGCGCTCGCGGCAGCGGCCGCCGTCGGCACGGTGTCGTCCGCCGGCTCCGCAACCGCCGCCGCACTCCCCGCCCCCTCGCCGGCCGCTTCTCCCGTGGACAACCATTCCTGGCACACGTACACCGACTGGCGCAGCGGTTGCGGCGCCGGGACGCGCGCCGTCGCGGGGCGTCGGCCCGGTCTGGTGATCGGCCACGCCGTGGGAGTCACCGACTACACCGATCCGCACACCGGTCGGACCGCCGACTGGGAGTACGCGACCTGGACCTCGCCGGTCCACCGGTCCGCCGTCCCGGCGACCGAGGTGATCGCCTCCTGGAACGCCGACACCCCGGCGGGCACCTGGATCCGGATCGAGCTGCAGGGCCGCTACTCGGACGCCACCTCGACACCCTGGTACGTGATGGGCCGCTGGGCCGCCGGCGACGCCGACATCCGCAGGACGTCCGTCGACGACCAGACCGACGGCAAGAGCTCCATCTGGACGGACACCTTCTCGGTGGACGACCCGGCGAGCGGGCTGCGGCTGGTCTCCTACCGGCTGCGGCTCACGCTTTACCGCCCTCCGGGCAGCCGCCTCACGCCCACCGTCCGGCGGCTCGGCGCGATGGCTTCCGACGTCCCGGACCGCTTCACCGTGCCCGCCAGCACCCCCGGCCTCGCCCGAGAGCTGCCGGTGCCGCGCTACTCGCAGAATGTGCACGTGGGCCAGTACCCGGAGTACGACAACGGCGGCGAGGCCTGGTGCAGCCCCACCTCCTCTCAGATGATCATCGAGTACTGGGGGCGCAGGCCCACCGCCGAGGATCTCGCCTGGGTCAAGCCGGGTCTGGCCGACCCGCAGGTCTGCCATGCTGCCCGGTTCACGTACGACTACCAGTACGAGGGCTGCGGCAACTGGCCGTTCAACGCCGCGTACGCCGCGACGTACGACGACATGAGCGCGGCGGTGACCCGGCTCGGCTCGCTGACGGACCTGGAGAAGCTGATCCGGGCGGGTATCCCGGTCATAACGTCGCAGTCGTTCCTCAAGGCGGAGCTGACCGGCGCCGGGTACGGGACCTCCGGCCACCTGATGACCGTGATCGGGTTCACCGCGGACGGCGACGTGATCGCGAACGACCCGGCTTCGCCGAGCAACGAGGCCGTGCGGCGGGTCTACAAGCGCCAGGAGTGGGAGAACATCTGGTTGAGGACCAAACGGTACGACGCGAACGGAAAGGTCAGGAGCGGTACGGGCGGAGTGTGCTACCTCTATTGGCCCGCTAGGCCAGCACCGAGCCAGCACCGGGTCCTGAAGTCGTTCGGCTTGTTGTGAGCATGTGCGGTGCCACGGCCGCCTCGACCACCTGACGGCAGCGTTCCCGCCCGTCCCGGGTGAGGTGGCCGTACTTGTCCACCGTGACCTTGATCGAACGGTGCCCGAGCCAGCGAGACACTTCGTGAATGGACACGCCGCTCGTCAAAGTCACGGTGGCCCACTTGTGTCGCAAATCGTGCGGATTGTATTCGGGTAGTCCGAGACGCTTGATGGACCGATCCCACGACTTGCGGAGGAGATCGGGGTACGGCAGGCCGCCAGTTGCGTTATGGACCGGAAGTCCTTCGATGAATGGCTGAAGGGAATTAGGTACGGGTATATCGCGCCACTCGCCTTCCTTTCGGTGTTTCAAAGGGGGCGTACCGGGGTGTGTACTTTCCGTCGGCGTCCTTGTAGTGAATCACCTGCCTCCTTATTCGCAGAGTGCCGTCGCGAACGTCTTCGGGGAAGACGCCAAGGGATTCCCCCTATGCGGAGTCCGCAACAGGCCGTGAGTCATATAGCCGGAGACAGGCGAGGGCCGATCTCGTAAGCCAGGGCTGCTATCTCGTCGAAGCTGGGAAGACTCCTGTCATCGACAGGGATGACAGGGTTCTTCAACTTCTCGGCCTGTTTCACGTTAGCGACGCCTGGCGCGATTCGTGTCTGGCCATGAAGATGGCATGTCAATTCACGGACCAGTCCCACTGTGACATGCTGATGGAATTTGTACTCGCGGGCTCGGCGGCTTACTGAGGTTGAACTCGTGAGTGGTAGGGGCTGACGGCTCGTTGCCTGTGCGGTATCACCGGGACATGCGGTATCCACAAGAGGGCGGGCTGACCGCCGAACGGCAGCAGTTCCGCGAGGAGTTACGGCTCAAGGCGGCCGAGAGGTTCGCCCAGGACGAGGCGAGTTCGCTGATCGCCAAGGACCTGCGGGTCAGCGTCCGCTCGGTGCAGCGATGGCGACAGATGCGGGGCGAAGGCGGTCCGCGGGCTCTGCGGTCACAGGGGCCGACGTCGCTGCCGAGGCTGAGCGAGAAGCAGTTCGCCCAACTGGAGGCGGAGCTGGCCAGAGGGCCGGCCGCGCACGGCTGGGAAGACCAACGCTGGGCCCTGAGCCGTGTGAAGACGGTGATCGGTCGGCGCTTCCACCTGACCTACACGGTCCAGGGCGTGCGGAAGCTGCTGGTGCGCAACGGCTGGTCCTGTCAGGTCCCGGCCCGACGGGTGGTCGAGCGGGACGACGAGGCGGTGGCCGGGTGGGTCAAGGAGGTGTGGCCGTGCGCGGAAGGCTCGCGGCGGCCCGTGGAGCCTGGCTGGTCTTCGAGGACGAGGCCGGATTCTCCATGACGCCGCCGCAGGCCAAGACCTGGTCACAGCGCGGCCGGACCCCGGTGGTGCGGGTGCGGGGTCGTTCCCGCAGACGGGTGTCCATCGCGGCGCTGACCTGCTACAAGCCCGGCCACAGGTCGCGGCTCATCTACCGGCCGCGCCGGGACGACGGCCGCCGCGGCGGCCGCAAGAGCTTCTCCTGGCGCGACTACCGGGACCTGCTGATCTCCGCACACCGGCAACTCGGCGACCCGATCGTGCTTGTCTGGGACAACCTGAATGTCCACAAAGCCGCCGGCCTGCGGGAGTTCGCTGCCTCCCGGGACTGGCTGACCTTCTACTACCTGCCGCCCTACGCACCCGACCTCAACCCCGTCGAGGGGATCTGGTCACTGCTGCGGTGCGGCTGGCTCTCCAAACGGGGCTTTCCCCTTGATCGTGGACACCGGTTGTCATGCGGCGGTGGCCAGCGTAGTTGATCGTTGTTCGTAGGCGATCGGGCTGATCTGGCCGAGGCGGGAG
>NZ_BMRN01000070.1 GCF_014648655.1 Streptomyces atratus
CAGCTCCCCCCTTTCATCGCGCGCATGTTCACTGAATCGATCGCACACCGGCTCCAGTCCAGGTCACCGCACCTGCCCAGTTCGTCCAGGACCAGACGGTGGAGCCTGGCCCAGACCCGGGCCTTGCTCCACTCGGTGAACCTCCGGTGGGCCGTTGGCCCCGAAGGCCCGAAAGACGGGGGCAGCTGCCGCCACGTGCAGCCTGACATGGCAACGAAGATGATCGCCGCTAGGACCTCACGGTCCCCGTACCGTCGTCTGCCACCGCCCTGCGGCCGAGACGGAGCCGGCGGCACCACCCGCTCAAACAGGCCCCACAACTCGTCCGGCACCAGCCGCTCAATGATCCCCACGACACCAGACTATCGAACAGCCCAAATGAGACGACCTCTTAAGGCGTTTGGAAGAGCGTGATGGCAGGCGGCCTCTCTGAAGAAAGCAGGGGCGTCGACTGCGCGCGCCTCGGCCGACTCCTTGAGCATCTGAACAGTCACCAGACCCAGGCTGCAAAGGTGGCTGAGCGGGGCGGACTGATGAGCGCGCTCCATCAGGACGGACGTGTCGTCAGGAGTGAGGCCGTCGCGGATCTCCACCTCTTGCCCGCTTTGAGCGGGGTCTTCCTTCTCCTCCGTGGCCACGCAGGCTGCTCCCATCCGTACCCAGCTTCTCGGGGACCGCCAGTCTTCAGCCGGCCGTGGCACCCTGCGCCGTTACCTCACCGTCGGCTTTCACACGACGCGTGCGAGCCGAACTCGCCAACTTCTCGGCAGCCACTTCGGCGGTGAGGTCCTGGATCTCCTCGCCCGCCTCGATGGCTGCACGCCTGACTTCGAGGGTCAGGCCGACCGACGTCTTGATGATGCCCCGCACCAGCGGTTTCACCACTCTCTTGATCAGAGGGGCCGTGATCAGGCCAATGAGGAAGGGAGGAACTACAGGGGGCATGTGTGAACTCTCTCTTGTGTACACGGCACGGCTGCTGCCGCCGCCGCAAGTGCCAATACCGCCTGGCCGACGGTGCTGGGCAGGCATTTCACCCCCACCGAAAAACACCGTAGTCGACCTTCGGCCGACGCGCCCGGGGACGCCGACGCCTTTCATTCGTTCGAGCGGAGGCGCACCGAAGCAGACCGTGGCTGCGGAACGGAATCAGAACGGGTCCGGTGCGCCCGGCCCACGTTCGTCCAACAGTGAGCCCACCACCTGCACAACGAACTCGGGTACGCGGTCCGGAAAATCGTGGCCGGTTCCCTCCGGGGTGTAGACCCTCCGGGCCGCACTGGAGGCTGCGAGAAAGCGTTCTCTCACGGTGAGGAAGAAGTGCCGTACCCGGGCGCTCTCCGCCGGATCGTCAACCGCGTCAAAGATCTCGTCACCACCCGTCAGATCGCGTGGCGCCACGAGGAGGAGGGGGAGCGAGCCGAGCTCGCCATCGTGTACGACCGTTTGCCAACCGTCTCGGGTGATGCCGTCCGGCGACAGCTCTCGCAGGATCGATGCCGCGGCGCAGTTCGCCTTGGTCCTGGTCTCGATTACGGCGAGAACCTGCGTCGGCTCTTCGAGAGAGCGTGCCTCGTTCCTGGACACGAGGGCGTGGAGGCCGAAGAGGTGGCGCAGCGCGAGGGCGGTCTGGTCTCTCACGGCATGCCGCAGGGCCGGAAGCGACGGGCCGAAGGCGACGACATCGGGCGGGGTGGGATCGAGCAGCACCAGACCGGCCACCAGGTCGGGGCGACGCCTGGCGGCGTTGGCCATGAGCAGTCCCCCGAAGGAGTGCCCCACGAAAACATAGGGCCCCTTTTCGCCGGCCTGCTCCAGCGCCATTAGCAGTTCGACGGCTTCGGCTGCCGTCGTACGCGGGAACGGGCCCGGGTCGCTCCAGCCTGAGCCCGGACGGTCCACCAGGACCGAACGCGTCCGTTCCCGCCCCAGCGCGTGTAGCCGGTACATGGCGTACCCGCCGGCATGGCCGCCCGGCATCCAGACCACGGTGGACCTCGGCCCGGCGTCTCCCTCGGCGAGGATGTGCATTCGGTAGCCGCCCACATCGACCATTCGCCCGGGTGGCGGATACCTCACCCGTACCCGGGCCACATGCATCAGATGGCGGAGAGACCCGAGAGCGAGCGCGAGGGCCACGGCGCAGAGCACACCGCCGAGAATCCGCCAGCCGGTTCCCAGGGTGACGCACCACGCGCCCGCGGTCGCCGGCAGCAGGGCGATGGCCAGCCCGGCCCAGTCCCGGCTGAGCAGCCGGAGTATCGCGTCGGCGACACGTGTGCCCGGTCGCATGGTTTCCTCTCCGTCCCAGCCTTCGTGGCCGCTGCCAGGGACACCGCGCGTCTCAACGCCCGGCACAAGCATCGTCCCCTGGAAACCCCATAGACGCCATGCGCGGTGTCGGGCCCCGCCTTCCGTCACAGCCGTACGGGCAGCCGCCGGGGCCGAGGTGAAACCTGGCCGGGGACCGACCACACACGACGCCTGCCCCTCGCGGGTGTGTGCCGGGGACATCCAGGTTCCCGATACGGGCATACCACCGTCATGCCTGGTCCGCGTTGCACGCGCGCGCAAGGCGTGCTGCCACATCCGCGACCACTTCGGCCTCCTGAGCCACGAGGTAGAAGTGGTCCCCGGGGAACGAGCACAGCTCGAAGAAGCCCGGGGCAGCGAGGTCGCACCAGGCGAGGACCTGGTCGAGTACGCAACTCGGATCGTCCTGGCCGACGTACGCGGTGATCGGTGCCTTGACCGGAGCCGGATGCAGCGGTTGGTAGCCCTCGATGAGCCGGTAATCCGCGCGGAGGGCGGGCAGCAACAGGTCACGTAGCTCCGGGATGTCGTAGGCCCCCGAGTGCAGGTCTCCGAGGTGCCGGACGCGGGTGATCAGGGTTTCGTCATCGGCACTGTGCAGTGCGGTGTGTTCGGCCCACTGGGGGGCTGCGTGTGCGGAGACCAGCAGGTGTTCGGGGACGATGCCGCGGGCCTCCAGCCGCAGGGCCAGCTCGTAGGCGACGCAGGCACCCATGCTGTGTCCGAAAAGGGCCAGCGGCCGGTCGAGCCACGGTTGCAGTGCGTCGTCGATCGTGTCGGCCAGGGTGGCCATGTCCTCGATGCAGGCTTCCGCGAGCCGGTCCTGGCGGCCGGGGTACCGCACAGCGAGCACCTCGACGTCCTCCGGCAGCAGCGGGGGCCAGCCGTGGAACAACTGTGCCGTGCCACCGGCGTGCGGGAAACACACCAGTCGGAGCCTGGGGTCCGCCGCGCGCCGGTGGACACGGAACCACTTCTTCGCGTCGTGCGCCGTCATCACTTCCGGAGACCGTCCAGCTGCGGGGAATTGAACTTGGAGAGGAAGGTGGGAAGCTGCTCCACCACCCTCCTGGACACGTATGCGGTCTGCACGGTGTGGCGCAGGCGATCGGTACCAACGAGTTTGTAGGCGCTGTCTTCCTGGATGAGTTCGGCGGAATACAGGGGTGTTCCGGTCGTAGACGTCTGACCTGTCTTCATCAAGGTGCCGCCTTCTCCAGCCATGCCTTCCACACCTACGTTGCCTGCTTCTCGTCGATGGTGTCGGTGAACGGGTGGTGGCCGAGCCAGATCGGCCAGTTCCAGGTGTGCCCGCCCAAGAGTCGGTAGAGCCCGTCGGTGGTGCGCAGGCCGAGCAAGTCGCCGCTGAGGAAGTCCACGACGGTGTCCCGGGGTACGCCGAGGCGGTCCGGTACGGCGAAGCGCACCGTGTCGCCGACGACGGTCTCTGCGGTGACGCGCGCTTGCCGGAGCAGAGTGGTGAACGCGTCGGCATGCGCCGGTGCTGTGGGCCTGTACGCCTTGATGTAGGTGGCACGGTGCCCTGCGAAGTGGCGCAGGTACTCGGGGGTGCTGGTGTCCACCCAGCGGATCCGGTCACAGGATTGGCACGTGCCTCCCTGATTCCCGACGCACGCCGGAGGACGCCCTCCAGAATTTTCGTGCCCCGGGGCCGCCCGAGCACCGCAGGCACCCCCCAACGCTGCCGCCCCGGAACGACAGACCTGGCGCATACGTTCGAGAGGTTGGGCCGACGTGTGGCTGCTGTGCCACCAAAGGCGCCATGGGGGAATGTTCACCTGTTTTTCGGAGGGGCGTGTCCAGAAACGGACGGGCGCGCCCTTGCCGGGAATTGGAAGCCTCGACGGCGTGCGCAGAGGGAAGCGCGCCGCGGAGTTGTCCGCAGAGCAGCCGGCGACACGCGGGAAAACACTCGTGTCTCGTCGGGCCGTGACATCGGGCGCGCCGGGGATCACGTGGAGATCCGGTCAGCGGACTCAGCGCACCTTGGCAGCGGCCGAACCGGCGCCGCGGGCCTTGTCGGCGGCCTTGCTCTCACTGCCGGCCTGCGCCGCGTGGGCCGTTGCGGCGGCGGGCGCCGACCCGGTGCCCGCTCCGGTCCGGCCCGCGGTGCCGCCCTCCGGGGCGCCGGTGTCGGTGCCGTGCTCGGCTCCGTGCGTCATCTGGGCGGCAAGCATTTCGGCGGTCGCCTCGGCCGCGAGATCCTGGATTCCCTCGCTGGCATCGTGGACGGCCTTCTTGATTTCGATTCCCAGGCCCACCGACGATTTGACGACCCCTCGCATGAGGGGTTTACCCAGCCTTTTGACCAGGGATGCGGCGATCAGGCCGATCAGGAATGGAGGTACTACAGGCGGCATGGCGCGACATCCTTCTCTTCTGGCGAGGAAGTGATGATTGAGAGGCAGTGAATGATTGAAAAGACAACGGGAGGCGAACAGGAAAATTCGACGACATGCATGGGTTCCCGCATCGCCGAACCCGCACCCCTCATCGCGGAGAGTATCCGAGGCTGAGAAGGCCGTTACAGTTTCCGCCATGGCCTTCACTCATTCGAGTAGAACGGCCTTTCCGTTACGGCCTGTCCAGGCCATTCGACGGCCGGAACTCGACGTCACTCGCCTTCCTCGGGTGAGCACTGGTACCTCTGCTGACGGCCGGACGCCCCGTGCAGTTCTCTCGCCAACCGTCGGCGCAGGGCCGGAAACGGCAGCGTGCCGCCGGCCAGCACAGCCTCGTGAAAGGCACGCACATCGAACGCGGCACCGGCGCCGCTTTCGCACGCTGCTCGCAATGCCATGAATTCCGCATGACCCGCCCGGTATGTCAGCGCCTGTCCCGGCAGATCGGTCGCGTAGCGCAGCAACTCTGTCGTGATCTGTCCCTCGGACTCGGCTGCCGCGTGGGCGCGCATGAAGGTGCGCGCCTGCTCCAGCGTCATCATCCCGAGGTTGAGGCCGGTGTCGACGACGAGGCGCTGCGCGGTGAACCGTTCATGGGCCAGGCGTCCGTACGCGTCCCACGGGTCGTCGTACAGCCCCATCTCCCAGGCGAGCCCTGCCGCGTACTCCGCCCAGCCCTCCTCAAACCCGCTGAAGGGCACCAGTTCGCGTCGCAGGTCGGGCAGCGTGGTGTTCTCAGCCTGACGGGCGAGGTGGAAATGATGTCCGGGCGCCAGCTCATGGTAGATCAGCGCGGCTGCGCCGAGAAGTGACCGATGCACCAGGTCCGAGGCGTTGTAGCGGTAGCGTCCCACCGGTTGCGTGGCGGTGGGCGGATCGTAGTAGCCGAACGTCATCGACGCCTCCAGCGCCTGGTCGAGGCGGGCCACGCCATAGGGGGCGCGAGGCAGGACCGCGAACCAGCGCGGCAGCAGCGGCGTGAGGCGGTCGAGGTGTCCGCGGTAGCGAGCCTCGACCTCCTCCGGGGTGACGGCGTACAGGCGGGGCTCGGTCGCGAGCCGTTCATGGAACTCCGCTTCCGTCCCCGCGAAGCCGAGCGTGCCTCGCATCTCCCGCATCCGCTCGCTGAGTTGGCGGCAGTGCTCCCGGCCGAGTTCGTGGAGGCGTTCGGGTGGTGTGTCGCTGGATGTGTACGTCCTGACGAAGGCCCGGTACGCCGCTTCGCCTTCCGGGTAGTGGGCCCATCCGACGGCCTGCGGTGCCCGCCTGAGGAGGTCCGGGTCGCCCACGAGGGCGAGAAGGCGGTCGAACGCCGGCTCCAGCTCGGCAGCCACGAGCCCCGCCACCGCGTCGCGCAGGTGGCCCCGGCTCGCCGCGTCGAGTCGAGTGAGCCGCTCGGCGCCCGCTCGGACGTACCGTGTCGCCGATGCCCGCAGACGGGTGAGGGTGGTGTGGACCCCGGCCAGCGCCGGGACGGGGATATGGAAGCCCCGTGCCGCCTGCCCGGCGACCTTGTCACCGATCGTCGCGACACAGCGGGCCAGATCCCGTACGAGGGACACGTACCGGTCCGCGTCGGCCCGGTTGTCGAAGCGGAACGGGCGGAAGACCGTGTCACCGTACTGCTGGAGGCGGAAGAGCTGGTACGGCGTGGCGGTGGGGGTGAGCCAGTGGAATCGTCCCGCCTCCGCTTCCTGTTCGGCCAGCGCCCGAAGGAAGCCCGCGGTGTCGGCGGCGGGACCGGACAGCTCCGCGGGCTTCGGTGTGCCCAGCCGGTCCAGCACCCCTGCCGCGAACCCGGCGCGCTCGTGGGCCTCCGCGGCAGACACTCCCGGCAGCGACTCGACCGGCAGCCCGCGGCGTGTCCGCAACGACGGCTCACGTACGAGCAGGAAGTCCCAGTACGCGGTCGCGAGTCGGTCGACCTGCGCCGCCGAGCCGTCCGGGCAGTGGGATGGATGGTTCGCCATGCGGCCAGTGTGCGCGCCGAATGACGCCACGTCAGGAATGGAGATGAACCGCGAGTCGGGCGACCTCACTCGAACGGGGGAAATCATCCGGCCCGTTCGTGTCCGGCCCGGGGGAGGCGGCCCGACGCCGTCGATCTCGGTGGCACGATGAACACCATGTACCGCCGAACCGTGTCGTTTCCCAGGGCTCGGTCGGCCGCGGTGGCGTCCGCCGCTGTCGCGTCAGCCGTGATGGCCGGTTGTGGCGGCGGCGACGTGTCATCGACACACACCCCTGTCGTCGTGGGGGGCACCGTCACGATCGCCACCGCCTCCGAGACCCCGAGTTTCCATCCGTACTCGCAGTTCGGCTCTGCCCTGGCTCCTTATGCCTACGACTCGTTGGTCAATATGGCGCCGGACGGGCGTGTGGCGTCGGGCCTGGCCGAGAAGTGGCGAGCCGGAGCCACTTCGGCGAGTTTCACCCTGCGCAAGGGAGTGACCTGCTCCGACGGCGCGATCCTCACGGCCTCCGGGGTGGCCCGGTCACTGAGATATGCGAGCGATCCCCGCAACCGGCTCGTCGGCGCCCGGGCGGCGCTGCCCGGAGTGCCGTTCACGGTGTCGGCCGACGACGCGGCACGGACGGTGTCGGTGCGGATGGCGTCACCGTACAGCTTCATCGTGCGGACGATCGGTCTGGTGCCCGTCGTCTGCCCCGCCGGGCTGGCGGATCCCGGCGCGCTGGACAGGAGCACGGAGGGCACCGGGCCGTACGTGCTGAGCGGATACACCTCGGGCGGTCCGTACCTCTTCACACGGCGCAAGGGGTATGCGTGGGGGCCGCGGGGAGCGACCAACGCAGCTGCGGGCCAGCCTGAGCGGATCGTGGTGTCGGTGGTGCCGCAGGAGTCCACGGTGGCGAATCTGCTACTCACGGGCGGCGTGAACATCGCGATGGTGACCGGCCCGGACCGCGCGCGGCTGACCGGCCACGGCCTGGCCACCGCCCAGGTGCCGACCGTGGTGGGGCTGACCTTCTTCAACGAACGGACCGGCCGCCCCTTGAGCGAGCCTGTGCTGCGTCAGGCACTGGTGGGTGCTCTGGACCGCAAGGGCCTCGCCAATGTGGCGATCGGCGGCGACGGAACGCCCGCCAGCCATCTGACCGCCGCGGACTCCGTCTGCCACGCCGACGTGGCCGCCGGGAACCTGCCCTCGCAGAGTGCCGTGGGGGCTTTGGGCGCCGCGGGCTGGACGAAGAACGCACGGGGCAGGCTGGTGAAGCACAGCAGGCCGCTGCGGCTGCGGCTGCTCAGCAGCGCCGACTTCGGCTCCACCCTTCCGTCGGTCGCCGAACTGATGGCCGCCACCTGGCAGGCGCTGGGCGCGGACGTCGACCTCGTCAGCGAGAGCAGCAACGCGGTGGTACAGGCCATGTACCAAAGCGGCGACTTCGACGTCGTGGTCGGCAGCTCGCCGGGTCCGCCGCTGCCCGCGCAGCTCGTCCCGTACTTCTCCGGTTCGCCGCCGTCCGGGGGGCTCAACTTCGCGTACGTCGCCAACCGCGCCTACGACCGCTTCGTCGCCCTCGCCCTGCGCGCACCGGGCACGGCCAGCTGTGCGGACTGGAACAGGGCCGCCGCGGCGCTGTTCCGCTCGGCCGATGCGCTCCCCATCGCCGACGGCACGAGCACGGTATACGGCTACCGGACGACCTTCGCCGTCGCGCCCGGCGGCCAGATCGTACCGACCAGCATCCGCCTGCACAGATAGCGGCGGACGCCGCACACGACCGCGCACCACCAGTCGAGGAGGTCTCCCATGACGACCGTGTCCGCGCGGCTCGGCGCCCTGGCACGGTGCCACCCGTGGGTGGTGTTCTGCTGCCGGCGTGCGGTGCGGCTGACGGTCTCCCTCTTCGTGGTCGTCACCGCTTCCTTCGCGATGATCCGGCTGGTACCCGGTGACCCCGTCCGGGCCGCGCTGGGAGTGGATGCCCCGCCGGACCTCGTAGCGGCCAAACGACACGAACTCGGTTTGGACCATGGCCTGTTGGCGCAGTACCGGCAGTATCTGCGTCATCTGGCCCACGGGGACCTCGGGGTCTCTCTGGTGACCGGCGAGCCGGTGGCCGACCTGGTCAGGGCACGTCTGCCGGCCACCTTGCTGCTGGCTGTCCTGGCGTTCGCCTGTGTACTTGTCGTCGCCCTCCCCGGGGGGCTGCTCGCCGCGGTGTGGACACGCGGAGGGCGGCGGCCCCGGGCGGAGCTGGCGTTCACCGCCACCACCTCCGCCATGGCGGGCATGCCGGACTTCGTGCTCGCGGCGGGTCTCACCGCGGGACTGGCAGTCGCCCTGCGCATCTTTCCGGTAGCCGGCGACCTCGGTCCTCAGTCCTACGTGCTGCCCGTGCTCGCGCTGGCGCTCGCTCCGACCGCGGTTCTACTGCGGATCGTACGGGTGGAGACGCTCAAGGTTCTCGCGACGGACTATCTGCGTGCCGCCCGTGCGAAACGGCTGCCCTCCGTCCCGCTCTATCTGCGCCACGTGGCACCGAACACGCTGACCGCGTCGCTGACGCTCGCCGGGAATCTCCTGCCGGCCCTGATCGCGGGGACCGTATTGGTCGAGAAGGTGTTCGCCTGGCCGGGCATCGGTTCGGCGATGGCACAGTCCGTGGCCGCGCAGGACTACGCGGTCGTCGAGGCGTCGGTTCTGGTGCTGGGCTCGGCCGTCCTCGTGGTGAACTTCCTGGTCGATCTGGCCCTCGCGCTGCTCGACCCCCGATCGGTCATCCGGAAGACGTGATCCGATGGTGCTGTTTCCTCCTTCCCCTTCCACGCCGGGTGCCGCCGCCGGCAGGTCTCGTGCGTCCCGGTCGGTCTGGGCCTCGCCCATAGGCGTGATCACCCTGACGATGCTCGGATCGCTCGCCGTACTGGCCGTCGCGGGGGCGGTGCTGTGGGGGCAGGCCGCCGACCGTCCGGACCCGTCGGCGGTGCTGCGGGGGCCCACTGCAAGTCATCTGCTCGGCACGGACCATCTCGGGCGCGACCTGCTCGCCCGGCTGCTCTCGGCGACTTGGCTCTCCCTGCTGCTGGCAGTCGCGGCCACGCTCCTCGGGGCGGTGGCCGGGATCACGCTGGGCGCGCTCACCGCCGTCGTGGGCGGGCGCGCCCGCCGCCTGCTGGGAGCCCTGATCAACCTCCTACTGGCATTTCCCGCGCTTCTCGTCGCGATGTTCTTCGCGGCCCTCTTCGGCGCGGGAGCGGGTGGGGCGGTGTTCGCACTCGCCGTCGCCAGTGCACCGGGCTTCGCGCGGATCACGCAGACCCTTGCTGCCGGAGTGGCCGGAACCGACTTCATGGCGGCGGCACGTGTGCTGGGCCTGCGTCGCCACCGGCTCCTCCTGCACCATGTCCTGCCCCACATCGCCGAACCGCTGATGCTCAACACCACAGTCGCCGCGGGCTCGGCACTCGTGGCCCTGTCGGGGCTGAGCTTCCTCGGACTGGGGGTGCAGCCCCCTTCGTACGACTGGGGGCTCCTGCTGAGCCAGGGGCTGGACCGCATCTACACCGAACCTCTGCCCGCCGTGGCACCCGGCGTCGCCATCGTCTACGCCAGTGTGGCCTTCCAACTGCTCGGCGAGGTGCTGGCCGGAGCCGCCGCGCGACGCGCCCGCACACGGCAGCTGGAAGAACCCGCGGTACACCCGGCGCGCGCCGACCGACCGGCATCCGTGGACCACGTGCTGGAGGTGGAGGATCTGCGGGTCGCCCTTCCCTCGCCGGACCGGGTGGTCCGGCCCGTCCGCGGTGTCACCCTCGCTCTGCGGCGCGGTGAGATGGTCGGCCTGGTCGGCGAGTCCGGCTCCGGTAAGTCGCTGACGGCGCTTGCCATCGCCGACCTGCTGCCGGACGGCGCCTGCGCGACCTGGGGTACCCACCGGTTCCTCGGCGCGGACGCCGAGTCTTCGACACGCAAAGAGCGGCGCAGGCAGCTGGCGACGGGAATGGCGGTGATCTTCCAGAACCCGGCCTCGGCCTTCAACCCGTCGCTCCGCATCGGAACGCAGATGACGGAGGCCGTGCGTGCGCACCATGGCACCCCTCGTGCCCAGGCCGTCGAGCAGGCCCTGGCGCAGCTTCAGCGGGTCGCACTGCCCGGCGGGCGTCGGTTGCTGCGGTCCCGCCCCTTTCAGCTCTCCGGCGGTCAGCGCCAGCGAGTGGCGATCGCTGCCGCTTCGATGATGCGGCCCGGCCTCATCATCGCGGACGAGCCGACGACAGCCCTGGACGTCACCGTGCAGCGGCAGATCATGGACCTGCTCCGCCGTATCCGGCACGACGACGCCACCGCGATCCTCTTCATCAGCCACGACATCGCCCTGGTGGCCGACGCCTGCGACCGGGTTCTGGTCATGTACGGGGGAACGATCGTGGAGAACCTTCCTGCCCATGAGCTGGCGACCGGCGCACGGCATCCGTACACGCGGATGCTCGTCGCCTCGGTCCCGGACATGGCCGCGGACCGCGACCGCCCCCTGCACACCATCGAGGGAGGGCCGCCCGATCCGTGCGGTGCGGTCCCGGGCTGCCCATTCCATGACCGCTGTCCGCATCGGCTGGACCGGTGCGCCGTAGAGAGCCCCGTGTTGTCCCCGCTCGACCCGGGGCACGAGGTCGCCTGCTGGCGACCGCTGCCCCCGGCGCTGCTCTGCGGACAACGTGAGACCGAAGAGGTGGAGAAGTGAGGGAAGGGGCAGGGTTGGCGCTGTACGACGTCACTGTTCGCCACCACGGGCCGTTCGGGCCGATCACGGCAGTGGACGGAGTGTCACTGGAGGTTCCCCAAGGCACGACGGTCGGTCTGGTCGGCGAGTCCGGTTCGGGAAAGTCCACCCTGGCACGTGCGGTCGTCGGGCTGGACAGCCCGTGCGCCGGGCGGATCACGGTCGGTGGGCGGGAATGCCGTGGGCACCGGGCGGCCGATCGGCGTCGGTTGGGGCAACAGGTCCAACTGGTTTTCCAGGACCCGGACACGGCATTGGACCCGCGCATGACGGTCCGTCAGTCGATCGCCGAATCAGCCGGGGCCTTCGTCCGGCTGGACCGCCGCAGCCGCGAACAGCGCATCAGCGGGCTGCTGGAACTGGTCGGTCTCGACGCCGGCTGCGCCGACCGTGTGCCGCGGCAGCTCTCGGGCGGCCAGCGCCAACGCGTGGCCGTCGCCCGCGCGCTCGCCGTCGATCCGGCGGTTCTCATCGCCGACGAGGTCACCTCGGCTCTCGATGTGTCGGTCCGGGCAGCGCTCCTCACCATGCTTCGGGATCTGCAACGACGCATGGGCTTCGCCATGCTGTTCATCAGCCATGACCTCGCCGCCGTCCGCCATGTGTCGGACGCCGTCGCCGTGATGTATCTCGGTCGGATCGTCGAGACCGCCTCCACCGAGAACCTGCTGCGCAGCCCACGGCACCCCTACACCCGAACGCTGCTGTCCGCCGTGCCGAGCTTGCACGCCGGACGACGACCGGTCGGGGAACCGCTTCTTCCCGGGGAGGTGCCCGACCCCGCATCGCCACCGACCGGATGCCGCTTTCATCCGCGCTGCCCCGTCGGGCCGAGCCGGCGTCCCGGACGGGACGTCTGCGCCGCACGGGACCCCCAGCAGGATGCGGCCGGACAGCCGCACCGCGCCGCGTGCCACTTCCCGTATCACGTCGGCGACTGCCCGCCCCAAGCCGGCAGCGTCCACCCGGACGCGAACGGCGACCGGGCTCCGCGAACCCCGGGGGACCTGCCGTCATGACGGACAGGGAACCGGACGCGCTTCCGTCCGGCGCGGACGCGGTCGTCGTGGGCGCCGGTGTGATCGGTGCCGCGGTGGCACTGGAACTGGCGCGCACCGGTCGGCGCGTAGTGGTCGTCGACAAGTCCGGCGGCGTCGGCCACGGATCCACCAGCGCCTCGAGCGCGATCATCCGTTTCAACTACTCGACCTGGGACGGTGTCGCCACCGCCTGGGAATCCCAGCACTGCTGGGCACGATGGGCGGAGCACCTGGGCACCATGCACGGCCCTGGCCTGGCGGCGTTCCGGCGGACCGGAGCGGTACTCTTCGACGCGCCGGGCTCCGGGACGTCGGAGGTCATCGCACTGTTCGAGCGTGCCGGCGTGCCGTACGAGCGCTGGGATGCCGCAACGCTGCGCAGCCGGATCCCCGGCATCGACGCGGGACGCTACGGACCCCCCAAGCCCCTGCTCGACGAGGCGTTCTTCTCCGGCCCGGCAGGGGAACTCGGCGCGCTGTTCACACCCGATGCGGGCTTCGTCGACGATCCCCAGCTCGCGGCACAGAATCTCGCGGACGCGGCGGCCCGCATCGGGGCGCGCTTCCTCTTCCATCGCACAGTCGTCGGTGTCCTGCGCCGCGAGGACCGGGTGGCGGGCATCCGGCTCGCCGACGGCACCGCGATCACGGCACCGGTGGTGATCAACGCCGCCGGGCCCTGGTCGGGCGCGTTCAACCGGATGGCCGAGGTCGGAGCCGAGTTCACCGTCGGAGTGCGCCCGCTGCGCCAAGAAGTCCACCAGGTGGCCGCACCGGCCTGCCAGGGCGACACAACCTCGTCGAGCCCGGGCGGCGCCAAGACTACGCTCGGCCTGATCGTGGCCGATGTCGACCTTGGGACCTACCTGCGCCCCCTCGGCGGACACCTCCTCATCGGCAGCACGCTGCCCGCCTGCGACCCTATGGAGTGGCTCGACGATCCCGACATGTGCAACCCGCACCCGACGGCCGCCCGATTCGACGCCCAAGTGACCAGGGCCGCACGCCGATTCCCGCTCCTCCGCGTCCCGAACCGGCCGACCGGCATCGCCAGTGTCTACGACGCCGCCGACGACTGGTCCCCCATCTACGACCGCACCGATTTGGCCGGCTTCTATGTCGCCATGGGAACGAGCGGCAACCAGTTCAAGAACGCTCCCCTGGCGGGCCGGTTCCTCGCCGCCCTGGTCGACCGCGTCGAGGCCGGCCACGACCACGACCACGATCCGCTGCGGTACACAGGTGAACACACCGGCATCGTCATCAACCTAGGCGCATTCTCCCGCAAACGGCCCATGGCTGAGGGTGCCGCCTCTCGAGCCGTCATGGGCTGACGTTTTGCACAGGCAGGGGTCTGCAGAACGGCGTCGGGTGACCCCTCGTTGAACCCCATGGCACCGCTGCTGGTCGGGCCCGCCATCTCGGGCGCGTGCTGATGGACGGTGCTTGCACCCCTATTACGGACAGGGCGAGTCCGTCGCGTGCGACTCGTCCTGACCGCGGACCACCGTTCAGCCACCGCCCCCCTTGGCGCGGCGGCAGGATCAAGTCGCCAAGGGACACTGATGTGACCCGACCAGCCTGGAGGATTTCCGCGAGACGATCGCCGACGACAAGGTCGTGGTGGTCTACTGCCAGGCGTACTCCTCGCAGGAGACCCGGGCGTTCCTGGACACGGGCGCCAATACCGGAATCGCCGAGCAAGCGGGGGTGACGATCCTGCCGCGGTTCGGGGAGGCGGGGACCGCCAAGCCTTGGGCCGCGACGTCACGAGGCCGGTGCCGTCCGGGAGCGCTGGACGGCACCGGCCTCGTGACGTCGGAAGCTACCAGCGGCCGCGGGCGGGTGCGGAGCCGAGCTTGGAACTCAGCACCGACAGGAAGGCCGGGAGCCTGTCCACCGCGGATTTGGGGACCGGGGTGACCTGGACCGTGCCCCGCACCAGGTCCTGCACGACTAGCTTGTAGGTACCGTCTTCCTGGACGAGTTCGGCGGCATAGAGCAGTGTTTCCACCAGAGGTCCTTCGGGTTGTGTCGTGCGACGAGTCAGGCGCCGGTGAGCCAGGCGCTCCACGCCTTGGTGGCCTGCTGTTCGTCCGTGTCCTCGGCGAACAGGTGGTGGCCCAGCCAGATCGGCCAGTTCCAGGTGCTGCCGTTGAAGAACCGGTACAGCGCGTCCGGGCCGCGCAGGCCGACGAAGTCGGGGCTCAGCCAGTCCACAACGACCTCCTCCGAGCCGCCGTCCACGCCCGGGAGGTCGAGCGAAAGCCGGTCGCCGACGGTCGTGTCGTCGGCGAGGCCGAGGCGTCGGCGCAGGGCGGCGAAGTCGGCGGGGTCGTCGGTGCGCTCGCCGCGGCCGGCCTTGACGTAGACGACGGGGCGGCCGGCGAAGTGCCTCAGGTACTCGACGAGGGCGTGCTGGTAGAAGTCGACGTGCTTCTCGGCCGCGTCCGCCTTGGTGTCCCAGGTGTCGTCGACGACGCCCGTGTGCACCCAGTGGATTCCCATGCGCAGGTGGCTCGTTCCGCCGTCGAGCGGCTCGATCCGGTAGGTGAGCGTGTTGGAGAACCCGTCGTCCAGGGCCACGCGCACGGCGAAGTGGTGCGGCGGCTCCCACGCCACGACGGTGCCGTCGGCCCGGGTGACCTTTCCGCCGACGTGCGGCTCGACCTCCATGGGGTACAGCCAGCCGAGGTTGCCGGTGCCGGTGGCGACCGCATGCCAGACCTGCTCGGGCGTGGCGGGCAGGTCCTGCTCCCGGCGGACCTCGAACTCTCGGGCCATGGTCACTTCTCCTTCGTCATCGTTCATGTGTCAGTAGCTGAGTGGGAGGGCGCTCAGCCGCCGTTGCAGTGGGTTGGGCCGCCATTCGAGGGCCGCCCCGTCGGCCAGCCGCAGGTGCGGGAGCCGACGGACCAGCGTGCCGATGGCCACCTCTGCCTGGAGCTTGGCCAGCGGACCGCCGAGGCAGAAGTGCGGGCCGTTGCCGAAGCTCAGGTGCCGGTTGCCGGGGCGGGACAGGTCGAGCCGGTCGGGGTCCTCGAAGCGCTCGGGATCACGGTTGGTGGAGGCGAGGAACAGGTACACCAGCTCGCCCTCGCGCAGCGTCCGCCCGCCGATCCCGACGTCCTCGGCGACGACCCGGACGATGGCCTGGGTCGGCGTGTCGTAGCGGGCCAGTTCGTCGACGGCGGTGCGGATCAGCACCGGGTCCTCGCGCAGCCGGGCCAGCTGGTCTGGGTGGCGTAGCAGGGCGAGCATACCGTTGCCGATCAGGTGGGTGGTGGTCTCGTCGCCCGCGGTGATCAGGACGAAGCAGGTGGACAGAAGTTCGGAGTCGGTGAGCCGGTCGTCCTGCGCTTGCGTCGCGACCAAGGCGCTGATCAGGTCGTCGCCCGGGTCTGCCCGGCGTCGGCGGACGAGTCGGGCGAGGTACTCCTCGTACTGCTCGATCGCCGTCTCAGACTTGTCGATGTCCTCGCTCAGCCGGCCGAGGCGGCGGAACCATGTGTTGACCTGCGGACGGTCCTCGGGTGGGATGCCGAACAGCTCGCAGATGACGGACAGCGGCAGCGGGGAGGCGACCTCCTCGATCAGGTCCATGGTCGACCCCGCCGTGACCGCCTCGTCGATGAGCCGGTCGACGATCCGCTGGACGCCGTCGCGCAGGGCTTCGACGCGCCGGGCGGTGAAGGCACGGTTGGCCAGCTTGCGCAGCCGGGCGTGGTCCGGCGGGTCGGTGTTGCTCATCACCCGGCCGAGCCGGTCGGTGAGCCTGCTGAAGGCCTTCAGGTCGCCGCCGAGCGCGCCGTAGGCGCGGGTCATCCGGTCCCGGTCGTTGGACAGCCGAAGGTTTCCCAGGGCCGCCTCGACGTCGGCGTACCGGGTGAGGTACCAGATGCCCTGGGTGCTGCGGTGGACCGGGCTCTCGCGCCGCATGCGGGCGTAGAACGGGTATGGGTCCCGGCGGGCCTCGGGCGTTTGCAGCGCTGCGGCGAGGTCGCCGGGCCGGACGAGGCCCGCGGTGCCGCGGGCCTCGTCCAGGGTATCGGTGGAGGTCATGTCGGCCGCGCTACCGCTGGGCATCCATGGCGTCGACAAGGCTCTTGGGCCGCATGTCGGTCCAGGTCTGCTCGACGTACTCCAGGCAGGCGGCGTGGGTGTCGGGGCCGTGGGCGACGGTCCAGCCGGCGGGGACGTCCGCGAACTGAGGCCACAGCGAGTGCTGGTTCTCCTGGTTGACGAGCACAAGGAAGGTGCCGTCCTGGTTCTCGAAGGGGTTGGTCATGGGAATCAGTCCTCCTGGTTGCGGGTTGGGGTGTCACCGGTGGCCTCGGCGAGCTTGGCGGCCAGGATCGGGCCGATCTGGGCCAGCGAGCCGGCTTGGGTCATCCGGTCGTGCCGGGTGGTGATCTCGTGCGATTCGATCCGGCCGGCGATGTACGGGCGCCAGGTCCCGGGCCCGGCGTTGTCGGCGCCCCGGTCGATCGTGGAGTTGAAGAGCAGCAGGTCTCCGTCGAACCTGCCGGGGACGAAGTCGACCGCCAGCTTGGCGTTGTTGATCATGATGTGGACGATGATCTCGATCTGCTGCTCCGTCAGGCCTGCCAGTGCGCTGCCCCGCCGGCTCAGGATCTCGGCGACCTCGCCGTAGGTCAGCGGCCGGTCGCCCAGCTCGTCCAGGTCGCAGTCGAGCACCCCGACGAGCACGTCCCGCTCGGTGGGCACGGGCAGCTCCTCGAACTGCACGTCCTTCACCGGGTAGGCGTCGAGGATCGCCAGCAGCGCGGTCCGCTCGCCACGGGTCTGAAGCTCGCAGGCGATCGCCTGGGCGATCAGCCCACCGGCAGACCAGCCGAGCAGCAGGTACGGGCCCTCGGGTTGGATCTTCTGGATCTGGTCGGCGTAGTCGGCCGCCATCTCCTCGAAGGACGTCGGCCGGGGTTCGGGGCGGCCGAGTCCGCGCGCCTGGATCGCGTAGACCGGGTACTCGGGACCGATGTGGTTCAGCAGCCCGCTGTACGACCAGCTGATGCCGCCGCCGGGGTGGATGCAGAACAGCGGTGTCCGGCTCCCGGTCGTGCGCAGCGGCAGCACCACGTCCAACGCTTCGCCGGGATCGTTCATGACCAGGCGTTCCGTGAGCCCGGCCACGGTCGGCGCTTCGAAGAGGGTGCGCAGTCCGACCTCGACGCCGAGGGTCTCGCGGGCGCGGGAGACCAGGCGGGCGGCCAGCAGCGAGTGCCCGCCCAGGTCGAAGAAGCTGTCGTCGATGCGCACCTGCTCCTGGCCGAGGACCTCGGCGAACAGGTCGCACAGCAGCTCCTCCTGCGGCGTCCGCGGGCCGCGCCCGGTGCCCGGCGCCCCGTAGTCGGGGGCCGGCAGGGCGGCCCGGTCCAGTTTGCCGTTGGCGGTCAACGGCAGCATGTCCAGGGTGACGAACGCCGACGGCACCATGTACTCGGGCAGTTCGCGGCGCAGCCGGTCGGACAGCTCACCCGCCTCGGGCGCACCCTCGGAAGCGGGCACCACGTAGGCGACGAGCCGCTTGTCGCCCGGCTGGTCCTCCCGGGCGACGACGGCTGCCTGGGCGACGCCCGGGCAACTCGCGAGCACCGCCTCGACCTCGCCGGGCTCGATCCTGAAGCCGCGCAGCTTGACCTGGTGGTCGGCCCGTCCGGCGAACTCCAGTGTGCCGTCGGCCAGCCACGCCGCCAGGTCGCCCGTGCGGTACATCCGGCCCCCGGCCGGCCCGTACGGGTCGGCGGTGAACCGCTGTGCCGTCAGGCCGGGCCGGCCGACGTAGCCCCGGGCCACGCCCACCCCCGCGAGGTACAGCTCACCGACCACGCCCGGCGGCACCGGTCGCAGCCCCGCGTCGAGCACGTAGGCACGCATGTTCGCCATCGGCCGGCCGATCGGCACGGTCGCGGCGTGCTCGGGGAGGGTACGGACCGGATGGCAGGTGGCCAAGGTCGTGGCCTCGGTCGGCCCGTAGCCGTTGACCACCTCAAGACCGGGGCAGGCTGCCAGCACCCGGGCGACGGCGGCCGGGGAGACCACGTCACCGCCGGTCCACACCTCGCTGACCCCCGCGAGCAGGCCCGGCCGCTCCTCGGCGACCAGGCGGAACAGGCCGGCCGTCAGCCACAGTCCGGTTACCTGGTGCTCGCTGACCACCTGGTGCAGCAGGTCGATGTCGAGCCGGCCGGGCGGTGCGACGACGACCCGGCCGCCGCCGAGCAGTGGCACCCACTGCTCGTACGTCGAGAGGTCGAACGCGGTCGGGGAGTGCAGCAGCACCCGCTCGTGCCCGCCGCCGCGCCAGTCGGGGGCCAGCGCGAGGGCCACCACGTCGCGGTGGGTGACTGCGACGCCCTTCGGTCGCCCGGTCGAGCCGGAGGTGTACATCACGTACGCCAACTGCCAAGGGTCAGATGGGACGTCAGGGTCGGACGAATCGGACTCGGACTGGATCAGTGTGGCCACCACGTCCTCGGTGAGCACCAGCGCGGCCCCGGCCTCCCGGAGGATCAGGTCGATGCGGGACTGCGGGAAGCGCGAGTCGAGCGGCACGTAGGCGCCGCCCGCCTTGATGATCGCCAGGATCGCCACGACCAGGTCCGCCGAGCGCTCCAGCATCACCGCCACCGGTGTCTCCGACGCCACGCCCTGGCGGATCAGTGCCCGCGCGAGGCGGTTGGCCCGCAGGTCGAGCTCCCGATAGGTCAGCTCGGTGCCGCTCGCCACGACGGCCACCGCGTCCGGGGTGGCTCGTACCTGACGGGCAAACAGCTCCGGCAGCGCGGCCTCGGGCAGCTCGGCGGCGGTGTCGTTGAACTCGGACAGCAGCCGGTGGCGTTCCTCGCCGGACATGATGTCGATCCGGCTGATCGGCCGGTCGGGGTCGGCAACCACCGCGCGCAGCAAACGCGCCCAGCGGGCGAACAGCAGCTCCACGGTGGCCGGATCGAACAGATCGGTGGCGTACTCCACCGCACCGACCATGCCGTCGAGGCTGCCGTCCGGTCGGTACTGCTCGGCCAGACTGAACGTCAGGTCGACCCGCGCGGTGCCGGTCGGTGCCTCCAGGTAGCCGCTCGACAGCCCCGGCAGCGTGAACTCGCTCCATGGCGCGTTCTGCAGAGCCAGCATGATCTGGAACAGCGGGTGGTGCGACAGGGATCGGGCCGGGTTGACCACCTCGACCAGGTACTCGAACGGCACGTCCTGGTGGGCGTACGCGGACAGCGCCTTCTGCCGTACCTGGCCGAGCAGCTCGGCGAAGCCGGGGTCGCCGCTCGTGTCGGTGCGCAGCACCAGGGTGTTGACCATGAACCCGACGAGGTCGTCCAGGGCTTGGTCGGTGCGCCCGGCGATGGGACTGCCGATCGGGATGTCGGTGCCGGCGCCGAGCCGGGTGAGCAGCGCAGCCAGGCCGGCCTGCAGCACCATGAACATGCTGGCGCCGCGCGAGGTGGCCAGGTCCCGCAATGCCTGGTGCAGTTCGGCGTCCAGCCGGACGGCGAGCCGACCGCCCAGCTGGGAGGCCACAGCCGGCCGGGGCCGGTCTGCGGGCAGTTGCAGCCGCTGCGGCAGCCCGGTCAGCTCCTCGCTCCAATAGGCGAGTTGTCGGGCGAACAGGCTGTCCGGATCGGTGGCGTCGCCAAGCAGATCGCGTTGCCACCGGGTGTAGTCGGCGTACTGCACCGGCAGCGGGGACCACTGCGGTTCCTCGCCCCGGCAGCGGGATGCGTATGCCGTCGCCAGGTCGCGGGAGAGCGGGCCCATCGACCAGCCGTCGGCCGCGATGTGGTGCACCACGAGCAGCAGCACATGCCGGTCGGAGGCAAACGCGTAGAGCTCCGCGCGGATCGGCGGTTCGGCGGCCAGGTCGAAGCCACGCCCGGCCCCCTCCGCGAGCCGGCCGGACAGCTGTACGTCATCGAGCTCGATGACCGGCAGCTCGGGGCGGGCCTCGTCCGCGCTCAGCACGAGCTGGTACGGCACGCCGTCCGCCTCGCGCAGGACCGTCCGCAGGCTCTCGTGCCGGGCGATCACGTCGGCGAGCGCGGCATGCAGCGCCGCCCGGTCCAGTTCGCCGTCCAGGCGCAGCGCGAGCGGCATGTTGTAGGTGGCACTCGGCCCGTCCATGCGGTGCAGGAACCACAGGCGTTGCTGGGCGAAGGACAGTGGGATCCGCTCGGGGCGCGGACGGGCGGTCAGCGCGGGCCGCTCCGTGACCGAGCCGTCGAGGCGGGCCGCCAGGGCGGCCACGGTCGGGTGCTCGAAGAGCGTGCGAACTTCCAGTTCCGCGCCGAAGGTCGCCCGGACCCGGGAGGCCAGGCGGGTCGCCAGCAGGGAATGCCCGCCGAGGTCGAAGAAGCTGTCTTCGACGCCGACCCTGGGCAGCCCGAGCACGTCGGCGAAGAGATCGGCGAGCAGTTGCTCCTGCGGGGTGCGCGGCGCCCGCCCGGTCGCGGCCGTCCCCAGGTCGGGGGCGGGCAGTGCGCGGCGGTCGACCTTGCCGCTGGCGGTCAGCGGCAGTGCGTCCAGGACGACGAAGGCCGACGGCACGAGGTAGTCGGGCAGGCGGTCGCGCAGCCGGTCGCGGAGTTCGCCGACGAGGGCGCCCGTGGCGCGGCTTCCGGTCGGGCGGTTGGTGAGCGAGGACAACGCGGTGCCGGACGGCCGCAGCGGCCGGTAGGCCTCGACGGGGGCGTCTCCCGGTACGTCGGAGATGACGAAGTCCAGGGCGTCGGGCGCGCCGACCGACCAGGTGACGTCCACCCGGCGGCCGAGTTCGTCGCCGAGCTCACGGAAATCCTCCGGGTCGGGCAAGTCGCCGCTGTCCGGGCCGTGCAGCCGGTCCAGCAGTTCGGCGAGCGTGCCGTCCCCGTTCTGCACCGCCCGGGCCAGCGCTGCCTCGCGGGCGACGCGCCGGTTCGGCACCCCGGTGATGCGCACCGGGTCCACGTTGCGCAGGGCGAGCAGCTCGCGCACCTCCTTGAGGTCGGCGATCTCTCGGCCCCACGCCAGCTCCTGCGGCGCGGCCGGTGCCGTCGGGACGGCCGGCTGCTTGTACAGCGTGACGTCGTAGCGGTAGCGAGTGAGCTCGTTGTGGTGCCGACCGCGCTTGACCTCCACGGCCACGGCGCCGATGTTGGTGCCCCGGTCGCGCAGGACGGTGAAGAAGTCCGGGTCGACCAGGAGTTCCTTCTCCACCAGCAGGGCCTGCTCCACGGCACGGCGCACTGAAGGCAGGTCGGCGCCGTCGGCGGCCCGGTGGAGCTGGACGGCCGTGGCCAACGGGCGCAGCAGCCGCAGGTTGCGGATGTCGCCGACGAAGAGCACGCCGCCGGGGGTGAGCAGCCGCATCAGCCGGTCGATCACGTCGGCGAGGTAGTCGGCGGACGGGAAGTACTGCACCACCGAGTTCAGCACGATGGTGTCGAACCGCCCGACCGGCAGCCCGTCGATGTCGTGCGCCGGGCGGGTCTGCAGGACCACACGCTCAGCCAGCCGCTCCTCCCGCGCCACTTGGGCGGCCAGCGCTTCGATCGCGGTGGCGGAGAAGTCGGTCGCCCAGTAGGCCTCGCAGTGCGGTGCGATCTGCGAGAGGAGGAGGCCGGTGCCGACGCCGACTTCCAGCACCCGGCGGGGGCGCAGGGCCAGGACGCGCGCCACGGTGGCGTCCCGCCATTCCCGCATCTGCTCGATCGGAATCGGGCTCGCGTCGTAGCTGCTGTTCCAGCCGACGAAGTTCTGACCGAAGGCGGCTTCCTCGGGAACGATGGGCAGGGCATCGTAGATGTCCCGCCACTCGCCCACGTGTTCCGCTTCGAGGCCGTCGTCCCGCACCGCCGCCTGGCGCGGGACGACGTAGCCGACGAGCCGGTCGTCCTGTGCGAGGACGGCGGCCTGGGCGACTGCGGGGTGCTCGGCCAGGGCTGCCTCGATCTCACCGAGCTCGATGCGGAAGCCGCGCACCTTCACTTGGTCGTCGGCTCGGCCGACGTACTCCAGCTCACCGTCGGAGCACCGGCGCACCAGGTCGCCCGTGCGGTACATGCGCTCGCCGTCCGTGCCGAACGGGCAGGCGACGAACCGTCCGGCCGTCAGCCCCGGCCGGTTCAGGTACCCGCGCGCCAGCCCGGCGCCCGCCACATACAACTCCCCCACCACACCCGGCGGCACCGGCCGCATCCGCTCGTCCAGGACGTACACCCGAGCGTTGGCGATCGGACGGCCGATCGGCGGCACGCCCGAACCCGGGGACAGCGGGTCGCTCATCGTCGCGCACACCGTCGTCTCCGTCGGACCGTACGCGTTGATCATCCGGCGCCCCGGCGCCCACCGGGCCACCAGCTCCGGCGGGCAGGCCTCACCCGCCACCACCAGCGTCGATGCGGTCACCGTGTCCTCCGACAGGGCGGCCAGGACGGACGGGGGCACGGTCACATGGGTGACGGCGATGCCCGGGTCCGTCAGCGCGGCGACCGGATCGGCCGCAGGTGGAAGCACCAGGGCCGCGCCGCACAGCAGGGCGGTGAAGACTTCCGACACCGAAGCGTCGAAGCTGGGCGAGGCGAACTGGAGCACCCGGCTGTCGGGGTCGATCGCGAACCGCTCGATCTGGGCGGTGACCAGACTCGCCACGCCGTTGTGGCTCACCACGACGCCCTTGGGCCGGCCGGTCGAGCCCGACGTGTAGATCACATAGGCCGGATGCCGGACGTCGAGCGCGATCTGCGGATCGG
>NZ_BMRN01000071.1 GCF_014648655.1 Streptomyces atratus
CCCGTACTTCTTCAGCAGCCGCGCGTCCAGCGAACCGGCATTCACACCGATCCGGATCGGCGTACCCGCATCCTTCGCGGCCCGCGCGATCTCCTTCACCTTGTCGTCGAACTGCTTGATGTTCCCCGGATTCACCCGCACCGCCGCACAGCCCGCATCAATCGCCGCGAACACATACTTCGGCTGGAAATGAATGTCCGCGATCACCGGGATCTGCGACTTCCTCGCGATCGTCGCCAGCGCGTCCGCATCGTCCTGCGTCGGACACGCCACCCGCACGATCTGACAGCCCGACGCCGTCAGCTCCGCGATCTGCTGCAACGTCGCGCCGATGTCCGACGTACGCGTCGTGGTCATCGACTGCACCGACACCGGCGCATCCCCGCCCACCGCAACCGACCCGACCTGGATCTGGCGGCTGACCCTCCGGTCGGCGAGCTTGGTCGGAACGGACGGCATTCCGAGAGAAATCGCAGTCATGCGCTGAGCATCCCCAAGGTGTGGATCAAGGTCCCGAGATCGGCGGGCTCCGGGTTTCGAGGTTACGGCACCGGCGACACCCACGAGCACACCGCGTCCGTGAATGCCGCGCAACGGGAGGGGCCCGTACACACGCTGTGTGCCGGGCCGTCACCCATGGTTCACCGGGTCGGTCGGGAGATCAGGAGATCTTGACCGGATTGACGATGTCGGCCACCAGCACCAGCAGTGTGAAGCAGATGAATACACCTGCGACGACATAGGCGACCGGCATCAGTTTGGCCACGTCGAAGGGGCCCGGGTCGGGGCGCCTGAAGACCCGTGCCACATTGCGGCGCAGGGCCTCCCAGAGCGCTCCGGCGATGTGCCCGCCGTCGAGCGGCAGCAGGGGCAGCATGTTGAAGAGGAACAGCGAGAGATTGAAGCCGGCCAGCAGGAACAGCATCATCGCGATCTGGTTCGTGGCCGGGACGTCGAGCGTCATCACCTCGCCGCCGATCCTGGCCGCACCGACCACGCCGACCGGGGAGTCCGCTGCTCGCTCGCCGTCGCCGAAGGCCGCGTTCCACAGGTCCGGGATCTTGGAGGGCAGGGCGATGATCGAGTCGACGCCGTTCTCGATCATGTCTCCCATGCGGACGACCGAGTCGCCGAAGGAGAGCGGAACGATCTCGGTCTGGGCGGCGAAGCCGAGGTAGCCGGCCGTCACGTACTGACCGGGGATCACCTCTCCCTTGGAGTCCTTCTTCGCCACCGCGTTCTTCTTCAGCACCGCGTGGAGGGTCTGCTCCTGGCCGTCGCGCTGGACCGTGATCGTGGCGGGGCCGATGGTGTCGCGGATCTTGTCGGAGAGCGTGGCCCAGTCGTCGACCTTCTGGCCGTCGAAGGCGACGATCTTGTCGCCCTTCTTGAGTCCTGCGGCCTGTGCGGGCGAGACCGGGTCGGACTTCTTGCAGGTGTCGCGGTTCGTGCTCTGGGCGATCACGCACTTCTGGACACCCGCCACCTCGGTGGTCTGGGTCTGGAACCCGAAGGTCATCGCCACACCGAGGAAGATCGCGACGGCGAGGACCAGGTTCATGAACGGTCCGGCGAACATCACGATGATGCGCTTCCACGGCTTGCGCGTGTAGAAGAGCCGCTTCTCGTCACCCGGTTCGAGCTCCTCGAAGGCCGCGGACCTGGCGTCCTCGATCATGCCCCGCCACGGTGACGTGGAACGCGCCTCCAGGCGCCCGTCCGGTCCCGGCGGGAACATGCCGATCATGCGGATGTAGCCGCCGGCCGGAATGGCCTTGATGCCGTACTCGGTGTCGCCCTTCTTCCGCGACCAGACCGTCGGCCCGAAGCCGACCATGTACTGGGGGACGCGGATACCGAAGAGCTTCGCGGTCGACAGGTGCCCCAGCTCGTGCCAGGCGATCGAGAACAGCAGCCCGATGACGAAGACGACGATGCCCAGAATCGTCAACAGGACCGTCGTAATACTCATGCGCGCGCCTCCGCTGTCGCTTTCGCCGAGAGTTCACGGGCCCGGGCGCGTGCCCAGGTCTCCGCTTCGAGGACGTCTGCGACCGTGAGCGAAGTTCCCGTGGCGGGGGTGCCGTGTTCGGCCACCACCGCCGTGACCGTATCCATGATTCCGTTGAACGGCAGCCGTCCTGCCAGGAATGCGTCGACGCATTCCTCGTTCGCGGCGTTGAACACGGCCGGGGCGGTGGCGCCGAGCGTGCCCACGTGCCTGGCCAGTCCCACGGACGGGAAGGCCTCGTTGTCGAGGGGGAAGAACTCCCAGCTGGACGCCTTCGACCAGTCGAAGGCCGGTGCCGCGTCCGGGATGCGCTGGGGCCAGCCGAGGCCGATGGCGATCGGGCCTCTCATGTCCGGCGGTGTGGCCTGGGCGAGGGTGGAACCGTCGGTGAACTCCACCATGGAGTGAACGTACGACTGGGGGTGGACCACGACCTCGATCCGGTCGAACGGAATGTCGTAGAGCAGATGCGCCTCGATGACCTCCAGTCCCTTGTTGACCAGGGTGGCGGAATTGATCGTGATGACCGGTCCCATGGCCCAGGTCGGGTGCGAGAGGGCCTCGTCACGGGTGACGCCCACGAGCTCGCTCTTGGTTCGTCCCCGGAAGGGGCCGCCGGACGCAGTGACGACGAGCTTGCGCACGTCGGCCCTGGTCCCGGCGGCGAGCGCCTGGAAGAGGGCGGCGTGCTCGGAGTCGACCGGGATGATTTGACCGGGCTCGGCCAACGCCTTGACCAGCGGGCCGCCGACGATCAGCGACTCCTTGTTGGCCAGGGCGAGCGTGCGGCCCGCTTCGAGTGCGGCGAGTGTGGGGGCGAGACCGATCGATCCGGTGATTCCGTTGAGCACGGTGTGGCAGTCGCCGGCGGCGAGCTGGGTGGCGGCTTCGGGCCCTGCCAGGATCTCCGGGAGCGGCTCGCCCGTCCCGTACTGCTCGCGCAGCGCCTCGCGGAGGGCCGGTACGGCATCCGGTGCGGCGACGGCCACGGTACGCACCCGTAGCTGCCGCGCCTGCTCGGCGAGGAGTGCGACCCGGCCGCCCGCGGCGGAGAGCGCGGTGACGCGGAAGCGGTCGGGGTTGCGCAGTACCAGGTCGATGGCCTGGGTGCCGATGGAGCCGGTGGAGCCGAGGATGACGAGATCCCGGGGGCCTTCCGCGGCATCGAAGACGACGTGCGGGTCGGCGAGGGGGGCAGGGCTGTCGCTCATGCCCCCCATTGTTGCCGCATCGGCTGTGAGTGTGGACAGTGCGTCCCCAGCGCCGGGCCGCCCGGGGCCGATCTCAGCCGTCCTGGCGCGGAACCTCGCCCACCGGGCCGCCCTGATCCGTGGAGTCGCCGGGGGCGGTCATTTCGACATGGGGTGAGCGCACAAGGTCTTCTTCTCCGCGCTGTACTCCAGGTACAGCAGCCAGTCCTTGCCCCAGCACTTGTCCCCGTCGGAGATCCAGTACTCGGCCTCGGGGGAGCTGCAGCCGACCTCTTCGAGGTCCTGCTCGGGCCATTTCGCGTGGTTGCGGATGCAGTCACCGGCGGTGAACGTGGGCTGGGTGTGCGGAATCAGCTTCGGGACCACGGCCGCGCCCAGGGCCGCGACCAGGGCGGCCATGATGACCAGCGCGGGCGGCCGGGCCAGGACCCGGCGCCCCGGGGCGAGTTGGGGCCGCAGATTGCCCACCGGGTGGGGCAGGGCGCGGATCCGGGAGCGGGCGCCGATGTTCATCACCATCGTGACCGGTGCGGCGAACACCGACAGCAGACCCCACCAGCCCTGCCAGAGGGTGTCCGAGGTCATCCTGCGGTACGTGGCCGTTCCGCAGGTCCGGCAGAAGGCGCCTTCCTCGGTCAGGAAGCGCAGTGTGACGACGAGCCCGCGGTGTCCACGCACCACGGCGTGGACCGCCGGTATCGCACCGCAGATGTGGCACGACGCAGCGGAACCGTAGGAGGTCGGCGGGTGGTGGGGCGGCGTGGACACGAGAACTCCTGGAGACGGCGTGGGCCAGGAACCCTAACGGTTCGTGAGTTCCGCGAAGCCGGCGAAGGCCTCGTGGAACCCGGGAAACGTCTTCCGTACGCAACCGGGGTCGTCGAACGTGACGCCCGGCACCCGAACGCCGGCCACGCAGACCGGTCCGATCTGCGCGGCGGGCGTGTGGAACAGCTACGTGCTGACAGTGACGCCGACGCAGATCACCTGGACGCGCACCGCCGACGGGCGGCACGAAGTGCACGGCCACCGCTGCGGATTCCACGTGGCGGGGTCCATACGTCCGGGTGGAAAAGGTAGAAGAAACCGACGACGGGCAGAACGGTTACCAGGGGAATGTTCCGCAACGTCATCTACACCGCAGGATAGGGAAATCGCATGGCAAACCCCATGTCCGCTGCACAGGTCATATCCGCTCTGCGTGCCGAGGGAGTGCGCGTGGTGGAGGTCGGCAACTGGCGTACGCACAACCGGAACTCGAAGGGTGCGTGGGGTCCGGTCAACGGCAGCATCGTGCACCACACGGTCACCAAGGGGACCGCGGCGACCGTGGCCATGGTCCGGGACGGGTACGCGTCCCTGCCCGGTCCGCTGTGCCACGGGATGATCGCGAAGGACGGCCGGGTGCACATGGTCGGCTGGGGCCGCGCGAATCACGCGGGCGGCGGTGACCCGCGCGTTCTGGAGCAGGTGATCGCCGAGTCGTACGGCAGCCGGCCGACCCCGCCCACGAAGGGCAACGCGAACGGAACCGACGGCAACGCGCGCTTCTACGGCTGGGAGTGCGAGAACCTCGGCGACGGCAAGGACCCCTGGCCCAAGGCGCAGTATGACGCGATCGTCCGGGTGCAGGCGGCGTTGTGCCGGGCACACGGCTGGTCGGCGAAGTCCGTGATCGGCCACCTGGAGTGGTCGAACGACAAGGTCGATCCCCGCGGTTTCACCATGGCCGCGCTCCGCGCCGATGTGGCTGAGCGGCTGAAGCACCCCGCAAGCTGGAACCCGAACGAGGAGGACCCCATGGCAGGGATCACCAAGCGCGACATTTTCGACGCCGTCTGGAAGACCGATGCGATCGGCGGCCCGACGGACGCGGCAGACCATGGGACGAACCCCACGTGGCAGCCGCAGACCATCTTGAAGGACATGCAGGCCCGCATCCGTTCCATGGACAAGCGGATGGCGGCCCAGACCGCCGCGATCACCGCGCTCGCCGGTCAGGTCGGCACGGGCGCCGACACCGAGACCATCGTCGCCGCGGTGCAGGCCGCGATCGAGCGGGCCGTCATCGACGTCAACATCAACACCAGGGAGACCTGATGGCGTCGATCTTCACTGCCACGTTCCGGGCCGCGACGGCGGAGCGCACTGTGCGGACCGCCGCGCAGACCGCCATCGCAACGCTCCGCCTCGGCACCGCCGGTGTCCACGATGCCGGCCGGTCAGAGCCTCTCCTTCGCCGGGAGTGCCGCGCCCCTGGCGGTCCTCACCGCGATCACTGCGTCCGGGAGCGGTGACGGGCCGGGGCTCACGGGGATGGTCCGGACCCGGACATGACTTCGCCGTCGTCGGGTGGCGACCGGGTCCCCGTCGAACCGGCCGAGATGCGCGGGAAGATCCGGACGGCGTCGCCGAGTCGAACGGCCGGCTCGGCCCTGCGCTTCGGCGGACGGAGGCGACCGGAGTCGGACATCGGCGCGCTACAGGATCGGGTCGCCGTCCTGGAGCGTGACCGCCGGCCGCTCCCGGCGGTCGCCGCGGTGACCGGTGCGGCCGGGGTGGCGACCGGACTCGATGTGCTCGCACCCGCCACCGGCAACTGCATCGAGGCGGTCGGAACCGCCCTGAAGTCCGGACGCACACCGACCGTCTGCCAACTGGAGGTGCACGGCGTCCAGGACGACCGGCGGAAACTCGTCGCCAACGGGCAGCAGACGCTGATCCGGGTGAACAGGCCCGAGCGGTGAGCCCGCTGGGCGGCAGCAGCATCCCTGCGACCGCCCGACACGACCCCTGTCTCCACCGCTGCGCTCCCAGAAGACAGATCAGCGAGGAGGCCGCTCGGCCGGGTTCCCGGCCGAGCGGCCTGTTCGCTTGCGCGGGTGTCAGCTCGGCCGAATGACCCTTCTGAGGTTCGGGTGATGGGTTTCAGGCGGATCAGCATCGGCGATCCACGGGCCTTCGCCGCTCGGATCGATGATGCCCTCCTCCAGCCAGGTGTACGCACCGGACAGGACGCCGTCGACCACACGCCGGTCCAGGTCGTCGGTGTTGGACCACAGGCGGGTGAAGAGTTCCTCGACCCGGACGCGGGACTGGCGGCAGAAGGTGTCGGCGAGCCGGTAGGCCTCGCGGCCGTGGTCGTCGGAGGAGCGCAGCAGTTCGGCACGGACGCAGGCGGCGCTCATCGCGAAGAGTTCCGCGCCGATGTCGACGATCCTGCCGAGGAAGCCCTGCTTGGTCTCCATCCGGCCCTGCCAGCGCGACATGGCGTAGAAGGTGGAGCGCGCGAGCTTGCGGGCGGAGCGTTCGACATAGCGCAGATGGGTGGACAGGTCCGGGTGTCCGGGTGGATTGAATTCCCCGTACGTACGCGGGAGTTGTCCTGGCCCCGCGACGAGCTTGGGCAGCCAGCGGGCGTAGAAGCCGGCCGCGTTCGCGCCCGCTTTCGCCTTGGCGGAAAGGGGTTTGTCGGGGTCGATGATGTCCCCCGCGACCTTCAGATGGGCGTCGACGGCCTCACGGGCGATCAGCAGATGCATGATCTCGGTGGAGCCCTCGAAGATCCGGTTGATCCGCAGATCGCGCAGGAGCTGTTCGGCGGGGACGGCCCGTTCGCCGCGGGCGGCGAGGGACGCGGCTGTCTCGAAGCCCCGGCCGCCCCGGATCTGGACCAGTTCGTCGGCCATCAGACAGCCCATCTCGGAGCCGTACAGCTTGGCAAGGGCCGCTTCGATCCGGATGTCGTTGCGGTTCTCGTCCGCCATCTGGGAGGAGAGGTCGACCACCGCTTCAAGCGCGAAGGTGGTTGCGGCGATGAAGGAGATCTTGGCGCCGACGGCCTCGTGCCGGGCGACCGGCCTGCCCCACTGCTCACGGACCGCCGACCACTCGCGGGCGATCTTCAGACACCACTTCCCGGCGCCGACACACATGGCGGGCAGGGAGAGCCGTCCCGTGTTGAGCGTGGTGAGGGCGATCTTGAGCCCTGCGCCTTCGGGGCCGATACGGTTCGCGGCCGGGACCCGGACCCGGTGGAAGCGGGTGACGCCGTTCTCGAGGCCGCGCAGGCCCATGAAGGCGTTGCGGTTCTCGACGGTGATGCCCGGGGAGTCCGCCTCGACGACGAAGGCCGTGATGCCGCCCTTGTGGCCTTCCGTTTCCGGGACGCGGGCCATCACGACGAGGAGGTCTGCGACGACACCGTTGGTCGTCCACAGCTTCACACCGTCGAGGATGTAGTCCGGTCCCTCCGGAACCGCCGAGGTGGCGAGCCTGGCGGGGTCGGAGCCGACGTCCGGTTCGGTGAGCAGGAACGCCGAGATGTCGGTGCTGGCCAGCCGGGGCAGGAAGGTGTCCTTCTGTTCCTGGCTGCCGAAGAGCTTCAGCGGCTGCGGTACGCCGATGGACTGGTGGGCGGAGAGCAGTGCACCGATCGCGGGGCTGGCGGAGCCGACCAGGGCGAGGGCCTTGTTGTAGTAGACCTGGGTCAGGCCGAGGCCGCCGTACTTCGGGTCGATCTTCATCCCGAGCGCGCCGAGTTCCTTGAGGCCGTTGATCACCTCGTCGGGAATCCTTGCCTCACGCTCGATGAGCGCGCTGTCGATCCTGGTTTCGCAGAAATCGCGCAGCCGGGCGAGGAACGCCTCGCCGCGCCGGACGTCGTCCGCGGCCGGCAGCGGATGCGGATGGATCAGGTCGAGCCGGAAGCGCCCGAGGAAGAGTTCCTTGGCGAAACTGGGCTTGTGCCAGTCCTGTTCGCGCGCGGCCTCGGCCACTCGGCGCGCTTCACGCTCGGTGACCTTGGGCGTGTTCTTCGGAGCGGATGGTGCGGACATGAGGAGCTCACCTCGCCGCGTTGTGGGGTGGGCGGACGCGGCCGGTCCGCGCGGAGCGCGCATGGCGCCTGCCGAGCCGTACCAACCGGTGCTACTTGTCCTGATGTACCCGATTACCGGCACTCCCACCATCCCCCGGACGCCGATCGGGTCGGGAGCCACTCCACTGGCCAGCCCTGCGGTGACACGGCGGTCGGGCGGTGAGCGGGGGAAGCAGAAACGGCCGGAGCCCCCGCACTGGGCGCCCCTCGCAACGCCCTGACCTGCGGGTACCCACTGCCGGGCTCCACGAGCCCGCTCCAGCCGCCGAGCCGGCCAAAAGCTGTCGCTCACCCGGTACACCCGTTGCGGGCCGGAAACGGCAACGGTCCCGGCTACCCGCCATGGAGGCGCCACGCGCGTTCGGCGTCGTGACGACGTCCCCCGATCACCGCATGGTGGCCGTCGGCGCCCCGGGGAGCGCTGGTACGGCAACCCTCCAGGAACGTCCTCTCACGGCGGTGAGGCTCCTTGCGATCCAGCCGGTCCCGCTCGATGTCCCCACTTGGTTGCGGGCTCAACCAGGGGTGGGGACGCCTGACAGCCAGATCCGGGGGCGACGCGGCCCGCCCGGGGTGGCCGTAGGCCACCGCGCAGCAATGCCGCGTAGTCAGGTGCTCCGGGGGTGTGCAGGGATGCTGGCAACGAGGAGACGCGCATCACATTCGTCTGGCTGTCACATCTTGCCGGGCTGTTCCGTCAGTGGGGTGTAACAGCTCACACGGCAAGGAGATCGCCATGGAAGCCCGTTTCACCTACTACGACACCCCCCTCGCGGCGACGTACATGAAGTACATGATGTCGGCGGGCAGGGTCGTGTCGGGCTCAACGCTGCCGGCCGCGACTCAGGAACTGGTGAAGATCCGCGCCAGCCAGATCAACGGCTGCGGGGTCTGCACGGACATGCACACCAAAGACGCCGCGCACGCCGGGGAAACCTCGGTGCGCCTCAACCTGATCGCGGCCTGGCGGGAGGCAAAGGTCTTCACCGACGCCGAGCGGGCCGCCCTGGAACTGACCGAACAGGGCACCCGCATCGCCGACGCCGCCGGTGGTGTCACCGACGCGGCCTGGGCGAATGCCGCCAAGCACTACGACGAGGACCAACTCGCCGCCCTGGTGTCCCTCATCGCCCTCATCAACGCCTGGAACCGCATGAACCTCATCACCCAGCAGCCCGCCGGCGACTACCGGCCCGGGCAGTGGGGGTAACCAGCAGTACCGATCCCCTCTGAAGGCTCGTCGAAGACGACCCGGCCCTTTTCCCGATGTCCCGCACGTGTCGGGGGACCGGCGAGCGGAGTACCTGACGGGGGCGGCGGCTGCCTTGCACAGGGCACCGCACGCCCTCGGGTCGGGCCGGCCCCGCACTCGGCCGGCCGTGGCGTTCCCGGACCCTTGGGTGCCGGGCGGACCGGCCTGCCCCGAACCGCCCACCTCTCCCGCGGCCGCGCTGCCAGAGGTCGAGTACCGACACGTCCGGGAATGCTTCCACGCGAAGTTCGACGTGCAGCCGAGTGTGAGTTCGCTCGCGATGCCCCGCAGATGGTCGCGGTCCTGGGACTCATTCGCGTACCCCGTCCGGCCGACGGCCATCCCCGCACCCGGCCGGACCATCCGAGCGGGGACGAAACGTACTCATCACACCGGAACCGCCGTTGTCTGCGACGTCGGCAGATCAAGCGCACCATCCCCGAACGCCGTGGCCGGCAGGCTCACCGCCGACGCCGTGGCAGCGGCGGCGGCAGGCCCACCGGCTTCGACCCGGCACGCTGTGCCCGCAGGAACGAAGTCGAGCGGCTGATCAACCGGTTGAAGATCTACCGGGCCGTGGCCGGACGGTTCCTAGGAGGAGCGGTTCAGCGGCACAGGGCCGTGTCCACGACGCTGTCGACACGCTGCCTGGCTGCCTCGTCGGTCAGCTGCATGGTCACCGCGACGTTGGCGGCGCGGCCGTCGTCGGTGGCCCCGCCCCGGGTCTCGTATCCCGGGAAGCTGCCGCCGTGCCCCCAGTAGACGCCGCCGCACGGCAGGGGCTTGCTCACGAGCCCCAGTCCGTAGCGGGCGCCGGGACCGAAGGTGGCATCAGCGGGGAGGGGGGCGCTGCGCATCTGGGCCAGCTGGGCCGCCGGGAGGAGGTGGCCGGACAAGAGCGCGGTGAAGAATCGGTTGAGGTCGGAGTTGGTGGAGATCATCTGACCTGCAGCCCAGCCCCAGGAGGGGTCAATTTCCGTGATGTCGCGCAGAGGCGCGTTGGCCGAATCCCTGTAGTAGCCCTTGGGATGGGGTCCTCGGATGGTCGCGTCACCGGGGGCGGGGAAGTAGGTGTGGCGCAGCCCGATGCGCTTGATGATGCGCCGGTCCATTTCCTTGGCGAGGGGGCGGCCGGTGACCTTCTCGACGATCAGGCCTGCCAGCACGTAGTTCGTGTTGCTGTATTCCCATTTCGTCCCGGGGGCGAAGTCGGCCCTGTGCTGGAGAGCGAGGTCGAGGAGCTCGCGGGGTTCGAAGTACCGGACGTCGTCCCCGAGGTAGTTGGTGTAGTTGGGAAGTCCGCTGGTTTGCTGCAGGAGCTGACGGACGGTGATGCGGCGTCCGTCGATCCCCTTCCCGCGCACGAGGCCCGGCAGATAGGTGTCGACCGGGGCGTCGAGGCCGATCTTCCCTTCAGCGACCAGTTGCAGCACGACCACCGCGGTGAACGTCTTGGTGTTGCTGCCGATCCGCACCTGACCGTCCCTGGGCACCTTCGAGCCGGTGGCCAGGTCGCCGACCCCTACTGTGTAGGTACGGGTGCGGCCCTCACGGTCCTTGACGCTCGCCAGCGCAGCGGGCAGGCCATCGGAGTGCACCAGTGCGTTCAGGCCCTGCTGGACGGTGTCCGGCCTGGCGGCAGCAAACGCCGCGGGCGGCACCAGGACACCCATCGTCATGACGCCCACGGCCACCGCGGCCGCAGCGGGCACGGCTCTGCGCCGACCACCCCGCCGCCGCCCGGAAGAACGAAACCTTTGCCATGCCTGCTCACGCACGAATCAACTCCTACGGAATTGTTGGGAAACCAGCGATACATGCCGGGCCCAGCATGTCCGGATGCGACCGCCCGGGGCGATCCTGCTACCCGCCCAACTCCAGGTAGGGCTGGCCCCCGGTGCGCTCAGCCGATGGGCAACGGAGGCGGGGATGTATGCCCTGGCTGCGGTGCCGGCGTCAGGAGAGCAGATCACTCGCCGTCATGCCCCCACGGGAACACCACCACACGGGAACCGCGAACACGAAAGTAGTCCTGACCTGCGGGTACGCGTGCGCATCCGCGCTGGTGCGGCCATGGCCACACGGGTGCGGCCACACGGTGGTCACGGCCCAGCCGGGCAGGACTGGGGCACGATCCCGACATGCACGGCCCTCCACCCGGTCCCGGCGGGCCACCCCCGCGCGAAGGTCCTGACATGCCATTGGCTGGAGCAATGGCCGGCCCGAAGCGTTGCGGGGCAGCAGGATGGACGTCTTGCCCACATCATGTGCCAGGAGTCCCGCGTGTACAGGCTGTTTGAGTGGAGCCGCCAGGAGCAACGTCCGCATGCAGGCCCACACGGCGGCTCCGTCCTCCGACCGGGCAGCGTCCGTGCTCGCGCCCCTCGCTCTGCGACGGAGTGAGCAGTGAGGTGGCCGGGCCGCCCCGGGGCGGCGAGCGGCCGGGCAGCGCCGCCCGGCAGTGGGAGCCCGCAGGTGCCGGCCGCGCCCGCGTGGATGCGCTGGCTGCCCGCCTTCTATGTCGCGGGCATCCTGGTGCTCGAACCCCTTACGCCCGTGCAGTGGCCGGTGAGCTTCCTGCTCATCGCCCTCCCCGTGATCGCCGCCTTCGCCCACGGCCCGGCTGCTGTCGCCGGCGTCACCGTGTTCGCGATCGCCTTCGAAGGGGTCCTGGCCGGCACCCCGTGCTGCGCGGGCCGCCCGGTGAGCTACGTGTGGGAGCGCCACTACGTGGCCACCTACCTGAGCACCGCTGTGGTCGGCGTCCTCGGAACAATCCTGGCTGCCCACCGCGTGCGCCGGGAACGCACCCTCGCCAACGTGCGCTTCGTGGCCGAGATCGCGCAGCATGTCCTGCTCAGCCCGGTCCCGCACCGCATCGGCCCCATTCTGGTCGAAGCCCTCTACCTGTCCGCCGCCGCGGAAGCGCGCATCGGCGGTGACCTGTATGAGGCCGTCCCCACCACGTACGGACTCCGCATTGTCATCGGCGACGTCCGCGGCAAGGGACTCCCCGCCGTCGAGACGGCCGCCACCCTCCTCGGCGCCTTCCGCGAGGCCGCCCACGACGAACCCGACCTCGCCGCCGTCGCCCGCCGGGCGGAGACGAGCATGAATCGCAGAGCCGCCCGCCTGGCCGGAAACGACGTCGGCGAGCGCTTCGTCACCGCTGTCTTCGCGGAGATCCCCCGCCGTCACGTGGTCCGCATCGTCAACTGCGGCCACCCCCCACCCCTCCTCATCCGCTCCGACGGGGTCACCGAACTGGAGACGGCCGACCCCGCACCGCCCCTCAACCTGGGCATGCTCCTCGCAGAGGCCTACCGGGTCGATGAGTACCCCTTCGGTCCCGGCGACCAGTTGCTGCTCTACACCGACGGCGTCACCGAAGCACGCGACCACACCGGGGCCTTCTACCCCCTCCGCCAGCGTGTCCTCTCCTGGGGTCCTCTCCAGCCCCGGGAACTCCTCGACCGCCTCCACCAAGATCTCCTCGTCTACAGCAACAATCGCCTCCACGACGACACCGCGGCCCTCGCCATCTACCACCTGCCCGACCAGCTGGAAGTGCCCTGAAGATCTTGAAATCGCGCCCGCCTTGCATCAGTTCAGACCGGTTGGTTTTCCGGCGATCTGGCGCGAACTTGACGGCGAGAGCAAGATCTTCAGCGGTCTCCAGGTCCCGAAGGGCGAGAACCCGGCGGGTTGACCGCCCCCTGATGAGAGCATTTGAATCTCCCCACCCCCTGCTCGGGCCGACCCCGGTGTCGCTCAGCTGGATCCCCAGGCAGACGCGCGCTGACCTGCGGTCGGACGCCACAAGGGTGAGGGTGAGCCGACGAACGAGGGGATCCCGGCAGCAGCGACCAACGCCGCATCACCGATCGCACCGAACTGCAACACACCGGCAAGGACGGACCCCGCGCCGCTCGCGAGGGACGACAGCCCCCGCATGGCCCGCGTGAAGTTCTCGACGTCCGGATTGACGGGGACGTTCGGCGCGGGCATGTTGTGCGCCCGCAGCCGCGTCGAGCGTCGACAGGTCAGGGACGACCCGTACAGACAGTTCCTCGCCCGCGAGCGCCGCCCGCAGCCGCTCCACGAACCCGCTCAAGTCCGGCGAGACGGGAATGCTGATGCCGTCCAGAGAGCGGAGGCCGGCCAGGAGTTGGGCATCGAACCGGCGCAGGTCCGGCGTGACGGTGACCGGATCGCACACAGCTGTACGCCCGGACCGCATCTGTCTTCGTGCACAGTTGAGCCGACGTCATACCCGCCGCGTTGCGCGGGTCGACGCCGGACTCGGTGTACGTCTCCTGCGGGACGTCGGCAGTCTCCACCCCCTCATGGCGACGCCGGCCCTCCACGCACAGCCTCGAAGATCTCCGTGGCCCGAGTGGCTCCACCCCGGTAGAGAAGCGTAGCGAGGGCCAGACCAACACCACCTGTCAGATAGGTCTCTGCCCCTGAGGGAAGTTCGAGGAACGCGATGGCAGCGCCTGCGGCAGCCACCACCAGCGCGATGACGGCAACACGTACGGGCTCCCGGTCCGGTACGGGCTCAAGGCCGTCCAGGTGGTGATCATCCAGCATCGCGCCTGTCATGCTTCGGGAGTATCGGTCGGCGATGATCAAGGTCAGGTCCGATAGCTCCGAAACGGCGGCAGGCATATCTGTATCGAGGCGCAATTCCGCCTTCCGTAGTGCGGCCACAACTTTACCAGCGTGATCCTTAAGAGCTTTGCGGCGATGCGGCCAGCGGTAGGCGTCTGCAGCCTCGCGGCGATATGCGCGACCCACCTCTCTGGCGAGAGAATTGACCGCAATTCCAACCGAGCGTTTCCCGGAGGATCTGCCAGTCCACTTATCGGGGTGACGCTTGGCAAGTGCACAGGCACGAACGACCTGCCTCGCCCGGTTGACGAGCAGGTACCGATGTCGCACGCGGGACTTCCAAGAGAGGGCCAGCCGCCCCCCAGTCGCAGTTCGCAACATCATGTAGCAAAAGTACAAGACGAAGCACAGAAAGATTGAGATAGAAATATAAGGACCGACAACCTTGATCGGCCTCATCGGATCCTGCTCAAGGAGGCCTATAAGGTCATGTCCGTTCGCCTCGAAGTCTCGCCGAGCCAAATACAGCGGCCGCCCTCCCCCACCTTTCATGGAGCTGGTGAATGCCGTCATATTGGTGACGAAGAGGACATAAGACAGGAACGCCGCGAGAATTCGGACAGGAATCAGACCGAGGCTGTCGGCCCGCTCATAGCGGCGCACGGCAATGCGCAGCCGGGGGGTGGGGCGCCTGCCCGTATGCAAGTACGCGACGTCAGCCTCGAATTGCTCAAGGATCCTCTTGGCGACGGAGCCGCGTATCAGCAGGGGGTACCTGCGCTGGAGCCACCTGATCATGGGGCAGATGATGGCACGAACATATTGCCGCCCGAATCGAAACGGGAGAAGCTCGCTCCCTCTCGCGTCGACGACACAACCACCTGTGATCAGAGCGCTTCGCTCAGCGCCCGGGCCGGGAAGTTGTTCGCAGTGTTGCCCGGGTGGCTGGCCCGCTGTGCGAACACGGTCCGCCCGCCGGCACGGTCGTGGCGTACGGCAACCGGCTGGTCAAGGCGGGCAAGTTCCGCAAGGTCGACCGGCCGAAAGCCGCCGACGGTCGCCTCCGGAACCACTCCATCGCGGTGCCGCCCCAAGGGGCCGCACAGCCCGTTCATCGACGGGACCGCCGGGCGGCGTGGAGTTCCCTGCCCCCTGGACCAGCGTGGCGATGCGTTTGAAGACGGCCTGCTACCTGCTCTCGGCACTGGGTATCCACGCCATCGGCGGGACGGAACCGCGCCCCACGCGGACCGGTGCACCGCGACTGCGAGCAGGCGACCTGCTCGAAGGATGGCGCAACATCCTCACCCACCCCACGCTGCGCCCGCTGTTCTTCAACACGATCGTGGTCACGGCCTGATCATGGCCTCCGAGCCGCTGCTCGCCGTACTCCTGCTGGGCCGCCTCGGGTTCGCACCCTGGCAGTACGGTCTCGCGTTCGCGGCCCCTTGCGTCGGCGGCCTCGTCGGCTCACGCCTCGCGCGCCGACTCGCGGCGCGGTTCGGGCAGCACAAGGTGATGCTCACCACCTCCGCTACCGCGTGGCGCGCTGAGTCACAGGCGAGGCGAGGCCGCCGCAGCGTGATGCTGCGGCAGCCTCGTTCGTTGCGGGGTTCTCAGGTAGTGGGTGGGCGGAATGGGATGACGTTGTCAGCGGCCGGGGTGCGCTGTGGTGGGGTGCCCTTCCCTTACGGGCGCGAGCTTGCCGGTACGCGGATCAGCAACGTAGCCCTGCTGCCCTGTGGAGAGCGGCACCACTCGGCCGTTTGGACTTACGAACCCCAGAGGGACGTAGCGCCCCGTCTTGGGGTCCGCCTCATATGCCAGCGGCCAGCCGGCCGCTGCGGCCTCAGTCGGAGCGTGATCGGTATCCGTCGGGGTTGAGGCAACGACGGGAGCGGCGCCTGCTGCCATCCCTAAGACAGCGGTCGTAGCCACGATGTGATGCAGGAACTTCATGAGGACCTCGCGTCAGCGCTGGGAAATGCCCCTAAGCATAGGGGGGCAAACCCGGGGGCCGCGCAGCGACCGAAAGAGGCCGCCGCACCAAATGATGGCCGAAAGTAATGATGTGATCACCTTATGTATGGCAAGTGCCGCAGGTAAGTTCAATCGCCGTGACGGCCGTGAGGGACACGGTCTGAGAGGTGGGGAATCTCCAATGAAGCTACGTGGAACGGCAGTTGTAATAAGCGCCTTGGTCGCCGGAGGTCTCCTCTCGGGTACCGCGCAGGCGTCAACAGCGGACACGCCTGCTGACGCGAAGCCCCTGACCTGGGTTGGGCAGCCGGTGTCCAGCGAGTCCGCGCCGGCGGGGAAGGTGGCTCACTACCAGGCCGATCCCGAGAAGGGCACCATCAAGTTCCTCGGCTTCGTCGACCCCGAGCCCGAGATCACGTCAACGATCGTGCAGCACAATCCCCCCCAGTCCGGGGACTGTGTCCTCTCCCCGTGGAGCACCCCGTATGCCGCGTACGGCTTCCGTGGAGCGGGCACGATGAATGGGTCCTGGTCCAATCGCAAGCGAATCACCGGGGGCTCGGAGTGGTGCGCCGGCACATACCACGCACAGAGCGGAGGCTCCAGCTTCAACACTCCCATCCTCGCTACTGGCTCCTTCGTCGACTTCACTTCTCCCGCCGTGGTCACACAGGTCCGCATCTGACCCCGCGTCCCGTGGCGCGCCGGGATTGTCCCTGCGCGCAGGAGTGCTGATTCCGCGAGGTCAGGCTCCGCCGCCTGGCGGCCACAAGCCGGCCACACGCACTGATCCACAGTGGGATCACGTGGCGCACGGCGGGACAGTCGGACAATCCAGAGGGGCTGCCGAGTATCTCGGCAGCCCCTCTGGCACGCACAAGCCGGTCAATGTCCACGGCCGTGCGGACGAGTGAGGCGACGCCCAACTCCACGTATCCCGCCGCATGAACAGCCCAACGAGCGATCACGACACAGGACGCCGTCTTGGCCTCGATCCGCCAAAGTTGCGGTGAGATGGACGTCCACGCTGGCAGCAGGGACGGCGGGCAGCAGCCCCAAACCGAGGACCGGCCGGGTACGCCACGCCCGCACCACGACGGATGCCGTCGTGGCCTCTTCCATGGTGACGGCGAGCGGCCCGCGCTCGTCATGCCCGGGGTCGACCGCAACAGCGCTGCCGACAGGCGACGCTGGCAGCGGAGCGTCGAATGTCCAGGTTGCCCGCCCGTTTCGGCCAGTGACGGCGGCTGTCGCGGCCGGTGACGGGCCGGGTGGGCCCTGTTCTCCTTGCGGGCCCTGGGGGCCGGTCTCGCCCCTCGGGCCGGGCTCGGGGCTGGACTTGGGGTGATGCTCAATCGACCGGGTGCGCCGGTCGAGGTCCCGCAGGCGATGAGCCACGCCGCGATCTCCGTGAGCTCGTGGGCCACGAACTGCTGGTCGCTGTGGGGAACTCGTCCGTCCAGCCGTCCGAGGACGTCGACGGCGCTGATGTCCACACCGCCGGCCGTCCACTCCGGCGCAGTGATCGGCCCCTCGCACACGTGTGCGGTGTCCCGGTAGATCGCGAGCTTGTGACGCCAGGAACGGACGCGGGACAAGCCGGCGCAGCAGTCCGCATCCGGGGCGATACGAAAACGGGCCGTCGAGATGTCGTCGAGGACACGCGACCCTTCCACTTCCAGTAGGACATCGGCCGGCCGTGTACTGGGCCGGCCTCCTCGACGGCCTCCTTGAAGACCTGGGCCGACCCCCGTCGTCGAAGCGCTCGGACCACCACCTACCGGACCGTGTGCCGCCGTCCTTCCACCGCACCTGGTAGCTGCGGATCTTCCCGTCCTTGGGCGCCAGCCTCCCCCCTGCCGCTCGGCGCCACGTCGCTCGCGCAGTGCAGACCCACACCGCCACGGGCTTGCCAACTCCTCGATCAAATGGGCGAGACGTGTACGGGAGATACCGCGGAATGCAGAATGGGACGAGGCCGCGCGGGCCCGTTGAGACGACACAACCGATGAACCCCTGCGGCCCGCTTCAGGTCACAAGTCACGGGCGCATGGGCCCAACCTGCGGCCGGCAGAGGTAGAACAGCTCGGGGTCCCCCTCATCAAGGCCGTGGAGAAGGCCCACCGGGCTCCATCCGGCTCGTTGGAGGAGTCGCTGCATCGGCTGGTTGGAAACGTTGGTCGAGGTGAACAGCTTCGGGGTCGTGCACGAGGCCGCCACAGCGTCGAGCAACCGATGCCCAACACCTCTGCCACGAGCCGATGGAGTCACCATCAGCATCGTGACAAAGCCCTGTTCGAAGAATGTGTACTCCGCCACGCAATAGCCGAGCAGGCCGGACGCGTCCTCCGCCGCGATCACCAGACCCTGTTGGCACCACCTTCTGATGCTCGCCTGTCGCTCGGTATCACCTTCGATCGCGACCACGTCGATCCCAACCAGCGCGTCCGACTCCGACTCACTCACGCGGCGCACAACGAAGTCGCCGAGACTCACTGCATCCATACGTCCATGCTGTCAGTTCGCACCAGAAGCCTGCCCTACTCCTAGCCCTCCAACGGGCCTGAGCGGATTCGATCAGCTTGAAGACCATGACGAGGGCGGCTCCCCGGCTGCCGGCGCCCTTGGTGACCTCCGTCCGCAACCGGACCGTGGCGAAGGTCGGCTCGATCGGATTTGCGGTGCGCAGGTGGATCCGGTGCTCGGCGGGGAAGTCGAAGAACGCCAGCAGCTCGTCCTCGTCGTCCGTGATCCGCTTGACGACAGCAGCACGTAACAGGTGCGTTGCTCAACGGCTGATGAACACTCACCCGGACGCCTATGTGTCTGCCAGCCGCATCTGTGGATATCTATGGGAGTTTCTACCCGCCTGATCGCTTCCCCCCTGTTTGGAAGGCTCCCATGCTGCCTAAGCGTCTCTACGCTGCGCTCACCTCGGCTGGCCTGCTTGCAGGTGCCGGTGTCGCTGCGGCATCCCCCGCTCACATCACCCACTCGGCCCGCACGGTGGCAGCCCAGGCCACCACCACCGCCTTCACCAACGGCAGCTTCGAGACGCCGACCGCTCCCGCGAACTCCTTTTCGATCTTCTACGCAGGTCAGACCATGGGCCTGTGGCAGGTCGAGAGCGGGAGTGTCGACCTGGATGACGACGGCTACTGGCAGGCTGCTGAGGGCAACCAGTCCGTTGACCTCAACGGCACCACCGCAGGCACGCTGTCCCAGACGTTCACGACGGAGCCCGGGGCGAAGTACACCGTGACGTACTCGCTCGCCGGCAACCCTGGGGGTCTGCCGACCGTGAAGACAGGCGAGGTTCGCATCGACGGACACTCCTTCCAGGACTTCACCTTCAACACGGCTGGCAGGACGTTCACGAACATGGGCTACGTGACACGGCGGTTCACGTTCGTGGCCAACAGCACTTCCACAAAACTGACGTTCGCCAGCACTTCCGGGCCCACGGCCTACGGCCCCGTCATCGACGACGTCAAGGTCAAAAGCTGCTCCGGCGCGGGAACTGCTCCAGCAGCTCATGCGGCGAGTGCTGTGGCCGGGAACGTTAGCCGGGCTGGGCGATCAGGCCCCCGCTGACAGTGGTCGACCGCCCCCTGATTTCCCCTCTCGCCGCGGATGCGGGCTCGTGCGACCCGCACCCCGGTAGACGTCCCGGTCACGGCAGGCCGCGTACGCGGTTCCCGCCGGCCGAGGCCGTCAGCACCATCGCGCGCCCGTAGCGCACCGAACTCGTGCTGCCCCGGCGCACCGCACGACCACCAATCCGGCGAACCTATGTGGTCACAGCATTTCAAGCAGGTCAGGGTGCAGATACGCAGGAACGGCCGGAGCCCCCGCACAGTGGACCCCTTGCACCGCCCTGACCTGCGGTTTTCCTTTGACCTGCACGAATGCTCAGCGGTTCGGCCCGTATCGACCCGTCCTGGCTCGTCCCAAGCCGTTTCAGCCCGCTGTGGTTTTCCCGTGGGAAAACCACATGGGAACCATGACCGCGAAGTCGCGCTGGCCTGCGGATACCCACCCTCAGGGCTTCACGAGCCCGCACCGGCCGCCAAGCGTGACCGAAAGCCTCGGTTCAGACTCGAACACCCCTCCACGGCGTGCGAGTTCGTCGATGTTGGTGGTGATCGTGAACTCCTCGCCTGTCCCGTCAGATCGGGCGGTGCATGGCAGCAAACACGATCAACACGTAGACGAGCACGAGCACGACCGCTGCGGTGATAAGCGGTCGACGGTGTGCGAGCGCGGCGGGCGAGCATCCGGCCTCACGTGACCGCGTCAGCGGCATGGGCCGGGACAGTGACCGGCAGCGGCGCCACCGGCCGCAGAGCCAGATTCCGCGACAGCGCGGAATGATCCGTGAGCCGGGGCTCACTGGTGCGCGGCTCGTGCACATAGGAGCAGTCCGCGCCCACGCCTGGCGGCCGCGGAGCCCTGGAGTGCTGGCCTGCCTGGAGCGCCGCTGGTGCCTATCGTGAAAGTGCACGTGATCGACATAGCGTCGTGGGCAGGTGGCATCGTGAACGCATCCGGGATCGACTACGAGGCGGTATTCCAGGCGCTGCCGAGCGCGGTGGCCCTGTTCACCACGGACCTGGTGTACGTCGACGTCAACGAGGCGTTCCTGAGCAGCATGGGGCGTACCCGTGGCCAGGTGGTAGGCCGCTACCTGTTTGATGCCTTCCCCGACGACCCCAAGGACCCTGCCGTAACCGGTATGCGCAAGCTGCAGGCATCTCTGCGGTGGGTGGCTGCCACCGGGAAGCGCGACGCCATGACGCTGCACCGCTACGACGTGGAGCTCCCGGACCGGCCCGGGGTCTGGGAGGAGCGGTACTGGAGTCCGGTCAACGTCCCCGTCTTCGGCCCGGACGGGCGGGTGGCGCTGCTGCTGCACCGGGAGGAGGACATCACCGAGCTGGTCCGCACCCTCAGTCGCCGAGGCAGCGGAGACCGGCCGACGGTACTGGAAGCCGAGCTGTACACCCGGGCCGGGGAACTCCAGGGGGTGAACGAACGGCTGCGTGAGGCCCACGCCTGCGAACACGAAGTCGCCCTGAGCCTGCAAGAGGCGATGCTGCCCTCACCCGGGCCTGTGAGGCATCACCGCGCAGCAGTGCGCTACCGCCCGGCGGTCGGGGGGCTGAACGTTTGCGGGGACTGGTACGACCTCGTCGACCTGCCTGGCGACCGCATCGCGGTGGCCGTCGGCGATGTCGTCGGCTGCGGCCTGGCCGCTGCCTGCGTCATGGGCCAGCTGCGCAGCGCCCTCAGCGCCGCATCCCGCGTCGCCGACGGCCCCGCCCAGGCCCTGGAAGCTCTCGGCCTGTACGCCCGCTCGGTCGACGGCGCGGAATCGACAACGGCCGTCTTGTCCGTCATCGACGGCACCAACCGCACCATCGCCTACAGCAGCGCCGGCCACCTTCCACCAGCCCTGCTGCACCCAGACGGCACCGTGGACTTCCTCGACCAGGCCACCGACCCCCCGCTCGGCGCCCGCCCCGAACACATCCCCCGCCCCCAGGCCGAGACCGCGTTCACCGAGGGGGCCACCCTTGTGCTGTACACCGACGGGCTGATCGAGCGCCGCAGCGAGGACATCGATGTCGGCCTGACCCGGCTTGCCGACTCCCTCACCCGCCACCGGGGCGCCGATCCCGAAACGCTCGCCGACGCCCTCCTGGCTGACCTGACCCCACCTGCCGGTGCCATCGACGACACCGCCCTGGTCGTCCTACGCCTGTGACAGAGGCGGCCACCACCGTGCTCACCGCCGGGTCGTCGGCCGCGCCTCGCCACCGCCAGCCTCAGGTACGGGTGGAGCCCCGCCCGCAGCTGGTCGGCGCGATCGTCAGCTCCCCTTTGCGTGAGGTGATGTACGGGATGATGTCCGGACGCTGCCCGGCCATGGCATGGACTCCTCGAAGCTGGGTGGGTCGGGGCTGGTCAGTGACCGCGAGGGGCGTCGCGGCTGTTCATCGGCGGACCTCTCGCCATGCCCGCGTGAGCAGGACCGCGGTGGGACAGGGCGCCTTCGCTCGGCACGACGCACAGTCATAGGTATGGGCAATGAGGACGTCGTACGCCTCATCCCCGCGTCGGGAATGGCTAGCTTTCGTCAGTGACACATCGGCTCCTTCGGGCAGGTACGGCAGCGTCGGGGAAAGATGAAGACGGACGTGCCCTCGCGCTCAGGGCGGGACCCGAGGTCCACAGCGGTCTTGATGCTCAGTGCGGCATGGCACCACACGCATGCGGCGCCCTCACGCTGCGGCATCGAAAGCATTTCGAGAGACGGCATCTGCTC
>NZ_BMRN01000072.1 GCF_014648655.1 Streptomyces atratus
TCCACCGCGAACATGACCCGCCGCCTGACCACACCGAGCCCCGCCTGGCGCGACGGTCTCGGGCTGGCCGCGTGAACGTCACCGAACTCCTCGCCGACCTCCGGTCCCAGCACGAGGCGGCCACCGCCCGTGCCGGGGAACTCCAGGAGCAGATCGACCACCTCACCGCCGCCCTGGCCGAGACCGAGGCCCGACTCACGGAGCTGGACATCGCCCGGAAAGTCATCGCGGAAGCCGCCCCGGCAGCAACCGAACCCGACCCGCCTCAGACCGAGACGAGCACCGCCTACCAGGCCATCGTGAACGCCTTCAACCAGCACGCCGGCCAGGTGTTCCGGGCCCGTGAACTGCACGAACTCCTCGACCTGCCCACCGACGAGGCATCCGTCAACATCACCCGAAGCCGCCTCGCACGCCTCCTCCGCCAAGGCTTCCTCACCCAACCCGGACGAGGCCGCTACCAGAAACGGACTTAACGTCCACTCAGAGCACGCGCGACGCCGTGAACATCCTCAACCCTGCTGACAATGCGCCTACCGCTCGCGGGTCGTTCCTCTCCGACAAACGTAATCTGGCGGCCGTATACCTCCTCCAGACAGGATCGGAGTCGACCGAGCGCCTTCCGAAGCCGCTCATCTTGACCATCAATCGAGCTCCCCCGTTCGGCATATAGCCCGAGGGCCTCTGTCAAAGTCTCCAGCCGTTCGGCTTGCTCGGCTGTCACCTTGGCAGGATCAAAATCAAGCGCGTCGCCGGGGTCTCCCGCGACGGCGCTCGGGACCTGCTCGGCTTGCTGAGGCTCACTGGGCCCTGCGCGTCCCGCGCGGCGGTCAAGGACAACTTCCGCACGGCGTAAGAGGAAGCCGATGGCTTGGGTGAGGGCCGAGGCGGCGAGTACCGGAAACCTCAATGCATCACTCATGACGATCCCCCATCGCGATTGCTTCCCCACCGGCGGCGTGACGATGTGCAGGCATACGCCTACAGCATGCGATGGCACGGCGGCGGAAGAGGTGCATTGATCAGATATAGCTGGAAGTACCCGATCAGCGCGCAACCGGGAACTTCACCTTCCACCCGACCGCAGTTCAGCCGTGGGCAACCTCACTACCTGGCCTTCCACCTGAGGGCACGCATGTCAGGCCACCACGACGCACCCAGGGAGGTCCGCGTCAAGAGCCTCTTCGCCACCGCCTACCTCCGACCGGAATGCGCCTACAGCCCGCGAGCCTCATGACTGGCACCCTTCGCTCTCCAGCGAACACCGGGGCATCGCCGAGACACTCGCTCCCTTCGCTTAGCTTCGCCGGCCCCAACCCTAGATTTGGCTCGTGGCCAGGGCAGCAGCCCACTGGCCCAGGGCACCTGCGCTTGGGGAGAATCTGGGGAGAACGAAGCCCCGTGGGGGAGCCGCTGGGGAGGATCGGGCGCATCAACGGGCAGCGCCGCGAAAGGGCCGGAAAGACGGATCGCCGCAGGCCAGCCCCCTATACCTTTGGTTTCCGCAGGTCAGCGAGGTGAGGGCGAAGACTTCAAGAAGATCTCCGCCTGGGCCGCCATCCTCTTTGCACCGACGTTGGTAGGAACCATCTACGGCATGAACTTCGAGGACATGCCGGAGCTGAAGTGGGCGGGCGGCTACCCCTTCGCCATCCTCCTCATGGCGGTGGTGTGCGTCAGCCTGTACGTCATCTTCAAGAAGCGCGACTGGCTGTAGGAGTCAGTTGACCCCTCACGCACCAACGGGGGGGGCACCGGCAGCGGTAGCCCGTCAGGCATGCACAAGGCCATCCGCCATCACCAGCCGAACGCGGCGCAGCGCCTGGAGATCGCTCAGGGGATTACCCTCGACGACCAGGAGGTCCGCGCGGAGGCCGGGGAGCAGGCGCCCCGTGACCTTGCCCAGCCCGAGTGCCTCCGCCGCCTCGCAGGTGGCCAGGTCGACGATCTCCTGCGAGGTACAGCCCAGATGGGCGAAGAACTCGAGACTGGACACGAAGTCATCGAATACCGCCCGGCTCACGCCCGCGTCCGTGCCGGTGAGCAGCCGCACCCCGCGCTCGCGCATTCGGCGGATCCCGCCGAACATCTCCTCCGCGCGCTCATGTCCGAAGCGCTCGGCGAAGCCGCGCCAGTCGGGGCTGGCCGCCGGACAGACCCCGATGCCCCGGGCGGCGATCTCGTCGACGACGTCGTCGAGGAGCCGGAAGCCATCCTGGTCGATCCACGTGCAGTGCTCGATCGTGCTCACCCCGGCCTCCACCGCCGCGACGATGCCTGCGGTGCCGTGCGCATGCGCCGCCACGGGGAGGCCGGCACTCGCCGCCTCCTGCACGATGATCCGGAGCTCCTCAGCCGTGAACTGGGGCGCCCAGATAGGCGGCCCGCCCTTGGTGATGCCCCCGCCCGTGGCCATCACCTTGATGAGGTCCGTGCCCCGCTCCACGTTGCGGCGGACCAGCGCCCTGGAGGCGTCCGCGCCGGACACCTCTCCGCCCAGGAACCAGCAGTGTCCGCCGGGTCCCGTCACAGGAGTGCCGGCCGCCAGGACACGGGGTCCGGGCAAGCGTCCCGCCCTGACGGCGTCGCGGAACACCGTCACCAGTCCGTTCCGGTCGCCGAGGTCCCGCACTGTGGTGACGCCGGCGTTCAGCAGACCGAGTGCCCGCTCCGCAATGCCTTTGGCCACCGTCGCATCGTCCGCCTCCCGCAGCGCCGCGACCGGATCGGGCCCCGCGTCCAGAACGAGGTGGACGTGCGCGTCGACGAGCCCCGGCAACAGCGTGCCGTCGGGGTAGTCGTGACGGAGAGTGTGCGCGGGGGCACGGGACTCCACCTCGTGGCGCGGTCCGGTGTCCGCGATGACGCCGTTTCGCACCAGCACGGCGCCGTCCTCCAGGACCTGGCCGTGCGGTCCGATCACCACGCGCCGGGCCGAGATCAGGGTGTCCATCGCCACTCCTCGTTCAGAATTGCGCTGTCAGAGTTTCGGACAGCCGGATCAGTTGCCGTACATCACTCTCCAGACTGCCGTCGCCCTCGCCGGGCAGGGCGACCGGGACGGCCTGGGAGGGCGCATCCTCTCCGGAGGCGTACGCCCGCAACGCGGTCCTCAGATGGCGCGCCGCGACCTCGGGCGTCAGTGGTGCCTCGGCGTCGGCCGTGGCCGCCTCCAGCGCCAGATAGGGACTGATCCGGACGAGCCCGTCCCGGCACTCGATGACACGCCGGTAGTAGCGCCGGTGCACGCCCTGCGGACTCAGCGCGTCCCGGCGGCGACCGCCCCCGGTGCGTTCGAGTGCGTCCTCCGGGAACGCCAGGTGCAGAGCCTCCCAGAGGGGGGCCAGCCTGCGGTAGACGCGGCCGTGGTGCCACCAGAGGCGGATGCTGGCCCAGCGCGTCACCAGCCCCGGGTAGACCACGCCCGCCACGAACAGGGGGATCGCGAGGTCGAGGAGGAGCTTCGCCCCGGTGATCACCGGGTGGGGCACACCGCCGCCGAGCAGGCGCAGGAGCGTCACGCACTCCCGTACCGCCGAGGCCAGCACCATGCCGGCCAGCGCGGCGGCCACCATCCGCAGCCCGGTCGTCAAGGGCCGGCTCGCCAGCCGCGCGTACCGCACCGTCCAGAACAGCGCCGCCGCCAGGGCATACGTGAGGTAGGCGCCGGCCGAGAGGTAGAAGACCGCGACACCGGGGACCCTCATGTCGGCCGTCGCGTACGTGTGGCCCCGCTCGATGTGCGGCGTCACGGCCATGGCTGCCGCCGCGATCACCGCGGTCGCGGCGAACGGCACCGCATGCCGGCGCACCCGCGTCCGGGCGGCGGCCGGGTCGGACGCCGAGTGGATGAAGAAGCACCCCAGGAAGTACACGGCTCCGAGCAGGCAGAGGTTCTGCAGCAGCTTCGCGGCGCCGTCCCCGGCGAACCCGTCGACGAGGCGGATGACCACGGGCAGGCCGAACGGGAAGGAGAGACCCGCGCTGAACATGCAAAGGAAGACCGCGCGCAGCAGCCGGTCGGAGGGATCGCGTGCGACCTGCCGCCCCGTCCAGAGCAGCGAGCCGTACAGAACGACGGCGAGCACCAGGGACAGCACGGTCACAACCACCCCTGCCGGTCCGCGAGCGCCGTGTGCACCCGTCGGGCCGAGACATCACCCGGCGCGCGGGGCGTGACCCGGTCCAGCACCGACGCCCACTCGAGGATGATCGTGGCGACGAGTTCCGCCTCCCGCTCCCTTTCCTCGGCGTAGGAGGTGCGCCGGAGCGCGCGGTTGATCACTTCGATCGAGAGGTCCGGCAGCACCTCCTGCCAGACGGCGTCCTCGGACTCGTCGCTCCCGTGGTCCGCCAGGATGTGCCCGACCTCGTGGAGCACGATGTGGTCCTGGTGCGCCCGGCTGGTCTCCTTCTGGTAGAAGATGAAGTCCGCGTGCGCGCCGGCGATCCACAGACCGTACGGGCCCGGGACAGGCAGCGAGTACGGGACCAGCCGGATCGGCCGTCCGCGGTGCTCACCGAGGAGCCGGCACAGCTCGGGGACCCGCAAGGGGGCGGTGACGCCGAGTTCCCTGAGGATGCTCCGACATCGTTTGCGCAACGTACGTTCGTTCACGAGCCAACTCCGCTGGTGAATCTCCTGGGGCCTGGAAATTCCATCCAACGGCGTCACACCATCATGATCCAGGACGATTCAGGCCATCGTCCTGGCCGGGACCGCCCTCGGCCTGCTCCAGGCGGTAGACCACGTCCAGCAGATCCATGACCTGTTCGCGGTGCTTCTGCGACAACTGCCCCGCCCGCATGGCCATCAGCTTCACGTCACTGCCCTGCGATGCCTCGTGCAGCCGCGCCTGCGCGGCGGCGAGGGCCAAGAGCTGCTCCTCGATGCGTGCGGTGGCCGAGTCGTCCACGAAATAGGCCGCAGGGACTCCGAAGAAGCCGGCCAGCGCCTGCAGATGACGCAGCGTCGGGTTGGTCTTCCTGCTCTTGCGCAGCTGCCAGATGTAGCTCTGGGAGATCGACACACCGGTGCCCCGGATGGCGGAGGCCACCTGCTCGTTGCTGTACTCGTGGTCGGGATCCGGTCTGACGGTCTCGAAGAGCCGGTTCAGCTTGTCGGCGAAGCCGTGTTCCGGTTCCTCTGGCATGACGTCCACCTCCCTGGTCCGGCCAGCTCTGTTCTTCCACTCGGATGAATCGGCGCAACGTCCACTATCGCCACTCTGGTTGAAGAGCGTCAAGGTGCGGACTACGGTACGGCTGCACCGGCCGTCAACCGACGTGAAAGCACGATCTACCCAAGGATCGACATGGGTCGATACCGGACCCGGGGAACGACGAAGGCAGCCATCGGCTCCGCACCGACCACGCGGGAGCCGTCCCACGGCTGTCCCCGTCCCCTGCACGGCGAGCCGACGGCATGGCGCGAGTACTGGAGCACAACGTGAGCCAGAAGGGGGAGCAACACATGTCAACTGCGTCCGGAACGGGGAACATCCACCTCCACAGCAGTGCCGCCGAAATACCGCTCTACGCCCAGATCCGGGCGAAGCTCAGGATGGACATCGCGTCGGGCCTCTACCCCCAGGGGGAGTACCTTCCGCCCGCCGACCAGCTCGGCAAGGAGTACGGAGCCAACAAGAACACGATCCTCCGCGCGCTGCGGATGCTGCGCAGCGAAGGGGTCGTGGACTTCGGGCGCGGTCGCGGCGCCGTCGTCCTGCCGGCTTCGGGCCCGGTGGGCCTCGACGACATCTCCGACCAGCTCCAGCGGGTCGTCAACCTCGCGGACGTCTCGGGCATCCCGCGCGCCGCCATCATCTCCGCCATCGAACGGATGCCCAGGATGGCCGCCCGCCACGGGAGGGCGGCGCGGCGCGGGCTGCCGGCGGTGCGCGGCCGCAGGCCGGGATGGAGCCAAGGAAGCTCATGCGGAGAGTGACCAACAGCCTAAGAAGACCAGGCTGATCCCGCACCCCGGACCGGCGGATCCTTCTCATCCCGGTCCCTCTTGTGCCAGGTGGCGGCCCTGACGAGAGGTGCCGGGCGGCCCGGCCGCCCCGGTCGCGGACCGTGTCGGCCACCGGCTGCTCCTTGAGCGGAGGGTGGCCACCGGCCGAGGATCTTTCCAGGCGGCAACCGAAATCCCGGGAAATAGGGGGTCGTCCCGTCAGAAACCCATGCGAGAAGGGATGAGAACCATGGCCAAGAAGGTCTACGAGGTTCCGGCGCTGTCCAAGGCCGGTGACTTCCGCAAGGACACCGGATTCCTGAAGCGCGGACCGCACGAGCCCAAGGTCCGTCTGCCCCTGGGCTGGTAGTCCGATGACACGCCACGGCGAGGGATGGTTCGCGCTGTTTCCGGACTGTGAGGCCGCCCTCGCCGTGGCCTCCCGGCTCGGGGCACGAGCCGAACGCACCCTCACACACCCGTCAGGACGACCGTTCGTGCGGGGCAGCTGGGCCAGATCCGTCCAGGCCCGCAACGACCGGGGAATCTTTGTGGCGCTCATCGGGCACACCCCCGTCGGCGCACCCGAACTCAGCGCGCACATCGCCGGGGTGCGCGATCCCGGCGCAATCCACCGAGTCACCGCGCGCCTCCCCGGTGACTTCCACGTCATCGCCGAGGCACACGGCGAGATCCACGCGTACGGTACCGCCTCGGGGATGCGCCGGCTCTTCCACGCCATCGAGGACGGCGTCACCGTCGCCGCCAACCGCGCCGACGTGCTGGCCCGGCTGGTCGATGCACCGGTCGACGAGGACGTCCTCGCCCTGCGGCTGCTGGACTCCGTCCCGCACCCGCTGGGTGACGTCCCCCTGTGGCGCGGCGTGCACTCCGTCGTCCCCGGCGAACTCCTGCGCTTCGGCCGCTCCGCCCCCCGGACGGTCCGCTGGTGGCAGCCCCCGCGGACACAAGTCCCGCTCGCCGAGGGGGCGGAGGCGCTCCGCACGGCACTGGACGAGGCCGTGCGCCTGCGGGTGGACGCCGCCGGAAGCGTCAGTGCCGATCTCTCCGGCGGCCTCGACTCCACCACCGTCTGCGCCCTCGCCGCAGGCGTGAGCACCGCTCCGTTACCCGTGCTCACCATGCCCAGCAGGGACCCGGGCGACGACGACGTGCAGTGGGCCCGGCTCGCCGCCGCCGAGATCGACGGCCTGGAGCACATCCTGCTCGACATCGACGAGATCCCGCTCTTCTACAGCGGTCTGCTGGACGTGCGCGGACCCGTCGACGAACCCCTCCCCACCATCCTCGACCAGCCGCGCCAGCTGGTCGGCCACGACCGGCTCCTCGCTGGCGGGTCGCGCCTCCACCTCACCGGCATGGGCGGCGACCACGTCCTGTGGGGGCATCCCGCCCACCACCGTGACCTGCTGACCACCCGTCCCCTCACGGCACTGCGGAGCATCCGCGGCTACCGCGCCCAGAACCGCTGGTCGCTGCGCGAGACCCTGGCCGTCCTCGCTGACAGCCGCCCCTACGGCCAGTGGCTCGCGGACGTCGCCGACGACGTCACCGCCCCGCGACCCGCCCCGCACAGTCCGGACGTCTTCGGCTGGGACATCCCGCCCCGTCTGCCCGTCTGGGCCACCGCCGACGCCGCCGCCTCCGTACGCCGGAGCCTGCGGGAGGCCGCCCGCACAGCACAGCCGCGCGGTACCACCCGCGCCCTCCACAACGAGATCCACACCCTGCACCACGGCACGCGGGCCACCCGAATCCTGCACCAGGTCGCGGAGCACAGCGGGCTGCCGCTGGCGAGCCCCTTCCTCGACGACCGTGTCGTCGAGGCATGCTGGTCGGTCCGCTCCGAGGAACGCGCCACGCCCTGGGAGTTCAAACCGCTGCTCAAGCGCGCCATGCGCGGCCGAATGCCCGACGCGCTGCTGCGCCGCACCACCAAGGGCGAGGCCTCGGCCGACGCCGCCAACGGGCTGCGGGAGAACCGCGAACGCCTCGCCGAGCTGTGGCGGGACTCGCTGCTCGCCAAGGCCGGACTGGTCGACGCCGACAAGCTCCTGGACATCACCCTGCGGCCCTCGTCGCCCGAACTCCGGCACGGCGGCCTCGACGCCACTCTCGCCTGCGAGATCTGGCTCCGCACCATCTGAAGGGGAACCCATGCAACTGCGTGAGGACGTGTCCGTGGTGGACACCGACTACGGCAAAGTCCTGCTCGACGGCAGTACGGGTGAGTACTGGGAGCTCAATCCGACCGGCAGCTCGGTCCTGGCCGGCCTGCTCGACGGCACCCCGGCGAAGGACATCGCCGACGCCCTGTGCGCCGAGTTCGACGTCGACGCGGACCGGGCGCAGGCCGACGTGAGCGCCCTGCTCTCCGCCCTGCGCGACGCCCGGCTGGTCGGCCCGTGAGCTTCCATCCGGTCCCGGAGACCCACACCGGGACATCGTTCGCCCAGCGCGCGGGAGCCCGCCTCGCCGTGGCGGTGGGCCGGCCCCTGCTGCTCCTGCCGCCGGCCCGGCTGGCACAGGTGCTGGGCGTGGTGTCCCGCGGGGCCCGCCCGGCCGGCCATGACCGGACCTACCGGGCCCGGCAAGCCGTCACCACGGTCAGCGCGGTCTGCGCCGGCCGTGAGGGCTGCCTGCCGCGCTCGGTCGCCACGGCCCTGCTCTGCCGCGCCCGCGGGGAGTGGCCCACGTGGTGCGTCGGCGTCCGCGCCGCGCCGCCCTTCGGCGCCCACGCCTGGGTCGAGGCGGAGGGCCGGCTGGTGGGCGAGGAACTGCCCGAGAGCTACTTCCGGAGGCTGATCACCGTGGGCTCCGGGAGCGAGGAGAGGAGCCCTTCATGACCGACCACGCGGATCCGTCCGGCACCGCGACCGGAACCGGCCGGGGAGCCGGGGGCGGGCCCGGGACCGTGGCGCACCCCGGGGAGAACCCCGCCGACGGCGCCCGCCCCGGCACCCGTGATCTGCTGCGCCTGCTGCGCGGCAGCGGCCGGACCGTGGGGGCCGCGCTAGCGCTGACCGTCGCCGGCACCGCCCTCGGACTGCTCCAGCCGCTGCTGACGATGCGTCTGATCGACCGGGTCTCCGCCGACCGGGCCGTCGCCGCGCTCGTCGTGACGCTGGCCGCTCTCTTCCTCGTCCAGGCCGCCCTGGAGGCGGCCGGCCAGTACCTGTTGGACGTGACCGGCGAGAGCGTCGTCCGGCGCCTGCGCCGCGGACTCGTCGAACGGCTGTTGTTCGTCCGCCTCCGAGAACTCGACGGCCGGCGCGCCGGCGACCTGCTCTCCCGGGTCGGCACCGACACGACCATGCTGCGGGACATGGTCGCGGGCAGCTTCGTCCAGCTCGTGACCGTCACCATCACCGGAGTCGGCGCCGCGGGACTGATGCTCTGGATCGACCCCGTCATGTTCCTCGTGGTCGCCGGGACGCTGCTGGTCGCCGCCGTCCTCGTCGCGGGCGTGATGGCCGGCATCCGGACCAGCACCGAACAGGCCCTCGCCGGTGTCGGTGCCATGACCGCCGACCTCGAACGCGCCCTCGGCGGCATCAGGACCGTACGGGCGGCCCGCGCCGAACACCGGGAGGCCGAGCGCATCGGCGCGGACGTCGACGCCGCCTACACCGCCGGCGTCCGCTCCGCGAAGCTCGGCTCCGTCGTGGGGCCCGCCATGGAGATCGCGGTCAACGGCTCGTTCCTCCTCGTCCTGCTCGTCGGCGCGGTCCGGGTTTCCGACGGCTCCATGTCCGTCAGCGAACTCGTCGCTTTCCTGCTGTTCGCCACCTACCTGGTGATGCCGCTCGCAGGCCTCTTCAACGCCCTCAGCCTGATCCAGCGCGGCCTCGGCTCGCTCCGCCGGATCGAGGACGTCCTGTGCCTGCCCGTCGAGCAGGACCCGCAGGACGGTGCGCCCGTACCGCTCCCTACCCCCGCCGCATCGCCCGCGGCATCGCCCCCGCCCCCGCTCCTCGAACTGCGCCGGGTCTCCTTCGCGTACGACGACCGCCCGGTACTGCGCGACGTCTCGTTCTCCGTGCCGCGCACCGGGCTCATCGCCCTGGTCGGCCGGTCCGGCGCCGGCAAGACGACGATCGTCTCCCTCGCCGAGAAGTTCCACGAACCGGACGGCGGACACGTCCTCTTCGACGGCGCCGACGTCAGGGGCGTCGATCCGCGCGACCTCCGGGCCCGTATCGGCCTGGTCGAGCAGCACGCGCCCCTTCTGTACGGAACCCTGCGAGACAATCTCGTCTACGCGAAACCCGAGGCGAATGAGAGAGAAATCCGGGAAGTGCTCCGGATGGTGAATCTCGAAGAACTCGTGGAGCGCCTGGCGAACGGACTGGAGGCGGAAGTCGGCGACCGGGGATTCAATCTCTCCGGCGGCGAACGCCAACGCGTCGCCATTGCCCGCGCCCTGCTCGCCCGGCCCGAACTCGTACTCCTCGACGAACCCACGTCGCAACTCGACCCCATCAACGAACGGGAACTCACCGACGTCCTGCGGGACATCTCCCAAGAACGCGCCCTGCTCGTCGTCGCCCACCGCATGTCCACCGTCCGGGCGGCCGACCGGATCGTCGTCCTCGACGAGGGCCGTGTCGGCGCCGAGGGCACGCACGAACAGCTGCTCGCCGAGGACCCGTTCTATCGCAGACTGACCACCGACCACCTCACGCCGCCCCTCGGCCGGCCCTCCCCAGACAGGAGTGTCGCAGCACCGTGAGCCCCACCACTGCCCGCACCGCCACCGCACCCCACGCGACCGCCGGCGCCCGCGTACCGGGCGCACCGCACTGGACACCGGCCCTCGAACGGGTCGGCCGACTCACGCCGCGCGAGCAGGAGACCTTCCTCCTGCTCGCCGAAGGGCTCTCGAACGGGACGATGGCCCAGCGGCTGCACGTGACCGAACGGACCGTGCGCGCACACGTCGCCGCGGTCATGGAAAAACTCGAACTCTCCTCACGCCTGACCGTCTGCCTGGCTTCGTACGTGTTCTCCACGGAACACGCGGATGCCGGAACCGGCTCGGTCCGTAAAGAGTCCTGAAAAGGCTGCCTGTTCGGGATCCGGATCCACGGCGAATACTGTCGCCACGGCCAATGGAACGGACGCACGGTGTTCGACACGATTTCCCTGGCGCCGGAAAAAACCTCCGGAGCCCCCGACGAAGCGATTCGCCGGGAAGAATGACGAAAGGAAAGTCATGTCTGACGCATTCGACCTGGACGCCCGGATCTCCGCCCCCGCCGGCCCCACCGGCGAGCAGGCGCCCCCGCCGTCCATCTCCGGGATCGCCACCCGCACCGTCTGCACCCGGGTGACCTGCCAGGCCAGCAAGACCTGTGTCTGCACCTCGATCTGCACGGTCTTCTGCGTGGGCGGCAAGTAGCCACGGGCTAGTTCCCGACGGGTGCTGCCGTGGTCGAGACACGGCAGCACCCGTCGTCGCAGAGCGAGAGAAGCACGCCGAACAGACAGGGGCCGACCACCATGCACCTCACCCACCACGGTACCGAAGCCTGGGCCCGCGTGGCAGACGACGACCTCGTGAGCCGCGCGCGGACAGCCGTCCGGCAGGTTCTGAGGGAGACCGCGACCACCGCTCAGGTCGAGGACCTCGCGCTCCGCGCCGCCGAGCAGAGCGACACCACAGGCGCCTGGTACCCGCCCAGTCTGACCCACGGCCAGGCAGGTACCGCGCTGCTCCACCTGTACGCCGCCCGGGCCGGGCTCGGCGACCTGGACACGGCCTCCGGTCACATACGCGAGGCGGTCCTCTCGACCCAGACCGAACCTCTGCAGCACCACGGTCTGTTCGCCGGCACCAGCGGCCTCCTCCTCGCCCTCGCGGACGTCACCCGTGACGAGCCCCGCTTCCGCCCCAGCCTCGACCGGCTGACGGACCAGCTGGCCGAGCAGGTCCTCGCCGCGCCACCGCACCGCACCGAACGGGCCGTCAGCGACCTCGACTACGACCTCGTCACCGGCGCGGCCGGCACCCTCGCCCAGCTGAGCTCCGTCCCCGAGCCCTCCGAGCGGGCCGCCGAGGCCGCCGCCGTCCTCGCCGACTACCTCATCTGGCTGGCCGGACCCGCCGAGACCGCGGGCACCCCCCACCGCTGGCTCATCACGCCCCCGTACTACCCACCCGTCGGCGACTACCTCGCCAAGTACCCGCACGGGTACCTCAACCTCGGTCTCTCGCACGGCGTCCCCGGCATCGCCGCGGCCCTCGCCGCCGCCTGGGCTGCGGGCAACCGCCGCCCGGGCCAACTGGAGGCCGTCACCGCCCTCAGCGGCTGGATCCGCGCACAGGCGGACACCGACGCGCACGGCCCCCTGTGGAGCGACGGCACGCCCGTCGACGAACACGGCCACGAGGTCTCCGCCGGATGCGTGCACGACCGGATCGCCTGGTGCTACGGCACCTTCGGCGTCGCCGGCGCCCTCCTCACGGTCGCCGAGGCCACCCTCGACGACGAACTGCGCGCCGAAGCCGTCGGCGCCTTCGAGGGCGCGCTCGCCCGCCTCGGGGACCTCCGGCCACTGTCGCCGACCCTCTGCCACGGCCTCGCCGGACTGGTCATGCTGACACTGGAGTTCGCCCCCTGGAGCGCCGCCGCCCGCGAGCGGCTGCCGGAGCTGGTCGGGGACCTCCTCGACCGTCACGAGCCGGACCGCCCGCTGGGCTTCGCCGACCTGGAGGAGCCCGGCAAACCCGTCGACGACCCGGGACTGCTCACCGGTGCCGCCGGCGTCGCGCTCGCGCTGCTCGCCGCCACCGGCGACCGGCGGCCCGACTGGTTCCGCGCCTTCCTCGGCCGGTGACGCCCATGACCCCGTACGAGCCCGCCGGCTTCTTCCTCCTGCGCTCCCCCGCCCTGCCCGCCCGCACCTGGCTCGACGTGACCGCGGACCCCGACGACACCCCGCGGGCCCTCGTCGACCTCGCCCGCCGTCCCGACGTCACGCGCGCCCTGCTCATCGCCAGCGAGGACATGACGGACAGCCTCGACCGGATCGGCGACCTCAGCGAGAAGCGCCTGCGCCGGCTGTACTCCGGGCTGCTGCGCTACGTCACGCGCATGGCGACCCGGCCCACGCCCTTCGGGGCCTTCTCCGGTGTGGCGATGGGCGAGTTCGGCCCCGCCACCACCGCCAGGCTCGGCCGGCCCGAGGAGCACCGGCTGCGCGTGCGCGCCGACATGGGCTGGCTGCTCGGGCTGATCAAACGCCTCGACGAGTCCGACGACCTGCTCCGCAGGCTCCGGCTCGTCCTCAACCCGATGGCGGACACGGCCGGCGACCGCGTGGTCCTGCCGCAGGCCGACAAGTACGGCCGGCACGACGCCCGCAGCGTGCGCATCCGGGCCACACCCGCCGTCGAGCTCGTCATGCGGACAGCCGCCACCCCCGTCCCGTACGAGCGGATCACCGCCGAACTCGCCGCCGCCTTCCCCGAGGTCACGGCCGAGACCGTCGAGGGCCTGGTCCGGCAGATGTGGGACCTCGGTTTCCTCATCAGCGACCTGAGGCCCCCGCAGACCGCGGAGCGGCCCGAACACCACGTCCTGAAGAGGCTCACCGACATCCCCGCCGCGCAGGAGACGGCCGACCGGCTCAGCGCCGTAGCCGACCTCGCCGACCGGGCCGACGACACCGCCTCCCTGCGCCGGCTCGCCGCCGCACAGCAGGACCTCGTACCCGGACACGACGGCCGCTCCTACCAGGCCGACATGGCACTGCACCTGGACGAACCCGTCCTGAACGCCTCGATCGGCGAGGCGGCGGCCGAGGCCGTCGGCGTCCTGGTCCGTCTGAGCGCCTCCCACGGCACGCGCAACCACCTGACGCGCTACCGCGAGGAATTCACCGAACGCTACGGCGAAGGCACCCGCGTCCCGGTGCTCGGTCTGCTCAGCCCCGACACCGGGCTCGACGCCCCGCCGACCTACACCAACCCGCCGCGCAGCATCGAACTGCCGGGGGCGACACCCGAGCACACCGCCCGGCTGGACGCCCTGCTCGTCGAGTTCGCCCAGCAGGCCTGGTGGGACAAGTCCTTCGAGGTCGAGCTGACCGACGCCTGGCTGGAGCGCCTCGCCCCGCGCGGCCCGGTGCCCGACCCGCCGCCCGCCATGGAGGTCTACCTCCAGCTGCACGCCGCCGACCGCGCCGCCCTCGACCGGGGGGAGTGGCAGGCCGTCCTGCGCTACGACAGCCTCACCTACGGCGGCCGCACCTTCGGGCGCTTCAGCGAGCTGCTGGGCGAGTCCGCCGCCGAGCGGCTGCGCGGGTACGCCCGCGCCGAGGAGGCGCTCTTCCCCGACGTCGCCTACGCGGAGCTCGCGTTCCTGCCCCCGTACGGCCGTGCGGCCAACATCACCCTGCGCCCCGCCGTCCGGCCGTACGAGATCCCCGTCAACACCACGCCGTCCGTCGGCTCGGACCAGGTCCTCCCCCTCGACGACATCCTCGTCGGCGTCAGCGGGGACCGGTTCCACCTGTGGTCCCGGAAACTCGACCGGGAGGTCGTGGTCGCCCAGCACCACATGCTCAGCCCGACGATGGCGCCGAACGTGGCCCGGTTCCTGCTGGAGGCCTCCCAGGACGGCTGCGTCATGCCCTCCGGCTTCCACTGGGGCCCCGCCGAGGCGGCCCCTTTCCTGCCGCGCGTCACCCGCGGGCGGATCGTCCTGCGCCCCGCGCAGTGGCGGCTCACCAGTAGTCCCGCGGCCACGGACCCCACGGGCGCGCACGGCAGGACCGGTCTCGCGGCGCCCGCAGCCGGCACACCGTCCGCGTACCCGCTCGACGACCTCGACGGCTGGCGCCGGCGCTGGAACGTGCCCCGCCACGTCTATCTCGTCGAGTCCGACCAACGGCTGCTGCTGGACCTCGACCACCCCGCCTGCCGCGCCGAACTCCGTGCGGAGCTGGACGAGCGCGGTGCCCTCGTCCTCCACGAGATGCTGCCGTCCTTCGACGGCATGTGGCTCCAGGATGCCGACGGCGAGCGCTACGCCGCCGAGGTCGTCGTCCCCGTCCTCGCCCGCGACGCGGTCCGCGCCACCCGCGCTCCCGTGCCGCGGCAAGGCCGCCCGGTGCCCGTGGAGCGCCATCTGCCCGGCGGTGCCTGGACGTTCCTCAAGGTCTACGCGGCCCCCGAGCGGCAGGACGAGATCATCGCCGGCCCGCTGCTCGACCTCGTCGCGGGACTGGGCCGCGAAGGGCTCCTGGACCGCTGGTTCTACATCCGCTACGCAGACCCGTTCCCGCACCTGCGCCTGCGGGTCCGCGGCACCGACGCCGACCGTATCCTCACCGAGGTCACCGCGTGGGGGCGCGATCTCGTCGCCCGCGGACTGGCCCTGGACATCGAACTCGCCGGCTACGCACCGGAGACGGCCCGCTACGGCGGCCCGGAGGTCTTCGACACGGCCGAGCGGCTCTTCACCGCCAACAGCGAAGCCACCGCCCTGCTGCTGTCGCGACAGCCCGACATCAGGCCCGAGTTCCTCGCCGTCGCCGCTCTGGACACCCTCCACGCCCAGTGGGGCATACCGCCGGGCGGCGGGCGCATTCACCACGCCGGCGGCCACGACGAGGCCCACGTCCGGGACACCCGGACGCTGTTCCGCGAACACCGCGCCTACCTGTGCGAACTCCTCAGCCCGTGGGAGCGCGACCCCCACGAGGAAGGGCGGGCCCACCGGCTCCTCCTCCAGCAGACGTTCGCCGCGCAGGCACCCGCCGTCGCCGAGACGGCCGCAGCCGTCCGCGAGGCGGCCCGCCGTGGCCTCCTGGTCGGCTCCGAGGACGCCATCCTCGCCAGCCTCGCGCACATGCAGATCAACCGGCTCCTCCCCATCGACCTCCAGCGGGAGGCCCGCAGCCACGCTCTGTGGGCCCATGTCCTGCGCGCCGTCCGGGGCCGCACGGCCGCGAAGGTCAGGGAGGGCCGATGATCTGGCTGCGCGTCAGCACGCTGTTCTGGCGGCTCAGCCCGCTGCGGGTGTCCGCCTTCACCGGCGTCTCCCTCCTCCTCGCCCTCATACCGGCCGCGCAGATCGGGCTGGTCGCCGCCGCCGTGCAGGGTGTGGCCGACGCCGTCACCGGCGACCGGGACGCCGGACGGGCCGCGCTCATGGCGGGCGCCGCCCTTCTCGGGGTGGGCCTCGCCAGCCATGTCCTGGGCACCTTCCTGCAGTACCTCGACACCCTCCTGCGGCTCGAACTCACCGCTCGCATCGGCGAATGGGTGATGCGCAAGGGCACCATGCTCGACCTCCAGCAGTACGAGGACGCCGAGGTCTACGACCAGATGCAGCGCGCCTTCCAGGAGAGCAGCGGAGGCCGCGTCTACCAGGTCTTCACCCAGCTCCTGGAGGTCGCGAGGGAGTTGGTCACCCTGGTGACCGTCAGCGTGGTGCTGTTCTCCTGGAGCCCCTGGATCGCCCTGGTGATCCTGCTCTCGCCCATGCCGTCGGTCGTCTCGTACATGCTCTTCAGCCACAGGGCGTACGAGATCGAGTACGACCGGACCGCCGACCGGCGACGCGCGTACTACTACCAGCACCTCGCCACCACCGACCACTCCTACAAGGAGGTCCGTCTCTTCCAGCTCGGCCCGCACCTGGTGGACCTCTACACCCGGCTCATCCGCACCTTCTTCGACGTCGACCGCCGCCTCGCCCGCAAGCAGTCCGTGCTCGGCGGCGTCCTCGGTCTCCTCAGCGTCGCCGCCTCCTCCGGCGCGGTGCTCTGGGCGATCCACACCACCACCCACGCCGGGCAGGTCGGCCAGCTCGCCGGCTACCTCCAGGCCGTCGGTTCGGTCCAGGTCTCCGCCCATGGCATGCTGCTCGGCGTCGCCGCTCTCTACAAGGACAGCCTGTTCCTCGGCAATCTCTTCGACTTCTTCGCCCTGCCCGAGCGCCGGATCAAGGGCGGCACCCGCCGGTTCCCAGAGACGCTCCGCAAAGGCATCGAGTTCCGCGACGTGCGCTTCGTCTACCCCGGCACCGGCCGCGTCGTCCTGGACGGCGTCAGCTTCACCCTGCCCGCGGGCGAATGCGTCGCGCTGGTGGGACAGAACGGCTCCGGCAAGACGACGCTGGTCAAGCTGCTCACCCGGCTCTACGAGCCGACGAGCGGCCAGATCTTCGTCGACGACGTCCCGATCGAGGAGTACGACCTCGACGACCTGCAACGCCACATCGGCGTCATCTTCCAGGACTTCATCCGCTACGAGCTGCCCGTCCGCGACAACATCGGCTTCGGCAGCGTCCAGGACCGCGAGGACACCGGGCGCGTCGCCGAGGCGGCACGGGCCGCCGGCGCCGACGGGTTCGTCGAGGCGCTGCCCCGTGGCTACGACACGACACTCGGCCGCCACTTCGAGGACGGCCACCAGCTGTCCGGCGGCCAGTGGCAGAAGATCGCCCTGAGCCGGGCCTTCATGCGCCGCGCTCCCGTCGTCGTCCTCGACGAGCCGACGGCCGCCATCGACGCGGAGGCGGAGGCGGAGATCTTCGGCCGGCTCAAGGACGTCGCCCGCGGCGCCACTTCCCTGGTCATCGCCCACCGCTTCGCCACGGTCCGGATGGCCGACCGGATCGTCGTCCTGGAGGACGGCAAGGTCATCGAGGACGGCGTGCACCAAGACCTCCTGAGGGCCGACGGCGTCTACGCCCGGCTCTTCCGTATCCAGGCTTCGGGCTACCTGACCGAAGCCGCGTCCCCCTGAAGGCCGAGTGATGCGCGTATCCGTCCTGTATCCCGCCATGCCGACGGACCCCCGGCACGTCGCCCCCTTCGCCGCGCTCGTCCGCGACGAAGGCGCGGACCGCCTCTGGCAGGGCCAGTCCCTCAGCGCCGACACCCAGCAGGTCTTCGCCTACCTGGCCGGCATGGGCTACCGCATCCCGGTCGGGACCAGCGTCGCCCTCATGCCGCTGCGGCATCCGCTGGACGCGGCGATCCAGGCCCGCTCCCTGTCCGTCCTCACCGGACACCGCACGGTCGTCGGACTCGGTCCCGCGACCCCCGACGTCGTCGCAGGGCTGCACGGAAGGCCGTACGACAGCCCCCGCGACGCCTGTGTGGAATACCTGACCGAGGTGCGGCGCCTGGTCGGGGCCGAGGACGGCGCCGCCGCACCCGGCAACGGGGCTTCCGTCGGCCTGCCGGGCCTGCCCCATCCAGGAGTGGAGACCGGACTCGGGGTACTCCGGCCGACGCTCGCGCGGGCGGCGGGCCGGGCGGCGGACGCGGCGATCAGCTGGATGACCCCGCCCGGCTACGTCCGCGACATCTTGATGCCCGCCATGGCCAAGGGCGCCGCCGAATCGGGCCGCCCGGTGCCCCGCATGGTCACCGTCGTGCACGCCGCCGTCGACCGCCCGGGACGCCACGCCTACCGGCTCGCCTTCGCGGCGGCCCACGTCCACCTCGCCGGGCCGCACTACGTCGACATGCTGCGCCGCGCCGGCCTACGAGTCCACCACAGCCGCCCGGGACTCGGCGCCCGCGCCCTCGTCGACGCCGGAGTCTTCCTCTACGGCACGCCCGCGAGCATCGCCGCACAGCTGGCCGAATACGATCGGGCGGGGGTGGACGAAGTTGTCGTCAACGTCGCCGGAGTGTATTCCGAGCATGGCCGACCGGACGCCGTACAGGACCTCCAGGAGATCCTCGCGGCCTGCCGGGAAGCGACGAACTGACCATGAACGGGTGAGAGAGGCCGGGGCACGACCGCGTGCCGCCCTCCCGCACGCGGTGAGGAGAGGCAAGACGGTGCCCGACGACATCGCCCGATGGCTGAACGAGCACGCCAACCCGTTGAGTACCCTGACCCCCGGCGCGCCGGTGGAGGACCTGAAACCCCTGGGCGAGGCCCTGCGGGGGACACGGATCGTCGGTCTGGGCGAATCCACCCACGGCACGGGCGAGTTCTTCCGGCTGAAGCACCGCATCGTGGAGTTCCTGGTCCGTGAGGAGGGGTTCACCACCCTCGCCATGGAGGCCAGCCAGTCCGCGGCCCGCGCACTCGACGCGTACGTCCGGTACGGCACGGGCTCCCCCGAACGGCTCGTCGCCAGGCTGGGCTTCTGGACCTGGCGCACCCGCGAGATGGTCGACCTCGTCGAATGGCTGCGCGCCCACAACCGCGACCTGCCCGAAGAGCGCCGGGTCCGCTTCGTGGGAACCGACCCCCAGCTCTGCGCCGACTCGGTCGAGGCCGTCGCCGCGTTTCTGCTCCGGGCTGCGCCCGATCAGGCCGGGCGCGTCAGCGCCCTGGACGTACTGGCCCGGGCCCGCCCGAGCACGCTTCCGGACCCGGACAAGGCCCTGATGCGACGCGCAGAGGAGATCGCCCGTCTCATCGCGAACCACGCCGAGCGGCCGGGTCCCGGCGACGACGCCGGCGAGGCTCTGGAACACGCGCGGATCCTCGTCCGCGCCGCCGACCTGGTGACCCGGCCCTTCGCAGCCTCGGCCGGCGAGGACGGCGTGCTCGCCGCGCGTGACCGCTACATGGCCGAGGCCGTCGCACGGCTCGTGGACGACGACCCCGAGGCTCGCGTCATGGTCTGGGCACACAACGGGCACATCGCGAAGGGCACGTACGGGGAGCAGGTGCCGGCCCTCGGCAGCAGGCTCCGCGAACGGTACGGCGACACCTACTACGCGCTGGCCCTCCTCTTCGGTAAGGGCTCCTTCCTGGCCCGCCGCGGCGACGACCTTCAGCGCCCGCCGGCCCGCCACCGCATCGGCACCGGCCTCCGCTCCCTGGAGGCCAGACTCACGCACGCCGTACCCGGCGACTACTACGCGGACTTCCGCGCCGCGGGTTCCCCCGCCGACGCCGCGCCCTGGCTGCACGCCCCGCACGCGCAGCGCAGCTTCGGCGCCAACGTCCAACGGTTCCTCTACCGCTTGAACACCGCCCCGATCGTCCCGGCCGAGGACTATGACGGCATCGCGTTCGTAGCACGCTCGACCTGCTCCCACCTGCTGCCCCCGGCGGAGGACTGAGGTTCTCTCACGGCCACAGGTCGAGCGCGGCGTTCAGAGTGAGCTGCCACATCGGTTCGGCACCGGTGCCGAATGCCGCAGCGAGCCCGTACCCCACGGACGTGTCGTACGGGTCCCTGGCACGCTCGGACTCGCCCGCCGCCTCCCAGTCGGCCGACACGCGCCCGTCGCCGCTCGATGTGAAGACGCCGAGCAGCCGCTCGTCCCGCAGCAGCCTGCTGGTACCGAGGGAGTCCGGAACCAGCAGATAGCTGCACTCCCGCGCCCCTGAGACGACCTCGACCCGGTACGAGCGCCGGGTCAGGAATCCCTTGGACGGCCGCAGGGTCTCCTCTGCACCGTCGACGAGCAGAGTGAGGTGCTCGGGGTCGCGCGTCCCGATCGGCACATGGCTCTCCGGCACGGTGTGCGGGGCCCGCCGGATCTCGACCGGCGGCAGACCGTCCCCGCTCACGCCCAGCGTCCCGGCCTCATGGTCGAGTTCGATCCGGACCGCGCCGAAGAGCGGATCGTCGGCGGGCACGTACGCGTACGGATTCATCTGGACCCTTGCCTCCTGTTCATCCTGGTGATCGTCTTCCGCCAGTCTCGTCCGGACGCCGAGGGCCGGTTCCCTTTCCGGCCAGAGGCGGGCCGGTGGGCAGGAGCGGCGCCACGGCCTGAGCGTCGGGGAGCGCAGCGGTCGGGGCCAGCGGTTGTTTCTCTGTGAACGAGCAGCCGTACCCAGCCACGAGGTACCGCCAGGCGAACGGCGGCCACCTGCTCCTACCTCGCTGCCACTACGTCGCGCAGCCGGTCACGCCAGGCGGATCGCGGTCCCGACCAGCGGCGATCCGTCTTCAGAGTCAGCCGGGGCTGGGGAGAATCTGGGGAGAATGAAGCCGCGTTGGGGAGCGGCTGGGGAGGATCGGCCGTACAAACGGGCAGCACCGTGAAAGGGACGGAAAGGCTGATCGCCGCAGATCAGAGGGCCTCTCCGGGCGCTTTCCGCAGGTCAGCGGTGTGAGGGTGACGACTTCACCGTGATCTCCACGACCGGCTTCCTCGCCCTGTGCGACAGCGGATACGAGCCGCTGCGCAAAGAGAATCTCGCCACCGCAGGAGCCGGCCCCTACCTGATCCGCGTCCATGCCAGTGACCGGTCGTCGGACGGCAAGAAGCCCCGCTTCCTCATCCAGGTCATCCCCGGCAAGCGTACGGGAGCCGAGACCGAGCCGGCCTCCTCCACGATCGAGGAGTCCACCGGTCCGCTCCTGGTGCGGACATCCTTCGAGCAGCCAGATGAGTGGGCACGCTTGCTCCAGTGCCTCGAAGGAGGCTCGGAGCTCCACGAGTCGATCTCCGTCATCGACAACCCCGCCTACGCGGTCTTCACAGCGGAGCAGATCCAGGCACGGATCGGCCGAGATGACGAGGACTGGCCCAACAGTACTGTCATCCTCATCGCCGACGAGCGGACGCTGGTCTCCCCAGACTTTCCGTTGCTGGCCGTGAACAACCTGCCTGACGAAGACGAAGACGACGATCCGTTCAGGATCACCCTCGCAGCGGCCGGATCCTTCGTCGTCAACCTGGAACTGGCGAACACGGGCTTTGGTGATTGGGGTCGGGGCGTAGACGCCGACGGCGTCTACCGGGAAGAGCACTACTGACAGTACTGACACGGTGGAGTCCGTACCCGTTCCGTACGGGCACAGACACCCCTATCAGGCAGCCGCCGTCACCGAGAAACCCGGCGGGACACCGGTCTCATGGCACTCACACCGCGGATCGGAGCACAGCTGCTCGTGGGCGAGCGCAGCCAGCACCGCGACCTGAAGCCGCGTCTGCTGTTCCAGCTTCTCCACGATCCGCGCGATGTGCGCCTTCACCGTGCGCTCCGTAATCCCCAGCTCCCGCGCAGGTGCTGTCACGTTGTTGGGTTGCAGGTGCCTGACGGTGCGTCGTGGTCTGGTGGGGCCCGCGGTCCGGGCCTGTGGTCAGGCCGTGGTGGGCCGGCCGGCAG
>NZ_BMRN01000073.1 GCF_014648655.1 Streptomyces atratus
CCTCGACCACGTCCTGATCCTGGGCGAGAACCACGCCAGGAAGGTCCTGACTGACTACCAGGACCACTACAACGCACACCGGCCGCACCAATCCCGGCAACACCCGGGCGGGGCGACGTTGTCCGTACGTGCCGGGTTGTTCGGCAGGACGGCGTACCTCCTTGTCGGCGGCGAGGGTGTTACGGCTGGGCGTGCCGCTCGTTGAAGTTGTTATGGCTACGCGTGAAGGTATTCGCCCACGGCGAGCTGTTCGAGCTGGTGGACGCGGTGCTGTGTGCGCCGGGTGCGATGCACACGGCGGTCGAGCTGACGCTCCTAACTCGTCCCGGGCCGGAGCACATGATCAGACGAAGGCCGCCTCAGCGTCCGGCGAATGCCCAGGCCAGCGGCCCAGTTCGAAGCGCATTTCGACACCGGAGGGCAAGAACGGCTCAGCGGAAGGGACCGTCGGGTGTGAAGGCGTGGGCAGCGAAGCGCTTGCCCATTCGGCGGTACGCGGCGGCGGTGGGGTGAAGGCCGTCGGTCAGGTCGTCTGTCTCGTCCGGGCCGAGCAGTGCTCGTCCGTCGAGACAGTGGAGGTGGGGATCAGATGCCTGTCGTGCTGCGGCGATCCGGGCCAGCTCGGTGCGGACCACCGTCAGCGACAGTGCGCCGTCGGCCACATCGGCCGGGTCGCCCAGGGCGGTGATCCTCCCGTCCGGTCCGGTCCTGGTCGGGCCGGGAACCTGCTCAAGGGCCGGGCAGCTCACCGGGGAGATCAGCAGGAGTGGGGTGTCCGGGTGACCGTCCCGGATCGTGTCCAGAAATCCGTGTACCGCCGGGCCGAACGTCCGCAGCCGGAAGGCGGACAGGCTCACGATGTTGATGCCCACCTTCAGGCTGATCAGGTCAGCTGGCGTGTCGCGGATCGTCCGGGCGACGTAGGGGTCCAGCAGTGCGTTGCCCGCCTGGCTGAGGTTGATCACCTCCACCCCTCCGAGCGCGGCTGCCACCACCGGCCAGGTCCCGGTCGGACCGTCAGCCTCGATACAGTGGCTGATGGAACTGCCGTGGTGCACCCAGCGGCGCCGCCCGTCCTGCAGCGGCGCCAGCACGTCGCCGTCGGCGCGCAGTGCCACCAGTTCCGTAGGGGTCTGCTGCGGAAGCCACAGCTCGACGTTCTTCATACCAGCCGGCAGTCCGGCGAACCGTACGGTTCCGGGTTTGCCCGGGATGAGTCGCTGTGAGGCTCCGGGGCCCGCCATTCTCAGTACGTTGCCCACCGGTGCCTGCCGGCGCCCGGCCAGGGCACCGTCCACCAACAACTCCAGCATCCCGGTCGGGCGTGGGTGGGGGTCGGCGGCGAGCTGGCCAGTGGAGGTGAGTATCTCTAACTCCAGTGCGCGTGCATCGGTGCGGAACACCAGCCGCACCCCCGCAGGCATCACGGTCACCCCGTAGACCGACGGGTCCTGGTACTGCTCCTTGGTCCACGCGGGCAGCCGGCGCGGCATCACCCCTGCCGCTGTGGTCTCCAGGTCCAGCGCACCCCGTAACTCCACCGGCCCGCCCACCAACGGGACCGTCCGCATCGTCACCGTCACCGTTCCTGTCCCAGGTCGATGTGTTCCGGGGGTGGCATCGGGCCGGTGCCTCCGTGGTTCATCGGCGTCCGCCGAACTCCCAGGCGTGGACCTCGATGTCCCCGTACCGGTCCGGAGTCAGGACGGCGCGTGCCGAATCCGGGTTCGGGGCCCTGAGCAGCACCGCCGTACCCAGCCATGTGTCGCCGTCGTCGGCCAGCAGTGGCCCGTACGCGATCAGTTCGTCCTGGTCGGGCGGCAGGTTGAGGTCTGCGGCCGGGCCTTCGCCGAGGCCGAGGACCAGGTACTGGCTGCCACTGCTTCGGTCACCGGGAAAGTCCCACATGGTGCGCCCCAGCATGTTGCGCCATCGGCGCAGCAGCACGTCCCGGTACGCTCCGGCCTGGTAGTTGGGTTCGTCGAAGGCGAACGCGCGGGCAGCGGCGGGGTCGGGCAGATCGATGATGTGCACGCTTCCGGTAAGCGTCTCACCATCATTGGTGAAGGTCGGGCCGCGGGCGATCAGTTCCTTCGCGTACCGGTCCATGTAGGACCAGTGCTTCTCCAGCAACTCCTCGCGCAACGCGAGGGAGCCCGGCCGGTCTCGGTGGTAGCAGAAGTACTCCATGGTCACAGAGCTTTCCTCACCAAGGGTGCCATCTCAACCGGCTTTGTCGCCGAAGACCCCGCGTTCCAAACGAAACAGCATTCCGTCAAACGGCGTAGCCACCACGGCTGCGCGGTCTCAGCCAAGTGGCATGCGCTGCTCTGCAGTCGAGTGACAGAGACCGCGTCCGGCGCTGACGTCCCCAGTTCGGGACGACCTACAGCCGCCCAATGATCACGCACCGGACTTTGAGAACACGCACGAAGAGCTGAAGCCCGGCGCCGACCGCGCGCACGAGGTTGCCCAGGAACCCGATCGGACCCTTGATGATCTTCATCATCGCCGAGGCGACCTTCGCGAGGATGCCGAGCAGGAGGTTCTTCAGCTCTTTGGCTCTGTTCGCGAGAACAGGGTTCTGGCACAGATCTTGGGGAGCCGTCGCGGAGTGTTACCTCGGTGTTCGATTGCGAGGAGTCTGGCTCATGCGAGACGGCGTACGCCTTGTCGCCCTGACAGCTGGAAGTGACGCTCCCTCAGGTTCCTACCGTTCGCTGCTCTGGTCGGCGGTGGACGGTGATGGTGCTGGTCATGCAGACCGACGCACTGTTCTGGGACTCGCTGGTGTTCGAGGGGATCGACGAGGTGGAGGTCGAGGCGGTTACGGCCGCGTTCGGCACGATCGAGGTGGTGGCGAGAGGTCGCGCAGGCGGCGCTTCCTGTCCGGACTGCGGCCGCTTCTCGGGCCGGATCCACGACCGTTACCAACGCAGGCTGAGGGACCTTTCTCTGGCTGGCCAGGGCTCCGGTGCGATGGAGGGAAAACCGCGGGCCGCAGGGTCCGCGACGGCCGGGCGGCACGCCGACTACTTACCTACACAGGGGTCTGAGCGCAGCCGGCGACCCGTCATCGCTGTCCGATGCAGCGGCCACCCGGCCCGGCCGGTGCAGTCCTCCTGGCCGTCGCCGCGGTACGTCACCCCGGAGATGCAGGCACCGGACGGAGACGTGCACGGCCCCCTCGGCCGGGCCGACCCCCTTGGCCACTGACCCAATTACTGACCCGCCCGGCATGGCCGGGGTCAGGTACTGAGGCGGCAGGAGCGCCAGCGGTGGCCGGTGCGGCTGATCAGTCCGCGGGCTTCGAGGCGGCCGAGCTGGTAGGCGACGGAGCTGGTGCTGGACATGCCTGCCCACTCACCGATCTGCCGGACGGACGGGCCCTCGCGATCCAGTCCCGGGTCGCGTAGGTGTCCGTGAGGTGGATGGCTGCCGGACGCGAGTCGGACAACGGCGCAGGTGTGCGGGCATGCGAAAGGGGCCCGCTCCTGGCAGGCCCCCTTGAGCGGCAGGATCAGGACCATGCCCCGGTCGACGGCTGGTAGCTCATGTCCTGGTCCTTGTTGACGAGATCAGGGTCGGTTGGCACGACGTAGAACCCATTGGTAGGGACGTGAGCAATGAGGCTAATGCTGTGGCTCGCTTCCCCGGCGCGAGCCTGGACGGCAGGCACCGCGATCGCCGCGGTGCCGGAGGTCACCAGGGTGTAGGCACGAGCAAGTTCTGCTAGCACCGCTGATGCCTGGCCTTCGGATTTCTCCGCGACGAGCTGGGCCTCGGCGCCGATGGCGGCCAGCAGCTTGTCGCGGGCCTCAGCGACCGCGGCCGGCTGGGTCACGGTGACTTGCGCCGGAATCTGCTGAATCCCCTCGCTGGCGGTGGCTGCGGTGGTCTGGTTTTCGTCACTGGTCATAACTGCCCCCTGAGCTGGCTGTATGCGCTTCGGCCGCCCCTGCCGGGCGCCACTACTAAGAGAAGCGGATCAACCACGCAGAGCGATAGGGCCTAATTGGGTCTCTTGAACCGGCCAACAGCGGTTCCCTGCTGTTCCAGGAGCTGAGCTTCGAGGTCGGCGATGCGCTTGTCCGAGAAGCGAAGGTTGGAGTGTGCACCTTCCAGCCTCTCCTGGAAAGACCGGTGTTCCTGCGTCACCAGCTGCAGCCGACGCTTGAGCGTCGTGTTCTCGGTGATGAGTTGCTGGACCGACTCGCCGGGGACCATCTGCTCGGCGTCCCGGAGGCGCCCCATGAGTTCACCGATCCGCTGCTGTTGCGTGAAGACCTCCTTCTGGGCCTGAGCCGACGTCACTCACTGGATCGGCCAGCCGCAGGATGTTCAGGGTCTTCGCGATCCGCCCGTCTGCGCGATCGCCGTAGTCAACAGTGCGGTCGATCCGCCACACCTTCTGGTCCGGCAGGTCGGCGAGCTGCGGCGCATACTCGAACCCGGCGAGGGTGAGCAGCCCGAACACGATGTCGCTGTAGCTCGCGGTCTCGGTGACGATCTTCTCCGGGCGCTTGCCGCCGTCGCGGTCGTAGAGGACGTCCAGCACGTACAGCGAGTCGCGCGGGGTGCCGGCCACGACCCTGCTGCCAAGCCCTGCGGCCTGGTCGTTGATCACGTTGAGCCAGGTCGCGCCGCCCCGGCGCCCGAAGTACTTCGGGTTCGCGCGGCTTCGGGCCGTAAGCTCGCTGTTCACTGCGGCACGAGGCCACCGTGCGGCGCCGTACGAGGCAGCAGATGACGCCCCAGCAGGAGCCCGGCTCAGCGCGCAAGGCGAGTCGATTCCTTGGACGGCGCGCCCGCCCGAGCTCAGACATCCTGACCTTGCTGCTTCACACGGTCCGCTCCAACCGCGGGGCCCGGGCGGTACCGGTGCGCCCGGGCTCGGGCCCGGCGCAGCGCGGCGGCCTCGGTCGCCGCGCCCTGGCGCCGCCGCACTGCACGGAGCGCCTCGATCGGGGCCGGCTCATCATCCGGCACAGCGGGCGGCTCGGGCAACGGCCGCTGCTCCACCGCTGCCGCGATACCCGGATCCACCCGAGACGGCCGTGCGGCGGCACCGTGCGCGGCGCTGAAGCGGGCGGCGGCCGCCGCGTACCGTGGCGCGGCACCTGCCGCGCAGTCCGGGCCGCGCGGTCGAGGGCCTGGTTGCAGGGCTTTGACGAGCCGGGCCCTGAACGAGTACGAGCCGGCTTCCGGGTGGCTGGCGGTAGTCGAGGCGTCGTAGGGCTTCGCCGCAGGTGATCCGTCCGAACATCGGCGCTGGGTGGGACGGGGAGAGGTCTGTGCACGCCGTGTTGACGTTTTCCAGGAGTAGGCGTGCGTAGCCGGTGAGTTGGAGGGCGATCTGGTCGAGATCGGCCTGTGGCGGAGTGGTGCCATCGGCCCGCCATCGGAGCACCGTTTCCACGAGGCGCTCGTGAGGCTCCCGGTCCAGTGGGATCTCGGCGTCGAGGATGGCTTCTGGGGCGTGGACGACGCTGCCGTAGCGGGTCATCTCACACCGCCTGGTTCGCTGCGGTCGCAGGCGTACCGGGATCGGCGTCCTCCGGGAGATGCTGTCTCCGTCGAAGCGGGGAGGACTGGTTCGCCGTGCGATCGCGGGCGGCGGGGCTCACCGGTTCGTACACGTCTACGCCTCCAACTCGGTTGAGTGAACGGGACGTTCGGATACGGTGTGATCAGGTCGCATCGCCGATCAAAGCCGTTGGTGGGCCCGGTCGGAAGACAGAGCATGGGGCCCTGGTGCACTGGCCCAGCTGACCCCATCGGGGCCATGGTGGAAGAGCCGTCAACGCCCTGCATATTGGGGCGGAGTTCGCGAGGAAGGGCAGGGGCATGGGTCAACGGCCGAGCGAGCTGACGCCCGGGGCCGGCCCGTGGCACCGGTGGGGTCATGAGCTGAGGGAGACCCGGACCGCGCGCCGGCTCCCAGCAGGACCTGGCTGCGCTCGCGCTGATTGACCGGTCTCACCTTGGACGCTTTGAGCGCGCCGAGCGGCCGGTCCCCCGTCACGTCGCCGTCGACCAGGTCCTCGATGCCTGCGGAACGTTGGTCCGTTTGTGGGAGTGGGCGGAAAGGGAAGCCCCCAGTCCTGCGGTGGCAACACGTCCGGACAGCACGTGCGCAGGCTGTCCAGGCACTGGGCACGGAGCCATGGGGCCGATCCCGCCGCCGATGGGGCCAGCCCGCTGGCGGGTCTGGTCACAGGCATGTTCGAGCAGGCAGGCTCGGATGCGGGCGACACGGACACGGTCGTCGTCCCTTGTCGCGTCCACGGAAGGATCCTCTTCGTGCCCGTGCCCCGCCGCGTCGTTCTCGCTTCCGGCCTTGCCGGACTCGCCGCGACCACGCTCCCGGCCCCGACGGCGGCCGCCACCACCGTCGGCGACATGGGCTCCCCCGTCGAGCACTACACGCATCTTCGCCGCGTACTGATCCAGACCGACAACCTCATCGGGCCCCGTCATGTCCTGCCCGCACTTGAGCAGCACCTTGCCCGTCTCTCCGTCCGCCGGCGCGCCGCCCACGGCAGCGAAGCTGTACAGCTTCTCGCGCTTGAGACCCGCTACGAGGAGCTTGCCGGGTGGCTCGCGCAGGACATCGGCGACGAGCGCAGTGCCCACGGGCACACCGCCAAGGCACTGGACGTCTCCCACATCACCGGGGACAGCGACCTGACCGCGTACATCCTCAGCAGGAAGGCCCAGCTCGCTGTCGACACCGGCCACCCCTCGGACGCCCTCGGGCTGGCGGCCGCCGCCCGGCGCACCGCCCGTTCCGGCAGCCGGCTCGAGGTCATCGCCGTCATGCACCAGGCGCACGCGTACGCCGTCCTCGGCGACGCCACCGAGTCCCTGAGCATGTACGACGCTGCGCTTGACCTGCTCGGACGCGCGGACGACGATGGCGTCTGGGGTTCCTGGCTCGATGAGGCGTACATCAGTACCGGCCGCGCCCGCTCCCTCGCCGCGCTAGGCCAGTACGAGGAGGCCGCCGCCGGTTTCGACACCGCCATCACCGCTCTCTCCGCCGTCTACTGGCGGGACCGCGGCGTCTACCTCGCCCGCGCCGCCCGCGCTCACGCAGGGACCGGCAATACGACGCTCGCCGCCCGGATCGGTCTGCAGGCCGTCACGATCGCCGCCGAGACCGGTTCCGCGCGCATCGTCGGCCAGCTCGACCGTCTTGAGCAGGCGCTCGTCCCCGCGGCCCGCGCGGAGGGTGTGGCGCAGTTCCGTGCCGCGCTCGACCGGATCGTCCTGCACCCAGCCTGACCCCCGCCCGCCCCTGCCCCTTTCTCCGCCCTGTCTCTGGAGTCGCCCCCGTGTCCCGTCCGTACGTCCTGCTGTCCGCCGCCGTGTCGATCGACGGCTACCTAGACACCCGGCCGGGCGAGGACCGGCTCATCCTCTCCAACCCGGAGGACTTCGACCGGGTCGACTCCGTGCGTGCTTCCGTCGACGCGATCCTCGTCGGCGCCGGCACCCTGCGCGCCGACAACCCCCGCCTCCTGGTGAACTCCGAGCAGCGCCGCGCCGACCGGGTCGCGGCCGGCCTGCCGGAGTACCCGCTGAAGGTCACCATCACCGGCACCGGCAACCTCGACCCCGACTGGAAATTCTGGCACCACGGGGGCGAGAAGCTCGTCCTGGCCGTCGGCAGCAAGGCGGCGGAGAAGGCAGGCGAGGCGCTCGGCGGCCTTGCCACCATTCAGGGCGTTCCGCAGGATGCCACGTGGCCGGTTGCCCTCGACGTCCTCAGCGACGTGTACAGTGCGCCGTCTGATGGTCGAAGGCGGCGGCACCATCCACACCCAGTTCCTCGGGCAGGCCTGCGCCGACGAGTTGCAGCTCGTTATCGCCCCGCTCCTCGTCGGCCAGAGCGACGCCGTACGGATGCTCGGCCCCGCCCACTATCTCGGCGGGCCATCCGCCCGCCTCCGGCTCCTGGAGACCCGGCAGATCGGCGACGTGGTACTCCTCAGGTACGCGCCCAAGGACGTCAGCACGGAGACCCGATGAACACCAGCCCTGTCCCCGCAGCCGGCAGCAGGCCCGGTCCCGGCCGCGAGCCCAACGCCGCGGACCGATACTGGCTCCAGCTCGCCTGTGAGCTCGCCATGTTGTGTCCGCCGTCAACGACCGCGTTCTCCGTGGGCGCGGTCATCGTCGCCGCCGACGGCACCGAACTTGCCCGCAGCTACTCCCGTGAGAACGACCCTCACGACCACGCGGAGGAAGGCGCGCTCGCCAAGCTCCCTGCCGACGACCCGCGGCTCGGCTCAGCCACGGTCTACAGCTCACTCGAGCCGTGCGCAAAGCGAGCCTCACGGCCCCGGCCCTGCGCACAGCTCATCCGCGAAGCCGGGATCCGCCGTGTCGTCACCGCCTGGCGCGAACCCGACACCTTCGTCCCAGGCGCCAACGGCACCGAACTCCTCGAGAACACAGGCGTCACCGTCATCGAACTTGCCGAGTACGCCAACGCCGCAAAGGCTCCCAACCAGCACCTCCTGCAGCCACCAGGAAAGAACCCGTGAGCAGGCCCGTCCCTCCACGGCGGCCCGCCCTCGTGGCCGGCTCCTGCACGCCAGAGGCGTCAACGTAGCCGTCTTCGGCATCGACCCCGTCCGCCCCGGTAGGCATTCCCGCAGAGCCTCGCCGTCGCTCCCAGCGAGAGCACGCTGACCGGGGCCGTCCTCCAGAGAGCAGGCCACGGCACGCCCCGGGGACAACCTGCAGAATAGCGGCCCGCCCGGTCGACGTGCGAAGGGCTCCCGGGCGGGCTCCGCTTTCCATGCTGCCCCGAACCCTCCCGTTTCGCGGTGGCAGCGCGGCAAGGCGGGGCCGAATGAGCTCAGAGCTGCTACACGGCGGGTGGCACTGAACAACCATGCTGAGCACGGGCCTGCGTCCTGGTCGGCTGTATCTCTGCGCCTAGGCACAATACCGGTGATTTAGTTCTTTTTCCGGGAGGTCGGGGCTGTCGTTCTCGTCTCCGCGGGCGCCCCTTGGGATTGGTCACCTACATTGGGCAGCATGTCCGCGAGTCTGTTGCCACAACATCGAATCCTCGACGCTGAACAGGCCGAAAGGAGGTTCGCGGTGTCGGCCGACGTCGGGTATCCGTACCGGGATTTCGCTCGCGAGCAGGAGATTCGCCTGTACGCCACCGGTCTGACCGTTGACGGCGACCTTGTCTCACGACCACCCGGCATTGACTGGAATCCCTGCAACGTGATCGTGGCGGGGGACCTGACCGTCAGTGGGGATCTGTCGTGGTCGTCCTACGGCGGCGGCTGCTTCCTGCTGGTGACTGGAGACCTGCGGGCACGAAACATCTTCGTCGCCGGAGAGCCGAACGTGGTGGTGCGCGGTGACCTGACTGTGTCGAACGGCGTCTTTGGTCACGACAACTACGGCATCCTCGTCGTCTGCGGACGCACCACCGCCCGCATAGTCATCAACACCTCCGGCTTCAACATGGTGTTCGCCGAAGACCCCCAGGCGTTCGTCATGGGTCATCCGAACCACCAGAACGTCGCGAGCGATATCGACGACGAGCTGGAGCTCGAAGACGTCTTGGCCACCGACCTTCTCGACCACGGCGTCGCCAACGTCCCAGCAATCCGTGCGGCGTTGGTGGCCGGACGGTCGATCCTGCGGCCAGGCATCTCCAGCGACGCATCTTGACCGGCCACCCGGAGGCCACTGACGCCAAATTGCTTCGCCGGCCGTGGCCTGGTGCTGCGTTGCGGCAACGACGAGCGCTCGTACGCGCAGGCGATCCCTTGGAATCGTTCATCTAAGGGCAATATCGGTGATTTAGGTCTATTCCCGGGAGGTCGGGGCTGGTTTGGTGGGGCCGACGAGGGTGACGACTAGGGTGTCCGGCTGGGGCTGGTTGTTGTGTTCGGTGCGTTTGAGGGCCCAGTTGGACATCTTGCGTTTGATGACACGGGGATTGGTGCTTAACCGCCTTGGTTCCAGGAGGCGTTGACCGATTTCAAGCAGAGTCTGTGCGAGGGCCCGCGTGAGTCGGGAGGGGGGAAAAGCCCGCCTGGGCGGTGACCTGGCGGCGGACAACGCGCACGGCGCGGGTGAAGGAGATCCGGTCCGGATCGTGTCCCTCCTGTCGTGCGGCTTCGTGCATGAGGTCCCGCACGGCATGGTGAACCAGGAGGAACGCGAAGATCTCCTGCTCGGCCCCGGCCGGGTGCTGGGAGCGCAAGACCAGACGTGGCCCGCCCAGGTGCGTCTTGATCTCGTCCAGCGTGGTCTCGATCTCCCAGCCTTCGGCATAGAGCGCGGCAAGTTCCGCCGCCGACGCGGTGTCCGGGTCGAGGAGGGGCCTGCCATCGGGGAAGCGATCGACATCGCCACCAAAGTCCTCATCACGCTCATCGGCCTGCTCATCTTCGCCAGCAACGGCACAACCAAACAGAACCCGCCCACCAACCCCGCACCCGCGCCATCCGTGTCGGCAACCCCAGCAGACCAGGACCAAGGCCGGGCGCGCTCCGGCGCAGCAGCAGACCGACAACACCCGGACGGCACTGTCACAGACCCAGGCCGAACGTGAGCGGATCACGGCGACTCGTCACTTCCGGGTCCGGGGGTCCGACCTGGCCGTCGGGCTTGAGGCCGCTGCAGCGCTGGACGGCGCGTACGGCGCTGACCCAGAATCCGCGCCCACTCAATGCCCCCCGGGGGTGGGTGGTAGTTCACGTCCATACCGCGCAGCCCGGCCTACCCGCGCGCACCGCCGCCCTCCACTTGGGCCAAATCTGAGCATCGGAGACCAGTGCTGGCTGCGCTGCTCTGGTGGGCGGCGTCCGCGAGGGCCGGGCTGATGGTCGCGCCGTACCACTTCACCGCCCATCGCTGAGGAAGTATCAGGCGGGGTGGTGGGACAGTTCCTCGTCGGCACGGCCACCGGTTCCGAGGGTCCGCCGCGGGGGCGGGGCGCAGCCGGGCGCGTGCCGAGTACGCCTCGGGCTCGCAGTTCGTCGAGGTCGGAAAGGCGCTCTCCGGGGAGAGCGTCGAGCAGGTCGGCCTGGGCGGCGCGGATGCTGGGCGCGGGAGCCTGGGGGCCTGCGCCAAGAGCGCGGCGGGCGGTCACGCCGGTCATCGTACGGGGCAGCGCATCACCGACCGCCCCAGCCGCCGGGATCGTGGTCCAGGAGCAGCGTGCTGGCCCTGGCCTGCGGTGGTCGGCCCATGGTCGGGCCGGGATCGTCACGACCGCCCGCCGCCGACACCTGAGATTCGCACGCCGCTGGCCCTGGACCGACGTCATCACGGGCGCGATCGAGCGACTCGACGCCCTCCCGAACCCCGGCTGACCAGCAGATTCACCCGTCCCGAGGCACTCCACCGGAGCCGTGGACCCGGCGCCCACCCGACGCGACAGCCGGGCCATCAGCATCCCCACCACCAGCCCGCACAACCGAAACGGCCTGCCAGAGAAGCCAGCGGACCGTCACGAAAGATCGAGGTTAATACCGTGTGTATCTGGCAGGTAGCACCATTCGGGGATTGGAATCGAGGAGCACATCGGCGGGACCGAACCATGCGGCCAGTTCGCGGATTTCGGGATCTTCGAGAAGGCGGAGACGGCCGTCTTCAATAAAGGGTGTGCCGTCAATGGTGATGGTCGGCTTGTCGAACTGGCAGTCGCAGTGGGCGTGTCCTGGCCCGCTACGGTCAGGCTTCCCCTTCTCGGTCAGGGCGTCCAGGCCAAGGTAGAACGCACCGGCGTGCTTCTCCCGTTCGAACTGGGTGCCACCGCTTGAGCGCACTTTCGGGTTGAGTCCGATCAGGGCGTGCCGCAGGTAGTAGCCCCTTGGTGAATAGTGACGTAGCTCGGTGGCGGCAGTCGCGCCCTCGATCGCTGTTACCACGTTGTTGGTGAGTTCGATCGTGGTGGGCTCGGCCGGTGTGCCGGTGACCGTGGACTCCTCGATGACCAGCAGCCCGTCGGTGCGGTTGGGGTAGAAGTTGACGCCACCGTAAGGGAAGGGCCGCCACATTCCAGCTATGAGAGGAGCGTGATGGCCACTGGTGGCGAAGTCACGGAAGGTCACATCGGTGCCTGCAGCGGTGGTTACCCGGATCTCGCTGGCTGCGGCCAGTTGTGCGGTCGCCTTAGCTTCCAAGGCGAAATACAGCTCCAGCGGGAAGCGGGCACCGGTGGCCAGAGCCGATGCGGTCGCGGTCTGGTGCAGTGAGAGGAACCGGGCCTTGCGCTTGGCAACCTCGTCGAAGAACAAGCGGTCGCTGTGCACCTCACCCCACCATGTGCAGGAGAGCACCACATCAGCCTCGGCGTGGATGGCCGACAGCATTGGTGATGGCCGCTCGGAGTCCCAGCCACCCGCGCTGAACGGGGGAACGGCCAGAACGTGCACCTCGGCGTTGCGATAGGCGGCTGCTGCCGCCAGTGCCTGCACCACCACAGGGTCCACCGAGTTCTCCGTCAGGATCAGCACCTGTTCGCCGGCGGCAACGGCGGTGTACTCCATGACGTTATAGGCGCCGGGCATGAGTTCGGTGATGGACAGCGGTGCTGCCATGGGAGTGTCCAAGTAACTGAAGCAGGTCGTTCCGTTCATGCGGATCGAATCCCTTCCGGTGCCAGCTGGGCGGTCGTTGATTGCGGGAGGCGGACGGCACGACCAGCTCCAAGGCCGAAGAGGCCCTGAACGAGGGTCAGCGCGACAAGAAGGCCGAGCGGGACAGTCCACCCACCGGCGAGGTCGTGAGCTGAGCCGAACAGCAGGGGCCCAACGGCGGCTAGGAGGTAGCCGACGCTTTGGGCCATGCCGGACAGCGCGGCGGCCTGGGACGCGTCGGCCGCACGCTGGCCTTGGAACGTCAGCGCCAACACCAGGCAGGCGCCGCCGCCAAGGCCGATCAGCGCACTCCACGCGGTCGCCATCTCGGGGGCCAGGAGCAGCCCCAGGTATCCGGTGGCGCACATCAATGAACCGCTGACGGCCAGCAGCCGTTGGTCAGTGAGTTGTCGGGCGAGTATCGGCACAGTACTGCTGGAGACCAGACCGGTCACCTGGAGCAGGAACAGCTGCCAGCCGGCGGCGCTTTCGGAGGCGCCGTGGTCGTGCACGATGCTGGGCAACCACGCGATCGTGGTGTAAAAACCGAGGGACTGCAGTCCCATGAACGCACTGACCTGCCAGGCCAGTGGGTAACGCCACAGAGTATGCGCCTGCCCCGCTCCGGGGGCGGTGGATGTTACGGGCCGGCGACGGGCCAGTTGCGGTGCCCAGGCCAGGACCCCGAGTAGCGCCAGCACCGCCCAGCAGCCCAACGCGGTATGCCATCCTCCGGGAAGATGGTCAGCCAGGGGCACGGACACCCCGGAGGAGACCGCGGCTATCAACCCCATGACAGTGACGTAGAGCCCGGTGACTGCGGCGATCCGCCGTTCGGGAACAGTGCTCTTGACCAGCGAGGGCAGCAGCACGTTGCCGTAGGCGATCGCTGCTGCCATGACCACGGTGCCGGCGAACAAGGTCACCACGCCTGGTAGCGAGCGCAGCACAATGCCGAACGTCAGCACCAGCAAAGCGATCCACAAGACACGCTCGGTTCCGTGGCGCTGCGCACTCCTGCCCACCAGCGGTGACGTGGCCGCGAAAGCCAGTAGTGGCAGAGCGTTGAGCAGTCCTGCCGCGGTGCTGGACAAGCCGGTGTCGTGTTCGATCATCGGCAGCACCGAGCCGACACCTGTCAGCGGCGCCCGCAGATTCGCCGCAACAAGCAAGATCCCAACCAGGAGCAACCCCACGCGAGGCGCTCCGCCCTGGCGACCGTCGGATTCGACCCCGGGAGCGTCAGCGCCTTTCGGAACAGTCACGCTCATGCACCCCTTCTTGCCCCAGCGCGGCGCGACGGCTGATCCGCACGAGCGTGGAGGCGGCGGAGCGGGCAGTCACCGCATCTCCCGCCGCAATGGCCTCTACGAGGGTGATGTGCCAGTGGTCGTGTTCGGCGGCGATATCCCTTCCCCAGGTCAGCCCGGCGACCGCTGCGGCCAGCGCGCTCCCCAAGTGCTTGTAGACCTCGGCAAGCAACCCGTTCCCGCCGGCTTCCACCACCGCCAGGTGGAATGAGCCATCGACGTCAGCCAACGCGGTCATCTCTCCGGCACAGTTGGTCTCCTGCGCCTTGTGCAGCAGCTCCCGCAATCGCTTCACGTCTGCGCTCGTCCGATGCTGCGCGGCCAGCCCCGCAGCATGCTCCTCCAATACCGCGCGCAGCTCGAAGACATCGGACAGGTGTGCCGTTGCCGCCCTGCGCACCAGCACTGCCTCCAACTCGCTGGCGACCCGGACGTAGGTGCCGTCTCCGGCACGGGCTTCCAGCAGGCCCAGATGCACCAAAGCGCGCAAGGCCTCTCGCACGGTGTTGCGACTGATTCCCAGAATCGCGACCAACTCGTGTTCGGAAGGTATGCGACTACCGACCGGCCAGCGGCCGGAGGCGATCTGCTCCCGTAGTTGATCAGCGGCCTGGGCGGACAGGGTCGCGGCACGGCGCGGCTCTCTCATCCCCTCCATGCAAACCTCCAAATGTTGGACAGCTGTAGATAAACACATGACGCCTCCAACGTGGCAGGGTGACCTATGCCACATCGCGCGATGTGTGGCCGACGTACACCTCTCGGTGGCGTTGTCACGTTGGTGCGGTGTTGATCGATTGAGGGCGCGTCAGGGTGTGTAGGGGTCGGGTGGGGGCCTGGCTTACGCTGCGGTGGGCAGGGCGGTGGCGCCGGTGATCTCGTCCCAGATGGCGAAGCGGGTGGTCATCTCGGTGCGGTATTCGGTGGCGGTCATCAGGTGGCGGCGTGGTCGGAAGTGGGGCGAGATACCACTGAACGCGGCCAGGAACCGCTGGGCTCCGCCGACGGAGCGGAAGCCCTTCATCGCGCGTTCGCGCTGCCGGGTAGGCCGGTGGAAGTTCTTGCTGCGGCAGTGAGTGATCTTCCCCATGTCATGCAGGGCTGCCGTCGGGGGGCGGTTGATCCACGCGAGGCCCCCCGACGTCGAGGCGGTGGCGGGCTCGTGTGACCGCTACGTAGGCGAGCCGGGCTTCACCTTCATCGATGGGCCCGGGAAGGGGTTGGCCCTTGCCGTCGTGTTCGTCGCTGTCCGGTGGCGGGGTGAAGTCGTCAGCGATTCGTACACGCGGCCATTCGCGCCCTTTGGCTTTGTGCGCGGTGGAGACGGTCACCTCGGCTGTGTGTTCGTCGTCGTCGAGCTGGTCGATTGCTTGGAGGATGGTGGTGGTGCCGTGGGTGTCGACAAGGTCGACGAGTGGCTGGAGGTCGCCGCCGGCCGGGTCGTGGTCGGCGTAGTCCTGCAGTTCGCCCCAGGTCGGAAAGAGGACAAGTTCGGGGTGGGAGGTGCGGCGGCCCTCTTTGAGCTCGTTGGCGGCCTGGGCCAAGGCCCGCAGCGCCTCCCCTCCCCCGACCAGTGCGACGCGGTGGCCCATTTCGAGTAGCTGCATGACTTCGCGCATGGCGCCCACATTGGTCCGGCATAGGACAGCGTCGGGGATCGCAACGGGGCCGAGCTCGGTAGGGACCGTGTCGGTTCCTACGAGGCGCAGGGGTGCGTCGGCGATGGTGAGCCAGCGGTTGGCTTCGGCTGCAAGGTGAGGGCCGAAGCGGAAGGATTTCGACAGGGTGAAGTTCCCCCCTGGTCTTGGACAGCGGTTGCTTACGCTGCGGGGGTGAAGTCGTGCTGCAGCCTGGCTCGGGTTTCGAGTGGGGTGAGGTACCCGAACTCGGGGTGCTTGCGGAGCCTGGTGCGGTTGTACTCGACCTCGATGAAGCGGAAGATGTCAGCGCGGGCCGCCTCGCGGCTCTCCCAGACGGCGGATGCCCGGTGACCGGCACCGCGTTCAGCTCCGCATCGCTGACCTTCACACCGGTGGGATAGGTGCCGGTGTCGAGTTCGGCGTGGACGGTGAGACCGGTGCGGGTGGTGGTCGCGGCGATGGACTGCACGACGACCTCGTGGCTGTTCAGCGGTCTGCCGCGCCAGTTCATGGTGATCGCGGAGAACAGCCGATGCTCCACCTTGTTCCACTTCGATGTGCCCGGCGGCATGTGACAGACCGTGACGGCCAGGCCGGTCCGGGCGGCGAACGCGGCCAGCTCGGTCTTGAAGGCCCGGGTGCGGTAGCCGTTGGAGCCGCCGGCATCGGCAGTGATCAGCAGACGTCTGGCCTGCGGGTAGTCGAGGCGCCCTTGCCCGTTCCACCAACGGCCGATCGATTCGACCGCGAAGGCTGCGGTGTCGTGATCCGTACCGACATTCACCCAGCCGGTGTCCGCCGCCAGATCGTAGATGCCGTAAGGCAGGGCCTTGCCCAGTGCATCGCCGGGGAAGTCATGGACGTCAACCCGCACGGGTTCACCGGCCGGCCGCCACTGACGTCCCGCATTCTTGAACTCCCCGACGACTTCCTTCTTCTTCGTGTCCACACTGACCACCGGCTCGCCCTCCGCCTGATGGTCCTTGACCTGGTCGTTGATGTACCGGAACTGCGCGTCCCGGTCGGAGTGCTGAGCGCCCTCAAGGGTCCTCGCATTGGCCTGCAGACTGAAACCGTTCTCCCGCAGCAGCCTGCCCACGGTCGGCGCTGACGCGGCATGGCCCTGCCGCGTCAGCTCCCCGGCCAGAGACCGCAGCGATTTGGTCGTCCACCGCAGCGGCGACATCGGATCGCCCCGCTCATCCGGCTCGACCAGCGCCAGCAACGCCGGAACGAGCAGCCGGTCAAGCTTCTCGGCGCTCTTGCGACCGCCGCCGTCCCGGCGGACCCGGCCATCGGGCAGTGGGTCCTCACCGCCCTCCAACTCAAAGACACCCTTGCGCACCGTCGTCTCGCTCACCCCTGCGGCACGCGCGACGGCCCGGACCCCGCCGTGCCCCAGCAGCCGGGCCTCGGCGGCCAGCGCCAGCCGCTGCTGCCGCTCATTCAGATGAGGGAACAACACTCCGAATCTCAGGGCAAGTTGGTCACGAACCTCGCTCGGTATGCGCATACCACACCAACGACAGGGAGGCCGTGAAGCAACATGTTGATTCTTTACGGGCCCTTAGGTAGTGACGGTCGCCAGCAGTTCGGGCAGGTTACGCATGTCGTCGAATACGACGGTGCCCGGCCCCTCCAGTCGCCCGGCCGGGGTGAGGCCGCCGCAGTACCCGAAGGCCCGCATGCCGGCGGTCCGAGCTGCCTGTACTCCGTACGCGCTGTCCTCGATCACCGCGCACCGCTCGGGCGGTACCCCCATGGAACGTGCAGCGTGCTGAAAGAGGTCGGGTGCAGGCTTGCCACGACGGACGTCGGCCGCACTGAAGATGCGATTCTCGAAGTGGCCCATCAGATCGGCGATCTCCAGGCTTCGCCGGATGCCGGCATGATCACCGTTCGATGCGACACAGACACCTGTGGTGAGGCGATTCAGTACCTCGGCGATGCCGTCGACAGCGGTCAGTTCGGCCTCGAATGCCGCGTCATACAGATGCTCGTATTGCTGCTGCCAGCCCTTTTCCAGGCGCCGTCCGAGCCGTTCCTCCACGGCTGCCGTGTAGACCTCGGTGGACGATCCCACGAACCGCTCGATGATCTCAGCTTCGGTGAACGTGCACCCGAGGTCAGCCATGATCATCGCGTCTACTTTGACGCATATCTTCTCGCTGTCCACCAGCACGCCGTCACAGTCGAAGATCACCAGTTCAACAGGGCTCTGCGTCATGATCAGCAGCGTAGAGGGGTGCCTGTGCGAGCCCCGCACCGCGTAGTGCTGTCGTCGGTTTTGCCGGGGTTTCACCGTGAGCTGCTCGCACCACCCACCTGGGAGCCCGGCAGCACGCGGAGACGGCTGATCTCGCCGTGGGCGGTCTCCAGTTTCCGGGTGAGGTCGGCGACCTGGTCGCGAAGTTGCCGGTTGCGTTCGAGCGAGGTCTCCAGCCTGCGTTGCAGGGACGCGTCGCTAGCGGCATGCCGGGGGCTGCGGTGTGGGGCCGACGCTCGCGTCTGGAGCTGGTTGATCGCGGTGATGAGGTCGGTCTGGGTGTATAGCCAGGGCCGGGAGACACCGGCGGCGTTCGCGATGCCGACGACCGTGGGCCGTTCGCTGCTGCGGGCCGCTGCCTTGACGGCTTCTTCAGCTCGCTCGCGTGCCTGCCTGCCTGCCTGCGCATCTTCGACGCTTCGACTAGGTCCTGTCCGGCGGATCACCGTCGGCTGCCCTGATGGGTGTTGTGCTGCCCGGCTGCCGTGGAAAGGATTGGGTAGTTGCTGTTACTACTTGATCGGGAGTCCATTGTGAGTCTGACCGGCCAGATACTTCCGCTCGTGGGTGTCGCCCTGGGGGCTGTCACGTCGTTCCTGGTGAGCAGCGCGAACGAGCGTACGAGGTGGCGCAGACAACAAGCCGTACGATGGGACGAGCACCGCTTGACGGCCTATGCCGAGTACGCTCACGCCGTCAAAGAGCTAGCGGCTCGCTGTCAGATGATCGCTGCCGCCCGCGGGTTGGTGTCAGGGCCCATGCCATTGGAACCGACACCCGAAGTGCTGTCGGATCTCGGCCAGTTGGAGTCTCGCCGTTCTGCGCTGTCGGAAACGCTCGGGCTGCTTGGTGACACAGAGACGAACACCGCGTCCAAGACCCTGGACCACTGCTTGTGGCGGTTGGAGTGCCTGGCTCGGGGCATCGCCACAGAAGTCGAACAGAACTGGGATCAGGCGTATCTGGAGTTCCGGGATGCGCGGAGTCGCTATGTTGAACACGCTCGGTCGAGCCTCGGTGTGTCAGGGGCCGTTGCCCGAGACGTGGTCTGGCCAGCTGCATGGCGTCCTGCGGCCGGGTCGTCGTCTTCACAATGACGCGTGGAGAACGGGTGAGGTCTGAAGCCAGAGTCGGATTGCGGCGACGGTGACGGTGCCGTGGAAGACATAGGCACGTTTGTCGTATCTCGTGGCCACGGCCCGGAAGTTCTTGAGCCGGTTGATCGTCCGCTCAACTTCGTTCCTGCGCTTATAGATCGCTTTATTGAGGCCTGCGGGTCGGCCTCCTCGGCTGCCGCGGCGCTGGCGGTTGGCTCGTTGGTTCTTCGGCTCGGGGATGGTGTGCTTGATCTGGCGTCTGCGCAGGTAGTGGCGGTTTCGGCGGGAGCTGTACGCCTTATCGCCGCCCAGGTGGTCGGGGCGCGTGCGCGGGCGACCACCACCGGGTCGTTTAACCCGGATGCGTTCGAGGACGGGGATCAACTGCGGGCTGTCGGCCCATTGGCCGGGAGTAATCAGCAGGGCAAGCGGGCGGAGGCCGCCTTCCCCTGCAAGATGGATCTTGCAGGTCAGACCGCCCCGGGAACGACCGAGTCCTTCGTAGGGGCGGTGTTGCCGAGGCGTTGATCTTCTTTTCGCGATCCGTGGCGCTCTGCGCGGCGCCCCGGCGGCGTGTTGGTGAGCCCGGCACGAGGTGGAGTCCACGCTCACCATGCTCCAGTCGACCCGCCCCTGGACGCCGGCATCAGCCTGGACAGCTTGGAGGATCCCGTCCCAAGTTCCGTCCGCTGACCAGCGGCGGTGGCGCTCATACACGGTCTTCCAGTTCCCGAACCGCTCCGGCAGATCCCGCCACGGAACACCCGTGCGGATCCGGAACAGAATGCCGTTGATCACCTTCCGATGATTGTTCCAACGCCCACCCCGGTTCCCAGCCCTCGGCAGATGCGGCGCGATTCGCGCCCACTCGTCGTTCGTCAGATCGCCCCGCCCCATGACCAGAACAATGATCCCAACGCGAGGCAGTCACATGATCCGCCGGACAGAACCTAGGGCCTCCTGATGCTCGGGTGATTCGACACCGGCGAGCTGTTCAGGAGGCCCTCCTCGCATGCGCCGAGCACCCGACGACCACCCAATCGAGATGGCCGTTCGAGCACCAAGCCCCCAGAGCATTACGACAAAAGCTACTTACGCGTCGGGGTGCTCCGGCAGGGCGAGCCAGTCCGACCAGGAGATCTCTCGGCCGAGGAAGCGCGGCTGCTCGAACGGCCAGTCGGCGGCGATCCACTGCGGCACCAGCTCGTCTAGGGCCTGCTCGACCTTGCTGTCCACCAGCTCGTCCACCACCCACCAGGAGATCTCGCCGTCCGCGCCGGCCCTCTCCGGTGGGTCGATGTAGACGCAGCCGAGCAGAGCTGTCTCCGCCGCGTCGAACAGCGCGTAGTTGAAAGACTGGTGTGCGGCGATCTCCTTCTCGTGCCGCAACAGGTCGGCCTGGTCGGCCTCGTAGGTCATGGTGGCCGCGGGCCAGCCCCAGGCTGGGCCGAAGATGGTCCACAGCCGCTCGCGCGAACCCATCACAGCCGGATAGTCGAGCGGGGTGTCCGCCTCCCGGATCGGCCGCAAGTGATGACCACTGCCCGGCAGCGGTACCAGGATGGGATGGACGAAGTTGTCGGGGAGCCAGCTCATAGCGCCCGACCGTAGCAGCGCGCGACCGTCCGCTCCCCTGGATTTTCCCCCGTATACCGCCAGGCCCTGCTCTCATGTCGGGCAGTGCCCGCGATCATCCGATCGAGACTCCCGTTCGATCGACAGACTCCATGATCGGTATGGCAACGGCTTCTGAGCTTGACGTTTAATCTCGCTGCGCTTTGTGTTCCTTGATCGACTCAGCGCGTTTGAGGGTTTTGCCGACGTCGTGGTGCTTGGCGCGGTGTTTGTTCTTCGAGCCGGGCGGTCGTCCGGGGCCTGGGCGGGATGGTTTTGGCGCGGCTGCCGGGCGGGCTGTGGTCGCGCGGACGTTGCGAAACCCCCGCCGCACCCGGGCGGGGGTGAGGCGTCGGGGTGGCGTGGGCCGTTCCCAGGGGCGGCGGAGGTCCTCGGCGAGGGGGCGGGCGAGGCGGAGCTGGGTGTGGGCGGCGATGATCAGCCAGGTCCACACATCAGCGGTGTCGGAGTGGCGGACCTTCGGGCGGGTCCAGCCGAGTGTCTGCTTCATCAGCCGGAAGGTGTGCTCCAGGTCGAAGCGGCGGAGGAACGCCTGCCACCAGCGGTCGACGTCCGTGCCGGTGGCGCCGATGGCCGAGCACCACAGCCACAGGGGTTTCGGGTCGCGGTCGCCCGGCAGGTGCTCGACTTTCAGGCGGAGCAACGTGCCGTGCAGGACAGGCAGTTCTTCCATCATGTGTTCCAGCCAGGGGCCGCGGTGGGTGAGCCGGGGGTGCATGCGGTCCCAGGCCGTTGCCTCGGCGGTGCCGTAGTGGGTGGTGTCCGTGGACGTGGTCACCTGGGGGTGTGCCAGGTTTCGGGCCGGGCCAGGGCGAGAACGCCGCCGTGCCGGCGCGGACGCCCGCCCCTGGGCCCGGAACGGGTCGGACCCGGGTCACGGAGCATGACACGGTCCGAACGCAGACGCCCGAGCAGCACGAGCGGCAGGTCCGCCAGCGCGTGGGAGAGGTAGGCGACGTCGTAGCCGGAGTCCATGACGATCAGCATCTTCGGATCTCCCGGCTTCCACTGCCCTGCGAGGATCAACCGCTCTGCAACGCTGCGGAGTTGGGCTGCCGTGACGGCGGTCGCGTCGTCGGCGGGCCCCAGACGCACAGCGTCCAGCAGCGCGACCCAGGAGGTGCGGCCCGTTTCCAGGGCGGCGACGAAGGAGTACGGCCAGCCCGGCACGAACTG
>NZ_BMRN01000074.1 GCF_014648655.1 Streptomyces atratus
ACTCCCGCCTCGGCCAGATCAGCCCGATCGCCTACGAACAACGATCAACTACGCTGGCCACCGCCGCATGACAACCGGTGTCCACGATCAAGGGGAAAGCCCCCTCATCATCGACGACGCACACTGGGCGGACGGCGAATCCCTCGCCTGGCTCGCCTCGTTCACCCCACGCCTCGGCGAACTGCCCGTCCTGGTCGTCCAGGCCCAACGGCCGGAAGAACTGGCAGCGCGGCAGAAGGAGAGCGGATCGGGCGGCGCCCACCCCTCCCAGGTCCGGGTCGCGCTGCGCGCCCTCACCCCGGACGCCACCGCGGAACTGGTCCGCGCAGGCCTCGGCGAACACGCCGACGACCCGTTCTGCCGCGAGGTGTGGGCCGTCACCGGGGGCAACCCCTACGAGGCGGTCGAACTCGTCGCCAAGGTCCAGGACCGCGAACTGGCGCCCCTGGAGGAGTCGGCCGGGCTGCTGCGCGAACTCGGTGCGACGGCCCGCGGCAGCGGACTCGTCGCCCGGCTCGAACGGCTCGGTACCAACGCCAACCGGTTCGCCTGGGCCGCCGCCGTGCTCGGCACGGACATCTCGCAGGATCTCGCCGCCACCCTCGCCGGAATGAGCCCCGCCGAGGCCGCCGACTGCACGGCGCGGCTGCGCGAAGCCCGTATCGTCACCGGCTTCGACCCACTGGAGTTCGTCCACCCGCTGATCGCCACCGCGGTGTACCGCTCCATCCCGCCAGCCACCCGCACCGCCATGCACGGCAGGGCCGCCTGGGCGATCACCCGTGCGGGACTCGGCGCCGCCGCGGCCTCCCGGCACCTCCTCGAAGTACACCCCGACGACGACCAGGAACTGGTCGAGCAGCTCCGCGAAGCAGCCAGACAGCACCTCGCGGTCGGTGCCCCGGAGGCCGCCCGCCGCTGCCTCGAACGTGCCCTGCAAGAACCACCGCGCCAACGGGTCAAGGCCACTCTGCTGTACGAACTGGGCTGCGCCACGCTGCTCAGCTCCCCGGCCACCACCGTCCAGCATCTGCGGGCCGCCCTTGAGATGCCCGGACTCTCCGACGACCAGCGGGTCGACGCCACCTTCCGGCTCGCGGCCGCGCATTCCCACAACAACCAGCTGAAGGAAGCGGCACTCGCCCTCGCCGCCGAGGCCGCGCACACCGCCCCCGGCCCCGGCCTGATGCGGCTCCAGGCCGCCCACTTCCTCTGGGAGGGCATGCAGGCCGCCGAGGACGACGGACCCGCCCGTTCCGCCAGGCTCGCCCGGAACGCCGACCATCTGTCCGGCCGCGACAACGCCGAGCGCGCCCTGCTCACCATCCGCGCCTTCGACGCCATGATGCGCGGCGAGAACGCCCAGCTCATCGTCGACCTCTGCGAACGCGCCCTGGTCGCCGGCCACCCCGCCCGCGGGCTCGGCTGGACCGACACCGAGTGGGGCTTCGAGCTCCCGACCCTCGTCGGCATCACCTACGCCTTCACGGACCAGCTCGACCGGGCCGAGGAACTCTTCGGCGAGGCCGTCCGCGCCTTCGAGATCTCAGGCTGGAGCGGTGCACATCTCGCGTTCGCACACACCCTGCTCGGGCTGGTCCACCGCCGTCGCGGCCGGCTGGCCGAGGCGGAGGGCTTCCTCCGCGAAGGACTGCGCCTCGCCGACCGTGTCGGCAGTGGACTTCCCGTCCACTGGGACGCTGCCTGTCTGCTGATCGACACACTGGTCGCCCGCGGCCGTGTCACCGAGGCGCGCGAGATCGCCGACCGTTACGACTTCGGCTCGCCCTACCCCAGCGCGATGGTGCTGCCCGACGCACCGTGCGTACGAGGACGGCTGCTGCTGGCCGAAGGCCGTACGAAGGAAGCGGTCACCGAACTCGAAGCGGCCGGTCAGGCGCTCGAACCTCGCGGCAGGTTCAACGGCGTATGGGCTCCCTGGGCCGGCGATCTCGCCCGCGCACTTGCCGAGGAGGACCCGGGCCGCGCCGCCCAACTCGCCACCTCGGCCCGAGTGCATGCCGAACGCTTCGGCACGGACACCGCGATCGGTGAGGCCCTGCGCTGTGTCGCCCTCTTCGCCCGCGCCGAGGACGCCACCCATCTGCTGGCCGAGTCGGTCCGCCACCTGGAAGCGTCCCCGTCCGCGTACGAACACGCCCTGGCCCTCGTCGACTACGGCATCGCGATCCGCTCCCCGCGCGAACTCGCCAGAGCCCACAAACTGGCCACGGCGTGCGGCGCCGAATCCCTGGCAAACCGCGCCCACCAGGCACGGGCGTCGATCCGGTCCTCGGAGTGAGGTAATGTTTGTCCTGCGCAGCCGCCCGGGAAAGCCGGGGGGAATCGCATCGGGACGTGGCGCAGCTTGGTAGCGCACTTGACTGGGGGTCAAGGGGTCGCAGGTTCAAATCCTGTCGTCCCGACTTTTCGAAGTCGCAGATCAGGGGCCGTTTCGGAGCAATCCGAAACGGTCCTTTGATCATTTTCGGGGACCGGTTGGGGACCAATCTCCAGGGCTCAAGACGCCTCTTGACCCCGTCAAGGTGCGCTACAGGGCGCAAGCCGGCAGCGCGGACGGAGCGTCTGCCCAAGGTGGCCAGGTGGATTCGGCCTTGTGGATAGCGGCGGCCTTGTCGTAGAGCTTCCGAGGTCCGTCAGCACCGGGCCGATGGTCCTGAGCCGGCTCCCAGTTGTTCTCGCGAGGCGTCGCGCAGCGTTTCCGCATCCAATGTCGAGCGGAGGTGATCGGCGAATGGCAGCTCTCCATGCCGGGTCAACCAGCAATCCGCCAGGCGCATCGCGTGGACTCTTTGGCTCGGGGAGAGTGCTGGGAGAATGAGCAGACCCTCGATGACCAGACGTGCCTTTGGCAGCATGCCGTGCTCTTGGAGCCAGCGCAGGGCGCTGTCGATGGCGCGGGATCGCCGACCCTCGTCGAGGGCCGGATGGCGCAGGACACCGGAGAGCACGGAGCGGACCTTCGACGACCGGTCGGTGCTCAGATGGTTCAGAGCGATGTCGATGCCGATGTGTGCCTGTTCGACGGTCAGGTCTGGGCGTGTGAGGAAGGAGGCGAGTAGCGGGCGCTGAGCCTTGCCGCCGTGGCAGGCCAGCCACCGCAGGCTGATGTCCGCGAGGGACCGTGCTTGATCGCGCGTCAGCCCATCGAGCCGGCTGAGCATGACGGCCATGAGCCCGTGGTCGTTCGGACGCGCGAGGAGCGCGGCACGCCCGAGACGGATGGCACGCTGTAGCTGCGCGGACGGCAGGTCCGGTACGCGCAGGAGGGGCCCCAGCGCCGAACTGAACGCCTCGAAAGCCGGTCCCGCCCGACAGACTCACTCCCGCACGAGTCCGTCGCGACTTTCGGCACCTCGGGCCGAAGGCCGCCTGCCCAGCCAGAGCACCGAAATCCTCTCGGCCCGGCCCGGGACGGCCACCCGGCCGCAGGAACAACCAGTTCACTGCACGCTATGACGTGCACACCGTCCGCAAACCCGACCCCACAAAGCGACACGCGAAGAAGACAACGACTCCACGTCCCCGCCGCACACGCTGTCGAATGTTCCCCTGCGGCACAGGAAAGTGCAGCAGGGGAACATTCCGCAGCTGCGGGATACGCCGGCGGATCGGCGGCCGGTGGAGACGGGGCGGTGCGGACGTCGCGGACGGCCTGGCGGGCCACGGTGCGCACCGTTGGCTCGTCGAGGGCCGTCAGGCCGCTGTGGGCGAGTGTGGCGACGCGGTGGGTGGAATCCGGGTTCCGTGACGTCGCTGGAGCGGCCGGAGACGGCGATGAGGGCGCGCTGGGACAGGCTGTAGTCGAGCGCGGCCGTGGCGGCCGGGTTGGTGTCTCGCGTGCGAGACGGATCGGTGTCGGCGGTGACGGCCTGGATGGTGCCCAGGGCGTGGGCGACGTCGAGCAGCCGGTACGCGTGCGCGGCTGATGCCGAACTCCGCGTCGCAGCACGCCTCCCAGCTGCTTTCTCTGTCGATTTCAGCGTGTTGGGGGGCTTTGCATGCTGTACTGGCGAGTGCTCGGGCAGCGGCGCGGTGCGGCCTGAGCACGCTGGGACGTGCGAATCAGCCGCCCTGACCGGCGCTCCCCATCGGACCGACCTTCACCGGGGAGCCGGAGCCGTCCGTGACAGGCAGCGTGTCGGCGCCCGGCCAGTCGAGGGTGACCGACTTCGTCTCGTCCGGCGGGGTCACCACCAGCCCTGTGATGCGGACGCCGGAGCCGCCCGACGTGTTGATCGGGTAGTTGATGCCGAAGTACACCGACTTCCCGTCCTTGAGGGTCATCGGGGTGGCCTTCTCACCGGTGCGCTTCGCGGACAGCGACCCCGAGCTGGTCTTCAGGTCGACGCCCGCGTACCCGGAGAGCACGCAGTCCCGGCCGCCGCCGTTCTTCAGCTGCACCGCGACGGTCCCATCGGTGTCGCCGTCGATGGTGCTGTCCATCGCCGTGATCTCCAGCTCGTCGGTGCGGCACTTGCCGACCTTGCCGTTCTCGTTGGAGCCGGTCCCGGCGGCCGTGCCGTGCCCGCCGGATCCCTTTCCGGCAGAGTCCTTCCCGCCGTCCTGGTCCGAACCGCCCGAGCCCGAACCGCCGCTCGTGGAAGATGCGGTGGACGCGGACGACGGGGCGCTCTGTCCCATGTCCTCGTCGCCGTTCTGGCAGGCCGTGAGCGAGAGACCCGCGACAACGGCCAGGGCTGCGAAGGTCAGCTTGCGAACGCGCATTGTTGCTTCCTCAGTGTCGGTGGGGGGTGCCAGCTGCTCGGTACGAGCCTGTACGAGCGAGCATTTCTGATCACCAAGACCCGCCCGGCCCGGCGAGGCGTTCCGCCCAACCACCCCCTAATACACCCCTGTTACACGCACAGCCAGGCACAACGCGCACCACCACCGGGCGCATCCCGCCCGCACCGCTCCCTGCCGCCCCCGCTCCCTGCCGCCGTCCGGCAAGGGAAACAGGGGCCGGACACGGCGCGCCGTACCGCGCCGGGGCACGCCGCCGGCCGGCCGGGACGGCGGTTCCCGCCGCCGTTCCGCACCCGTCAACGCCCGCAGCCCACTGGGACAGACCCGTAACCCGGCGAATCTTGACCACAACCGGTGGCATGCCAGCCGGTCGAAGCACCAACCCGGCACGCTTCCCCCTGTTCAATCTGCTTCAACACGTCGAGAGTCGGTCCAGTTGCGCTTGACGAAGTTCGCCCAGCGCGTCGCGTTGTGGCAGGCGGCGTCAGCAGGCGGGGCGGTGCCGTGGCCACCAGTCAGGCCCTGTCATCTAGGGGTGGATGTATACGTCAACAGGCGTTCCGTGATACACGTCGCTGCCGGTCGCACCGTTACGGAGGGCAACCTGAAGGGGATAGTTGCCGTTGAACACGATTCGGTATGACGCCGTGTTGCACGACCCGGAACCGCCCGCAGCGTGCACCGGTTCGCCGCCGCCAAGGTAGGCGACCGCGCGAAGCCCGTCCGGAGCACCGTTGTCGCATACGGTTACGGTTGCGGTGGTGCCGCCGGTGCCGCTTTGGACGACCACACTGGCTGTGCCATAGCCGCCCTTCGACGAGGTGGCTGAACGGGCACTGTAGGTTGCTGCGCTGGCAGTTGATGCATTCCATGCAGCTACAGCCGTCAGGCAAACCACAGCTCCTGCGGTTATCGCGGTTCGTCGCATACGAGCACTTCCTTCACTCTCTCGTCGGGTGCCACACCGTTCTTGCCGGCACCAGGGCATAAGGGGTGGGGAACACAGTCAGGTAAGCAAGTGGCCGATTGGCTCACAAGAGCGGTGCTGTCCGGGACACGGCTTCTGCCGTCCCGGACAGCCACTGGCGCACCCGGCGCTCACGCAGCGGGAGAGGATTGCCTCGGTGGAGGCGGCGCCGTCGCGGATCGCGGTGGCGTACTTGATGACCTGGTCGTAGTTGGCGTCGATGACGTCCCAGCGGATCGGTCGGGAGAGGCTGGCTCTGGCGTATGGGCGGCGCGGCGATCTCGGGTAGCTCGCCGGCGGCGATGCGCTCGGCAACGTCCTGGAGGGCCTCCTCCAGTTTCCCGTGGGAGGCGTAGAGAGCGCGTTGGTGCTCGCTTCGGGACTCTGGTTGTGGTTCGGGCGTTTCGAGCTGCTGAGGTTCTCGGCCGACGGGCGTGCGATACGTTGCTCGACATGACTGAGCTTGGATACGTCGCCTGGCCGCCTATCCCGATCAGGACCGAGCGGCTCGTGCTCCGCGAGTCCGAGGCGCGAGACCGTGCGGCGTTCATCGAGCTGTTCGCCTCGCCAGAGGTGGGCACCTACATCGGTGGTCCTCGACCGCGTGATGAGCTCGAGCGCGCGGTGCCTGAGGTGCCCGGGCGGCGCCCTGGCTTGTTCGTGATCGATCTCGACGGAGCGATGATCGGCATGATCACGCTTGATCGGCGCGATGCAGAGCGTCCGGGTCACGTCCGTCCGGATGCCGGGGAGGTCGACCTCGGTTACATGTTCCTGCCGGAGGCGTGGGGATGCGGGTACGCCGCCGAGGCGTGCGCAGCGGCACTCGAATGGTTCGCCGACGCGTTTCCCAGCGAGCCGGTGGTGCTCTGCACCCAGACCGCCAACGACCGCGCGATGCGCCTCGCGGCGAGGCTGGGGTTCACCGAGGTGGAGCGGTTCGAGGAGTACGGCGCCGAGCAGTGGTTCGGCGTGTGGCCCTCGCTCACGCCGACCGGTTGAGCTCGTGCTCGACAGCGTGGATGCGGCATGACCCGGCCGGATGTCCTGTTCGCCCGGCAGGAAGTGATCCTGCGCACGATCCGGGACTGGATCGCCGGGACCGGCGAGAGCCCTTCTTTCCGGCAGATCGGCGAGCGGGTCGGCCCGTCCAGCACCAGCTCCGTCGCCTACCGGCTCGGCCGCCTCGAAGCCTGCGGGCTGATCAGCCGCACCGGCCACCGCCGGCGCTCCTGCCGACTCAGTATCTGACCCGGGGCGCGGACCCGCGCGGCGGCCTGGTCGGCAGAGCCAGCCGGCCGCTGACGGCCCGGGCAAGGCCCGGCTCTCCGGTAAGAAGGCCGGGCCTGAGTGCCGCCCGGCGTTACGGAGTCGCACAGTTCAATGACGACCCGGCCCCGGCGTCACGCGATCCGGTCGCGTGCGGTCTGCGCTCTTGACGTCGGCACCTCAGCGCGGGGCGGTCGTCGTGCAACTATGCGCAACCAGCTCGCCACGGGATCACGCGATGACGTCGTGGTTCGTCGGGATCGACCGTGCGCCGTGAAAGTTCTGTGATTCGTGAGAGGTGAGAGACCTTCCCTCCTTTCCTGTCGCATGGAGGAACTCGACGAACGGGCGGCCGGCGCCTTCGCGCGCATGGTGGCCGGTCTCGCCGCGACCCCGCCACCGGACGCGACGGACGGCGGGGCTGCGTCGCGACCCCGCACGGGCGCACAGGGCCGAGCGCCCCCGACCCGCCGGGCTCGGCTCGCGCCGCCCTTCCCCTGGGTGGCGCCCCGGGCCCATTACGCTGGGGCATATCGCTCAAAGCGGTTCAAGTGTGTGAAGAGGCGCGATGCCCTACGGGAGGCATGATGAGCCAGCAGCCGGTCCTTCTGCCCTACGCCGACCCGGCCTTCGTGGCGGATCCCTTTCCGCTCTACCGGCAGCTTCGCGATGACGGCCCGGTGCGACGCGCCGTCATCGCAGGAGGCCTGGAAGCCTGGCTGGTCACACGGTATGAAGACGGCCTCGCGGCCCTGTCCCACCCGCAGCTGAGCAGTGACGTCCGCGATGCGTCGGACCCCCGGCTCATCGAGCGGCTGCCCGCCACCGACCGCGAGTCCGTGCTGCGCAACATGCTCCGCTCGGATCCGCCCGATCACACCCGCCTGCGCCGCCTGGTCTCCAAGGCGTTCACTGCGCACAGGGTGGCGGAGTTGCGGCCCCGCGTCCAGGGGATCGCCGACCGACTGCTCGACGAGATCGTGCCGGCCGGTCGCGCCGACCTCATCGAGACCTACGCGCTGCCGCTTCCGGTCACCGTGATCAGCGAACTGCTCGGGGTACCCGTGACCGACCGGCACGATTTCCAGCAGTGGACAGATGACATGATCCTGCGGGGGATCGAGCCGCCCGATCCGGCCCGGGTGGACGGGGCGTGGCGGCAGATGCGCTCGTACCTGACCACGCTCCTGGAGGCCAAACGGGCCCGGCCCGGGGACGACCTGCTCAGCGCGCTGATCGTTGCCAGGGACGAGGAACAGCGGCTGGACGAGGACGAGCTGATCGCCATGGCCTTCCTGCTGCTGGTGGCCGGATACATCACTACGGTCAATCTGATCGGCAGCGGTATTGCCGCACTGCTCGCCCACCCCGACCAGCTTCGGATCCTGCGGGACGACCCGGCGCTGCTGCCGGGCGCGATCGAGGAATTCCTGCGCTATGACGGACCCGTCAACCCCGGCATCGCCAGGTTCGCACGCGAGGACATCACCATCGCCGGGGTGAACATCCCTCGCGGCGCGACCGTGCTGGTCGCCTCCGCCATCGCCGACCGCGACCCGGAGCACTTCCCCGAACCCGACCGCCTGGACATCGCCCGGCAGGACAACGCCCACCTCGCGTTCGGACACGGCATCCACTACTGCCTGGGTGCGCCGCTGGCCCGGCTCGAGGGACAGATCGCCATCGGCACCGCCCTGCGTCGCCTTCCCGGTCTCGCCCTGGCCGTTCCCCCGGACGAACTGCGGTGGCGGCCGGGCGGATTGCGTGGCCCCGAACACCTGCCGGTCACGTTCACATTCGACGACGCGACCGCCGGAAGCCGTTCCTGAGCCACGTGCCGGCCGACGGGGCGCCCCGGAGCGAACGGCATCGGCCGGACGCGTTGCGCGTCCGCTGCTCAGAGTGATCGGGCGAGCCGGAACCCGAGGTCGTCGATACGGAAGGTCGGGTGACTCTTGCGGCGGCATGACGCCCGGCACCCTCGGGGGCGATCGTATCCACCTCCGCCACGGAACACGCGGTACGGGCCGTAGACCCGGGGATCGTAGACATCCCAGCACCACTCCCACACGTTGCCGATCATGTCGTGGAGGCCCCACGCGTTCGGCGCCCTGGTCGCGACATCGTGCACCTCGCCGCCGGAGTTCCCGCGGTACCAGGCGATCTCGTCCAGCTCTCCGTAGCGTGCACCGGAGGTTCCGGCCCTGCACGCGTACTCCCACTCCGCCTCCGACGGGAGCCGATAGCCGTCGACCTCCCAGTCGCAGATCACGTCCTGCCCGTCGGGGTCGTCGCCGATCGAGTAGCAGGGTTCGAGTCCCGTAGCCTGCGAGAGCAGGTTGCAGAATCGAACGGCCTCCTTCCAGGAGACCTCGGTCACCGGTGTCCGCGGCCCCGCCGAACTCGCGGGCGCCTCGCCCCGAACGGCGCGGTACAGCTCGCGCGTCACGGGATACGGCGCCAGCCGGAAGGCGGCGACCTCGACGTTCCAGTTCGTCTGCGTGCCCTCGTCCCGCAGGACGATCTCCCCGGCGGGGATACCCCTCATGCCCTCGGCGATCGCCTGTCGGACCAGGGATTCAGGGCTCATCGCAGCTCCTCATGTGCACCAGCGGATCAGGCCGACGCGCTGACCTGTCAGCAGCGCAGAGGGCGGACCGCGCCTTCGGACTCTCGAACATGTGACGATACAGACCCGGAACGTCACGGCGGCGCTCAGTGGTTCAGGTTGTCCCGGCATATCCCGGAATCCTTCCCGCTCTGCTTGCCGGGCCATCTCGCCGGTGCAGAGGTGTACTTGGGGCCCACGGGTATGTGTCGGTTTTCGATAACATCGATATTCGACAATGCACTCGCACTGCTCACCTTCGTGCGGATCAGGCGTGTCGGCGTGGCCATGCGCGAAGACCTCGACGGGATCGTCTGATGGCCCCGGAAGCACAGGAGAGCCACGCCATCCAGGTGCACCTGGATCACCTCCTTGCCGAACAAGGCATGAAACTGGCCGAGTTGGCATCCCCCGCGTCGGCGTGAGCGACGTCAACCTGTCCATCCTGAAGAACGGCCGCGCCAAAGCGATCCGCTTCACGACCCTCACTCGCATCTGTGAGGTACCGAACTGCCGGCCCGGCGACCTGCTCAGCTACCGTCCCCGCAGGGCGATGCACATGCGCGGGGCGGACGCTGGGGTCATGTCTCATCACCTCAGTGGGCCCGATCTGAGGTCCCCCATGGACGATGCCCGGCTCGACCTGACGGACCTCTTCGCGTTCGGCGTCCCTGGGGACCGCACCGTACTCATCATGAACGCCCATCCGGTCGCGACCGCCGCCGGTGCGGTTTTCCACCCGGACGCGGTGTAGCGGATCAATATCGACACCGAAAAGCCGACTCCGCCTGCGAACCCCGGGCGCAGGGCTGAGGGGCCAGGGCTACGAGCCGTCCCCGGTGGCCGAGACGGTCAGCCGGTGCGCCGGAGGGTGCTCGATCGAGAGATCCGGGCGCCAGGCCGCGAGTACCTGCGCCGAGGGACCGAACAACGGACCCGGCAGAGCGTCGAGCCCGGTCCACTGCCAGGTGCTGATCAGGTGGGGCTCGGTCACCTGCGGGCTCCCCGATTCCAGGGTCACCACGGCAGCCATCGACACACGGTTGATCCCCGCGACCACGTCGTGAAGCATGGCGAAAACCGTCACGCTGTCCACGTCGACCTCGAGGCCCGTCTCCTCGCGGAGCTCACGTACGGCCGCCGCGGCGATGGACTCATTGGTCGGGTCGACCTTGCCGCCGGGAAGCTCCCAGGTTCCGCTGTGGTGCCTGCCGAGCAGCACGCGCCCCTGGGTGTCCAGCACGATGACGCCCACGCCGAGCGCCGCCTGCGCCAGCGGCGGACGGGCATTGCGGGAGAGGGCGTCCGTGGGGGTGGTGGTGTCCATGGTGCTCCTAGCGGGTGGGTGTGGGGTGCCGCGGGCGCGAGGCCTCGGCGTTCCGGTGTTCCCGGAAGCCTACGTACCACCGCACGCGGACCTATCGAGGTGGTCCGCCGCCCGGCGGAGGCCCGGTGTTCGCCACGGCCGGTCAGGTCGTCCCGTAACTCCGGCGCCGGCACCGGAGTGGACTTCTACGGCTGGGGCGCGAAGCCGCGGCTCGCCCGCCCCGGCGGGGACGTACACCCTGCGCTTCGGCTTCGACAAGGCGGGCGGGGACAAGGACCGTGCGGCGCCGAGGGAGATCTGGAACTCTCCGGTGGTGAAGGTCGTCCGCCGACCGTGCCGGTGCCCGCTCGTCCTCGACGCGGGAGAGCGGGCCCCCGCGCGGCAACCGCCCCGGCGAGGTGCGTGGTCCGGGCCGTCAGACGGTCAGGCGCAGCGATGTCGCCGAGATGCCCAGCCGTACCGTCTGACCCCATGTCAGCTCCAGCGCGTCCGTCTCCATCCCGTCGCCGAAGACCACCACCCGGTCGGACTCCACGGTGAGCCTCAGCCCCTGTCCGCGCCCCAGTTCGCCCGCGACCAGTGAGGTGCCGGTCGCCGGTGACGGCCAGGCCTCGCGGACGAACCAGAGCAGCCGCGGGTCGGTGGGTGCGGGGAGCCGCAGGTCACTGTGGCGTTCCTGCCACAGTGAGCGGAGCCAGCCCGTGGCGCCGGTGCCCGTGCCGACCAGGACGCCGGACGAGGCCTGCGGTTCGGTGGGGGCATCAGGCGCGTCGGGGCCGAGCCGGTAGCGGGCGGTCTGGTGGCCGGGCGGGCCGAGGTAGATCTCGTTGAGGGCCAGGAGGCGCTGGGTGTCGTCGGCGACCGCCTCGACCATGGTGAGTTCGTCCGCCGCGCCGCCGGGGGATGCGGCCGCCCGGAGCAGGGCGGCCGCATCGGAGGGCCGGTGGCGTACGAGCACGCCCGGATTGCGTCCGGGGTCGGTGTCGATGCCCACGACGGGCTGGCCGGACAGGTACTTGGCGGCGTTGGCGACGAGTCCGTCCTGTCCGACTACGACCACCACGTCCTCGGGCGCGAACAGGAAACGGTCGAGATCGGCGCGCTCCACCCGTGACTGACGCCATTGGAGCGGCACGGCTGCCGCCACATCGGCGAGCGCCTGCCGGGTCTGCCGGTGCCGCAGGGCCACCTCGTCGATGGACCGGCCACGGCTGGACAGGAAGAACGCGGCCTGGCCGCACGTGCCGTGCCGGGCCAGCAACTCGTCGTACTCGGTGGTGCGGTGGACCAGCACAGCGCGCGGGGCGAGGCTCATGCCCGGGGCTCCGGGCCGGTCCTGCCGAGCTTGCTGAGCAGGCCGGTGAGGACGTCGGGGGAGAGGGTGAGACTGTCGATGCGCGGCAGGTTCTCGGCGAGCCTGGTCGCTGCCAGGGCGTGCAGGGTCGCGGCGTCCACCTCGCCGTGCACCCGCAGCCAGGCCGCCTGGGACTCCGCGCGTGCGGCGCCGACCTCGCGGGCGGCCTCGGCCTCGGCCCGGGCCAGCCGCACCTTGCGTGCCGCTTCGGCCTCGGCGCGTACCCCGTCGGCCGCGGCGTTCTCCTCGGCCTCGCGACGGGCGTTGGTGCCACGTTGCTCGACCAACTGCTCCTCGCGGCGGGCCAGTTCGATCTGGCTGGCGAGCTCGTTCTCGGCGATGGCCCGTTCCCGTTCCACGGCCACGGCGCGGCGCTCGTAGGTGGCCCGGTCGGCCTCCTGCTGGATCTGCTCGCGGGCGGGGGTGCGCAGCGCGCGCTCCACCTCGGCCTCGGGACGGATGGCGACCACCCGCACCGCGACCACGTCGATACCGGTGGCGGGCAGCCGGGGTTCGGCGGCAAGCCCTGCTGCGACGCGGTCGCGTACCGATGCGACTCCGTCGACCAGGGCCTCGGCCAGCGCTGTTCTGGCCAGCACGTCCAGGGTGTGCTGCTGAGCTGTCTCCGTGAGCAGCGTGGCGATCTGTTCCAGCGGCGCGCCGCGCCAGACCCCGGTGTCGGGGTCGACGGAGAAGTCTAGGCGGGCGGCGGCCTCGGCCGGGTCGCTGATCCGGTACGTCACGGTGGCCTGCACGGTGACGTCCTGGAAATCGGACGTGCGGGCATGGAAGGCCATGGCCAACTCCCGGTCGTTGACCGGCACTTCCGAGAGCGCGGCGGTCAGTGACCGGTACCAGAAACTCAGCCCTGGGCCGTCGTGGGCGAGCCGGCCGCGCTTGTGGTGGCGGATGTGGGCCGTGGGTGCGGAGCGCAGATGGCGCCAGCCGAAGCGCCTGGTGATGTCGGCCATGTCGGAAGCCCCCTCATTCTCGTCATGGAGACGATAAGGGAGGTCGGTTGATATCGTCAAGGGGACGAGAATGATTGTCCGTGTGCATGTGCGCCCTCGGAGTGCGGGTGCTCGCCGCCAGTGATCCGTCGCTCACCGAAACCCCTGGGGCTTCAGCCGCCTTGTCCGCTCTTCGAGGCGAGGAACCTGGCCGGCACCTCGCCCCCGCCGTGCACCGCCAGATCGGCCCCACTGACGTACTCGGCCAGATCGCCCGCCAGATACAGGCAGGCGCGCGCAACATCTTCCGGTACGGCCATCCGTCGCATCGCAATCACTCCGGCGACGGCGGCGCCGCCGTCCTCCCCGTACGCCGGTGCCGCGCTCTCGGTGCGGATCAGTCCGGTCGTGATGTGGTTGACGCGTACCTTGGGTGCCCACTCGAGAGCCAGCGCCCGGGTCAGTGCCAGCAGTCCGGCCTTCGCCGCCGTGTAGGCGGCCGTGCCCGGCTGCGGGGTGTGCGCGGAGACGCTGCCGATGTTGATGACCGAGCCGCCCTCGCTCTGGCCCTGCATGATCCGGTTGGCGGCCTGCGCCACATAGAAAGGGGCCAGCAGATTGAGTGCGACGACCTTCTCGATGAACCGTGGCGAAACGGTGGCCGCGTCGCTGTCGGGGGAGCCGCCCGCGTTGTTGACGAGCACATCCAGCCGTCCGAACCGTTCCGCCGCCGTGTCGACCAGCGTGGCAGCGGCCGCAGGGTCGCGGACATCGGTTGCGTGGAAGTGTGCCTGCCGGGCGCCGCTTCCCGGCAGTTCCGGCGGTTCGCTGCGGCCGCAGACCAGTACATCCGCGCCGGCGGAGAGAAAGGCCTTGGCGATCGCGGCGCCGATGCCCTTGGTGCCACCGGTGACGATCACTGCCCGTCCCGTGAAGTCGATGGGATTGCCGATGTCCATGGTCCGCCTCTGCTGTGGCCGAAGTGCACGCCGATCGGTTCCGTAAAGCTACCAATCGTTTGTTTGGCAGAACAGTCGCCGCTTTGGCCGGGTGGGATGAGCTGCGGGGAAAGAGCCGGGTGGGATGAGCTGCGGGGAAAGAGCCGGGTGGGATGAGCTGCAGGGAAAGAAGCGCGGGCGGCCGGTGCCTCCCTGAGGAGTCACCGGCCGCCCGGATGGTGCGCCGCCCCCGTCCCCACGGTGCGGCGCGAGCGGGCCGTCGTCATCCGCTCGGACAACGGCCCACGTCTTTGGGGCTAGGAAGGTGCTGAAGATCTTGGCCGGGCTCGCGACGCCCGGCACGCACATCTGCGGCGTTGCCGAAACGTCCTAATAGCTCCGCTATGAGGATGCTCCGGCGCCTTGCAGCTGCACGCACCGAACGCCGCTCCCTGAACCGGCCAAGATCTTCAGCACCCTCCTAGGGCGTGGATGCCTCCAGTCCAAGTGCGGGAAGGACTGCGTTCTCCACGAAGCGGGTGAGATATGCCTCATCCGCGAACTTCCCCTCCAGTAGTGGCCGGGCACGCATCACGCCCAGCAGCTGCGCGGAGACGAACTCGGCTGCGGGAGTGTCCGCCGGAATCTCGCCGCGCTCCGCTCCGCGCCGGACCATCGCTTCGATCGCCGCGATCTCCGGCAGGATCAGCGCCTCACGCAACGCGCACAGCAGCTCGGGGCTCTGCAGTGCGGCATGACTGAGTGCGTGCATCAGCGGGGTGTCGCGGCCCGAGCCTGCGCCGATGGCCCGGGCGGCCTCGCGCAGATCGCCTGCCAGGGTGCCGGTGTCGATGTGCGGAAGCAGCACCCGCCGGGTGCCGTGCAGCGCAGCCACGACCAGTTCGGGCTTGGAGCCCCACTGCCGGTAGAGCGTGGACTTGCCGCAGCGCGTCCGCGAGGCGACCCCTTCCATCGTGAGGGCCTCGTAGCCGGACTCTCTCAGCATGTCGAGCACGGCCGCGTAGAACTCCTGCGCCCGCTCCGGCGTGATCTTCGAGCGGCGTGGCGTGTGTGCCGGTTCCTGTGCGGCTTCCTGCGGCGACATGCGTTTTCCCTCTCAGCGATTGTGCGACGAGGTCCATCGATACGCCAGTGTACCGAAACGCACATGTACCGATACGTTCGCGTATCGGTACACTGGCGTATCGATGCGGCGTGGACTGGACCACGCCGTCGCAACACTGCTTCGTCAGCAAAGGGGCACCGGGTGGTGTACGCCGGTAGCGAGCCCGCAGATCAGGAGCCGGACAGTTCTGCCCGACCGCCCCTCGTCCGCGAGCTTCTTCTCGTCGTAGGGCTCTTCGTGATCTACAAACTCGGCCGGCAGGCCGCGAACGGTCACGTCGAGGAGGCGTATCGCAACGCCGGAAACGTCTGGGACTTCGAACGGTCCGTGCACCTGCCCGGCGAGGGCACTGTGCAGAATCTGCTGCTGCACAACGAGACGCTGATCCACCTCGCGAACGCCTACTACGCGACCGTGCACTTCCCGGCCACGCTGCTCTTCCTCGTGTGGCTCTACTGGCGCCGCCCGCGCCACTACGTCTGGTCGCGCCGCATCCTCGCCGCGCTCACCGGGGCCGCGCTCGCACTCCATCTGCTGTTCCCGCTCGCCCCGCCGCGGCTGCTTGCCGCCGCCGGACTCGTCGACACCGGCCAGGTGTACGGACCGACGGTGTACGCAGCGACGCCGGCGACCGACTCGATGGCGAACCAGTTCGCCGCCATGCCCTCCCTGCACTTCGGCTGGGCGTTGATGGTCGCCGTCGGGCTGATCGTCGCCACCCGCACCCGGTGGCGCTGGTTGTGGCTGCTGCATCCGCTCATCACGCTGCTGGTGATAGTCGGCACGGCCAATCACTACTGGCTCGACTCGATCGTGGTCTCCGCGCTCCTCGCGGTGGCGTTCGCGGTGCTGCCGCTGAAGCGCACGATGCCGGTACGGGCACACATCCCGTGGCCCTCCACGGGGTACGAGCCCGCTCCGACGGCCGTGCCCCGGGCCGCCGAACCCGCTGTGCCGCCCGCGGGCGCCGAGCCGCAGGCCCACTCCGCCCGCTCGTACGCCTCGTCCGGGACCCGGCGGTGAACGCCACCCTGGTCGCCGTCGCGCTGTCGCTGGTCTCCGCCGCCGCGTACGCCTCGGCCGCGGTGGCGCAGGCCCGGCTCGCCGGGCGCAGCGAGCCGGACGCCGGGGTCCTGAGGCTGCTCGGGCGCGGCGCCTGGTGGTCGGCGGTCGGACTGAACGCCGGTGGCGCGCTGCTGCATGTCGCGGCGCTCAAGTACGGCCCGCTCACCCTTGTCCAGCCACTCGGCGCCCTCACCCTGGTCGCCGCAGTCCCGCTGGGCGCCAGGGCCGCCGGACGCCGGGTCACCAGGATCGAATGGCGCGGAACGGTCCTCACCCTGCTCGGCCTGGGCGCCCTGCTGATGACCGCGGGCGGCACCGCCCCGCAGGAAACGCTCAGCCTCCCCGAAGCCCTGGCCGTCGGCGCCGGGACCGTGGCCGTCGTCGCCGGACTCAGCCGCCCGGGGGCACGTCCCGGCCTGCGGCACGCGGCGGCGTCCGGCATCACCTCCGGGGTCGCCTCCGCGCTCACCCAGACCCTGACCGTCTCCGTCACCGACCACACCGGCCCGCTGTTCAGCTGGGACCTGGTGATCGTCGCGCTTCTTGTCTCCGCGTTCGCGATGAGCGGGCTGCTGCTCTCCCAGATCGCCTACCGGGGTGGCCTGGGCGCGCCGCTGGCCGTCGTCACACTCGCCAATCCGGTGGCCGCGGCCGCCATAGGACTGGCCCTGCTCGGCGAACGCCTTCAGGGGGGCACGATCGGCCTGATCCCGGCAGCGCTCGGCACGGCGGCGGCCGTACGGGGCGTGATCCTGCTCAGCCGGGCACAGGCGGAGACGTCGACCCTCGCCGACCGGGCCACGGCCGAGCCGAAGCCCGGGGCCGGATCACCCTCTCGCGTCGTGATCGGGAGCCGAGGGCCGATGGACCAGCCGACGCTACGACCGGAGCTGGACCGGACCCCGGTGGGCGGACCGTAACGAGTGTGGCGTCGCCCGCCGCTTGCCGGGGCCTGCCGCGGCGATGTGACATCTGCCCATCGAACTGTCACGTACGGAAACGACCCGACTACGGACTCGGCTGCCCGTCCTGGGCCAGTGCCCGCGTCAGCCAGCCGATCCAGAAGTTCTCCAGATCGATGCCGCCACGCAGCACCAGATGCCGCAGCCGGTCCTCGTCCAAGTTCCGCTCGGGCGGGAAGTCCCGCTTCTCGATCTCCAGGTATTCCGCCAGCTGCCGACGGTGCAGCCCCAGATGGCGGCGCAGCTCGGCATCCAGGCCAGGTGCCCCGACGACCGCCGCCGCCCGCATCCGCAGCAGCAGCGGATCCCGGATCTGTTTGGGGTCCTCGGAGCGGGCCACCCATGCGGACAGCGCCTCGCGCCCCGCGGGCAGCACCTCGTACTCCTTCTTCTGCCCACGGGCGGGCTGCTCCGACGGCAGCGCCCGGATCTGCCCGGCCTGCTCCAGCTTCCCCAGCTCGCGGTAGATCTGCTGGTGCGTGGCGGACCAGAAATAGCCGATCGACCGGTCGAATCTGCGGGTCAGCTCCAGCCCCGACGACGGCTTTTCGAGCAGGGCGGTGAGGATCGCGTGCGGGAGTGACATGGGGTGCATCCTAAGGACGGCCGGGCCAGTGGCCCCATGACGGAGGGGCCGGGCCGGTCGGGAACCTCCGGGCCGGGGTTCCCGTATCCGTCACAGCGAAGCGGCGAGCTCCGTGCCCTGGCGGATCGCGCGCTTGGCGTCCAGCTCGGCGGCCACATCGGCGCCGCCGATCAGATGCGCCGGTCGGCCCGCGGCGAGCAGTTCCTCGTACAGCTCGCGGCGCGGCTCCTGGCCCGCGCAGAGCACTACCGTGTCGACCGGCAGGAGGCGCTGTTCGCCGTCGACCGTGAGGTGCAGCCCGCCGTCGTCGATCCGGTCGTAGGCGGCGCCCGGAATCATCGTGACACCGCGGTGCCGCAGCTCGGTGCGGTGGATCCACCCGGTCGTCTTGCCCAGTCCCTCACCGACCTTGCCGTTCTTGCGCTGGATCAGATGGACGGTGCGCGGTGTCTTCGGACGCTCCGGGGCGCTGAGGCCACCCCGGTCGCGGTAGTCGGTGTCGACGCCCCACTGCCGGAAGAACACCTCGGGGTCGAGGCTTGCCGCATCGCCCGAGTCGGTCAGGAACTCGGCGACGTCGAAGCCGATCCCGCCCGCCCCGATGATCGCGACCCGGTCGCCGACCTGCGCCCCGTCACGCAGGACGTCGAGATAGCTGACCACGCTGGGGTGATCCAGGCCGGGTATCACGGGGGAGCGGGGCGTGACACCGGTGGCGAGGACGATCTCGTCGAAGCCTTCGAGCACATCGGCCGTGGCCCGTGTACCGAGCCGCAGCCCGACCTTCTCCTCCGCGAGCCGGGTACGGAAGTAGCGAAGTGTCTCGTTGAACTCCTCCTTGCCGGGAACCCTGCGCGCCACGTTCAGTTGGCCGCCGATCTCCTCGGCCGCGTCGAAGAGCGTCACCTCGTGCCCGCGCTCGGACGCTGCGACGGCGCACGCGAGACCGGCGGGCCCGGCGCCGACGACCGCCACCCGCTTGACGGTGCGGGTCGCAGACAGGGTGAGTTCGGTCTCGTGGCAGGCGCGAGGATTGACCAGGCAGGAGGTGACCCGGCCGCTGAAGACGTGGTCCAGGCAGGCCTGGTTGCAGCCGATGCAGGTGTTGATCGAGTCGGCGCGGCCCTCGGACGCCTTGACGACGAAGTCGGGGTCGGCGAGGAACGGCCGGGCCATCGACACCATGTCCGCCCGCCCCGAGGCGAGGATCTCCTCGGCGACCTCGGGCGTGTTGATGCGGTTGCTCGTCATCAGCGGTACTGAGACGGCGCCGCGCACCTTTTCGGTGACCCAGGTGTAGGCACCGCGTGGCACCGAGGTGGCGATGGTGGGGATACGGGCCTCGTGCCAGCCGATTCCCGTATTGATGATCGTCGCGCCGGCGGCCTCGATCTCGCGGGCGAGCTGTACGACCTCCTCCAGCGAGGAACCGCCGGGCACCAGATCCAGCATCGAGAGCCGGTAGATCAGGATGAAATCGCTGCCGACGCGCTCACGGACCCGGCGCACGATCTCGACGGGGAACCGGATGCGGTTCTCGTACGAGCCGCCCCAGCGGTCGGTGCGGTGATTGGTGGCGGCGGCGATGAACTCATTGATCAGATAGCCCTCGGAGCCCATGATCTCGACACCGTCGTACCCGGCACGCCGCGCGAGCTCGGCTGCCCTGGCGAAGTCCTCGATGGTCTCCTCGACCTCGTCGTCGTCAAGGGCGTGCGGAGTGAATGCGCTGATCGGCGCCTGGATCGGGCTCGGCGCAACCAGGTCGGGATGGTGTGCGTACCGGCCGAAATGCAGGATCTGCATGGCGATCCGGCCGCCCGCCTCATGTACGGCGGCGGTGACCCGCGCATGCTGCTCGACCTCCGCCTCGGTGGTCATCTTGGCGCCGCCGGGGAGGGAGCAGGCGCGAGCGTTCGGAGCGATGCCGCCGGTGACCATCAGGCCGACGCCGCCCCGGGCACGTTCCGCGTAGAAGGCGGCCATCCGCTCGAAGCCGCGCTCGACCTCCTCCAGGCCGATGTGCATCGACCCCATCAGGACCCGGTTGGGGAGGGTGGTGAACCCGAGGTCGAGCGGGCGCAGCAGATTCGGGTACGGGCTCATGAGGTGGCTCCTCGCGCAGTGTCGTTGCGCCAGTTGTAGACCATCGAAACGCCATTGTGCAACAAGTTGCACAATGGCGTTCGCCGCAGAGCCGGGAGTGCGGTCGTCCCCCGGACGGCGTAACACCAGGACACGTCGGCGCCCCGGGCCACGGAAAGTGGAAGCGTGGCATGTGTCCGCCACGGCGCGGGTGGCGCGTCGAAGCCCACCGACCCCCGAACCCTTGCGGAGGCTCTCATGGCCTGCCTCGACCGGCGTGACCTCGGCCTTCTCGTCCTGCGTGTCGGTACCGGCGCGGTACTGGCCGCGCACGGCACCCAGAAGCTGGCCGGCTGGTTCGGCGGCGGAGGCATCGAAGGAACCACGGCCGCGATGGAGGCCATGGGCTTCCACCCGCCCAAGCACAGCGCGGTCGCCGCCGGGCTCGGCGAGGCGGGCGGCGGCGCACTGCTGGCCCTCGGCCTCGCCACCCCGGCGGCCGGTGCGGCCGCGGCCGGGGCGATGGCGGGCGCGGTGGCTGTCCACGCACCCGCCGGATTCTTCGCACAGGGCGGCGGCTACGAGTACCCGGCCTTCCTCGGCTTCACCGCGGCGGCGATCGGCCTGATCGGCCCCGGCCGGTATTCCCTTGACCATGCCACCCGGCATGTCTTCAACCAGCCATGGATGGTCGCCCTTGCCTTCGCGGGCAGCGCGGTCGCGGCGGCAGCCGTCGTCGGCAGGCGCGCCAAGGGGCGGGCCGCGGTCGACCCCGACGCGACCTGACCACCCGGCAGGACAGGGACCGGGCGGCACCCCAGGGAGGGAGCCGCCCGGTCCCGGCAGCGTTACTTGCCGAACGTCAGCGACACGGCCGCGGAGGCATTTCCGTATGCGTCGATGGCGATGACCCTTGCCACGTACCGGCTGCCCTCAACCGCGCCCGTCACCGGGATGTCGAGGGTGTTCGGCCGGGGCATGAAGCCACGGCGTGCTGCTCACCCCGGCTCTCGCCCGGCCCGCCCCGGCGGCGAAGGACTGGCACCGACGGGGCTGGACGGCAAATCTGCTCGCCAACACCCGGTTCAGCTCCTTCACCCCGCCTTGGAACCTCGCGGGTTGGCCGGCTATCGCTGTGCCCCTCGGCGCCGCGGAGCAGGCGGACCGCTCGCCGTATGCCGTTCAGTTCGTCGTCCCCTCCGACGGCGAGGGACGGCTGCCGGCACTCGCCGCCGACCTGGAACGTCCGCGCCCCTGGACCCGCCTCGCGCCCATGGACGCACTCACCCGGTGAGCTGGAAAGGGCGCAGGCCTCGGGTCGTGCGGAATCGGTAAGTCAGCGCCCGAGTGCCTGGTCCGGGTCCCGTCCAGTCGGACGCCTCGCTGTCCCGCTCGTCCCCGTCGAGACCGCCGATTTGGCGCTGGGGATGTGATGCCACCCATAGGAGCTGTGTCACATCCTAAGGCGGGTAGTAGGGCGAGGGGCCGCCCGAACGGCAT
>NZ_BMRN01000075.1 GCF_014648655.1 Streptomyces atratus
AGACCGTCCAAGGAGCGGACGCGACCGCCGTTGCGGCCCTCTCCGTCGACATCGACAACGGCGGTGTAGCTGACTGCCATGACTGGTGCTCCCCATCTGGGTCGAAAGGACTTCGTGGCCTCCTGACCAGGACACTTTTTGCGTCACCGGTTGAGGTGGTGACGTAATCATGACGCCCATATCCGTCACCTGTCAAGACGGTGATGCGGCGTTCTTCCGTGAGTGTGTCGCCGCAGGTGTGTTTCCGTGGGAGTCTCACCGCAGGTTGCACGGGCCCTCTGTCGCCGTTGCGACATGTCCAAGCTGTGTTTGCCGCAGTCCCCCTGCACCTCTAGGAGACGGGCGGCCTGGCCACCGACGACGCCGAGATGTATCCGTCGCTGTCACAGGCCGACGGCAAGCTGCTGTCCCTGCTGGTCGCAGGCGTCGCCGACAACGCGGTCGCCTCACAGATGGGCCTGAGCCGAAGAGCCGTCCAGCGCCGCGTCCAGAACCAGATGGAGCGCGCCGGCGCCGGGACACACATGCAACTCGCCCGGCAGGCCGCCCGGCGCGGCTGGCTATGGGACGGCTGCGAGGCAACTGCCTTACCATTACGGCCCGTTACAGCAGCAGAAAGCCAAGCTGCTTGGCGGCGGCTGCCAGTCCGGCGGTGCTCCACCGGTCCACCACCTGCTCCTTCGCGGCCAGGGGCCTCAGCTCGGCGCGGTCGAGGTAGAGCGCCCCGCCGAGATGGTCGGTCTCATGCTGCACGATCCGGGCCCCGAGTCCGGCATGCTCGTCCACGAGGCGCTGTCCCGTCTCGTCCCTCGGGTCACCCTGATCCGGTCGGGGCGGGTCACCACGGCCTGCCACTCGCGCCTCTGGGGAACCCCTTGAGCGCGAAGAACGCTCCGTCGGCGCCGGACCCACTTTCGGGAGAATCGTTCTGAGCGAAGAATCGAACTGTTCGATTCAAGGGAAATTATCGATTAATATGACCGATATTGGCGCTCAGGCAGGTGAAAACGCCTGCGGCCGGCACGAGATGGTGCTCGCGTCGGCCACAGGCGCGGTATGAACGATCAACGATGAGCGCAATGAATGACGAGCGATCACTGATGAGTGATCACTGATCAGTGGGCGTCCGCGGCCCCGACTCGCTCATTCTGATGCTTGTTCAGGATGTTCAACATCCTGTCGAACTCGGTGTCACTCATTTCCCGGATGAGGTGCATCGCGAGGAGGGCACCGTCGTCGTACGGAAGCCGTCGAGCAGTCCTCGCTTCAGCCTTGTCCTGGTCGGCATCACCGGGCAAGCTGCCGGCGGCCCGGGGGTCGGGCACGGTCTCCGCCTGCCCGGCCGGTCCGTCCTGCGGCTCGCGCCGGTGAGTGCGGGTCGGCGGAACGATCGCCTGCGGCTGACGAATGGGCACGACGTCATGGTCGTCCGTCTCCTCCCCCTCCCCCGCGTCGGCGGCCCGGGAGGCGGCGGCGGAGGCGGCGGCGGAGCCCGTCGGCATGGTCTCTTCCTGGGGCACGGTCTCTTCGTAGGGCGCAATCGGTGTGACCGACGCGGCCGTTGGGACCGGTGCAGACGGTGCGGCGACCGGTGCAGGCGTCGGCATCCGCCGTTCGGCTTCTTTGCTCGCCCGCTCGGCTTTGAGCTCCTGGAGGACGGCCTCCTGACGGTCTTGCGGTTCCTTGGCGACCGAACGCAGAAGTTCGACAGGCTCTTCCCCGACGGCTGCTTGGAGCTCGGGAGTCAGGTTGAGCAGAGCGAGACGCTGGGACACCCAACCCTGCGACTTCCGCAGCCGCTTGGCGAGCTTGACCTGCGACCCGTGAATGGCGAGCAGGCGTTGCAGTGCACGAGCCTCGTCCAGCGGGTCGAGGTCGTGGCGATGGATGTTGGCGACAAGAGCGGACTCAAGGATGGCGTCGCCGTCACTCCCCTGCTCGTCGTCGACCATGACGTTGAGATGGGTGAGACCCGCCTCGCGGGCGGCCGCCAGTCGGCTGCTGCCGTCCACGACCACATGGGTGGTGTCGGGTGCCAGATCGCTTGCACGTGCCGGATTGGCCTTGATGTAGGCGTCGCGGTTCATGACCGTGACGGCCTGCTTCTGGCCGTGTTCCTTGAGGCTGCCCGCGAGCTCGGTCAGATCTCCCAGGGCGGTACGCGGGTTCTCGGGGTTGGGGCTGATGAGCTTGACCGGGAGTCGGTTCGGCGGGGCCACGCCTTCGGTCGGCACACCGGTGGCGGCACCGATCGCGGCTCGGCGAGCACTGACGGGCCGGGCGCTGCCTCCAAAACGTCCGGCTCCCAGCTGGTCGGCCTTGCTCATGAGATCTCCCGGGCCAACGCGCGCATGGCGACGGCCTGCTGTGAGGCGGGCGCGTAACTCAGCAGGGGCTTCTTCATACGGACGGCTTCCTTCTGCTCCTTGAGGTCGTTGATGAGGCCGACGACCCTCGGATCCTTTATGTCGATCCATCCCTGCAGAGACGACGTAGCGATGTATCCACGTCGACCGTCGTAGAGGTTGACGACGATGCCCAGGTAGTCGATGTCGAGGGCGAGGTCGTTACGGAGATCTTCCATCTGGTTCGTCAACAGGTCGTAGGCATCGGCGGAGCTGTCCTCGGCCTGGACAACGATGAGGGTTCCGGACTGGCCCGGTCCTTCGCTCTCGCGCCGACGCCCGTAGTAGGCGGCCGCGTCCATGCTGAGACCCAGGCTGGGCGGGCAGTCCACGATGATGACGTCGTAATCGGCCTCGAGCGGCATCAAGGCCCGCTCCAGGGCCGCCTCACGAGCGCGCACCGCGGACAGGCGCACATCCAGAAGGAAGGCATCATGGCAGGCGGGCAGCAGGTGCAGCCGCCCTCCGAAGTTCTCCTCGTCGACAGAGACGATGAGGTCTCGCAACTCCCCCTTGGGGTCGCCTGCCATGTGATTGGTGAGGCTGTCGCCGTTCATCGCGAGTGGTGCCGCACCCAGTTGGTTAGTGAGGTGGCACTGGGGGTCGAAGTCGACGAGCAGTACCCGCAGTCCGTGTCCGGGCAACTTCTCGATGTCGAGTGGATCGTTGTCGGCTGTGTCGGCCTGACCGTCACCGGCCCGGAGAGCGGCGGTCAGGGCCTTGGCCACACGCACGGGGAACAAGCAGGTGGGGTCCTCCGACAGGGCCTCCCCCACTCCCGCGGTGATGGCGGTCTTGCCCACGCCACCCTTCTGGTTGCAGACGACGATGCGGCGGGTGATGTCCGAACGCTGGATCTCGGGCGCCGGATTCGTGTCGAGCCACAGTTGGACGGACTGGGCGAGACCTTGGATGAGGGAAACGCGCCGGTCTTCCGCCATCGTTCGGAACTCCTCCCACTGCCCCGGCGGCAAGAAGGTGGAGAAGGACTCGGCCCCAGCGGTGTCGACCGCGGCGGTGGCGGAGGCGAGATCGCACCAAGCGGCGATGCCCTGCTCGACAGCGGTCTGGATCTCGATGCCGAGTTGAGCGGTTCTGACCTTGAGGTTCTGCCGGAGCCATCCCGGCAGTTTGGAGACGACCTTGACCCGGTCGCTGGAGGTGGCTGGCATACTCATGGCGCTACCTTACTAACGTCCTAGATCACCTACCGCCTCGACACGTTAGTTAATTCTTCCTGGTTTTATGTAGAGGCTCTCCTATACCTATTACGGCGTAATAGGTCAGCTGGGTTCAGTCGGCCGGGTTGGTCCCACTCTGCATGACATCCCGCACGTCGGCGCCGGTTGGTAGCCCGCTACCGCTCCCCCACTCACCACGCCGATCGCATCCGCCATCCGACCCACAGCAGCACGCTCGTTCTGCCCTCGGGTGTCCAGGCTCGGCCATGTCGAGCCCTCAGACCTATTACGGCGTAATAGGTCTGCCGTTCTGCCGTACAGCCCTGCCGTGCGACAGACCATCTCGCATGGACACGGAATCAAGCCTCGCGCTCCATCGCTCCCTGGGCTTGGTTCCTGCGCTCTGCCTATTACGGCGTAATAGGCAGAGCGCAGAGAGAGGAGGGGCAGCCGGAACCAACCATCCCGCGGGCTGGCGCAGTCACGTGCACGCGCCCGACACACCCGACACGCTCGACACCACAGAGTCGGTGGAACCGGGTTCATGGCGCGCGCCGCCCTCCCCATGTTGGAGTTCCACCGCAGCGGCCAGAGCCAGCCGAGCCTCATCGGTAAATCCGACGGGACGGGCGGTCCGCTTCTCCACTTTGGAGAGAGCCCGCAGGGCGGCATCGAGATAGCGACTGAGGCTGACCATTTGCAGCGGCGTCCGACAGTAGGGGAGTACCGCCTCGATCTCCTCCAGCCAGTAGTCGACATCGTCGTCCCGCTGCATGAACTCGCGCTGCGCCAGCAGCCGAGTGGCAACCGGTACCAGGAGCTCGTGCCGTCGCATTGCCGCTTCCCGTGCACGGCGTTCGGCGGCCTGCTCCAGGACAAGCCGCCGCTCAGCTTTGAGAACGGCCTCAGGCGTCCGACGGACAGGGGGCGACTGGGGAGTCTCGTCGATGAGCTCGACGGCCTTCAGTCGCTTCGCCTTGTTGTAGGCACCGTTCGGTGCGCCCACCGCCATCACCGGAGCCAACTCGATCCACTGGGCACCCGCTTGGCGGGCGTCGTCCACCGCACGCACCTGGTGGACCTCAGTCTGCTCACGCACGTACTCCCACAGCTGAACGCGCTTCAGTGCCGCAGCACGCTGGACTTCAGGCGGTTGCCTTCGCAGCGCCTGAACGTACTTCTCCGCGTACAGCAGCGCACCGAACAGTTCGTCATCGGCAGGCATCCGTTCCACGTCTGGGTCTTCAGCGTCCTCGTGCATCTGGCGCAGTTCACCAACGACGGCTGGAGCATCGAGGGAGCCGATCCGCATCGGCGCTTTGAGCAGCGGTTTCGTGGGGCGGATCGCACTCCGCGCACGCTTCGTCATATCGACATCCTGCCCCCGACGAACCTTCTTTCACAGACTGTGAATCGGCTTCGCGGGGCACGGGGGAGTGAGGTGACTGATTACCCATCATCGTTGTCAAACAGCCGGAGTGGGTGCGGTAGGCCGAGCTCGCGGTCAGGCACGTCCCTCATGGTGATCCTCTGCACCAACACCAAGAACGGCTCGGGCCGCTGCGAGACGCTCCCTGGACTCGGCTGTTCACTCTTCGCCCATGTCGAGAGGCACCGAGACGACGGTCTGAGTGCTGGTCCCGTCGTGGACTTCGACCACGCAGGGATCTTCGGCGATGAAGCGGAGGTAGGCAGTGCGGCCTGATTGCGGCCAGTCCGCCGGGGCAGAAGCGGGCGCCGATCTGGGCGGATGGGTAGAACACGCGCAGGAGTCGTCGATGGTAGCGGTGTGGTCGGCGCATGTTCCCGCTGATCCGGCCCGGTGCGAGAAGGGCGACTCCCACAAGGCGCCCCGTACCCCGAACGCGTCCATGTCCCCGCCGGTGCAGGCGATGAACTCCGCCCCCAGCAACGGGCCCGTGCCCGGCATGCTGACGATCACCTCCGCGTCGCGATGCTCACGGAATCGGTCCGCGATCTTCAGGTCGATGCTGGCGATCTCCTCGTCCAACGCCAGCGCGGTCTTGGCCAGGGTGCTGGCCAAGACCGCGGTCGTGGCCTCCCCTGCGACAGCTGTGTGCTGGGCCTGCGCAGCGGCAACTGCCGCGTCCGCCGGGGCCTGAGCGCCGCGGACTTCGCGGTTCTTCAACCAGATCGCCAGCCGGTTCGGGCCGATCCGGCGCAGGGCAGCCGACGTCTGATAACCGGTCAGCAGGATCACAGCGTCCTTGGAGGCGGCGTAGTCGAACGCCCGCTCCAAGGGGGAAGTACTCCAGCAGCTGGGCCCGCAATCGATTGATGGCACGAGTACGGTCGGCTGCGAGGACGTAGCGGCGGGCAGTGAGGAACTTCAGATCCGCCGCGATCTCGTCCCAGTCCCTGCGAGTACTGCAGGTCCCGGCGCATCCGCGCCTGGTCGGCGATGACGTAGGCGTCTTTGGCATCGGTCTTGCCGTTGCCTCGATAGCTGCGGGAGGCATGGTGCACGGTGCGGCCTGGGGATATGGAGAAGCCGTTGACCCTGACTGGCGAGCAAAGCGATCAGCAACACGGCTCCGCCCGCGTTCAGGTCGACTGCCCAGGTCACCCGCTCGTCCTCGGCCAGTGCAAGGACGTCGCCCATCAGCTCCAGCAGCTCAGCCTCGTTGTTGGGAACGCGGCGCGAGAGCACCTTCGTCCCCTCCGTGTCGATCAACGTGCAGTGGTGCGCGGACTTGCCGGGATCCGTCCCCGCGCAGAGCCCGGGCACCCGAGCCTCCCTCGTCGATCGCCCGCCACCAAGGTACGGAGCGCTTCACATGGCGCGTGAGCGCTTGAGCCGGCCACTTGAGTGTCCCGTGCGGAGTCGACGGCACGGCCGGTGTCGATGTTCAGCAGCGGGCCGTCCAGATCCCATGGGCCCAAGTAGGCGGCCACAGATGGAGGCCACTCGCGTACCTGGGTGACGGGTACAGGCTTGGAAGTGCTTGGCGGCGAGTCCGGCATCGGAGTTGCAGTGTGGGGGATCCGCCCAGACCTATTACGGCGTAATAGGTCTGGGGTCGGCGTGAGACAGGGACCACGAGGACAGGGAGCAGCCGTCGTTTCGGAGCGGCAGGCCTTCACCTATTACGCCGTAATAGCCTCGCCGATCAGTCAACCCTCGTTCCCCTTGGGCAGGGGAGTAGGAAGAGAGCTCTCAGACAGCTCGACGTTTGATCTTGGAACTCGTCCATCGGCTCGACCTCGGTGAGCCGAGCACGGTCTGTGACCTCTTCACTCCCGACGGCGTCTGGGAATGGCCATATGACCAGCAGCGGATCGAAGGCCGTGAGGCTCTGCGTGAGCACTTCGGCTCTCGACCGGTGGATCAGCTGTCCCGGCGAATGTGCACGAACACCCTGGCCACCGTCGACTCGCCGGACATTGCCTCAGCGATCACCTATTTCGCGACGTACCGAGTCGACGGTTACGACTCGGCCCGCGATTTGAGGTCAGGACGTGCTGGCCTGGCGGGGCGGCTGGTGGGTGATCAGCGGACCGAGTCGTAAGACCGTGTCAGTGGGGGCGATTAGCGTGTCGGCCATGACTGACGCTCTGTGGGATGAAGCTCCATCGGCTGGCCCCGACGCGGTGCCCGGCGGCTTGACCGACCCGGGCTGGCTCGTCTGCGCGGACCCGGACTCGGTGCTCGCGCTGCTGGGAAGTGCGTCGGAGCCGGAGGAGCAGCGAGGGGGCGACGGTGTACCGGGCCTCGCTCGACGGGCACCGGCATCTGACTGCCGCCGAACGTCGCTTCGTCCTCGCACTGGACGCGGCCAGGCTGGACGAGGAGGATCTCGCGGCGCAGTTTGCGGCGGTGGCGGTTCCCGGTGCAGAGCCGCTCCGCTGGGAGCCGGCCTGGCTCGCAGGCGGATTCCCGCCTGGTGTGGACGCTGACCGGTCACCAGGGTCAGGTGACCGCTGTCGCCACCGCCGTGGTCGCCGGTCGCGCGGTGGCCGTGACTGGCAGCCGGGACGGCACCGCTCAGATCTGGGACCTTGCCACCGGACGGGAGGCCTGCCCATCCCTGCACTGCCGCACGGATGCCCGGACGGCGCTGACCGTGGAGGTCGACCGGGTCGCCACGGCCACCTTGGACGGTCTCGAGGTCGCGCTACTACTCTCGGAGCTCGCCGGCGAGCAACGGCTCCTCCTTCTCGACCTTGCGACCGGGTCCCTGACAGGGGAGTGCGTCCGCGTCGCGGCCGTGGCGGAGTTGGCCGGCCGGAGCGTGGTGCTGACGCTGGAGGACGACCGGACCCTGCGGCTGTGGAACGTCGCCACCGGCGAGGAGCTGGGCTCGTCCGTGCCGGCGCAGCTGCTGGCCGGTTCGCACGGCTACCCGGCCGCGGTGCGCGTCGAACTCGGCGGCGCGGTGCGAACTTGGGACCTTGCCGGGAACGAGCTCGACTCGGCGCCGGTGGACGCGGACGAGCAGGCGTACGACCCGCAGGCCGTCGCGGTGGTGGTCGACGGTCGACTGGTCGCCTGCGCCTTCGACGCTCTCGACATCGACCATCTCCACGACGGCGACACCGCGGTGGCTCTCCTCGGTGACCTGGCGGCCGCTTGCGGGCATCGATCCGGCGCGCCGGTTCGCGTCTCCCAGTCCGTGGTGGTGGCCGGGCGGCCGGTCACCCTGTTCCGGGAGTACGGCGGGGCGCTGCGGGTGTGGGACCGGGTGGCCGGTTCCCAGCCCGGCGCGCAGGGGTGGGTGGTGACGACCGACGAGCTGCGCGGACAACCGCTCCGGCTGCCTGCCGAAGTCCCGGGCCAGGACTACTGGTTCTGGCAACTTGCCGACTCGGCCCCGGCCTTGGCAGCGGATGCCGGACGTTCTGCCGCGAGTGTCCTGGGCACCTTCGTCGTCGCCGGACGCGCGTTCCAGCTGATCACCGATGCTGGCCACGTGGTGCGGGTGCGGGACACCGCCGCCGGGGCGGAAGTCGGTGAGCGGCCGTTCCTCTGCCACGAGGCCCGGATCCGGGCCGGCGCCTTGGCCGAGGTGAATGGGCAGCTCCGGGCGGTGACGGCCGCCCTCGACCGGAGCGTGCGGCTCTGGGAGGTGGCCGGCGGGCGGCAGATCAACGGCCCGCTCAAAGGGCACACCGGGCAGGTGTGGGACGTCGCGACGGCGATCGTGGACGGGCAACCGGTGGCCGTCACCGCCAGCGCGGACCACACCGTGCGCGTCTGGGAGCTCGCGCAGCGCAGGGTACGGCGCCACACCGAGATCCGCGGTCACAACGACGTGGTGCTGACGACCGCCATGACCACCATTCAGAGCCAACCGGCCGTCGTCACCGCCAGTGCGGACAAGACGCTGCGCACCTGGGACCTGGCCACCGGCCAGCAGCTCGGCGAACCCCTGACCGGCCACGCCGACTGGGTCACCTCGGTGACCACCACCACACTGAACGGGCACCCCATCGCGGTCACCGCCGGCCGGGACGGCACGATCCGCACCTGGAGTCTGCCCGACGGCCGGCAGTACGCCGAGCCACTGCCCTGCCCCGCCGAGCCCGTACGCGGGCTGGCGACGGCCGTACTCGGCACCAGCACCCACCTGATCACCACCAGCGGCACCGAGACGGTATCGGTGCGGGACCTGGCCACGGGCGGCGAACTCGTGCCACCCCTGCGCTGCCCCGTGCCCGTCCAGGCGGCCCTCGCCGCACCGGACGGCGGGCTGGTGGTCTGCTTTGGCCTGGAGATCGCCATGCTGTCCGCCGTTGACGGGCAGGCATCGGGCCGGAGGGCAACAGCGAGCTACGACCTCTCGGCCCGCGATGCTGATCGACCAGGACCGTGACGTGACAACGGCCGCGCCGGTTCTTCGAGTGTGACCAAGAAGTGGACCCGTGTTGCCTTGACCCATCCTGCCTTCTGCGGCGTCTCGCGTACACATCTCGGCGATTTGACCGAAGAGTTGGCAGACTCCTGGCTGGCTCGGCAGGAGTCGGCGCTCGGTGAGCGGCGTGGTGGCGGGCGGCAGCGGCAGGCGGGTGCCGGCCCGAAGTACGACCTGGTCTTCACCGACCGGCTGCCCGTCACCCTGGTCCACCTTCGAGCCGGGCTTCCACACTCCTCGCTGTACGGCACCGCCCGCTCCACGGTCTCCCGTGCCATGGGCATCACGGTCGCGAGCGCAGGAAGTCCCCGGCGCGACCACAGGAAATCGTCGAGATCTTCGGTGAGGGGCCGTTCATCCGGGTGCATGCTTCATGATCCCTTACACCCTCGGCTCCCGTGAGCACATACCCGGAAAGCAGCCGTCGTCATGAATGGTCCAACGGCCGGCCGACGTTGGAGGTGCCCCTGCCCGGCGGAGCCTCCAAGTCTGCAGAAACCTTCCGGCAAAAACCTGCTAAAGGACGAGTGCCTGCTCCCGCCCGGGAGCAGGCACTGGGTCGGTCTGCGGAGAACATGTCACCCGGCAGGAAAACTCGTGCGCTCACACCCACGTAACGAGGCCAGGGACTGAACAGGTTCAGGCCCCTGGTCCCCGACCGCGCAAGGGAGAGACAGTCCCTGCAGGTTTCAGTGCCTTCGGCGGGGCACCAGGGGCTGAACAGGGCCGAGCGCGGGACCGAAGGGACTCGGTCCTGTTCGGTCCCTGAGCTTCGGTCCCTGGTGTTTGTGCAGGTCAGAGGCATTTCCCAGGGACTTGCAGGGACTGTAGGGACCGAAACTCGCAATTATGACGTAGACAAGAGAGTTATTCGTACACGCGCGCATACCTGAACATATCTACTACAGCTCATAATGGCGACGTTCAGTCCCTACAGTCCCTGATTTCTTGTGCCTCAAGGCTCTGACCTGCATAGATCCCTTTCTTCCTACCAGGGACTACTTGAGTTCCCAGACTCTGCGCCTGGTCCCTGGCCCCTTTCGGTCCCTACGCCGCTCCAGCGGACCGCCGCATGGCAGGCGAAGTGCACTGTGCTCTTCGGTCCCTTCAGCCCCTTGGGCGGGAGAGAACCTCACACCCAAGGGACCCAAGGGACCCAAGGAACTGATAGAAATGGCACGCGGGGCAGACAGACTCCGTTTTCCGAAGGTGGGCCTTACACTCTTTTCGCATCAGAGTCCCTTCGGTCCCTGGCGGGGACAACCCCCACGTCAGGTGTGTGAAGTGATCGAGCAGACAGAAGTGACAAGGACGATTCCTGTGCCGCGCGAAGGTGAGAGCCGCGACAGCGCAGCCGGAGTCACGCCCGGATCCTCGTGGGCGGTCGCCCGGTGGTGTGCCGCCCAGGGCTGGCCGGTCCATCCGCTGGCCCCTGGGAGGAAGACTCCGGTCAAGAACTGTGCCGCCTGCTCGGCAAACAGGCACGACCCGGCGTCGTGCCCCTGCCCCCTCGCAGGACGTCCTTGTCACGGCTTCCACGCTGCGACGACCGATTGCGGCCTGATCGAACGCTGGTGGACCGACAGTCCCTCCGCGGGAGTAGGTGTCGCCTGCGGCCCCGCGGGGCTCGTGGTCATCGACGTGGACGCGCATCAGGTATCCGTTCCTGATCGGGGACACCTGCTTCCTGGAATCCCCATCCCGGAACAGGTGCAGCTCGACGGTCTGGCCTCGGGGTTCGACACCTTGGCCCTGCTGGCCGCCTACAGGGGGGAAACCTCCCCGGCCGAGGACACGAACACGTTGCGGGTGCGTACCCCGTCAGGCGGACTGCATGTCTGGTACCGCAATCCCCATACGTCCATCCGCTACAGGTGTTCGACCGGATCCGCCCGGCACACGGCTCTCGCCTGGCAGGTCGATGTGCGTGCTGATGGCGGCTACATCGTCGCCCCCGGGACCCGTACGCCACGGGGCGTCTATCGTGCGGAGGGGGTGGCACGCCATCCGGCCGTGCTACCCGAATGGCTCCAGCGTGAACTCCGCCGTACGGGACATGTGGTCGAGCCCCAGGCTCCTGTCGTCGTCCCCGCTGCCCCTGAGCCCCGGGGACGGACTTCCCGCCGTGGAGCCTCCGCCGATCAGCTCATGGAGCTCCTGATCGCGCAGATCGCGCAGTGCGCCGAGGCCCCGGAGGGGACCGGGTTCTCGGAGAAGCTGAACCGAGCGGCTTACACCGCCGGCGGTCTGGTCGGGGCAGGGCACCTCGACCACGCCGCCATTCGAGACCGACTTATCCGTATTGCCCACTACGCCCGCCCTTGGCAGCAGTCCCGGAATGAAAAGACCGTCGACGACGCCCTTGCCGTAGGGTCCGTCCGCCCTCTCCGCCTCAAAGGACGTCCATGAGCAGCAGCGCCGAAGGCGCACCGCGTTTCGATCCGCAGGCCGCCGCTCAGCAGATGCTCGACCTGCAGTCGGCGGACCTGGTCGCGGGTTCCGCCCAGCTGCCCGCCCAGGGCTCTGCGGGCTCTCCCGCGCAGCCTGCCGCCGCCCCCGGCGGAGGTGCCGAGCCGCCACTGCTTCCTCCTTCGCTCTCCGACCGGGGAAACGCTCGCCTGTTCGTACAGCTCCATCACGATCAGTTCCGCCATGTGGAGGGCCTGGGCTGGTTCGCCTGGGACGGCTACCGGTGGAAGCGCGGGGGAGGGGAGAAGGCCGCGTTGTGGGCCGCGGGAGAGATGGCCGAGGACATGTCGGCCACCGACCCGCGAGGAGTCTTCAGCGACCGTGAACTCGCGCAGCACAGGCGGCGCACGTTGTCCACCACCGGCCTGAAGGCCTTGCTGACCCAGGCGAAGGCGTCACCGAACATCTCCCTGGACCCGGACGGGCTCGACGGGGATCCCTACGCCCTGTGCACCCCGATCGGGGTGGTCGACCTCAACAACGGGCATCTGCGCAAGCCCGACCCCACCCGTGACTTCCACTCCCGGGCCACCAGCGTCGCCCCGCAGGCCATGGAGACCCCTCGCTGGCACCGGTTCCTCGCGGACACCTTCGGTGACGACGACGAGGGCCGGGAGATGATCGACTTCCTGCATCTGCTGCTGGGGTACTCGATCACGGGCGACGTGGGAGCCCAGGTCCTGCCCTTTCTGCACGGTGAGGGCAAGAACGGCAAGTCCGTGCTGCTCGACATCATGATTCAGATCCTCGGCGACTACGCGGACGCCGCCCCGCCGGGCTTCCTGATGGACCGTGGCGCCTTCTCGGAGCACTCCACCGAGCTGACCGAACTGCACGGGCGACGCCTGATCGTGTGCAGCGAACTGAAGCCGAACGACAAGTTCGACGAGGCGCGCGTCCGGCTTCTGACGGGTGGTGACAAGATCAAGGCCCGCCGTATGCGGCAGGACTACTTCTCGTTCACCCCCACCCACCACCTGTGGCTGCTGGGCAACCACCGTCCCGAGGTCTCCACGGGCGGTTTCGCGTTCTGGCGGCGCATCCGCCTGCTGCCCTTCACTCGCACGGTCCCGGCGCACCGCAGGATCGACAACCTCGCCTTCGAGCTCGTCCGCGACGAGGGCCCGGGAATCCTCCACTGGCTGATCGAGGGGGCGCAGCGCTATCTGCGTACCAGGGACCCGCTGGAGGGGCCTGACAGGGTCCGTATCGCCACGACGGCCTACGCCACCACCGAGGACCACATCGGCCGCTTCCTGGCCGAATGCTGCACGCGTGACGGCGATTCCGGGAAGGACCTGCGGGTGGAGCAGGGGCTGCTCTACTCGGAGTACAGCTCCTGGTGCAACGCGGGCGAGGGGATCCGGCCCGCGACGCCCCGGGCCTTCGCCAACCGCGTACGCCAGGAAGTGGGCGTGGCCTCGCCGACCGACATGTTTAAGTCGAATGGGCGGAAATACTATCCGGGCATCGCACTGCTGGAGCACCCATGACGGCTGTGGTAGGTCGGCTCTCTCCACCACGTGGCCTACACCGTTGTCGGCGTGCGCTCTACGATGGTCGTCAGGCCCCGCGGGCGGTGGCCTCAGAGCGGTCCGCCACTTGGCGGTGAGCGGGCCGGAGCGACACGGACAGATACCGTGCCATGCCCCATGGCAGGGAGCACGTCGACGAAGGAGGGGCTGCAGCCATGAGTTCGCTGTTGACCGAGAGCGACCTCATCCACGAGGCCGAGGTGGTGTGGCTGGAGAACCTCGAACGGCTCGACTACGTCCGTCAGGCACTGGACAAGACCAGGCGGCGCAACACCAAGCCGCCGTACGCCCGTGACGGGCGCATGGTGGGATACGCGCTGCTGGACGAGGACGCCTCCCCGGACCCCGACAGCGGCCTGTACAAGCGCCGGGTGTTCTTCCTGCTGCCCCATGACCGTGACAGCCTGCCCGCCGGCCTGTACCGCGAGGGGGCCCCGGGTGAGGCGGTCGACCCGCGCACGATCGCCCCGAGGAAGCCGGGATTGAAGACGCCCAGGTCCCAGAGCGGCTCGGTGGCCATAGCGACGTCGGCGCCCTGACACCGCGACCGTCGAGAAAGCGCCCGAGCAGACCTTCCTCCCCGGCCAGGCCGGGCCGACAGCCCTCCGTTACCAGGACGAGCGAAGTCCTCGCGGAGTTCATGTACGTCGGTCCGGAAAGCATCCGTCCGCCAGGGAACGTGCGTCTGCCCGGGAAGAGCCGACGCACGTCACGAGGTGTCGTGCCGCCCTACGCGGCGCCGTCCCGCGAGGCGGCGGTCTCGACGACGAAGCCGCGGACGGCGTCCGCGAACAGGTCGGGCTCCTCGATGTGTCCCATGTGGCCGCTGTTCTCCAGCACCAGCAGCTGTGAGTCGGGGATCAGTTCGTCCAGTTCGAGCCCCCAGCGCACTCCGCAGATCACGTCGTGCCGGCCCACGACGACCAGGGCCGGTACCTCCAGTCCCTTGAGTGCGACGCGGTCGTCGATGACGTCGGGCGTGAGGTCCTCGTCCAGCCCCGAGATGTACGTGGCCCGGATCGCGTCCCGGAAGGGGGCCAGCCGCTCCTCGTCGCCCCAGTAGTCGGCGAAGTACGACGGCAGGACACCCCGGGCGACGGCCACGGACTGCTCGTCGCTGGAGATGCTCGACATCGCGCCGAACGCGGCCATCACACCGGCCAGCCCCGGATGGCCGGCGTGTTTCGCGGCGAACGCCTCCACCATGCGGCCCGCCTCCGCACCGTGCTCGGGCCCGGTGACGGGTGCGCCCTCGTACAGCACGACGCCCGCCAGCCGGTCGGGGCGGTGCAGGGCGTGGTAGGCGGCCACGAACGCGCCGTGCGAGTGCCCCAGCAGGTGCACCTTGGGTGCGCCCAGCCGGTTGATCAGAACCTCCAGGAAGCTGCTGTACCGCTCCCGCGTGTACCCGTGCGGGTGCGAAGGGAGACGGCTGTCCTCGGCGATGCCGACGGGCTCGACGTACACCATGGTCAGGTGCTCTTCGAGGGCCGGCATGCGCATGTACTCCCAGTTGATGCCCGGGCCGCCTGAGTGGGCGACGCACACGGGGCCGCTGCCGTGGACGTGGTAGCGCTGGACGAGCCCGGCCAGCCGGTAGGAGTGGGTGCCGGGGGAGAGCGGGTCGGTGTCGGGCGTCGAGCCGTCGGTGTGCTGGGTGGGCCGGTTCATCGGGACCTCCGTCTGGTGTGCAGGTGTCTGTGACACCGACACGACGTTGCGGGGGGCGAGAAGTTCGGTCGCCAGTATGTGATCTGAGTCACACATGAGGCGCTGTGGGGGAGAGGTGCGGATTCAGGCCGCGGCCTGGGGCGTGGTGAGGGGAGACCCGGCCGGAGCGACTGCCGTCCAGCGTCGTGATCCAGGCGGCCCCGGGCGGGCAGTGGTCGGGTTTGTCCGGCGGGTTGATCAGTTCCATCTCCCGAACGAACAGGGACCGGCCGGCTACCACTTGCAGAGGGCGCTGGCGCAGGCCCGCCGAGAGATCCCAGTCCGTCCCCGCCAGCAGGAGATCGGCTCCGGCAAGCCGTTCGCCCCCGCTCAGCAGGGCGACCTCGGGGGAGTAGCGGTCCTTGACCACCTTGGGGAACTCGCCGCGCTCGGCAGCCGCGAGGGTGTCGTGCGCCTCCTGCCAGGTGGCTTCCGTACGTCTTACCGCGTCCTCGTGCGCCGTGGCCGCCGCGTCCTCCTGCGGCCCGGCGGCTGCCGGAATCCCGCGAGGCCTGAGCCCGCGTACCCGGTCGGCTGCCTTGGGTGGAGCGGCCGCCCTCACATCGGGGAAGAGTATGAGGACGGCCGCCCCGTTCCTACGGCCAGGCCAGCCAGTGAAGACCCTGACCGCAGGAGCTCTTCTCTGGGGCAACGGATCGGAACCCGCGGCGGGTTCACCTGTGGACGAGAAATCCACGCCGGGCGTACCGGGCACGCCGCGTCGTCCCTGCCTCGGAAGAGGCTGTCAGCTCGTCCGGCGTCCTTGATCCCTTGATCCCCTTGATTCCCTGGTTCCCTGGTTCCCCGTGACGACCTGACGACCTGAGTGCCGGATGACGAACGAGCCGACGGCTACGCACGGGAGTGGACCGTTCCCGGACGCCGCCCGCCTGTGGCGGCACGTGGAGTCGCTCGCCGCCGAGCCGCGCGGCTCCCTGTCGGCTTCGAGCGGGTCTTCCCCGAGGCGTCCGCCGCTACCAGGGCCGACGGGTACCGGGGTGACCTCACCCTCGTGGTGCACCGGCGTTCCTCGGCCGGGGCGGCCGAGGTGTGGAGGGCGGGCCGCGGCGGCGGCGTCCCCGGCCGTGACCGGTCTGCTGCTGCGGGACCCGCGACCCGAACCGCTGCTCGGCCTGCTCATCGGACTGGCCGTACCGCCCGCCGACCGTCCGGGGCGCAGCGAACGGGTTGTTCTGGAACCGGGACATCCCCGCGCTGATGCTCATGGACACCGCGAACTTCCGCAATCCGCATGACCACCGGCCGACGGACGTGCCCGGCACACCGGACTGCGAGCGTCTGGCCGCCGTCACCGCGGCCACCACGGCGACCGTCGTCTCGTGGGCCGACGACGGGCGCGCAGTGTGAACACCTCGGACAGCTGGTGACCGCCGCCGCTGTCACCGCTCTGTCGCCGGGGTACGCGGAACTCACACCTGCTATGGCAGCATGTGTCTGTACGAGCGCGCGACACATGTGTCGCCGTAGCACTCCTCCGGAGGCTCCCATGTCCACACCGTCCGAATCCGCGGGCCGTTCCCCGGGCCTCTCCCCGTTGCTCGGCGAGAACCCGGTGGCAGTCCTGGAGGCGGCCGTGTGGGCCATGGCCGCGATCGTGAGCGCCCAGCGGCAAGCACTGTCGGAGCCCCTCGCGGACGTACTCGCGCGCGATCCGCGGCGCGCCGCGGTCCTGGAGAGCGTGGGCCTGGTCCGTCAGGGCCCCGACGGATACGTCGTCCATCCCTCGCTCGACCAGGCGGACTCCGCGACGGCACGCAGCGCGGTGGAGGCGAAGCTCGCTTCACTGCGTCAGGCCGTCTCGGCCGCCTCCGACGAGACGGGGGCGGCCGAGGGCGGTTGGGGCGCGCAGAGCGACGAGGTGCTGCTCAGCCAGGGGCGAGCCTCCACCGCGACCGGTCGTGCGCTCGCCGGGAAGGTCGTGCCGCGGCTTCCCGGGTGTGCCGAGCGGCTGGAGGCCGAGGGCAGCCGCATCCTCGACGTGGGCACCGGCGTCGGGGCACTGGCGCTGGCGCTGGCCGAGGGCTTCCCCGAGGCGCGGGTGGAGGGCATCGACGTACTGGAGCGGGTCCTGCGCCTGGGGCGGGCGGAGCTGGCCGCGGCAGATCCGGCCGTGGCCGCTCGGGTGTCCCTGCGCCGTGGGGACGCGGCGGACGTAGACGAAGACGAGGCCTACCAGCTCATCTGGCTGCCGGCGCCGTTCCTGTCGGAGGAGGCGCTGCGGGCCGCCCTGCCCCGACTCGTCGCGGCACTGGCGCCGGGCGCGTGGCTGGTGGCGGGGACCAACCCCGCCGTCGACGACGCGCTGCGCCGCTCCGTCGGCCAGTGGACCGCGGTGCGCGGCGGCGGCAACGCCTTCGACACGGCGCGCATGAGCGAGGAACTCGTAGCGCTCGGGCTGGGGGAGGCGAGGACTTTCCCCACGGTGCCGGGCGGCCCCGTCCTCGTCGCGGCCCGACGCCCCGCGTGCTGAGCAGCGGGCGCGGGATCCAGGGGGTGTTCGACGGCGAGGTGGCCCTCTAAAGCGCAGGGTTCTGCGCCTGCGGCACCGGTGGGTGGGGTGTCGCACGACCCCCGTGAGGCGTCGCACGGCGCCGCGAGTCCCGTTCGCGGACCGTTCGGCGGGCGCCGTGGTGCAGGCGCCGGATGACTGTTTCTCAGGGGTCGTCACTCGTCGCGCGGGATGATGCGGAGCGTTCCGCGTGATTAGTCGGAGCCCGTTTCGGAGATCTGGAGCAGGTCCGCGGTGGCGACGTCCCAGTCGATGCCGGACAGCTCGTGACCTGCGGGAACGAGTTCATAGGTACGCTGCAGCCATTCCGCGAGCGGTGGCACGGGGAGCTCGAACAGGGCCGCCATGTCACCGGAGGCCAGCTGGAGCCACGCGGTCTCCCGCGCCTCCAGGTTCGACGGCCAGATCTGGACGTCCCCGAGTCCGCTCATCGAGTACAGCCCCTGCTGGAGGAGGTCTCGCCCGATACGCCACAGGACGCGCGGCCCGCCTTCGATCAGGAACTCCACGCACACGATCAAGGGGGACTCCGGGTCGAACCTGAAGTCCGCTCTGATCGCCTGCCGGGCGGAGACGTCCAGCACGCGCTCGATGTCCAGGATCAGCTCGGGACCGCCGTGTGATGCCGTTCGGCGGGCCTGTACCCGTGATTGCTTACCGCTCATGTCGGGTGGATCCTTTTCTGTGGCTGGAGGCTGGCCCGACCTACTGTTGTCGCCGCGGGGGCGTCGTACATAAGTAACTTGACCGTTCTACATCACCTGCTTCGACGGTGGTGGCCGTGGCGGCCGCCCGCCAACTGGACACTTGTCCGCCGTGGGTGTGCTTCCGGGGGAGCTTTTCCGCGGGTCCCGTCCGGGTCCGTGCGCCGACGGTCGCGAACATTAAGTCATTCGACTGTCGCCGCTGACCGGTGCCTGAACGATCCTGAAACAGTCGCCCGTGTGCCGGTGCCGGGTGGTCGTCATGCTCGGAGGAACCAGCCGTGAACCGTACTCCCGTCGTCTTCATCCATGGCGCGTGGCTGCACGCGCTTTCCTGGGAGTCGTGGGCCGAGCGCTTCGCCAGCCGTGGGTTTCTCGCCCTCACGCCCGGGTGGCCGGGGGAGGCCGCGGCCGCTGGGGAAGTGCGCAAGTCCCCCGAGACGCTCGGCGGCATCGGCCTGGACGCGCTGACGGACCATTACGCCAGAATCGTACGTTCGTTCGATATCTCGCCCGTGATCGTCGGCCACTCGGTCGGCGGGCTCATCGCGCAGCATCTCATCGGAGCCAATGTCGGCCGCGCCGCGGTGGCCATCGCATCCGCCCCGATCAACGACATCCCGCTGCCCGCCTTTCCGGCGCGACTGTGGACTCCCGCCCAGACCGACGCCGCCGACCGGCTGGTGTCCCTGTCTCCGGAACAGTTCCATCATGTCTTCGCGAACACCGTCGGAGCCGAGGAGTCCGACCGGCTCTTCGAGCGCTATGTGGTGCCGGCACCGCGGGGCCTGCTCACCGACCTCGGATGCGCGGGTGCGGTTCGCAGCCCGCGTGCCGTGGCGGACATCGGCAACGCGGGCCGTGGCCCGCTTCTGCTGATCTCCGGACAGGGGGACCGGCTGGTGCCCGACTCCGTCACCCGCGCGGTGTACAAGCAGTACGGCGACTCCACGGCGGTCACCGACCTGAAGCAGTTCGCGGACCGCGCCCACTCGCTGGTCATCGACAGTGGGTGGCGCTTCGTCGCCGACTACGTGCTCGGCTGGCTGGACGAACGCGGCATCCGTGCCCATCTCGCCGAGAACTGAACGCAGTCCAGGTCACACGTTCTGGTCGCCGCTGAGCTTGCCCAGCGCGTCGCGCAGTGCGGCGCGCGAGGTGATGCCCAGCTTGGGGAACACCCGGTAGAGGTGGGAGCTGACCGTGCGCGGTGACAGGTGCATCCGTTCGCCGATCTCCTTGTTGGTCAGACCACCCGCCGCGAGATCGGCGATCCGGCGTTCCTGCCAGGTCAGCGGGGCGAGGTGCGCCGAGGAGGCGACGGTGGATGCGCCGGTGGCCCGGAGCTCCGCCCGGGCCCGCTCGGTCCAGGTGGGTGCGCCGAGCCGCTCGAAGGTCTCGGCGGCCAGCGTCAGCGAATGCCGTGCCGACTTCCTTCCCTGGGTGTGTCGTAGGCGGATGCCGTGGGCGAGGCGGATGCGGGCGAGTTCGAAGGGGAAGTTCGCGGCGGCGGGGTGGGTTTCGGCGTGGTCGTACATCTG
>NZ_BMRN01000076.1 GCF_014648655.1 Streptomyces atratus
CGTCGCCCGCGAGGTCTACCGAGCCCTGACCACCACACCCACGGAACGAACCACTCAAACCGACCTCGTTCCAGCGGCTTGACAACCATAGGAGCATCCAGCGGCTACCACCTGCCCACGCCCGACCACCGACCTGAAACCGGCTCGAAACCGGCCACAAGATCACTCCCCAAACCATGACGGTGGATCAAGGCTGAGGCGGTCTGGCGCCATGCGGGCTCTGGAGGGCACTTCGCAGACCCACAACGGTTCTGACACCGCGCCGGGTTTCGGCGCAATGTACTGGCTCTCCCGCTCATCTCGCGTGAACGTCCTCGGCCGGTGGGCCCGGTGTTCCGGGAGTCAGCTGCCGTCCTGCTCGGCGTCGAGCCAGCCCAGCCGTGCCGCACGGAAGCCCAACTGCATGCGATTCTGCACTTTCGCGGTGTCCATCATCTGGCGGATCCGGCGTTGCACCGTCCGCATGGAGGTGTGCAGTTGGGTGGCGATCGCTTGGTCGGTGAGGCCGGTCAGCAACAGGCTGAGTATCTGTGCACCCAGATCATCGATGGCGGGCGCGTTCTGCAAGGTACCCGCAGAGGTGACGAACGGCATTGCCTTCTCCCATTCGGACTCGAACAGTGCAATCAGCGCGTCGAGCAGGCTGCACTCGTGCACGAGCAGGGCTCCCGCCTTCGCGGCATTGGCGGAACCGAGGAGCGGAACAATGGCCAACTCGCCGTCCACGATGAAGAGTTTCAGTGGTACTGATTCGGCGATCCGGACCACCTCTCCAGCGGCCCGCGCTTGGATGATTTCGTCGAACGACGGAGCTCCCCGGTCGAGCATCGAGCGTTCAACTATCACGCGGTAGCGGACACCCCGCTCCATGACCGCGTCGTCGGTCATGTTGCCGGACGAAAAGAACGGCGCCTTGACGAAGTTCATGACCTCTTTCCGTGCGCCGAGTTGTATGTGTCCGACGCGCTCGCGGATGGCCTCGGTGCCGTGGATCACGTCGACGACCTCCGCTGCGCCGCGCCCGAGAGTGGCCGCGCGGTAGATTTCGTCGAGGGAGTCGAGTTCGAGTTTCGCCAGATTGAGCTCGTTCTGTCGCTGGATCAAGGGCGCCCGCAGCGCCGCCGCCGGCGGGGCGGCGACGAACCGAGTGGTGTCGCCGAGGCTGCGCGCGACGAGCCCCCGGTCTTCGAGCCTGCTGAGGGTGCCCACCACCTGACGGATGTCGCAGCCGATGAGTTCGGCGAGTCCGGTGGGCGTGGCGGAGGCGACCGAGACCAGAATGCGGTAGGTGTCTGCCTCTTCGGGGGTAAGTCCCAGCACGTCCGACAGCATGATGCCTCTCCGTCTGTCCGTCGGTACTCCGGCCTGGCGTCTGTGTCGTGGAAGGAGCTCGCCGGCCTCTCACCAGGGCGAGGCCACCGGAATGCGGATCCGGGTATGCCGTTGGTCCGGTGCGAGCGGCACCGGACCAACGGCCTGATCAAGCGGTACGTGTACGCAACAGTTACTCGCGAACGGTCTGCGGGCGCAGTCCCTGTCCGCATTCGGTGCGGGCTGCGCCGGAAAACGAGGGTCACGGCCGGTGCGAAGCTCACGTCTGGCCCCGGCCGTGCTCCCTCAGGATCGGTTCACCTCAGCGCAGTCGGTACGCCTGGGGAATGGTCTGCTTGACGTTGTTCCCCGCGTTGTCGGTCGCGGTGATCCGCAGTGCGACTCCTCCGGGTGCCTGGTCATGCTTCGGGTGCTTTATGCGCGCGGTGAAGGTGTTCTTCCCGTCGGCCTTGGTGGTCACCGGCTGCCAGGTCTTGCCGCCGTCGAAGCTGGCCTCCGCCCGCAACTCGGTCACGGTCGGTGGCGTGCTGAGCCGATCCTGGTAGTAGCCGGTGACGGTGATGGGGTGAAGCCTGTTGGCCTTTGCGGTGTTGTCCAGGTCCAGGCCCAGGTCGTACCGCAGGAAGATGAGCGGCTCCGGACGGCACGGACCGGGTTCCTTGACAACGACGTCCGCGATGCACGGCTGTGACGTCGGCGTGTCGGATTTGGTCGGCCGGTCGGACGTGTACTCCCACGCGGTCTTGACCCCGTTGGTCTCCGCCTGGAACGTGTAGCGGGCTGATTCCGCAGGCAGGTCGTACGAGATGACGTCGGCCTTGCAGCCCACCAGCGCGAGCATCGCCACGGCTGCCGACGCCGCCAGGTTCACCTTCCGGCGCCACCTCGATGGCTCGGCCGCGTTCATCGGAGCAGTCTCCTTTCCCATTTCGGTCATCACCGCCCGCTCCTCAACATCAGGTCCGACGCGTTGCCGGGCTCGCCGAGCTGGAAGACGAACTCGACCGGGTTGAGCTTTTGCTGGAGTTCGTGGCCGGCGTCGTCGAAGAGGCTTACCTTGCAGGCGGGGGGCTCACAGGCCTGGACCCCGTAGATCAAATGGGCGATACCCGTGTCGTTGAGCATGCCCATCATGGCCTGGCGACCGCCCCCGCTGCTGGTCTGGTACAGGGTGGGCCAGAAGCGGTCGCCCTCCCGGCAGCCGGCGCACGGCAGGCCGGTGTCGGCGGTGAAGCCCGACTTGGTGCGGACCTGGGGCACCGCGCCGGGAAGCGACGGACCCGCGTTCCAGGCGATCGTGTTCTTCTTGCCGAGCGTCAGGTCCTGAGTTTCGCCCGGGCCCGACGGACTTGCCACGGACGGCGCGAGATAGTCCCTGACGGACATCTCGAAGCGGTCGATCGCGTCGTTGTTCCGCGGCCCGACCAACGTGGTGAACTGCCGCTGACTGTCCGGCTTGGGCAGCATGCTTTCCTCTGTCACCGGGCCGGACTTCGTCATCCGGTTCCAGCTGAAGTGGGGAATCGCGCCGGGCTGGTCGGCGTGGAAGCGGTGATCGACGCGGTCGAGATCCTGGGACTGGACCTGGTAAGGCAGGTTGCCGGGAACCCGACCGGGGGAGTCGAAGGCCAGAGCGTAGGCCTTGGACACTTCGCGGTTGCCGCCGAGTTTGATCCGGACGCCGGACTTCGCTCCGCCCTCGATCCGCTGGATCAGCGTGGCGGCCTGGGCCGGGGGTACGGTCACGATCGGCAGCGCTGCGTACGGGTCGACCGGCGGGCAGCTGTCGGGACCGTCGCACTTGTACTGCCGGAACGACTCGTACTTCAGCAGGGCGACCCGATCGGTTTCGCCGGTCACCAGCACCCCGACCGCGCCCGCGGCGGCAGCCGCCGCCACTCGCGTGCGCAGTGCGGTGAAGTCGCAGGTCTTCCCGCAGATGTCGGTCGGCTTCAGCAGCACCAGCGCACCCTTGGCATCGACCTTGGCGAGCTCCTCGGCCGAGCCGGTGCCCGCGTAGACGACGGGCTTCTTCCCGTTGGCGGGCAGTCGGGGAATCGTCGACCGCACGAGGGTGCTTACGGGCTTCCCGTCTTCCGTCCACCTCTGGTTTCCGCCGTTTATGGTGGTGTCCGGTGTCGCGTAGCGGGCGTCCAGGTCGAAGGAGTCGCCGTTCCCCGTGACCTTCATCGTCACTGACGGCGGTACCAGGACATGCCGGCTGAAGAAGTCGAGCGTGCCGAGGCTGACCTCACCGGCGGTCGGCAGTGCCCACCAGTTCGGCTCACCGGGACCGTATTCGGCGGACAACGACGCCGTGATCCCCCAGTCTCCGTCCACGGAGGTCCGCTGGGTCTTGAAGAGTGCCGCGTATGTCTCGGTTCGCTCCGGGGTGTTCACACTGATGGGCTTGACCTTCCGAAGGTCCAGCTCCACCGTGGTCGCCCCGGTGACCTCCACCTCCGGCACCATCGGTGCGGCCTTCTGCAGCTCGCCGGCCGCGTCCCGCCACGTCACCCCGAGGGCCGCCGTGACAGTGCCGCTGAAAACCCGTGCCTTGATCGTCTCGCCGCCCGGTACCGTCAGCGGCGTTTCGTACAGGCCCAGCTTGTCCTCGTCGACCGGGACGATCAGCGCGCTGCCGTACGAGACATCGGTGGCGCCGGCCGGAGGAATGACCTCGATGTTCAGGTCGTGGCGGATCGGCTCCACATAGGTCGAGATCCGCGATGATCCGAGCAGTGTCCCCGCGCTGTCCTTGGCGGTCAGGACGCCGGCGTATGCGCCGTACTCCCCGGAACTGTCCACCGCCCTGCCGTCCATGGTCACCGCCACATCGGCCGAGCCCTTGGCGGGCACGGTGACCTGGTCGGCGCTGAGCGTGAACAGCCCCTCCGGTGCGGGCTTGCCCGCCCGGGAAGCCGAGGCGGAGAGCGTAAGAGTGATCGGCTCGTCGGTCCAGTTGGTGTAGGTGACCGTCCTGGACATCGGCGAGTGCGGGTATTCGGCTCGGCCGAAGCTCAGGTTTGCGTCGGGGGTGATCTTCGGATCGACCGCGCGGGCCACGTCCACCCGGCCGGCGCCCTGCGCGAACAGGTCGTGCCCGAGGTCCTTGGAGGTCGCCATCAGCAGCGACTTGATCTGCCGCCCGGTGAAGTCCGGGTGCTGCTGGGCGATGATCGCCGCGGCACCGGCCATATGGGGCGTGGCCATGGAGGTGCCGCTGGCGGACGTGTAGTAATCGTCCACGGGCTTGCCCATCGCGGTGCCCTTGGCCCGGGCGGCGGTGATGGCGACGCCCGGCGCCGAGATGTCCGGCTTGACCGCGCCGTCCCCGACGCGGGGTCCGCGGCTGGAGAAGCGGGCCATCTGGTCACTCTTGTCCACGGCCGCGACGGTCAGCGCCTCGTCGGCGGCACCTGGCGACCCGACCGTCTCGGAGTCCGGGCCGGCGTTGCCCGCGGCGATGACGAACAGGGTGCCGTAGGTGCGGCTGAGCGTGTTGACCGCTGCGCTCAGCGGGTCCTTTCCGTCGGAGGGCGCGCCGCCGAGGCTCATGTTCACCACGTCGGCACCGGACTTGGCGGCCCACTCCATGCCGGCGATGACCGCGGAGCCGGCGCACGAGCCGTCCGAACCGCAGACTCTGCCGATGGCGAGCTTTGCACCGGGCGCCACACCGCGACGCAGCCCGTCGGAGGCCTGTCCGGTGCCGGCGATCGTGGACGCCACATGGGTACCGTGTCCGTGTTCGTCCACCGGACCCTTCGGGCTGTTGGTGAAGTCAACCGCCTCGCTGATCTGGCCGGCGAGATCGGGGTGGGTGGCATCGATGCCACTGTCCAGCACCGTGACCTTCACGTTCGAACCGTCGTAGCCGCGTTCCCAGGCGGCGGGGGCGCCGATCTGCGGTACGGACTGGTCGAGCTGCAGTTTCGTCAGCTCGTCCAGCCACACCTTCCCCACCCCGGCCAGCGGGCCGGTCGCCAGGGAGGCGGCGGCGGACTTGCCGGTGTTCTTCTTCCGCACCTCTCGCCACCACTGGCCGTTGCCCTTGATGCTCATCGAGCGGGCGTTGATGCTCGGCAGGACGGTCTTGGCGGTCGCACCGGCGGGGTTCGCCGCTGTCCGGGCATTGGTCTTCCCGGTGTAGGTGGTAATCACCGGGACCTCGCTGGTCTTGCCCTCGGCCGCCCAGTCGGCCAGCTTGGCGAGGTTGAAGAGCTCCCAGTCCAGCAGGTCGGCACGGAGCAGCGACAACGCGTCTTCCGGTACGACGTAGACCTGGTCGTTTCTGGTGACGGTGTGAAAGAGAACCGACTCGTTCCCGGGCCGCGTCGCGGGCTCGATCTCACGGACGACTGGCTTCCGGTCTTCGGTGATGCCGATCTGCACCTTGTCGCCGGTCACCAGCGTCAGGGACAGGTTCGCCCGTTTTCCGGCGGCAGCCTGGAGAAGGCTGTCGTGGACCGACGCGGGCAGGTTGAGGGAAGTAGGGGAAGACGGAGCCGGAGTCGGGTTGGAGGCATTCGCTGCAGTGCTCGACATGACCGTCCCGAGGACGGTGATGCCGACGGCCGCGGTGACCAACCGTCGCCTGAGACGCCTCATCGCGAGGCCTCCTGCACTGCCGTTGTTCCGGGTTCGCCATGAGAATGGCGCGGTGGATGCATGAGCGTCTCCAACTCTTCGCGAGAAAGAAGTACTTGCTGCATTCGGCAGATACTTTCCGGCTCTGCACGGACCGAGGCAACTGATTGGCAGTGGCGGATTTCTTCCATGTCGCAAACCCGTCACGACATTCGACCGGGAGACCGGCGGAGGAACGCCAAAGCGCTAGCGGGAAGAGAAAAATGCCGGCGTCGCGTTCGGGAATGTGGAGCTGCGCCGATGATGCGGTGTATCAAGCGAACCGGTGCGGACGTCAGAAATATCGGTTGTGCCCCACCTTTTCGAGGTTGCTGCTGATTTCGGTAATACGGAGGAGCAGCAAGGTATTTGGTTTCCCGTACAACGGGGTGCGCCCCTGGCGCAAGGGCGTGCCTTGCGCCAGGGGCGCGGTCAGGAAAGGGCTCCTGTGAGGGTCAGCGAACGGCGTAGGCCTTGATCAGGGTCTGCTCGATCTTGCTGCCGTTGGTGTCCCTGTGCCTTGACGCACAGGGACACGTGGCCCGAGTCCGGGTTGCTCACGGACACCTTGTAGCTGCCGTCGCTCTTGCTCTTGACCTTCGCGGGCTGCCCCTTGGGTGAGGACTGTACGCCGCGCGGTGAGGCCAGCTACGGGAGGCCCGCTTCACACGGACGTCTGCGCTGGACCGATCGGCCCGCACCGCACGACACCGGGGGACCGACCTGGTCCACAGCAGCGGGTGCCTGGCACCGTCGCGGTCCTGAATGTTCGCTGCCACGGCATGGACCGCGAGCAGTAAGCCGAGGGTGTCCGTGACGATGAACCTCTTGCGCCCCTTGACCTTCTTGCCTGCGTCGAAGCCCCTGGTGGCGGCCGGGACGGTGTCGGCGGTGCGGACCGACTGCGAGTCGATCAACCCGGCGCTCGGCTCGGCGTGGCGGCCGTCAGCCTCGCGGACCTGGCTCCGCAAGGCGTCGTGGATCCGTCTGACCGTGCCGTCGTCGTGCCACCACGAGAAGTACCAGTACACGGTCTGCCAGGGAGCGAAGTCCCTCGGCAACTGACGCCAGGCGCAACCGGCCCGTACCACGTAGAAGAACGCATCCACGATCCGCCGCCGCGGATCAGCTGTTACACGCTGGACCGCCGGATCCTGGAGTGGCGCCAGGACGGGTTCGACGCCCTGGTTCCCTCTCTGCGCCAGTCCCAGCCGCGCACGCCGCCGGAGGTGGTCGAGCTGGCGATGGCGCTGAAGAAGGAGAACCCCGAGCGCACGGCCGCGCAGGGCAGAAGGATTCTGCGGGCCCAGCTGGGCTGGGCGCCGGACGAGCCGGTACGGCTCGCGCTCGACGACACCGACGCCCACCCGTCGATCGCCGGGTGGTAGTTGGTGTGCTGGGAGTGGTGTGGGCTGGGGTGTTGCGGGTTGATTGAGAACCAGTCGGGAGCGGGCCGGTCGGGGTGGTGGGCGGTCTGGCCTGGGAGTGTCTCATCTTTGTTGAGAGGGCTCGGGCTTGTTGTATGTAGCGCCCCGCCACGACGGTCCGTCGCCCGTCACGGGCGACGGACCACCAAGAGGAGACACTCGAATATCCCCTGCTCAGCTCGCTCGTTCAGCGTGCTCAGCCGTCCTCGCCTTCCATTGGTCTGCAGTCATCCGCCAGACGACATTGATCCCCACTTCGCCAGGAGCGACGGGTCCTTCAGGTGCTCGTGTGCGTTCAATCTCAGTGAATCCCAAGCGGAGGGCGATGGCTCCGCTGGCAGGGTTGGCAGCATCGTGATGGATCTCTATGCGGTCGATGCCCGCCAGCTGGAAGCCTTGGCCGACAAGAGCCGCCGTGGCCATCGTGGCCAGACCCCGTCCGGTCCAATGAGGGTGAAGCCAATAGCCGATGTCCAGGCCGCCCGCACCGATGCGGCGAAAGAGGCCACAGCTGCCGATCACCGCAGCATCTGACGTGATCGCAAAGCCGAAGACTTGCCGGGCCTCCCACTCTGCCTGGCTCCGGGCAAGGAAATCGGAGGTCTGCTGTCTGCCGTGGTCGGCTGCCCAAGGCATCCACGGCGCCAGATGGTCCAGAGACTCGTAGACCAGGCGTTCCAAGGCGTCGAGATCGCTCATGCGCCACCGGCGCAATTCAACCTGGTCAGAACTGAGACTTTCGGCAGGCTCTTCCATGCACCGGATGCTCTCGCAGCCCGTCTGAGGCCGACAACGCATTATCAGCTGCCCCGTTGCCCAAACAGGCGCGGTCGGGACTCCTCAGCCCGGAGTGCTGTCATTTCTCGTGAACATCTACGGAGGCTCGGCCCCTCCCTCACCTCCCGAACTGGTGGACAAACGCTGCTGTTGTTAGTGAACGAAGCCAGCCCGGGCTCTGGCAGCAGGGGGCGCAGGTAGATGAAGGCGGCGGTGCTCAGGCGGGCCGGATCGAGCAGGCCCAACACCCGCCGGAAAGTCTTCCCGCTCTCCTGCCCCACTGATCAGCGTGAACCGGGACAACCCGCCTGAATTCCGTTAGTTGGGCTCGCCTGCCGTTCCATGAGGAGGGCGCCCGGCGTCAGGAGCGGCTGAGCTCGTGACCCATTCGGTGAGGGCGGTGAGGGCGTCCACCGGGTGTCTGGCACGGATCCGGATCCTTCGGTAGCGGTCGCCCGGCACCGGAAACTGCGGAGATCGGTCCCATCTGCGGGCAAAGCGCCAGATCCAGGTGCCGTGGTGAAGCCTTCGGGCCGAGGCGAAGCCGTGGTCACCGCGTAGCCGTACCTCCATGTTCAGCGGTTCGCGGAACGGAGTCAGCTCGGTCGTGTCGTAGCCGATGCGGAAGCTGACCTCGGCGTCCTTCCAGTCCAGCCGATCGGCTTCCGCGATTCGCTCGCGCGCGATCCGGGCGCCTTTGCGGAGGAACACGGGGTCATGGATGACCAGGGCGTCGGTCTCCAGGGCGAGCCGGGGTCTGGACAGCAGCGCCCTAACAGTCTGCACCTGAGCCGGAACGGTCGCGAAGGACGCCGCACCGGCTGCCACGGCCATCGCGGTGCCCAGCACATCAGGCTGCCCCGCGACGGCGCCCAATCCGAATGTGAGGGCCGCCAACGGCAGGCCCAGCCCCCACGGAAGCATGGCGAACATGGCGAATACGGCCCGCCATCGTGAACGGACAAGCGCGATGTCCATGACCGGCGATGCTAGGCGGCCAGGGTCGGCCATGCCAATATCGCCCACGCCCTCGGACACCATGGACGACTACGACGCCCACCTGGACATGGACTTCAGCGTGCTCGGCGAGGACGAGGCGGGCCGCCGCAGGAGGGGGAAGCGTCCCGTCGTTCTCAGGTAAACGTGACCCTCCGCCTGGCCGCATCAGGTGCGACGAAGGCGAGAAGTCGCTCGGCCTCGTCCAGTACTGCCTGCGTGCCCGCTTGCGACAGCGGCCGGAAGGGGGCGATGAGCAGTGCAGAGCCCTTCACCGACCATGTGCCGTGGACGAATCCGTCAACGAGGAAGGTGGGCCGCACCATGGCCTGACCCGGCATGACCAGCTTGCGGTCTGCATCGCTGATTACTCGGGCGCGGTCCGTGTGCCCGAGGAGGAGGTTGTCGAAGGCGGGCAGAAATCGCACTGGGACGGGCAGGTCTGGGTCGGCGAGCGGCGCGCCGGGCAGGTCGAAGAGCTCAGTGCCCCGCTCGTCGTGGAAGACGTGCAGCTGTGACCGCAGCCCGTCGAGAGTCTCACGCAGGCGGGTCAGCCCCGACCATGCCTGGATGTCCATGACGCCGGCCGGGCCGAACGCCGCCAGGTACCGGCGGATCATCGCCTCGACCCGTGGCGCCGCCATCGGTCGGCCGATCCAGTGCTCCGCGAGGGTGATGGCGATGCCGGGGCGGTTGCCCCAGGCGCCCCACGCGCCGGTGGCCGGGGCGTGCACCATCGGTACCCGCAGCTCCACCGCCCCCGCGAGCACGCGGCCGTCGCGGCCCGGGAAGCGCTCGGCGAGCGACAGGGCGAGCTTCCGCCGAGGCAGGGTTTGGCCAGCCATCAGCTCCCGACCGACGTCGGTGAGCTCGGCAATGTTCAACCCGGCGGTCTGCGCGGCGAAATACTGCGCCCGGGCGGTGCGGTCCAGGACGGGCTGGACGACGGGCCGCAGCCGGCGGAAGTCGTTGCTGCTGGTCAGGTGCTGGGTGCTGCGCAGGGCTGCGGAGCGCACCACGCGCCCGTCGCGGAGCAGTGCCGTCAGGTCGTCATGCCGGAAGTCGGCCAGCCGGGTCCACAGCCCCACATAAGGCCAGTTGGGCTCCTGCCCCTGCAGAGCGACCAGGTGTTCGACGACGTCGAGTACCGGGCGGGAGGTTCGGGCGGCCAGGAACTGTCGCTGGAGCAGTGTCCGGTTCAGAGTGCGGGTGGAGAGCACGGATGCGTCGGTCATGCGGTGCCGGTTCTCCTTGGATGTGGCGGGGACGTCACCGGGAGCGCTTCGCCCGTCCGTGTGTGACGGGCGGCACGTTTCGATGCTCAGCTGGCGACCCTGACGGAGACGTTGCCCTTGTAGCTGCCCTTCAGCAGGGAGACGAGCGCCTGGGGAGCTGCCGAGAGGCCGCCTTCCACGATCGTGTGGGGGAACACGAAGCGGTCCTCGCTCAACCATGTGCTGAAGTGCTCGGTCCACGCCGCGACCTGCTCCGGGGTGTGATAGGTGGAGAACGGCAGGACCGCGATCCCCTTGGCGGCCGCCGCAGTGAGGTCCGGCTCGGGGAACCGGTCCTCGTGGTCGCCGATCTGAGTGGCCAGCGCGCCGCACAGCGCGAAGCGGGCCCCCGGCGCCGCCGCCTCGACCGCCGCATCGAACTGTTCTCCGCCGACGTTGTCGAAGAACACGGTGATGCCCTCGGGCGCCAGTTCCCGCAGATGATCGAGGACGGGACCGTCGTGGTAGTCGAACGCCGCGTCGAAGCCGAGCTCGTCAACCAGGTAGTCGATCTTCGCCTGGCTACCCGCGCTGCCGATCACCTTCGCGGCGCCCCGGCACTTGGCGATCTGCCCGGCCAGCGACCCGACGCCGCCCGCCGCGCCGGAGACGAAGACGACATCGCCGGCACCGGCCTTGGCGACCTCGGACATCCCGTAGTAGGCGGTGGGCCCCTGGCTGAGGTAGTGCACCGGGCTTGGGAAAAGGTCGGGGTCCAGCCTGGGGTACTGGTCGGCAGGCCCGGTCGAGTACTCGCACCAGCCGGCCATGGTGCGTACCAGGTCACCGACGGCAAGTTCCGCACTGTTGGACCGCACGACCGTGCCCACCGCGCCGCCGCCGATGCGCTGGCCGACCTCCCACGGCGGGATCGGAAGACGGGAGTCGGCCCGCAGCATCTCCAGGTACGCCACCGACAGACCCAGGTAGTCCGTGCGGACCAGTACCTCTCCCGCGGCCGGCTCGGGCGTCGGCACCTGTACGAGGTCGAAGGTGTCGGTCCCGAGGTCTGCCTTCAGGTGTTTGGCCAGTCGCACCTCCCACATCGTGTCGGGGGTCGTCGACATCGTGCTGTCGGTCATGGTTCTCCTCGTTTCGATCAGTCGGCGTACCCGGCCTGGGCCCGTGCCGTTCTCGTGAGACCCACGCTATGAGCCATAGCGGTCACTTTCCGACCTCAATTGCCGCCATCCTGGAGGGCATGGCGAACACAAGCTCACGGACTCTGCGGCTGCTGTCCCTGCTCCAGACCCACCGGCACTGGCCGGGCGGCGAGCTGGCCGACAGACTCGGGGTTTCTGCGCGTACCCTGCGGCGCGACGTCGACCGGCTGCGCGAGTTGGGCTACCCGGTTGAGGCCAGTCGCGGCGTCGATGGCGGCTACCAGCTCACGGCAGGCGCCGCCCTGCCGCCGTTGGTGCTCGACGACGAGGAGGCGGTCGCGCTCGCCATCGGGTTGCGTGCGGCCGCCCAGGGCGCGGTTACCGGAATCGAGGAGTCCTCGATCCGCGCGTTCACCAAGGTCGTGCAGGTCATGCCGGCGCGACTGCGCCGACGGGTCGACGCCCTGCGGGTGGTGACCGTGCCCTCGGTCGAGGGCAGTGGGAAGACTGTCGAGGCCGGTGTGCTGACCGCCATCGCGCAGGCGTGCCGGGACGAGGAACGACTTCGCTTCTCCTACACCGCCCGCGGTGGCGAGCGCAGCGCCCGCCACGTCGAGCCCCACGGGCTGGTCTCGCTCGGGTACCGCTGGTACCTGGTCGCCTACGACCTGACTCGGCAGGACTGGCGCAGCTTCCGCCTCGACCGTCTCGACGGTCCGCGCGGGACCGGAGAGCGGTTTCGCCCGCGCGAGCTACCTGCCGATGACGCCGCGGCCTTCGTCCGTGCGGGGAGCGGCGGCGACCCCGTTCCACACACCGTCGAAGCGCTGGTGCACGCCCCCGCAGCGGCTGTTCGCACGCGCGTTGGCCCGTGGGCGACGGTCGAGGAGGTCGACGAGCAGCGGTGCCGGGTACGGATGACCTCGCAGACCCTGGACTGGCCGACTCAGGCACTGGGCAATGTGGGTGCGGAGTTCGAGGTGCTCGGCCCTCCCGAGTTCGTCGACTTCGTCCGGGAGTGGGCTGCCCGCTTCACCCGTGCCACCGGCTCGTGATGTCCGGTGCCGGAGGTCCGCCGTCGCAGGCCAAGCGATCAAGATCTTCAATAAACCATCGGTTGTTGGACACGCGGTCCTCGCCGTCGACACGCCGGGCCGGAATCCGCTTCTTGCGTCCAACAAGGGTGTTCAACAACCGGGGGTGTTCAAAAACGCTGTACAGCCCCTTTCTGTACGGCGCCGTGCATGACGACGACAGCTGAGTGGGCGGACGCTGACAGCCCCTTGGAGGCATTCCCCGCGAACTGGTCGCTCGGATCGGCTACGGACGCGTTTCCACGAAGGGGCAGCTGCTCGACCGGCAGGTCACAGCCCTGGAAGCAGCCGGCTGCGTGCGGGTCTTCCCGGACAGGAAGTCCGGGAAGAACGCGGAGCGCGAGGAGCTATGGAAGTGCCTCGACTGCCTCCGCACCGGCGACACCCTCGTGGTGCCCTCCCTCGACCGGCTGGGACGCTCGATCCATGACCTGATCGCCATCGTCTCCGGGCTCCGCAAGCGGGATCGGCTTCCAGCCGCTGCACGAATCCCCCGACACCACCACGCCGGACGGGCGCCTGGTCTTCCATGTGTTCGCCGCGCTCGCCGAGTTCATCCGGGAGCTGATCGTGCAGGGCACCCACGAGGGCTTGGCCGCCGCGCGAGCCCGCGGCGAACGGATCGGCCGTCCGCCCGCCATGACGGAGGAACAGGTCCGCCACGCCCGCGGCCTGCTGACCGATCCGGAGAACACGATCACGTCCGTCGCCAAGCTGCGCTGGGGCCCCCTGCCTGACTGCTGGGCAGCTCGGCCGGGCGTGGCGGGAGACTCGCCGATGAAGACGGAAGCTGACCAACTCCCTCCGAACACGATGGTGAAGTACAGCGCCGCGGGTATGCGGGTGGCGCGGTGACGTCCGTCTGTCTGGGCTGGTTCCTCGGCCCATCGCGACGGTTCGGGCTCCGGTGGCTCCGTGTGCAGGCTTACCGGTTCGCAGATGCGTTAGATCCGTATCCGCCGCGCACTCGGTGGGCGCCGGCCACGCTGTTGCACCCTGTCGACCTTCCAGTCCCGGATGCTCCCACCGAGCTACGCCTGGATCTGCTGTGGCAGAGGCTGTGAGCGCGGGGGTGGAGAGACCGGGAGGGCTCAGGGAGCCGCGCAGCCGGTGGGAGTACGCGGTGTTCGGGGCCGACCAGCTGGTGCTGTGGCACGGGCGTACCCGTCCGGGCCTGCTGGACGCCCCGCTCCGGACCCGGGCGGTGGTACTGCTCGGAGTCTGCCTCGCTGACCGCGCGACGGTCGCCAGCCTGGACGGTGCGGCGGTTGCCGAGGTCCGGCTCGCTGATGCCGCGGGCGTGCTGGAGAGGTACGTCGCGTCCGCACTGGAGTCCTGCAGGACGGTCCCGGGCGGTGTCGGCGAGGATGTTGTCGACGAGCTGCTGAATGCGTACGGGCAGCCGCTGTTGGAGGAGGCCCGCCACGCGGCGCGCGAGACCCTGGCGCACCACATGTCCGACAGCGGTCCGCGCGTCCGCCTTGCTGACCGGCGTCAGGCCCTGCTCGGCAACCGGGGCCTGCAGTCGTCGTGACTCATGACGGCGAGGAATCGGATGGTGCGTCGTCCGTGCGGCCGGTTCCGAGAGTGCGTCGTGGGCTCTGCGGGGCCGGGATGGGGGCCCCAAGCACTCCCACGGGCCCGCAACTCGCTGAGCTCTGGGAGATGGACGCCGGGCAGTCCGTCGAGAAGGTCGGCCGTTGAATTGACACACCCCCTGCTCGACCTCTGCATCCAGATGCCCTCAGCCGTCCTGCAACGTCTCCTCGGAGTCAGTCCCTTCGTAGCCGAACGATGGGCAGCGGGAGCTGTCAGAACCGCCTACGCAGCCGAGGTGGCCCGCCGATCACGCGAGCCAGATGACGGCCGATCGGGCCAGGTAGATGTCGGTGGTGCCTCAGTGCTGGACCAGGCCGCCGACCGGGACGGGAGCGACGTGGCCGGTTGCCGGAACGGTCTGCGCCAGGGCGAGGCCGATGTCGACCAGCGATGATCGGCGGAGCCAAGCGACCTCGGGGATCGAAGTCCAGACCGACTCGGTGGTCTCGCCGTTCGGCTCAGGCCGGAGTTGGCCGCCAGTGATACGAACCTGGTAGAAGATGCCGACATTCTGGTGCGCAACTCCCGCACGCGCGGTGGCCGCGGGGATCACCCTGGAGTCCACGCCCAGCAGACGTTCGACCACTGCGTCGCAGCCGGTCTCCTCGGCAACCTCCCGGACCACCGCGTCGAATGGATCCTCCGCGTGCTCGACCGCACCGCCCGGAAGAGTCCAGTTCTTTGACGCGTGATGGGCAAGCAGCACCCGCCCGTCCTCGATGCACACGGCGTACGCCGCTAGCCGGAAACTTCCCCGCTTCAGCTCGCCTGCAATCGCCTCGGCTACGCCTTCTGTCTCTTGGATCATTGGATCATCTTGGCCCACTTCAACTCGAAACTCGCAACCGAAATGGCAGTTGCCCATACGGGGACGGCGACCGCTTCGAGAGTGCCCAAGCGCCCTCAGCGGCTGTGAGCCCGGAGCTATTCCGCAGCCTCGAATATCCGAACCTGCCGACACTCGCGGAGAAGGCGGGCAAGACCGGCTACATCAAGCACGCCACCGCCGTCCGCAAGGCCGGCGGCGAAGGCGCCGAGTACCCCGAGCCCGTCCAGGACGTCTCCGGTTCCGGCACGGCGCTGATGGAGTTGGACCTTCTCTGCACTAAATCGATGAGTGAGAACCGACGGGCCCGCTCTTCAGACGATCACTTGAACAGAATCTGGCTTGGGGAAAGGCACCATGTCCCAGCCTGAGGGCCAGCCTCGTTCACAGGGGTCTCCAGCTTCAGCCTCAAGTAGTCGAGGGATGCGCCACATCCACCAGTCTCCCTCGTCATCGCCTCGGCCGGGCCACTGGATCGTTGCCGCGCGGAACCGCTCATCGAGGTCATGGAGCCTTGGTTGCCATTCGGACTGGACGCGTGGAGGCAACAGAGGCCAGACACGCGCCAGCGCGCTCCGACACCAGATGTCGTTGTCCAGCTCTGGCGCGCACCATGAATAGCCCTCTTCCACCCCTGAAACTTCGCCGCCCCAACGCGCGAGCAGTGAGTGGAACGTGCATGGCTGTCCGCCGGCCCAGCGGTCAGCGCCAGAAGAGACCAGAGCAGCGTGTACGGCCTCTTGCTCCTCTGTTGTCAGGAACATCCCGTCGGTGGGTCCATGCGTTTGATCCATGCGTTGACTATCGCAACGCAGGCAGCTCTTGCGCTGGCCCATTTGTGAACGGGGGTTTCTGATGAGGAACGACATCGACGTACCAGCAGCAACAGCCCCGATCCGCGACAGCCGAACATGGCCGTCCATCAGATTTCGATGTACACGGGACAACTCATGCGACCTCGAGGTCGTAGGCGAGGAGGTAGCAGCGCCGGTCGGAAGCGACCAGGCGGTAGGGCTCGACCCGCCGCCGTCGCACCTCGCTCCCGGACGGGTAGTCGAAGCCTGCCTCGACCTCGTCGCGGCAGGCTCTGGCCAGCGGCATGAGCACCTCGGGGTCGACCGGCGTGCGGCCTCCGCCAAAGGACTCCACCGAGCCGGAGAGCGCGCGCACCTCGTGCCGAAGCCGGGTGGGCAGCACCTGGTCGAGCTTGGTCAGCGCCCGGAGTGCGGCGTCGCCGGCGCCGGCAACCGCGTCACCCGATCCGGCGAGCAGTGAGACTGCGGTGGCGATCGCCTCCTGGTCGTCGAGAAGCAGCGGCGGCAGGTCCTGCCCCGGGCCGAGTTGGTAGCCGCCGCCGACACCCTGGCTGGCATGCACCGGATAGCCGAGCGTGCGCAGCCGCTCGACATCACGCCGTACCGTGCGCGGCGTGACCCCGAGCCGGCCGGCGAGCTCGGGGCCGGTCCAGACCTGGCGTTGCTGCAGCAGCCCGAGCAGGGTGAGCACCCGCTCCGTCGTGCCCCGCTCGTTATCGCTTGCCACGTCCATGTCGCCCACCCTCTCAGCAATAGCGGACCGATCCTGTCCGCCAGAGGTGTCACGGTGGCTCCATGGATGCAGACAAACTCGACTGGAACTGGACTCTGCGCGAGCAGTGGGAGGTCCACTGGAAACATCAACTCCGAGCCCGGCTAGAGGGCCTCACCGACGACGAGTACTTCTGGTCGCCGGTGCCAGACGCCTGGAGTGTGCGGCCGCGCGGCAGCTCGACGGCGCCAGTGCAGGCCGGTGCCGGGGACTTCACGATCTTCGCTGCCCCGCAGCCGGTCCCGGCGGCCTTCACCACGATTGCCTGGCGACTCGGGCACGTCATCGTCGGCGTGCTGGCTGCGCGCAACGCGGCGCACTTCGGCGCGTCGGCGGCGTCATACGAGAGCTGGGAGTACGCCGGCAGCGCGGCCACCGCACTCGACCAGCTCGAGGCCCAGCTCGACGTCTGGCTGGCCGGGGTACGCAGCCTCGGCGACGCCGGGCTCCGGGTCCCGATCGGTGAGAAGGAGCCCTTCCCCGAGGCGCCCATGGCCGATCTGGTGCTGCACATCCACCGCGAGCTGATCCACCACTTGTCCGAGGTCTGCCTGCTGCGCGACCTCTACCGGCACACGAATCCCGCTACGAACGGAGCAACCCTATGAGCCGCCACATCCAGGTCACCTTCGACGCCCATGACCCGCGGGCGCTGTCGTCCTTCTGGCGCGACGTACTGGGCTACGTCCACCCCGGCCCGCCCGGGGTGGACCTGCCCGAGGGCGCCGACCCGCTGGCAGCGTGGGACGACTTCCTCGCGCGGGTCGGCGTACCTGAGGAGCAGCGCAACTCGAAATCGGCCATCGAGGACCCGGACGGGCACGGCCCACGAGTGTTCTTCCAGCAAGTGCCAAAGGACAAGGTCGCCAAGAATCGCGTCCACCTCGACGTCCGTGCGGCTCCCGGACTGCAGGGAGAGGAGCGGATGGCGGCACTGGAGGCCGAGTGCGACCGGCTCGTCGCGCTGGGAGCGACGCGGGTACGTCGCTACGAGCCCGCTCCCCCGATGAGCGCAGGCTTCATTGTGATGGCCGATCCGGAGGGCAACGAGTTCTGCCTGGACTGACGCAGCTCAGCTGTAGTCGCGAAAGTCATGGCCGGTCTTGCGGCCGAGGCAGCCGACATGACGAGTTGCTCCAGCAGCGGGGAGGTCGCGAAGCCGGGCTTGCGGAACTCCAGGTAGAGCTCGCGCTGGATCGCCGGCGACACGTCGTTGCCAACCACGTCGAGGAGCTCGAAGCGCCGGTATTGCCTGTATCTCGGCTGACCCCGCACTTCGGGCTCAACCGTGCCAGTGAAGGGTTCAGCGCGGCCCTGTGCTTTCACGCGGAGACGCTCGAAGCCGCCCTCGCCAACGAGCCTGCCGCGTCACGGACACCTACGCGACGCATCCATGCAGCTCAGAGCCCATCCGGCCAGATCGACGATCGGTAAAGCGGCCGAGCCGCTTGAGTTCGTGGACGGTGAGGACGACCTCCTGGTGGGGAGCGGCCTCCTTGATGTCGTACGCGAGCTTGAGCGCCTTCTTTCGGGGCGGACCTTGACCCGGGTGCTGATCTTCTCGGAGAAGATCCGCTTGCAGACGGGTTCGAGCGCGGCGAGCTGGCTGGCGAGTTCCTGCTGCGCGGTCGAGCAGCGGGCGTACCCGATCCGGATCGGCTGGGCGGGTCGCGCCGCCGGGGCGGCTTCGACGGGCGGGCCCGGCTTTCACGGCCACCCGGTCCGCGGTCGTCGGGCACCAGCTCCTCCAGCTCCTCCCGCAGGGCGGGGACGAGGATGAAGCGGGCGGTGTGGTACTTCGTCGCGGTCCTCCCGCCGCGGGTGCGGCACGGACTCCCTGCTGGGACTTCACACTTCGGACAGTCGTTTCGTTCTACCGCTGTGACTGGGCATTCGAGTTGGCATCATCCGCCAGATGACGTGCTCAGTACGGGGTGGTGCTCAGGGGGCACGGAAGTTCTTCGTGTCCGGGTACGTCACATGGGTGCAGCCGCGCCGCTTCGTGATGTCGTCAACGTACGCGCGGAACAGGGCCGACAGCGTCTGGGGGCCGAGCACGTTGTCATAGGTGTAGCTGGAGCTGAGGGTGTGCAGGGCGGGCTTGCCGTCGCAGATGGAGGAGGCCCACCACGCGCCGCTTGCATGTCCGGCCGTTCCCGCTGTGATGATCTCGTCCTCGCCGCCACGGACGTCGTATCCCACCGTGCGCGCCTCTGCGCCGAAGTAGGAGACGGTGCGCAGCCACCACGGCGAGTGAGTGAGCGCACTGCGAGCGTAATCGTGGTCGTCGTCGTGCAAACCGTCGGCGATACGGCCCACCTGGTCGGGGCTGACTGCTAGAAGGCAGCTTTCGATGGGGGACGCGTCCAGGGCAGGTGCCGCGAGGGCGCGGTCGGGAAGCCGGCCTTGCCCTCGCTCCTCGATGTGTCGGGCAAACCAGCGGCATGAACCGTCCGTCGCCTGCGCGGGGCGGAGGTCAGACGGTACGGACGCCAACTGGTGGTCAGGCAGGGCGGGCAGCCGGCTCTGGCAGCCGATCCGGTCCGTGAGCTCCTCGGTGGCCGAGCGGGCGATGTGGGCGAGGCGCTCACGGTCCGCTGCAGAGACATCCTCGTAGTCGGCGCGGGCCGTAACGTTCAGCAGCTTCGGGGCCGTCGTGCGGCTGCCAGGGCCGCACTCGGCGCGGATGGTGGTGTACCAGTTTCCGTACCGGCCCAGGGTGCCATCGCCGATTGGTCGCGGTTCGGGGCGCCGGTCGGCGATCGCGGTGACATCGGATTTCTGACTGCCGCGACTGTCGCGGAACGGCTCGAGAGCGCTGTCATCACCGATCCGGTGCAACGGCGCGGAAGTGTCACTGCCCCGCACCGTCAAGGTGAACAGGCCCGTGGTCTTACCGGGACCAGGCACCTTGTAGACGGTGCAGGAACCGGGCAGCTCGCCCACATCGAGCCTGAACTCGTCGTAGTCGCTGCCCTTTGCCCGGACCATCCCGCCCTGCAGGTCCATCACCGCGGCCGCGGACACAAGCCGATCACACGCCGCGCTGATGTCGCGCTCGCTGGAAGCGCGGTCCCGGATGTCATCGAACGTCAACCAGCCCGCATACAGACTCAGCCCGATCCCGCCATACTGAAGTTCCACCCTCGGCCTGGACAGCCTGATACTGGGACGACAGGTCCCGGAGGAAGCAGTTCCAGGTAGTGAGCAAGAAGAGCAATACGAGCAAGCGGTACA
>NZ_BMRN01000077.1 GCF_014648655.1 Streptomyces atratus
GGGGCGGGACCAGGCGTCGACCATGGCCTGGAGCTCCCGGGCGCGTTCGGCCTGGCCGCGCAGCGCGGCCAGCTGGGCCAGATACGCACGGGTGTGATGGGCGAACAGCGTGTGCCGGTGGGAGGTGGTGAGGTCCAGGCAGCGCTGTCCGGTGCGCTCGGCCTCGTCCCACTCACCGACCGTGATCTGGTCGAGCATGATCAGATGCAGCATCGTCATGCCGGAGACCATCGCCCCGGTCTCCACCTCGCGGTCCACGGTGCGCTGGAGGTGCGGCCGGTACTGGCTGAGTGTGTCCACGTGGTAGGCGGCGACCCCCAGCCGGCTGATGTCCCACGGTTCGAGCTCGCGGAGGTCGGCGAAGGCACCTTCCACCCGCCCGTGCACACCCGCGCCGTGCCGCACCACATCGCCCCACGCGTCCTGGTAGATGTGTGAATGCGGGGACACCAGGTCGCCCAGGGAACCGAGCAGCTCATGGGTGCGCTCCCACGCGGCCTCGTCACTCGCGTACTGGTTGATGGCCAGCAGCAGGTTGACCAGCCGTGTGAGCACCTCGTTCGGCTGCCGCTCCCCGCCGTCACGCATGTTCTCGATCGCCGCGACGACCTGGCGCCGCGAGGACCGTACGTCCCCGTCCTCGTACAGCGCGACATAGGCCGAGGTGACCACCGAGATCGGAGACTCGGTCCTTCCGGACGGCGTGTCGGAGCGGACCAAGTGCTGGGCCTGGTCCAGCAGGCCCGCGTGGCCGGCGATGAACGCGGCGTCGCCCAGCCGTCGGGACCGTTGCTCGTGACTCTCGCTGAGCTCCGCGGCACGGGTCAGCCAGGCGACGGCGGCCAGCGCGCCGCCACGTCGGGTGGCGGAGTCGGCCGCCGTCTCCAGCGCGGCCGCGACCTCCTCGTCCGGGTCGACCGTCGAGGCCCCCAGGTGTGTGGCGCGCCGTTCCACGTCATCACGGTGTACGTGGGCGAGGGCGGCGTGCGCCGCACGCCGCTCGTTGGGGGTCGCCGTCTGGACGATGGTCGACCGCACCAGCGGGTGCCGGAAGACGAAGTCGCCGCTGAGCGGGTCGATGTCCAGCAGGCCGCAGGCCGCGGCCTCGTCGGCGTTCACCATGCGATAGCGCGTGCCCCGTGTGCGGCCGGCCGCCGTACCGGCTCCGACGCCGTCCAGGGCGCCGCGCAGCAGCTCAGCGCGCACGGTGTCACCGAGCGCCTCGATACGAGAGCCGTACACGTGCTGAAGGCGCAGGGGCAGCGGGACGCCGGCGTATCCGAACAGTTCCTCGGCGTTGTATCCCGCCCGGTCGCCGCGCACATAGGGCGGCAGCTCCAGCAGGGCCAGCGGATTTCCCTGGGCCTCGTCCAGGACCAGACGGCGGATCCGGGGATCGAGTCCGGGATGGCGCATGTCCAGGAGTTGTTCGGAGGCCTTCTCCGACAGCGTGGTCACCGGCAGTTCGGGCAGCGCGGCCGTGTCGAAACCCGAGGGCACTTCGGAGCGCAGGCCGACGACGAGCTTCACCGAGCTGCCCGTGAGGCGGCGCCCCACGAACCCGCACACCTCGGTGCTGGAGGTATCGAGCCACTGGCCGTCGTCGAGAACCAGCAGGAGGGGTTGCTGCGAGGCCGTGAGGGAGAGCAGGTCGAGGACGGCGATGCCGAGGGTCATGACCGAGGGAGGTGTGCCCTCGCTCCTGCCGAAGACGACGTCGAAGACGCCTCGGTGGCTGTCGTCCAGCTGGCCGATGTAGGGGAGCAGCGGATACAGGAACTGGTGCAGACCGGCGAACGGCAGCTCCGACTCGGCCTCGACCCCGGCCGCTCTGATCACCCTGTGTTTCTCGCCGGTCGCGAGTGCGGCGGCGTGGTCCAGCAGAGCGCTCTTGCCCACACCTGTGTCACCCCGCAGGACGAGAGCCCGGCCCCCGGAGGCCACCACGAGTGCCGACAGCACCTCCTGCTCGCTCTCGCGGCCGACCATGGTCCCGACGATCGACTCCACTGTCCCCCACTCCCTTCACTGCTGAACCAGCGCCCGGCCGGGGCTGCCCGTGCGTACGGATCGCGCCAGGCGGCAGGGCGAAGGAACGTCGTTGTTCCTCGTCGCCGTGGCGACGACCACCTGCGCGCTTCGTCTCCGGACCTCGGGTGGGTGGTGCGCTCCGGAAGCCGCCGACGCGGTCGCGGTCGTGCCCCCGTACGGCCGGTGAGCGCATCACACATGGTGTGCGCTCACCCGGAATGGCGGCTGCGCCCATGATGTCCCGCCGCCTGTCCCACTCCTCCCGGGACAGAAGACTAAGTGTCTCCGGGGGTTTGCGTCACCTGTTATGGCCGAAAAGTTTCTTGTGCGGCTTCCGGGCGGTTGGAACGGCCCTGTGCGCCGGGTGTGTGCCTTCTCCTGCGAGACATGTGTCATCGACCCGACGCGCCGACCCTTCAGGAGGACCATGATGAGTCACTCCGCCCGCGCGTTCCGGCTGCGCTCGCCGGGGGCACGGCGAGCTCCGGGACGTGACGTCCCGGAACCGAAGGACGGTGAGGTCCTGGCGCGCACGCTGTGGTCGGGGGTCAGCCGTGGCACCGAGATGCCGATGTTCCGCGGCCTCCCCGCGGGCGGCCTCGCCGCGCTGTGCCACCGCATCCGGTACGAGGACTGACACCTACGCGCCGGGCGGCACGCCGCGGTGACCCGGCTCGCGGGCAGTGCCGCCACAGGTGAGCTACTGTCATACGTATCTACTTCACATATGTGTAAAGATGCGACAGGCGGAGCCCAGCAGGCGCACCGCTGGGGAACGAGGTGGGCATGGACTGGGTCGACCGAGGGCTGTGCCGGACGCGGCCGGAGCGGATGTTCGCCGAAGGCGCTCAGAACGAGGCCAAGGCCGTCTGTGCCGACTGCCCGGTCCGGCTCGACTGCCTGGCCTATGCCCTGGACAACCGCGAGGAATACGGCGTGTGGGGCGCGATGACCGACCGGGAACGCCGTGCGCTGCTGCGCCGCCGTCCGGCCGTGACCTCCTGGGCGGAGATCTTCGAGGCGGCCCGGACACACGAGGACAGGGCGCTGATCAGCATTCCTCAGCAGGCCCGCCCTACGCCGTCCCGGGCTGTCGGCCGCGCAGCGAGACGGCGGCCGGGCACGGCGCGGAAGGGGTTCGACCGCTGACCGATCCCGATCACTGAGGGCCGAACTCGCGGCGTGCGTCGGGCCGGGGCTCCGTCGTGCCCGGTCGGCTGTGGAGTCGTCTGCACCGGATTCAACCGTTCATTCCGCCGGCCGTGGATCTGTGCCAAGGATCCGAGTAATGATGTCCTGGAGTGGTGATGAACCCATCGATCAGCGCCGAGCGCGCCACACTCGCCGATCCGACCCGTCGGCTCATGGCGGCGGCCCATGAGATCGCCCCCGTGCTGTGCCGCACCGCGGAGGCGGCCGAGCGCGACAGCCGGCTGACGCCAGAGGCCGAGCGGTCGCTGCGGGAGGCGGGACTGTTCGGCCTTGGCGTGCCCAAGCGCTTCGGCGGCCACGAACTTCTGCCCGCCGACAGCCTGGAGGTGTTCGCAGAACTCGCGCTCGCCTGCCCGTCGAGCGCCTGGGTGGTGATGGTCTCGTACGTCGCGCAGCAGATCGCCGCCTCCTTCGGGGAGAAGGCGTGCCACGAGCTGTGGGGCGACGGCCCCGACGTCGCCATGTGCGGTGTGTTCGGCAGCGTGGGAGTCAACTCCAAACCCGTCGAGGGCGGGGTGGTCGTCTCCGGCGCCTGGGCCTGGGCGTCCGGCAGCCACCAGGCCGACTGGGCCCTGCTCGGCGTCCCGTTGTCCGGGGAGCCGGGCAGCGCGCCCGAACGGGGACTGGCGCTGGTGCCGACCTCCGTCCTCACCGTCGACAGGACCTGGGACATGGCGGGCATGCGCGGCACGGGCAGTGACACGCTGGTCGCCGACGAGGTGCTCGTCCCGGACCACCGGCTCCGGCGCTTCGCCGACGTCGTCCAGGGCAACGGGCTGCCCGAGGAGCCGCTGTACCGGATTCCGCCGGGGTCCATGACGCTCGTGTCCATGGGCCCCCTGCTGGGCACCGCGCGGGCGGTCCTCCGGCTCACCCTGGAGGCCGTGGAGGACGGCAAGCCGATGGCCATGTCCCTGCACGCCCGCCTCGCCGACTCGCCCAGCGTGCAGGCGGCGCTCGCCGAGGCGGCCACCCTCGTCGACTCCGCCCAGCTGCATCTGATGCGCTCGGCCGAGTCCATCGGCGCGGCGGCGCTCTCGGGGACCACGCCGTCGCTGGTCGAGCGGGCGCGGGTGCGCATGGACGCGGGACACGCCTCCGTATGCCTGCGCCAGGCGGTGCAGGCGCTGCTGACCGTCAGCGGGGCCGGCAGCTTCTCGGTCGCGAAGACCATTCAGCGTCACTGGCGCGACCTGGAGACAGCGTCCCGGCATCCCACGCTCAACCCCGGGCTCGCCAAGGAGATGTACGGCCGTGCGCTGGTGGGCGACGAGCGGCCGGTCAGCCCCATGGTCTGAGGCACGGCGTCGTCCCGCTCCGGCGTGTCACGTTTGGTGTGCACGTCACGCGGGGCCGCTTCCGCTCCGGCTCCTGGGACGTCGAGTCGATCCGGAGCGGTCCGGAAGAGAGCGGCTTTCCGGCACTGTACGACCCGTCGTCCGCGACCGTCGTGACCGGTCTGCCTGCCGTGCCGTCCGTCCGCCGCTCACACATGTGACCGAGCGGCGGGATACCCGACGACCTGCCGATAGGCTGCGGCGGCCCACCTTCTAAGGTGTGAGTATGATCCAGCACCGCAAGGGCCTCGTCCTCGACTTCGGTGGTGTGCTGACCACACCTCTGCTGCCCGCCGCGCTCGCCTTCGAGCGACGCGAGGAACTGACCGAGGGGACTCTGCTCACCGGCATGTACCTGAACCCCGAGGGAATCAGGCTCACCGAGGAGCTGGAGCGCGGCATGCTCACGCAGACGCAGTGGAACGAAGGAGCCGGCCGGCTCCTCGGGATCCCGCCGGACAACCTGATGGGCCGTATCTTCGCCGACCTGCGCCCCGAGACGTCGCTGATCGCGGCGGCCGCCGCCGCGCGCCGGGCCGGAATGAAGGTCGGGGTCCTGTCGAACTCCGTCGGCCTGACACCGTGGAACCTGTACGACGGATACGAGGTGGAGAACCTCTACGACGCCGTGGTGCTGTCCGAGGTCCACGGGACGCGCAAGCCCGAACCGGAGATCTTCCGGCTCGTGCTGAAGGAACTCGGTCTGACGGCCGAGGAGTGCGTGTTCGTCGACGACACCGAGCAGTATCTGCCGCCCGCGGCCGAACTGGGCTTCGCCACCGTCCACGCCGTGGAGCCCGCCCGGACGGTCACCGCCCTGGAGACCTTGCTCGGCATCCCCCTGACAGACAAGGACCCGGACCGGGTCACCTTGTGAGGAGACATATATGCGACTAGGTCTGGCCCTTCCGACTTTCGGTCCCGACGCCCGGCCGGAAGGTGTCCTCCGCGTCTGCCGTACGGCGGAGGAGGCCGGATACGACTCCCTGTGGACCGGCGACCGCGTCCTGGCCCCCCTGGTGCCGGGTGCGCCCTACCCGGGCGGCGACGGCGAGATGCCGCGGGCCTACGAGAACCATATGGACCCCCTGGTGGCCCTGACGTTCGCCGCGTCCCACACGACCCGGGTCCAGCTGGGCACGAGCACGCTGAACGGTCTGTGGCAGCCGCCGATCATGCTGGCCCGGTCGCTTACCACCCTCGACCTCCTCAGCCAGGGACGTCTGGTCGTGGGCCTCGGCCTCGGCTGGATGCCTGACGAGTACACAGCGGTCTCGGTGCCCTGGAAGGGCCGGGGCGCGCGGCTGGAGGAGACGCTGGACGTCCTGGAGAAGTACTGGACCAACGACGTCTTCTCGCACGAGGGACCGCTGTTCACCATCCCGGAGACCGTGGTGGGGCTCAAGCCGCGGCAGCGGCCCGGCCCCCTCGTGCTGCTCGCGGCGTTCACGCCCGGCGGACTGCGACGGATCGGCCGGCGGTTCGGCGGCTGGCTGCCCGTGGCGATGCCGCTCCCGCACCTGATGGGCATGTGGGACATCATCCTCAAGGAGGCGGTGGAGGCGGGCCGGGACCCGTCCGCCCTGCGTATGGCGCTTCGCGTCAACCCCCGGCTCACCGACACGAGGACCGGCCCCGAACAGGTGCCGAGGGCGGGCACCCTCGCCCAGTACGTCGACTATGCGCGGGCCGCCGCCGAGGCCGGTGTGCACGAGCTGTTCGTGGACTTCGGGCAGACGCCCGCCACTCTCGCCGAGCGCGTCGACCTGGCCGGCCGCTTCCTTGAAGGAGTCCGCCGCGGCTGACGGCGCCAGGCGCCGTGAATCTCGTCCCGGGGCGGGTGGTCGGGACGGACTCGCGGCGCGGAGACGGGGGCGCGATGGCCGCGGTCAGAACGCCACATCGGCCCGCGCGGTCACCGTGGGATCCGGTTCGCCCTGGAATGTGTCGGCGTCATCGCTGGTTGCTCGAAGCACCCACCCTGTCCGGTCCCCCGGCGCCACGAGCGCCGGGGGACCGGCATGGCGAACGCACCGATGGGAGAAGTCTTGAAGCGCCCCGACTCCGGCAACGAACCGTCCCGGCTCCGCCGCGTCCACATCCCCGGAACTGTGCCGCTGCTGTCTCCGGTGGTTTCCCGGCGCCCGCACGACGAGGAGGAGAAGCAGGACGCCTCCGGCACGGACACGACCCCACGGGCCATGGAATGAGATGAGCGTCGGTGGGACGCCCGCACGGCCGACGCGTGAGGAAGGCCCCGGGGACACATGGACACATGTGTCCCCGGGGCCTTCCTCACGTCAGGACGCTCCGAGGCCGCGCAGCAGGGTGTCGACGACGACGTCCGCCGCCTGTGCGGGGCTCAGTTCGGGCATCGTCCGGGACACCAGGTGCATGAGCTGGGGCAGCAACGCGCTCGCCCATCCCTGCGGGAGACCGCGGCGCAGGAGGCCTTCGTCGGTGGCGCGTTCGAGGAAGGCGTCGACCTCGCGGACGGATGCGTCACGGCGGGCGTGGACGGTGTCGTCGGCGAGCATGCGGGTGAGGTCGACGGGCCAGGTGCGGTTGACGGCGATGATGTTCTCGACGTAGCGGTGCAGTGCGACGGCGACGGGTGCCTCACGCAGCCGCGCGTCCTCGATGGCCCGCTCGATGGCCGTGAGCCGCGATTCGTAGATGGCCGCGAGGAGTTCCTCACGGGCGGCGAAGCGCCGGTAGACGGTGCGCCGGTCCACGCCCGCCTCGGCGGCGATGCTCGCGATGCTCGCGCCGGGGTCGGCGGCGAGCATGCGCGCCCCGGTGGTCAGGACGGCTTCCAGGTTGCGCGCTGCGTCGGCTCTCACCGCACCGATTCTAGCGGCGGAATGTGAAACCTCAGACATCTAATGCCTCTCGCACGTGCAGCACCGCCCATTAAGTGCTACATGAAAGTGACGTATAAGTGTCAGCCTGGTGTCCTCTTGGCGGCCCTGGACCGGACGATCGTCTCGACCGCGCTGTGCCCGGATAGCCGAGGACCTGAAAGGGTTCGACGACATCGCGTGGGTCAGCGCCGCGTACCTGCTCGCCTCGACGGCGGTGGCACCGCTGTGGGGCAAGCTCGGCGACATGTTCGGCCGCAAGCGGCTGTACCTGACCTCGACCACGGTCTTCCTGATCACCTCGGTGGCCTGCGGCCTGGCACAGAACCTGCCCGAACTGATCGGCGCCCGGGTGCTCCAGGGGGTGGGCGGCGGCGGCATGATCGTGCTGACCTTCGCCCTCGTCGGCGACATCGTCGACCCTGCCGAACGCGGCCGCTACCAGGGCATGTTCGGATCGGTCCACGGCGCCGCCGGCATCGTCGGCCCCCTGCCGGGCGGGGCCTTCACCGACCAGCTGTCCTGGCGGTGGGCCTTCCTGATCAACCTGCCCGTCGGGGCCGCCGCCCTGGTCATCGCCGGGCGGGCGCTGCCCGCCGCCACACGAGGCGCCAAGGCCCGCCCACAGCCACCGGATACCTCTCTGGACCGCAAGTCGTCAGCGGCCGTCAGCCGTCCTGGCTGATGTCGAGGTTCGAGAGCGCGTCCCTGAGCGCGGCCCGCGAGGTGATGCCCAGCTTGGGATAGATCTGGTAGAGATGCGTGCCGATGGTCCGATGCGACAGGAACAGCCGCTCGGCGATCTGCTTGTTGGTCAGCCCGGTCGCCGCGAGCGTGGCGATCTGCACTTCCTGCGCGGTCAGTGCCACGGGCCCCGGCCTGGCGGCGGTCGGCGCGGACTGGCCGCTCGCCCGCAGCTCGGCCGCCGCACGCGTCACCCAGGGCCCCGCGCCCAGCCGCTGGAAGACCTCCAGCGCCAGGGTCAGCTGCTCCCGGGCCTCCGTAGTGGCGCGCAGGCGCCGCAGCCGTTCGCCGTGGAAGAGGCGTACCCGTGCTGCGTCGAAGGGCCAGCGCTCCTGACCGGGCACGGACAGCGCCCGCTCGAAGAGGGCCACGGCCCCCTCGCCGGGCGTGGTCAGCGCCTCGCCGGCCAGTACCAGCAGCTCCAGCCGGGGCGACAGCTCGGCCATCGCGGACGCGCGCATCGCCGCCGCGTGGGCGGCGGCCTCCTTGTCCCGGCCGGTCCGCAGGGCCGCCTCGACCAGGTCCATCGTGCCCCACATGGCGATCGGGACGTAGGGGGCCACGGTCCCGGGCGGGCTGAGGGCGCAGGCGTGCTGGTAGGCGGTCTCGAAGTCGCCGCTGCCGAGGGCGGCCAGTGTCCTGGCGTGGCAGGCGAAGAACCGCGCACCGTGGGCCCCGCGGGGCGTCGCCCACCGGACGATCTCCTCGGTCAGGGCGGCACTTGTCGTCACGTCGCCCCGTGCCGCGGCCACGACCGCCTGCACATACTGGAAGTACCACGCGAAGAACCGGTAGTCGTGCTCTTCGCACAGCGCGAGTCCCTCGGCGGCAGACTGCGCGGCGTCGTCCCACTGGCCCACGTGGTAGTAGTCCAGGCCCAGGTGCATCAGCGCGCCCAGATGCCGGCGGACGGGCGCGGTGCCGGCGCGGCCCTGCTCGACCAGTCGGCGCGAGGCCCACCGGAAGTCCCCGAGCCGGTCCGGGTAGACCGAGGCGGTGCCGACGCGTACCACGCGGGTGGGATCGTCGCCCACGGTGGCGATCAGCTCGGCCAGCCGGGGCAGCGCCGGGGGACCGGTGCGCGCCGGGTCTGCGAAGGTCTGGGTGACCACCCACAGCAGCTCGGGCGGTCGTGGGGTCAGCCGGTCCACGAAGTCCCGCAGCGGCTCCCACAGCTTGGGGTCACCGCCGTACCAGCACAGCAGGACCAGCAGGTGCAGGGCTTCGACGAGGGCACCGTCCGAGGCGTCGTAGCCGTGCCCGCCCGCCTCGATCGCGCCGACCAGCAGCCGGTACGCGGTGTCGATGTCGCCGTCCCTGTTGATCAGCAGGAACGCGGATGCGGCCGCCGCGTGCAGCGATTCCTGCCCGGTGGGACTGATGAGCCGGGCTCCCGCGAGCAGCCGTGAAGCGCCCTCCAGTTCACCGCCGGAGTCGACGCCGACATAGGCGGCCTCCGCCAGCCGGCGGCTCGCGTCGGCCACCGCGGGGCTGAGTCCGGCGGCCCGGGTCAGCGCTGTCACCGCGCCGAGCGCGTCCCCGCGCCGCAGCCGGCGGTGCGCGGCCTCCTCCAGCAGGGCCGCGACCTCCTCGTCCGGGCCCACGGCCGCCTCTCCCAGGTGCCAGGCGCGGCGCTCCGGGTGGTCGCTGAGCACGTCGGCGAGCGCCTGGTGGGCTCTTCTGCGTTCCGAGGCGGTCACCAGTTCCACCACCGCGGAGCCGATCAGCGGATGCCGGAAGGACAGCCGTCGGTTGTCGGCCGAGACCGTCACCAGCCGGTTCCGCTCCGCCGGGGCGAGGTCGTCGACGGCGGCCCGGCCGGCCGCGGCCGCCTCGATCGAGGCCAGGTCGCCGGTTCCGTCGAGGGCGGCGATCAGCAGCAGTTCCCGGCTGCGGTCGGGCAGACCGGCCACCCGCGAGGCGAAGAGGGCTTGCAGCCGCCCGCTCAGCGGCAGTACGCCGGGCACCGCCGCCAGGGTCGCGCGCTGCTCGGCGGAGAGCGCCGTCGGCAGCTCCACCAGCGCGAGCGGGTTTCCGCGTGCCTCGGTCGCGATGCGGCGCCGTACCGCGGGGGAGACGTCGGGATGCGTGAGGGTGAGCAGCTCGGCCGACGACGCGTCGTCCAGCGGCTGGAGCCGGTACTCGGTCAGACCGCTCGACTCGAAGAAACTGTCGGAGCCCTCGCGGGAGGCCGCGAGGAAGCCGATACGGCTACCGACGAGCCGTCGGGCCACGAAGCCGAGCACGGAGTTGGTCGCCCGGTCCAGCCATGGCAGGTCGTCGACGACGAGCAGGAGGGGCGTCCGGACGGATATCAGCCGCAGCAGCAACAGCACCGCGGTGGAGGTCAGGAGGCGGTCGGGAGCCGGCCCGCCACCGATGCCGACCGCGACCCGCAGGGCGTCGCGGTGGACGGTGTCCAGGATCTCGAAGTCGTCGAAGAGCGGTACGAGGAGCTGGTTGAGACCGGCGTAGCTGATGTCCGCCTCGAATTGCACGCCCGCCGCGCGCAGCACCCGGACCCCGTTGCGTATGGCGCCCGCCGCCACCGCGTCGAGCACTGCGGTCTTGCCCACCCCCGCCTCGCCCGAGAGCAGCAGAGCCGCTCCGTGGACCTCCGAGTTGCTGTCGAAGAAGAAGTGGATGAACGCGAGGTCGCTGTCGCGTCCGACCAGCCGGCTGGAGGCCGGGCAGACGGTCGAGTCCAGGTCATTCATCGGGCTGCCTCCAACGGCCGGTATGTGGAGGCCCGGTGCTGTGAGCCGACCTGGCTGCGCCCCAATCCGGCTCCGTGCGGCCCGCAATCACTGCAGTCTAAAGGACGTCCAGATTTCGCCCTTGCAGCTCCCTGGGCTGGGAGTTCGGCGAGTGTTCGGGCGGTGAGGCGACGGAGCGCCGATGGCGTCGTAGCTATTACGGCGTAATAGCGGGGGCTGACGGGGCCGTGGTGGCCGGGCGTCGGGAGAAGCGCCGCGGGCCGGATCGGGTGCGGGCCGTCCGGTGCGGGCCGTTCGCGGCGCCACGGCCGGCGGATCAGGAACGGCGCAGCAGGTCGGCGGCGCGTTCGGCGATCGCGTACACGGTGGCGTTGGTGTTGTTGGAAGGGATGGAGGGGATGACGGAGGCGTCGGCGACGCGCAGTCCGTCGAGGCCGCGCACCCGCAGTGCGGAGTCCACCACGGACACCTCGTCCTCGCCCATCATGCAGGTGCCGACGGGGTGGCAGTACGAGCCGAAGTACGTGCGGGCGTAGTCGGCGATCGACTCCTCGTCCACCGCCGCGAGCCCCGGGCTGACCTCCTCGATCCCCCACTTGGCCAGCGCCGACGACCCGGCGATCCTGCGTGCCGTCGTGATGCCGGACAGCACCGCCCGGACGTCCTCCTCCTCGGTGAAGTAGCGGGGGTCGATCACCGGCGGGGCGTACGGGTCGGCCGAGGTGATCCTGAGCGAGCCGCGGCTTGCCGGCCGCATCGGTGAGATCCCGATGGTGAAGCCGTTCTGCACCGGGGCGACCGGGTTGGGCAGCGGGATGTCGATGAAGATGATCTGTACGTCCGGCCCGTCGGCGGCGGGGGTGCTGCGCAGCAGCCCCAGGATCTCGCCGTGGTTGTTGCGTGCCGTGGGAACAGGCCGCTGGGCCTGGTGGACGAGGTTGGTCCGCGGGTGGTCGTGCAGGTTGCGGCCGACTCCGGCGAGGGGGTGGAAGACCTGCACGCCGGCTGCGCGCAGTTCCTGTTCCGGTCCGATGCCGGAGCGCAGCAGTATCTGTGCGGAGCCGATGGCTCCGGCGGTGAGGACGGTCTCGCACGTGGCCCGTGCGGTGAACACGCGGCCGTCGACGCCGTACTCGACGCCGACGCAGCGGTTGCCTTCGAAGAGGAGGCGGTGGGCGGTCGCTCCGGTGATCACGTCGAGGTTGGGGCTGTCCAGGACCGGGGTGAGGTAGGCGTCGGTGGCGCTCTGGCGCTGTCCGTCGACGATGTTGAGGTCGACGGGGGCGAAGCCCTCCTCCAGGCCGCCGCTGATGTCGAAGGCCCGTCGGTGTCCGGTCTCGATCGCCGCGTCGAGGCAGGCGAGGAGGACCTCGTTGGGGTGCTGGGCCGGTCCCACGGTGAGGGGGCCTCGGGTGCCGCGGCCGGGGGCGCCGCTGGTGGCGGTCTCGGTGCGCTGGAAGTAGGGGAGCAGGTCGTCGAAGGTCCAGCCCTTGGCGCCGTGTTCGCTCCAGCTGTCGTAGCTGGTGCGGTGGCCGCGGGCGAAGACCATGGCGTTGATGGCGGACGAACCGCCCAGCCCCCGGCCGCGGGGGAGGGCCACCGGGGCGCCGGAGGCCTGCTGGACCACGGTCGTGTCGCCCCAGCCGGCCTCCGAGGCGGCGAGCGAGGGCCAGGACGGGGGATGGGCCACGGCTTCCGGGAGCCTGGCAGAGCCGGACTCCAGCAGCAGCACGCGGACCTCGGCGTTCTGGGTCAGACGTGCGGCGAGCACACAGCCGGCCGTTCCGCCTCCGACGACGATGACGTCGTGAGCAGGTTTCCGTGTAGACATGGTGATCCGTTCTCGCGTGAATCGTTGGTCCGAAATTGACCGTACCAATGATTCGAATCAATGGTACGTGATTTCTGATACCAATGAATCAAGGGTGGTGATCCGGACAGTCAGCGGGTGGGGGCCGGCCATCCTGCCCGACGTGGCCGGGGATCCACAGGCGGCACAGGTATTCCGTGTGCAACCGTCTTTCACGATGACGGAATCACCGTTCACGTCAACATGTGAGTGTGGACATGTTGACGTGAACGGTGAGGTGTGTCCGGCTCGTTTCACTGGCGTCAGGGTTCGCCGCCCGCTGCTCTTCTTGTGCCGTTCCGCACGAGGACGTGGAGCGGGGGCGTTCCGCATGTGTGAGTGAGGTTGTGATCAGGGTGAGTGCGGACATATCCGATGTGGCAAGTGTCAACCTGCGGCCGGAGGACGTGGTGGCTCTGCGGCATTCCGTGGGCGGAGTGGTCCTGGAGCCGGGATCGGAGGGGTACGAGGCCGAGTGCGCCACGTACAACCTGACCTGCGGTCTGCGGCCGGCCGTGGTGGTCGGCGCGAGCAGCGAACCGGACGTCCGTACGGCGGTCCGGTTCGCCGCGCGGCACGGGCTGCCGGTCGCGGTGAAGTCCGCGGCCCATCAGATGGTCTCGTCGGCCGAGGGTGGGCTGCTGATCACGACGGGGCGGATGCGGCGCATCTCCGTCGACGCGCAGGAGCACACCGTGCGGGTCGAGGCGGGGGTGCGCTGGAGTGACGTGCTGCCGCGCACGGCGGAGTTCGGGCTGGCCCCGATCGTGGGCTCGGCGCCGAACGTCGGTGTCGTCGGGTACACGCTCGGCGGCGGACAGAGCCCGCTGCTGGGACGGATGCTCGGCTATGCCGCCGACCATGTGCGGTGGCTGAACGTGGTCAGCGCGGACGGAGAACTCCGCCGCGTGACACCGCAGAGCGAACCGGACCTGTTCTGGGCGCTGCTGGGCGGCAAGGGCAACTTCGGTGTGGTGACCGAGATCGAGTTCGAGGTGTTCCCGGTCACGCGCTTCTACGGCGGCGGCATCTACTTCCCCGGTGAGCACCTGGCCCAGGTGCTGGAGGCCTGGCGCGCCTGGCTGCCGACGGTGGGGGAGGAGATGACTTCGTCCATAGGCATCCAGCGCCTGCCCGACATCCCGGTGCTGCCCGAGCCGTTGCGCGGTGCCTTCGTGATCCATCTGCGGATCGGCTACCTCGGATCGGCGGCCGACGGGGCGGAACTGATCGCCCCGCTGCGCGCGGCCGCGCCGGTGTTGATCGACCTGGTGGGGGAGAAGCCCTTCACCGCGATCGGGGAGGTCCACCTGGACCCGGTGGACCCGATGCCGTACTTCGACCGCAGTGTCTGCCTGGAGGAGTTCTCCGAGAAGACGGCGCAGGCGTTCGTGGAGCTGACGGGCCCGCAGTCGGGCTGCACTCTGGCGAACGTGGAGATCCGGGTGCTCGGTGGCGCGTTCGACCGTGAACCCGCGGTGCCGAACGCGGTGCCGAGCCGGGGTCTTCCGTATGTCGTCTTCGCGTTCGCGGTGGGCGCCCCGGACCAGGAGGAGACGCTGCGGGCCGACCTGGCGCGGGTCATGGACGGGCTGGCGCCCTGGGCGGCGGAGCGGAACATGGTCAACTTCCTCTCGCCGGACGAGGCGACCGACATCGAGGGGATGCGCGCGGTGTACGGGGCGGAGCGGTTCGACCGGCTTGCCGCGGTGAAGAAGCGATACGACCCGGCCAACGTCTTCCGGTTCAACCACAACATCACACCCGCCTGAGCCCCGCCCTGACGAACGCAGCACCCCGTCACCGAGCCGTCCGGTCGCAGGACCGGCGGCCGGTGACGGGGCGGTCACCCGGCTGGTGCGAAAACGACTACCGGACGAGTTCGGCGTTCTCCTTGACGAGCGCGGTCACGCGGTCGACGAGGTGTTCACCGGCCGGCCGGCGCGCATCGTGCAGCACGAGACCGACCACCTCACCGGCACGCTCTACCTCGAGGTGGCCCTGGCGCGGTCGCTGTCCACCAACGAGGCCGTGGCGGAGCACTGGTTGCAGCCCACATCCGAGACGGCCGCCCGGGAACCGGGATTCGAGCTGCCGTGACTGCCCGTCGCGTCGGTGCACACCTCGTATCCCACCGTCAAGTGACTGATGCGTGAGGTTTGTCCGGCAGTGCAGGCTGAGGCCGGCCGACACCTCCGGCAAGCCCGTCGGCATCCGGGAACACCCACGAACGCCGGGGACGTCCCGCGCGGACGGCCCCGGCCGAAACCCGGGCAGGACCCCGTCCCGCCCGGCGGGGCCTCGGGCAGCGGTACGTCCGACACGGAGAAGAGGATCTGGCGTGACAACGGTCGAGCAACAGCGTTCGTTGAAGAGCAGCAATCCGATACTGTCCCGGCCGCAGTTCAGGCGGCGGGGCGGACAGAAGACGGCGGTCAGGGACCCACGGGCCGGGATCGCCGTCGCACGGGAGCGGATCGGGGCCGGCAAGGACCCGGAGCAGGTCCACGCGGACGACCCCGCCCCGCTGCCGCTCCTCGTCGGCGACCTGATGACGATGGACGACGTCCTGCCCCGGGTGGCGGCGGCGCTCGGGGTCACGGCCCTGACGGCCGTGCTGTCGTGGATCCTGCCGCCGCTCGGCACGGCCGCGTCGTACGGCATCGCCGCCGGTGCCGGACTCCTCGCCGCGGCGCTCGTGGTGATCCAGTGCCACCGGAACCAGCCGTCTCCCGCCCTGATCCTGACGTTCGCGGCGTTCCAGGGCGTGTTCCTCGGCGTGCTCTCGATGACCGTTTCCAGCCATCTGTCACCGGGTGTCTTCGTGCAGACCGTGCTCGGGACGATGGCGGCCGCCGCCGGAGCCCTGCTCGCCTACAAACTGCACTGGATGCGGGTGCACCGACGCTTCTACGGCTTGGTCGGCGCCGCGCTGCTCGGAGTGGGCTTCCTGGCTCTGGCGGACTGGATTCTGTTCCCTCTCGTGGGCGCGGACGGCCTGGGCCTGCGTCCCGTAGGCCTCGGTGTGGTCATGGGGGTACTGGGCGTCGTCCTCGGGGCGTCCTTCCTGCCCCTGCACTTCCGGCAGGTCGAGGACGGCATCAGGTACGGCGTGTCCCGTGACCAGTCCTGGCCGGCCGCGTTCGGGCTCACCCTGACCCTGGTCTGGCTGTACGTGGAGACCGTGCGGCTGTTCACCCTCTTCCCGGGCGAGGACCTCTACTGACCGCGGGGCGGACGGCCTTTGGCCCCCGTCCTGCCGTCCTGCCCGCCGGGCCGGTCCGCGGATCACACGGTCTTGATCAGGGCCGTGGCCAGCAGCCCGACGGTGTACGCGATGCCGTAGTAGCGCAGGATCGGCTGCCGGGGCGAGATCTTCAGCAGGACCAGCGCGAACACGGTCGTCACGCCGATCACGAACGGGTCGAACCCTGCGTTCTCGAAGGCCAGGTTGGCCGTGATGCCCACGCCGATGAACAGGGCATTCACGGTGATCAGGACGTTGTCCCAACGACGCGGGGAACGGTCGGCCGGGAAGAGGAACTGGGTCAGCATGACCGTGGTGTTGAGCAGCGTGAACCCGGTGAGGAAGACGACGTCGGAGAACACGTCGTCGTTGTAGGCGACGACCCGGCAGATCGCGGGAAGGCTCTCCGAACAGAAACGTCCGTGCAGATAGTTGGTGATCTCGTGGTCGCCGAGGCCGAGGGCGTACACGTACGCGCCGGTCGTGAAGAGAGTGCCGAGCGCGACCGTGGCACCGTGCCGCCGGTGCCGTGAGTCGGTCACCAGGTGGGCGGCGACCAGGTAGTACAGCAGGACGGTGCACAGACCGAGCAACATGTTGTCGATCTCCACCCAGCGCAGGAACCCGTTGTCCGCGACGAACGCGAGTGTGCTGCCGGACTTGCGGTTGACCGAGACGAGCACGACGACCAGCGAGTTGAGGGTGAGCAGCAGGTGTAGCCTGCCGTGCGCGAGACGACCCGGGCGGGGAGCGGACCGCGGCCCGGTGTGCGGCACCTGCGTCAGGGAAGGATGACTGATCACACCCGACAGAACGTCCCGGACACCCGGGAAGGTTCACCCCGTGTTCGCGGTGACCGGCGGACACAGCCCCCGCATGAGCACGTCGAAGAGCCGCTCGGCCCTGGCTCGGTCATCGTCCTGCGGGCCGACGTGCCACAAGGGGCAGAGCAGCAGAAGTACGTCGTCGGCCGTCGTCCCGGGCGCGAGGCTGCCGGCCGCCTCGTTGGCACTCACCAGCGCCGAGAGGGCGTCGAGCAGCGGTCGGTACACCTCCCGGCACTCCGCCGTCAGCGCGCCGCCGACTCCCCTGACCGCGCACGCGAGCTCCGGTGTGGCCCTGCCGAGACTCAGCAGGCGTTCCAGCCACGCGCGCAGCGCGAGCAGCGGGCCCAGGGTGTCCATGAGGGCAGGCACGGCGGTCACCAGCTCGTCCACCTCCTCTCCGTACACCTGGAGCACCAGGGACTCCCGGGTCGGGAAGTGGCGATAGAGCGTTCCCTGTCCCACTCCCGCTCTGCGCGCGATGGACTTCAACGAGGTGTCGCCGGGCGCGGCGAGCACCTCTGCCGCCGCTTCGAGGATGCGCAGCCGGTTGGAGCGTGCGTCCGATCTCATCGATGCTTCGGTCTCTTTCCGTGGTGACCGCTGGGCGGGCGCAGGCCACGCCGCCGGGCAGGTGATGTGTGTGCCGCACACATTGCCTGGTGTCCGGCGAGCCGGTGCTGGACACACTCATGAGACACGTATCCTGGTTGAAACCTACACCGCCCCGAGACCGGGGCGGAGTCGCGCCCCGGACACCGACCCGACGGCCAGAGCCGGGCGCGGTCCTCCGTCGTCGTCTCGGGCAGGCCCCCCGCGGACGTGTCGTCCGACGGGCAGGGCACACCACCCGCACTGAACAGAAGGCCCTCGATACCCATGTCGCATGACGCAGTCGCTCCCCTCGCCCTCCTGGAACGGCACACACCGACCGTGGAGCGGCTCACCTTCCTGACCGCCGCCCTCGCCGAGGACCTCGACCGTGGCGACTGGGCCCCGGGCCCGCTGGAGCGGACCCTCACGTCCCGTCTGCTCGCGGCCTGCGCCGGCGACGGGCAGTTCACCCCGGTCCGCCTGCGCGAGACCTTGTGGGAGGGCAGCGTCGCCCTGACGTACGCCGGCGATGGCCGGCTGGCCCGGCTCCTCGCCGAGCTGTGCGAGGTGACCACGCACCCGGCGCCGGACGCCGAGCACGCGCTGTCCGCCGCCTCGCGTCTGCTGGAGCGGGCGGCACAGGACGTACCCGGGGACGGCGACGAGCTCTGACGGCACCGGGGACGAGGCTCCCCACCTCCCCACGAGGTCGGGGCGGCCGGATGCCCAGGCGCCGAGAGCGCGTTCAGCCGGCCGTCCCGACCTCAGCCACGGCTGCCGGACCCCGAACGGCGCCGGTCCAGCGCAAGGGCGGAGGCAGGAGATACGGAGGCATTCATACGTGTTTTCCGACGCGCAGTTCATGCGGTGGCTGACGCGCGTCATGCACCCCCCAGCGCAGTCAGATGACGGATGTGTTCGGCACTCCGTCTCCGGAAGACTGAATGCCATGAAGCTCGCACACCGGGCACGGAGGGGAGAGAACATGACGAGGTACCACAGGTGCGGCCGGCCGTGCTGTGACCATTCGCCCGCCAGGCTGTCATCGTCCGGGCCGTCATCGTCCGGGCGGCGTCCCAGGAGGGCCGGCGCGGACGGGCCCGTTCTCACCCTGGTGCGGGGCGCCCAGGCCCATCGGATGCCGGTCGCCCTGTCCACGCTGACGCGGGACCCCATGCCGGCCGACGTCCGGGGCGCGATCGTGACGCCGGTGAACGGCAGGCTCATGGCCACCTGGATACCGCTGGACGGACCGTCCCGCGTCCCGCAGGGCCGCGTCCTGCTGTCCTGGACGCCCACGGATGGCGACCGGACGGACGTCACCGCTCATCTGGGCCTCGCGGGCGCCCAGGTCCTGCTGGCGGTCTGGCCCGGCCTGCGTGGCGAGTGGTCTGGCGTCGTCCGTCCCACCGTCGCCGAGGCGACGGAACTGCATGCCGCGCTGCGCCTGGCGACCGTGGTTCTGAACCGACTGACCGACTGGCCGGATGGCCCGCTGGTCGGCTGAACAGGCCGGCGAGGGGTCGGTGTGACCGGAGTGAGGCTTACGCCTCCTCGTCGACCCAGCTCATCAGCTTGCGAAGCTGCTTGCCGGTGGTCTCCAGCAGATGCTCGGAGTCCTGCTTCTTGTACTCGTCGTACCTCGTCGGACGGCCGTGGTACTCGTCCGTCCACTCACGCGCGAAGGTGCCGTCCCGGATCTCGGCGAGGACCTGCTTCATCTCCGCCTCGGTGGCGGCGGTGATGATCCGCGGGCCGGTGACATGGTCGCCGTCCTGGAACGCCACGGCCCTCCTCGTACTGGCGGCGCACCAGGTGACCCGGGACCTTCGGGGCGACCATGCACACGTCGACGCCGGCCGGGGCCTTGTGCGGTGCCCTCGATGCCGTGCAGGAGTGCCGGACCGGGCCCGCTGACCCGGGTGTCGTACGCGAGCATGTGTCACCTCTTCTCGCACTTCCCCCCATTTCCGCGGCGCTCAGGCGTTCAGGGTGTGCTGTCCTCGGAGCTCAGGTGGTCACGAGGTCGTGTCCCTCGCCGGTTTCGGTGCCGGGCTGCTCGGTGGTCCAGGAGGTGAGGATGCGCAGGGCGTCGTGGGAGGGGCTGCCGGGTTCGGCGGTGAGGACCATGAGGCGTTGTCGGGAGTC
>NZ_BMRN01000078.1 GCF_014648655.1 Streptomyces atratus
ACTCCCGCCTCGGCCAGATCAGCCCGATCGCCTACGAACAACGATCAACTACGCTGGCCACCGCCGCATGACAACCGGTGTCCACGATCAAGGGGAAAGCCCCTTCGACACCAGGACACTGGCCGCCACCAGCGCTAGCCTGAGCGGAAAGGCGGGCAAATCAAACGAAAGACTGGACTGCGGACTGCGGACTGCCAACGTGACGCTGGCGCCGAACCGAGTGGAGACTTAGAACTCCTAACGAAATGGTTGTTGGGGAACGGTAGGCTCGGTGGCCATGAGTCAGAGCGGTTCGCAAGCGGCGGCATTCTTCCGAGACGTCCGCGAAAGCAGAGTGGTCTGGCTTGTCCGGGATGACGACGGAAGCCCGACTCACCTTTCCGCGGACGGCACGCGAAGTCTTCCCTTCTGGTCGACCTCGCCCCGCGCCCAGAGGGCAGCGAAGATCTGGGGGCGTGGGCTCCGCGTTGAGTCCATGCCCTTGGACACCTGGTGCGATCGCGCACTGCCCGATGCCGCCCGGGATGGACTCGTGATCGGCATCAACTGGAGCGGGCCACGCCTGGTCGGCTGGAGCTTCACCCCCAAGGAAGTTCTTAACCGGCTAGCGGCGGCTAACTAGCCCACGGCATCGGTCACCAGAGCGCGCAGTCGCCGCCAGCAGATGAGTGCGCATCCGAGGGTGAGGAAGGCTTCGTGGATGTCGTCGCGGATCTCCCAGCGGATCCGCAGTCGGCGGAACCAGTGCAGGTGGGCGAACGCGCGCTCTACGACCCAGCGTTGCTTGCCCAGGCCGGAGCCGTGCTCGGTGCCGCGGCGGGCGATCAGCGGCTTCACGCCGAGGTTCCAGACGAGACGGCGGTACTTGTCATGGTCGTAGCCGCGATCCCCCAGCGCCACATCGGGGCGGTAACGGGGCCGGCCCCGCTTACCCCGCACCGGTGGCACGGCCTGCAGGAGTGGGATGCGCTGGGTGACGTCGTTGCGGTTGCCGCCAGTCAAGGTGGCGGCGAGCGGGATGCCGGTGGCATCGGTGATCAGATGATGCTTGCTGCCCGCTCTGCCCTGGTCAACGGGGCTTCGTCCCGTCTTGGGGCCCCTTTTAATGCCCGGATGTGGGAGCCGTCGGCCGCCGCCCGGGAGAAGTCCAGGGCGTTCGCGCTGCGGAGCCTGACGAGGAGGGCCTCGTGCAGCCGGGGCCACACACCTGCCTCGGCCCACTCGGCCAGCCGCCGCCAGCAGGTCATGCCCGAGCCGAAGCCGAGTTCCTGCGGCAGATGTTCCCAGGCGGTCCCAGTGTGCAGCACGAACTGGATGCCCTGGAATACCAGCCGGTCCGGATGCCGCTTGCGCCCCGGGTGCCGGGTCCGACGCTCGACCTTGGGCAACAGTGGCTCGATCACCGCCCACAACTCGTCATCGATGTTCCACGGCTTCGGCCGAGCCACCCCACACCCCTGGATCATCAGTCCCGGAATGATCCAACCACCTCGGAGATCATTTCGTTAGGTGTCCTGTCGCGGTGCAGCTGGTACATAGGGGCTCGTTGACCTGCATGAATGCCAGGTAGTTCGAGACTGCCGATGGCTGCCGATCTCAAACGGCCTGGCTTTCGCGGAAGTCCCGCTCGCCGTGGAGACGGAAGCCTGGCGATCGCCGGCCCCGTGACGACATTTGTACAAGACCGAGGGCCGGCAGCCCAGGCATCCTCCCGTGTATGGGTATCTACGACGGTAAGCATTTGCACGGGATGCACGTGGTCCACGACGGCCCGCGGGAGGCGCCGCCGCTAGTGCTCATCCACGGATCGGGGGCCTCGGGCAACTCCTGGGGCCCGGTAGTGCCGGCACTGGCCAGCCGGTACCACGTCATCCGGATCGACCTCCCGGGCCACGGTCAGTCCCCGCCCGCGCCGTCGTACGACGTGCCTGAGCAGGCAGCCAGCCTGGCCACGGCGCTCGATAAGCTCGGCCTTCGTCCGGTCACCGTGGCCGGGCACTCCAGCGGCGGATACATCGCCACCGCCCTCGCCGTACAGCGCCCGGACCTGGTGGGTTCGCTCGCACTGATCAGCAGTGGCCCGAGTCCCGACGCGCTCCTTCCGCAGCCCGTCCTCCTTCGGGTCCTGATTGACCCGCCGCTCGGCCCGCTTCTATGGAGAGTCCGTTCCGACGCGATGCTCCGCCGGGGGGTGACCGCGGTGTGCAACCGCCCGGTGGACGTCCCGGACGACCTGGTCGCCGACGTACGGGGCATTGGCTACCGCACGTTCAGGACGGTGCTGCGCCAAAACGGCGCGTACATCGCCGAGAGGAGCGTACCCGCGCGCCTGACCGCACTCGACGTCCCGGTTCTGGTGATCTTCGGCGCTGCCGACCCCCGCTGGGATCCGTCTTCGGCGCACCACTACGACACGGTGCCGAACGCGCGAGTCGAGCAGCTGCCCGACGTCGGGCACTTCCCCATGCTCGAAGCGCCGGAGGCGACCAGCAAGTTGCTGCTGCGCTTCGCAGCGACGGGCCGCTGACACCCATCGCCTAGCCTGGTGCTGTGAGGTCCACCGAATCACCACCTGACTGGGCGTCGGTAGAGGTCGCCGTGCCCCGGCAACCGGGCCGGCTGCCGGGGGTCAGCATGGCTGGGTTCCGCCAACGTGCTCCGGCGCGCGTGGATATCGCCATGGTGGCGCACCCCTCGGTCACTCTGTTCGTGGACCTGAGCGACGGAGACGGCCTTGTCTACGACGCCCACGGCCGGCGCGAATGCGGCAGCACGGTCGTTGGACTGGTACCGGGCGACCTTCGGCTCGGAGGCCGGGCGGCCGGGGGGATCGAGTGCCTCCAGATCCGGCTGTCGCCGGTCCTGGCGGTTGCGGTGTTCGGCGCATCGACCGACCTCAGCGGGACGGTGGTCTCCCTGGAGGATGTCTGGGGCCGCGACGCCGGGCGAGCCGAGGAAAGGCTGCGGGCCGCCGCGTCGTGGGACGAGCGGTTCACGATCGCAGTGGATGCCCTTGGCCGACGGATGAGCGCCCGCCCGTCGCTTGATCCAGGGGTGGCCGCTGCCTGGTGGCTGATGCTCACCAGCCGGGGACGGGTGCGCGTCGACAGCCTGGCGAACGAGGTGGGATGGAGCCGTAAGCGCCTGTGGTCCCGCTTCCGGTCCCAGATCGGCCTCACCCCCAAGCACGCCGCCCGGCTGGTGCGCTTCGACCACGCCGCCCATCTCCTTGCGGCGGGTAACGCCGCCGCCCAGGTGGCGGCCGCAAGCGGCTACGTCGACCAGGCCCACCTCCACCGCGAGGTCAAAGCGTTCACCGGGGTGACACCCACCGCCGTAGCCGCTGCGCCGTGGCTCGCCATCGATGACGTCGCGTGGCCGACCTCGTCTGCGGACCTGACACCGTCGACGTCTCCGATCCGTCAGGTTCCGGCGAAGTGAGCTGAGGTCCCACGAGAGACGAGGCATCGTCTCTCAGCACGTGCCCGGATGAGAAGCGGACAGCACAAACGAGAACGGGTGGGAATCCGACAGGTTCAACGCGACAGGACATTAGGAGTTCTTACGATCACGGGGACAATTGGGATCGGGACGTGCTGGCCTGGGGGTTTGGCTGTCGGGTGATCAGCAGGTTGTCGTGCGGACGGGCACCAGCTCGGTACTCGTCCTGCGGCGGGTTGCCCTGCGGGCGGAGCGGTCGGAGACCATGCGCACGGCGGTCTGGTCGTGCACGCGGCCCGGCCGCGTCACGCCGGAGAACAGGGTACGGCCTTGGTGATCGCTGAACGTAGTCGTCTTGATGGTGTTCTGCTTCTTCTTGCCGGAGACGAACGCCTTACGTCCGGCGCGCCCGGCCTTGGGACGTCTGACCTGGACTTCCGTGCCATCGATGCGGAGGTCGACGCCTTCGGCTTCGGCGTAGGCGAAGACATCCTCCAAGGTCCGCAGGCGCAGGCCGCGCCGGTCGGGGACGGCGAAGCCACGGGCCGCGAGCAGCGGCCGGACCTCGCGGATCGCAGTGGAGATGGTGGAGCGGTCGACATCGAACAGCTCGGCCAGGGCGGCATGCGGAAGCCCGAGCCGCAAGTGGACGAGGGTGGCCAGCAGCCGGTCGGGGAAGACCAGCTTCTGCTTACGGCCCGCCCCAGCCGCCCGGCGCCGGGCACCCCCGCGCCGCTCATGCAACGCGGACTCGCGGACCGCCGTTCACCTGGGCGCGAGTTCTTGGAGTAAATCGCCGAAATGTGCGCGGGAGACCCCGGACAGGGCAGGATGGGAGCAGGCTGTACGGGCCCAGGTCAGCTTCACAACTCACCTAACCCGTACGGCCCTTCTCCGTCACGGCCTGATCTGACCTGCTCGCATTCGCCCGCGACGCTCGCGCGGATTCATCTCACGCGATGGGCCTGCTGCGCGCTACACCGTGACACCCTGATGCACCACACCAGGCGACGTGACGGCTGCCCTCCAGGGCACCATGCGAGGATCGAACGATGAGGAATCCCCGCCGTGAGTTACTGCGCTGGCAGTTCGACATGACGTGGTCACTGTTCGAGTACCACCTGGAGCGGCTCGCACCCGAGGCCTTTCTGTGGGAGCCCACTGACCTGACCTGGACAGTGCGCCCGGACGCCGCCGGGAACTGGCTGCCGGACTGGGCCAACACCGAGCCCGACCCCGTTCCGGTTCCCACCATCGGCTGGGTGAGCTGGCACATCGGCTGGTGGTGGAGCACTGCCATCGATCACGCACAGGGACGTACGCCCCGGGAGCGTACCGACATCACCTGGCCCGGCAACGGACCGGCGACCGTCGCCTGGCTACAGGATCTGCGTACCCAGTGGCTGGCGGTCCTCGACAAACTCACCGACGCCGATCTGGACGCCGCCTCCACGCTGCCGTGGCAGACCCCTCCGGACAACACCATCGGACACATGATCGCCTGGCTGAACGCCGAGCTGATGAAGAACGTCGCTGAGATCGGGCAGCTGCAACTGATCTGGGCGGCCTCGAAGTCGCGACCCAAGAAGCAATAGGGCTCAGCAGAAGGAACGTCTCCAGCACGGCAGCCGCGACGTCGAGCCCAATTGCTCCCCAGGTCGTTAGCCGGACGAGTCGAACGACAAGCTGATGACAAGTCACTTGGACAACGACATCTCTATTCGGAACCTACAGCGGTATCAGAGCACGCGGCGTACGTCCCAGTCGTACCGCTCCCAGTACCCGGACGTTGAGGTGGTCTCGACGGTCTTCCCTGGCCGGGGCGCGTGGATCATGATGTTGTTGCCGGCGTGGAGGCCGACGTGCCCCCAGTTTCCGTCGTTATTGATGACGATGAGGTCGCCAGGCCGGATCTCCGAGCGGGGAACCCGGGTGCCGGAGTGCCGCATCTGCTGGGAGGTGCGGGGAAGCGTGATCCGGGCGCCTTGGTAGAAGGCGTAGAACATCAGACCCGAGCAGTCGTAACCGCCCTTAGTCGGGCCCGTGGTGCTGCCGCCACCCCACACATAGGGGGTGCCGCGCTGCGCCAGGGCTGCGTTGATGACGGCGCCGGCCGGGCCGGTCGCCGTATCGCTTGTCCTGTTTCCGGTGGCGGGGAGGCGGTCGTACTCGGCGATGTGGCCGGTGACGTCGTCCACGTAGGTGTTGGAGTGGTTGTAGCGGTAGACCGCTTTGCGTAGCTGGTCGGTTCGGGACAGGTCGGTGGTCCCGGTGCCACACAGGTACACGGCCGTCCCGAGCGCTGCGTCGAACGCGTTGTGTGGGTTCTTCACGCCATCACCGTTCCCGTCCTGGCCGCTGGGGCCGTTCCAGGTGGAGGGCAGGAACTGCATGGGGCCCACGGCCCGGTCGTACGCGGTGTCGCCATCGAGCCGGCCGCGGTCGGTGTCGGAGAACGACGTCGTGTTCCCTCCGGCCCCGGATCCGTTGAGCCGGACACCGAGGATGCGCGGGCTGATGTCGCCGCTGGCCGTGATGCCGCGCCCGGCGGCGTGGTTGGACTCGATCTTGCCGATTCCGGCGATGACGGACCACCGCATGCCCTTGCACTTCGGGCGCAGGGTGCGGACCTCCTCGGCAGCGTGGGTGTAGGCGGACAGCATCACCGGGCTGATGCCGGCCACCGCACCCGGGGCAGCCCCGGTGACCGGCGGGGCCGCGTCTGCTTCCTCGTGCCCGGCCGCGCCGTTTGCGACGGCAGCGATGAACAGAATCAGCACACCGAGCACGAACGCCACCGGGACCAGGAGCCCGGATCCTGCCAGGACAGCCTTCCGTGTGCCGGTCATGACTGATCCGGCCCGGACGGTCCCTCAGGGGGCAACGGGCGTGGATAGAAGACCTCCGGCGGCGGACCGGAGAGCGGCCTCCTGACTACGGTGACGGGCCGCGGCGTGCGAGGTGTGGGGCGGCGTGGTCTCGTGACGGGTCCTGGGGTAGCGGGTGGCGGAGCGGCCTGTGTGGCACGGGGCTGCTGTGTGATGACGGGGCGCGTTGTACGGGGTGCCGGGGGAGTGGCGTTGGTGGCGCGTGGCTGCCGGACGCGGTGGAGTTGCTGCTGGAGCCTGGCCTGGGCTGCGCTGGTGGGCGGCTGCGCGACGCGCGGAGGCGCGGGGCGGCGCCGGGCCGCAGGCGCGACGGGTGCGGCAAGCGGAGCACGGGCCGGGGATGCGCCGGGGGCGGGCCGGGTGGCTGGTGCCGGTGGGCGGCGGGCACCGGGCGCGGTGGGCGGTGTGTAGGGGCCGAGGCCGGGCCGGCCTCGGACGATCCGGCCGAGTGAGCGCACGTTGTGCCGGTACTCCTCGGCGAACTGCTGGGCGGGCTGGACGTAACTCCGATTGAGGGCCTGGGCGCCCTGCTGAAGGTTCTGGACGGTGCTGCTGACTCTGCTGGCTGCCTGGCCGGGCAGGGCGGTCGCGGCGGCGCCGACCTTGCGGGCCGCGCGCGGCCCGTACACCGGCAGTCCGACGGTGGCCTTGAGGCCGAACATTCCGGCCTTCGCGGTGCCTTTGGCGCCCGCTTCGATGGTGCGGCCGGTGAGCTGTGTCAGTCCTGCCACGGCGCGGCCGCCACTGTGGGCGAGCCGGCCGCGTGGCGAGCCGGGTGGTGCCGATCCGTCCGGCGCCGCCGAGTGCGGCGCTGGTTCCTCCGGTGGCGACGGCCGCGCCGAGCATGAGGCCGCCGAGCAGCAGGCCCTTGCCGAGTCCGCCGCGCCGTGGCGGACTGGCGGGGGCGGGTGAGGTGGCGCCGCCCAGGGGTGAGTTGCCGAGGCGGTGACGGGCGCGTGCCACCGCTCCGCGGGTGGAGCGGGCGAGTTTCTTGCGGTAGATGAACGCGGCGACGCAGACGCAGTCCAGGAGGACGAACCGGACGGTGACACCGCCCGGCAGGTCGCTTTCCGGTGTGTTCAGTACGGCGTTGACGACGACGTTGAAGACGGACAGGGCGGCGATGGAGGCGAGCATCAGGGCGAGGCCGCGGGCGATGGCCGCGGCCCGGTCCCACAGCCAGGCCCGGCCGGGGCCGGGCAGGATCCCGGCCGCGAGGGCCACCTTCGCGATCATCGCCTCGATGGCGATCTGCAGCTGGGCGAAGAGGAACGCACCGTCCAGGACGATGACGAACGCGCAGGTGAGGAATGCGGCCAGGAGCATGAAGAGCGCGCCGCCGACCTTGTCCATCGACGCCTTCTTCAGCGTGCCGGCGTTCGGCACACATGCCTTCTCGAACGCCTTGATGGGGCCGGCCGCGTGGACCTGTTCCAGCATCTGGGAGGAGGTGCCATCGACAGCGGTGTCGACCATCCAGTTCTTGACGTTGTCGGGCAGCCCGATCCCGAACGGCAGGTCCTTGAGGAAGGACTTGCCTTTCTCCATCGTGGAGTCGACGAGCTGGTCGAACACGGCCTGCTGGATCCGCGAGTCGCGGAACTTCTTCCCGCAACTGCCGTCGAAGGTCCGCCCGTAGGACAGGAGCATGGCCGGCCGGGCGACGAACGCGTCCACGAGGGCATCGGTGATCGGCCGGGCCAGCGCGCTCGGCGACGAACGGACCTGCGCGCCCACGGTCGACCCGGAAGGCTTCTTCTCCCACTCTTTGTCGGTGGTCGGCCGGTTCGTGTCGATGGCCTCTTTGTCCAGGACCAGGGCGGCGGTCTCGACGGCCAGCGCCCGCACCGTGCCCACTACCCCGGTGTCGGTGCTGAGCAGGAGCTGCGGGGGCGAGGCGAGGGCGCCGAGCGCGAGCGCGGAAATGACCAGGGCCGCCGCCATCTCGCCCCAGCCGCGGACCCGGTTCCCGAACAGCAGATGCCACGACGCGACGACCATCGTGAAGGTGAGGAACAGCGCCGGCAGCCCCATCTGCACGACGACCCCGCCGTACAGCGACGTCGACACCTGCAGCGCCGGCTTGAGTATCAGCCCGGCCAGGGAGAACGCCAGGCTCCAGGTCAGGAGGAAGCAGGCGAAGCTGACGATCCACTTGTTCCCCATGAACATCATCTCGACGAGGAACCCCTCCACGCTCAGGTCCCAGTCGTTCCAGTCCCCGGTGTCGGAGTAGATGCGGTACGAGCTGACGGGATTCCCGTCCCGGTCGGTCACCTCGAACGCGGACAACACCCCGCCCTGCGCGGCCCGGTCCTTCTTGTACTTCGCCACGAGCTCGTCGAACTCGGCGCGGGCGGCCTTCTCCTTCTCCTCGGCCTCCTTGATCCCGTCGCGGATCAGCGGGGAGTCGTCCGGCCTGCCCGAGGTTCCCGGATCGGGCACCATCGGGGTCGGGTCGAGGGGGTTGTCCGGGCCGGGCAGTGTCGGGCCCACCGAAGGCGTCGGCGACGGTGTCGGGGCCGCGCTGGCCGTCACGGTCGCCAGCACCAGCGATGTCAGGCACGACAGCGCCAGCAGCGCCAGGCCCACGGCCATGGACCGCCCGGGACGCAGCCACCGCTTCACTCCCTGCAGCACGCGCATGCCCCGGGCCCGGGTGCGCGGTATCGGTGTTCCCGCCGGTACGGCGGCCCGCTTGGTCACGTTGCTGCGCTCTGCATGGGCTGGGAGTGGATGTGAGCGACGGCCTGTTCGTCGGCGGGCAGCGTGACCTGCATGGCGCCGATCCGCCCGGTCAGATCGCGGTGCAGGCACTCGCCGGCCCGCGCGGCGCGTTCCTCGTCGCTGAGGTCGGGGCTGTTGGGGGACAGCCCGGTAGTGACCAGGGTGAGGAGGTCTTCGTCGTCGGGGTTGCAGCCGAGGAAGCGCAGGGCCCGGCGGGCGAGGTTGATATCCGTGTGCCGGAACACGAACTTGCGGGGGATCAGGCCGCGCAGGATCTGCCCGTTCTCGTCGGCGTCGGGGCCGATGTCGTCTGCGTCGTGGGCGCCGAAGAGCGCTCCCGCGTTGTGCTTGCGCCCGTCCTTGACCAGCTCAAGCGCCAGCGCCAGGCCCTCCGGGCTGGAGGTCAGCCACCAGCATTCGTCCCACACCACCAGTGCGAACTCGTCCAGGTCCGCGTACGCGACCTTCCGGGACAGAGCGGCGATCAGGTACATCACCGCACGCCCGAAGATCTTCTCGAACTCCATCTTGTCCAGCCGGTCCCCGCCGCCGCGCAGTTCGCTCTTGGTGGGCAGCGCGAGCGAGGACACCGAGAAGACCAGGGTGTCGGCCGACGAGCCGCGGACCACGGGCAGCGATTCGTCGAACACTGCGCGGGCCAGGTCCTTGCGCCTCACCGCCGACAGTCGGCGGGCAGCCATCGCCGAATGCGTATCACCGGACGCACCGCGGTTGGTGAGCTCCTCGACCAGGACCCGCATCGAGGGATGGGGCTCGGCCAGCACCACCTCGACCGCCTCGGACAGAGCGATGCCCTCATCACTCATCGGAGCCAGCCCCAGCAGCAGCGTCAAGAAGCTCTCGGTGAACCGCTGCGCTTCCCGCCCGGTGAACGTGCGCAGCGGATCGAGGGAGACGGCGGCCTGGTCGTCGATGGTGATGCACTCGGTCTCACCCGGGCACGCCTGCGCGTAGCGGAGCCATTCCTGCCGCGGTGTCCGGTCCACGATCACGGCCCGGCCGCGCCGTGTGCCGCCCCGCATCCGTCGCCCTGCGGCAAGCACGGAGTACACGGCCGACTTCATCGCGGTTGTCTTGCCTGCACCGAGCTCCCCGATGAACGCTGCGGTCGCCGAGGTGTTCTCCCGTGGGCCGCGCGTCCAGTCCGTCAGCACCGGCCGGACTCCGCCGCCGGCCAGATGCAGACCGAACAAAGGCCCCGTGGCATCGCCGAGTCCGCTGCCCGTGAACGGGCCGGCCATCGCGAAGTCCCGCGCCACCAGGTACTGCGCGTACTGGGCCATGACCTGCGGGGTGCGGGTACCGGGCAGCATCCCGTGCCAGAGGTTCTCCTGCTCGCCGCGCGGGCGGGTGAAGGTGTACTCGTCGCCGGCGAAGTGCCCGGTGAGCTCCCCGGCCCGACGCTCGGCCTCCTCGGGGGTGCCGCCCCATACACACAGGGCGGTCATGGCACGGACCTCGACCTCCGTCTGCGAGGCGGTCAGCCGCTCGCGGCCGCGAACCACAGCGCCGCTGCACCGATCAATGCCACACCGCCGGCCAGCACCGACTTCGTCTTGGCCCAGGCGGCTGCCACTGACGCGACCACCATGAGCCCCATCACTGAGCCGACCAGCAGAGTTGTGATCTTCTGGGCGAGCTGGTCGACGTCGTCGATTGCCCCGGCCAGTACCGTCATGTCCATCACTGCGCGGTCTCCTTCTTCTCGGCCCCGGCCGGCTCGTTGCTCAGCACGGGGGCGCCTTCCACGGATGCGATCTCCCAGCGCCCGCCCCGCCCGGTGATCGTGATCGCGTACGCCAGCGGCCGCTTCTGACCGCCGGTATCGGACGCGGTGATGTCGACGAGGAGCTGCCTGCGCGCCCCGTCCGACTTCGGACCGGCGCTGCCAGGGTCGTTCGTGCCGACCTCGGCGAGCCGGGCCACCTCGACCTGCGTGTACGGCGCGGGCGACACCGCCGCCAGGGCCGTACCGGGGGACAGATAGCGGTCGAGCTCACCGCTGCCGGCGAGATAGGCGGCGAAGAATCCGTTAAGCGTCTGCGCAGCCGGATCGGTACTGCGAACCGGGACCGACTGCCCGTACGCCAGCGACGGAGCCTCACCGGACAGCGGCGCGCCCACTTCGGCCGGCAGAGCCGCAGCCGCCAAGGCACCCCCCGCACCGGTCCTGACCGGGACCTGGAAATACCGCAGCACCGGCCCGGCCTTGACCTCACCCGGCCCCGGCTCCTTCTTCCCGTCCGCGGTACCGACCGGGGCCACCCGGGCAGCCACGGTCACCGACCAGTAGCCGGAGGACACGAGACGCACCCGCACCGCCGCGAGCTCCTGCGCCCGCTGCACACCCGGATCCGCCGTCAGACTCACCTCACGGGCATTCGGCAGGAACGGCGCCAAGGACTCCTCCGTGCCCTCCCCGGCCGCGAGATACGCGCTCACGAACAGCTCGGCGAACCCGCCCGGCCCCGCCGACTGCCCGGCCGCCGGCTGCTCCTGACGGACCGGGGCTGCAGCCGGTGCGACCGCGGGCCGGGACACCAGCGCCCACCCCGCCAGCACCGGCCCGGCCACCAACAGGACCCAAGCCGTACGGCGGATCACCGTCACCGTGTTCGCCGCAGCGCCCAGGGAACCCAGCGACCAACCGCCCGCCTCGGCCGGCAGCGCATCCTCCGTATGCTCCTTGCGGCGCTTCACGGCTGCTCCTGCCGCATCCGGGCAGCCAACGTGTCCCGCGCCGCCTTCGGCAACGCCGCCCAGCGGGCGAACGCCGCCTGCGCCGGTCCCGCATCCTCATCGAGATAGGCGCGCATGGACGCCGCAGTCCGGTCCGCGAACGGCGCCATCTCCAGCTGCACCACCAGATCACGCAACCGCCGACGTGCCTGCATCAGCAGCGCGAAGTCTGCACCGTCCCCTGTCGCGAGCACCGGATCCGCCACGTCCTGCTCACCCCTTCCAAGCCCAGGTGCGGCAGCCGTTCCGCCACACACCCGGACCAAGGAGCCCCCACGCCCCAGACGTGACAGCCGCAGCCGAGAAATCTGAGAAATCGTCATCACGCGGCCTGCACCCACTGGTCAGCGACCGCCCGCAACTGCCGCACGGTCCGGCTCCGACGCTGCCGCCACGCAATCGCGGACACACCGGCCCGCTCCGCGCTCTCCCGCGCCCCGGCCCGCGACTCGTCCGCGATCACCCGCGCCCGCACTGCATCGAGCAGTCCGGCGGCCACGGCCCACACCAGCAGCTCGACCAACTCGCCCCGCGCGCCGTCCGGAATCTCACCGGCCGAGATGAGCCCGGCCTCGACGGCCTGCTGGCCGAGGGCCGTCTGCCAGGCAGTCTCCGCCGGATCGTCCGCCGCCGGCTCGCCGGGTACGGCCGCGGATTCGAGTACGGGGTGCCACGGCAGCGCGTCCGTCTCCGTGTCCGCCTGCAGCTCACGGCTCGCCAGATGCAGCGTCTCCAGGAGAAGGTTCGCCGCGACCCCGCCCTTCCGGCCGAGCGGATACCGCCGCACCACCTGATACAGGCACGCGACGACGACCTGCCCTGTCTCGTCGAAATCCCGGCCGGCCCGCAGCAGCCGCTGAGTCATCCGCACCGCACCCGGCAGCATCGCCTGGACCACCACCCGCGCCGCCAACTGCGCCCCTGCGCCCTCGCCGGCCGCCCGCTCCAGGAACACTCGCATCCACCGGTCACTGTGCACACGCCCCTGCGCCCGGTCCCGGCACTCCAATTCGGCCAGCACTTCCTGAAGACCAGCCGCGCACCCGCTGCTGAGGACGACCCCGCCCTCCTGTAGCCAGCCCAGCACCATTTCGACGCGCCCGGACTCGGCGCAGGCCAACGCCCATTCGGCATCCAGCGACTCAAAGATTCGTGGTCCAGTCACGACAGCTCCCCGTTCAGGTGATGCCGTGAACTCTCCTCAGCGCCCCTGACCCGATCGCTGACCCAAACCCCCGAATGCGCAGGTCAGGAGGTTGCCCAAAAGCCGACCCACGTTGTACCCCGTGCTGAACCGCGGCGAGGGCCAGTCCCCACGAGCCCGGCTTCGGCCAGCTCGCCCGTAAATGCTGCTCGCCCTTCAGTCCAACCTATGGAGCCAAGTCCTCCGCGCTCCCGCCGCGGGACGACAAGGAGGCGCAGGGCAAGGCGGCGAACGCGGAGAAGATGAATGCTGCGAAGCCCGGCGAGTTCAACAAGCAGGCGTTTATCGACGCGGTGAACAAGGCCATCGACTTCCAGGCCCCGAAAAACCTTGACGGCGCCGACAAGTTCTCCAAGGCACAGCAGTTGAGTACCGCGAAGGCCGGGGCGGCGGCCTCCGGGGCGCAGACAATGAACGCGCTGACGGCGACCTGGGCTTCGGCTGGCAAGCAGGTCGACGGCGGGAAGGGCGAGACGAAGTCGAAGGACGAGAAGAAGCGCGCCGAGGTCACGGCGAAGCTGCAGAAGGTCTACGACGGCACGAAGAAGGACGTCGAGGAGACCCTGTCCGGCCTGGACAAGAAGGTCGACACCGCGTTCACGACGGGTGAGAAAGCCGCGCGGGACGCGTTCACCGCGGACCACAAGCGCCGGATGAAGGCCTACAAGGACAAGCGGTACTCGGGCTGGACGGGCAAGGCCCGCTGGGTCAAGGACAAGTTCGCCGGCCTGCCCAAGGAGGCCAACGACCTCTATCAGGAGGCCCGCAAGCTCTACGTCGCGAAGATGCAGACGGTCATCTCCTCGGTCGCCGACATCATCGGCGCGGAACTCGGCAAGGCCAAGGCCCGCATCGCCAAGGGCCGCACCGAGCTGAAGGCGGAGGTCGACAGGCTTCCCTCCGACCTGCGCCAGTTCGGCGAGGACGCGGCGAAGGACTTCGCGGGGAAGTTCGACGACCTGGAAGCCACCGTCAACGAGAAGTCCGAACAGCTCGTCCAGGACCTCGCGACGAAGTACACGGCAGCCCTGAACAAGATCGACGAGGAGATCAAGAAGCTCCAGGAGGCCAACAAGGGCCTGATCGACAAGGCGAAGGACGCGATCGTCGGCGCGATCAAGACGATCAACGAACTGAAGAACCTCCTCCTCGGCATCCTCGCCAAGGCCGCCTCCGCGATCATGAAGATCATCAAGGACCCGATCGGCTTCCTGGGCAACCTGGTCAAGGCGGTGGGAGCGGGCCTCAACCTCTTCATCACCAACATCGCCGACCACCTCAAGACCGGCGTCGTGTCCTGGCTGCTGGGCACCGCGGTCAAGGCGGGCCTCGAACTCCCCCAGAAGTTCGACCTCAAGGGCATCATCCAGCTCATTGCCTCCCTCCTCGGCCTGACCTGGGCCAACATCCGCGCCCGCATCACCCGCAAGGGCGTCCCCGACCAGGCCATGAGCGCCGTCGAGTCCTCCGTCCCCGTCGCCCAGACCCTCGCCCGCGAGGGCCCCGCGGGCGCCGTCAAGGAAATCACCGCCGAAGCGGGCGACCTCAAGGCCACGATCCTCGAAAAACTGACCAGCTACCTGATCCCCACCGTCATGATCGCGGGCATCACCTGGATCGTCTCCCTCCTCACCCCGCCTCCGCATTCGTCCGCGCGGTCAAGGGAATCATCGACATCGTCACGTTCATCGTGAACCAGGGCGCCCAGATCATCGAATTCGTCAACGCCGTCCTCGACTCCGTCATAGCCATCGCCAACGGCGGCACCGCAGGCGTCCCCAAAATGGTCGAGACCGCACTCGCCGCCAGCGTCCCGCTACTGATCGGCCTCCTCGCCTCGCTCCTCGGCATCGGTAGCTTGGCCAACAATGTCAAGAGCGTCTTCCACGCCGTTGCCCGCCCCGTCAACCGCGCCATCGACAAAATCATCAACTTCATCGCCAGAGCTTAATTATTGAATTAGATCGAATAAGAAATGAGTGGTGAGATGCTTGCGGCGGTCGCAAGTTGACTCAAGTCAATCTGAGCGAATAGTGGTGAATAATTCGCGAAATAGCAATCCAAGTAACTGGTAAATCTGCAAGGTGTCATGGTGTGGTCCCTCGAATGGGGCTGGATCACAGACTGTTTTAGCCCTGTACTCAGTTCAAGTGCGCTCATGAAAACGGAGATTCCTTGTGTCCTCGTTCGTCCTGCTGGTTCTACTCCTTCTGATCCTCGTCACCCTCCTTGTGGTGGGCGGTGTCGCCTACATTGCGCACCGGCATCCGGCCTTCGCCACCCCGTTGATGGTCGCCACGGGCGCCGCGGCGGTCCTGGTGGCATGCCTCGGTGTCATTGCCACCGTCCGATGAAGCCGAGGCATGCCACCGGGTTATCCACAGGACACAGCAGGCCGTGCCGCTCCGCTGTAGCGCGCTGTCCCTGCCGATCAACGGGGGCGCCGAATGCGGTACGTACGGCTGGAGTGGCTCGCTGCGGATGTCATGGCCGGTCTGCCGTCCGCAGCAGCGCGGGCTGCGGTGCAGAACCTGCTCGTCGAAGTCGCGAAGCATCCCGACCGGTGGCCGACATCCGGTGGCGAGGAAGCCGTCGACGAGTTCGGTACCCGGTGCTGGGTCTCCTGCGTGGCTTACCACGACGGCCTGGAGGTCCGTGACATCGGGTGGGTGGGCTGACAGGCGCCCGCGCTCATGAGGCGGAGAAACCCCCGGCTGGAGAAGGATTCCAGCCAGGGGCTCCATGCCTCCACGCAGGGGGAGCACCAGACGTCAGGATGGTGAAACCGGCTGCGCCTTGTCGAGTTGGTCCAGTGCCCGGTACAGCGCCTTCACCAGCCGGGCCCGTTGCTGCGCGTGCGCGAGGGTGGTCTGGGAGGTCACCGACAGGCGGCGCTTCGCTTCCTGAAGGACCTGGTCGGTCACTGGCCGCAGCTCACTGTCCTTGGGCAGGGCCTCGAAGTGCCGGCGGACTTCGGCGGCGACGATTCGGGCGTGCCCGGTGAGGAGCAGAGCGATCTGCGCGCAGTCGCCCGCCCGCAGACCGCTCGCGTCCTTCCGTGCCAGCATCGCATCGACCAGCGCGGTAATGGGCGCGCGGTCGAGCGGCAGCTCCTGGTCCAGGAGCGCCTCGGGGTCGTACAACACCGCGCTCATGACTGTGACTCCTCCGGTTCCAGGCCCGTGACCAAGTCGGTCGGATCGGTGGCGATGACGAACAGCCCCCGGCCCAGCAGCCAGGACCGCTGTGCGTTCCAGTCGTGCCAGCGGTAGGCGATGTGCGCGAATGCGGGGACGACGATCCCGGCGACCCGGCCGCCGTCCACCGCTGCGCGGACCCGTGCCCAGCCCGGCCGCAGCTCCGTTTCCTGGTCGAGCGGCCCGCTGTCGGTCACCGCGCAGCCGGCCGGAACGACCCAGCCCTGCGCCTCCGCGTGCGCAGCCAGGGGCGCCGTCACCAGGTGCTCCATGGCCGGCACCGGGACCACGGCATACAGCGCCACCGCGGTCACCGGCGCGACGGGGGCCCCGCCCACTGCCACTGCCGGGGCCCGGAGAGCCGCGATCTTCCTGCGCACCCTGGCCGGTAAGGGCCGGGCAGTGCGGCGGTGGCCGGACGAGTTCGGCATGGGGCCTCCCCAGGGACGGTTTGTCGGCGTACTCCCAGACAACCGCGACACGTTCGGGTGGGCTCAGGCCAGATTCCGGGCAAGTACCGAGCAGGGACCGGACAGTTTTACCAACGGAAGAAAAGCGGCAGGACTACCGTCTGTGCCGCGACCGGCACCTACGGGGGAACCGATGGACAGACAGCGAAACGCTCAACTCGAAGCCGTGATGGCCAAGTACGGCTTCACGCACCAGAGCCTGGCCAACGAGATCAACCGGATCACCGCACAGATCTTCGGAGAGACCCACCCCCGCAAGTGCACCGACCGCCACGTCAGGCGCTGGATCAGCGGCGAAGTCCAATGGCCCTGGACCCGCTACCTTCACGCCCTGGAACAGCTCTTCGACCGTCCGGCGCAGGCGCTCGGCTTCATCCCGAGAGGGAAACACAGCGCGAATCTGCCCGCCCCGCCACGGTCTCCCGCACCGACGAAGGAGGCGCCCGTGCGCCGCCGCCGCTTCATCACCGCGCCCGCCGCCGCAGCGGTCGCCCTTGCCCTCAACATCGACGAAACCCCCGCCAGCGGCCGCCTGTCGATGACCGACGTCGCACGCGCCCGCGAGCGGATCGACCGCCTCGACGCCCACTTCAGCGCCATCGGAGGCCAACCCCTCCTGACCGTCGCGACCGCCTACCTCGACCGCCTGTCCACCGCAGCCGACCACTGCACCTACGGGCCCCGCGTCGAGCAGGCACTCCACACCGCCATCGCATCACTGTGCAGCTCCGCCGGATGGGCCGCCGACGACGCCAGGGACCTGGACGCGGCACACCGGTGGCGCACCACCGCGCTGCAGAGAGCCATCCTCGGAGCCAGTCACCGGGCCCAGGCCCGTGCCTGGTCCGACCTTGCGGTCCACGCCCGCCGCGGCGGCCACCACCGCGAAGCCCTGCGCATCAGCCAGACCGCCCTCGCCAGCCGCGAAGCCCGCCAGGACCCGCGCTACGCGGCCCTGCTCCAATCCCGCCTGGCCATCGGCCACGCCCGCGCCGGCGACCGCCCGGCCGCCGCCCGTGCCCTGCTCGCCGCTCAGACCGCACACGACCGCATCGACCCCATCGCACCCGCACCGCGATGGCTCAACTTCCTCACCGCCGCCGAGATCAGCGGACTCGCCGCCATCACCCACCAGGCGATGGGACACCTCGCCGACGCCGAGACCGCCACCGCCCAGGCCCTGACGCTCCTCGACCCCGGCCTGCGCCGCAGCCGCGCGTACTACAGCGTCCAGCTCGCCGAACTCCAGATCGCCCGGGGAAACATGGCAGGTGCCCGAACCACCGCGTCAGCCATCGACACCACACGCGTCAGCAGCCAGAGCATCACCGGCCGACTCGCCACCGTCCACCGCACCCTCGCCGCCGCATAGGAGAACCACCCGAAGTGACCGCCGACATAGAACTCCGCCACTACACCCACCACCACGCCGCCCACCTGCGCCCGCTCCTGCTTGACGTGTACGCCGAGGTCTACGCGAAGGAAGGGCAGAACGACCCGTTCTGCGCCATCGACCGGTTCGCCGAAGGACTCGACAGCTGGATGGCCCGGCCCGGCTGGAACTGCGTCGTCGGATACGACCACGGGAAGCCCGTCGGCTACGCCTACGGAGCGCCGCTTCCCCCCGGCGCCCGCTGGTGGGGCGGACTGCTCACCCGCGTACCAGCCGACACCCTCACCGAGACCGGCACACGCACCTACGCACTCAGCGAACTGATGGTCTGCACCCCCTGGCGCAAGACCGGCACCGCACGCCGACTCCACGACGAACTGCTCGCGGCCCGGCCCGAGCAGCGCGCCACACTCCTGGTCCTCCAGGACCACCCCAAGGTCCGGGCACTGTACGAATCATGGGGCTGGCAGACACTGGGCGACCTGCGCCCGCGCCTCCTGAACGCGCCGCTCTTCCACGCCATGCTGCTGGATCTTCCGCCGCGCGGCAGATCCGTCATTGCTACTACCTAGTCGAAAGGTCCCAGCGGATCCGCAGGTTGCCTAACAGGTTGCCTAACAGGTTGCGTATCGGGTTGCTTGACTGGTTGCTTAGCGGGTTGCGCAACGGGTTGCCAACGGTGGATCTGCTGGAGCGCCTTTCTGCAGGTCAGGGGGGTGGGTCAGTGTGACGCAGCCGCCGACACCTCTTCCCTCAAAGGGGAAGAGTGCCTTTCCCCTTCCCCCGGCCGGGCGCCGGCTCACCCCGCGGCGGTGCCCGCTCCCGGGTCGTCTCCGCCGGGGTCGTCTCCGGCACCAGGACTCGTGCTCCTGACCATCGAGCAAGATCGTCTCTACGTGCCCCTGGGCCGCAGGTGCCCTTCCCGGGCTTTGTCTGCGCCAGGCCGCCACGCCGCGCTCGAAGGTACCTGAGGGCGTCGTGGACGGTTCCGTGGGCACGTCCGTCTCTCAGGGCCGGGGCGTGAGCAGGACCGCTGTGGGACAGGGCGCCTTCGCTCGGCACGACGCACAGTCATAGGTATGGGCAATGAGGACGTCGTACGCCTCATCCCCGCGTCGGGAATGGCTAGCTTTCGTCAGTGACACATCGGCTCCTTCGGGCAGGTACGGCAGCGTCGGGGAAAGATGAAGACGGACGTGCCCTCGCGCTCAGGGCGGGAACCGAGGTCCACAGCGGT
>NZ_BMRN01000079.1 GCF_014648655.1 Streptomyces atratus
CCTCTCCCTCCTGACCTTCCATCAAGATCAGGTTCAGGCGAAGACCACCAAGTGGGTCACTTTTGATCCGCCGTCAGAGGGTCAGAATTCAAGCGACGCCGAGAGGAGGAGACCGTGTATCCGCCGTCGCCTATCTACCGCGCGGATCGAGCGGTCCCCTTCTCAGCGGCACCCGATGCCGACGAAGCCCAAGCCATCCGCCATGCTGCGATCCGTTGGGCACAGGACGTCCTCGACGATCCCGATACGGTCATTCTGGCCGTCAGCGCCATCGGCTCACCTGCTCCGTCCACCCCGCCCCGGGAACGGGCCGTGCCCTACGAGATAGCACTCACCTCGGCCGTCGGCCGCAAGAGATGGCATCAATTCATCAACCCCGAATGGGAAGCGACATACCTGCAGCAGCTTCGACTCGGCCCTGCCGACCCGGAGGAACTCGAAGCCGCCCCCCCCGTTTCCGCGAGGTAGCTGACACCCTGCTGCGCAGACTCCAGGGCAAGCGCGTCGTCACCTACGGACGCAACCTCCAGTACGCCGCGATCTACACGGGGCTGGAGTACGCCTGGCTACGGGACGGCCTCCCCTACGGTGCCCTGTGGCCGGACACGGCGACCACACTCACGAAATTGAACCGCAGCCGCTGGGAGTGCGCGCGTCTGCGCCACGGCGAGTTCGACAACGACTGGGACTCGGCCGCAGGTCACTTCGCACTGCCGGCCGAGGAACCGGCCGCCGATGCACTCGACCGCTGCCGGATGACCGCTGTCCTCCTGCGCCGTATGGCAGTTCCGGCTCTGCGTTACGCGGAGCTGAATGCCCGGGCGGAGGGCGCCGTGCGGGACGGCAAGAGCCACCGCCGCCAACCCCAAGGTGGTCAGCGACTGAGCCGTATCGCCGCATCCCGCCATGCGGTGCTCGAGCGCAGCCAAGGGGGCTGCGAGAACCCCCGCTGCCCTGATCCCCGCTACACCTCGGCACTCAGCCGCAATGGCTCCTACCTGTTGGAAGTGGATCACATAGACGATCACGCCAAGGGGGGCGAGGACCTTCCCAAGGCGATGATCGCTCTGTGCCCGAACTGCCATGCCCTGAAGACCCGTGGGACGGTGACCGACGAGTTCCGTGCTCTCCTTCGTGCTACGGCCCTCGCCGGGCACCAGGAACTACTCGCCTCAGCGTGATGAACCTGCCCCTTCATCGGCACCGACAAGCCGGCTGATGGTGTGCGGTGCCTAGCGGAGCTCGTTCAGGGCGTCTTCGAGCAGGTGGAACCGCACGCGCTCCTGTTCGAGTCGCACGTTGGGGCCGAACTCGCCGTCCACGAGGTTGTCGTAGACATCAGCCTCGTCCGGCGTCAGCGTGCCGAGAGGCTGGTGGGTGGGCGTGTCTTCCTTCACCCACTGGCCGCGGTGCTCCAGGAGAGTGCTCCGGTCCATCAGGATGGACCGCGTATGCGGGAAGGCCCGACGCAGCCGGTCGAGGATGGTGAACCCGTGAGTGTCCAGGTCGCCCCAGTACACGAGGCGTACATCGTTCAGCCAGGTCAGGGCGGATAGTTGGGTGACGGCGTAGCCGCCGCCGTGGATCACGATGCTGTGGGGCTGGTCGGGGAAGGCAAGGTAGGTGGTTTCGTTCTCGACGACGTACACGGTCGTGACGCCGGGCGGTGGCACGGTGAACTCATGGGCACGGACTGAGAGTTCACTGAAGCCCGTCAGCGACTCGCCGCCGAGCAGCCGGAATCGCAGGTAGGCGGGCTTGCGCAGGAAGCGGAAGCGGGCGGCGAAGTCAGTGCGCGCGGCCTCGGTGTCGATGCGGTCGTCGGGAATGCACTGTTCGAGCAGGGTGGTCAGGATGGCGCGGTGGCGTTCGATGAACTTGGTGTCCACCCCAGGTACGTCGAGCTGCCGCAGGTAGACGGCTGGGCCGCGGAAGTCGGCGATCCAGCGGATCGTGTCCTGCAGGCGAGGCCAGTCGGCCTCCCGCTGGAGGACCTGCATGGGGTGGGCGATCATCCAGTCGATGAGAGCGGGCAGCGCTTCCTGGGTGGTGGTCAGCAGGGTTGATGTAGCGGCCAGGGTTGTAGTCGATGCCGGCCAGCGACTCGTTGATGGTGTGGATGCGTTCGCCGATCTCGTCGGCCCAGATGTTCAACTGCGCGTGGAATCCGGCGATTTCGCGGATCACGTTGGTCTTCAGGTAGGTGCGGAACTGGTCCTGGAAGCGCGGCAGGTCATCGGCAACGAGCTGCTGGTGCAGGGCACGGTATCCGGGAGCGGAGGCAACGGAGGCGTCGAGTTCGCTGGCCTCGACCTGATAGGTAGTGCGGAAGGAGCTCATCTGGGCGGCGATCGTCTGGGCGAGGCGGGTCTGCTCCTTGGCCCAGCGGTACTTGTGCGCCGTCATCTCCTCGCGTAGCCGGGTTTCGGCCTGCGCGCACTCCTGCGCGGTCCGGCACTCCAGGCGGGCGGTGGTCAAGCGCTGTTCGAGGGCCGGAAAGTGCGCCTGTGCAGCGCCGGCGGCCGGTTCGTCGAGTACCGCGCGGGCCTCGTCGCAGGCGCGTTCAGCGGCGTCGCGCTCGCCGTCGACCCGTCCCCAGCGCTGGCTGGCCTTCTCGTAGGCGGCCCCTTGTTCGGTGATTTGGTCGGCGATCTCGGTGAGGCGACGGGTGAGTTCGTCCATGTCCTCGGAGGCGGCTTGCAGGCGCTGCTTCTCCGCAGTCAGCTCGGTGATGCGCCGTACCGCGGACGGCCAGTCGATCTCGCCGTAGTCCAGCATCGCCGCCAGCCGGTCGAGGACCTTGTCACGGCTGATGGCGTCCTCGTACGCGGCTCCCAGCCCGCGCTTCTTCTTCTCCATCTCGCGCTGGGCGCCGTGGACCCGTCCCGCCTGATCCAGGAGGGCATCGATCTTCGCCTGGTTCGTCCAGCCGAGCACATACGTGCTGCGGTCGTCGATGCGGGTGGTGTCGTTCTTCTCGTGGCGGCCCCGCGCCCCCTTGATCAGCCCCTGTGCGGTGATGGCCAGTTCGGCGTGCCGGAAGTCCTCCATCGTCGGCACGCAGGCGTGGGAGGCACGGCGTTCGAGCTCGCCGGCCAGCCACGGGGCGAACGGCGAGTCCTCGCGCACTTCGAGCTTGGTGAACAGCGCCGTGGACGCACCGGTGGGCAGGCGCCGCGGCGGGAGCTTGTCCGGGACGCGGAAGTAGACCAGCTTCGTCCCCAGGTGGTGGTCGTTGATCCAGTCGGAGACGCGAGCGTACTGATCGCCGGGGACCAGGAGGGACACGGCGAAGCCGCGCAGCAGCCGCTCGGCGGCTCCGACCCACGCCTGTTCCTCGTCTCGGACCTGAATGAGTTCGCCAGCGAAGGGCAGGGCACTGTCCTCGATGCCGAGTTCGCGGCTCAGGCGGGCGCGTACCTCCAGCTGCTTGCGGGGGATGTTGCTGCGGCGCGAGCGCAGACTGATCAGGTCTGCATTGAGGTCCTCGGCCCGCTGATTCAGCTGTGCGGCCTCGACTGCGAGCGTCTCCAGGGCCGTGCGCGTCTCCTGTGTCGTCGCGGCGACGTCGTGCTGGGCCCGGGCGATCTCCTCAAGGCGGTCGGTGAACTGCGCCTGATCGGTGACCGGAGCCAGCTCTGCCTGCTCCAGCAGGGTTGCGTGCTGGCGGGCGCGCTTCTCCTGAGCGGCGCGCTGCTGCTCCGTCTCCTCGATCTGGCGCTCCAGTTCACCCAGGCGCCCGCCGCCCAGGCCCTCACGCTGCAGTTCCCACCGGCGTTCCTGGTCCCGCAGCCGCTCCAGCTCGTCCTTCGCGGTCTTCTTCTCACCCTCCAGGCGGGCGAGCATCCGCTCCGCCTCGGCGCGCTGGGCTTCGCGCAGCACCGACGTGCGCTGGGCGATGAAGTACCGCAGGGCGGCCTGCTGGGCGTCGGCCTCCTCGATGCGTGCGGCCAGGCCGTCGTAGGCATCGCAGTCCTCAAGCAGCGGGGTGAGGGCATCGACCTGGGCACGGGCCCGCTGAACGGAGTTGTAGGTGGTAGTCAGAGCGTCGAAGTGACTCACGATGTTGTCCGTCATCGCCGCCGCATCGAACGGTTCGAGCATGTGACTGCGCACGAACTCGTCCAGGCTGCCCACCGACTTCATCGACACCGTCTGATGGAAGAGCTCCAGCGCCTGCTCGGACTCGATGCCCATCCGGCGCCGGAAATCCTTGCTGTACGGCGGGAACGTCTTGTGGACGCGGACATCACCCACTTCGAGACGCTTCTTCAGCGCCCGCACCTCGGTGCCGAAGTCGGCGAAGTCTCCGGCGACGGACAGCGCACGGTCGGCGACGAGGAACAGCCGCTCGGGGCTGGTGGCGTTCCCGTCGGCCAGCCAGAACACCTGCCCCAGCGTGACGGTCGCCGCCAGCGCCGGGTTCGTGAACACGCCCAAAATGACGGAGTAGCTGCCCGGCTTGCGCAGCGCCACCGGCTTGGTGGTCCCGGTGGTCTCGTTGCGTTCGGACTTGTAGTGGCCCAGCACGTAGGAGCGCAGGCTGCGCTCGCCGCTCTCCGCACCGGCCGCCTTGTTGTAGGCGATCTTGCGGGCGGGCATGAACAGCGTGGTGATCGCATCCACCAGGGTGGACTTGCCGGAACCGATGTCACCGGTCAGCAGGGCGTTGGCGCCGCCGAGGCCGAACGACCACACGTGCTTGTCGAACGTGCCCCAGTTGTAGACCTCCAGACGCTCCAGCCGGAAGCCTGCCGCAGCCAGGTCGGTGGAGGCACTCGTGTCGGCGGGGCCGGGCTGGGCGGGGATCACTGCTGCTTCTCCTGGGGGGTGTGGGTGGCCGCGTACTGGGCCAGGTTCGTGTCGAAGTCGGCGAGCCACTGCCCGTCGACGAAGGCTTTGATGATCCGCTGCACCTCGAACAGCTGCTCCTGCCCGCGAGCGCGGCGCAGAAATTGCAGGTCCACCACTTTGTTGATGTGGCCGTCGATCTGGTCGACCAGGCGTGCCTCGTTGCTGCCGGCCGGGAGGAACATGCGGATCATCTCGACGATCTCGTCCCGGGTGATCATCAGGCGGGTGCCGTCGGCGCCCGCGTCGAACTCGGCGAGCCGCTTGCGCAGCAGCACGACCAGCAGACTGACGGGGTAGGACAGCGAGCGGCGGGGCATCAGCCGCGGAGGCGCCACGCGGAGATCGCGGACATCGTCCTCGTCGTCGGGTTTCGACTGGAGGAACGCGTAGCCCTCCATCTCGTCGATCACCACGCGCAGCCCCATGACGTCGACGTAGTCCTTCACGTCGGCACTGTGGTGCAGGAGGGCGTCCCAGGCCCGCTCGTGCTGGTCGCGGAAGACCGGGCCCTTGAGCAGTTGGTTGACCGGCAGCGAGAGAGTGTAGGGCTGCTGCGGGGTGGGGGTGGCAGGTGTGGTCATCGCCCCTCCTTCGGGCTGGCTACCCAGGCGATGCCGGGGCTGATGCGGGCAAAGGTGACCACGGGCACGGTGGCGACCTGCTGGACGTCGTCCTCGCCGATCCACGTGATCTCTTCTTGGCGGTGGTCGTCGAACACGGTGGTAAACCCGTCGTCCGGTAGCGCGAAGTAGGCGACCAGTTCGGCAAGCCCCTGCTCCAGGGGGTGCTCGCGCAGCGTCTCGGCCAAGGACACCTGCGTGCGCAAGCCCAGGGCGTGATGCACCGCGGCCGTGAGCCGGGCGGGATCCACATACACCGCCTCGAACAAGGCGTCAGCGGTGAACTCCTCGTCCCCCGCCTCGATGCCGGTGCTGTCGATCGGTGCCTTGACCACCGGCGTATACAAGGGCCGCTCCATCGGCAGGGCGATGGCCGGGGCTGCCGCATCGATCTCGGCGACCAGATTCACGCCCGGCACGTCGCGCAAGGCCAGGGCCTGCGTCTCGATCGCGCGCACCAGTTCCAGGACGCGGCGGTCTTCCGAGCGCACCTGGTCGTCCAGGAACCGGCGGAGCTGATCCGACAGCTGCCGCACCGTGGCCTGGGTGCGTTCGGCGGCCTCCAGCCAGTCCCGGGGCATGCGTCGCATGCGCGGGTCAGGCTCGTCGATGGCCTCCATGGCCTCGACCTCGGCCAGCAGCGTCTTGAGTTCGTCCTGACGGCTCGGGGCGAGCAGGAAGTCGTAGAACGCCTGGAAGGTCCGTCCCTGGTCCGACTCTGCGATGCTCTCGCGGCTGCCCAGCACCTCGTCCAGGAGTTCGCCCTTGGCCCCGTCCCACGCGGCGATCTTGCTCCGCAGGTCCCGGTCCAAGTCCCGGAAGTTCGCCTCAACCTCGCGGAAGTCGGCCAGCAGCCCATGCGCCGTCGTCGTCACCTGCTGGTAGCGGTCCCGCAGCGCCGCGCTGTCCAGGACGTCCACCTCGCCAGCCTCAACACGCTCGACTTCCCAGTCGATTTCATGCCGCCGCCGGGTGAGCTCCGCCAGTCGCGCCTCGGGGTCGGTTTCGGTGCCGAACGTCATCTGCCGCAGCAGATCAAAGATCGTATTCAGGCGCGACTCCGTACCGACGAACGAACGCTCTCCCAGCGACCGGACCCACGCGATCGCCTTCTCGACCGCGGCCGTGGCGTCGTAGTGCGGCTCGTCCGAATCCGGCGGGTAATACTTGCGCAGCCAACCGTTCCCCGGTGCCGACCAGTCATCCAGATACGCCTTCGCGGACTTGGGAAACGTGCCCTGCCCCAGCCGATCATTGAGGGCGAACAACTCGTCGTCCAGCCGTTCGACAAGCTCCGCACCGGCAATCGAGCGCGCTCCCTGCTCGACAAACACCTTGTTGAAGAAGCTCAGCATCAGCGCGGCGTTGTCGGCCTTCAGTAGCCGCCAAGCAGCGCTCTGCTTCCGCAGGGCGACCAGACGGTCGTAGTCCAACTCCATACATCCTGCCCTCTCACCACCCCAGCAAGTACGACCGCATTTCCCGCCAACAGCGAAAACGCACGCCCCACTCGGTCGGCACTCATGCCCGCGTAGCCGTGCACAGGCATTCCGCGCCGGCCACAAGGAACCGTAGAGGCCACCACTGACAATGGGACTCGGCCAGAGCCGACGACGGGATAGGCCAGGCTGCCTCGGGGAAGGAAAATGGCAGGCAAGAGGCCGGATACATCCGGATTCCGGATCGTTCCCATTCCTCGCCCTTACAGCCATTTACGAACACAATTTCGATTCCCCGGCCGGGGATTTTGGCTCGTCTACCGGTCCGCCGGCGCCCTGCGCCATCCGGGCGGACGCGAGGCCATGCCGTCGCATCTTGATCGCGCCCGGCGAGAGCTGGGTCGTGTTGCCGTCAACAGATCGGGCCACCGGAAAGCGCCACAGGTTACCTCAAGATCAGAAGAATCCGTGATCCGGTTGGGTTTTCTGCCGGAATTCCAGTCGTTGTTTCCCTGTGGCAGCCATGACGGCGCAAATACAGGGAGGGCCTCGCGGATGAACGGGCACATAGATCAACGGATGGTGCTGTTCATGCTCGTTGGATGCGGCACTGTGTACGTCGCCTTCGAGCACCCGTCGTTCGGTACCGCCCTCGTCGTCGGTGTCGCCGTGATGACACTGCTCCACCTCCTGATGCGGGGGCACTGACCCGCATGCCGGTCAACTTCGATGGCACGCGCTCAGGGTTCTCGACAGCCGCCCTTGTTCGCAGCCCAGAACAGCTAACCGGAGCAGAGCAAACCCCGTCGACCAGCCCGCGGCGTTCAGGATCCCCCAGACCGTGGACGGTGCGATCGGATGGCCCAGCCGGGCCAGTTCGCCCTGGATCCTTCGGTGCCCCCACCGGGGATTCTCGCCGGCCAGGCGCAGCACCAGCTTCCTGAGCGCGGCCACAGTCGGGGGTCGGCCGGTACGGCTGCGGCGGGCGGAGTAGTCCCACTTCTTGGCGATCAGCTTGCGGTGCCAGGCCAGCACGGTGCCAGGGGTGACGGGGAAGACGCCGGCCCAGCGGCGCCGTGGTATCAGCGAGGACAGCGCGGAGAACCAGAACCGGTCGGCCGACTCGTAGCGGACCGGGCCCTTGAGCTGACGGCGCAGGACAGTGTGTTCATGCCTCAGCACCAACGGCTCGGCGTCCTTGGCAGTGTCCCGGCGCAGCAGGACAGCCGGTATGGACAGCATCGTACAACAGCGACACGATCATCCGGACAGGGTCCCAGCCACCACCGACAACCATGGACACCGCTGCTCACCTGCAGCGATGACTTTACGAGCCCCACAAGATCCACATGGCAAGGCCCTCGAAGTACAGTGCGGAGTTCCGGTCCGACGCGGTGACGTTGCATCGCCGGGAACAGCCGGCGCACCGGCCGCGGCCGATCCCCGGTTTCGGTAACCGGAGATCTGGGGCACCGCCCCGTCGCCGGACCTGATCGGCCGGGACTTCACCGCCACTCGCCCCGGAACGAAAATCGTCGGGGACATCACCTAATCCCCACGGCCGGGGGCTGGCTCCTCGCCTCGTGGCTGGACCTGGCCACGCGCGAGATCATCGGGTACTCGATGGCCGACCACCATCGCGCTGAACTCGTCGTCGACGCCCTGGACATGGCCGTCGCGCTGGGCCGCCTGGAAGCCGGCTGCGTGATCCACAGTGATCGTGGATCGGGATACACCTCCGGTCAACTCCGCGACAGGAGCGGCAAGTTAGGACACCGACAGAGTATGGGCCGGACCGGGAGCTGCTTCGACAACGCCGCCGCGGAAAGCTTCTGGGCCGTACTCAAAGAGGAGATCGGCACCCGCTTCTGGCCCGACCGTGCCACCGCCCGCGCCGACATCTTCGACTTCATCGAGACCTTCTACAACAGACGCCGCCTGCGCAAGCACATCCACTGGGCCTCCTCACGCCCCACGAGACACGCCTGCGCTACCGGAAAGACCAAGCCCTCGCGGCATAACAACAACGTGCCCAAGATCACGGGGAAACTTCATTTTGCAGGAAAGAGCACCAAGTGGGGGGCGGATGTCCAAGTAGTGCGCTAAAAATCAGTACGGGACAGAAAGCGCGGGGGGGATACGTGATGTTGCCAATCACCTGTAGTGCGATCCGTGGTCGTCGCTGGGTCGCGACCGCGGGCCGGATACGGAGCCACCGGTGATGGGGCTGCCAGCGGCGAGTGCGCCGTTGTTCTTCCATGAGCTGACGCTGGGCTGCGACGCGCTGCCGGGTGGGGTGAAGGAGGAGTTGGTCTCCTTCCTCGAAGACGTGGCGCAGGTACGGCGTGGGCCTTTACACGTGTGCACCGCGTTCAATGCCGTGTACTTCGGATATGACCTTGATGCTGGCGCCTACAGCACAGGCATCCTTGACCCGGAGGCGTTCACTCTCCTGGGCTCCGATATCCGGAATCCGCTGCCGCCGGTGGGCTCCTTTGTGCGAATAGAGCGTGGGGCGCACTCATTGTGGGGAGAGGTCTGTGCGTCGTTCGGTGCCTCGCCCGACGTCGAGGAAGACGGATGGACTCCGGGCGCACTGTCGGGAGCGCCGTCTTCGGGTGGGTCGGAGGCCGCGCTCGCGCGTGCGGTAATTGACTGGGACGCTCTGGGAGCGTTGACGTCCGTTGAGCACAAGGAACTTGCCCGAATTCGTAGGTCCCCTGCTGGGGTAGTGGATCGGTGGGGCCACTTGGTGGGGACTGCCGACACGAGCGGTCTGATGTCGGGGCGGGACCACAGCGGGCTGTACCGGCAGTTCCTCATGGGCCCGGGACAGCGGCTGCTGGCGGCGGGAGACCTGGGCCCGTTACTCCAGGACTCTGCGGACAACGTGGCGGCGGAGCGTGCTCTGCAGGAGTGCTTCAGAACCTTGGAGGAGTTGTTGCGCCAGGCTCCGGGGTTGGCCATGTGGGACCTGTATGCGCAGCCTGTGGACCGGCATCAGCAGTTCGCTTCCGGCCCGGTGGCAGCAGAGATGGTGGATCGGTTCACACGACCGGCCCCGGGAGGTTCGCCACGCTACACCGCGGTATGGCCGGTGCTGGCTGGTTGGGAACGCGAGGTGGGTGCTGAGCACGCGTTGGAGCTCACCGCGGCGGCCTCGGCAGTGGTTGATGCCAACCTTGCGCTGGCCTTCCAGGCCACCGCAGGCGGTCTGCGCCGCAACGTGGACTTGCGGATCGATGACAGTTGGCAGCAGGGCGGCGTCTGGCGGGCTCAAACGCTGCCGGTCGACGCGGTGTTGGCGGACTGCGACCCGTTGACGCCAGCCGGCTTGGGGCATCTGGAGCACCTCGTACCTGGCGCTGCCAAACGCACGGGCAGCTCCAGCCCTAGGCAGACCAACTCTGTGGTGCATGTGGAACATCTAGACGAAGCGCTGCTGGTGGTTTCGGTGGCTCTGTCAGAGGCGGACCTGTCTGCCGGGCGACTACCGCTGCCGGGTGCGGTGCCGTCGCTGTTGGGCGAGGGGCCTTTGACGCTGGAGGTACATCACAGCGGCCAGCTGTTGGATCGTGATCTAGCCCGGCAGCATACGCAACGAGGACCCGGCGGGCTGGTATCCGTGAAGTGGCCGGATTCCTTCTATCCCGGCATCAAAATCACTGTGGCTGCTGCGCGCTCCGGCCGGCAGCTGATAGTCACCACGATGCTCCTACCGGATGCCGTGCGGGTGGGGGACGCTCTCCTGACCTGGTGCTTCGACCCGGTACTGCTGGCCGAGGCGTGGGGCCCGCTGGATATCCCACCCCCGGTGGGTCCCGGGCTGCCGACGCAGCGGCCGACCGGCGGGGGGCATCGGCCGCCGGTGACGGCACTGGAGGTACTGATCGTGGCGGCATTGTTGCGTGATGGCAGGATCGGTACGGCCCACACCCGGTCGTTGGACGGCCAGCAGTTGAGTGCGGCAATGTTCGGCCCGGATGTGGTCACGCCACCCTTGCTGTGGACGGTGATCCACACCTGCGAGGACATGGCGGCGGCTGGTCTCCTTACCCGCACGATGGTCGCTCACGACGGCGTGCTGCCGGAGGTGTTCACCTGGTGGCCCGACACCGAGGAGGCCCGAGAGGCACAGCGAATCGCCGGGGGCGCCGATACGGCCGCGCGGCAAATACGGCACTGGCGGCGCCCCTGGGAACGCAGGCTGCCGGACGGGCACAACGCCACCCCCGCTGCACGTGCGCGATATGCCCAGTGGCGTATCGAGGTCGACGGCCCTGATGCTGACACCGAGCTACCCGAGGGACACACATTTGTACGCGGCCATCGCAGGGGCGAGGGACAGGCCCCTGCCTGGCACCAGCATCTGCAGCGCTGAACTACTGAAAGGAATCCTGTGGCACGCCGCACACCGCGTACCCCGCATCACACCCTTACTGAGCCGCAACGCACCCAGTACTTGGCCCTGGAGCAGGCCGTCGCAGAACTGCCCGACCCCGTCGGGGATGTGCTGGCACTGGTCACCGAGGAGCAGCTCTCCTCGATGTTAGAACGCCTCAGCCGTAAGAACCGCACGGCGGTTCTGCAGGAGTTGCGCACTCCATCGGTCGGGCAACCGAGCACCCACGCGGTGCGGCAGGCCCTGGGAGCCTTGCGGCGCAGCGAAGGGGCTCAACAGACATACACCATCGGCACGCTCACCCAGCCCACGCTTGACGGTATGTGGGACGGACTGTCCACCTGGTTGGAACAGGGGTCTGACCAAGACCTTTCCGGATTGGAGGAGCTGGCTCCGGACCGGACCGTACTGCTGCTTACCGGTCTGGTGCAGTGGAGGGTCACACATCTTGCGGTCCCATTGCTGCACTTGGTGCTGCGCGACCATCCCCTGTCGTCATGGCCTGCCGAGGGTGCCGACGCCATTGTGCGGGCCTGCCAGGCATTCGAGGAAGCCCATCGAAGCCGTCCGGTCGACAGCACGCCGTCCGAACCAGTTCCTCGGCCGGTGGAGCCGCCCGTCGATAGGGAGGAACCCGCGGTACCGGATGAACCTGTCAGCACCATCGATCTGAGTACCACAGCAGCCTGTACCACCCAGGCCGAACGATTGCGTGATGCCTTTGCGTCGGCCTCCCAGGTCGTGTCCGAGGCTGCGACCTTGCTGACGGGAGGCAGGGTGGTGCCCCCTGAGCTGCTACAACCTGTCGGGCAGGTAGGGCAGGTTGTCGATGAGGTGCACGCGGCAGTAGCGCTGGCACTGCACGAGCCCGGACCGTATCCGGAGCAGGACCTTCCGGGCCTGTTGGAGGCGCTGGAGACACTGGGAGCTGCGGCTGACCAGGATCATGCACTACGGGAGATCCTGCAGCGCGTCGCAGCGGCGAGCGGCCCAGGGGGACACCCAGCGATCGCACAACTTCGCACAGCCTCAGAGTCGTTGTTGGCCGTCGGCAAGTGGACTCCTCAACAGGTTCAGGAGGCTGGATGTCTGGCTACGGTCGCGGAGCTGGCGTACGCGGTGGAGTCGGACGATGACGATGGTGCCGACGCGCTGACCGAACGACTGCGTCAGACACTGCCCCCGACTATCGCGCCTGTGTTGACCTTGATCCTGCGCGGCAAGGCCGTCGTTCCATCTGTTTCCACCAGCGCCGACCCGACAAACGGGAACGATCCAGGAGGCGCGCACGAACCGGCACCACAAGGATCGGCTTCCTTCGAACTCTCGCCCCTCCAGGAACCAGGTGGCATCTCGCCCAGCGACAACGCGGAGTCCCCAGACACTGATGCATCGCTGATCCCAATCCCCCGTCACGGGCTCGACGTCGAGCCAGGAGCTCTGGCGGCTGGTTCTTGCAAGCCCGCACCGCCCCCAGCGGCGCCGTCGGCGGACCGCACTGTGACTGTCGATAAGCAATGCACACCAGTGCAACCAGCTGCCGCCCACGCCACGGCAGAACCTACAGTCACGAAGCCAGATACGCCTGCCAGTCCTCCTGCTCCTGCTGCCTCTCCCGTCCTTGCCGATCTGACGGCGCGGGGCCAGCTAGCTCTGGCTCACCACGCCGCTAACTCTCTCGGCCACCTAGCCACCGCCTCGGCGCTGCGCTCCCTGGCCCTGGCCGAGGCTATGCGCTCGGACACCGGCGCCTGTGCTCATGAACTACGTGCGGCGGTGACCGATCAGCTGCAGCACGGTGTGCCGGACTCCTTGGCCGATCAGCTGATCGTGTTGGCCGCCGCCGTCCGGTCCGGTCTGCTCGCCGGAGATCCCGACAGTGGCGAGCTCGCCTTGAAGATCGCTGCGCAGTGGCACGACCTGCCCGGAACCAGCGCGGTCGCTACCGCGATCGGTCACGCGTCCGCCCGGGGACAGTTGTCTGGACGAACCACTCTCAACGTCCTGGCCGCCCGGCCCGATACAGGTGATGACCTCGCCGTCATCTGCGACACCGCCCGCGCCGAACTGCGCACCGGCCCCAACCTCAGTAACCTGCGGGCAAAGCAGTTCGTCGAACAGTGGTGGGCGCCCGAAGGCAGAATCGGCGCCCTGCTGCACGCAGTGGCCGATGACCGGCGGGACGTGGCAACCACCACCCGACAGCAACTGCGGGACCTGGGTGCGCCAGGGTCACTGTCCGCCTTCTTGGATGCTGACGACAAAGCAGCCCGAGGCACATCCCGCAAACTCAAGAACGCTGCCCGCTCGCGAATCCTGCAGCACGCCGCCAACTCCCTGGACGTAGTCCAACAGTGGCTGGTCCTCATCGCCCAGGCCCAACCCCGTGCAACCGATCCTCTCTCGTTCCTGCACGAGGCGGTCCAACCGCACCGCCAGCGCATGATCGGTGAGCTGACCGCTCTGACCGAGACCGACCCGAAATCCCTTACCGCGGCCGCGGCGCGGAGCTGCTTGGCGAGCCTTGAGACAACGGCGCGGCTGTTGGCAGGCGGAACTCTCACCGGCACCGAACCTGAACCGTCCACCGTCCTGAACAGTGACCTACTGCGGGCCCCCGATCTGGAGCTCAACTCCCGCCTGATCCCGTCCAGTACCCCGACACTGAACGACGTCACAGCTGCCGACCGCGCCGACTGGACCCAGGCGGTGCGCGCAAATATCGACCGGGAGAACTACGCCATCGCCCGGATCGCCCTGGACGCACTGGAACAAGCGGACACTACTTCCCCAACACTGACAGACGAACTGCGTGCCATATTGCACACCCGGCGTGCCCATAGTGGCAGCGCGATCAGAACCCTGCACGGCGAACTGACCCGCGATATCGACACCGCTACCCGGCTGGGCCGGGTACCCGAGCCCGGGCGCGCCCGTATCACCGCCCGAATGGAAGCCGCATACAGCGCGCTGGCCGGCGATGCTCTCGGTGCTGTCCGCCGCGAGTGTGAGGCCATGCGCACGGAACTCACTGTATTGGGTGCTGAGGCTGCCCGGTCCCTGCAGGAACGGGCCACCGTGGAGCTCAACGAGGCTGACGCGCCCACCCAACTAACCGACGCTGTAAGACAGCTGATCGTCGAGGGTGACCTCGCGACGGCCGAAGAGTACTTGCTGGCGGCCCGCGAGGGGAACACACCGCCACGTGCGCAGCACACCGCGCTTGCCGACTTCGATACCTTTTTCCCTGCGGTCCCACAAGCCTTGGCCGACGGCATCACCCCCGCGGTGATCACCGCCGCCGAGAACGGCACGAGCCTGGGCCCTTTGGACTTCGGCCCCCTGTCCCCCGGTGATCGTAAAATCGCCGTGGCCGCGCTGACCGCCTGGCACCACGTCGCCACCCGGTGGGCCCAGGTTCGCACCAACACCTACGTACTGAGCCCGGCCCTGCGTCTGGCCGGTATCGAATACGAGCGCGAGGCCGATCCCGGCCTGCCGGTCGCCTCAAACCTGCGCCGATGGGTCGATCTGCGCGACGTGACACTAATCGGCAAGGTTCGCCTGCCGGCTTTCGGTACGCAAGCGGACGGCCGACTGCGGCTACTGATGACGTCCGAGGTCACCGATGCTGCCAAGCTCCTCGCCTGGGTCCAGCAAGATCCCAGTTCCATCCCCGTCGTGATCGCGTTCATCGGCACCCTGTCTCCCGCTCAACGCAGAGCCCTGGCCGCCGCGTGCGCCGAACATCCCGCTAAACCCCTGCTGGTACTGGACGCTGCCGCTCTGGCCTACCTGGCCTCCCGCGGCAGCGGCCAGTTCACCTTGACCGAACGCATCCTGGCCCCGTTCAGCGCCATCAATCCCTACACTCCCGACGCCAACGAAGCCGTGCCGGAGGAGATGTTCTACGGTCGCGCCGAGGAACTGTCCGCCGTCACCGACCAGCACGGTGTCAGTCTCTTGTACGGCGGGCGCAGGCTGGGAAAGTCGGCCCTCCTACGGGCCGCCGGTCGCCGCCACGCCCTCACCGAAGGTCATGTCGCCCTCTACCTGCCGCTGCCCAGCAGCCTGGCTTCAGGCACAGAGGAAATCTGGGACATGATCTCCACCGAGCTAGGTCGGGCAGGGATCGGTCTGGCCCCCGGCCGGCGCGCCTCCACCGCGTTTCGGCGTGTTCGGGATGCCATCACGGCCTGGCTCGATCAAGACCGGACTCGACGGTTGCTGCTCCTGCTCGACGAGTGCGACTCCTTCTTCGACGCCGAAGCCGACGCCGGCTTCCCTCAGACCACCCGCCTGCGGGACCTGATGAGCGCGACCGAACGCCGCTTCAAGCCCGTCTTCGCCGGCTTGCACCAGGTCCAGCGCTTCGCCGGCCTACCCAACCAACCCCTCGCTGAGGCGCACTTCGGTAGAGCCCTGGGCATCGGGCCTCTCTCCCCCGGCCCTGCCTACCGCCTATTGCAGGAGCCCGCCGAGGTCTTGGGGATCAACTTCGCGCACGACAGCCTCATCCACCGCCTGCTGGCTTACTGCAACTACCACCCGAAACTCCTGCAGGTCGCTGGCGAGGCCCTCGTCAGCGAAGCGCTGGCCAGCCGCACGCCCGACGGGCCACCCTGGACCATCGACAACGACATCCTCGAACGCGTTATCGGCTCCCCGGACCTGCGACGTCGTATCCGCGATACCGTACGCCTCAACCTCAATCTCGACCCCCGCTACAAGGTCATCGCACTGCTCATCGCGCACAACGCCCACACGCACGGCGTCGAACACAGCATGAGCACGCGCGCCCTTCGCCAGCAGTGCGCTGAATGGTGGCCCGAGAGCTTCACCCACCACACGGCCGACGAGTTCCGTGTCCTGCTGGAAGAGATGGTGGGCCTGGGTATCCTGGCCGCCGAACGCGACGGTTGGCGCCTACGCTCCTCCAACGTCCTGCGGCTTTTGGGTACCCCAGACGCCATTGAGGAAGAACTGCACGCTCACGACCCCAACGACACCTCCACCCGTCTGTCCATCAGCCAGGCTCGGCGTCCGCTTCCCGGCGCCCGTATCAGTCCCCTGACGGAGCAGCAGATTGCAGGTCTGGTACGCCGCAATAATGCGCTGCGCATCGTGCTCGGCACCGACGCCACCTGCCTCGATGACGTCACCTCTGCGTTGGCCGACCAGCAACAACGCACCCCCAGCGAGCTGGCACCCCTGATCCAACCAGCCACACCCCACGCCTACCGCCAGGCGCTGAGCGCAGGCAAGGCCCACAGCCCTCACCGGCTGATCGTCAGTGACATGCGACGTTTCCAGCCCGACGCCGTCGATACCGCTTTGCGCGACGCCATCACCCGCCAACCCTCCTCCGGCGTCACCCGCTGCGTCATCGCCCTCATTGACGCCGGGAATCGCGAACACCTTGAGGTCCTGTCCCACTACGCGGAAGAGGACATTCTTGTTCCCCTGCAACGCGCCACCGCCGAAGGCATTCGCAGTTGGGTCACCCCCACCGATGTCCTGACCGCCTTCAACGCCCCGGAAGACCGTCGCCGCCTCTTCTCCACGACCGGCGGTTGGCCAATTCTGCTCAATCAAGCCGCCGAGCTGGCCGCCACGAGGCACAGCGCACGCGACATCTGCCGCACCCTGCACGATGCCCTCGCCACACCCGCCGGTGCCAACCAGCTTCTGGAAGCAGCCGCCCTCACCGGTCCGGCATTGCAGGGCATCCTGCACGACCTGTCCGAACTCGACGAGCCACTGTCCGAAGACGACCTCGTCGACCTCCTCACTTCAGACCACCCCGACGCCGCTGACTCTCTGGCCACCCTGCGCCACCTGTCAGCCCTGACCGAGACACCCGGGACCGACGACTCCGCGCTGGAAGCAACCATCGCTACTGCCTGGCGTGCACACGGACCACGCTAACCATCGCAGCGACATGCAAAAACACTGCTCCCCCGTCGACGAGAAGCTGGTCCAGCGGATCCGCGCCGCCGAGGTCACCCCGGTGCCGTTCGCCGCATTCGTCCACGGGGGGCTCCAAACTGCACCGCTACCACGGTGACGCGCGCGCCGCACGGGTCAGTGACCACCGCTCCTTTCTGGACGCCCGCGTCTTCGTCGCGGGCTCGTCCGACCACCCGTCGGGTTCCCCTTGAGTCGCTGCTCGCCCTCCAGACGATGGTGACCCGGCGTACCAGCGGGGGCGATGTCCTCGGCGCCGGCAGGGCCCTGACGGTCCGTGAGGCTTTAAGCGTTTACACCATCGCTTGGGCGCGCCACAGGCGAGTCCCAGCTCAAGGGCCGCGGACGCATTGCAGCAACCGGGGCTCTCACTGCTCGCCCTGTCCTTTTCTGCCTCGCATACGAAGCGAACCACCGCCGAATGGCACCAAGATCCGGGCCATTCCCGGACCACCTCGCCCACGAGGAACGAAAGATTCAACGTTTCCGCTGGTCAGCGACATGCATGACGTGTACCACCAGCAGACGAAGAATCTTCTGGTGTCCTATTCACCGAAGAAGCTGGGCTTCTTCTAGACGCACGAGAAAAGGCGCCTGACCTGGGCTTTCACCCGTCAGGCGCCTTTCACTCAGCCCGCTCTCGACCGAGCCCGGCTTGCGTGCTAGCTCCCATTTCCTCCCACTGCTGTACCCCTCCCGACCAGTGCTTCCGGACCAGTCACGGACCAAACCCCCGGTTCAGCCCTCGGGTGCGTCACCTTGGCTGACGCGCTGCCACTCGTTCATGGACTGCTCGATGAGGCGGTTCGCCTGCTCTCGAAGGCCGTCGAGGAACTTGGCGTAGTGGCGAAAGAGAACCTCGATGCTCTGACCGGCGCGGCGGCGGGCGCATTCGGCCGGGTCCACTCCGGAGTAGAGCCAGAACGAGATCCCGGCGTGCCGGAGATCGTAAGGTCGCTTGGCCAGACGAGAAGTCCGCTCGGTACGAGTCAGGGCGTGCTCCCGGGCCCGCGCCCACGTGATGCCGTAGGCGGCAGCGTCCACGTAGTTGCCAGCCTGGTTCCGGAAGAGTCGACCGTCGGGTGCCACATTGAACCGTTTCACATGGACACGCAGCATGCGTACGAATTGCGGCGGGATGGGAATAGGTCGCGTTGCGCTTGCCGCGCGACGCTTGAGCGAGTGCACCTCGTGCACCTCACCGTCGTCGGTCCACTCCTTGCCAGACGTGACAACCCCGCCCGAGAGGTTGAGCATCCCCCATCCAGTCTTCGGCAAGTGACATTGATCGATCCGAAGATGGATGACCTCAGCTGGCCGCATAGCCGCGAAGTACATGCAGCCGAAGAACGCCTCAAGATGAGGACCCCGCCCACGCTGGCGAGCAACGGACTCGAGCAGGCGAAGCACCTGGGCCGGATTGGGAACGGCGGCCGGATCCACCTCTTCATTGACTGCTGGCGCTTTCCACCGTAGACCGTTGAGGGGGTTTTCCGCGAAGTACCCCTTCTCCACCGCAGTGTTGAGAGCTTCGTTGAACGCAGCCCTCTTGCGTCGGGCTGTCTTGGCCGCAGCCGCCTTGCCGTCCAGTTTGCGGCACATCGCATCGAGGGCCCGCCTCAGAACGTCGGCCTCCGCGAGGGCGCTGACCGGCAGCGAGTTCCGCTTCATCCAGTCCAGCGCGTGGAGCCACTCCTCGGTGGGCTCGCACTGCCAGGCTTTCTTGTTGAATGCCCACGAGTACAGGGCACGCCGTAGTTGAAGTTCCACCCTCGGCCTGGACAGCCTGATACTGGGACGACAGGTCCCGGAGGAAGCAGTTCCAGGTAGTGAGCAAGAAGAGCAATACGAGCAAGCGGTACA
>NZ_BMRN01000080.1 GCF_014648655.1 Streptomyces atratus
ACCAGCGAAACCGATCGCGGCGATGAGCACCGCACCGGCGACCACGAGCCCGATGAGTATTCGGTGGGTGCGTGTCAGCTGCATCGCGGCCACCCGCGTTCCCCCTTCTGAGACGTGTTACGCAGAGGCACCCTGCGGCTCTTCTGCTTGGAGCTCCGGAGACAGACCCTGGCATCACAGACGTCCCTGTCGTGCCGGTGTGGGAGAACAGGGACGCTCGGATCCGCGATCATTCCTGAGCAAGCAGCTTCGCGAGGGTGCGCCGGTCCTCGACAGTCATGTGTTCGCGGGCCAGCCGGTCGAGTGCTTGTGGGCTGTGCCACGGAACGTGGAGAGAAGACCCTCCTGCGGCCGGACTGATTACGCCGTTATCACTGAGCTGACCGCTACTGGGCTGCTGCTCCGGTAGTCCCCCGCTGATAACGCCGTGATCAGCGGCTGATCCCTCGCCCCGCCTCGCCGTCTGCTCTCCCTCACCGATAACGCCGTTATCGGTGAGGGAGCGTGCGACTGGTGCCTTACGGCTCTGCTTCTTCAGTGCGGCCTGCTGGGCTCGGGCATCTGCCGTGCTGCGCTGCTCCTCCGGAGAGAGTTTGGCGAGTCCGCGTACGTGCTCGACCTTTCGGCGACCGGCCTCCAGATCGGCCTGGAGTTCGGGTACGAGCTCCAGGAGGGACAGGCGCTGTGAGATGTAGGGCTGGGTTACCCCAAGTCGTCGCGCAGCCTTGTGCTGTGATCCGTAGAAGGCAACCAGGGTCTTCAAAGCCTGCGCTTCCTCCAGGTCGGACAGGTTCTCCCGCTGGGCGTTCGCGACGAACGCGGCTTCCAGCAGGGCTTCGTCCGTGGTGACGCGCGCGTCGTCGACGGTGACCTTTATCGTTGGCAGACCAGCTGCGCGGGCGCCGGCGAGACGGCGATGACCGTCCACTACGACGTACTCAGCTCCCGGGTCCAGTTCGGATGCACGCTCCGGACGGTCCCGCAGGTAGGCGTCGACTGACGCCACAGTGATTGCCTGAATCTGTCCGATCTCGATAAGGCTCGCGGTCATCCCGGATACGTCGCCCAGGCTTTCTCGTGGGTTATCCGGATTGTCACTGATCTCGCCGAGCGGCAGCTCGTTGGGAACGCTCACTCCGAAGGCTGCGTCCGTCAGCTGTCGACGAATGCTGCGGGCCTGGCCGGCTCGCGCGAAGGAGGACGAAGCGCCGAGCTGGATCTTCTTGGAGCTCATGAGATCTCCCTTGCGATCTGCCGCATGATCTCTGACTGGTCGCTGTGCGGGGCGTACGCCAGCAGCGGCATGCGCTTCCGTACGGCTTCGCGCTGCTCTTTGAGATCTCCGATGACGGCGAGGACTCGCGGGTCTCCGAGGTTGCGCCACGCTTTGAGGGAGGATGTTGCTACGTAGCCACGTCGGCTGTCATACAGGTTGACGACGAGCCCGAGGTACTCGATCTCGAGGCGGAGATCGTCACGCAGTGATTCGATCTGCTCGGCGAGCATGGTGTAGGCCGTGGCCGAGGAGTCCTCCGCGAGGACCGGGATGACCATGCCGGAGATGCCTTCGCCTTCGCCTTGCCGACGTCGGCCGTAGTAGATGGCCGCATCGGTTGCCATCCCGAGGCTGGGTGGGCAGTCGATGACGATGGCGTCGTAGTCCTTCTCCAACGGCTGCAGGGCCCGCTCCAGCGCAGCTTCTTTGTTGCGCATGCGCGATACTGCGATCTTGGCGTCAAGGAGGAACCCGTCAGGGCAGGCAGGCAGGACATGCAGGCGCTTCTCGAAGCGTGACGACTCGATCGTGACAACCAAGTCCCGCACGTCCCCCTTGCTTTCGCCGCACATGTGCAGCACCAAGCTGTCGGTGCCAGGGGGGAGCTGCTCGACACCGAGCTGATCGCTCAGGTGCCCTTGAGGGTCGTAGTCGACGAGCAGCACGCGCATGCCGTCCTCGGCCAAAGCCTGGGCCACACCAGCTGCCACGGCTGTCTTCCCGACCCCGCCCTTCTGGTTTATGACCACCTTGCGCTGGCAGATACCCGTCACGGGGCGATACCTGGGGGAGGGGTGAGCACCCATCCACGTCTGGACGGACTGGGCGAGCCCTTGAACGAAGGGGATTCCTCGCTCGGTGCAGGTGTCCTTGAGTTCATCCCATTGACCTGAGGGAAGCCAGGTCGAGAACGATGCAGACCCTGACGTGTCGACAGGGGAGTGGCCGTCCAAAGCTGCACGCCAGGCCGAGATGCCGGCTGAGACGGCGTCTTGGATGTCAATTCCGAGTTCGGCGGCACGAACCTTGAGGTCCTGGCGCAGCCAGGAGGGCAGTTTGGAGACGACCTTCTCTCTGTCTCCAGTGGGGTTTGGGGTAACCATGAGGTCAGCTTACTAACTTCACGGTGCGTGCTGTGTGACCCCCGATCAGAGCGCGAGTTGCGGGTGCAGTTGTGCCTGTCTCTGCGATGTCCAGGCAGTCCCGCTCTTCTGTAGGCATGTACGGCTGGGGCGCCCTGGTCATGTGTGGGCGCATTCGGGAGAGCTCCGGTCTCATGCAGGTACGTGTAAGCACGAGATTGCGCCCCGACGTACCAGACCTGGGTACGTTCCTCACCTCGCTGTCCCTCTCCGAGGAGTGTCCGGCCGCGCTCCCGCCGGAGGTCGTGCTGCAGATCGTCGAGCAGTTGGGCGCGCCCGCCTTCGGTAGCACGGAACAGATCGCCTTCACCCTCGGTATGGACGTCCGCGACGACCTGTCCCTGGTCGTCGCGGCCTCGGGCGACCGGTTCGTCGCTCCCGAGCACTCGGTGGAACTCGCCGACGGCATCCTGGGCGCACGGCCAGCCACGGTCACGGGCGGACACGCCCCCGTCTTCGAGGATTTGGGGCAGACCTTGAAGGTGCGCTCCGCCTTCCTTGAGAAGCCGGCCTGACCAGGCCTGCCGGGACATGGCCAGGCGTGGGCGCCCTCCCGGACGACAGAAGGCGTCCGGGCACAGTGGCGTCGCACCGGCCGGCGGTTCAGCCGGTGGTGTGCGGGCCTCCCACGCAGTCGAGGGCCGCCAGCTCCACGGCTTCGGCCAGTGCCTGCATGCCCTTGTCGTTGGGGTGCAGATGGTCGCCGTTGTCGAAGAACGGCAGGACGCGTTCGGGGTCGTAGGGGCTGCGCAGGATGTGGTCGAAGTCGGTGACGGCGTCGAACTCCCCGCTGTCCCGGACGAAGGCATTGACCTCCTGCCGGACCGACTCGGCCGCCGGATCCCACTCGGACCAGCCCTTGAACGGGCCCACGGTGGCGCCGATCACGCGCTTTCCAGCCGTGTGCGCCCGCAGGATGACCTGCCTGTAGCCCGCCTCAAGTGGAACATGAACCGTGCGTTCAGCGAGGCCGGCTGGCCCGCCCCGGCCGACGGCAACGACCGGCTGTGGACGGGGTACGTGGCCAGTCTGTACCGGGTGCTGGACCGGCTGCGCGCCGATCACCCGCCCTGCGGATCGAGACGTGCAGCGGTGGCGGCGGGCGCGTCGACCTCGGCATCCTCGGGCGCACCGACCGGGCGTGGGTGTCGGACAACACCGACGCCGTCGACCGCCTGGTCATCCAGCACGGCTGCAGCCGGCTCCACCCGGCGCGGGTGATGTCCGCGTGGGTGACGGACGTACCGAACCAGTTGACCGGACGCACCGTGCCGCTGCGTTTCCGCTTCCATGTCGCGATGTCGGGGCTGCTGGGCATCGGCGGCGATCTGACCCGCTGGTCGGAGGAAGAGGTGGCGCTGGGCGCGGAGCTGGTGGGCGAATACAAGAAGGTGCGCCATCTCGTCCAGTACGGCGTCCAGTACCGGCTGTCCGGACCGCACGGCGAGAAGCCGACCGTGGTGCAGTACGTGGCCGAGGACGGCGCCGAGAGCCTGGTACCGGCCTGGCAGCGCGGCCCGCGCCACGGCGTGCCGAGCCTGCCGATGCGGTTGGGCGGCCTCACTCCCGACACCCGCTACCGCGACGCCGCCACCGGGCGCGTCCACCACGCCGGCGTGCTCACCGGATACGGATACCGCCCCGCCCTGCCACCTGGTGACTGGGCCAGCGCCGCCGTGCATCTGGTCCGGGTGGCGGAGGGCGGGGCGTAGCCCGCGCCGGCCCGGCGACCGACCACCGGCACGCGGAGGCCCGGGAGGTCAGTTGTGCTGGTCGACGAGCTCGGCGACGCGTTCTTCGGCCGTCTCCTCACTCTGCACGGTCCGGGGCTTTCCGCCGGGTACGAGCAGCCAGGAGGCGAGGCGGGGCACGACTATCGGATCTCCCGGCCCTGGCCTGGAAGGGTCTGCAACATCTTGGCGTGCTGGGCGAGCCACAGCTCGTTCAGGCGCTGTCCCCACGCGCGGGACAACGTGTCGACCGCCTTGGGAGCGCCGGCACGGACCGCGTTCTCGACCACCACCTGCGTGCCGCCCTCGACCTCGGTGAGCAGCCACGCCTGGTACAGCTGTACACCGGCACCGATTCCCAGCCAGCCGAGCCGGCGGGGCGGCACATGCTCCCCCACGAAGACCTCGAACCGGTATCCGGCCCAGCGCACGTCAAAGGTCTGGGTGAAGGTGTCGGTGCTCACTTCCTCGCACTCCGGAACCCAACCCGTCCAGCTCGCCACGTCGGTGAGCAGGTGGAAAATCCGTTCCGGCGGACCGGGCACAACGGCCTGTGCCCGGTGGAAGCTGTGGGCGTTCTCGGGTGAGAAACCGGATGGCCAGTGGATCTCCGGATGGCTGTCCGAGGGGTCGTGCATTCGACTTCTCTTTCACGCTGCTGTTCGACTTCAGGTACGGCTACCGACGGCGTCGGTGGCACGACAGCCAAGGGGCGTTCCTCCGCTCAGTGTGCTGGTGGACACACAATCTTGCATACGTCATATGACTGCGCGGCCGTCGGGTCCTCTCAGCCGGTGTCCCCTCAGCCGACGCCCTCCAGGTCGAGAGCGGCCAGGGCGTCGCGCAGCGCGGCTCGTGAGTTGATGCCGAGCTTGGGGTAGATCTGGTACAGGTGAGTGCCGATGGTCCGGTGCGACAGGAACAGCCGCTCGGCGATCTGCTTGTTGGTCAGGCCGGTGGCCGCCAGCGTCGCGATCTCCCGCTCCTGAGCGGTCAGCGGGCCCTTTCCCGGCTGTGCGAGGGCCGCCGCCCCGTGGCCGCTCGCGCGGAGTTCGGCCGTGGCACGTGTCACCCACGGTGTGGCCCCGAGCTTCTCGAACGCCGTCAATGCCTGGACCAACTGCTTGCGGGCTTCCCTGGTCACGCGCCGGCGCCGCAGGCGTTCTCCGTAGAAGAGGCGTACCCGTGCCACGTCGAAGGGCCAGTCCCCGGGCTCGGCCAGGGACAGTGCCTGGTCGAAGAGGGCGAAGGCGTCATCGCCGGGTGTGGTCAGGGCCTGGCAGGCCAGCACAAGCATGTGGAGGCGCAACGAGAGCTCGGCCATCACGGATTCCCGCATGGCCGCCGCGTGTGCGGCGGCTTCGGCGGCCCGTCCGGTTCTGACGGCGGCCTCCACCAGGTCCAGCGCGCCGGCCATGGCCTGCGGAAGAAACGGCGCGAGGGTTCCGGGCGGGCTCAGTGCGGCGGCATGCCGGTAGGCGGCCTCGAAGTCGCCGCTGCCGAGCGCGGCCAGCCCGCCGGCATGCCAGGCCAGGACCCGGGCCCCGTGGGCGCCGCGGGGGACGGCCCAGCTGACGATCTCCTCGGACAGGGCTGTGCTCGTCTCCGTGTCACCCCGGGCCGCGGCCACGAGCGCCTGCACGAACTGGAGCTTGCAGGCGAAGAAGGGGTAGTCGTACTCCTCGCACAGGACGCGCCCCTCCCCGGCCAGTTGCACAGCTTCGTCCCAGCGGCCCGCGCAGTAGTAATCCAGGCTCAGGTGCACCAGCGCAGCCAGATGTCTGCTCACGGGCGCGGTACCCGCGCGGCCCTGTTCGACCAGGTGGAGGGACGCCTTACGCGAGGCCGTCAGCCGTTCCGTGTACACCGCGCAGGTGCTGATGCGGATGACGCGGGTCGGGTCCTGGCCGATGTCGGCCAGCAGTGCGTCGAGGACGCCCAGTGCCCGGTGCCCGGTGCGGGCCGGGTCGGCGAAGGTCTGCGCGCACGCCCACAGCAGGTCGGGTGCTTGCGGGGTCAGCCGCTCCAGCGCTCGGAACAGCGGCGGCCACTTCTGTGGATCACCGCTGTACCAGCACAGTGTGATCAGGGTGAACAGGGCTTCGATGAGGGCGTCGTCGGATGCGTCGTAGCGGTGCCCTCCGGCCTCGATCGCGCCGACCAGCAGTCGGTGCGCGGTGGTGATGTCACCGTCCTCGTTGATCAGGAGGAGGGCGGATGCCGCTGCCGCGTGCAGCGACTCCTGGGCGGTGGGGTCGGCCCGTCTGGCCCCGGCCAGCAGGCGCGAGGCGTCCGCCAGTTCGCCGCCGGCGTCGGTGCCGATGTAGGCGGCCTCCGCCAGGCGGCGGCTCTCGTCGGCCGGCACCGGGCTGAGCCCCGCGGCACGGGTGAGCGCCGCCACCGCGCCCAGGGCGTCCCCGCGCCTCAGGCGCAGCCGGGCGGCCTGTTCCAGGAGGTCGGCGACCGTCTCGTCCGGGCCCAGCGCCGCCTCTCCGAGGTGCCACGCGCGGCGCTCGGGCTGGTCGGTGAGCGCGGCGGCGAGCGCCTGGTGCGCTCTGCGGCGGTCGGCTGCCGTCGCCGTCGCCACCACTGCGGAACCGATCAGCGGATGCCGGAAGGACAGCCGCCGGGACGGGCCCGAGATCGCAACCAGCCGGTCGCGCTCCGCGGACTCGAGCATGTCGATGACGGGACGGCCGGCCGCGGCCGCCTCGAGCACGGTGAGGTCGCCGGTGCCCTCCAGCGCCGCGATCAGCAGCAGCTCCCGGCTCGGGGCCGGCAGATCGGCCACCCGGGAGACGAACAGTTGCTGGAGGCGCTCGCTGAGGGGCAGTACCGAGGGCACCGCCACCTGTGCCGTGCGCTGTTCGCTGTCCAGGGCGGCGGGCAGCTCCGCGAGCGCGAGCGGGTTTCCGTGTGCCTCCGCCGCGATACGACGTCGCACGGCGCGGGACATTCCGGGGTGGGTGTGGGCGAGCAGTTCGGACGACGACCTGTCGTCCAGCGGTTGCAGCCGGTGTTCGGTGAGGCCGCTCGCCTCGAAGAAGCCGTCGGAGGTGACGCGGGAGGCCGCGAGGAAGCTGATGCGGCTGCCGATGAGCCGCCGGGCCACGAAGCCCAGTACCGACGTGGTGGCGCGGTCCAGCCACGGCAGGTCGTCGATGACGACCAGCAGCGGAGTGTCGGCGGCGATCTGACGCAGCAGCAGCAGGGCCGCGGTGGACGTCAGAAGGCGGTTGGGAGGGGGACCGCTGCCGATGCCCACCGCGACGCGCAGGGCGTCGCGATGGCTGGGGTCCAGCCGGTCGAAGGAGTCGAACAGTGGCACGAGCAGTTGGTTGAGTCCGGCGTAGCTGATGTCCGCCTCGAACTGCACCCCGCTCGCCCGCAGCACGCGCGTGCCCTCGCGCCGTGCTTCCGCCGCCACCGCGTCGAGCAGCGCGGTCTTGCCTATGCCGGCCTCGCCGGACAGCAGCAGGGCCGCTCCGTGAATGGCGGAACCGTTGAAGTGGGACCGTATGAACTCCAGGTCCTCGTCCCGCCCGATCAGTCGCGCTGAGGCAGGACCGGCCGGGCGGTCCAGGTCGTTCATCGGGCTGCTGTCTCCAAGGGCTGAGATGAAACCGGGCTGCGGTGCTGTACATCGAATCGAGCCATGTCAACACTTGGCTCTGTAGCGTACGGAATCATCCGTCTCGGCGTACGGACCACCCCTGCGGACCGAGCCGGTGTGTCCCAGGTCGAGGGCCAGGCGCGAGTAGTGGTTCCACGAGCCTTCGGGGTTGTACGAGGCGTTCACCTCACGGCCCGGCGCGGCCTCCACTTCTTCGGACATGACCTCGAGCCGGATGTGCCCGGGAATCCTGCCGTGCTTCGCGTGCCGTATCTCCGCCGCGGCATCCGTGGTGAGTTGCTTGTTCATGGCCGTTCTCCACTTCGCCGATCGTGGATCGCGTCCTGCTCGTCGCTCGGACGACCATCAGCCTGCATCCTCATGCATCACCTGTCAAGATGGTGACGTGCTGGTGGGTCATGAGCCCGCCCGGAACCCGGCACGGGCCTCCACGTCATACCGTGGAGGCCCGTGCCGGGTTCCAGTGGTCCGGGCGAGGGTCACCCCATGGCGTCGACTTCGAGGATCGCGTCGGTGAACGCCCCCGGCTGCTCCTGGGGGAGGTTGTGGCCGGCGCCCGGGACGACGTGGTGCGTCCAGGGGCCCGCGAAGTGGATGGCGTAGCCGCTTCCGTCGGTCCACGGGATGACGCCGTCGGCCTGTCCGTCCAGCGTGACGGCGGGGACGGCGATCCTGGGCTGATCCAGCAGCCGCTTCTCCAGGTCCGCGTAACGGGGAGCGCCCGGGGCGGCGGCCAGGCGGTGACGGTAGCTGTGGATCACCACGTCGACGTAGTCCGGGTTGGTCCACAACTCCGCCGCCTGCGCGAACTCGGCCTCGGTGAACCGCCATTCGGGCGAGTTGCGGCGCCAGACAACACGCGCCAGGTCCTCCCGGTTCCGGCGCAGCCCCTTCTGCCCCCGCTCGGTGAGGAAGTAGAAGAAGTACCAGTAGCCCGACTCGATCGCGGGGGCCAGCGGCTCCTGCGCGATGGCGAGGTTCTGGATGAGATAGCCGTTCACGGAGACCAGGCCGGTGCAGCGCTCGGGCCACAGCGCCGCGGCGACGTCACCGGCCCGCCCGCCCCAGTCGTATCCGGCGAACAGCGCCCGGGGAACGCGGAGCGCATCCATGAAGGCGATCAGGTCCGCGCCGAGCGCCGCCTGCTGACCGGAGCGGAAGGTGTCCGCGTGGAGGAACCGGGTCTCTCCGTGGCCACGCAGGTAGGGGATGTAGCAGCGGTACCCGCGCCGGGCGAGCGCGGGCGCCACTTCGGCGTAGGCGCCGACAGGACTGAACGGCCAGCCGTGCAGCAGGATCACAGGTGTGCCGTCAGCCGGACCCACGTCGTGATAGGCGATGTCCAGCACGTCGGTACGGGTGTGGCGCACCGGCCCCAGGCCGTGCGCCCCCCTCCCGGTCGGGGCCGTGGCGGCCGCCACCCCCGTGAGCGCCGACGCCTGGCCGGCCCCGGAAAGACCGGCCGCTCCCGTCGCCGCAGCCGCCGTCACAGCCTGGGTCAGTCTCCGCCTGCTGATCACGTCACGTCCTCGCGTTCGTTCCGGAGTGTGCGCATCACATGTACACACGTCCACAGTGAGTCACCGCTCTAGCAGGTTATGAGAATTCACGTGCCAGATGCTCCTGTCAAGGAGGCAGCGGACGGGCGCCGACAGCAGCCTCGTCAACACGCTGTCCGGACGCCACCGGTGCCGGCTGCGCCAACGGCACCAAGCTGCAGATCTGGACCTGCGGCGGCTCGGAACAGCAGAAGTGGATCCTGCCGACGGCGGCTCCGCCTCGGCCCAGGGGCCTGACGGTTCTCCTGTACGGCCACAAGGGTGCCCGCTCCCGTCGAGGGGGCGGGCCGCGGGCACCCGCGTGAAGGTCTCCCCATCCGCGCCGACACACGGTTCGTCTGAACTCGGGTGTCTCCACCGCGCGTTCCCAGGGTGACACCCCAGCGGGAGCGTCGGACCAGGCCGCCAGCCGACCGGCGTGACATCCGCGCGCACCCCACGGACAGGCCGACACACATGTATGTGGCCAGATTTGCACTGCCCGACACATGCTTGAATGTGCAAGAGTCTGCTGCCGGCCGCATCGAACGAAACCAGTCGTGACGACGCCGCCCCCGACGTCGTCACACACAGGAAAGGGTGGATTGCATGTTCACACCCAAGGCGAGACTCCGTAGCGCAGCCGCTGCCGCGACCATGGCCGCGGCCCTGATCGGCCTCGGCGCCGGGGCGGCGTACGCCGCCGGCTGGCCTCCGTTGCAGGAGGGCGCGTACCTCTACTCGGGCACGACCGGAACCGGGACGGTGACAACGGTCGATCTCGACGACTTCGGCACGTGTCACACGCTGTCGAAGGCGGCCCTCTCGGTCCAGATCGCCTCCGGCTCCGCGTCCCTGGAGCTCTACCCCGGGGCCGGCTGCGCCGGCGCTCCCCCGTGGCGCAGCGGCTCGCTGACTCAGACCGACCTCCCCCGGGCGACGCTGAGCTACCGGGTGGTCACACTCTGACAACCCGCGCGTGTCACTGTCCCGTCGTGGCCCGGCCGGGACGATCGTCCCGGCCGGGCCACGACGGTCTCGGTTCCGGATCGGCCGGTCCGCTCACGGCTGCGGCAGGGACTCCGCCTTGGCGCGCACCTCTGCGGCGCGCGGGCTGTCGATCGCCTTCAGCAGGTCGGCCGCCCTGATCCAGCTCTCCCGCGCCTGGGCGTGCCCTCCCCGTTCCAGCTGGACCGTGGCGAGGTGGCCGAACACCTCGGCCTGGTTGTACGGGTCCAGGACCTCCTCGTACAACCGCAACGACGTCCGGTAGTCGGCGATCGCGGCGTCGAGATCGCCCAGGCAGTGCCGGGCGTAGCCGAGGCTGTCCCAGGTCGCGGCCTCGTCGCGGCGGTTGCCGGACTCCCGCAGCAGGGGGATCGCCTCCTCGCAGCTGGCGACCGCCGCCCGGTGGTCGCCGAGCATGGCCCGGTACCAACCCACCGCGTTGAGTTCACGGCCCACGGCACCGCTGTCACCGAGTGTGCGGAACAGCGCCAGCGCCCTCTCGGAGTGGTCCAGAGCCTCGGTGTAACGCTCCTGACGGGAACGCACCCAGCCGACGCTCCGCTCGGCGAAGGCCCGCTCTGCCGGGGACAGCCGGTGCAGTTGCCGCAGGATCAGGTCGACGTGCTCATCGGCCTCGTCGACGTGCCCGGTCCGGGCCAGCGCGCTCGCCAGGCCCGCGCAGTTCCTGGTGACGGCGACCGGTTCGTCCAGCACGAGGGCCACGTCGAGGCCGATGCGCTGGATCGTCATCTCCTCGGCCCAGCGGCCCATGACCGCGAAGTAGGTCTGCCAGTCGAGTGTGAGGTGCATGCGGTGGCGCAGCAGCCGCGGATCGTCCAGGGAGCGCAGCGCGGCCGCGACGGTCGGCTCCTCCTGGCCGAACCAGTCCAGCGCCTCCTCGCGGTTGCCGATGGCGACACGCACCGCTCCGGGGACGGGCGGTCCGGTCGGCTCGATCCCGCGCCGGTTGTCGAGGAAGTGGTTGGCCGCGTGGGCGTTGTGTCGCAGGTAGTCCAGCAGACGTGTCTCAGCGGCGGAGCGGTCGTCCTGTTCCTGCTCGGCAAGTTCGGTGCCGTAGGCCCGCACCAGGTCGTGCAGCATGTACTGCCCGTCGGCGTCCCGCGACAGCAGGCTGGCCGAGGTCAGTTCGCCCAGGTGTCGGCGGGCCACCGTCATCTCCGCGCCCGCCAGCGAGGCGGCGGCCTCGGCGGACACGGCCGGCCCGGGGTGGAGGGCCAGATACCGGAAGAAACGTGCCGTGTCAGGTGTCAGGGCCCGGTACGACCAGGAGAAGACGGCACGGACGTCGGCCCGCCGGTCACCGGCCGACAGGGTGTCCAGCCGGGCCTCGGCCAGTTCGCGGGCTGCGAGACGCAACGGCATCCGCGGTTCCGCGCTCAGCTGCGCTCCGACGACGGCGATCGCCAGCGGCAGGTGTCCGCACAGCTCGACCAGACGGGCGGCGTCCGCGGGCTCCGCCCGGCACCGCTTCGCACCGATCCTGGCGGCGAGCGCGGCGACGGCCTCCGGCTGTGTCCACACGTCCAGACTGATCAGCGAGGCGCCCTCGGCCGTGGCCAGAGCGGGCAGCCGGCTGCGTGAGGTGAGGATCGTCAGGCACCCGGGCGCGGCGGGCAGCAGCGGCCTGGCCTGGTCCGCGTCCCGCGCGTTGTCGAGTACGACGATGAGCTGACGGGACGCGGCCTGCTCACGGAACAGGGCGCTGCGTTCCTCGGTGCCGCGCGGTATGTCGCTGCTGGGCACCCCGAGCGCGCCGAGAAACCCGGCCAGGGCCTCGCCGGGGTCCAGGGGCCGTCCGGAGTTCTCGAACCCACGCAGGTTCACATACAGCTGACCGTCGGGGAAATGTTCCGCCACCTGATGGGCCCAGTGCACCGCCAGGGTGGTCTTGCCCACGCCTGCCATCCCGCCGACCGCGGCGATGACGACATGTCCGCACCGTGCGGCGACCTGTGAGGTGATTGCGTGGACGGCCGTCAGCGCCTCCTCGCGGCCGCGGAAGACGGCCAGATCGGGGGGCAGCTGCCGGGGCACCTGCCTGGCGGACCGCGTGGACGCCCGCACGAGGCGACGCCGTTCGTCCTCGTCCAGTCCCAGGGCGTCCATCAGCTCGCGCAGAGTCGCCTGCCGCGGCAGGCTCTGGCCACGTTCCATGTCGCTGATGGCCCGCACACTCACGCCGGACACCTCGGCGAGGCGCTCCAACGTGAACAGCGCACGTTGCCGCGCCTCGCGCAGCAGCCGACCGAAGGTCTTCTCGTCCATCCCCACCCACCCCGCCGGGCCGCGTACCGACACGTTTGTGGGAGCCGGCGCCGCTGCTTCGGAAACGGCGTCAAGGTAACAGTTCTGGATTGAGCGTTAAAAAGCCATCTCGCATGGTGAATCCGTGACGGAGGAAGGCGCGAGATGCGAACGTCAGGCGAGGCGCTCTCCCCCGCTCACCGTCCGGCGCGCGGTCCAGGTCGACCTGGAGGACCTCGCCCTGGTCGGCGTCGCACACCAGGCGCTGTGCCGAGAAGAAGTCGCAGCCCTGGATGTCCATGACCGGCCGGTCGAGCGTGATCTCCCCCGCCTGCGGAAGGTCGCCGCCGTCCGAGGGGGTGGACTTTTTCAGCAGCGGTGCGGGGAAGACCTGCAACCGCTTCTGGACCCCGAACTCGCCCGAGACCAGCCGCTGGTGGTCGGGAGAGACCGAGGCGAAGGAGTTGTTGAACAGCTCGCCATGCCCAGGGCCATGGACCGGAAGGCAGCTGCGGGCACGAGCATGACGGCCGACAGGCTGACCAGGACGGTCAGTCCGGACAGCGCCACCACCTTGCCCGCGGTGTCCATGGTCTCGCCCGCCGCCCGGACCGAGTCGCCGTGGCGGGCGAGCGCGGCGCGGAAGCGGACGACGAGGAAGAGGGCGTGGTCGATGCCGAGGGCGGTGCAGCTGGACTACGCGGTGGCCACGGACCTGTCCGGGAAGGCCGAGCGGCGGACCGAGGTGACGGTCACTCCGTCGCACCTGGCCGCTGTCACCGGGGCCGGTTCCGTTCCGTCACGCTCGACGTCTCCTACGACGTCGGCGCGAGCCATCTGCCGCCGGCGGCGGATCGTCGTGTGTCGTGTGGTGCGTCCGTACAGCCGGTGCAGCCGGGCCCTGCGGTGGTCAGACGGTGATGGTCTTGTACTCGGTGTAGGTGCCGAGGCCGACCGCGCCGTACTCGCGGCCGATGCCGCTGGCCTTGAAGCCGCCGAACGGGCCGTCGAAGGCGACGGAGGCACCGTTGACGGTGACGGTGCCGGTGCGGATGCGACGGGCGACGGCCAGGGCGTGGGCCTCGTCGGCGGACCAGACGCCGCCGGAAAGGCCGTACTCGGAGTCGTTGGCGATGCGGACGGCGTCGTCCTCGTCGTCGTAGGCGATGACGACCAGAACCGGGCCGAAGATCTCCTCCTGCGCGATGCGCATCGAGTTGTCGACGTCGGCGAAGACGGTGGGCATGACGTAGTTGCCCTTCTCCAGGCCCTCGGGGATCTGCGGGCCGCCCGTGACCAGGCGGGCGCCCTCCTCGATGCCGAGCTGGATGTAGCTGCGCACCCGCTGCTGCTGGTCGGGGCGGATCATCGGGCCGATAAAGGTGTCGGGGTCGTTCGGATCGCCCACCTTCAACGACTCGACCAGTTCCTTCAGCGCCGTGACGACCTCCTCGTACCGGCCGCGCGGCGCGAGGATCCTGGTCTGGGCGATGCACGACTCGCCGTTGTTGAGCAGGGAGCCGAACTTCAGGCCCGCGACGGCCTTGTCGATGTCGGCGTCCGGCAGGATGACGGCGGCGGACTTGCCGCCCAGCTCCAGACTGACCCGCTTGAGCTGCTCCCCCGCGATGGAGGCGATGCGGCGGCCGGCCCGCGTCGAACCGGTGAACGCGATCTTGTCGACCTCGGGGTGCGACACCAGGTACTCACTGGTCTCCCGGTCCGCGGGCAGGACGCTGATCACGCCCTCGGGCAGGCCCACCCGCTCCAGCAGTTCGGCCAGGAAGCCCATGCTCAGCGAGTTCTCCGGGGACACCTTGAGGACCACGGAGTTGCCGGCGAGCAGAGCCGGGATGATCTTCGAAGTGGCTGAGGAGAACGGCGAGTTCCACGGGATCACGGCCGCCACGACCCCGACCGCCTCACGGCGCACCACACTGCGCACCGGGGACGCCGGGTCGGAGGGCACCAGGATCTCCTCCCAGCCGAACTCCTCCGCCGCCTTGAGGTAGGCGTTCGCTTGCCGGGTCAGACCGGGCTGTCCGGCCCGGGTGAACCAGCCCGCCGAACCGTTCTCCATCGAGATGAGGTGCGCGGCCTTCTCCGCGTTCTCCTCGCGCAGCGCGTTGAACCGCCGCAGGACCGCGATCCGCTCCGCCGACGGGGTCAGCCGCCACACGCCCGCCTCGAACGACGCCCGTGCCGCGGCAAGCGCGCGGTCGACGTCCGCCGACTGCGCCTGTGCCACGCGGCCGATCACCGACCGGTCGTGCGGCGAGGTGATGTCGAGCAGGCCCGGGTCACTCGGCGCCACCCAAGAGCCTCCGATGAAAAGCCGGTCGTAGGTGATCATGTGCTTTCTCTCTTTCGGTTCTCTCGGACGAGGCCCTAAAGTGTCACTCCAATGTAGCACTTTCCTTCATTAGATACACACATGAGTGGTGATAGATCTCTGATCCTCCCCGCTGAAGTTGCTCTTGAGAAATGAGAGCCGACGCAGCACGCAACCTGGAAGCCGTCCTGACCACCGGGGCGCGCATGCTCGCCGCCGACCCCGGCGCGAGCATCGCCGCCGAGGCGGGAGTGGACCGGCGCACCGTCTACCGGTGCTTCGCCCCTTCTGCGCCGGGACCAGCCGGAGGGATGGACAGGGCCGCTGCTGCCCGAGCTGGTGAACCTGGCGGCACACCGGCAGACACACCTCGGCCCCGCGCAGGCTGCCGGCGTGGTGGTCGACACATTTCTGCATGGCAACGGAGCGTCATGAGACGCGGATCGGGGCGGCAGCATGACTTCGGGCCCGGCGGGAGGGTTTCCCGCCGGGCCCGAAGCCGATGAAGGTACAGGTCAGACCAGGAGGGTCCAGAGCTGGTCGGCGCCGGCGGCGCAGGTCCAGATCTGGAGCCTGGTGTCGTTGGCGGAGCTGTGGCCGGTCGCGTCCAGACACTTGCCCGACGCCGTCGCGACCAGCGAACCGTTCGTCTGCGACGCCCACTTCTGCGACGCCGCACCCGTGCGTGCCGACAACTGCACCTGCGTACCGTCGCCGTGGCAGCACCGGCCACCGTCACGCACTTGCCCAACGCACGCAGCGTCCCGTCCGACGCGGCCGTCCACACCTGCTGCGTACCCGAACCACACGCGTTCAGCCGGATCACCGTACCGGCCGCCGTGGCACGACCCGCCACCTCGGCCGCACTTGCCGTTGTAACCCGCGACACGACCCGACGGCCCCGTGGCGCGTCCGCCGGGACCTTCCACTTCTGGCCGACATCACCGTTGTTGCACGTCCAGATGATCAGCGGGTTGCCGTCCGCCGTGCTGCCCCTCCCGTGACGGCTTGCGCGGCCAGGGGCTACGCGACGGCGTACGGGGAGGCCAGAGTCAGGCCCGACGGCGACGGCGACCGTGGTCGCTCTTCTGCCGTCGCGCCGGCGTCTCGGACCTTGCATGCTCTCTCCGGAGTGAGGCGGGTGAGATGGCCTGGCCCCGGTCCTCGCGACACGGGAGAACCGGCCCGGCGAGAACATCCGCCGTGACGCCCTCGGGGCGACGGCCGACTCGCCATCGCGCACCCTGTCATATGTGATCCACTACAGGTGTGTGTTTCGATCTCACATGTGATCACGCGTTCACCTGCCGGGCGTCCGGCGTCGACGGCGGTGTCGGCATCGCGCCCGGTCGGGTGTCGGCGGCGCGGCGGGTTCGCAGGTAACGAAGGCGTGCGGCGTATGCGGTACGACCGAGGCTCAGGAGCGGGAAGTCCGGCTGACTGCCCTGATATACACCGCTTTCGGCGCTCGCTGCTCAGCAGGAACAAGCGGAACATGTGTTTCACGGTTTCCTGTACCGCGAGAACGGCAGCCCGCACACATAGGCTCGACCGTGGACACACGAGGCTGGTCCGGTGGTGAAGGGAGTGGGGCGCCGTGGAATCGCTCGTGACGATGATCGGCCGGGACGGTGAACGGGGGCAGCTGTCCGCGTTCGTGACGGCCGCCGAAGGGCAGTCCCTCGTCCTCAGGGGGGAGACGGGGGTCGGCAAGAGTGCCCTGCTCGACCATGTGGCCCAGCTGGCGGCGCGGGCGGGCAACGAGGTGGTCCGGGCTGCCGGGGTCGAGGCGGAGTCCGGGCTTCCGTTCGCCGGCCTGCACCAGCTCCTGCACCCTCTGCTGCCCTTCGTCGACTGCCTGGACCAGGTGCACCGCACGGTGTTCGACACGGTCTTCGGGCGGAGCGGCGGAAAGCCGCCGTCGGTCATGTCGTTCGGCATCGCCGTCCTGGACCTGCTGTCCCGGGCCTCCGCGACCCGGCCGCTGCTGCTGCTCCTCGACGACGGTCAGTGGCTGGACGCCTCCAGCGTCGCGGTGGTCGGGTTCTTGGGGCGTCGGCTCACGGGCAGCTCGGTGAAGCTCGTCGTCGGGCTGCGTTCGGACGTCGCGTCGGGCTTCGACACCGCCGCCCTGCCGGAACTGCCGGTCACGGCCCTCTCCCAGGAGGCCGCGCAGCGACTTCTGGACCTGCACCACCCGGGCCTGGACACACCCGTCCGCCGTCTGGTGCTGGACCAGGCCCGGGGCAACCCGCTGGCGCTGCTCGAACTGCCCGCCCATGTCCCCGCCGGGCAGGCGGAACTCGCGGCGGCGGAGTTCCTCGGACTGCACGACGCCTCGCTGCCGCTGCCCCGGCGCCTTCAGCACGTATACGGCACACGTATCAGGAGGCTGGGCGACGCCGTCCGTGCGGAGCTGCTGCGCGGTGCCCTCGACGGTGTCGGAGCGACCCCGGGAACCGTGCCCGCGCACAGTCTGGGCCGCTACCGTGTGCGCGACGCCGTCGAGGCGGTGGCGGCCGGCCTGCTGGAGATCGACCCGGTCAGCGGCGACTTCGTCTTCCGGCACCCGCTGGTACGTTCCACCGTGGTGCAGACGGCCACGCCCAACCAGCGCCGGGCCGCCCATGCCGACCTCGCCAGGGTGCACCGCGACGACGTCGAGCGGCGGGCCACACATCTGGCGGCCGCGACGGTCGACCCGGACGAGGAGGTCGCGGCCGCGCTGGAGGCGGCCGCCGACTCCGCCACCCGGCGCGGCAGCGCGGTGGCCGCCGTGACTTGGCTGACCCGGGCCGCAGAGCTGAGCGAGAACCGCGAGGACCGCTCCCGCAGACTCGGCGACGCGGCCTTCGCCGCGGGCCACGCGGGGCTCTTCGACCAGGCGCAGCGGCTCGCCCGCTCCGACCGGTCACCGGGCACGGACGAGTCCCCGGCGTCCGTGGTCACCTCGGCCTACATGGCGCTCTTCGAGGACGGGGACGTAAGGCACTCGCACCGCCAGGTCGTCGCGGCGATCGAGAGCCTGCGCCACCGCACGCCACGCAAGGCCTCCGAAGATCTGGCGCGGCTGGTGAACCTGCTGCTGGCGATCGACCAGTACGCCGGTGACCCGGCCCAGTGGCAGGAGACCCGCGCGCTTCTCGGCTCGCTGGGCGATCTGGTCCCGTCGCGCTCGATGATCTACGGCGACGCGTGGGGCGACGTGGTCCGGCACGGTGCCGGTGTGCGCGAAGGGGTCGAACGGGAGTTCACCGGCCTTGCGGACATGGAGCCCTGGGACATCAGTCGGCTGGGGGTCGCCGCCTACCACGTGGACACACTCAGCCAGTACCGGCCGCACCTCCAGCGCACCGTGGACCGCGAGGCCGAGACGGGCTTCGTACGCAACAGCATGACGATGCTGCATCTGATCATGCTCGACCAGATCACGGTCGGTGAGTGGGACGAGGCCGAGCGCACCGGACAGCGCTGCCTGGACCTCACCACCTCCCACGGATACCTGTTGCTCGCCCATCACACCCGTGCGTATCTGGCCCAGCTGGCCGCGCTGCGCGGCCAGGCCGAACGCGCCCGGGAGCTCCAGGCCATGGTCGACGCCTGGTCCCGCCCC
>NZ_BMRN01000081.1 GCF_014648655.1 Streptomyces atratus
CCGAGTGGATCGACGGATCCAGCGCAAGACAGTCCGACGACGTCCGTCTGCCCATGAGTCAGACCCCTCGGAGAAGCCACTGACATCCTCACTGTCTGCCCAGCCTTTCCACGGTTCTGTTCCGGTCGCTGCCCTGGTGGGCGGGGTGGGCAGGGCTGTCAGGCCGCGCGGGGTGGACACGCAGCGCCTGGCGCGCTGGACGAACCTGTCCGAGACCACGTTCGTACTGCCCCGCCGTCCCGGAGGCGGACTACCGGCTGCGCATCTTCAGGCCCCAGGGTGAACTGCCGTTCGCCGGCCACCCCACCCTCGACTCCGCACGCGCCTGGCTGGACGGCGGCACGCCGCAACAGGCCGACCGTGTCCTGCAGGAGTGCGCCGCCGGCCTGGTCACCGTGCGCCGCGGCAAGGGCAGTCCGTCTCTCGCCGCGGGTCCGCGACGGCGCGCTCGATGACGCCTATCTGAACCAGATCGTCGCCGCATTCGCCATCACGCGTGACCAGGTCGTGGCCCACCAGTGGGCCGACAACGGATCCGGCTGGGCCGTGCTCCAGTTGGCCACCGCCAAGGAGGTCCTCGCCCTCGCCCGAGAACAGCCCCGCTTTCGATTCCCCGCACGACCTGCGCGACGCCCAGCTCGCCCTCCATCAGACCCGCGCCGCGTACGAGGAGTACGCCAAAACCCTCCCGTGGTCGGCCGAGCCGATGCCTGGGTGGGAGGGCGACAAGCGGCTCCACTCCTCCTACCGGTCCCACATGGACGACTCCCCCGGGTACACGGAGGAGCAGACTACGGATAGTCCGGCGCTTCCAGGATGAGCTGCGCCGGCTGAGTATCGAGGTGTCGACGCACCCGTTCCGGTCGACGCTCGACGGGGGTGTGGTGGAGGCACGGATGGCGCTGAAGCACGCCCACGAGCAGCCCGACGGCGAGGCCTAGCCGTGCCCGGCCCTGACGGGATATCCGACCTGGACAAGAACCGGACGCTGGAGCAGTGGCTGGAGTGGCAACTGCGTCAGGTCCGGAGCCGGATCCGGGAGCTGGAGACCTAGGAACGGCCGTCTTGCTGGAGGGCCACCAGCGGGCCAGGACCGCGAGCTGAGAGCCGTATCAGGAGCGCAGCTCGCCGGGGGCGGTGTCCAGACCGCTTCCTGCGCAGTGGTTCCGTCCACGCGACTCATCCCGGACTGCGGTCATCGTTGCGGGTGGTCACGAATGGTGCCCGTTGGGGACGCGGAGGGCGAGGACTGCGATGTCGTCGTGTCCGTCACCTGGGTGCTGGTCGGCAAGCGTCTCACACAGTTGTGCGGGGTACTGGTCGGCGTGTGCGGTGGCGATGTCGGCGAGGGTGCGCAGGCCGTCGGTCAGGGAGCGCTGGTGGTGTTCGACCAGTCCGTCGGTGTAGAGAACGATGGTGGATCCAGGGGGGAGGTCTTGGGAGTGGTCGTGGCGGGGAAGGCGGAGGTCAACGCCGAGGGGTAGGCCAGGGTCGCGGTCGAGGTACTGTGCCGGGCGACCGGGTGCCAGGAGCAGCGGTGGGGGGTGCCCGGCGTTGCTCCACTGCAGAGCCCAGGCGTTGTGGTGGCGATATACGCGGGCTACGAGTGCGGTCGTCACCAGGTAGCGGGGGATGGCGTGCAGGGTCAGGTCGAGCTGGGTCAGGACACGGCTGGGGCGGTGGAGCCGGGTGTGGAGCAGGGCGCGGAGCATGCTGCGGGTCTGGGACATGGACGCGGCGGCGACCATGTCGTGCCCGCAGACGTCACCGATGGCCAGGTAGCAGGTGTCGTCGGCGGTGGCCAGCGCGTCGTACCAGTCTCCGCCGAGTTGGTTGGGCTCGGACGCCGGCCGGTAGACCGCGGCGATTCGGAACGGCGGCCTGTCCGACACCTCCGGCAGTAGCAATCTTTGGAACTCCTCGGAGTCGGAGCGGACGTGCTCGTACTGGCGGGCGTTCTCGATGGCCACGGCCGCCGCTCCTGCCAGGGCCACGATGATGTCCTCGTCGCGGGAGTCGAAAGGAAGGCCGTCGCCCCTGTCCGCAAGATAGAGGTTTCCGTAGATGCGGCCTTGCACGGTGATGGCTACGCCCAGCAGCGTCTTCATCTGCGGGTGGCCGCGCGGGAAGCCGGCCGAGGCCCGGTGGTGCGGGATGTCACCGACTCGCAGGGGATTGGGGTGTTCGATCAGGTAGCCGAGAAGCCCGCGGCCCTGCGGGAGATCCACCCCCGCCAAGTCTGCGCGTTCTTGCGCGGTAAGGCCCTCGGGGATGAACATCGACAGCCTGCCGCCGTCCTCGCTCAGCACGCCGATCGCACCGTAGTGAGCGCCGACCAGTTCCATCGCGCTGGTCACGATCCGCCGCAACACCCGCCCCAGATCCAGATCACGGCTGACCGACAACATCGCCGCCAGCAGCGTCTGCAATTTCTGTTGTGCCTGACTCAGATCTTTTAGCTGCTCGCCGATCCGAAGCAGGTCGCCGTGCAGCGGCATAGGCGGCAGCTCGGTACTGGCATGGTCATGCTCTTCTTCACCATCCACAGCAGCAGGCTCCTTCGTCGGGTCTGAACAAAAGGTGGGTATCAGCGCGACCAGCGCACAACTCGCCGCCCATAGCCTAAATGTTTTCTATGGGTTATTTTCTTCTATTTCTTCCCTTTAAGCTGTCAAGGACGCTTCGCCCGTCGTAGAGAGCAAGCCCCGCGTCCCCGTTCGAGGTCGCTGGGAAGAGTCCGCCGTCCAGGCCCTGCGGGAGCACGCCTCCTACGCGGAGTTTCTGGCCGAGTTGCTGGAGAGCGAGTGCGAGGACCCCACTTGATGGTGGCGAGGAAGTGGCTCATCGAGCCCAGGCCGGGCTGGCTCCGCACGAACTGCTTCACTGCGTCGCCGTCGCCGTAGGCGGCGCGTTCGATCTGCTGGCCTTGGAAGGTGTCCCGGCCGAACAGGGCGCCGAAGGGGGACACGGCCGGCTCCGGCGTAAGGAGATGGATGGTGGTTCCTGAATGCGCCGACGCCTGCGGCAGCCGATACCGGTGCGCGTGATCCGCTACCGCCTGGACGACCCCGGGCGCCCGGGCCAGGACCAGTACGTGGTACTGACCACCATCCTGGACCCCGTCAGGGCCCCGGCCACCGCCCTGGCCGCGCTCCACCCCCAACGCTGGGAATGCGAGAGCGTCCTGGACGAGATCAAGACCCACCAGCGCGGCGCCACGACCGTGGTCCTGGCCGGCAGGACACCCACCGGCATCCAGCAGGAGCTCTACGCCCACCTACTGGTGCACCACGCCCTAAGGGCGCTGATGGCTGAGGCGGCAGCCGACCATCCCCGGCCGGTCGACTGCGACCGGCTCTCCTTCACCACCGCCCTGCGGGCCGCCCGCCGAAGCGTCACCATCCTGCCGGGCATCTTTTCCCCTGAGCACCTGCTCCGGGCCTGGCACCACTTCCGGTCCGAGGTGACCGAGCACCTCCTGCCACCACGACGACTACGCAGCCAACCGCGAGCGGTCAAACGGAAGATGTCGAACTACCAGGCCGAGGCCGGCCGCCACCGCAACTGGCACCGGCCCACCCGATCACCCCGCGAAGCGATAGCGATCCAACCCCGTAGGGGACGCTCTGCCATTAGGCGACGCCGTCCGGGTGCTCTACCGGCGTGGCCGCCGGATACTGACTGCCGCGTTGGAGGCCGAGGTCAACCAGTACATGGCTGAGCTGGCCGACCCGCGTGACGAGCGGGGCCGGCGCCTGGTGGTCCGTAACGGCCACCACCGCGAGCAGACGGTGACGACGGCCGCCGGGCCGGTCGAGGTCCGCGCGCCCCGCGTCAACGACCGCCGCGTGGAGGGGGCCACCGGTCAGCGGCAGCGGTTCTCCTCGCAGATCCCGGCGTCGTGGTGCCGGAAGTCTCCGGAGATCAGCGAGGTGCTGCCCCTGCCCCATCTCCATGGCCTGTCCAGTGGGGACTTCGTGCTCGCGCTGGGGCAGTTCCTCGGTTCCAGCGCGGGGCTGTCGTCGGCCACGGTGACCAGGTTGACCAAGCAGTGGCGAGAGGATCACACTGCGTTCCAGGAGCGTGACCTGTCGGTCAGCGACTACGTCCACGTGTGGGCCTACGGCGTGCACCCCAAGGTCCGGCTCGGGCAGGCCCATTCCTGCGTTCTGGTCCTCATGGGCATGCGCGTGGACGGCACCAAGGAACTGATCGCGATCGCCGAGGGCCTGCGGGAGTCGGCCGAGTCCTGGGCTGACCTGCTGCGGGACTGCCGTCGCCGCGGGCTGCGCGGTCCGGAGCTGGTCGTCGGCGACGGCGCGATGGGGTTGTGGAAGGCCCCCGCACCAGGCCGGGCTGCCGGCGCCGCGGGTGACCTGGTGCGGAGTTTCACCGTGGAGAAGGTCGACTCGATCGCCATGGTCTTCAAGCTTGTCGAGTCCGCCCAGGAACGCTGGCGGGCGATCACCGCACCCCACCTGGTCGCCCTGGTCCGCAACGGCGCCCGCTTCGAGAACGGTCAACGTTCGACGGCACAACCTACCGATCGCCAGGTTCGTGAGATCGTCCAGCCTCCACTGGGACCGGACACGTGCCGTCATCTCTCGTCGACATTCACGAGCCGGTTGATGACCAACTGCCTTTGCACCCCATCGACAAACGCTGTTCCCAGAGATGAACGAAGCCATCAACCTGACCAACCACCAGCTCACACGGCCTCACATCCCCGACAAGCCTCATCACGCCACAGTCAGAACCTGCCCAGCAAAGCACGCTCCAACTGATCAGCACAGGTCACAGCCGCAACCCCAGATCAGAAACACGCATCCTGGACATGGCCGCCGTCGCCGCCGAACTCAACGGCCGCCCACGCAAAACGCTCGGCTGGGAAACCCCAGCCGAGCGCCTGCATGAACTGCTCGCAGCCTGATCAACACAACCACGTGTTGAGACGACTCCTAGAAACCGCTCTCTCTCCGGGCCCCTTCGTAGTGCCTACTCGGGCTGCTGAGGAGCCAGGGCGGCCCAGGCGTCGCCGGGGGCGGATTCGGTGCCGTCGGCGTGGAGCGCCGTCACCCAGTAGAAGTGCGTGGTGCCGGCGGTGGCCGTGGTGTCGGTGTACGACAGGCCGGTGACCGGGTCCGCGGTCAGCGGCTCGTACGCGGCGGTGGCCGGGTTCCAGCGGTAGACCCGGTATCCGGTGATGTCCGTCCGGTTGTACGCGGAGGACAGGTCCCAGTCGAGCTGGACCGTGCCGGCGGCGGGATCGGCCTTGGCCTTGACGGAGACCAGCCAGTCGGCCGGCGTCTCTGCGGTGGGCCTCAGGTCGTACTCGGTAACGGTGGTGTGCGCCGTCTCGTAGGGGTCGCCGGCCGAGTTGTGGACGGAGTTGCCCGAGGTGTCCAACGCGTCCACGAAGTACGTGTGGTTCTCGCCGTCCTGGAGGTTCTCCGTGTCGACGAACCGGGTCGTTCCCGGTTTGGTCTGCCCCACCCAGGTGTACTCGGTGCCGTCGTCCTTCGTGCTCTTCCGGAATACGCTGTACTGGGCGAGGTCGGCGGCCGGGCTGTCCTCCCAGTCCAGGACCGTGCCGTACTCGGTGGCGGTGGCCGTGAACCCGGTGACGGCCGGCGGGGCGGTGCCGTCACGGTAGGAGAGCGAGTGGGCAGCGGACGGCCTCGACTCCCGCCCGAGCGCGTCGACGGTGGTCACCCAGTACACGTAGAAGCTCTCGGACGGGCTCGGGGTGACCGTGGTGTCGGTGCAGACGTACGTATGGCGTGTGCCGTAGGCGGTGTCGGTGAGTGTTGGGGCGCAGGGCACCACCCGGGAGTCGACGACGTCGAACGTGCCGGTCGCGTCGTCGAAGCGGCGCTCCTCGCGGTGGACCCGGAACTCCGTCGGTGCGTACGGCGACATCTGCCAGGACAGGTCGACGCCGCCACCGTCCTCCGGTCGGTTCTGCGACCTGCTGAAGTAGGGCACGGCGAGCGGCCGGGCGAACGACACCACCGATGAGTACCCGGTGTTGCCCGCCGGGTCGGTCGCCGCGACCTTGTAGTAGGAGGTCTCCCCGTACGGGGCGGTTTCATCGGTCGCCGAGTTGCTCAGATTGCTCGTGGCCACCGTGAACGGCCCGTCGGGCGAACCTGACCTCAGCAGCTTGTACTTCAGCGCCCCCTCGTCGGACATCCACCAGAGGCTCACCCCCTCCAGGGAGGTCTCGCTGAGGACCTTCAGATCACGGACGGTCGGCGCCAGCCGGTCCACCGTGGTGACGCCCTGGTCGGCGGTGCCGGTGGACTCGTTGCCCGCCTTGTCGTAGGCGCGGACCTCGTAGTAGAAGGTCGCGCCCGACTTCGGGAGGGTGGTGTCGGTGTACGACGTGGAAGTGGTCGTCGCCAGCGGCTTGCCGGGGAAGGAGCCGCCCTTGCCACGTCGGTAGATCCGGTATCCGGCGAGGTCCATCTCCTTGTTCTTCGCCCAGGTGAGCTTCGTCTTGCCGGTGGCCTGGTCGTACGACACCAAAGTCCCGGTCGGCACCAACGGCTTGACCTTGTCGACGGTGGCGGCGGTGCGCGGGGCGTACGTGAACTTGACCTTGGCGCTGCCGGTCCAGTTGACGTAGTCGACGCGGAGGGTGTGCTTGCCGGAGGGGATGGTGACGTTGACGCTCCTGGAGACGGTCGTCGAGACGTTCTTCCAGAGGTCGATCTTGCGGACGCCGTCGAGATGGACCCGGATGCCGTCCAGCCCCGAGGCGCTGAAGGAGAAGGGGCCGCCGGAGCCGAAGTCGCGGGTCACGCTCCAGCGGACGCCGAAGTTGTCCCTCGGGAGGCCGGTCACGGGGGCGCCGCTCCAGCTCTGGTCGACGGCCGAGTCGCAGTCGGTCTTCTTCGGCGTACCGGAGAACTTGGTGTTCGCGTAGAACTGCCGCTTGAACACCGGGGAGGTGCAGGTGGTCGCGGCGGAGGCGGGCACCGTGGTCACGGTGAGCAGGCCGCCGGCGGTGGCGAGCACGACGGCGGTCGCGGCCGCGGTGGTCGTGCGTCTGGCTGGGTTCATGAAGATCATGACTCGCGAGGAGTGGAGACGGTTGTACCGCCGGACCGCACGGACACCCGGCGGCCACCATCGGCGCTGAGCTGGTGCACGGTGGCCCACGACCTGTGCCACCCTCTGGAAAGGCAGTGAGGGGCGCTGTCACGTTGGCTGATGGCGTGGGACGATCTCCGGGTTGATCACGGTGGGGAGGGTTGTTCGTATCGACCATGTCGCCGTCGTACAGGGGGAACCGGTACCCGGTGGACATCATCTCCCCATGCGTGTGGCTGTACTTCCGCTTCCCGCTGTCGTTCCGTGAGGTGGAGGAGCTGATGCTCCGGCGCGGGGTGACCGTCTCCCACGAGACGGTACGCCGCTGGTGCCTGAAGTCCGGCCAGGCCTACGCCGACGGGTTGCGCCGCCGCCGGCCCGCGGCCGGGGACAAAATGGCACTTCGACGAGGTCTTCGTCAAGATCAACGGGGTGCGGCAGTACCTGTGGCGGGACATCGACCAGCACGGCAACGTCCTGGACGTCCTGGTGCAGTCCAAGCGCGACGCGAAGGCCGCCAGGAGATTCCTGGCCAAGCTGATGAAGAAGCAGTACCGGGTGCCGCGCGTCGTGATCACCGACAAGCTCCGCTCCTACGGCGCCGCCCACCGCGAGCTCATGCCCTCGGTCGGGCATCGCTCCCACAAGGGCCTGAACAACCGGGCCGAGAACAGCCATCAGGCCACCAGGCAACGCGAACGCGCCATGAAGTACTTCCGCTCACCCGGCGCCGCCCAACGGTTCCTGTCCGCGTTCAGCGGCATCTCCCCCACTTCCGACCCCGACGACATCTCCGCAGCGCCGCCGAACACCACTTCGAGATGATCGTCCGCTTCACCGTCCGGGACCACGTCGCCCAGAGCATCGGCCTGCCCGCCGCGGCCTGAACCAGGACCCGGGACCGGCCCCACCACACCCTGGCACCCCTCGGCCGGGCACACACCCAACAATGTGACAGCACCGTCGCAAGCCCACACCGGTCCTCGTCGACCTCCTGTCGATAATCCGCCGAATCGCAAGCGATCGGGTCCTACCCGACCCGCAGACACGCATGTCGCTCGCATCACCGACTCCCGTGACGCCCGGCACCTGAGCCATCCCCCTGACTCCACGATTCAAGGGCAGCGCCGGGCGTCTGCTCGTTGCGCCGTGGTCCGGGCGGCTGCGTGCCCTCGGCGCGCTGCGACACCGGCGGCCCACCTCCTCCCCGCGCAGCCGAGCTCTCCACAAATCTACGAATTGCGAAATTCTGCAATTCGTTACATGCTGTGTTGGCCGTGTCCGCAGGTAGCCGCGGGCACGGCACCAGATGACACCTCGAGGTATCGGGGTGGTGAAGGGAGTCCGCGACCGTGCCGGTTCCGCTGCATCAGGCCAAGGCCGAGTTCTTCCGGATGCTCGGGCACCCGGTCCGCATACGCGTACTGGAGCTGCTGCAGGGCGGGCCGATGCCGGTACGCGACCTGCTCTCGGCGATCGAGGTGGAACCCTCCTCGCTGTCCCAGCAACTGGCCGTGCTGCGCCGCTCGGGCATCGTGACCTCGGCCCGTGAGGGCTCGACCGTGGTGTACGAGCTGGCCGGCGGGGATGTCGCGGAGTTGATGCGGGCCGCGCGGCGGATTCTGACGGAGATGCTGGCCGGGCAGAGCGAGCTCCTGGCCGAGTTGCGGGGAGCCGAGGTCTCGGCACGGTGAGGACGTTCCTTGCCCGCTCCTTGGACCGGGTGCGGTCGCTGCTGCCCGCCCGCGCCGATTTCGCTGTCATGGGCCGCAACCCGCGCCGCGATCTGCTCGCCGGCCTCACCGTCGCGATCGTCGCGCTGCCGCTCGCGCTCGGCTTCGGTGTCTCCTCCGGGCTCGGCGCCGAGGCCGGACTGGCCACCGCCGTGGTCGCCGGCGCGCTCGCCGCGCTGTTCGGCGGCTCCAACCTCCAAGTCTCCGGGCCGACCGGGGCAATGACGGTCGTCCTGGTGCCGATCGTCGCCCGGTACGGGCCGGGTGGGGTGCTGACCGTCGGGCTGATGGCCGGTGTTCTGCTGATGGCGCTCGCTTTGCTCGGGGCCGGCCGGTACATGCGCTACATCCCGGCCCCGGTGGTGGAGGGCTTCACCCTCGGCATCGCCTGCGTCATCGGTCTCCAGCAGGTTCCCAACGCGCTCGGTGTGACCAAGCCGGAAGGCGACAAGGTCCTGGTGGTGACCTGGCGGGCCGTCAAGGAGTTCGTACGCACCCCGAACTGGACCGCGCTCGCCCTAGCCCTCGCCGTGGCGGCCGTGATGCTGCTCGGCGCCCGGTGGCGCCCCACCATCCCGTTCTCGATCGTCGGGGTCGTCGCCGCAACGCTCGCCGCCCAGCTCTTCCACCTGGACTCGGCCGCCCCGATCGGCGACCTGCCGTCCGGGCTGCCCGCGCCGTCGCTGGCCTTCCTCGACCTGTCCGCGCTGGGCTCGCTGCTCGCCCCGGCCGTCGCAGTCGCCGCGCTGGCCGCGTTGGAGTCGCTGCTGTCGGCGACCGTCGCGGACGGGATGACGGTGGGGCAGAAGCACGACCCGGACAAGGAACTGTTCGGGCAGGGCATCGCGAACCTGGCCGCCCCCTTGTTCGGCGGCGTCCCCGCCACCGCGGCGATCGCCCGTACCGCCGTCAACGTCCGCACCGGCGCGGGATCCCGCCTCGCCGCCCTCACCCACGCCGCCGTCCTCGCGGTCATCGTTTTCGCCGCCGCCCCGCTCGTCTCCAAGATCCCGCTGGCTGCGCTGGCCGGGGTGCTGTTGGCGACCGCGATCCGGATGGTGGAGGTCGGTGCGCTGCGGGCGATGGCCCGCGCGACCCGCTCGGACGCGATCGTGTTGGTGCTGACCGCCGTTGCCACGCTTGCTCTCGATCTCGTCCACGCGGTCATCATCGGCCTGGTCGTCGCGGGCACCCTGGCGCTGCGGGCGGTCGCCAACCAGGCCCGGATGGACCAGGTCGGCTTCACAGCCGACCTGCCCGGCGAGCACAGCGAAGAAGAACACGCGCTGCTCGCCGAGCACATCGTCGCCTACCGCATCGACGGGCCGCTGTTCTTCGCCGGCGCCCACCGCTTCCTCCTAGAGCTCTCCGAGGTCGCCGACGTCCGCGTGGTGATCCTGCGAATGTCGCGGGTCACCACGGTGGACGCCACCGGCGCCCTGGTCCTCAAGGACGCCGTGCAAAAGCTGAACCGGCGCGGCATCGCCGTGATGACCTCCGGGGTACGCCCCGGCCAGCGGCGCGCCCTCGAATCGGTCGGTGCGCTGGACCTGCTGCGTCTGGAGGGCCGGGAGTACGCCACCACGCCGGAGGCCATCGCCGGGGCCCGCGCCCACCTGCACCAGGCCGGGCTCTTGCCCGGTGTCCCTGTCATCCAAGAGGCTTCCCAATGACCACCCCCCTCTCCCGCCCCTTGACCGAGATGCCCCGCAGCGACGCGCTGTGGCTGCTCGAAGGCGCCGCCCAGGAGCACCCGGTGTACGTCCGGCGCGAGATCCCCGTGGTCCGCCCGGCCATCCATATCCTTGAGTACGGACGTCTGATCGTGCGTACGCCCGCGCAGGCCACCGCCCCGGCCTGCCGGCCGTCGCTCAGCCATCACGCGGACGAGATCAAGACGGTGGGCGGGATCAGCTGGACCGTGACCGCCACGGGACCGGCCGAGATCATCACCGATCCGCACGAGGCCGCCCACTACCACCGCACCCCGCCCAGCTTGGCGCACGGCCCGCACGACACCCTGGTACGAATCCGCCCGCAGACGGTGACCGGGTTCCGCCTGGCCCACGCCGAGGCCGTCCGGTGAACGCCCGGCTCGAAACCCTGCCCCTGCGACATGTGCTGACCCTGCCCACGATGGGTTCGGCGGTGCGGATCGCCCGTGAGACCACCGAACAGATCCTTGCCGAGTGGGGCATCAACCGACGGCATCCCACCGTGAACCCGGCACTGCTGATCCTGTCCGAGCTGGTGACCAATAGCGTCCAGCACGCCGCCGCGCTCTCCCCGAACGTCACCGTGATCTACGCGGCCGGACAGGACACGTTCGTATTCGCCGTCCACGACCGTCACCCCTACCAGCCCCGGCTTTTCTCAGCGGTCACCGGAACAGGTGCCAGCGGGCTGGGCACCGTCATGGAACTCACCCTTGGCCTGGGCGGCACCGCCGTAATCCGGGGCGACGCGGACGGCAAGGGAAAAAGCATCTGGATCACCCTCCCTCTGTGAAAGACCGAGACAGCAGCCGATGACCATGGAGTGGCACTGCACCGTCCACCCCGACCTGGGCGTTATCTCCCTGGCCGGGCACCTGGGACCCGAGGCGGTCGCCCGGTTCACCGGAGCGATCGGCTGGGTCCTGGCCCGGGGCACCGGACCGGTCATCCTCGACCTGACCGAACTGCGCGGCTGGTCCGTCGGCGGGCAGATGGCCGTGGCCCGGGCAGCCCGCCAGCTCGCGCAGGAGGGACGGCGCCTGGAACCCGCCGCAATCCCTGCCGACGGCTCCCTCGTCCCGGACGGCACCCATCCGCCGATCCCCGTGCACTGCGACCTGACCTCAGCGCTCACTGCCCACCGGGCGATGGTCGGTGGGCAGCGGCAGTGATGCAGCGACGCGTGGCCCGAAGAGCGCACCGCGGCGACATAACGCCTGATGCAAGAGCTGCACAGGAACGAATAAGGCAAGGAAACACCATGAGCGATGCAACCGAGGCACTACCGCCGTGCCTCGAATGTTCCAGCGCGTACACCTACGAGATGGGCGCGCTCCTGATCTGCCCCGAGTGCGGCCACGAGTGGTCGCCCACGTCCGCCGGACCTGCGGATGACCGCGAGGACGGGACGATCAGGGACGCGGTCGGCAACGTGCTCGCCGACGGCGACACAGTCACCGTGATCAAGGCCCTGAAGGTCAAGGGCAGCCCGAGCGGGATCAAGGCCGGCACCAAGGTGCGCAACATCCGTCTCGTGGACGGTGTGGACGGCCACGACATCGACTGCAAGATCGACAGGTTCGGCCCCATGCAGCTCAAGTCCAGCGTGGTCAAGAAAGCCTGACCCGCACTTCGGCCCATCAGGGACGAACGACATGCGCAGGGTCCCGTCCTCGGCGGAGGACGGGACCCTGCGCACACCAGGGGATCGAGTTCCTACCCGCGGGCCGCGCCCAGTGCGCCCAGCGCCGTGTCCAGGTCGCTGTCCACGGTCAGCGGTGTCAGATGGTCGGCCGCCAGGGTTCGCACGGGCAGGGTGCCGATGCCGCAGAGAGCGAGCAGTTGAGGCCCGCCCGCCACGCGACGGGCGAACTCCAGGACTGCGGCTTCGCCCTCTGGGCTCCAGAAGCAGCCCGCTGACATCCAGCACGCCAGAGCCCTTGCAACGGACCAGCCCCCAGTCGACCGCACCGGTGAAGCGGGCGGTGCGGTCTGCGCCGAGGTAGCCGTCCAGACGGATCACTCCCGCGCCGCGCCGGTCCACGCAGTGCCGGTTGAAGCTCACGGATACCTTTGTTCTGCTGGTCAGTGCGTACTGCCGATGGGCTTGACGACACGGGCCGTGCGGATAGCCGATCCCGTGCTTCCGCTCAGGATGCCCGCACACGCCAGGTGGTCGTGACCCGCAGCGCGGGCAGTCGCCGTCCTCGCCGACAGGCACTCGAGACGGCAGGGCGGGCACGTCACAAGGGCTCCGTTGGAGCCAAGCAGCCGTGGCATACGCACCTGACCTCCTCTCACGGCTTTCATAATTGCTAATCTTATTAATTTCCACGGTCGTCATGTATGTGTGAGGGCGCGAGGATGTCCCTATGACGAAGAGTTTTGGGTGGACGCGATGCACGGTGCACGCACGACAACGGCCGTCCGGCACCCCGGCGGCCCTCATCTGCACGGGGTGGGTGCGGTGAGCGCGCCGCTGTACCAGCTGAAGGCGGAATTCTTCAAAACCCTCGGTCACCCGGTACGGATCAGGGTGCTGGAACTTCTCAGCGAGCGGGAGCACGCGGTCTCCGAGATGCTGACCGAGGTCGGCGTGGAGGCGGCCCACCTCTCCCAGCAGCTGGCCGTCCTGCGCCGGGCCAACCTCGTCGTCCCCCGCCGGGAGGGCTCGGCCGTCTACTACTCGCTGGTCAATCCCCAGGTGGCGGAGCTCCTGCGGGTCGCACGAAGCATTTTGTCCGGTGTACTGACGGGCCAGGCCGAACTGTTGGCCGACCTCAAGGCCGCCGAACCCGACACCACGCCTCCAACCCGGCGGCGCAGGTCGTCCTAAACCGCCCCCCTGCGATCGGCGGCCGTCCTGACGGAACAACCATGGCGCCCGCCCGGGGAATGTGCCCAGGTGGGCGCGTGTTCGTTCATACGGCCGGGCCCGGCGTGGCCGACCGCTCCGCTACGGGGAGGCCAGGGGTACGTGAGTCGCCTGGTGTAGCCCCGGCCTCACCGCGACAGCTGCGACGGCCGCCCCACTCAACGGATTTGACCAGGTGGGTAAGGCGGCCGCCGCTCAACGAGTCGTCTGACCGTTCCGCATCAGCGTCGCTGTCCGTCAGTCATCTGATCGGGATACGCCGAGTGGTGCTCGGTCTCCCGCACACGGGCATATGGCTTCCCGGCCCGGCGCCGTTGTGCTCACCTACTTGTAGTAGGCCGACACGTAGGAGCCCTGGTTGCCCAGGAGGATGATCTTAAGGCGGTCTTGGCGCTGGAAATTATTGGTCCAGGCCTTGATGCTCGCGTCACGGTTGCACCACTCCGTCTTGTCCGCGATGTACCGTCCGGCATCGATGTTCAGGATGCGCACTCGCATCTTTGCCCGGTTGTTGTAGCACCTCACGAACGCGCCCGCCCACTTGCCCTTCGACCGGTAGGGCTGGGACACCCACTTCTTGCCATGGCTGTTGAGGTACGAGCCCGAGATCCAGCTCGGTCCCCACTGACGGTGGGCGGCCGCCCGCGCAGTGTTCGCCCCTTTCGCCTCGTCTGCGGAGCCCTGGGACGGTACCGCCTGCTGCGTGACAGCGTTCGAAGCCGAATGTGACGCGGGAGCCTCGGAGGCCGTTGCGGTTGCCCCGGAGGCGACAGCCACACCGCACATGACGGCCGCGATGACGAGCTCGGCACGCCTGCGTGTACTCATGATGAATCTTCCCTTCGAGATGAGAGGAGGTGTGAACACCGAGGCCGACGAGCGCCCCATGGCGCCGGTCCTGTCGGTGCCCGACAGTGAGAATGGCTGGCCTGCTGATTGACGATCGACGTGATTTGGCCTGGCCTGAAGAACGACATCTCGGACATGCTCTGTGCCATGCCGCCGCTACGTATCCACTTCACAGCCAAGGACCTGGTCTGCACCCGGTTAGCGGAGAGACCACGCCCCATGTTGGAACTGGACATCGCGCTGCGGCTATTGCAGGAACGCAGTCATCCGACCCGGTTCGAGGGCTGGCGCCGGGAATCTCTGCGCCGTCTGTCGCCGAGGGTGAGACAGCTGGCCGATCTGATCCCGCCAACGGGCTGGACAATCGACTTTCTCAGCCATACGACAGCTGACTGCATCGAGGAAGCACTGGACCGAATCCGGGCCACACCCGCCTCCCGTATCCGCCAGGACATGGAGATCTGGATCAGCCGCAGCCATCAGCGTCCCGTGCCCGCCTGGACACGCTCGCTCGGAGGCGACAAGGAACTGTTGCTGGAGTTGGCCGATGCCGCAGCCCACGCCCACCAGCACGTCATCGCCCCCTACCAGCAGCGGATCGATGCTCTCGCCGATGCGGACCAGGTGATGCGCAGACGCCAGGTCGCACATGGCGGACTGCACGCCTTGCTGTCCGGACTCAACCCCCGCTACATACGGTGGGAGCCGCCCGTTCTGGAACTCACGATGGCCTCTGGCAACAGCGGCAACATCTATCTCTCCGGACGTGGCCTGCTTCTGATCCCGTCGGTATTCGGGGCTGTATACCCCGCGCTGGACGAAACAGCTGAACCTCAGCCATGGCTCACTTATCCCGTTGGTCTCCGTGACACCGACCTCTACCTGCCTCCCATCGACACCGCACAAACCCTCAGCCCCCTACCTGACTCCCTGACCGCACTGCTGGGCCACACCCGGGCCGTCGTACTGTGGACCATCGCCCACCATCCGGGCTGCACCACCACCGAAATCGCCCGCCGCGCTGGTATCTCTCTCGCCAGTGCCAGCCAGCATGCAACCGTTCTACGTACGGCTGGCCTGACCAGCACCACCCGTCACCACACCACTGCCCTCCACACCACGACCCCAGTTGGCGTCAGCATGCTCAACAGCGCCGGGTGAGAACCGCCGAACAGAGGCATGGGCCGGGCTGCTGCGGGACTGCGCTCGCCGAGGCATGCGGGCCCCGGTCCTGGCCGTCGGCGACGGCGCACTCGGCTTCCGGAACGCCCTGAAAGAGGTGTTCCCCGACGCCCGCCATCAAAGGTGCTGGGTTCACATAACGGCCAACGTTTTGGACGCGCTGCCGAAGTCGGCCCAGCCCGCGGCCAAGCGCGCGATCCAGGAGATCTACAACGCCGAGGACAAGGAGCGCGCGGCCAGGGCCGTCCGCGCCTTCGAGCGGGCCTGCCAGGCGAAATACCCCAAAGTCGTCAAGCGGGTCACGGACGACGAGGACGAGCTGCTGGCGCTCTTCGACTTCCCCGCCGAGCGCTGGATCCATCTGCGCACCACAAATCCGATCGAGTCGACCTTCGCCACGGTCCGGTTGCGGACGGAGGTCACCAAGGGCGCCGGCAGCCGGGGAGCCGCCCTCGCCATGGTCTTCAAACTGATCGAATCCGCGCAGGCCCACTGGCGCGCGGTCAACGCACCCCATCTCGTGGCGCTGGTGCTGGTCGGCGCCCGTTTTGAACGCGGCCATCTGGTCGAGCGCCCCGAGGAGGCCGCCGCGTGAAGGGCCTCAACGGCGCCGAGGACCAGCACCAGCGATTCGCCCGCTACCTGCACGAGCCGGCCGTCGTCCGTGTCGAAGACGAAGCCGACCTGGTGACCAGAATCTTGCGCGACTCGGACACGACGATGGCGCAGTCGGCCATCGTCCGCCGCCTCGACCGTCGTGCGTCACAGCTGCTGGCCGACGAGGGGTTCACCGCCTGGACCCGTGCGATGGCCGAGATCAGCGCGGAGCGGAAGTTCCTGGCCCGCCGTCTGCGCGTATGGGCCCTGCTGCGGTCCATCACCGTGGGCGAGCCGTGGGGCTCGGAGGAAGTCACTACTGGATCCGACCGGTTCCAGCGCAAGGCCGTCGAGACCCTGCCCTCGGTCGCCGTCCTCACCCTGCTCGCCGAGGCCGGAAGAACCCGACGTGTCCGCGCTGACGTCAGTCGCCGACTGCGTCAGCGACACCACCGCGACCGACTTGAACCACAGGTCTTGACTATTCCTCCCGATGACGGGCCCCGATGAGACGCCGAAGACGCATCGGTCTTCTGCCGTGCCCGTTCTGTGACGTGCTCGGCACCAACCTGCGGTCCGCACACCGCTAGCGTCGGGCCCATGATCGTATGGCTCAACGGCACCCACGGCGCAGGCAAGACGACGACCAGTGCACTCGTGCAGCGGCTGATTCCGGATTCACGGGTGTTCGACGCCGAGAAGGTCGGCGAGACACTCATGGACATCACGCCAGGTCTGCCCGAGACAGACAATTTCCAGCACTGGCCGCCGTGGCGGCCGCTCGTCGTCGAGACCGCCCGACGCGTACTCGACTACACCGGCGGCACTCTGGTGATGCCCATGACTGTTCTGGTCGAGCAGTACTGGCGCGAGATCAGCTCGGGCCTTGCCCAGCATGGCATTCCAGTACGGCACTTCGTCCTCCATGCCGACCAGGACACCCTCCGCGGGCGGATCGCGGGCGACACCGTTCTTGGCCCCAACTCTCCGTTCCGTCTCAAATACCTTGAGCCCTACGCCGAGGCGGCCCGCACGTGGCTGCACGGCGAGGCCGAGGTCGTCGACACCACACACCTCACGCCCGCCCAGGCTGCTCTGCAGATCGCGGAGGCTGTCAAGGGCTGAAGCTTGCTTCCGCCCGACACGCGTTGACCAGCATGCAGGAAGGTGGGCGGCGTACCCGACGGTGGCCACCCTGGTGTCGCCTATCCGGAGAAGTCGCGTAGCTCTGCGGAGCGATCAAAACGCCCGATGGGCGACCCGGGTGACGACGGTCGCTGCGGCAGCCCTCGACGCCTGGGTTCCGGGCAGTCCGTCGCAGATGACCGTGGGTTTCGTTCCGTTCGGGCCCTGACGGGCGGGGTGGTCGGGGGGATCAGGCCGGCGCGAGTGGGTCGTGGACGGTGTCGAAGACGTAAGTTCAGGCGTGCTGCCGGGGACAGTTGTCTGGCAGGTAGTCCGGGATGTGCCGGTGCGGCGCACCGTCCACTTCGGCTCTCAGCAAGAGGGGCCGGGCCACGATCGCGGTCACATCCGAGTCGGAGTCGGAGTCGGCATACAACAGCCGCGCCAGCTCCAGTCGTGACTCGTAGATCACATAATCCGACTGCGTACTCGACCAGTACGAACCCGAGTAATGCTTCTGCCCCACGTACCAAAGAAGGCGATGGCCAGCGCTGCTCGGACTGCGTGACGGTTGCGGAAATGGGACTGGGTGATCACCACCCGCCGATCATCGGCGCGCCTGTCGCGGGGCGGGGGCCTTTCGGTGGGTGATCACCGAAAAGGGTGAACCGGGCCCGCCACGACTGAAGGCCGGCCTTCTCCACGGCCACGGTGCGCAGAGCGTCGTCAGCCGGCGAAGTCTTCGTCCAGGTGCCGTCGCCCTGGCAAGGCGTCACTGCCACTTCCCGGCTCGCCGGGAAGCGAACCTGGCGAGCCGGGAAGCTGGGTGAGGGAGTGTCAGCGCGACTCAAACTCCCCCTTGCTGTTCAGCATTTCCAGGTGTGAGAACGCAGGTAGGTCCCCACCCCACCGAGATTGATCCTCCTGCCCTTCACCAGGCAGAACGCTCTCGTCCCGTTGAAGCTCGTGGCGGTGTACGCGGCCACAGGGGATCCGGAGAGGCCGTTGTTGAACGCGGACTGCACCCGGGTGCCCCGCGCCCAGCTGCAAGCGCTGCTTCCGCTGGTCCAGTCGGGATCGTCACCCGTCCAGGCACACACGCGGGCGTTTCCCCTTGATCGTGGACACCCTGATCATTGGATCGTGAAGATCCATAGGACAGGAGTTCCCGTTGGGGACATCGAAGTACTCGCCTGAGTTCCGGG
>NZ_BMRN01000082.1 GCF_014648655.1 Streptomyces atratus
GTTGCTGGTGCCTGTGGCTGCGGCGAAGAACGGTGGCAGTGTCCGGGGGCCCTTGAGGCTGATGGCGCTGGTGGTGGCTCGTAGTACGCGTGAGACAGAGGGTTTGGCCAGGTCGGTGGCGGCGGTTTCGTTGGTGAGTTTGCCGGCGTCGATGTCGCGGCGAAGGACGTCGAGGTAGGCCAGTGTGCCTGGGGTGATGACCATGAGGTTGGCGGCCTCGCCGGTCGGGCGGTAGCTGCGGTGGAGGGTGACCGGCTCGGGATGTCCGACGGTGTAGGCCGTTCCGGAGTGTTGGGCGGAGAGGGTCAGTGTGACCGGAAGGAGCGGTCGTCGGTGTACGAGTTGTCCGTTGCTGACGACGGCTACTCTTCCGCTGATCTGCTCCATCCAGTGCACGGCGGCGGCGCTGGGTTGCCCGTCGGGGCCAAGTATTTGTTCGTCGTCCTGCCCGTCGGTCCCGGGGACGTCGACGGGCCATGCGGTGTAGAGGTCCTGGACGTGGTCCAGGTGTTGGACGGCGCGTGCGGCCAGCAGGTTGCTGACTCCGGGGCTGGCGCCCATGCCCACCACCGCGCAGACCCCGGCGGCCCGTGCTTCCTCGTCGAGGTCGAGCATCTGCAGAGTCGGTTCCCAGTCGTCGCAGATGTCCAGGTAGTGGGTACCGGTCGCGATCGCGGCACGCAGTACGGTCAGGCCGAAGCGGTAGTACGGGCCGACGGTGTTGAGCACGAAATCCGTATCGGCCAGTGCGGTCCGCAGGGCGGTGTCGTCGGTCACGTCCACCTGCAGGGCCCGCATGGGTGCACCACCGGCACCGGCGAGGCGGTGTACCAGTCCCTGGGCCGCTTCACGGCGTTTGTCGGCTACCACGATCTCGGTCACATTGGGCAGCCCGGCCGCCACCCGCACCGCCACAGCCCCCATCGCACCGGGTCCGCCGAGCGCCAGTATCCTCATCGGCTCACTCCTATCTAGTTCGTTACGATCGAATACTATACGATCGATTCGAGAGTGAGCAATTCTTGATGAAGGAGGATCATGACCGACCAACAGTTCACGGACCCGGCTCAGCGCGCACCAGAGATCGACGACTGCCCGACGGTGGATTCCTGCGCACGTGTGCTGGCTGACGCCTTTGCCCGCGAGCCGGCGGTCTCCTGGATCTGCGGCGGTTCATCCGCCACAAGGGCGAATTGGTTCGCCGCCACCCTGCGCGCCGATGCCACCCTTCCCGGATCTCGCCGCTACACCCTGACCGGGGATGGCGGCCGTCCCATCGCGGCCGCCATCCTCACCCCGCCCGGGGCGGCACTTTCGCCGGCTGCGCAGGCGCAGTGGGGGGCCCGTACGCTCGCGCGTTGTGGGCCCCGGGCCGTGCAACGGACCCTGCGCTATCTGCAGATCACCGAAGCCGGTGCGCCCGAGGGGGCCTGGACGCTGGAGTTCATCGGGGTCGATCCCGGCGCGGTGGGCCGCGGTGCGGGGCGGCGGCTCCTCGACCGTCTGCTCGCCGACACATCAGCCACGGCCGGGGTCTTCCTCACCACCGCAGATCCCGGCAATGTGGCGCTCTATCAGCACTTCGGGTTCGTCACCCTGAGGCACGTGTCCGTCGGACCGCTGAATGTCGCGACCATGTTGAGAAGGCGTACGAGCAATCCGTAGCCGAGGGCAGTCCACATGCGAATGCGGATCGTCAGTCGCCTTCCCGCCATGGGATGTGCGCACTGACCTGGGCGTCGCGATCGCCCTCGGACTGCCGTGAGCGCCTCGACTAGGCGCCGTTCCAGGGTGGTGTCGTGGGCGTGTAGGGAGGTCGTGCTCCTGCGTGCTGGGCCAGAAGGATGTCGGCCCGCGCGAGATCCTGTGGTGTGTCAACTGCTATTCCGTCGTCCGCGACGGAGAGCATCCGTACGGCGTGGCCGTGTTCGACGAAGCGAAGCAGCTCCACTCCCTCGGGGCCTTCCAGAGACCCCTGCTGGAGTTGCCGGAAGCGGCGCCGCCACGTGGCCACGGGGTCGGCATCCGGATGCGCTTTGTGGCAGCGGCCAAACCTGGGGGCGCGGATGTTGCGGGCGCGGCCAACGGCATCCTGGAGCGTGCGGGCCAAGCTTGGCAGATGGATCTCCCTACCCTCTTTGAAGGGCCTATCGGGCCGGACGATCCCGGGATGGCGGTCGCGACCTACCGTGATGGTGCATTGGTCGACGTGGGGTGTGCCGGACTGGCGTCGGTGGAGTTCGGCGTGCCGATCGATGCCCGTACCCGTTTCGACATCGCTTTGGCGAGCAAGCAGTTCACCGCCGTCAGCGTGTTGCTGCTCGCCAGGGACGGCGTGCTGGCTCTGGCCGATGACATTCGCGACCACCTGCCTGAATTAAACGTGGATCAGAAGATCACCATCGAGCAGTGCTTGCATACCGCCGACCTGCAGGAGTGGTTTGCCCTGGTAGGCATCGCTGGCGTTCCGGTGACCAGGCGCACCGAGGGCCACTTCCTGTCGATCCTGGCGGGGATCCGGCGGACCAACTTTGCTCCCGGCGTCGAATTCTCCTACTCCAACACCGGGTATGTCCTGGCTGCCGCGATCATCAGGCGAGCCACGGGTATGTCACTGCGGGAGTTCAGCGCGGAGCGGATCTTCGGACCGCTGGGGATGGCCGACACGATGTGGCGGGACGACTCGTCGGAGGTGCTGCCGAGGTTTGCCTACGGGTACGGCAACGACGTGATGCGACGAGCCGACACCGAGGAGTGCGTGGTCGGCGACGGCGGGCTGGCGACCACCGTCGCCGACCTGGCTCGCTGGTTGGGGTTCCTGGCAGACGGGCGGGTGCTGGGCGCCGATATCCGGGCGGCACTGCTGGAACGGATGGTGCTGGCCGACGGCACCGTACATCCGTATGCGCTGGGCGTCTACCACTTCACCGTCGGCGGCAAAGCGGTCTACGGCCACGCCGGGAGCGTGGATGGCTACCGGTCGCAGTTGCTGTATGCGCCGGAGGACGGGCTCGGCTTCGCGTGCCTGGCCAACCAGACCAGGATCGACCCGCTGACTCGCCGAGTCCTGGCGGCAGTCGGTCCCGGGCACGTACGTGTTCAAGCTCCGCCCCGGTGTGAAGTTCTCCGACGGTACCCCGGTCACGGCCGACGACGTCGCGTACTCGCTGCGCCTCCATCTGGACCCGAAGGTCGCCTCGCAGGCCGCCAGCTACGTGCAGGTGGTCAAGACCGTCACCGCGACGGGCCCCGCCGAGGTCACCGTCGTGCTGAAGGCGCCGACCGTGACATTCCTGTCGACGGCCACGCAGGTCTGGCAGGTCGTGCCGGAGAAGCTGGCCAAGGTCCACCCCAAGGACCTCGGCAGTCCGCAGGTCGGCACGCTCGGCAGCGGACCGTGCAAGGTGCGGAACTTCTCGCTCGCCGACGGCACCGTCCTGGTCCGCAACCCGCACTACCGGGGTCCGAAACCAGCGCTCAGCAAGATCGTTGTCAAGGCGATCGCCGACGCCGAGTCGCTCCGCCTGGCCGTTGGGTCGCACGCCGTGGACGGCACCACCGACGTGCAGAACACGGATTCACACCCCGTGCCGGCCGCAACAGCGCCCGCCTCGCCTTGGCCGCCGACCTGCCGGCATCGGTCCTCGCCGATTTCACCGGGACCAACATCAGCAACGCCACCCGATGGACCGGATACGCCAGACGCGACTGGTTCGACTACATCGCGTCCCGCACGCAGATCTGACTGCTCCCGCGGGCAGCGGGGCACCGACGGAAGTCGTCAGCCTGCGTCTGAGCAGCGCGCTGGGAGATAGTTTCCCGCGCTGTCGGTGATCGTTTCCCAGTCATCTGTCGGCGCCGGTCAGTCTGTCGGCTGAGGAGGCGGGTGGCTGCTGCCCCAGCACGCGCAGGGCGAGCAGCCCTCCGATGCCGGGAATGAAGGCACGCCCCTTGGTTCCCGGCCGCGCGAGGGCGGGAGTGAGGAAGACGGCGACGATGACGGTCAGGTAGGCCGTGCCGTGGACCAGGCCGCCCAGCGACGCGATCGCCCCGGTGTGCACGGTGAACAGGTTGAGCAGCAAGAGCGTGAGGGATACAGCTTCAACCGCGGCGGCGATGCGGAGAGTTCGCATACTGATCAGGCTCCCGTCGTGGAGCCGGGGCGGACGATCATTAGGACGACAACGGCTGCCCACAGCAGGTTGAACATCCCCGTGGTCACGGAAAGGCGTGCCGCCGCCGACCGCAGCTGCGCAATGGCGTCCGTGGCCACGTCGGTGCCTGTCCCCCCTGGGCCGGACGCGTCCGCGGGTTGGGCGAGCAGCCGGGCCTGTCCGGGCAGGACCGCCGTGAGCAGCAGGGCCGCGGCGGCAGCCGTCAGCACGATCGACGTCAGCAGCCAGGCGTCGGTCAGGACGCCCATCCGGGCGCCGGTGGCGACACCGAGGACCGGGACGGCGATGCCGACGACCGTGTACCCACGGCAGATCTTGTGCAGGAACGCTGAGGTCTGGCCGTTGGGCTCCTGCACGTCGCCGCTGGCCGACAGCCTGGCGTAGCGGGGGAACATCGAGGCTGCGACAGCGATCGGCCCGATCGCCAGGATCGCGGCCAGGACGTGCAGCGAGAGCAGCAGCTTGGTCACAGGGGTCCCTTCATGGATAACTTGCCAATAGATTGGCTACCAATCTATAAATAGCACGGGGCGACGCCTCTTGGGTAGGCTGCCTGACTATGAAGACGGATGCGGTACGCGGCCACCTGGACGGACTGCTGCTGTCCGTACTGGAATCGGGCCCCCTGCACGGCTACGCGATCATCGCCGCGGTCCAGGAGCGCAGCGGCGGCGTACTCGAGCTGCGCAAGGGCACCATCTACCCCGCCCTCAACCGGCTCGAGCGGATCGGACTGCTGAGCAGCGCCTGGGAGTCGGTGGGCGAACGCCGTCGGCGCTGCTACGAACTCACCGACGCCGGACGGCGCAGCCTGGCCACCGAGCGGACCCGCTGGCGGGCGTTCACCGCAGCGATCGGCTCGGTGCTGGAACCCGCGCCGGCCCCCGGACACGCCACGTGAAAGCGCCCGAGATCCCTGCCGACGACCCCATCGAAGCCCACCTCGCGGACCTGACGGCCACCCTGCACGGCCCGGCCCGACTCAAGACCCAGATGGTGGACGAACTGCGCGAAGGCCTCCTGGACACCGCGCGGGAACTGTCTCCCGATGCCGAACCCGACCGCGACGCCGCCCGTCAGGCCATCCGCCAGTTCGGCCCCGTGGCCGAACTCGCGCCCAGCTTCCAGCGCGAACTGACCATCACCCAGGCCCGTCACACCGCGCGCACCGTCATGCTGATCATCCCGTGCCTGCTGGTGTGCTGGTACCTGGTCGAGCTCTCCACCCGCGCGGCGGGCCACCGGCTGCCAGACCCGCTCCAGGTGGTCGTCGCCCACCTCGGCGGCCTCGCAGCGCTCACCGCGCTGCTGGCGGCCGTGTCCCTCTCCGTCACCGGCACCCTGGCCCGCCGACTGCCCCTCCCACAACAACTGCCGCTCGTGGTCGCCTGGACGGGAACCACCGCGGCAGTCGCCCTCGGACTGAGCGCGCTGACCCTCATCACCGCCGCGGTACTCGCCACCAACTGGCCACTGACCGCGACCGCCTGCCTGATCACCATCGTCTTCCACGCGCGCATCGCCGCCTCCGCACGCGCGTGCCGCCACTGCGCCCGCCTGCCTGTCACCGCCCCCTGACGAACGGGGGGCCGCGGAGCCCGAGACCTGAGCAGACAACAGCGAAACGGTCGTCATCGTGATCACGATGACGACCGTTTCGTCGTTGCTACAAAGCACCTTTCATCGGTGCTTCGCAGCGGGCTATGGGCCAGCGAGACCACCACAAGATGTGGGGCCGTCATCTCGTTTCGGCGCATTCGTCGACGAAGGCGCAGCGCCCGCGAATGAGGCTCAGGCAGGAAGGGGTGGAGTCCGAGTTGGCCTGCATGTGCGACGCATCCTGGAGCCACTGTTGCCACAGGCCGCCCGGGCCCAGGAAGCGGGCAGCTTGGTCGCCTTTGAGATTCAGGTCGATGAACAGGAGAGCGCCCATGGCTACGGTCTGGTCGTACGCGAGGTCGGGGCGGCAAAGGTAGCGATCAAGGTAGGCGGCGAGCAGATCAGCGTCGCGCGCCGTTCCGAAACCGGCCAGGGCCACGCAATAGGCCAGCCCAGCACTGAGGCGACCCCCGTGGTGTGGACACACCTGACAATGGATCTTGATGGTCCAGGAAGGTGTAGATCCACATGAAAGGCCCTCGAAGTACAGTGCGGAGTTCCGGTCCGACGCGGTGACGTTGTGGCGGGCTTCGGACGGCAGGCGGACGTTCAGGGACGTCGCAGCCGATCTGAACGTCAACCCCGAAACGCTCCGCACCTGGGTGCGTGACGGCGACGACCGTCCGGCCTCCGCCGCCGCGTCGCAGGACACCGAGGCCGAGCTGGCCCGGCTGCGAGCCAGGGCAACGTCATTCAGTAAGTCTGTCCGATTTGATCACGTGATGCCGAGGTGGCAAGGCCCCGGTTCGTCGCGGGCGTGGTGGCGGAGGTCGGCGGAACTGCTGGTGTGTCCGCTCAGGCGGAGGGCTCTTATGGCCAGGTTGCGCAGTCAACACCCAGGTGGAACGCCGGTCCCATGGGACGTGGCAGACGGCCCATGAGACAGTCACGGCACGGTTCACCGATCGTCACTGAGAAGAAGGATTCATGGGAACGTTGCCTGCTGTCACCCGCCGCGATGAGTTCGATGCCTTGGTCGTCAGGACCGACTACCGCGACGACCAGGCGTGGCAGGACGTGTCGGCGGCGCTGATGGAGCCCTGGGGAGACAGGCAGTACGAGGCGCACGTCCACTTCATCAACGATCCGGCCTGGGCGGGGGCGACCGCCGACGAGGTACTGACCGCGGTCGGTGCTGATGAGGACCTGTCCGTCGTCTTCCTTGCCGACCGGGTGAGCATGCAGGCCAAACACCACCCGCTGCTGGCGGTCACCCTGCTGACGCAGGAGGACTGCGTGGACGATGAGGACTACGAGCAACTGACCGAGTTCGGCCGCGAGTTCCGCACCATCCCCGCAGGGGTCCACGAGGTCTACGCGAACCTGAGTATCGGCAACGTGGGCTTCGAGGAGTTCGCGGCATCGGCCCACGATGATCCCGAAGGCATCTACCGGCCCTTCCGAATGGAGCAATAGTCAGAATTGCGTCGTTCAGGCGGTGTGTCCGGGGTGATGGGGCTTCAGGAGGACGGGGCCGGGACTGCAGGGTGGTCGCCGTGGCTGACGCTGAGGCAGGCACGGCTCCCGGTGATCATGAGGTGTCGAGTCCCTGATCACCACGACGGAAGACCGTGCCTGCCCACTCATCCTCGCTTATCCCGGGTTCTCTGGCTCAACTCACCGATGCCGCACCGGCCATCCTCGATGATCTGCCCAGTCTGCTGGCCTGCCTGGCTCAGGTGCCCGACCCTCGCCGGGGACAGGGTCGGCGCCACCCGCTCGCCTTTGTCCTGTCCCTGGCCGCGTGTGCGGTCCTGGCCGGAGCGAAGTCCTTGGCCGCGATCGCGGAGTGGGCCGCCGACGCCCCGCCGCACGTCCTGGCCCGGCTCGGCGGCCCGTGCCGGGAGCCGGACCGAGGCCCCGTCGCCCCGGCCGAGGCCACCGTGCGCCGTATCCTCCAACGCATCGACGGCGACGCGCTGGATACGGCCGTCGGGGGGTGGCTCGCTGGGCGCGGGCGCGCCGCCGGCCAGGAGAAGGACGACAGTGACCGGCCCCTGCCCTCCCTCGCAGTGGACGGCAAGACTGTGCGTGGTGCCCGACGTACCGACGGCACTCAGGTCCACCTGCTCGCCGCAATGACGGGGACCGGCCTGGTCACCGCCCAGCGCGAGGTGGACGGCAAGACCAATGAGATCACTGTCTTCCAGCCCATGCTCGCCCCGCTGGACCTGCACGAAACGGTGGTCACCTTCGACGCCCTCCACTCGCAGACCGCCCACGCACGCTTCCTCATCGAGGACAAGCACGCCCACTACATCGCACTGATCAAGGGCAACCAGCCCACCCTGCACCGGTGGCTGATGGCCCTGCCGTGGCGGGAAGTGCCACTCCTGGACAAGACCCGGGCCACCGCGCACGGTCGCGACGAGATCCGCAGGATCAAGGCCGCCGCCGTCACCGGGATCGCGTTCCCGTACGCGGTGCAAGCCGTCCAGATCGTGCGCCGCCGGCGAATCGTCACCACGGGCAAGGTCACCCTGGAACGCGTCTACGGAGTGACCGACCTGACCGCGGAGCAGGCCGACGCAACCGAGATCGCCCGTCGCGTCCGCGACCACTGGGGCATCGAGAACAAGATCCACCACATCAGGGACACCACGTACGCCGAGGATGCCTCCCGCGTACGCACAGGCACCGCTCCACGTGCCATGGCCTCCCTGCGCAACCTGGCCATCGGCGCTCTCCGAATCGCCGGCCAGACGAACATCGCCGCTGGACTCCGCCACCACACTCGCGACGCCAACCGTCCATTGATCACCCTCGGCATCACGTGATCAACCAGGACACTTCACCTGAACGACGCTGCCCTGCATTGAGCAGGTGGAGGGTGTCGACGTGCAGGGGTACCCGGCGCGGGGTGAGGGCGCGCAGCGCACTGTTGAGCCGGTCGGAGTTCGCTGTGTCGTATAACGGTAGCGTCGGATATTGGATCTCTCCGAATGCCCGGAGCTTTGCCATACTTCGTCCTTCCGGTCATTCGGGCTTGCCGAGTGTCGCCAGTCCGCCCGAGACCGTTCTGACACTGCGTCCGCGCTCACTCGCCCGCTTGGCCATCAGCAGCTGACGGGCCATGACAGTGATACGGCCGCGGGCCAGGCGGAGCAGACCGTGGTCGGCGTAGTCACGCAGCACCTTGGTGCAGGTCTCACGGAAGGTGCCGTCGAGGGCGGCTAGTTGTTCGTAGGTGAGGGCAATCTGCGGGTGACGCCCGACCTGCCGCAGCGGGCCTGCCGGGGGCTGAGCTTGGAGGCGTCGCCACGGGCCGGCGATGGCGGTTACGGGATCTGACCTGCGTTGGCCTTCGCCATGCGGCCGGCAAGGATCTTGGCGAGTTGCTGGAGACGTCCGGCGCGCCCCGGGCTCCCATCGTCCAGCTGGTGTGCTACGCCGATGAAGGCCCCGTAGCGGAACACCAGCATTCGGTTGTACATCGACGACGTCGGCCCGCTGTCCGACGAGAAGCCCTGGCTCTCCTCGCCGTAGTCGCCCAGACCAGCAATTTTGCGCTCAGAAACGAGACCTTTCTCGATGCCGCCCTCCACGAGATCCACGTACGCGAGGTGACCAGTCGTGGTGTCGGGGAACGCCAGCACGACAAATTCGGCATAGTTGCCTGGATTGCTATCTTCCGTCACCTTCGGGCCGTACTCCACACCGCCGGCAGCGGTGGCATTCTTCTGGCACTCGGGTGCGGCACGGCAGAGGAATAATTTGGCTGCCGACGTGGCGATGTACGGGGTGTCGGCCTGCGGAAAGGCACGGCTGTCCACAGAGTTCCGATCGGGGAGGATCCGACGGACCGTCGCCGTGGTTGGCGGCAGAGCGGCACCCGTCGGGCCGACGGCACCCGTCGCGCGGGACACGGACGGCGTGCTGCTCGGCAGTGCGTCGTCGTCCTGCAGAAGCTGCGCGCCGCCGTAGCCAGCGAGCGCCAGAATGAGGATGACCAGGGTGAGAACCGCGAGTGTCCGGGCGTCGCCGTTGCGGATGTTGTTAATGATCTGGTCGCGGCCGGCGAAGTTACCCCGGACCTTGTTCCTTGTTCCCTGGATGGTGATGCCGCCACCGGAAGCGAGGTTGGCGGGCTGAGCTGCGGCGGGTGCCTCTTCCGGGGCGGGTATGACGCTGGTGAGCTGGACGACGAAGGGCTGGTCGGCGGCCATCACGGTCACCAGGGCGCTGTGGAGGACGGCCTGGGCTGCAGGTTCCTGCGGTGCCGCGTCGAACGTGGCCACGGCGGCATTCTGCCCGGCGCCCGTGAGCCGGGTGCGAACCAGATCGCCGACCTGCGAGGCGGCGGCGCTGCCGGCGCCGGTGGCAGCCGCTGTGGCTGCTGTTGCCATCATCTGGACCACGGCCGAGGCAAGATCGTCGAACGCGCTCATCGAAATACCCCCCGAGACGGCAACAGTCACGCCCATGCTTCCAGGCGGACCTGTAGCTCAAGTTGACAGAAGCCCAATCGCAACATTCCGTAGAGGGCGTCTCTGAACTCGGCGAGCCGGTGCACCACCAAGGCGGTCTGGTGCAGCGAGGTGTCGTCGAGTCCGAGGACTTCGGGCCAGCCGTGGTCGACCTGATGGTCCTCGAGCTAGCCGACGCACCAGGCTGCGGTCTCCGAGACGCCGTTGTGGTGGAAGAAGCGAGGGTGGGACAGCAGTCCGGCCAGGACGAAGGCGATGAACCGGGTGTGCTCACCACGACCGCCTTTGGGCCGGGGCCGCGAGTGCTCTGGGATGGCGCCGGTCAGGAAGTCGAGCCCCTCGCGAACCGGCTGTCCGGCGATGCCGGCGGCCCGCAGAATCGGCAGGACTTCGCTGGTGTTGACGATCGACGAGACCGAGGTCAGGGTGAGGCCCCACACCGCCGTCGTACCCCTGGTTGTGCAGCAGGGTCCGGGCAGCCTCACCCGCTCTGGTCTCGAACGCCGCGAGCCCCACATGCGCACTCTTCATGATTCGCCTCCACCGCCGAACGACCCGGACCGCCGGTCGGACCGTACCCAACTCGCCTACTACCGACGCGCGTTCAGAGGCAAGACGCTACGGTGCATGGTCATGGAGCCGTTCGTGTTCCAGCATGCCCAGGACGTGTGGCCAGCAGGCGAGACCCTGCTCCACGTATATCTCACCCCACACGATCAGGACCGCGAGCTGGCGGCGCTCGTCGCCCGGGGACGGGCGATCTTGCGAGAGTTTCCGATCACCTGCGTGGAGGACCGCTGGCTTCACATCACCGTCGTTATCAATAGGTCGAGCGAAAAAACCCAGGTGAAGCACGCCACATGATCTCTGGCATGTTAGGCACGTAGCAGGGCGACGGGAGCTGTCGATCCCCGTCTTGAGGACGACGGTTACTGGGAACAGCTCACTGCAATGGGCCGTGGCGCCAATGGTTCCGCTGAACACGACAGCCACGATGCCGGGCCCCAGACGCCAGGACCTCGCCCAGGAACAGCCGGGACACGACTTCCTGACACCGCGCGTGTCCATAGGCCACGGCATTTCGTCGGGCAGCCACGGGCTGCAGTCTTCCGGACTGACGAGGGCGGGGGCGGGAGGCGGGTTTGCCGGACCTGCTCCCGGCTGCACCGGTTTGTCCTCACCGGACCCGTCACGAGTTGTCAACAGTCCCCAGGCCGGGCTGCCTACGCGAGTGCCGAGCGGCATGATGAGACAGGACGAGAGGACGGGGAGCCTCGGGGCATTACCCGGCAGTGGGCGGGCACCCCGTGCCTGCGGATCGTGCACGCATGGTGAGGAGTTCTGATGTCCGCGGATCCGATGACGGCTCTGGCGATGACCGGTGCGACGACCATCGTCGCCGCCATGGCCACCAGCGCCTGGCAGGCCACCCGAGCCGGCACGGCACGGCTGTTCCACCGCGCCGGCCACGAGCTGCCGGCCATCGAGGCACAACTGGACGGTGACGCCGACATCGTGGCTAGGGACGACGACACCGACGGTGCCCGCCAGGATCTGGTCGGGCCGTGGCGGCGGCGGCTGACGGCACTCCTGCGCGAGCATCCCGAGGCTGAGGCCGAACTGCGGACACTGGTGGACCAGGCCCGTGCGGACCTGGCCCCGGCCCAGCAGAACTGGGTCCAGCACATCACCGCCCACCATGGCGTGGCCGCCGGCGCCATGGGTGACCACAGCAGCGTCACCATTCACCACCACTCCGTCCCCGAACATCAGTCCCCCACGCCGCCACCGCCACCGGCCACGTCGGCACCGGGAGCCGCGCCCGCGCCCTGCGCGACCCCCGACGAGACCCGGTGATTCCCCCTCCTCCACAGCCCGGCCAGCCGCAACTACCCGACCGCGCACGGCAGACGGTCCGCGCGGAGGGCGGTTTCGCCTACGGCGCGATCGGCGCGGACATCCATGTTTTCGGCGACGGCATGCCGCTGTACCTGCTGGAAAACTGGAGCCAAGCGCCACCCACGGACCCGGAGTTCCTAGGGCAGTTGCCCAGCCGGATGCTGAACGCCCGCTTCGCCGTTGTGGACTTCACCGGCCGCCGCGAGGAGCTCGCCGACCTGTACCAGTGGCGCGAGAAGGGCCCACGGCTGGCGGTCCGCTGGCTGCACGCTCCCGGCGGTGCGGGCAAGACCCGGCTTGCCGAACACTTCGCCCAGGAATCAGACGCCGCGGGCTGGAAGGTGGTCACCGCCACCCACGGCCCCGGCAGCGTCCTGCCACCCCCTGGCAGCCAGGACCTGCGGCTGGGCGGTGCCGCCGGGCTGCTGTTGATCATCGATTACGCCGACCGTTGGCCGCTGACCCATCTGACCTGGCTGTTCAGCAACGCGCTGCTCCACCGCTCGGGTGTTCGCACACGGGTGCTGCTGGTGGCCAGAAGTACCGACGGTTGGCCGGCCCTGCGTGCCAGCCTGGCCAACCAGCAGGCCGACACCTCCACCCGCTCTCTGCTTCCGCTGTCCGACGGCGACAGCGACGATCATGGCGAGAACGGCCCGGTAAACCGCTTGGAGATGTTCATGGCGGCCCGCGACAGCTTCGCCGCCCGCTACGGTGTGTCTGCCGCCGGCATCGGTCCGGCCAGGCCGTTGGCACACCAGGACTTCGGGCTGACGCTCGCGGTGCACATGGCCGCCCTGGTCGCGGTCGACGCCCACGCCACCAGCCGGCGGCCACCTGGCGACGTGGCCGGCCTGACCGTCTACCTGCTGGACCGCGAGCACCTCCACTGGGAACGGCTGTACGGCGACGCCACCCACGCGCTCAACCCCGCCGAGCAGGCGTACGCCACCCCGCCGGCCGTGATGAACCAGACGGTGTTCGCCGCCGCCATCACCGGCCCGCTGTCCCGTCCCGCAGGCATCGGCGCGCTCGAAACCGTCCAGCTCCGGGCACCCGTCGAGCGCGTCATCACCGATCACGCCGTCTGCTACCCACCGGCCGGCCGATGGCAGGATTCGGTCTTGGAACCGCTGTATCCCGACCGCCTCGCCGAGGACTTCCTCGCTCTCACCCTCCCCGGCCACCACGCCGACTACCCCGCCGCGGAATGGGCCGGGTCGACCACCATGGCGCTGCTGTCCCGCCATGGTGACACCGGAAACGACAGCGACGACCTGCCCCCCGTCAGCAGTTGGACGCCCCGCGCGGTCGGCTTCCTGGCCGCCGCAGCTTCGCGCTGGCCGCATGTCGGCTCCGACTACCTCTTCCCGCTCTTGCGCGAGGACCCCGCGCTGGCCATCGTCGCCGGCAGTGCCGCACTCACTGCCGTGGTCAACCTTGATGACATCGAACCCGACCTGCTTGCAGCCATCGCAGAACATGGCCCGCGCCATCGCGATGTCGAACTCGACGTCGGCATGGCCGCCCTGATTGTGCGTCTGGCGCCCTTCCTCCTGGCCGTCTACGCGGATGACCCGGTCGGAATCACCGCGGTCCACCGCAATCTTGCTTGGCGCCTTTCGCACGCCGGCCGCCACGAAGAGGCCCTTACGGCGACCGAAGAGGCTCTTGCCGTCCAACGTCAAATGGCAGCGGACGGCTTCACCGTCCAGCAGCCTGATCTCGCCAGCACACTGACGGATCTCGCCGTCCGGCTGAAGACGATGGGCCGACTGGAGGACGCGCTGGCGACCGCCGACGAGGCAACGGCCCTCTGGCAGCGCCTGGCCGCGGCTGACCCCGCCGCGTACAACAGCCATCTTGCCAACGCGCTAACCAACTTGGCGACTCACCTGATCGATCTGGGGCGCTACGAGAAAGCCCGGCCGATAGCCGAGAAGGCGGTGGCCGAGCACCGGAGGTTGGCAACCCTCGACCCGGCCCACGCACCCGCCCTCGCCACCGCGCTTTCAGTGCTCGCGGGCAACGCCCGAAAACTGGGGCAGCAAGGCATGGTGCTGGACCTGTGCGGGGAAGTGGCCGCCATCCGGCGGCGGTTGGCGGCGGCTGCTCCGGACATCTACCTCCCCGAACTCGCCACCGCCTTGTCCAACCTCGCCGTCAGCCTGCGGGATTCGGGCCAACGGGAGGAGGAGGCCCTGGCCACCAGCAGGGAAGCTGTCGCCATCCGCCGGCGCTTGGTCTCGATCAACCCGGCCGCATTCGAGGACAACCTCGCCGACAGTCTGACCGGACTCGCGGCGTACCTGTCCGGTCTCGGACGCCATGACGAGTCCCTGGCCGCCGCGGAAGAGGCGGTGGCCGTTTGTCGACGGCTCGCTGAACGGAACCCTGCCGCGTACGAGCCCGGCCTTGCCATCGCACTGTCCTCCATGGGCGCCACCTTCGGAAGGCTCGCCCGATACCCGGAGGCAACTGCCGTATTACAGGAAGCGGTAGGGATCTGGCGGCGGGTGACGGCGGACACCCCGGCGGCCTTCGCAAGCGGCCTCGCCCTTGCGCTGACCAATCTCGGGCCCGCGTTACGCAAGTCGGGACAGCCGGAGGAGGCACAGGCCGTGTTGCAGGAGGCGGTGATGCTGAACCGCCAACTGGCCCAAGCCCATCCCGCCGCTCATGCCGACACTCTCGCCAGGGCATTTTCCAACCAGGCAAACAGCCTGGTCGACTTGGGGCGCCGGGACGATGCCCTCGCCGCGGCACAAGAGGCCGTCACCATCCATCGAACCCTGGCCCTTTCTCACCCTGCCGCCTTCGAACCCCATCTCGCCCAGTCGCTGGCCGATCTCGCCGACCACCTCGCCGAATCGTCGCGACCGCAAGAGTCCCTGATCGCGGACCAGGAAGCCCTGGCGATCTACCGGCGCGTCGCCGCAGCCAGTCCCGCCGTGTTCACCTCCCGCCTCCTCACCTCACTTTTCAACGTCGCCGCCGCCCTGTGGAACATGAGAAGGCCCGATGATGCCGTGCCACTTGCGCGAGAAGCCGCCGCGCTCCTTGAGCGCCTGCCCACCGCTGCCGCGCTGACCGAGGGCGGCGGCCTGGCGGACCTGCTCTCCAACCTGGGTCAATACCTGGTGGACGCCGGGCGGGCTGAGGAGGCCCTGGCGGTGATCACCGCAAGCAGCACGATCTACCAGAGGCTGGCAGAGGCCGACCCCACCGTCTTCGCGCTCGACTGCGCCCGCTCGTTGCAAGCACTCGGTGAGCAACTGAACGTCATGGAACGCTGGGAGGAATCCGTAGCGGTCACGGAGAAGGCCGTGGAGGCTCACGGACACCTGGTCGAGAACACCCCCGACGATCCCGCCGCCCTCGCCGGACTGGCCGGCACCTTGACCAACTTCGCCGCCGGGCTGTGGCAAGTGGGACGGGTCGAGGAAGCCCTGTCCGGCACGGATGTCGCCGTCTCGCTCTACCTGCGGCTGACGGAGGACGGTTCTCCGACATACAGACCCGAACTCGCCCGATCGCTGTGGTGGTCCGCGATGATACGGGAGGATGTGAAGAGGCAGCTTCCCGACGCACTGGAGATAGTCGGCGCATCGATCACGATCTACGAGCAGCTATGCGAGGCCGAGCCCGAAGCGTTCGCACCAAAACTCCGCACGGCATACCTGGTCGCTGCCAATATCCTGGACAGCCTCGGCCGCACGCAGGAGGCTGCCGGACTGCGCCACAGCCTGGAGTCACATTCCGCGTGATCCAGGAGCCGGCGCGCAAGGTGACTGGCGTCCGCCCGTATCGCCGAGACCGCCGCGCGGAAGCAGGCCGTCGCCGAGGCCAACCGCCGCGGCGACACCGTCAGCACCCTCGCCGAGTCCGACACCGTCACCGTCCAGCACACCGCCGGGGCTTCTGCCCGACCGGCGCCGCACATGACACCGCCCCTCGCCTGGCCACACCTGGCCGGACGGGGGCTTTCGTGCGTCGAGGGGGCGCGGTCTATGAGCTGCCGCGAACGGCTCGGATGAGGGTGGTCGTCATGGGTGGCTGGTTCTCGGTTCCGGGGTCCCGGACGCTGTCGGTCGCGATGTTGGTGAACCCTGCCTCGGTGAGCAGCTTTTCCCACACGGGCGTGTCCAGGACCCATCGCTGCATGCACTGACGGCAGGTGTAGTCGGCGGCGAAGCCGACACACGGTCCGCAGACCCCGGCCCCGTCGTCGTCCCGCGCGATCAGTGGCTGGACTGTGCCGCAGCGGAAGCACTCGGCTGGTGACCGGAGCACGGCGTTGTAGCAGGACCTCACGGCATGACCGTTTTCCCGCAAGGAGCAGACGCCCCTGGGGCGTGCCCGACTCTTCCATTTCTTGGAAGGCCAGCCCGGTTCACGCCTGGCCGATAATGTGACGGATCACGAAGCCCTTCATCTTCAAGCACGCCGACGACCTGTGGCCCGAGGGCTCCACCCTCCTGCACGTATATCTGTGAACCGCCCCGGGTGAGGTGGAGGCTCGATTTCATGAAAGGATCGAGTCATGGCACGACCTTCCCGTTACCCGCTTGAGCTGCGTCGGCGTGCGGTGCGCATGGTCGCCGAGGTCCGCGGCGACCACACGACCGAGACCGCGGCCTTGCAGGCGGTGGTCGAGAAGCTGGACATCGGCTCCCGCGAGACGCTGCGGAACTGGGTCAAGCAGCACGAGATCGACGCCGGGCAG
>NZ_BMRN01000083.1 GCF_014648655.1 Streptomyces atratus
AAGGTCCTGAAATGGGCCGCGAAACGCTCCCACCACACACACTGGCCCCAGCCCAAACACAGCCCCCACATCACCATCGAGCCCACTAACTGAACGGTATTGCTGCTAAGCCTGTTCCACCCCCCTCGCGACCGACGCCGATCTGCTGCACGCGGACGCGACGCGCGCGGGGCAACTTCCATGTGCGATGTGTCGGCTTCGTGTCAGTGAGAGCGTGTCAGGCATGGTTGAGCGGGAGAGCGGTGTTCTTTCTGGTCGTGGGTCCGTGGCTGCGGTGTGCCATTGACACGGCGGTGGTGCTTAGCGGCCTCTCGGCTGTCATGGGGCGGTACATCCCCAGCTGGCTTACTGCCACGAAGACGGCACATCGCACCATCCGGCGGAGGTTCTCCCCAGCTTCGGCCCACAGACCCATCGGTCGTTCCGCGCGCCGCTCGAAGCCTCGCCGTCGCCCTCGCCGCTGGCCCCGACGATCCGCCCGTCCTCATCGCCCGGCTGACAGGGCAGTCCGTCGTAGCTTCTAGTAATGCTTGGTCATGTTGGTGCGGGGTCTGGCATGTCGCGGTGACAGGTGGGGCAGGCGCCGGTCCAGATCACGAGGAGTATCTGCAGCTCGCGAACGACTCGGTAGAGGCTCAGGCCGACGCCGTCTCTTTTGGGGATCGGCTCAGTCGCTGCAGGGTGCAGAAGGCGTGGGCGACCGAGACGAGGGTGACGTGGTGGTGCCAGCCTGGCCAGGTCCGGCCTTCGAAGTGGGCCAGGCCCAGGGTCTGTTTCATCTCGCGGTAGTCGTTCTCGATGCGCCAGCGGAGCTTCGCGGTGCGCACGAGGACGGGCAGCGGGGTGGTCTCGGGCAGGTTGGAGAGCCAGAACTGCACGGGCTCGTCCTGGTCGGCGGGCCATTCGGCCAGCAGCCAGCGGACCGGAAGCTCGGTGGCGGCCGTAGCCTTGCGGATCTCACGTCCGGCGGGCCGGATCCGCAGGGTCACGAAGCGCGAGTACATGCGCTTGTGCCCGCTGCGGCCACTGCCCGGGCGCGACCCCTCCCTCCACTGCACCGGCCGCGCGGAAGATTTACCGGCCGCGATGACCAGGCTCTTCACCCTCTGGGCCGGCTCGGGGTAGGCAGGAACCGGCCGTCGGCCCCGGCCGGGGTAGGCCGGGGTGCACGGGTGTGCGTCCTCGGGTTGCGCGGTGGTCGTGGTCGAGATGCCCACCACGTAGTCGAGACCGCGTTCTTCCAGGCCGAGCCGGAAGGCGGCGGTGTCCCCGTAGCCGCCGTCGGCGATGACCTGGGGCACCTCGATGCCCCAGGACCGCGTCTCGTCGATCATGTCGAGGGCCAGCTGCCACTTCTCGACATGGCCCACCTGGGCAGGGATGGCGCACTTGTCACGACGGACCACTTTGGCCTGATCGGCCTTCGGCGAGGCGGGATCCCAGCTCTCGGGCAGGAACAGACGCCAGTTCACCGCCGCCGAGGCGCCGTTGGAAGCCAGGTGCAGCGAGACTCCGGCCTGGCAGTTGGTGACCTTGCCCGCCGTGCCGGTGTACTGCCGGGTCACACACGCCGACGCATCCCCGTCCTTGAGGAACCCGGTGTCATCGATGATCAGCGCGGTGGGCTTGATGACCGGCTGCATGCGCCAGGCCAGACGGGCCCGCACATGCGCCGCATCCCACGGGCTGGAGGTGACGAAGTGGGCCAGCGCCTGCCGGTTCCCGTCCTCGCCCAGGCGGGCGGCCATCGGCTCCACCGACTTGCGCCCGCCGTCCAGCAACAGGCCCCGCAGATAGACCCCACCCCACCGACGCTGATCCGCCCGCGCGAACGGCTCGAACATCTCCGCCGCGAAGTCCTCCAGATCACACCGGACCGCAGCCAACTCCTCACTCAGCACATCCGGTCAACGACACAGCCGATCAAGAAGACACGCCATCACAAACCGCACATGACCAAGCACTACTAGGTAGTGTCGTCAAATATCAAGCCACATCAGGAGCGGTGCGAGGGTTACGGCGGCTTGGTAGGACTCGGCGGTCTTGTCGTAGCGGGTCGCGATGCCGCGCCACTGCTTCAAGCGGTTGAAGCACCGTTCCACAACGTTGCGCTGCTTGTAGATCTCGCGGTCGAAGGCCAGCGGGCGTCCGCCGAGGCTGCAGCGCCGGGCCCGATTGCGGACCTGGTCGGCCCGTTCCGGGATGGTGTGCGTGATGCCCGGCGCCGCAGCCAAGACCTGATCGCCTTCGAGCTGTAGCCCTTGTCGCCCAGGACGTGATCGGGCCGCATGCGGGGGCGGCCAGGGCCGATGCGGGGCACCCGTATCGTGTCCATCACGGCGGTGAACTGGGTGCAGTCGTTGGTGTTCCCGCCGGTGAGAACAAAGGCGAGCGGTCGGCCGACGGCGTCGCAGACCAGGTGGATCTTGCTGGTCAGCCCGCCTCTGGACCGGCCGAGTGCCGGGATGCGGAGCCCCGTTACCGTTTTCGTGGCTCCGCAATGGAGCCTCCGGCCTTCGGGTCCGGCATGACTTCCCCCTTGTTGCGGTTGATGATCCGGGGGGTGGTGTCACCGGGTCTGGAGGCATCGACGGACCGCTGATGAGGGGCTTGAGCACCGGCTTCACCCGAGCCGGAAGAGCTCTCCGTAACGTGGATGTGGCAGCTCGGTGCCCTGGCAAGGCCGGACGAAAGCGTGATGGAGGGGCCTGCACGTGATCGACACGAGTGACATCGACGTCTTCCTCGGCCTGGACGTCGGCAAGGGCGAACACCACGCCACCGCCGTCACCCCGGCCGGCAAGAAGGCATTCGACAAGCTCCTGCCCAACACCGAGCCCAAGCTCCGCGAGCTGTTCGCCAAGCTGAAGGCCAAGCACGGAACGGTGCTGGTCGTGGTCGATCAGCCGGCCTCGATCGGGGCCCTGCCGCTGGCGGTAGCGAGGGACATGGGCTGCCCGGTCGCCTATCTGCCGGGGCTGACGATGCGGCGGATCGCCGACCTCTACCCGGGCGAGGCGAAGACGGACGCGAAGGACGCGTTCATCATCGCCGACGCGGCCCGCGCGATGCCCCACACCCTGCGGTCGATCGACGGCGAGGACGAGACGATCGCCGAGCTGGAGATGATCGTCGGGTTCGACGACGACCTGGCCGGCGAGGCCACCAGGGTCGCGAACCGGCTGCACGGCCTGCTGACCCAGATCCATCCCTCGCTGGAACGGGTCCTGGGGCCGCGGTTGCAGCACCCGGCCGTCCTCACGCTGCTGGAACGGTTCGGGTTCCCGGCCCAGATCCGCAAGGCCGGCAGGCGGCGGCTGGTCACGCTGCTGCGGCCGAAGGCGCCGAGGATAGCCGAGCGGCTGGTCGAGGAGATCTTCGCCGCGTTGGACGAGCAGACCGTGACCGTCCCGGGGACCGAGGCGGCCGCGCTGATCGTCCCGAGCCTCGCCGCCTCACTGACGGCCGTGCTCGACCAGCGCAAGCTCTTGGCAGGGCGGATCGAGGAGCTTCTGGAGGCTCACCCTCTTTCCAAGGTCCTGACCTCGATGCCGGGAGTCGGTGTCAGGACCGGAGCCAGGTGTCGGCGACGGCAGAACCTTCCCGACCGCCGGCCACCTCGCCGCCTATGCGGGTCTCGCCCCGGAGACCCGGAGCTCGGGCTCATCGATCCGCGGCGAACAACCTTCCAAGAGAGGAAACAAGCAGCTCAAACGGGCTTTCTTCCTCTCCGCATTCGCAGCACTCGGCGACCCGGCTTCGAGGGCCTACTACGACAAGAAGATCGCCCAGGGCAAGCACCACACCCAGGCCCTGCTCTGCCTCGCCAGGCGCCGGGCCGACGTCCTCTTCGCGATGCTCCGAGATGGAACCTTCTACGAACCGCAGCCCGCTCGGGCCGTCGCTCCGCAGACCTAGACCATGGTCAGGAGGTGATCCGTTGGTCCGTAGTCGATCTTCCAGTCGGCATAGACCCCGCAGAAACCATCCTTGATGCACCGCAGGCCCACGGTCACCCAGCGGACCGAGCCGTCGTCGCCGAGCGAGAACGCGACCGCAGCTTCGAACTCCTCGCTCCCGCACGGGCAGCCAGCAGCACCGGACTCGTCGTCTTCCCAGGACTCCTCGTTCCAGTACTCCTCGCTATCCGCGATGAACGCACGGCTGCCGCAGCCCGAACACTCCCGTTCCGCCCCTGACGCGTTGACCAGCACGAAGAACACACGACCGCCGCACCCCTCGCAGACGGAAGGAGCGATTTTCACCGGACGGCCATCGACCGCACCCCGCAGGAACGCCGCGAGCTCCGCGGGGACACCCTCGCCAACCTGATCATCAGCATGCACGGACGCATCGTTCCAGACGCCCCGAACCAACACCCGACCAGCTTGACCAAAGACATAGGGGCACCTTTTCGGGCCCCGGCCGCGTGCTGGTGGGCTCGGACGATTGTGGAGTCGACCGACACCAGCCAGTCGACCTCACCGGCCGCGTCCGCCCGGGCCTGGGCTTCCCGGAGCATCCGCTCGAAGGTGCCATCCCTGGCCCATCGGCGGAAGCGGGTGTGCAGTGTGGCCCAGGATCCGTACCGCTCCGGCACGTCCCGCCAGGCCGTGCCCGTCCGGAACTCCCAGACGATCCCGTTGAGGACTATCCTGTCGTCCAGCCGCTTCCGCCCTCGCTCCGATCGAGGCAACAGAGGACGGACAAACTCCCACTCGGCATCCGACAGTTCATGGCGACGTATCACCCGACCATGATCTACCAAACAAGATCATTTCCTTACGTCGGGTGGTGGTGGTCTGGCCCCGGCATCCTTCGCTCTCCCTCTGGGGTGAAGGTGAAGGACTGACGGAACAGGCCTCCACCAAATCGCACCGCAAGAAGCAGCGGCTGCTCGTGCTCGGGTGGCCAGGTATTGGTTCCTGGAGCGCAGCCGTTCCACAAGTGGAAGACCACCATCGGCTGCTCCATGTCCTCGCTAAGATAGCCAAGCGACTTCCCGTACAGGGGGTTGTCCCCTCCGAACAGCACGGAGGGAGCACCGAACGCGGCAGTCACGTCAGGCCACGTGCGGTCCTTTCCGGCCCACTGCCGAACAGACCCTTTGAGGGCCTCGTACGCCTCGGCCGTCAGGAGCCGTTCCGACTTCAACCAGCCGCGTCGCTGTGCGAACTCCGCAAATACCGAGGCCATGCCCTCCTCATAGTTGCGCCCGGGAATCAACTCCCTGAAGGCCCCGGTCACACCTGTGGCCGTGAAGGCCCCGCTGTCCTCCCATGCGCGCCGTTGCTGGGCGAAGGCCTCGGGCTGACGTTCGATGAACAGCAGGTGATTGATCAGAAGGTGCAGGGCGATCTCGCCCCCGAACCCGCTGGGGGAGCACAGTGCTCTGTTGAACTGGTCAATGAGGTGGGCGCGAATCTCTGCGGCGGTTGCGAGTGAGTTGGCAGCTGTCACCTCCACAGTCTCCCGTACATCGGGCCCAAACCCCTCGCCTGTCGGCAAGCAGGACAGCGGCCGAATGCTAGGCAGATTCGGCGGTCTTCCTTGCACCGCTCGCAAAGTTTGACGACAGGTCCTAGCCGCGGTCGGCTTGACGGTCGGGGACGTGGTGACCGAGCGGCAGGCCGAACTGCTCCTTGGGGAGGGCCGGCACCCGGACGCCGACCGGATCGAGCGCGAGCTCCTTCAGGAGGGCAAGAGAAGGCGCGGCGGGCGACGGTGCTGGGCAGGCCCATCGAGCACAACAAGTCGCCGGAGACCGAGAAGGCGAAGGAGCGGTCGCCCTGGCTGGCCATGGACCTGACGTTCCGGGCTCCGCCGACGGCACAGATCGCCTGGGCGCTGGGTGATGATGACCACCGCCTGGTGCTGGAGCTGTGCCATGACATCGCCCGGGACAAGACGCTGGCGTGGATGGAGGGGTCGGCCGCACAGATCCGCTGGGGGAGCGGCGGCAAGCACCGCGAGCCGATCCGGGACGGGTTGATCGTCGCGGTGTTCCGGCACTACGAGTCGAGAGCAGTCGACTCGAAGCCGCTCCTCCATGACCATGCGGTGGTGTCGATCCGCGCCCGGCGGCCGGACGCCAAGGGAACGTGGGGGGAACCTGTCGGCGGACTCGATGCTGGAGCACATCGTCGCCGCCGGCACCTTCTACACCCTCTACTTCATGGAGGAGGTGTCTGCCCGGCTCGGATGGGCGTGGGAGCCCCGTGAGGTGACACCCGGCCGACGTCCGGTCATGGAGATCGCGGGCATCGACCAGCGGCTCATCGGCTGGCAGTCCACCCGCCGTCAGCAGATCGCGGACGCGCTGTCTGTCCTCACGGCCAAGTACGAGGAGAAGCAGGGGCACCCGCCGGGTGAGCGGGCCGCCTACGCGCTGGGCTGCCAGGCCGCCGACCAGACGCGCCCGCCGAAGCGTACGGAGCTGCTGTCGCTGACCGAGTTGCGCGAGCGATGGCGGGACTCTGCGATCCGGGCCTACGGTGCCGACGTCGTCAACCGACTGGCGGAGCGGGCGCGAGCGGCGGCCGCGGCAGTGTGGGCGCGGGTCCGGCCGATGGTCGACGTCGCCCTGGCCGCCGTCGACGTCGTCGCCGTGGTGTACGTGATGCGCGGCGCGTTCAAGCGCCACCACCTGCTCGCCGAAGCCCGCCGCCACCTCACCTACGCCCTGGGCGGCCGACCCCACCAGCCCGGCCTGGACGAACACATCGTGCAGACCGTCATCGACAACTACACCCGCCCCGTCGGCAGCCGCATGATGACCGCCGACCTCCGCGCCCTGTACCCACGCGACACCGAGGACCAGGCCGTGCTGCGCCCGCTGACCCGCAAACGGTCCGCCTCCCCGTACGAGCGGGCCCGCCTCGCCGCCGGCGCGCTGGCCGCCCGGGTCCAGGCGGTGCGCCGCGCGGACCGCCTGGGCTCCCGCTCCCGGCCGCGCCCCGTCGCCGTGCCCGCCGCCTCGAGGTCGCGCCCGCGGCCGTTCCACTCGGACCGAAAGGCCGGCCGCCTCCTGGAGCAGGAGACCGGCGTCGACACGGTGGAGCAGACCCACCGGACGCTCGAAGCCGCCGCCGCCAAGCTCCAGGAAGGCATCCGCGAGCGCGCCCTCGCCCACGGCCCCCGACCGCAGCCCGCCCCGGCGGCGGCCCCGCCGCCGCACACCCAGCCGCCCGGCACCCAGCACCCACAGGGCCGGACCACAGGAGGAGTCGCATGAGCACCCCGGAAGAACAGCCCAACCCCGAAGAAGCCCTCGCCCGTGCCCACGCGGCCCTTCGAGACACCGGCCGCCCGCGCCACAGCGGTGATCCCTCCATGGCCGAGCTGCCGCGCTTCAGCCGCGTACAGCAACCGGCGCTGCCGCTCGTTCAGATGCGGCGTCACCGCCTCCAGCTTCGCCCGCAACGAACCGATCAACTCGTCAAAACGTCCCATACCACATCAACGAACCAAATCCCCGGAAGTAATCAGTTGATTTCCGACGGGCCCTGGCCGGATTGGTCATGAACCCTCGAAGATGGAGGTCAGGCTTTCGAGATAGCGATTGGAGCGCAGTTCCTCGTCGGCGGAATGCAGCACCTTCAGGGCGGCATGGAATCCGGCGCGCGGGATCTCTAGGAACTCACCCATTGGCATGTCCGAGACCGTTTCGGAGAAGCTGTAGTGCAGTCGCACGGTGTCGCCCCGCCGTACCGCATGGATAGTGTCCTGAGTCTGCGAAGTCTCGACGGTCGATTCGCCGGCTTCCAGGACTTCTCGTCTCATCTGCACCAGCATGAGAAGGAAATCGACGACCGGGAGGCCCGGTGCCACCAGCGGGATATCACCCGCATGGCGATCGTGAATGACGACATCGACCATGAAGTGCCGGAAGGTGAAGTCGTCTTCGGTCAGCTCTTGCGGGGTCTTGCCGAATTTCTCGAGGGAGTGCCACGACTTGTCATCGGGGCGTGGCAGGAAGTCAATTGCAATCATCGTCGGCCTTACTGTCGAAGGTTTCGGGCTGGCCTGCGGACAGAGTGTGTGATGCCCGTCTGGAGTCAGACGGGCATCACACACTCTTCAGGGTATGAAACTTCCGGGTGCGGAAGGGGTGTGCTGAGATGACTTGGCGTCAGAAGATGAACTTCGGCATCGCGGTGACGAATGTGCCGCTTCCGTCGACGATGATCCTGATGCCGTTCTGCCCGTCGAGGCCGACGTCGATGTCGTCCCAGGCGTGCTCGATGTAGTAGCCGCTGCGATCGTCGGCCTTAGACGTCGTTTCTTATGGGGTTGTCGCTCGTTGAACCGTGCATGAAGGATCTGGTTGAGCGGTTGGCGCCGGATGAGTTGTGGGTGCTGTTCCGGCGAGTGGTGCCGCCCACTGAAGTGAAGCGTCCGCAGGGCGGGGGCCGACGTCGGGCCGGTGACCGTGAGGTTCTGGCTGCGGTCATCTTCGTGGCCACCTCGGGTTGCACGTGGCGGCAACTGCCGCCGGTTTTCGGCCCGGCCTGGCAGACCGTCTACCGGAGGTTCGCTCAGTGGAGCCGGGACCGGGTCTGGGCCCGGCTCCACCGCGTCGTCCTGGACGAACTCGGCGCCCGGGGCGAGCTGGACTGGTCGCGGTGCGCGATCGACTCCGTCAGCGTCCGGGCGGCAAAAGGGGGTTGCTGACGGGACCGAATCCGGCCGACCGTGGCAAGTTGGGATCGAAGATCCACCTGGTCACCGACCGGAGCGGGCTGCCGCTGTCGCTGGGCATCTCCGGTGCCAACATGCACGACAGTCAGGGCCTGGAACCGCTCGTGCGCGGGATCCCTCCCATCCGGTCCCGCCGCGGACCCCGCCGCAGGCGACCGGCCAAGCTGCACGCGGACAAGGGCTACGACTACGACCACCTGCGTCGATGGCTCCGCAAACGCGGCATCCGCCACCGGATCGCCCGCAAGGGCATCGAGTCTTCCACCCGGCTCGGCTGCCACCGCTGGGTCGTCGAGCGAACGGTGTCCTGGCTCGCCGGCTGCCGACGCCTGCACCGTCGATATGAACGCAAGCCCGAGCACTTCCTCGCCTTCGTCGGCATAGCCGCAACCCTCATCTGCCACCGCCGACTCACCAAGTGAAACGACTTCTAAGCTGCCGAAGGTGACGGAGCTCAGACAGAACCTTCGGGGTGCGACGGCAGACGACGGATTACCCCAGCCGCCTGACGTGACGGATCCCGCCCATGGGGCAGCCACACTCCGGCCCCCGAGGTTTCCTCAGTGCAGAGGGGGGGCTGGCCATACCATCGACCGACCCGTTGCCCGGATGGTGCGGCAGGTTTCGGACAACGAGGCTGAATGCATACGGATCCACCAAGCACAAGGGAACTCTCTGTGTTCAGCTTCAAGTCGCCGCGCCGCCGTACCGCCCGCATCGCTGCAGTCGGCGCTCTAGCGGCCGCGGTATGCGTCACTGTCATGGCCGGCAGCGCCGGAGCCATCGTCAACGGGTCGGACTCCACCGAGAGCTACCCGTTCATGGCGACCATCCCGGAGTCGGCCCCGGACCAGGGTCTGATCGACGGGAACTGTGGGGCGTCGCTGATCGATCGGCAGTGGGTGCTGACGGCGGCTCACTGCCTGAAGGTCGAGGGCATCAAGCTGGACGGCATCGTGCGGGTCGGCAGCGACCACCGCAAGTCCGGCGGCACGGTCCGGAAGATCGACCGGACCTTCGTCCATCCCGGCTATGTGAACGGCGACAACAAGGCCGCCAACAAGAACGACATCGCGCTGATACGCCTGGAGCGCCCGGTCGCCCAGCAACCCATCAAGATCGCCGAGCAGGCAGGACGGCCCGGCACGCCGACCCGGCTCCTGGGCTTCGGCACCACCGTCGACACCGATTTCAAGTTCCCGGACCGGCTGCAGGAGCTGAACACCCGCAGGGGCGCCGAGTCCGAGTGCGCGCCCGGCTACGCGGACCGGACCCGGCTGTGCACGATCACCACCGTGCCCAAGGCCATGGCGTGCTTCGGGGACTCCGGCGGACCGCAGGTCCAAAAGGGCCGGGACGGCCGCTGGGAACTGATCGGCGTCACCTCGGGGCCCGGCACCCCGGGTGTGCCGTGCTCGCAGGGCCCCGGCCTCTACACCAGCGCGCCCGCCTACGCGGGCTGGATCGACAGGACCATGAAGAACAACAGCGCCCGGCCAGCCGCGGACAAGGGCTCCGACCTCGCCGAGACCGGCACGAACGACAACACCGCGGCGATTGCCGGCGTGGCCGCCGCGCTGATCGTCGCCGGTGGCGGCACCGCCGTCGCGGTACGCCGCCGCAATACCCGCCGCGCCGCCTGAGCGACACCGCCGCAACCCAAAGGCGGCCCCCTTGCCACGGGCCGCCGCCCTTCGCCGCGTCCTGCCCGCCTCCCCCGCTCCGAACCCGCGAGGAGTGCATCGCGCCCCGTGCCCCGCCCACCTTGCTCAGGGGAGGGGCGGGGCACGGGGCGCTGAGCAGAACCCGACCGGCTCTCAAGGTCAATAACCCGACGTCGGAAACGGGCACTCATCCGAGAGTCCTTCCTCGGTGAGTGACGGGAAGAGAGCTCTGAAGGCACAAGGTCACGAGATAATCGCGCCATGACCGAGATCGTCTTGATGTCCGACCCGAGGGTTGCAGCCGTGCCTGTTCAGGAGTGTGGTGAACGGCTCGTCGATGTGCGACGGGACAACTCTCTTCTGGTTGATGAGCGGGAGTGGCAGGACTCCGCCGGCGCCTTCGCCCACCTACGGGAAGGAGTGCTCGATCGGCTCCTCAAGGCTCAGGCGCAGCTGCCTCAAGGGATGCGGCTGCTGTTCGTCGAGGGGTATCGCCCGCCGTCCCTTCAACGCCGCTACTTCGACGAATACGCAACGCAGCTGCGGGCCGATCACCCGGAATGGTCTGCTGAGCAGGTCCGCTCGGCAGCCAGCCGCTACGTGTCCCCGCCTGAGATCGCACCCCACAGCGCCGGCGCAGCCGTTGACTTGACGCTCGGAGACGCCGACGGCTGTGAACTCGACATGGGCACCCACATGGATGCGACTCCGGAAGAGAGTGCGGGCGCCTGTTACACCCAGGCCGACAACATCAGCGACCAGGCCCGCTCCAACCGAGACATCTTGGGTACGGCACTTACCGCTGGTGGCCTGGTCAACTACCCCACAGAGTGGTGGCACTGGTCATACGGAGACCGCTACTGGGCCTTGCAGACTGGAGCGGCAGTCGCCCACTTCGGGCCCATGGAACTCGACTGACCGCGGACTTCGCAAAGGCCCAGGATCAGAAATAGTCGCACCCCGGGGCAGGCCAGAGACCTTGGCCTGCCCCGGGGAAATGACATGTTTCCTGAGACGAACTACTGGAACAGCAGATCGATTCGCTGAAGAGCCAGAACCAGGACCGAGAAGACAGCCCTTGCCCAGCTCGACCAGATCCGCGCCGACCTCACGGCATACAAGCGCGACCAGCAACTGGAGAAGCGGAAACCGGGCACTGAGAGGGCGATAAGAGCAGGTTCCTCAAACTTGGTACCGATCTGTTCCTCCTGGTGGCGGGCTGCCCCCTGCGGAATTCGCGCGGGCGGCCTCGCCGACGGGCTTCGACCGCTAACTCCCCGCCTCGCTGGAGGGAGTTCTGTCTGGTAAGTCCCGATGTGATCCTCCAGGGCGATCGATCGTCGCGATGTCCATCGCGCTCAGGCTCGGACGACCTGTCGTCCGGCGCCGGAAATCGGTCTGCCAAGCTGTCCCGCCACTGAGCCGCACACGCCCGTTCGACAAGAGCCGATCCCCCACCCTGGCACCACGCCGTGCCCCTGACCCGTCACTACTCGCCCAACGTGACCCACAACTCCGGCACGCACAAGAGCACTTCGCGACAGAGGCACGGCTGCGGGCCCCATACCGCCCCGGCCACGGCCGCCCTACCCTGACCCCATGCCGAAGGAGTCCCGCGCGGCCAAGAAGGCACGCAAAGCCGCGGCCAAGGAAGCAGCCCGAGAGCTTGCCGCCCGCATCACGGCAGGTGAGGTTCCCGAGTTCCTGCGCCATCCACGGTCGTCCGCCGGCCGCCGGCCTCTCAAACCACAGCACAAGGTGGTCCAGGCCGTGCCACAACCAACGGCCAGGGCGCTCATTCCCCCGTCGAGCGCTCCGCTCAGATCCCGGGATCGGGAGCAGTACGCCGACAACGCGCCGCCGGCGTGGGTGAAGGAGACTCGGTATGCCAAAGATGACTAGCGGCCCGGCCAGGGCCTGGCACCCGGGAATGACCACGGTGTCGAAGGAAGACATCAAGCACATACGGCCCAAGCAGCGGAACAAGTACCGCCGCCTGGGCTTCACCTGGGCAGAGATCAAGAAGATCGACCGCGCGGTCGGCCGGGGCGAGACCACCCTCACCCTCAAGACGAGCGCAGGAGAGGTCACCTTGGCCCTCCCGCCTCGGTGGCACTGACCACGACCTCTAACCCCAGAGGCCGACGCCGCGCACGCGAGCTCGGCGCCCTCCGTCTCGCCCCCGCGCCCGACTCCGCCCCCGCCCCCGGGACACGCCCGGTGCGCCGCCGGGGCCGCGTGCGTGGTGCCAGGCCCAGTAGCTGGTGAGGGCCACCGCGAACACGCTCGCAGTTTCGGGGCCGTCATGCGCCAGGCTGGGACCTAGGCGGCGAGCGTGTGGCCCAGCCCAGGCTGTGGGGCGGCGTCGGCCTGGGTGTGGCCCGCGCCGGACACCGCGCCTGGGTCGACGGCGAAAGAGGAACGATGCGCTGAGACCGCGCGTAGCCGCCTCCCCGACGCCCGGCATCGGCCGGCGGCATCTACTCCGAGGTGACGGCGTCGGATGTCCGCGTGCACCCGCGCCCTCACCCCCGCCTCTCCTGGAGCCCGCCATACCGGAGTGATCCCGGAGGTGGCCCACCACTGCTGCAGGCTGTCCATCACCGCACGGATGGTGTCCTCGTCGGCGGCGGTGACGTCCAGGACCACGAGGCCCGACTCGGTGATGTGCTGCTCGTCGATACGCATGCCCCCGATGACGACGCGGTACGGCGGCCCGGTTCGCCGATGGCCGCGCGACCGCCCGGACGGGTGACAGCCGTAGTCACGCTGCTCTTTGCAGGTCGCCGGGGTGCCACCGGGCCCGTAGACAGAGAAGGTGCAGCCCGCGGTCTGTGACAGGACGACCTGGGCTGCTGCCCCTCACACCGGGGCCCGCGCCACCCCAGAGGGTGCGGGCCCCGGCGACACCCGGCGGAACGACGGCGTGCCAAATCGGGCCTGGCTCCATCTCGGCCTCGCCGCTTGAGGACCTGGTCCGTCTTCTCCATGCCAGTCATCGCTTCCGTGTGAAAGTTGTCCCGCCCGCACCTCGGCCACCGTCCGCCTCGGGTACGGGCGTGCCCCGCCCGCAGCTGGTCGGTGCAATCGTCAGCTGCGAGCGGGAGTCAGCGCCAGGTGGTTCCGGGGCGGTCCCACGACTGGCGGGCGTAGGGGGTGTAGTGCGGACCACTGTGTCCCGGGGGAAGGGTGCATCGTGCTTTGGTCTTCGGGTGGCTTTATCGACGACTCGCGGCTCTGGCTCATTTTCCGTGAACTGGTCACGGTGGGTCATGCGACGCCGGTCAAAGGCCCGTGTTTAGGGGTGCGTCTGTGGCGAGAAAGTTTTGCGCTGCGGAGGTGACCTCGTCGATGTGCTGCTGTTCCAGAGGCTGGTCGTTCAGCAGGTCGATTCTTCTCACCAGATCGACCATGGGTTGCAGCGCATCGGGGTAGTCGAGTTCGGCTGCAGCTTCCTGATAGATCAGCTTGGCTCCCTGTATGGGATCGAGCCGGCGCGCCACGATCTGGGCCGCCCACCAACGGGCCGCGATCCATCGCGCCTTGGCCAGATCTTTCGAGGTCAGCGGGAGTAGACCCAATTCTTCCAGCACAAGGCCGAACAGCTCGCGGGCCTGGGGGTACTCACCGCGCGCGAGCCCAGCCAGCAGGGGAAGCGAGGGAGCCTCGACATCGGCCATCAAGGCGTCCAGGCCCGACTGGACCAGATAGGCGTCCGAGGGGCGCTGCCAGGGCGCCATCGACAGGTCTGCAGCGGCCATGCGGATCAAGCTGATCGCCACTACTGAGTCCACGCTTTGCCTCGCCCCACATCATCGTTCCGTGAAGGAATTCCTATCATCGAGAGTCAGGCAGTTGATCAGGTGGCCAGCAATACGCGCTTGCGTAGCAGGCTGAATCCGGCTCGGCCGAACATCTGGCGCTTGAGCATCTTGATGCGGTTGACGTGCCCTTCGACGACACCGGAGTTCCAGGGCAGGGTGAGGCCGGCGATCACAGCCTCGCGGTCGCGGTCGATGCCCGCGGCAAGGGTGTGGAGGCTGGGCAGGTCGTCCTGGCGGACGGCGTCGAGCCACTCGGGGAGTCGATCGCCTTGGCGTTCGGTGAGCATCTGCGCAAAGGACCGGACGTGGCCGGTGAGGGCATCAAGCTCGGGGCAGTTGGCCAGCACGGCCTTGAGCCGGAGCTGCTCGATCTCCGTGAGCGTTTCCGGGCGGCTGAGAATCCATCTGGCCACCTGGCGGGGCGCCGGGGGTTGTGCGGTGACCGGCCGGGGTGACGTGCGTTTCTTCCTGATGTAGGCGCTGACGATGCCGTAGCTGCCCTTGTAACCGCGCGGGACGATCTCCTCCCAGAGCTTCCAGGCGTTGGTGCAGCCCTCGTTCCAGCGGTCGTCGAGGTAGGGCTTGTACTCGTCCAGCGCGGAGGCTCGGTTGAACTGGTACTGACCGGTGAAGAGGTCTTCTGGCCTGGCTGCATCGGCAAGGCTTTTGACGGTGTGGTGGGTCATGTGGAGTTGGCGGCCGATGGAACGGCGGCTGTGGCCGGCTTCCAGCATCGCGTGGACCGTGGCGTGTCGGGCCCGGATGCGGTTGGCGAACCGGTCGCTCTTCCAGGGCGAGGCCGGGTCCACCACCGAGGGTGCGGGCTCGTCGGATCCCTCCTCGACCGGTTCGGGCGCCAGGACGTGCAAGCACTGGCGGTGGCGGGCAACAGCTCGCTCGGCGGCCTCGCTGAGGTTGTGCCACAGATGCCACCGGTCAGCGACCTGGATCGCCTGGGGTGCCCCGGCAGAAGCGCCTTCGGCGAAGAACGGAGCTCGGTCCCGGCAGATCACCTCGATGCCCGGCCGCTTCGCCAGCCACTCGGCCAGGCTGGACGCCTCCCGGTCAGGCAGCAGGTCCACCGGTCGACGGGTCTCGCAGTCGACCAGCACAGTGCCGTAGACGCGGCCCTTGCGTGTGGCGTACTCATCGACGCCAACCACCCGCGGTGCCGGCACGTCCGGCTCGGGCAGCATGTCGACCAGCCGCAGCACCGTACTGCGGCTGACGGAGACTCCGAACACGCCCGCCATCCGGGCCCCGGCCCGGCCCGCGAGGGCGAGGCCGATCATGGCCAGGGTCGGCCGCAGACGTTCGGTCCACCGGCTGTATCTCCTGGTCAGCCCCGGCAACTGCTCGACGAACGTCCCCCGCCCGCACGCAGCGTCCAGACAGAAGAACCTGCGGACTCGCAGGCACAGAACCACCCGCCGCCCCGCACTGGGCACATCGGCGGGAAACCGCAGGTAGGAGCTGTGTATTCGACTCGAAGAGCACCCACAGCTTGGACACACCGCCTCGATCGTCGTACTGCGGGCCTCGACGCGTACCGCCTCGTCGCACACGTCGACCGACAGCACCGTCACGTCCGCGACCGACGGGAACAACAGAGCTTCCAGCCGGACCAATCCCTCTTCCACGACGTCGAACTGTCGGCCACCTCAAGATCGGCACTGATCATTTTCAGGCAACTTCCCAGAGGCCCCCGCGGACGTCAGCCGTCACTCAACGTATGCGCTTCACGGAAAGTGAGCCAGAGCCCGACTCGCGACAGCAGTTGTTCACGACTGCGGGAGGCACCTGCCGCACCGGGATGTCGATGTCGACGCGAACGAGAGGCAGTACGCCACCGCGGCCCGCATGACGGCGTCGATGCTGCGCCACCGATCGCCTGGCCCCGTAGCCAGCGCTTTTGTCCTCGGCCACCCGGGCTCCGATGGTGGCGCAGACGGCGGAGCGCTTCCAGGGCGGTGGGCGGTGCTGTCCATCGTCGTGAACAACAGCTCGGCGCCGGCCGCCGAAGTGCCTCCCGAACTGCTGTAGAAACGCTGCTCCTGGACATGTACAGAGCCATTCGGGTCCATGTCTCAGCAGTGGCAGGTGATGACGTTCGTCGATTCCGTCTTCATCGGCGGGCCTCCCGCCATGCCCGCGTGAGCAGGACCGCGGTGGGACAGGGCGCCTTCGCTTGGCACGACGCACAGCCATAGGTATGGGCAATGAGGACGTCGTACGCCTCATCCCCGCGTCGGGAATGGCTAGCTTCCGTCAGTGACACATCGGCTCCTTCGGGCAGGTACGGCAGCGTC
>NZ_BMRN01000084.1:0-6080 GCF_014648655.1 Streptomyces atratus
GCGGCGTCGCCGCCACCTGCGTGGCGAACAGCTCCGGCAGCGTGGCCTGCGGCACCTCCCGCGCGGTGTCGTTCCACCCGGACAGCACCCGCTCGCGCTCGGCCGGTTCCAGGATCTCGACCGCGCCGACCGCCCGGTCCGGGTCGGCCACCACCGCGGCCAGGACCCGTTCCAGCCGCCCGGCCAGCACCTCCACCGTCTCCCGGTCGAACAGATCCGGCCGGTAGCCGAACCGCAGGTTCAACCGCGGGCCGGGCATGGCCACGACGGTGAGGGGGTAGTGCGTGGCATCCCGGCCGCCGGCGCCGGTGAGACGGAGTCCGCCGGGCATCTCCTGGCGCATCCCGTCGGCGTCCAGCGGGTAGTTCTCGAAGATGACCAGGGTGTCGAACAGTTCGCCGCCGCCGACGAGGCGCTGGATGTCTGTGAGGCTGACGTATTCGTGCCCCATCAGGCGGGACTGCTGGTCCTGCAGGCGGGTGAGCATGCCCAGCAGAGACTCGCCCGGGTCCAGGCGGACCCGCACCGGCAGGGTGTTGATGAACAGGCCGACCATCGACTCGATGCCCGGCACCTCCGGGGGGCGGCCGGCGACGGTGCCGCCGAAGACCACGTCGTCCCGGCCGGTGAGCCGGCCCAGCAGGATCGCCCACGCGCCCTGGACCAGGGTGCTCATGGTCAGCCCGTGCCTGCGGGCGAAGACGGCGAGCCGGGTGCTGAGCTCCTCCGAGCAGGCGGTCATCAGTTGCTCGGGCGGCACGGGGGCACGGCCGGGGTCGGCCGGGGCCAGCAGGGTGGCGTCGTCCGTTCCGGCGAGGGCCTCCCGCCAGGCCTGCTCGGCCGCTCCCCGGTCCTGCCGGGCCAGCCAGGCGAGGTAGGTGCGGTAGGGGGTGACCCTCGGCATCCCTGTGTCGTCGCCACGCCTGCCGTACAGCTCGAAGAGTTCGCCGATCAACAGGGGCATCGACCAGCCGTCGAGGAGGATGTGGTGGTTGCTGAACAGCAGCCGGAAGCGTCCGGCTCCCAGGCGCAGCAGGGTGAAGCGCAGCAACGGCGCCCGGGTCAGGTCGAAGCGGCGGGCGCGGTCCTCCTCCATGATCCGCTCCACCTCGGCCTCGTCCAGGCCGCTGAGGTCGATCTCCTGCCAGGGGAGTGCGACCTCGCGGTGGATGATCTGCACGGGCTCGCCCGAGTTGCGCTGCCGGAATCCGGCGCGCAGGTTGGCGTGCCGGCGCAGCAGTGCGGCCGCGGCGGCACGCAGGGCCTCGACGTCGAGGTCGCCCTCGAGGTCGAAGACGAACTGCACGGTGTAGACGTCCACTGCCTGCTCGTCGTAGAGGGCGTGGAAGAGCAGCCCCTCCTGCAACGGCGAGAGCGGCAGGATGTCCTCAACCCGAGACTTCCTCACAGCTCGTTCCCCCACTCGGTGTCCAGCTCGTTCTCGAAATCGTCGATCTCTGCCTGGTCCAGCGTCACCAGCGACAGGTCGGACGGGGTGATGCCACCCGCGTCCGGCCGCCGGACGTGCTCGACCAGGGCTTCCAGGGCGCGGAACCAGGTCTGGGCGAGGTCGCGCACCTCCTCGTCGGAGAACAGGGCCTCCGGCCAGGTCCAGGAGGCGGCCAGCTGCGGGCCGTCCGCCTCCTCGCGGGCCATGGCGTTGATCTCCAGGCTGTGTGCGGCCGGCATCTCGGTGTCCCCCGCGCTGAACGCGCCTCCCTCGGAGGCGGTGAGCCAGTCGCCGACCGCGGTGGTGTCCGCGGTGGCGGACCGACCGAGGTAGTTGAACGCGATCTGGGGGGTGGCCAGTGCGGCGAGCACGGGCGCGGTCTGCGGGTTGAGGTACCGCAGCAGCCCGTACCCGAGTCCCTTGTCCGGCAAGGCCCGCAACTGCTCCTTGATCAGCTTCAGTGCCGTGCCGGCCGAGGGGCCGCCGGTCCACAGCTCGGACCAGGCGACGTCTCCCGGGTCCAGGCGGACGGGGAAGATGCTGGTGAACCAGCCCACCGTGCGGGACAGGTCGATGCCTTCGACCATCTCCTCGCGCCCGTGGCCCTCGGCATCGACCAGTACGGCGTTGCCGCCGCCGAGGCCGCGGCGGCGCCGCCAGTCGGCGACGGCCAGGGCCAGGCCGGTCAGCAGGACGTCGTTGACGCCGGCGTTGAAGGCCGCCGGGACACTGGTCAGCAGCGGGGCGGTCAGCTCGGACGGCAGGCTCAGGTGGAGCCTGCCCGTCGCGGCTCCGGTGTCCCGTGCCGGGTCCAGCGGCCGCCGGGAGAGCAGCGGGTCCGGGGCGCCGAGGATCTCGGTCCACACCGACAGCTCGTCCTCGCGTGCGGGGTCGGCCGCCGTGGCGGCGAGGTGTTCGGCCCAGCGGCGGAAGGAGGTACCCACCGGCTCCGGTTGCGGCGTCCGGCCGGCGACGGCGGCCTCCCAGGCCGCGATCAGGTCCGGCACCAGGATGCGCCAGGAGACGTTGTCGACGACCAGGTGGTGGATGACGATCAGCAGTCTGCCGGGGCGGTCCGCTCCCGCATCGGCCCAGACCGCCTGCACCAGTCTGCCGGTCTCCGGGGAGAGCCTGTGGCGGGCCGCCTCGGCCTGCTCGGCGAGGAGGGTACTCAGCGCGCCCTCGTCGAGCCCTTCGGCGGTGACCCGGTGGACGCATTCCTCGGCTCGGGTCTCGCCGGGAGGCGGCACCTGCAGGGACCAGTCCCCGCCGTCGGCGCGGGTGACCCGCATCCGCAGGGCGTCGTGGTGGTCGAGCAGCGCCTGGACCGCCGTGGTGAGCGGTCCGGTGCCCAGCCCGGCGGGCACCTGGAGGAGCACCGACTGGTTGAAGCCGTCGATCGGGCCGCCGCGCTCGCGCAGCCAGTGGATGACCGGGGTCGGCGGCACCTCGCCGACCCCGACGTCCGGTGTTCCGGTCACGGCGTTCTCCAGGGAGCGAGCGACCGCGGCCAGGGCGGCCACCGTCTTGTGCTCGAACACCTCGCGCGGGGTGATCAGCAGTCCGGCCTTGCGGGCCCGGCTGACCAGCTGGATGGAGACGATGCTGTCGCCGCCCAGGTCGAAGAAGCTGTCCTCGACGCCGACGGACGGAAGCCGCAGGACCTCGGCGAACAGGGCGGCCAACAGTTCCTCGCGCGGAGAGCGGGGCTGCTCCCCGGCCCCGGTCGATGCGGTCTCGGGAGCGGGCAGGGCCTTGCGGTCGAGCTTGCCGTTGGCCGTGAGCGGCAGTGCGTCCAGGGTGACGAACGCCGTCGGCACCATGTATTCCGGCAGTCGTTCCGCCAGGCGGGCCCGCGCCTCCGCGTCCTCGACACCCGCGTCCCCGGCCTCGGCGACGAGGTAGGCGACCAGTTGCTTGGTGCCGGGCCGGTCCTGGCGGACGACGGCGGTGGCCTGGGCGATCCCCGGCAGGGCAGCGAGCGCGCTCTCGATCTCGCCCAGTTCGATGCGGAAGCCGCGGAGCTTGACCTGCTCGTCGGCGCGGCCCAGGTACTCCAGCTCGCCCTGGGCGCTCCAGCGGACCAGGTCGCCGGTGCGGTACATCCGCGCCCCGGCCGGGCCGAACGGGCAGGCCACGAACCGCTCCGCGGTCAGGGCGGGACGGTTCAGGTAGCCGCGGGCCAGGCCCGCGCCGGTGACGTACAGCTCGCCGGGGACACCGGGCGGCACCGGCCGCAGACCGGCGTCGAGCACGTACACCCGCATGTTGTCCAGGGGGCGGCCGATGGGGACGGTCGCCTCCGGGACGTCACCGGCGCGCATGGGGTGGCGGGTGGCGAAGGTGGTGGTCTCGGTCGGGCCGTAGCCGTCGACGACCGTGATGCCCGGGCACCGTTCCAGTACCCGGCGGACCGCGGCCACGGGGACCACGTCGCCGCCTGCCCACACCTCGCGGACGCCGGTGAGCGCACCGGGGTTCTCCTCGGCGAGCAGCCGGAACAGTCCGGCGGTCAGCCACAGACCGGTGACACCCTGTTCGGCGACGATCGTCTCGAGGGTGGTCAGGTCGAGCTCTCCAGGCGGTGCGACGACGAGCCGGCCGCCGGAGAGCAGGGGGACCCAGAACTCGTAGGTCGAGGCGTCGAAGGCCTGCGGCGAGTGCAGCAGCACGCGCTCGTGCGCGCCGTTGCGCCAGCAGCGGTCGCCGGCCAGTGCGAGGACGTCCCGGTGGGTGACTGCGACGCCCTTCGGTTCGCCGGTCGAGCCGGAGGTGTGCATGACGTAGGCCAGCTGGTCGGGGTGGCAGCCGGCCGTGTCGAGGGCCCGGTCGGTCCGGTCGCGGTCCGCGACGCGGACGTCCTTCGCGGCGTCGGCCGCATGCCCGTCCACGGCGAGGACGGGCATGCCCTCCGGGAGCTGGTCGGCCGCGACCTCGCCGTCCACCAGAGCCACCGAGGCGCAGGTGTCCTCGACGATCCAGCGGGTGCGTGCGGCCGGCTGCCGCGGGTCCAGCGGCACGTAGGCACCACCGGCCTTGACCACGGCGAGGATGGCCACCACCAGCTCGACCGAGCGCTCGGCGAGCACAGCGACGCGGCTCTCGGCCGTCACGCCGGCCGCGGCGAGCCGGTGAGCGAGGCGGTCGGACCGCGCGTCCAGCTCCGCGTAGGTCACCTGCTGGTCGGCGAAGCTCACGGCGATCGCCTCGGGGTGGCGGGCCGCTGTCTCGCTGAAGCGCTGCTGGAGCGTGGCCGGGGCGTCCGGTTCGTCGTACGCGGTGTCGTTCCAGTCGCACAGCACCCGCTCGCGCTCGGCCTCGTCCAGGATCTCGACGCTGCCCACGGTGCGGTCGGGGGCGGCCACCACCGCGGCCAGCAGACGTTCCAGACGGGCCATCATCCGTTCGACGGTGGCGGCGTCGAACAGGTCCAGGCTGTGGGTCACGATGCCGGCGATGCCGCCGGGGCCGCCGTCGGCCGCGTGCTGCTCACCGAGGTCGATCGACAGGTCGAACTTGGCCGCGGCTGCTACGGAGCCTGCCTCCGAGACTCGCAGCCCGGGGAGTTCGGCAGTGACCTCGGGGTTGTTCTGGAAGGCGAGCATGACCTGGAAGAGGGGGTGGCGGGCCATTGAGCGGACCGGGTTGAGCTCTTCGACCAGTCGCTCGAACGGCACGTCCTGGTGTGCGTAGGCGGCCAGATCCGCCTCCCGCACCCGCTCCACCAACTCGTGGAAGGTGGGGTCGCCGGAGACGTCGGTGCGCAGCACCAGGGTGTTGACGAAGAAGCCGACCAGATCATCGAGTGCCTCATCGGTACGTCCGGCGATCGGGCTGCCGATGGGAATGTCCTCCCCGGCCCCGAGCCGGGACAGCAGTGCGGCCAGGCCTGCCTGCAGGACCATGAACACACTGGCCCGGCACTTCCGGGCCAGCGCGACCACCCCGGCGTGCAGGGAGGCGTCCCAGGCGAACTCCACCGTTCCACCCCGGTGGGAGGCCACCGCCGGGCGTGGCCGGTCGGTGGGCAGGGCCAGCTCCTCCGGCAGGCCGGTCAGGGTCTGGCGCCAGAAGTCCAGCTGGCGGGCGAGCGGGCTGTCCGGGTCGTCTTCGCTGCCGAGGACCTGGTGTTGCCACAGGGTGTAGTCGGCGTACTGCACCGGCAGCGGCGTCCACTCCGGCGCCGCCCCGGCACACCGGGCGGTGTAGGCGGCCGCCAGGTCCCGGGCCAGTGGGCTCAGCGACCAGCCGTCCCCGGCGATGTGGTGCAGGGTCAGCACCAGCACGTGTTCGTCCTCGGCGAGGACGAACAGCTCCGCGCGCAGCGGGGTGTCCACCGCCAGGTCGAAGGCGTACCCGGCCGCGGCCTCGACCAGGGCGGGCAGTTCCCGCTCGTCGGTCTTGGTGACCACCAGCTCGGGGCGGCCGCGCTGCGGGTCCAGCACCAGCTGGCGCGGCCGGCCCTCGCTCTCGGGGAAGACCGTGCGCAGGCTCTCGTGCCGCTCGGCCACATCGGCCAGCGCCGCCCCCATCGCGTCCCGGTCCAGCCGACCGGACAACCGGACCGCCAGCGGCAGGTTGTAGGTGGCGCTGGGGCCCTCCAGCCGTCCCAGGAACCACAGCCGCCGCT
>NZ_BMRN01000084.1:6090-8799 GCF_014648655.1 Streptomyces atratus
AAGCCGCTCCGGGCGTTCCATCGGCCGCAGGGCCGTTCTGACCGTTCCACCGATCAGGTGCAGTCGCTCGGCCAGTTCGGCCACGGTGGGTGCCTCGAACAGGGCCCGCACCGGCAGTTCCACGTCGAGAACCGAACGGATCCGGCTGGTCAGCCGGGTCGCGAGCAGGGAGTGGCCGCCGAGCTCGAAGAAGCTGTCGTCGATGCCCACCGAGGGCAGGCCGAGGATCTCGGCGAACAGCCCGCACAGGATCTCCTCCTGCGGGGTACGCGGCGCCCGGCCGGTGGAGACCTCGGTGAAGTCCGGCGCCGGCAGGGCCCGGCGGTCCAGCTTGCCGTTGGGGGTCAGTGGCAGCGCGTCCAGGGTGACGAACGCTGCCGGGACCATGTAATCCGGCAGTACCCGGGCCGCCTCCTTGCGAAGCGTCCCCCAGTCCGCACCGGCCGCACCACCGTCACGCGGCACCAGATAGGCCACCAACTGCTTGACCCCGGGCCGGTCCTCGCGGGCCACCACCGCCACCTGGGCCACATCCGGATGCGCCTGCAGGACGTTCTCGACCTCACCGGTCTCGATCCGGAAACCACGGATCTTGACCTGGTCGTCCGCGCGCCCCAGGTACTCCAGCTCACCCTCGCCGCTCCAGCGGGCCAGGTCGCCGGTGCGGTACATCCGCGCCCCGGCCGGGCCGAACGGGCAGGCCACGAACCGCTCCGCGGTCATGGCCGGACGGTTGACGTACCCGCGGGCCAGCTGCGCGCCGGCGATGTACAGCTCGCCGGAGACGCCGGGCGGCACCGGCCGCAGACCGGCGTCGAGCACGTACACCCGGGTGTTGTGGACCGGTCGGCCGATCGGGGCGGTGCTGCCCCACTCCTCGACGTTCGCGGGGAGGGAGACGGCGGTGACCACGTGCGTCTCGGCGGGGCCGTAGTGGTTGTGCAGGCGCCGACCGGGCTGCCGCCGGTGGAGTTCGCGCAGCCTGCTGCCGAGCAGGAGGGCCTCACCGGCCTGCGCGACGTCGCGCAGCCGCGGGAGGTCGCGGCCCTGCTCCTCCGCCGCCTCGGCGACCGCGTCGAGGACCAGGTTCGGCGCGTACAGCTCGGTGATCCTGTGCCGTTCCAGCCAAGCGGTGAACTCGGCCGGGTCCCTCCGGACATCGTCGCTGGGGACGACCAGGCACTTGCCCGCGATCAAGGTCGACAGCAACTCCTGCACGGAGACGTCGAAGCCGATGGCGGTGAACTGGGCGACGCGGGCGCCCGTTTCGCCGGGCACGGCGGACTCGTGCCAGGTGAGGAGGTTGGCCAGCGCTCCGCTCGGCATGACGACGCCCTTGGGGCGTCCGGTGGAGCCGGAGGTGTAGATGACGTAGGCGGGGTGCGCGGGCGACAGGGCGATCGTCCGGTCGCTGTCCACCGGGTCGGTGTCCGGACGGTCGGCGAGGTCGGCCAGGGTTTCGTCCTCGTCCAGGACGAGGGTCTCCACCGCTCTTTCCCCGGGCAGCACGGCGAGGGTGTTCGTGTCGGTGAGCAGCAGGGCGGGGCTGGCGTCGGCCAGCATGTAGGCGACGCGGTCGGCCGGGTACTGCGGGTCCACCGGCAGGTAGGCCGCGCCGGCCTTGAGCACCGCCTGCAGGGCGACCACCAGGTCGGCCGAGCGGGGCAGGGCCAGGGCCACGAAGTCCTCCGGGCCCACCCCCCGGCCGATCAGCAGCCGGGCCAGCCGGTTGGACCGCGCGTTCAGCTCCGCGTACGACAGCTCGGCCTCGTCCGTGACCACCGCCACCGCCTGCGGGGTGCGCGCCGCCTGCGCCTGGAACAGCTCCGGCAGCGACGCCTGCGGCACTTCCCGCGCGGTGTCGTTCCAGCGGTCGAGCAGTTCGTGCCGCTCGACCGGGTCCAGGACGTCCACCCGGGCGATCGATCCGGCGGGCTCGGCGACCATCTCCTTGAGCATCCGGATCAGCCGCTGGACGAACTGCTCCACGGTACGGCGGTCGAAGAGGTCGACGCTGTACTCGAGGTATCCGTCGATGCCGTCGGGCACGCCCTGGGCCGAGTGCTGTTCGCGCAGGGCCACGAACAGGTCGAACTTGGCGACGGACAGGCCGCTGTCCCGGGCGGTGGCGTGCAGGCCCGGCAGTTCCAGGGTGGCCTGCGGGGTGTTCTGCAGGGTGAGCATCACCTGGAACAGCGGGTGCCTGGACATCGAACGGGCCGGGTTGAGCTCCTCGACCAGGCGCTCGAAGGGAATGTCCTGGTGGGCGTAGGCGGCCAGGTCGGTCTCCCGGACCCGCTCGATCAGCTCGCGGAAGGTGGGATCGCCGGAGACGTCGGTGCGCAGCACCAGCGTGTTGAGGAAGAAGCCGACCAGGTCGTCCAGGGCGTCGTCGGTACGCCCGGCGATCGGGCTGCCGATCGGGATGTCGGTGCCGGCCCCGAGCCGGGACAGCAGCGCGGCCAGCCCCGCCTGCAGCACCATGAACAGGCTGGCCCGGCGGTTGCGGGCCAGAGCGGCCAGGCCGCGGTGCAGTTCCGGGTCGAGCCGGAAGAGCACTGCGTCGCCTCGGTGGGAGGCCACCGCCGGGCGCGGCCGGTCGGCGGGCAGGGCCAGCTCCTCCGGCAGGCCGGTCAGGGTCTGGCGCCAGAAGTCCAGCTGGCGGGCGAGCGGGCTGTCCGGGTCGTCCTCGCTGCCGAGGACCTGGTG
>NZ_BMRN01000084.1:8932-13779 GCF_014648655.1 Streptomyces atratus
CTCCGGCGCCGCCCCGGCACACCGGGCGGTGTAGGCGGCGGCCAGGTCCCGGGCCAGCGGCACCATGGACCAGGCGTCACCGGCGATGTGGTGGAGGGTCAGCACCAGCACGTGTTCGTCCTCGGCGAGGGCGAACAGCTCCGCGCGCAGCGGGGTGTCCGCCGCCAGGTCGAACGCGCGCCCGGTGGCGGCCGCGAGGAGGCCGGGCAGTTCCCGCTCGTCGGTCTCGGTGACCGGCAGGCCGGGGCGGGCCTGCTCAGGGGCCAGGATCAGCTGGCACGGCCGGCCCTCGCTCTCGGGGAAGACCGTGCGCAGGCTCTCGTGCCGCTCGACCACGTCGGCCAGCGCCGCCTCCAGCGCCTGTCGGTCCAGCCGTCCGGAGAGCTGCAGGGCGAGCGGCAGGTTGTAGGTGGCGTTCGGCCCCTCGAAGCGGTCCAGGAACCACAGGCGCCGCTGCGCGTACGACAGCGGCACCTCGTCGGGCCGGTCCACCGGGTGCAGGGCAGGACGGGAGGAGCCCGCGGCGGTGTCCAGCCAGGCGGTCAGCCCGGCGACGGTGGGCGCCTTGAACAGGGCGCGCAGGGACAGTTCGACACCGAAGGTGGAGCGGACCCGGGTGACCAGACGGGTGGCGAGCAGGGAGTGGCCGCCGAGGTCGAAGAAGCTGTCGTCGATGCCCACCGAGGGCAGGCCGAGGATCTCGGTGAACAGCCCGCACAGGATCTCCTCCTGCGGCGAGCGCGGGGCCCGGCCCGTGATGGTGCCGAAGTCGGGCGCCTGAAGCGCCTTGCGGTCCAGCTTGCCGTTGGGGGTCAGCGGCAGCGCGTCCAGGGTGACGAACGCCGCCGGCACCATGTACTCCGGCAGGGCCTCGGCGGTGCGCGCGCGCAGCAGCGCCGCGACGGGCGGGACGGCTCCCGCCTCGGGCACGGTGTACGCCACGAGACGCTTGTCCCCGGGCCGGTCCTCGCGGACCACGACGGCTGCCTGGGCCACGTCCGGGTGGGCCTGCAGGACGTTCTCGATCTCACCGGTCTCGATGCGGAAACCGCGGATCTTCACCTGGCCGTCGGCGCGGCCGACGAACTCCAGTTGGCCGTCGGCGCTCCAGCGGGCCAGGTCGCCGGTGCGGTACATGCGGGTACCGGCCGGGCCGAACGGGCAGGCCACGAATCGCTCGGCGGTCAGGGCGGGACGGCCCAGGTAGCCGCGGGCCAGGCCGGCCCCGGCGGCGTACAGCTCGCCGGGGACACCGTCGGGCACCGGGCGCAAGCCGGCGTCGAGCACGTACACCTGCGTGTTGTGGATCGGCCGGCCGATCGGCGGGGTGATCTCGCCAGTCAGCGGGCCGCTCATGGTCGCGCACACCGTGGTCTCGGTCGGGCCGTAGGCGTTGACCATCCGCCGGCCGGCCGACCACCGGGCGACCAGCTCGGGAGAGGAGGCCTCGCCCGCCACCACCAGCGAGGTGATTCCGGGCATCGAGTCGGGCGGCATGACGGCCAGGGCGGCCGGCGGGATGGTCGCGTGCGTCACTCCCTGCTCGGCGACGAGAGTGGCCAGGGCGGCCTCCGGCAGCAGCCGCTCCTGGGGCGCCAGTACCAGCGCCGCGCCGGAGAGCAGTGCCATCGCCAGTTCCCAGAACGCGGCGTCGAAGCTGGGCGAGGCGAACTGCAGGACCCGGCTGCCCGGGCCGACCTCGAACTGCTCGATCTGGCTGGAGACCAGGCTCGCCGCACCGGCGTGCGAGACCACGACGCCCTTGGGGCGTCCGGTGGAGCCGGAGGTGTAGATGACGTAGGCGGAGCCGGCGGGCGTCAGCGCGGCGCGCCGCTCGTCGTCCGACACCTCGGACGACGGGCATTCCGCCACCGCCGCGACGGTGGCGGCCTCGTCCAGCAGCAGACGTTCCACTCCGGCGTCGGGCAGTTCCTCCCCCACCGCCGTGTCGGTGAGCAGCAGGGTGGGGCGGGCGTCGGCCAGCATGTAGGCGATTCGCTCGGCTGGGTACTGCGGGTCCACCGGCAGGTAGGCCGCGCCGGCCTTGAGCACCGCCAGCTGGGCCACGACCAGCTCCACCGAGCGGGCCAGGGCCAGGGCCACGAAGTCCTCCGGCCCCACCCCCCGGCCGATCAGCAGCCGGGCCAGCCGGTTGGACCGCGCGTCCAGCTCCGCGTAGGTGACCTCGGTGTCCTCGAAGACCACCGCCACCGCCTGCGGCGTCGCCGCCACCTGTGCGGCGAACAGCTCCGGCAGCGACGCCTGCGGCACCTCCCGCGCGGTGTCGTTGCGGGTGGTGAGGAGTTCACCGCGTTCCCCGGCGGAGAGGACGCCGATCGTGCCGACCGGCTGCTCGATGTCGGTGAACAGGACCTCGAACAGCCGCCGGAGCCGGTCGGCCAGGGTCGCGATCCGGTCCGGGGTGAACAGGTCCGGGCGGTAGCCGAAACGGAACCGGAGCTGCGCCCCGGGCACGAGGGCGACGCTGACCGGGTAGTGGTTGGCGTCGCGCCCGTCGGCCCCGGTCATCCGCAGGCCGCCGGGCAGCTCCCCGAGGCCTTCGGAGTCCATCGGGTAGTTCTCGGACACCGTGATGCTGTCGAACAACTCTCCGGTGCCGACGAGGCGCTGGAGGTCGGTGAGGTTGAGGTGCTGGTGGCCCATCAGGCCGGATTGCTGTTCCTGCAGGCGGGTGAGCATCCCCAGCAGGGACTCGCCCGGGTCCAGGCGGACCCGCACCGGCAGGGTATTGACGAACAGGCCGACCATCGACTCGATGCCGTCGATCTCCGGGGGGCGGCCGGCGACGGTGCCGCCGAAGACCACGTCGTCCCGGCCGGTGAGCCGGCCCAGCAGGATCGCCCACGCGCCCTGGAAGAGGGTGTTGAGCGTCAGGTCGTGCCGACGGGCCAGGGCGGTGAGGCCGGCGGTCAGCTCCTCCGTCAGCGCCATGGTGTGGAAGTCGGGTGCGACGGCGGTCCGGGAGGGGTCCGCGGGCACCAGCAGGGTGGGCTCCTCCACTCCGGCCAGTGCCTCCCGCCAGGCCTGCTCGGCCGCTCCCCGGTCCTGCTGGGCCAGCCAGGCGAGATAGGTGCGGTAGGGGTTGACCCTCGGGAGCGCGGTGGTGTCACCACGGTGCGCGTAGAGCGTGAACAGGTCCTGCATCATCAGCGCCGTCGACCAGCCGTCAAGCAGGATGTGGTGGTTGGTCAGCATGAAACGGTGCCGGTGGGCGGCGGTCCGCACAAGGGTGAAGCGCAACAGCGGCGGGCGGGCCAGGTCGAACCGGTGCGCCCGGTCCTCGGCGGTGAGCCGGGCCAGCTCCTGCTCACGGTCGCTCTCGTCCAGGCCGCTGAGGTCGATCTCGCGCCAGGGCAGTTCGAGGTCGCGCGGAATGATCTGCACCGGCTTGCTGAGCTTTTCATGCAGGAACCCGGCACGCAGGTTGGTGTGCCGGCGCAGCAGCGCCGCCACGGCAGCCTTCAGCGCTTCCGCGTCGAGTGGGCCCTCCAGGTCGACGGCGAGCTGCGCGGTGTAGATGTCCAGCGCCTGGCCGTCATACAGGGAATGAAACAGCAGACCTTCCTGCAGCGGGGACAGCGGCAGGACGTCTTCGAACCCCGGTCTCGTCATTACGAGATCCTCCACTCAGATTCCAACAGGTCGATCTCTTCCTGGTCGAGTTCGACCAGGGGCAGGTCGGACGGTGTGTGCCCGCCTGCGTTCGAGCCCCGGGCGTGCGTCGCCAGGGCCTCCAGTGCGCGGAACCAGGTCTCGGCCAGGTCGCGCACCTCCTCCTCGTGGAACAGGGCCTGCGGCCACATCCACGTCACGTTCAGCCGTGGACCGTCGGCGTGGTCCTCGGTCCAGGCGTTCACCTCGAGCGCGTGGGCCAGCGGCATCCCGGTGTCGTCCGTGGCGCCGCTCAGCGCCTCCGCCTCGGCCGCGGTGGCCCAGGGCTCCGGGGTGCCGCCGTCGGCGACGGCGAACCGGCCCAGGTAGTTGAAGCCGATCTGCGGTGCCGCCGGCGCCGACAGCCGGGGGGCGGTGTGCGGGTTGAGGTGGCGCAGCAGTCCGTAGCCCAGGCCGTTGTCCGGCAGGGCCCGCAGCTGCTCCTTCACCCGCTTGACCGCGCGACCCACGACCTCGCCCCCGGCCCACCACTGGGCCCAGTCCCGCACGTGCGGGTCGAGGCGGACGGGGAAGAGGCTGGTGAACCAGCCCACCGTGCGGGACAGGTCCACTCCGTCCAGGAACTCCTCGCGGCCGTGGCCCTCCAGGTCCAGCAGGACCCCGGTGTCCTCCACCGGGCCGCGCCGGCGGCGCCAGTCGGCCACCGCCGCCGCGAACCCGGTCAGCAGCACGTCGTTGACGCCGGCGTGGAAGGCCGCCGGGACATCGGTGAGCAGGAGGGCGGTGCGGTCTGCGGGCAGGGACAGCGACAGCGTCCGGGCCGTTCCGTCGGTGTCCCGGGCCGGATCCAGGGCCGTGCGGCTCAGTTGCGGGTCGGGGCCGTCGAGGATCGCGGTCCACGTCGGCAGTTCCGCCTCCCGCACCGGATCCACCGCTGCCGCGGCCAGCCGCTCGGCCCACCGGCGGAAGGACGTGCCCACCGGCTCCAACTGCACAGTCCGCCCGGCGACCACCGCCTCCCAGGCCGCAGCCAGGTCCGGCAGCACGATCCGCCAGGACACCCCGTCGACCACCAGGTGGTGCAGCACCAGCAGCAACCGTCCCGACTGTTCGGGCCCGGCGTCGAACCACACCGCCTGCACCATCACCCCGGCCTCCGGCGCCAACCGCCGCCACGCCGCCCGGGCGTGCTCGCCGATGACAGCTCGCAGTCC
>NZ_BMRN01000084.1:13789-15684 GCF_014648655.1 Streptomyces atratus
ACGGCCTCGACCCGGGTGATCAACTCCTCGGCGGAGACCGTGCCGACGGGCGTGGTTTCCAGCCCCCAGCTGTTCTCCTTGCGTTCCAGCTGCATCCGCAGGCCGTCGTGGTGGTCCAGCACCGCCTGCAACGCCGCCGCCAGCCGGCCCGTATCCGCCCCGGCCGGGGCCTGCACCAGCATCGACTGGCTGAATCCGTCCACCGGACCACCACGCTCACGCAGCCAGTGCACGATCGGGGTCGGCAGCACCTCGCCGATTCCCGCACCGGCCTCCTCGGCAGCGCCCGTCTCCTCCACGGCCTCGGCGACCGCCGCCAGGGCGGCCACCGTCTTGTGCGCGAAGACGTCGCGCGGGGTGATCAGCAGTCCGGCCTTGCGGGCCCGGCTGACCAGTTGGATGGAGACGATGCTGTCGCCGCCCAGGTCGAAGAAGCTGTCGTCCGCGCCGACCGTCGGCAGGCCGAGGAGCTCGGCGAACAGCCCGCACAGCAGCTCCTCGCGCGCGGTGGCCGCCGCCCGGCCGCCGGACAGCTGTCCGAAGTCCGGTGCCGGCAGCGCCCGCCGGTCCAGCTTCCCGTTGGCGGTCAGCGGCAGCGCGTCCAGGGTGACGAACGCCGCCGGGACCATGTACTCCGGCAGGTGTTCCGCCAGACGAACCCGCACCGCTGCATGAGCGACATCCACACCGTCCGGCTCGGGCACCAGATAGGCCACCAGCCGCCTGTCCCCCGGCCGGTCCTCCCGCACCACCGCTGCGGCCTGCGCCACGCCCGGATGCGCTGCCAGTACTGCCTCGATCTCACCGGTCTCGATACGGAAGCCGCGGATCTTCACCTGGTCGTCCACCCGGCCCAGGTATTCCAGCTCGCCGTCGGCGCTCCAGCGGGCCAGGTCGCCGGTGCGGTACATGCGGGTACCGGCCGGGCCGAACGGGCAGGCCACGAACCGCTCCGCCGTCTGCGCCCGACGCCCCAGGTAGCCGCGGGCCATCTGGGTGCCGGCCACGTACAGCTCGCCCGGCACCCCCGGCGGCACCGGACGCAACCGCGCATCCAGCACGTACAACCGCGTGTTGACGGCCGGTCGGCCGATCGGCAAGTTGGTGAGTCCGTCCAGGGGGTCAGTGGCCGCAAAGCCCGCGATGGAGCAGCCCACCACGGTCTCGGTCGGCCCGTACTCGTTGACCAACCGGGCGTGCGGTGCCACGGCGAAGAACCGCCGCACAAGCGCGGGGGCGAGCGCCTCGCCACCCACCACGAAGCAGATCCGCCTGCCGGCCAGAGCCTCAGCGGGCAGCAAGCGGCAGATCACCTCCATGTGCGCGGGCGTCAGCTTCACCAGGTTGGGCCGGGCCGGGCCGGCAAGCAGGCTGACCAGGCGCTCGAGCGGGGAGTCCTCATCGATCAGGTGCACCGCGCCGCCCATGATCAGGGGAACCCACAGGCTGGTCTTGGTGAGGTCGAAGCCCAGAGGGGTGTGCAGAGGGGCGACCACAGGCTCATCGGAGCAGTACTCCGCGGCTGCCCAGCGCACGTAGTTGACCAGTCCGGCGTGGGTCACCGCCACGCCCTTGGGGCGTCCGGTGGAGCCGGAGGTGTAGATCAGGTACGCCGGGTTGGCCGGAACCAGGGGTCGGACCCGGTCGGCGTCGGCCGGACCGGAGGACGGGCACTCCGCCAGCGCCGCCACGGTGGCGGCCTCGTCCAGCAGCAACCGGGCGACATCCGCCTTCGGCAACCGCTCTCCCACCGTCATCGTGGTCAGCAGCAGGGCGGGACGGGCATCGGCGAGCATGTAGGCGATTCGCTCGGCCGGATACTCCGGGTCCACCGGCACATAAGCCGCACCGGCCTTGGCCACCGCCAGCTGGGCCACGATCATCTCCACCGACCG
>NZ_BMRN01000085.1 GCF_014648655.1 Streptomyces atratus
GCCCGTTTAGCTCGCACATGCTGCACAGATTCCGTCTGGTCTAGCAATGACCTGGAAGCTCCCTGCCGGTAAGGAGCTTCCAGGCATTTCGGACCGTGCGCGTTGGCGATATATGCGGCAAAGCATGTCGAAACGTTCGGCGCGAACCAATATCAAACGCCCACTCAGATCACCCGCTGCCTCCCAAACCAGCGGACAAACGCTGCTGCTGACAGTGAACAAAGCCACCCGGCGGACACGGACGCGGCCCTCTCGCTGGAACTGCTCTGCTCCCCACTCCAGACCCGCTCCGTGGTCGGCCACCGCCCGATCGAACCGGACCTCCCGGAGCGCTTGACTGACTTGGTGCTGAACGGTCTGAAGGAGAGGAGGTAGGGACTGCCCCCAGAGATACGCCAGCCCGGCCTGACCGGCCACCGCCATGGTCGCGGTCGCGGTCGCGGTCGCAGAGAGGCTGTCGCCCTCGTGGGTGACACTGATGCGGAACTGGGCCGTGCCGCCGGACCTCTCCGCTCGCAGGGCGTCGAACACGGGCAGCAGGGACCGGTGGTTCGGGAGCGGCTCGGTGGAGGAGTTCGCAGACAGGCTGCCACACCCGGTGGTGCGGAACGCCGGAAGGACCGGGGCCCGGGCCGCCTGAGCCCACCGGGCGGCCCAGGCGGCCCGGTGGGCTCAGCAAGTAGGTCACAACCAGGAGGCGGCCACCAGCGAGCGTTCCGCAGCCGCCAGGTGCACGGCCGAGGCGAGCCAGGCCCTCGCGTAGGCGTCGGCCGAGGGGTCGGTCAGGCGGCCGAAGGTGTCGCGGGGGCGGCGGCCCGCCTCCGTTGTCAGGGCCTGTGCGAGGTGGGCCGCTACGCCGAGTTCCGCCCGGGTCAGGCGGGCGGAGAGCGAGGCCGCGTCCGTCCCGCGGCCCGCCTCGGCCACGGCACGGCGACCGCCCGCGACGCCCGTCTCCAGCAGGCGCCGGACACGCCACAGCGGTGCCTCCGCCAGCGGGTCGGGGCCAGCGGTGACCGGCCCGCAGTCCGCGGATCCCGCCGTCTCGCGGGGGAAGTGCTCGCCCTGGAGCCGGTCGTAGCCCAGGTCGGCACGGCCCTTCCACGCGTCCGGCAGCCGCAGCGTGGCGGACGCCCCCGGCACCGGCCCGACCGCCAGCGACCGGAGCGTCGCCGCCCGGTCCAGGTCGGGACGGCCGAGCACGCGCAGGGCGAGCCCCGGGTGTTCGGCGATCCGGCGCAGGTTGGCGGCGTGCGGCAACTCCGGGTGGGGGTGTGCGGGGCGGAGCCGCAGCAGCGGTCCCTCACCGGCGACGCGGACGACGACAGAGTCGCCGGCCGCACCGATCACCTCGACGTCGCAGCCCAGCAGACTCGGCGCCGTCCTGCCGGGCCCGCCCGCCTCGGGCGCGCCGTCGGCGAGCACAGCGGCCATCGCCTCCTGCACTGGTCGGGTGAAGAGGGCGGCGGCGGGTTCCTCGGACCAGTCCACCCCGCGCAGTGGCGTCGCGCTGACCCCCCGCCCTGCCCCGAGCCGCCCATCCGCGGAGACGGTCGCGCCGACGATCCGCAGACCCCCGCGCGCCAGCCCGGCGTGGTCGAGGACGGCACCGCCGAGCGCCACGGACGCGGACCCCGCACCCTTCACGCGGGCGAGGCCACCGGGGCGCACGTCGGACACCGTGTAACCGGCGCCGTCCGAACCGACCAGGTGCGTGGTCACTCCGCCGTACCCCGTCGCGGACAGCACCGGCTCCCGGCACAGGCCGTACACCCGCAGGCTGCCGCCCTGTTCGTAGACCCGGCGCGCGGAGCCCGCCGCATCCGTGTCGGCCGACCCGGAGGCGAGCAGGGCGGTGCCGGCCAGCAGCTCACGGAAGGCTTCGGTGAGGTCGGCGAGACGTTGTCCCTCGCTCCGCTCCCGCGCGGCCCTCAGGCTCCGTACGACTCGCAGCGCGGCCGCTTCGGCCCGCGGCAGCCCGGCCAGCCGCGCGGTGTGGGCGGCGCGGAGCAGCTCGGCCTGCACCACGGCGCCGCCCGCCGTGACGCCGGCGGACAGGGCTTCGGCGGCGGCGTCCCACAGCACCGTGGCGGCAAGGACCTGCGCCGCGGTGAGTTCGGCCGGCGAGACCACCGTGGCCGCAACGTCGGCGGCTGGGGCGGTGGGTGCGGCCTCCTCGGGGCCCGCGCCCGTGTCGGAGGCTGTGCCCGAGCCTGCGGCCTTGCCCGTACCCGAGTCGTCACCCCCGCCCGTCTCGCCCTCCCCATCGGCGATGGGTGCCGCGCCCAGGACCGCGGTCCGGTGCAGGCAGCGCGGGGCCAACAGGCAGGTGCACACGGCCTGTTCCGCGTTCGTGACCGTGCCGGACGGGCCCGGGCGCAGCGTGACCGTGGCGTCCTCGCCGAAGTGGACCTCGGCTGCCCCGTCGGCCGTGGTGGAGGCCTGGTCGGCGCAGCCCGAGATCGCCGCGTCGAGTTTCTTGCGCAGCCGTGCGCTGAGCTGCTCCACGGCGTCGGCGAGGACGTCGGGGGCGACGGGGGGCAGGAGTTCGGTGCTCAACGGGGTTCTCCACGGAGGCGGTCGCCCACCCAGCGGGCGAGTTCGAGCGGGCTGAGGGCGGCCACCGGCATACCGGCCGCGACGAGTTGGCGCGCCACGGACACCGAGTAGCGCGGCGTGCCGGTGTCATCGAGCGCCGCGCAGCCCAGCAGGTGGGCGCCGGAGGACGCCAGGGCACGCACCTCGCCCAGCAGCCCGCCGAGCGGTGCGCCCTCCTCGAAGTCGCTGACCACGACGACGAGCGTGCGGCTCGGCACGGTGATCAGCGAACGCGCGTGCGCGAGACCGGCCGCGATGTGCGTACCGCCGCCGACCCGGACCTCCAGCAGCAGCGACAGCGGATCCTCGACCCGGTCGGTCAGGTCGATCACCTGCGTGGAGAAGGCCAAGAAGTGCGTGGACAGGGTCGGAACCCCGCCGAGGACCGCGGCCGTCAGCGCCGACCAGATCACCGACGCCTCCATCGAGCCGGAGACATCGACGACGAGGACCAGGCGCCAGTCCGCCTCCTTGCTCGCCCGCGTGCTGAACAGCGGGCGCTCCGGTACGACGACGAGCCGGCCGTCCTCCGTCCGCCGGGTGTGGGCGAGATTGGCCCGCAGGGTACGGGCGAGGTCGAGGCGCCCGCCGGGCCGTCGGGTCGGGCGCGGGGTGGCCAGACCGGTGAGCGCCGGGCGCAGGCGGGTGGCCAGCTCCCGGGACAGCTCGTCGACGAGCCGCTTCACCAGCGGACGCAGCCGGGCGAGTTGGGCCTCGGGCATACCTCCGGCCAGGGACAGCACCGAACCGAGCAGCTCCACCGACGGGCGCACCGACGCCGGATCGAGCTGCGCGAGCACGTCGGTGCGACCCGCGTCGGCGGCCTCCGCGAGGACCTCCTCGCGTACGTCGGTGCCGAAGAGGGCCTCCAGTTCCTGCGCCCACTCCCGCGCGGTGGGGAAGGACGGGTCCTGACCGCCGCCTTGACCTGGTGCGCCGCCGGCCAGGTCCTGGGCGCCTTCGCCGCGCCCGCGGCCGTAGAGCTCGTCCAGGGCGTGGGCGTAGCGGCGCGCGTCGCAGGTGAGCCGTTCCTTGTGGCGGCCGAGCAGCAGCCGCCAGCGGTCGGCGCGGCCGAGCCGTCGGTCCGCGTCGACCGCGGCGGCGCTGTCCGCTGCGGGTGGGGGTACGGGGCGGGGATTGTCGGCCGAGTCCGAGCCCGGGTCCGTTCCTGCGTCGGCGTCCGCGCCTGGCAGGCCCAGGGCCTTCAGCGCTGCCGATCCGGCCGCGTCGGCCGCCGCCCACAGGGCGAGCAGTTCGGGCGGGGCGTCGAGTGACAGGTCGAGCCGGTCGCCGAGCCGCTCCGTCACGGTGGTGAGTAGCCTGTCGCGCGCGGCCGGGGCCAGCGTGTCGAAGCCGCCGCGCAGGGCCGGGAGCCGGTCGAGGAAGTCCTGGTCGGCCAGCGCGTCAACCCGGTCCATGAGCGCGGCAAGCGCGTCCGGCGACGCTTGGAGCAGGGGACCGGCGGCTGTGAGCAGCCCGGCAAGACGTTTCGCCAGCGCCCGGCGCGTGTCCGGAGCCGTGGCCCCGTCGATCCAGCCGGCCGTTCGCTCGCCCAGCCCGGCCGCGTCGTCCAGGTCGAGCAGCACGCGTACGGCCAGGGCCGCGCCCTGGATGAGCGGGGAGCCCTCGGCCGCCAGCTCGGCGAGCGCCCGGTCCAGTCGCAGGCCCAGATGACGGGCGGCCGTCCGGTCCGCCAGCGCCACCAGCGCCCCGGCGTCGGCGCCGCTGTCGCTCCCGGCGAGGCCGGGCAGGGACCGGACCGCGGCCTCGATGAGTTCCTCCGTGAGGGCGCCGGCCGTCGTGCGGGCGTCCTGCATCGTGTCGGGGTAGTGGCCGCGCCGCAGTCCCTCCAACAGGTCCAGGGCCTGGAGGAGCTCGGGCAGGTCGGCGCTGTCGGGCAGCACGACGGAGGCCTCGTACAGGCGTGCATCGACCAGTTCGGGCAGGCCGCAGCGCGCGGCGGCGGTCAGCCCGGTGAGGATCTGGGCCGGGGTGGGGCCGCCCTCGGCGGCCTCGTGGCGCGCGGTCGCGGCGAGCGTACCGGCGGCGGCCTGGGCCGCGGTCACCCCGCGCACGCCCGCGAGGTCGAGGCGTGCGGGCACGGACGGCGTCCATGTCAGACGCCACCTGGTGCCGAGCGCGGTGCCGTCGCCCGTGCCCGCCACGTCCAGGGGTTCGCCGTACGAGGCGCCGATCACCAGCAGCCGCTGGAGCAGCACTTCGCGGCGGCCGTCCAGCGGTGAACGGAGCGGGTCGAGGCGCAGGTCGCGGCGGTCGGGGTCGTCCGGTCTGGGCAGCCGCAGTTCCGCGAGTTCGGCCTCGACCGAGGGGCCGAGACCGGACCGGGGCGCGTGCGGGCTGATCCGGCCGCGTGCGGTGCCGATGAACACGGCCTCCAGCGCGCGGGCCAGGGCCCGGCCCCGGCCGAGGGGTTCGCCCTGGCCGAGGACAGTGGTGACGGCCTCCAGGAGTTCGCCGCGTCCGGGCGCGGGCAGTCCGCGCAGGGCGGCCAGGTCGCAGGCCAGGCGCAGCGTCTCGGCGGCCTCGCCGGTCCCTGCGGTGTGACCGCCGCGGCGCATCTCGCGACACAGGCCGGTCACCGCGTCGGCAGCCGCCTCCCGGATCCGTTCCGGATCGCCGGCGGCGGTGAGCACCGCCTGCTGCCACAGCGGGTCGCGGATTCCAGCCGGGTAGCCGGACCGGGAGTCGAGCAGGTCGAAGGAGTACGGCACGAGGGAGGTCACCGCCGAGCCCTCGGTCGCGGCGGCGCCGTCTTCCCCGGCCCTGCCAGCCGCCCAAACCCCTGTCGCGTCCGTACCGGACCTCCAGGTGCGGGGCCCACCGCGCGGCGCGGCCTCGGACGGGACGGCCGCCCGCCCCGTAGCGCCGGAGACGCCCGCCGTCCCGGCCCCGGCCTCCGCTCCGGCATCCGCCTCCGTGGACGCGAGAAGCGCGGGTGCGTGGAACGCGCCGATCACGGCTGCCACCCGGCGCCCGTCCGCCGAGGCAGAGGCGATCACCTGTCGCATCCGTTCCTCCCGCGCCAGGTCGGCGGCGGGTACGGCGGAGTCGGCGCGCAGGGCCCAGCCCACGCCCAGTGCGGCTCGGCGCACCGCGTCCGGGGCGCACCCCGGAGCCAGTACCTCCACCGCGCGGTCCCACAAATCGTCACCGTCCCGGCCGGTCCCGGCGGCGGCGAGCGCCTCGGCGTACGAGCGCCGCACCCGCGTCGTCCCGTCGCCGGGAGCAGGGTCAGGACTGGCATCGGGACCGGCGTCGAGCGCACCCGTGGCCCCCAGGGGCGCATCGGCCTCCGGACGTACGGCCTCGCTCCCGTCCTGCTCGCGCACCGGCCCGAGTGCCCCCGCCGACCAGCGCGGGTCGCCGAGGGGAAGGTCGCAGCACACGACCTCCACCCCGCGGCTTCTGGCCCAGCGGACCGCGGCGAGCTCGGGTGAGAAGTCCGCGAACGGGTAGAACGAAAGCCGTCCTCCCTCGCCCGCCCCGGCCAGGGCGACCGGGGTGACGGTTTCGGGGTCCGCCAGGTGTTCCAGCCAGGGCTGGAAGTCGGTCGGCAGCTCGACGCAGACCACCTCGGCCCGCGCCTCTTCCAGCAGGGCGGGTACCACCGCGGCCAGCGCCGGACTGTGGTGGCGCACTCCCAGCAGGTACGGCGCACGCGATGCGGCCAGTGCGTCCACGGCCGTCCGTGGATCGACGGTCGTCAACGCAGGCTCCCGCGCAGGTCCCAGAGCCGGCGCCACATCGCCGAGCCGCTCTCGGCGCGGCGGCGCACCGGGCCGTCCCAGTAGCCCAGCAGCCGTGCGTGGTCGGCGGGGTCGTCCTTGCGGACCACGCCGAGCAGATGTCCCGGCAGCAGGTCGAGCACGTCCTCGCCGGGCAGGTAGGCGGCCGCGACCCCCAGCGACGCCGCCACCTGGACGGCCTCGGCGGTGGACATGACCGTGCCCGGCCGCTCCACGTCCCAGCCCTCGTTGGAGCGGCCGGAGCGCAGGTCGCGGAAGACGGTGACGAGGGCGTCGAGGACGGCGTCATCGACGGCGAAGGCCGCGCCCGCCCGCTGCACGGCGGTGACAGCCTGGCGGCGTATCAGGACCGCCTCGGCGTCGGCGTCGGCGATCGGGTCGACGGTCTCGAAGTTGAAACGGCGCTTCAGCGCGGCCGACATCTCGGAGACGCCCCGGTCGCGCAGGTTGGCGGTGGCGATGACGGTGAAGCCGGGGGCGGCGCGGACGACAGCGTCCTCGGTGGAGGTCAGCTCGGGTACGCTGATCCGCCGGTCCGACAGGATGGAGACGAGGGCGTCCTGAACCTCGGGCAGACAGCGGGTGATCTCCTCGACCCGCACCACCCGTCCGGCCCGCATGGCGGCGAGGACCGGGGAGTCCACCAGGGCCTGCGGGGAGGGGCCCTGGGCGAGCAGCAGAGCGTAGTTCCAGCCGTAGCGGAACGCGTCCTCGGTGGTGCCCGCCGTACCCTGCACCGTCAGGGCGCTGGTCCCGCTGACAGCGGCAGCGAGCAGCTCCGACACCATCGACTTGGCCGTACCGGGCTCACCGGTGAGCAGCAGCCCGCGCTCTCCGGCGAGGGTGACCACACAGCGTTCGACCAGCGCGCGCTCGCCGACGAACTTCGGGGCGATCACCAGCTTCGACGGCAGACCGGCGCGACGCCGGGGCAGGGCCAGCTCCACGCCGTCGCTGCCGCAGACGAACGTGACCACCGCGCGAGGAGTGAGCGCCCAGCCGGGCGGCCGCGGCCCGGGGTCCTGGGCGGCGAGGAAGGCGAGTTCGGCGGCGTGGCGCTCCTCGGCCGGCTGGCCCTGCCGGACGGGTGCGGTCTGTTCGGTGACGGTCATGCGGGTTTCCTTCGTCATGGTTCGACAGGTGTTCATACGGGTCGGGGACCGGCGCGGCGCACCCAGGGGCGGGCGCGCCGCGCCGTGCTGACGACGGGCGGCCGGTCAGCGGCGGCTCAGGTGCCGTTCGGCGGCGCCTCAGCGGCGGCGCCTGGTACGCCGTACCTTCAGCTCCTCGAAGCGCGGGAGGTCGCCGTCGAGGATCCGCTGCCAGGCCCGGGCGAACAGCTCCGCGGCCGGTTCGGTCGGCACCAGGGTGCCCAGCACCGGCCGGCCGCCCGTGGCCACCCCGTACATCGGCAGCTTCCACTGCTCGACGGGCAGGACGGGCGCCGACTGCTCCGCCCAGGCGCCCGGCAAGACCAGCGAGCGTCCCGCCCGGGCCCGTACGGCCGACACCACCAGGTCGGTCTCGGCCAGTTCGGCCCGCGCCGTCTTGAGACGGGCCGGCTTCCACCCCGTCCATCGCGCGGTGTTGCGGTCCGTCGGGTCGGGCATGGCCAGCAGCATCAGGTACAGCGTCGCCGCGTCGGCGGTCAGACCGCGTGCCTCGGCGACCTCGGCCACCCGCTCGGGCACCGAACGAGACGGATCCTGCGGCCACCACAGGCCCTCGTCGTCCGCCGCGCCGGCCGCGGGCGCCCCCGGGTCGGCCAGCAGCCGTGCGAACGCCGGGTCGTGCGCCCGCCGCAGGGCCGTCTCGACCCCGGTCGGCTGCTGATCGGCGCCGCGCAGTGCCACCAGGTACGGGTCGGAGCCGGTGGAGTCCAGCAGGGCGGGCCGTATGGCCGGCTGGGGCTGGCCGTCTTGCGTGGCCATGAGCACCGCGCCGTACCGCTCGTGGTCCGGTGCCGTCTCCGTCGGGGCGCCGGCCACCTTCCGGAAGTCCGCGAGGCTCGTGTAGTGCCCGGCGGAGAGCAGCAGTTCGGGTGCCGCAAGACGCTGCCGCACGGCGGTCAGCGCACTCGGCAGCGCCGCCCGTACCGGATCGCCGGCGGGCAGCCGGTGGGCCAGCCAGGCCGTCAGGCTCATCGAGCCGGCCAGCACCGCCGAGGTGAACGGCGCATCGGCGGGGGACGCCGTCGCCGGGTGATCGCCCTCGATGCGCCACGGCACGTCGACGCCGAGCTCCGGAGACGACGCCGGTTCCAGCAGCGCCGGGAGCGCCCGGTGCACGGGCCAGCCGCTGCGCGCGGCGCGCGCAGCCTCCGCCGCCAGCCAGTCGGGCACCTGCCGGCGCCGTCCCACTTTCTCGTTCCACACGGCGGCCGCCGACGCCACGTCCGGGCCCTCGCTCCACAGCCGTGCCGGGTCGTCGGGCAGGAGCGTCGCGAGTACCGCCCGGCGTACCTCGACCGGGAGCGCGCGCAGTTCATCGCGGGCGTGTCCCGCCTCGGCCACCTTCAGCCCGAGCGCCTTGCGCAGCTCGGTCGGCAGGAAGTTGTTCTCCCAGCTGTCCACGTCGGGCATGCCCGCGAGAACGATCCGGGCCAGCGCCCGGGACACACCGGTGAGGCGGCTGAACTCGTCGGCGGCCTCCGGCAGGAAGGGCACCGCCTCACGGGACTGCGCCTCCCCGAGGAAGCCGGTCAGCCAGTCGGCGCCGCGCACCCGGTCGCCCACCGGCGCGTCACTGCTCACGGTGTAGGGGCCGGGCACCTCGAAACGGCCGCTCGGGTCGTGGAGCAGCGCGCCGAACTCCCACCCGTCGTCGACGCCGGAGTTGTGCTCGGTGATGCCGAGCGCAGCACCGCCGCCCAGGGGCAGCACACTGCGGTGCGCGACGTTGCGCCGCTGGCCGTCCGGCGTGTGCAGGTGGGGCGTCGCCAGGCGGACCAGGACCCGGCGCCAGTGACCGGCCGAGGCCGCCGTCGAGGCCAGCCCCAGCGCGTCCACCCGGTCGAGGACTTCGAGCAGGGCTGCCCGGTGTGCCGGGTCGCTGCCGGGCGCGACGGCCCGGTAGGCGATCGCGGCCGGCTCGTCCAGGAGCGAGACGAACGGCAGTCCCGAGTAGGGCAGCGACGGTAGATCGAAGTGCAGCCGGCCCGGCAGCGCCGTGGCGGCGGTGTCCGCGCGCACGGACGCCAGAGTCTCCAGGTATCGGTAAGTCACGTCGGTGTCCGCGCCGTACCGGTAGTAGCCGGTATTGACGATGCCGTGCAGCGCCTTGGCGAGCACGTGGTCACTCGGTCCCTGGACCCGGACCTCCGTGGGCTCGGCAGCGGGGTCGAGCCGTGCGGCCACGGCGTCCAGCGCCTTCTGCTGCCGTACCGCGAAGCGCAGCACCTTCACCACGCCGGCGACCAGCTCGGGTGCCGAGACCTGCGGCAGCGCGGCGCTCACCAGCTCGGGCAGGTCCGCCACCCGCTCCGCGAGCACAGCCGCCTTCAGCAGGACGCCGGCCGACTCCGCGTCGGCGCCCCGCAGCGCCGCCGACCCCTGCGGATCACGCGCGCGCAGCATGTACAGGTACGGCAGCGGCGGCAGGGCCTGAGCCGCGGTCCCGTACAGCTCGTTGCGGTGGTCGCACTGGGCCGACGTCGTGACCGTGCCCTCCGGGTCGCTGAGCAACAGCTCGCGCCACTGCTGGGTCAGTGCCCGCGGCCGGTCGTCGCCGGGGAACGTCAGCGCGGCGACCGGCCTGTCGGCGCCCTTCGGAAGGGTGACGACCCGTCCGGTGGTGTCCTCGCCGTGGTGGCCGCCGTCGGACAGCCGCAGGACACGCCAGCCGAGGAGTCCGTCCGCGGACGTCCCCTGGGCCGAACCCGCCACCGCCGGGGCGGGCCGCAGCCAGCACGAGCCGGCCGCCAACTCGGCCCCGGGGGCGTGCCGCAGCAGCGCGTCGGCGAGGAAACCGGGCTGCGAGCGTCGGCCGTACGCACCGCCCACGGGGTCGTATTCGAGCCAGCCGCCCTTGTCCTCCCCGTCCCTGTCCTGCCACACCCAGTACGACGTGCCGTCGGACAGCAGCGCGCGCTCCGCGGGCAGCTTCGTGTCGCCGCTGTGGAGGACCCCGCCGCCGGTGGTGCGGCCGCCGCCGGGCAGCTGCAGGCTGAGGTGATCCGAACGCATGGCCCAGGAGCCGGCGCCGGCTCCTGCGAGAGCGAACACCGTGTCGGGCGCGGTGTGCCAGTAGCCTTGCGGCTCGCCGCGACCGTACGTGCTCCAGAACACCAGCAACGCACCGTCCACGTAGTGGAAGCCCGTCCGCCACACGGACGTGGTGGGCAGCCGCAGATCGTGCACGAGAACGGTGGAGTCGGCGTCGATGACGCGCACCTGCGTCGCGTTGGCCACGATCAGATACGGCCAGGCCTCGACGACCGTCAGACCCTCGGTGGTGTGGTGCCCCGGTGCCAGCTCCGTCAGCGCCTCCTCCCACGCCGGCCAGCGCAGCTCCTCCCACAGACCGCCCCGAAGCGTGCGCGCCACGGCCTCGCCGAGATCGGCACCGGCCGCGGCCGCGACCTCCTGCGGCGCGAGCGCGAGAGCCTCGGAGGGCAGCCACGAAAGCCGCTCGATCGCCTTCGGCAGTCCGGGCAGCCCGGCCGCCACCGACGAGGCGGCCACCTCGCGCATCCACTCGGTGAGCATCGGGCGGCCGCCGGGCGAGGCGGCCAGCCGCCGCATCACGTCCGCACCGGAGGACGCGCTGTTGTAACTGTTCGCCCCGCGTCCGAAGGCGGGCCGGAAGCGCGGGTCGGCCGCCAGCGCGACCAGGTCCCGCGGCTCCTCGCCGCGGGCCCAGTCCGACAGGTTCAGGGCGCTGCCGCGCTGGTGGTGGGCGGACTTCTCCTCGGGGTCGGCGACCGCGATCTCCAGCGAGAGCAGGAGGTCCAGCAGGTTCACGTCCTCGACACCGATCCGCAGGAACCGCTCGTTCTCGGGCCGCGCCGCCAGATCGGCACGCAGCCGGCCGGCCGCCCGCTCGACCAGCTCCAGCAGGGCGGGCGGCGTCGGGCGCGGCCCCCAACCGCGATGCCGGGCACCGTGAAAGCGCTCCAGCCAGCCCGCCGCGCCGTCGGAGCACCGCTCCTCCTGTGGCAGGCCGGCGTCCGCGAGACCGGCGTCGGCCCCCGACTCCGCCATGATTCCCAGCCACAGCTCGGTCATATCCCCGTTGTCCCCGGGCGGGGTCATCGACAGCAGCGTGCCCCGCACGGACGGAACGCGCCGGGCCAGCGCGACCAGCGCGCCGCGGTGCGACTTCCACCAACCGGCGGCGGCCCGCAAGGTGGCCGGCAGCGGAAGGAGCTCGGCGAGGTAGTCCTGCTCCGCCTCGTTGCCGGACAGGGCCGCGGCGCGGGCGAGCCGCCTCAGCTCCACCGCGGCCTGGGCGGACGGCGCGAGACCGCCGGCGGTCCGGCGCACGCACAGCCGCCGGAACCGCTCGTACGCCTCGACGGGCGCGAGCCGGGCCGACAGGTCCTTGCCGTAACCGGTCAGGACCTTCACCGGCAGCGCGCCGGCCAGGGCGAACTCCAGGAACACGGCGTCGAGCCGGTCCTCGTCGACCGTCAGCCCGTGCTGCGCCTCGCTCGTGCGGGCACGGCCGAACAGCTGGCCGGCGTACGTGCTGTTCTCGACGCCGAGGAAGACCCGCGCGGCCTGCTCGTAGAAGACGGGCAGGAAGTGCGGGACGGCCGCGGCGAGCCGCCCGGCCAGCTCGTGGCAGGCGTCCAGGGCGGCCTTGGGCTTGGTCTTGGCCTGCCGGGCCAGCCGGTCCAGCTCCGGCACGACCGCCAGGGCGTGGTGCCCGTCCTCGGGGTGGTGCACCAGCACCCACTCGGGAAAGCCGAGTTCCTGGCGCCGACCGAGACCGACCACGGCCGGCTCGCCCTGCGGCTCGAGTCCGAGGAAGCCGGCGGCGAGGTCCTCTGCGGGGCCCAGTTCGGCCGCGGCCAGCCGCACGACGACCCGATCCTCGCCGAGCACCGCGTGGCGATAGGCCCGTGCGGTCAATTCGACCGCTGAGGGGCCCGCACCCCGCGCGTCGGCCGGGAGGACCGCGCCTGCCGCGAGCAGCTCCTTGTTGTCGTTCCCAACCGTCCCGGTCACGCGTCCCCACCCTCTTCGATCGTGCGGCCGGCGTACAGCGCAGCGGCCATGCGCATCCCCTCGGACCAGGCCACCAGCCCGACCTCGGTCAGCCGCACCGCGCGGCCGTCCTCGTCGTGCCAGCTCAGCCCGCCGGTCTCCGACTCCCCGTCCCAGTACGGCTCACCGATCCACACCGACGCCTCCGTGCTGCGGCCCCCATCACGTACTTTGCACGTGGCGTAGCCACCGGACACCCGGTAGCCGAGGCCTGTGGCGCGCGCCGCGAGACCGAACCGCGAGGCGAACTTCCCGCCCGCGTAGTCCCGTACCTCCGTCGCCGTCTCCGGACGCCCGGCATCCGGCCCGTCCGGCCTGGTCCAGGTCGCCCGGTGGATCTGCTCCACCTTCTGAGTGATGCCGAGGTCGGCCGCGAAGTCCCGTACGTCGTCCAGGTCCGGCAGGAGCACGGGGTGGGGAAGCGTCACCGTGCGCGGCGACAGCCGCGCGGTCTCACCGTCGAGGTCGACCACCTTGAGCTCCCCGTCGCCGGTGACGTCCCGTAGGAAGCCGACCTCGTCCGGATCGTCGCCCACGACGGCCATGTCACGCAGCGCCGCCTGCCACGCCTCGTCCGGCCACACCCGCGCGATCAGCTCGGTCGGAACCGGAAGCGACGACACCATCCAGGCATCCACCTGAGCCACGCACGAGGCCGCGTGCCGGTCCAGCCACTCGGTCAGCTGCCTCAGCCGGTCGACCTCGGGACTGTCGCGCAACGCCTTCGGCAGCGCCTTCAACTGCCGCCCCCCGACTCGCCGTGCGACCACACGCCCGTCCTCGAGGGTGATCTCGTACCCCTCACCCGCTGCCAGCCACGCCATCAGCCGTGCCCCTCCGCCTGTCCATCAGATGTCAGCGCAGCCCGAAGCAAGGGCCACGAAGCCCCTGAACTGCGATATGAGGGGAGACTAACGAGGGCCACTGACAACGCAGGTTGGTCCGCGGTGCCCTCGCGGCGGCCTGGCAGGGATCTTGGTGCTGCCGGGGACGGTAGGCGTCGCGCCCGACGGCGGGAGACGGTGCGGCCGACAGAACGTCAGCAGGGCGCTGCCCGGCTGCGAGCAGGACGCTGGCCGAGTGGTGCCTCCGTACGGCGGGGGAACCTCAGGGCGAAGGCCATGCGGTGCCCGTGGGCGGGGACGTCTTCTTTGGCCCGGAGTGCGCGACGATGCGCTGACAGGAAGCGGCAGGAAATCGGCGGGCGGTCAACCTCCTCCGGGCGCGAAAACCCCCCGACTTCCGGAGGGAGGACCGCGCCGGGCGCGGGAGTGCTCAGGCGTCCGGGCGGCAGCGGCGGCGGTAGTAGCCGTAGGTCAACGCCAGCACCAAGGGGCCCCACAGGGTCAGCAGGCCACTGACCGTCATCGCCAGCGTGTCCCAGCCCGGGGCGTACGGGAAACCGGGCGAACCGTCGATACGGAAGGCCGTGAAGAACCAGTTGACCATCAGCCCCAGGAGGAGGAGCCCACCGATGGTGGCGGGAACGATCGCCGCGAAGGGTGGGATGCGGCGGCCCCCCAGCTTCGGGACCCAGTTGGGCACCACCTCTCCCCATCGGCGCACCAGCCCGAACCCGAGCAGCGCGAACGCCTCCGTCAGGAGACTAAGTCCGAAGACGTACGGGATGTGCCACCACGCCGACGGAGTGTTCTCCCCGCCCATCGCGTAGCCGAAGCCGATGGGCAGCCGCCAGAGACACACCGGCAGCCCCACCAGCGGAATGAGGTGGGCGACTCTCTCCGCCCACAGCGGGACGGGCCGCTCCGTCCTCTTGCTCTCAACTGCCCTATGCAGCATGTTGGTTGACATGCTCTCAGTTTTCCTGGTCCTCCCCTGCCTGGGATCAACCTGCAGGTTGACGTGACTACGCCGCTTGATTGACGACGTCTGCAGTCAACCGAACGCAAGTGTGTCCGACCGGCGCTGTCACGTTGTTGAGCGTTCGCGCTGCCGCGTGGGCTGATGACTGTTCTCGGCCCGATTGTTCAGGCCCTTGTGGGAACGGTGCTCGACGGAGGGCATGACCTCGCGGTGGGCCGCGCCGTAGGAGCGGAGCTTGTCGGTGACGATCACCCGCGGCACCGAGCAGGTATTCCTGAGCAGTTTGCGGAAGAAGCGCCGGGCTGAGGCCCTGTCCCTTCGGCCCTGGACCAGGATGTCGAGCACGTTGCCGTCGGCGTCGACGGCCCGCC
>NZ_BMRN01000086.1 GCF_014648655.1 Streptomyces atratus
TCCACCGACGCTACGAACGCAAAGCCGACCACTTCCTCGCCTTCACCAGCATCGCCTGCACCCTCATCTGCTACCGAAGACTCGCCAAATGAGACGACCTCTAAAGCCATCCGTGATCAGGGCGGGCATCGAGGCATAGGCGACGCCGACGCCGGCGCTGACGATCACCGATACATCAGCAGCGGTCCCACGCCGTAGCCGATCCCGATGATGCCCACGCCGACAGCAGCGCCGCGCGGGCACCGTGCGAGTGGTGCCGCTCGTCCAGCCCCAGTCACCGCCCTTGGTGACCGGCAGCAGCAGACACATCAGGCCGGCGGCGAATCCGATCGCACCCGGGGAGTCGAACCGTCCGCGTGCCTTGGTCGGGGATTCGGGCACGAGGGTGATCACCAGGGCGAGGCGTGCCAGTCCCAGTCCGGCGGAGAGCCAGAACAGGACGTGCCAGTGGGCGTACTGCACGATTGCGCCGGAGACGGGAAGCCCGCCGACGACGGGCGGGCCTCGGCGACGATCCTTCAGTTGCAGGTGACGGCCAGGTCGTACCCGGGCGCGATGGTCCTGCACTGCGGCGGTCTGCTGGTGGACGACGGATGGCTGCGAGTCTTCGCGAGCCCCGGGAGCGGGGCGGCGCACGAGGTGCCGAGGTTGGTCCGGGTCAATCGCTTCCCCCGCGACTTCGACTGTTGTGGTCGGCCGAGGCACGCCAGGACATCGCCGCGACCAGCCGCCGCGCCGTGCCGATGACGGAACTGCTCGGTATCGCCCAGGATTCGATTCGGCAGTTCGACGGGGCGGATCCGGGCTTTCTCGGCGTCGTGTGACCTGGCCGACGTCAGCACCGAATACCACCTCGATGACCTGAGAGGCCAGCCGCCCAGACCGCCGGTAACGCCGTTTCCCATAAGTTACGGTGTTACCCATGAACAGGCTCTACCAGGACGCCCAGCGCCTCGGCCAGGAAGCCGTGCGCGTCGTGATCCTCGACCGCGCCATCAACCTCCTGGTCGCAGGAGGCCCTTCTGAACTGACCATGCGACGGCTCGCCGCCGAGATCGGAGCGTCGACCAAGGTCCTCTACACCATGTTCGGCAGCAAGGAAGGGCTCGTCGACGCCCTCTACCGGGAGGGATTCGCCCGGCTGCGCCGCGCTCAGCAGAACATCGAGCGCGCCGCCGACCCATTGGCCCATCTCAACAACCTGGGCACCGCATACCGCGAGCACGCACTGGCCGAGCCCGCTTACTACCGGGTGATGTTCGAGCAGACGCTGCCCGGATTCCAGCCGAGCGCCGAAGCTCTCGCCGTGGCCGAAACCGCCTTCGACGCTTCGGTCGAAGCGGTCGCCGCATGCATCGACGCCGGCATCTTCCCCAGGGGCGACGCCACCGAGATCTCGAAGATCTTCTGGGCCGCCGCACACGGAGCGGTGAGCCTGGAGATCGCCGGGCACTTCCCACCGGAGCTCGCCACCCGCCACTACGAAACGCTGATGAAAGCCGTGGGCCAGGGACTCCAGGCAGGCACCTCATGAACGCCACCCGCACGATCCAAGGACGGACCTTATGATTACGGTCAATCGCTATCTCGCTGGAAATTTCGCCCCCGTCGCCCAAGAGATCACGGCCCACGATCTTCCCGTCACCGGTCGCATACCCGCGCACCTCGACGGCCGCTATCTGCGTACCGGTCCCAACCCGCTGGGGGTGAAGGACGCGGCGACCCATCTCTGGACCCTCGGCGAAGGCATGGTGCACGGCGTCCGCATCCGTGACGGCCGCGCCGAGTGGTACCGCAACCGCTGGGTCCGCTCCACATCCGTCGCCGACCGGCTCGGTGAGCCGCGCCGCGGAACGCCCGTCGACCACCGGATGGACTTCGCCCCGAACGTCCACGTCGTGGGCTTCGCGGACCGTACGTTCACTCTCATCGAAGGCGGCATCCGTCCATACGAACTCACCTACGAGCTGGACACCATCGGTCCCTGCGACCTCGGAGCGACCGCCGAGGGCTTCAGCGCCAACGCCCACTCGATCTTCGACCCTCGTACCCGTGAGCTGCACTCACTCGCATTCCTCTACGGCTCCGACAACGTCCAGCACATAGTCATGGACGACACCACCAAGGTGCTCCGGACCACCACGATCCCCGTGCCCGGCAACCCGTACATGCATGACTTCGCGCTCACCGAGCACCACGTGATCCTCTTCGACTCACCGGTCGTCTTCAGTCCCGCCCACCTCACCACCGGAATCCCCTTCCGGTGGGACCACGACCGCCGAGCCCGGGTCGGGCTGATGCCCCGCGACGGCGGCCCGGTGCGTTGGTTCGAGGTCGCACCGAGCATGGTCGGCCACACCCTCAACGCCTATGAGGACGGTTCGACGGTCGTCGTCGACTTCATCCGGCAGCCCGAGGGCTTCGACATCAGGAACGTCGGCATCAGCCGCCCCACTCCGCATCGTTGGACGATCGACCTGAGCACCGGTGTCGTACAGGAACTCCAACTGGATGACCGAATCCAGGATTTCCCCCGAATCAATTCCCGGCACACCTCCCGTCCCTACCGCTACGGCTACGCCGCTGCCGTCGAGCTCTACGCGCCGCCCGCGGGACCCGACGACGACCGGCCGGACGAGGGCTTCAGCAACGCATTGCTCAAACACGACCTGGAACGCGGTACCACCGAGGCCCACGAGTTCGGTCGGTACGCCGCGGTCGGCGAAGCCGTGTTCGTTCCGGCCGAATCATCCAGCGCGGAGGACGACGGATACATCATGGCATATGTCCACAACCCGGAACGTGGTGTCGCCGACCTGGTGATCCTTTCCGCACAGGACTTCACCGCGGACCCGGTCGCCGTCATCCATCTACCAGTACGAGTTCCCCTCGGACTCCATGGCAGCTGGGTACCGGACACCCGGTCGGATCACCCGGCAGCCGGCTGATGGCCCGGCGGGCCGGCCGGCCACCGGGCTTTCCGGAGTCGACGAATTACCGGAATTCGTAGACCAGTTGGATCTCTCCGACGATGTAAGCGTTGAAATCGTCGAGCTCTTCGGCAGGGACCCACAGCTCGAGTATCGTCCGCCCGCCGGCCTGCTGGACGGGGTAGCGACGCAGGAACTCCGACTCGACCTCGAACCGCGTGACGAACCCGGCTCCGTCGTGCTTCACGTTCCAGTCCCTCGCGATCCTGATCGCGTAGTCCTCGTTGAAGACCGGGCAGAAGATGGGCTGCTCGGGAGGACGAGGCGGCCAAGCACGCCGGCCGGCACCTGGCGGGCGCTCCTGATCGTCCTGGCCGTGCTGCGTCACGACCAGCGCCTGGCCGACATGGCCGACGGCAACAACGTGTCCGAGTCCACCGCCCGCCGCTGGCGCGACGAGCTGATCACCCTGCTCGCCGCCCAGGCCCCGCTCCTGGACCGCGCCCTGAAAAAGGTCGCCAACCGGGGCGGGGAAGTGGTCCTGATCGACGTCACCCTCATCCCCACCCAGCGCCGCACCGGAAGGGCCGACAGACGGAACTACTCCGGCAAACACCGCCGCCACGGCCTGCACTTTCTCGCCCTGCCCGATGAGAGAGGCTGCCTGATCTGGATATCCGCCGCCCGACCCGGCCGCACCCATGGCATCACCGCCGGCCGGCACGAACACATCCTGGATCACCTGCGCGCAGCCGGTCTCGGCGCCCTCGCGGACCTCGGCTTCCGCGGCCTGGACAACGACGTACTCGACCCCGTGATCGTCACCGGCTACCCCGCAACCCGCGCCCACAAGCTCACACCCGGCCAGAAGGACGCCAACCGCGTCCTCGCCACCGGACGCGCACCGGTCGAGCACGGCTTCGCCCACCTCAAGAACTGGCAGACCCTCACCAAACTCCGCACCAACCCCGACCGCGCCACCCACCTCCTGCGCGGCAAATCAAGCGACCGCCCCTCCCTGCAGTTCGCCGACCTGGTCGCTGGTGCAGGATTCGCCGTGACCAAGCGCCACGACGGCCACATTACCCCTGCGGGAGAAGACCTCTACTCAGTGCTCGTTCCCCTCATCGACCCTGCCGGAATGCTGTCCCACGACGAGCCGAACAGGCTCGCACAGGCAGGCGCTCCTGCACGAGAAGACCAGACCTGACCAGGCGCCATGTCAGCACCAGCGCAACTGCAAAGCAGACCCGCAACCGCCGTCGACGGGTGACAACTGCGGCATGCCGTTCGTTGATCCCACATTCCTGAACTGCCGTCGCCTGACGAGATCAAGGCCGCCCAAACGCCTAAAGCCGGGTGGAAACGCGACCAGCTCACCGCCCGCGTCTCCGTGGCCGGCGCGCCAACTGGTGCGCGGCGTGGTGATGACGTGGCGTGCGCGGTGACCCCGGCCTCATCGAACCGGTCCTCTTCCAGGTACCACTGTGCGGACTCGCCATACCAGCAGTGGGGAAAGTGCCCTCGGCGGGCAGCCGGCACTTCGCCGCCCAGCGCCGCAGCCACCTGCTGCGGGCTCATCTCGTACCAGAGCGGGCCGACGCTCTCCAGCGGCGTCCACTCCCAGCGCGGGCGGTCCTGGTCAGCCGTCACCGGCCAGCCCCCGGGGTTCACCGGCTGCTCGCGAATGTCCCACCAGTGGACGATCGTTTCAGTCCCGTATGGATCCTCGGCCAATTCGGGGGGCGACCAGCAGCGCCTCGGAGATCACCCTGTCCGTCCGCTGCACGTGCCCCTCAGCCGACAGCTCCCACGCCTGCGTGGCCCCCATGGAAAGGCCCCATGCCGCCACTTCCGGGTCGCCGCTCCAGTTCATCCGGACCCCTACCCCCTCTTGGCGCGCGAGAGCATCGATGTCCGCGCGCACCTCGGACGGCACCCGGGCGATCAGCTCGACGTCACCGAACCGCACCAACGGTCCGCTCATCGCATCGATCGCCACAGCGACCAGGAGCATTCCCAGCCCATGGATCGCGGTCACACCCACGTCGCCGTACCTCTCCCAGGACGATCCACTCCGGGCAACCCGTGAGACGCTGTTGGCCACTCCTCCCAAGGCCGCCTTGACCTCGTCAGGACACATGCCGAACCGCAGCGGCCCCACCCCCACCAGCGGATCCAGCACCCACTGCGCCCGCTTCCCCGGCTTTCTCTCCCACCAGGCCACGACAACCCCCACCATCAACTCGCACACCCCGGCACACTTGCCGTGATCTTGTGCGTCACCCTGAGCAGCCCCTCTGACATCGGGCCGCCGACGACCTCACCGACGGTACGGCGGGGGCTCTGGAGTCCCTCCCATCTCTGAGGTGTATTTGGCGACAGTGTCGGCGCAGGGGGCGCCCGGCTCTACTCGATCGCCTGGAGCAAGGTGCGCAGGGCGTGGTCGAGGGTTTCGCGTTCGTCGGGGGTGAGGGCGGAGAGGAGGCGGGATTCGTTGGCGGCGTGGTCGGTGACCGCGGCGTCGACGACTTTGTGGCCACGGTCGGTGAGCGCGACATGGAAGCTGCGGCGGTCGGTGGGGTCGAGGCGGCGTTCCACCAGGCCGTCTGCCTCCAGGCGGTCCAGGCGGTTGGTCATGCCGGCACGGGAGAGCATCAGGGTCTTCGCGAGGGCGGACGGGATCAGGGTGTACGGGGACCCGGAGCGGCGCAGCGCGGCCAGGACGTCGAACTCGCCGCGGCGCAGGCCGTGTCGGGTGAAGACTCCTTCGAGGGCGGGGGTGAGGAGGAGCGAGAGCTGGCCCAGCCGTCCGAAGACCCCCATCGCCGACAGGTCCAGGTCCGGCCGTTCCTTGTGCCACTGGTCGAGGATCTGGTCGACCGCATCTCTGGGGTTCCGGCGCGTCTCGGTAGTTGCGCTCTGTTTGGTCACGTCTCCCTTGGTCACGCCTCTATCTTATTCGACGACTGATAGTTAGCTGTCGTACTATTCGATGTAGAATCACTTCTGTCGATCCGTTCCCGGCTCCGCGTTCGGGGCCGGATGCGGTTTTGCGAATGGAGGGGCGTATGTCCTTGATCACTCCCAATGTTCAGGGCGGAATTCTGGTCCGGGATGCCGAGGCCGAGGTGCTGGGCAGCGCTGACAGCACCGTGCGGCTCTTTGCTGACGCCAGTACCACCGGCGGGGCCCTGAGCGCCCAACGGGTGACTCTGACCGCAGGCACCGACGGAGCCTCACCGCACCACCACACCGGATCCGCCTAGCTCTTCTTCGTGCTCGGCGGCCGGCTCCAGGCGCTGGCCGGGGACAGTGTGATCACTGCGGACGAAGGGGACTTCCTCCTCGTGCCACCAGGACTGCCGCACGCTTTCGCCGCCGAACCCGATGCGGACGCCGACGTACTGATCGTCATCACCCCGGGCGTCGAGCGCTTCGACTACTTCCGGCTGCTGGACCGTGTCCGCAAGGGCACGGCCGATCCACAGGAAGTCCTGGATTCGCAGGAGCGCTTCGACAACTTCTTCGTGGAGAGTGCCGCGTGGCGGCGAGCCCGTCAGCATTACTGACTTCGGCTCGTCAGGGTGAGGTCGGGTTGCCGAGGGTGAGGCCGGTGCCGGCTATGAAGCCGTCGAGGGTTTCGGGCCGGTACTGGAGTCGTTTGAGCCGGTTGCGGACGAGGACCTCCAAGCGGTCCAGGGCGACGACAGCGAGGTTGGCCGGGCTGCGCTTGACGTGGGCCCACACGCCCTCGACCGCGTTCAGGTCGGGCGAGTAGGCGGGCAGCAGGAACACCGTCAGCCATTTCCGTGCGTCGATCAACTCTCGCATCGTGCGGGAGACATGGGTGTTGAGCCGGTCCCAGACCAACACGATCGGTGCCTTGATGAGCTGGTGGGTGCCGTCGAGCAGAGCGATGAAGTCGCGCTCGCTCACGCTGCGGCGCTTGTCCTTGCCCGCCGGGTGGGCGATCAGCCGATGGCACAGCCGGGTCCGTGAGCCGGGCCGCATCGCAATCAGCCCGGCCACCGACAGCCGCCCCGAGCGGCGTCCACTCACCGTCACGACCGGGGTGTGTGCGCGTCGTCCCCAGGTCCGGCCTCGGGGCGGTCGGCGGGTGAAGCCTGCTTCGTCCTCGAAGCAGATGTAGCCCCCGCAGGCCGCCCGGGCCCTTTTACCTCCACCCAGGTCGCCTCCTTCCACACCTTCACCGCCTCCTCGTCGCGCTCGGCGACCCGCCGCACGGGGACCTGTGGGGAGAACCCGAGCCGGTGCATCAGCCGGGTGGCGCCCGAGACGCTGTAGGAAACGTGGAACTTCCGGCCGATCGGCGTGGCCACCCGCGCAGCGGTCCACACCTGGTCCTCCACCCAGCCGTGCGCATTCGGCGCCTCCTCCAGATACGCGGCTGGCTTCTCCAGGCAGCGCGGCGACAGACGGCACCGTGATCCGCTCGGCCCGCGCGAGACCAGGGCCTCGATCCCGCCGTCCCGCCACAACTGGTGCCACCGGTAGGCCGACTTCCGGCTCACCCGGACGCGCTGGGCGACCTCCAGCGGCTTGATCTTCTGCTCGAACAACTCGGCCGCCTGCCGCCGTACGGCCTCCCGACGCTGCCGCCCCGCAGCGGTCAGCCCGCCCCCATCCGCATATCTCACACAGCACGAGATACAGCCCGCACCCCAGGCCCGTCAGGTGCATCGACAAAGATCACCCTGACGAGCCGAAGTCAGTAAAAATCGCTTTTGGTGTCTCCACGGGTGAGCCAGGCTTCGAAGAGAGCGTCAGCAAGCCAGTGCCCGCTGACGAAGGCCATGTGATGGGCTGACACTCCGTTCCCACTGTGTGAACGGCGTGTGGGATCTGCACCGCTTGTGCGCCGTTTCCGCTGCCTTAACGGCGCCTGCACAGCGGTGACGTTCGTCGAGCAGATCGAGGGGCTGACCATGCCTCACGCTCGCAAGACCCCGCTGCTGCGGTCGGTGCTTCTGTCCATCGCCCGCACGCTCGCCGGCCGGCCTGGTGCCCGTCTGGCCGCACTGCTGGGCATCCGGGTCGCCAAGGACACCCTGCTGAACCTGCTTCGCACTATGCCCGACCGGCGGGTGGGCCCGGTAAGGGTGTTGGGCGTGGACGACTTCGCACTACGCAAGGGCGACTTGTACGCCACCATTCTGGTGGATCTGGCGGCTCGCCGGCCCGTCGACGTGTTGCCAGGTCGGGACGTCGAGCCCTTGGCCGCGTGGCTGGCCGGGCACCCGGAGGTGGAGATCATCCGCCGGGACCGGGCCGATGCTTACGCCGAGGGCGCCCGAACCGGCGCCCCGCAGGCCGTGCAGGTTGCCGACGGCTGGCACCTGTGGCGGAACCTCGCCGAGGCCGTGGAGAAGACCGTCGGCTCGCACCACACCTGCATCCGTTCCGCGTTCGCGACGAGCCCGACCACCGAGTTGGAGATGGCCGGCGGCAGGACTCAGCCCTTCGACCCTCCCGACGGGACGCGTGACTGCCTCCGCCGCCCGCGGCGCCTGGTCGCCCGCACCCGGGAACGCTACGCGGCGGTGCAGGAACGGCTGGCCCAGGGCAAGTCCCTGACGGCGATCGGCCGGGAACTGCGGCTGGATCACTCCACCGTCCGCCGCTTCGCCCGCGCCGCCAACATCGACGAGCTACTGGTCAAGGCGGTCAACCGGCAGTCCCTCCTCGACAAGTACAAGCCCTACCTGCACCAACGGTGGAACGAGGGATGTCACGACATCCCCCGGCTCCACCGTGAACTCCGGGGGCTCGGCTTCCCCGGCGACATCCAGACCGTCCGCCGCTACCTGCGGTCGTCGAAGGAGCGTGACCTTCCAATGACACCCCGGCCCGCTCCGCGCCCCCGTCGGGTGGTCCGCTGGATCATGACGAACCCTGACCGTCTCCCCACCGGCGACGCCCAGGCACTCAAGGAGATCCGGGCTGCCTGCCCGCACCTGGACGCTGCGGCCGGACACGTCCGCGACTTCGCCTCTATGCTCCACAACCGACGCGGCGACCTGCTGCCCGGCTGGGTGGACCGCGTCCTCGCCGACGACCTACCAGCTCTGCACTCCCTGGTCACCGGTCTACGTCGGGATCAGGACGCAGCCGTCGCCGGCCTGTCCAACTCCTGGAGTTCGGGCCAGGTAGAGGGCCACGTGACGCGAATCAAGCTGATCAAACGGAAGGGCTACGGCCGCGCCAAGCTCGACCTGCTCCGCAAACAGATCCTTCTCGCGACCTGACTGGGCCCGGTCCGGTCGATCACAGGCGAGTGTCAGGTTGCTCCGACCAGCCGGGTGGCGCCGTCCAGATTTGCAGGGTCGGCTGGGATCTCTGCCACAAGTCAGCCCACGTACGACAGAGGTGGACCAGCACCTGGTGATCAGCCCACCACTGTCAGGTGTGCCCTGAGGCTTTCTCTACAAGCCGCAACGTCGGCCGCTGGGAGCGGAGCTCAGATAGATGTTGATCGACCTCGTCACCGTGGACACCCTCGACGAGAGTGAAGTGCCCTGCGGCAGCGAGGAGCGCGTCGCACTCAATGAAGTGGTCCAGGGAAGGGAATGCTCGAACCTCGTCCGTCCCCCAGCCGGTCATCACGGTGCCGTCGGGTAGGACTGAAGCGCCCGTGCCGCTGGCCGTGGTCGGGTGGATCGCGTAGAGAAACTCGACCCGCTCGTCACCGGGGTCCGGGTCCAGAACAGGTGCGAAGAAGATTCGCTCGCCCCAGTAGGGCTTTGGTAGCTCAGCCCCGTGTAGCGGTCCTGGAGGCGTCGAAGCGAGGCGATCACATGGTCGTCGTGCGAGCCGAAGACCCCGGCGAGACGGATTCGGCACTCCGCATCATTCATGCCGCGGTCTGCATCGATCACCTCGGCGTGTTCGCGCAGGAACTTGAGCGTGCGCTGAGTCAGTGAGGCTGGGTGATCCAACACGTTCGGCATGCCGTCTATCTTGCATGTGCCTGCCTCAGGGACAGGGACGGCACCCGCCGGCTCCACCATCAGGCAGGCCCGGTCACGAACGGTGAGTCCTGCCGCCCGGTTTGATGTGAGGCCTTCCCTCGCCGAGGTGCTGGCCATCACAGGCTCGATCACAAGATCTTCGCCAGAGCCGAATTACGCGATCGTCCACAATGCGCGGCATAGTGTGATCCACATGATCGGACGCCTGTTCTCTCTCGTCATTGACTGTCCTGCCCCATCTGAGCTCGCGAGCTTCTACGAGAGCCTGCTGTCGCTGCCGCGGGTGGAGGACTCGTCTGACTATGTGGTGCTCGCGAACACGACGGGCACAGAGATCGTGACCTTTCAGCGTGTCGGCGGTTTCCGGCCGCCCCAGTGGCCCGATCCCGATCGTCCGGCCCAGATGCATGTTGATGTGATGGTCGATGACCTGGATGTGGCAGAGGCGAAGGTACTCGCACTGGGCGCCACGTTGCTTGAAGGATCGGACAAGCCCATCGGCTACCGCGTGTACGCCGACCCAGTTGGACACCCCTTCTGCCTCATCACACGCGAAAGTGTGACGCCCAGCAAGTAGCAGCGGCGACCAGGGGCGCTTCGCCCCGCTCCTGTGAGTCGCCGCGCGAAGCGCGTCTGCGTCCCATCGGCTTGCCGATGGGACATGGAAATCGTGCCCGAAGGGCTCCTTGAGATCCGGCACGTGGTGCGCGCGACCTTGACGCACCACATTGCCGACGGTGGCCCGCACGTCCGCATCGTCGACCGGCTCCAGGCCCTACTCGACAACCGGCTCCAGTGCTGACCCGCAGGACCATCCGGAGGGAAGGGCCGGGGCCCTACGGTCGTCGTCTCACCCGCGGCTGTCCCGCGAGGCGGCCGGGCCCTCGCCCACTCTTACGACAGCCCTCGTAAACGGTGCCCCCACCTGGGCACCTGCAGGGCGGTGCCGCTGGCGTGCTACAGAGCCAGGAACCGCTCCACCTCGTGCTTGAGGTTCGGTGTCAGATCGCTCAGGTCCGAGACGATCAGGCGAAGCTCACGCCCGAGCTCGGGCGACTTGCTCCAGATCTCTGGACTCCTGGTCAGCACCGCGGCCAGCAGATCACCCTCGTACATGTGACCCTCCGCCATCGGATCCAGCTGCAGGACCTCCAACGCCAGTGGCAGGAGATAGGGCAGGCCCTCGTTCTGCCTGATCAGCAGCCTCATGTCCTCAACTGTCAGCTCGCCGATCGGCTTACGCCGAAGCGCGTGCGCGGTCGCCACAAGGCGAGTCGCGTCGCCCGACGGGGCCGGCCAACGGTCGTCCTCCAGGTCCTTGACGTATGCGACGGTACGGGCCTTGAGGTTCAGCCCACGGAGCTTCAGTTGCGCGTGGCGTTGGGACGCCGCAGAGGCTGGCTGGGGCAGTGAACACCAGCAGGGCCCCACCTGCCAGGAACGCCGCACCGCAGCTTCCTCCTACCGTGTTCCGGCCGCACCCCGTGTTGGGTTCACGCGCTCAAGCTTGGTCCAGCCGGTCCAGCCTCGCTTCGTCAGCAGCGCGATCAGCCGACGGGTCGGCGGCAGGGTGTCGAACACATGTGTATCCAGCAGCTCGGCGAACGGTGGCTCGATGCCGGTGTCGTCGACGTAGAACTCGCCCTGCTCGTTGGCCATCTGCGTGATGTAGGCGGCCAACTTGTCGGCAAGTTCGACCAGCCGTGGGTCGTCGTCGGTGCGGTCGAGAGCTTTGCTCAGGGTGAGATAGAAGTCGATGATCTGCGGGTCGGCGATCTGCTCCCGCTTGCGTGCCATCCACTCCGGGACTCGCTCGGGTGAGCGCGCGGCCAGCGGGATCCAGCCGTCGCGCTCGACCTGGACAATCCGTTCGTCGACCCCGAGCGTCCGCAGCCGGTCAAGGTACTCGACCACCTCCTGGGGCAGTGCCAGGCTGTCCCCGGCGGCGAGGCGGGCGATCCGCTGGCGGTGCCGCTGCCGCTCCCGGATCTCCGCCCGCAGCCGCTTGTCGATATCTGCGACCGCCGCGGCGAACTCCTCCTCATCGGCCTGCAGCAGCTCCCGCACGCGCGCCAGAGGGACCCCGGCCTCAGCGAGGGTCCGGATCTTGACCAACTCGACTACGGCGCAGGCGCCATACCTCCGATAGCCGGAGTGGTCCCGCTCCGGCTCCGGCAGCAGCCCTTTGGCGTGATAGTGCCGCACCGCGCGTACCGTCACTCCGGCATACGATGCCAGCTCGCCAATAGTCAGCATCAGACCAGTCTCCTAGTTCGCAGCCCGGGTCCGGTAGAGACGTCGCGACCAGAGGTAGCCGACCAGCCCGATCACTACACACCAGCCGATGGCCCAGAGCACGTCCGAACCATCGGGTGCCCCGGCCAGCAGACCGCGGAAAGCGTTCATGATCGGTGTGAACGGCTGGTACTCGGCGAACCACCGCAGCCCGGTCGGCATCGACTCGACCGGCACGAACCCGCTACCCACGAACGGCAGCATGATGAAGATCATTGGCCAGTTGCTCGCGGCCTCCGGGTTCGGGCTGGCCAGCCCCAGCGCCACGGTGAACCAGGTCATCGCGAACGACAGCAGCGCGAGCAGACCGACAAGGCCGAACCACTGCATCGCCGAGGCGGCGCTCTCCAAACCGAGCAGGAACGCCACGCCGAAGACCGTTGCGAGTGCCAGCGCAGTCTGGACCATCGCGCCCAACACGTGGCCGGTGAGCACCGAGACCTTGGCGATGGCCATGGTTCGGAACCGGTCGATGATCCCGCCTGTCATGTCGGTGGCGACCGAGACCGCGGTGCTGATGGACACGCTTGCCACCGCCATCACCAAGATCCCGGGAGTGATGAACGTCAGGTAGTCGCCGCGGTCCCCCGCCGGGGCTCCGGGCAGACCGGCGCCCATGGTGCCGCCGAAGACGTAGACGAACAGCAGCAGGAACAGCAGCGGTAGGCCGATCAGCATCAGCGTCTGCGACGGGTACCGGGCCATGTGCTTCAGGTTGCGGCGCAGCATGGTCGCCGAATCGCGGACGGCATACGTCGTGGTATTCATGCCGGCACCTCCTCGGGAGACTCGTCGGCGGTGGAGTGGTCGGTGAGAGCCAGGAACACGTCATCCAGGTCCGCGGTGTGCACGGCGAGCCCGGTGACCGCATCGTCGTCGATCCCGGCCAACACCCGTCGCAGCGTGGTGAGGCTGCCGTCGTGCGGCAGCGTCAGGGTGAGCGCCGCGGCGTTCGGGTTCGCCTCGGGGAACTGGCGCGCCAACTCGGCCAGCCGTTCACTGTCGGCGGCCTGAAGCTCGACATGACCGCCGGGGACCAGTCGCTTCAGCTCGGCCGCGGTGCCCTCGGCGACCAGCCGGCCCCCGTCGAGCACACCGATCCGGTCGGCGAGCTGGTCGGCCTCCTCCAGGTACTGGGTGGTGAGGAAGACGGTGACCCCGTCGGCCACCAGCTCCCGCACGATCCCCCACAGGTCACGGCGGCTGCGCGGGTCGAGGCCGGTGGTCGGCTCGTCGAGAAAGATCAGACGCGGCCCGGTCACCAGGGTCATCGCCAGGTCCAGCCGCCGCTTCATACCGCCGGAGTACGTCACCGCGCGCCGGTCGGCGGCATCAGCCAGGTGGAACCGCTCAAGCAGTTGCTCTACCACGCTCTCCGCATGGCGCCGGCCGAGGTGACCGAGGTCGGCCATCAGCCGCAGATTTTCCCGCCCGGTCAATAACTCGTCCACGGCGGAGAACTGCCCGGTCACCCCGATCGACGCACGCACCTGGTCAGCCTCGCGGCGTATGTCATGCCCGGCGACCCGAGCCTCACCGGCGTCTGCGGGCAGCAACGTGGACAGGATCCGGACTGTGGTGGTCTTGCCGGCCCCGTTGGGTCCGAGCAGGGCGTAGACGGTGCCTGTGGGGACGGTCAGGCCGACTCCGGCGACTACCTCGTGGTCGCCGTACGACTTGCGTAGCCCGGCGACCTCGATCGCATTGGTTCTCGTCGTCATGCCAACCATGCTGAGAGGTTGCCCCTGCGTCAGGGTCAACTGTTGCGGCTACATGGCCTCGCACCCCCGAGACGTCGGCCTCTGCCTCACACCGGCCAGTCGGCTGTCGTACGAGCGCGCCAAGTACCTGGTAGCACACCGCCAAGAAGCACGACCCCCTGTGATCAATTCCTTAGAGGTCGTCTCATTTGGCGAGTCTTCGGTAGCAGATGAGGGTGCAGGCGATGCTGGTGAAGGCGAGGAAGTGGTCGGCTTTGCGTTCGTAGCGTCGGTGGA
>NZ_BMRN01000087.1 GCF_014648655.1 Streptomyces atratus
AGCCGTCAGGCTTCTCCAGCCACCCCCGGCCGCCGACGTACCACTCAGCCGGCGGACACCGCAGCATCCACCCCTTGGGCTGGACAGTGAGCCGTCCGAGGTCGGCCAGCACGTCCTCAGCCCCACAGGGCACGAGCCACCATGCAAGGTCGGCTGACGGGTAGACGAGCACAGGGCCAAGACGGTCCGGCCCTATGCGCTGCATCGCAGCGACAGATCGCATGAGGTCGGCTTCAACGGCCAGCCAGAGCCGACCTGAAGGAATCCGAGCAAGCTGATCCTGCGCCCATACCCGATGAATTCCCACCGGGTCCGGGGCGGCAAGCGCCAGCCACTCCGAGCCCGGATTGCGTGTCCGTGGGGCCATGACCTGGACGTTATGGACGGACGCGAATCAAAGTCGCCGTTGATTCTCGGATATTCTCCGGCGCCGTCCAGTGATTCCCGGGGATGCTTACGGACGCTCTACTTGGGCCCTCGCCCTGCTGATCAGCCGGTGCGCCGTCGACCCGTACACGGCCGCCGCGTCGAACGCATCCCACACCCGCTGATACACGCCCAGGCTCTCCGGGTCGTCCAGCCACAGCTCCGCGTGCCAGTCCTCGACGATCACGAGGCGGTCGTCGTACGTCCAGAACCCAGGACCGGGCGGGACGGCGACCTGCGCGCCGAAAGGCACGATCCCGAGGCGCACGGTGTCCAGGCCGATGATCCCGACCAGCCGGTCCAACTGTGCGGCGAGCACGGCCGGAGGGCACACCCCGGCGTGTAACGCGGCCTCCCACATGATGATGTAGAACACCCGACCGGGCTGATACAGCATGTCCTGTCGGCGCATCCTGGCCCGGACCGCCTCCTCTATGTCGCGGGGCGACCGGTGGAGTTCGGCGTACCGGGTGAACACGGCGCGGGCATAGTCCGGGGTCTGGAGCAGGCCAACCACCATGGAACTCTGCCAGGCGCGGAGCACGGACGAGCGCTCGTACTCCACGGTCAGCGCGTCCTGGACCGGCCGGTGCCCGGCCCGGAGCTGCCGGCGCCACGACCGCGTATGGGACTCCATCCCCTCCAGTCGCGCCTGGAGTTCACCGGCCACCGCCGGGTGTCCGGTCGCCTCCGCCCACGCCTTGAGGTCCGAGGACGTCGCCGTCTGCCGCCCCGTCTCCAGCTTGGACACCTTGGACTGTGGCCAGCCCAACCGGGCTGCGAGGTCCCGGCCAGTGACCTCGGCGCGCAGCTCCCGCAGCCGCGCGCCGAGGGAGGCCCTGGCCTGCTGATAGTCCGTGCTCACATATCGAAGCTACCGCCGCGGCTGGTCGTACGGGGCGGCATGGTGCCAAGCAGCCTCGCGGACCTGGGCGTACCGCAGGACCTCCACGGGATTCGTGATCAGCTCGACCCCGGTCATCTGGTCCTCGTCGTCGAAGCGGAGCAGTGCGACCACTCGGCTGTCGAAGATCCAGAAGTCCTCAGCCGGCAGTCTCAGCTCCTCGGCCTGGGCCCGGGGCAGGGTGCGGATGTCCTCCCCGACCGCCGCGTTCCGCCGTGCGTTGTCGAGGAGGTACAGCTGCCCCGGCGTCGGCGGCTCGTCCAGGATCCTCACCCGCTCGAACCTGACCCCGAGTGCCGACCGCTCCCGGCGGTTGGTGCACCACTCGTCGTCCAGGTCCCAGGTCACGGGCTCGCCTGCAGCGAACTGGGCGTAGGTCTCCGTCTCCTCGTCGGAGGCATACCGGCGGCGGGTCTCCAGCCTCCAAGCGGAGTGCTTCACCTTGGCGAACATGGCGCCGAACTCCTCGAAGCCAATCAGCTGCGGCACGTGCACCGGCTCCTTCGGCCCGAAGTTGGCGAGCAGTTCCCGGGGCACGGTCACGGCGCCCTCGTTCTCGGTGAGGTTGTCGAGCTGGGTGAGCTCACCGGGGTCGGTGACGCGGTCGCCCTGGACGACGTACCGGTCCGTGCCGGGGACCTCATACAACGTCGGGCAGCCGTCGTTACCGGAGTTCGTGCCGACCTTGCGCAGGTGCCGGGTCATAGGAACCTCCTGAGATGTGCCGCGCACCGTACCCATGCAGTCGCCGGACGCAACAGTGCGTCGAGGCCCCCCAGGGCAACACCCGACCGACAGACGAACTGATCCAGCTCCTTCGCGCGGCCATGGACGCGCAGTAGTCAGCCCTGTCCGCCTCCCCGCCCGAGGGCGCGTGAACGGCGTGGAGGGAGGCCGCCGAGAGAGTCCAGGCGGCCATCACGGAACACGCAGCCGCGACCAAGGAGAACCGGGTCGACGTCGAGATGGCCGTGAAGAAGGCCGTCCGACACCCAGAGCCCACCGACGACTGACCACCTCCAGCGGCAGGGCGCACCGCCTCCAGGTGTCACACGGTGCCCTTACCGTTGTGCCATGCCATGCCATACCGCTCCCGGCCTCACGGCCTGCTGCGCCCCGCCGCCGCGCGGATCAACGCCCACGGGCATGGAGGATCACCGACCAAGGGGTGGGGGCGTCGCGCCTGTCAGGGCTCGCACAGATGGTTCCTTTGCGCCACCCTGTCGATTCTCAGCCGTCCCGCCTTGTGTCGCTGCCCGGTGAGGCTCTGTGCTGCAACCCTCTGATCAGGTCGGCAGCGTGCCGGACCAATGAGGAGACGACATGCCCGAGTACACGCCCAACGCCAAGGGGCCTGCCCAGGCCCGGATCACGCCCGAAGCGACGGCACCCGCGCCGATCCCGGCCGACCAGGTCAAGCCCGAGGACATCGGGAAACTGTCCATCGAGTACCGCGACGGACAGCCCGTGATCGTCGTCAGCGGCGGGAGCGCTATTCCCGAAAAGATTTCCGTAGTGGACGCGTCTGGTAGTTCTGGCGTGCGATTCCAGACCGTCTCCGCTAGTGGCATTACTCCGAGTAGCTTCAACCAGTACACCTTTAGCAGGAACGACCCGGTCAACTTTGTCGACATGAACGGCAACTGACGTTCCAAGAGTTAGAACGGCGGAGCCTGAACCCCATAGTCCGCACGCGCCTTCATGGGATGCCACGGACGGCAGAGCGGTTGAACGTTCCCGTCTGTGTCCTCGCCCCGAGCGACAGTGGTGCACATCCACCGCGTCCGCGGGACGAGCAACCCAAGGCCGGTCCGCGGCTTCATGTGTCTCCGCTGATCGGAGCGTCAATCGTCACGTGATAGTTGGTTCATCTTGCGCACGCGATTTCCGGTGCTGGTCATAGGCAGAACCCTACGGAGGATCGCCCGTCATCCCGCTGTCGCGGGCCGAACTGACGCCTGACGCCTACGTCGGCTCTGGGCAGCCGGGGACTGAACAAGGGGGCGGGGCTTACCTGGCATGGGGACCCCTCCAACTCGTCGGCAGGGATCGCTGTTGCGGCCCCAGACGCTCATGGGAAGATCCGCACGGATCGGTGTGTAGGCGACTAGAGAGAGGGGTGAGACCAATGGCAGATGCATTGCCGTGGGACCCTGAGAAGACTTACGACACCGCCGACGAACTGGTGTCCTTTGAGGGCAAGTCCTACAAGCAGCAGCAGTGGAGCACGAACAAGAGGCCGGACATCTATAGCGGCATTGGTATGCCGTGGGTCCTCGCTGCGGCTCACCCAAGTGCCAAGGAAGCCTCGTAGGAAGCCAGGTCGTAGTCGTGGGCCAATAGATCCGTCCCGGTGCAACGTTCCACGGTGCGCGCGGTACTCGCGGGTCTTCATGCGATGACACGGGCGGCAGAGCGCTTGCACGTTCCCGTCCGTGTCCGTCCCGCCGAGCGCCAACGGCTCGATGTGGTCCACGTCGACGGCACTCGATGGGAAGTCCATGCCGCGCCGCACAGCAGCCGTGGGGCAAGCTTCCCATCAAAGTGCCGTCGGCGCGGACGCCAACAGCAGATCACCGGAAGAGCGCGACCAGGCCGGTTGCCGCCCCTGCAACGCCGGTCACCGCAGCGATCGCCGGCAGCGGTCAGCGGCCACGCTCCAGCGCAGCGACCCGGTTCTGTAGCGCGTCGATGTCCGACTCAGTCGCCGCAGTCCGTTGCAGCGCGAGGTCGAGACGGCCGTTCAGCTCGGCAAATCCGGTCCGGATCTCTCCGCGCATCTCGGCCAGTTCGACGGCGACCCGGTCGCCGCCCGACGACGGAGTCATGTGCGGGTCCGTACGGTCTCCGTGAGCCCCGGCCCGTCACCCCTCCCAGACGTGGCGATCGCGGTGAGGACCGCAAGGAGTGCGGCGCTCCCGGCGAGCGAGAGGCCCTGGCCCCAGTCGACGTCGAGGACGCCGACAGTGTCGAGGCCGAGCGTCGCCACGAGGGTCTGCGCGGCAGTACGTACGGCGCGCTCAGCGGTGGCGAGCCAGAAGGCGGAAGTGAACATCGTCGGAGGCCTTTCAGGAGAACAGGACGAACCAGGTGAGGGGGCCGGGGTAGCCGTCGGCGTCGCCGCTCAGCTGCTTGTTGGAGCGCTGGAAGTCCCGCACGTTGAGGCGGTCTGCCTCGCCCCAGGACTTCGACGGCCCGACCCGGTAGTGCTTGCCGTAGCCGCGGCGGACCAGCTGCTGGCCGAGAAGCTTGATCGAGGCGCTCGACTTGCCGGGGCCGAACGCGTCCCGGCCGGGGAAGGCCGGCCTGGTGGGCGGCTTCGGCTTCGGCTTGCTCCCGAGACGGACACCGATGCCGTCACGCATCCCGTCCATGTTGAAGCCGCGCGGGTCGACCTTGCCAGGCTGCCACTCCTTGTGGCCTATCACCGAGCGGGAGCTCCAGCCGTGGTGACGGCAGATCGCCGCGCTCACCTTCTCGATCGCTTCGAGCTGGGCCGCCGGCCAAGGGTCCTTGCCGTCGCCGAGGTTCTCGCACTCGAAGCCGTAGAAGTGCCTGTTCCCGTCGGTGTTCGCCTCGTTGTCCGACGGCAAGCGCTTCTCGGCGATGACCGCCTGGAGCACGTCGCCGTCCCCCAGGCCGGCATGGTTCGTGCGGCCATAGCCGATCAGGTGGACCCGGCCGTCTTTCGCGATCATTCCGTGGCACAGCGGCCCCGGCAGATCCGCGTACCCGTGGCGCACGATCCCGACCGTGGCCGCGGTGCCCCTGGTTACGGTGTGATGGATCATCACCCCGTTCACCGGACCCCACGCACCCCGGCTGTTCCGGTTGTGGGTACGCCAGTTACCGACCTCGACAACCTCCAGGCCCTCGTCACGGAGCGCCTGGAGGAACGCGTCAGCACTCATCGGAGCAGCCATCACGCGCCCTCCGATGCGTCCACGGTCGGTGGCGGGTTGTACCCGGACATGCGGGCTGCGGTCTCCGCCGGGATGCCTGCCGCGATCAGCGCCTCGTAGTCCTGACGGGCACGCTCCTGGGCCTCCGCGTCGAGCTCGGCCACGTGCTCCGCCTGCTCGGCATCGAGGGCAGCTTTGGCCTCCTCGTATTCCTGCTGGGTGATTTCTGACGCACCCTCCGGCACATCCGGTTCACCGTCACCGGAGTAATCCCTCTCAGAGACGGACCCATCGGCATACCTGTAGTAGTGCATTCCCATGAAACGGCTCCTCAGAGAACGAAGACGAATGCCCGCATGTATGTCTCGATGCGGTTGTATGTGGCGCCGCCGGAGCCTCGGCCCATGCGAATATTCAGCGGCTCGACGAGAGTTGCCCCGGGCGGGATGGTGCGCTGGAAAACCATGGTCGCCATGCTGTGCACGGACGCAGAGACACCGGATCCCCGGTTGTCGAAGTAGTTGACCGCGTTCGATCCGATCTGGGACGACGCACCAGAGTTCGGCGGGAGCGTGAAGCCGACGTCGAGCTCGACCTCCACAATCGCGAACGCCGGACGGCAGAGGTCAGGATTCTTGATGGTGAGCGATCGGGTCTCGATCAGAGTGTTGACTGCCGCAGGTACCGCCGTGACGGGATAAGTCTTGTTGACACCGTCCTCCATGAACGAGGCGCGCCCGCGCGGCTCGGACCGTAGCGCGCCCGTGCTGTCGCAGTAGACGAGTCCGCCCTCATCGTCCAGCGAGCACGTGTGCGGCCACGCAGAGACGGTCGCCGACACTGGCGCGCCGGGTGACCCGTCTCCCGTCAGGCCGCATCCCGTAACCACGGTGCCGCCCGTACCCCCGGCGACGAGGAGCCCGCCCGGTCCACACGTCAGGAGGTTTCCCGGGGCCGGGTCCAGGCGCGGCGCCGCGATGAGCGGGGCCGCGGTGGTTCCCCCGCCGCTCAGGGTGATGCAGCTGCTATCAGCGACGACGAGCGGGGCCGGCTTCGCCGTGATCACAACGGGGTTGGACGGGCTGCCTGCGCCGTCGACTTGGATACCGTCGCCCGCGACGATCACGCACGAGCACCTGTCTGTGCCACACCCGCATCGGGCCACTGGACCACTCCAAAGTCAGAGTTGGCCCGGCCCAGAACCAGCGGCACCACAAGCGTAGCTGTCGCCGTCGGCAAACCCGATAAGCAGCGCAACGGCGAATACCCGTAAAGCGAACTAACCGAACAATTCGATAATTACGATCCCGGCTCCCCCGGGGGCTCCGTCGTATTTCGCCCCGTCCGACGAGAACGCGCCACCGCCCCCGCCACCACGTCCGCGCGGTGCACCCCCCGGCCCGGACGTCGACCGGCCGTACCCACCGAACCCGAGATGGGAGTCCCCGCCCCTCCCGGACAGGCCACGCATCCCCATCCGGATCGCACCCTCACCGGGCCCGCCACCCATGGTGATCTGCCCCTTCCCTGCCAACGGCGCACTGGTGCCGCTGCTGGTCGTGTTCGTCGTGCCGGTCGTCATGCCGTCCCCGCCACCGTTCCCGCCGATAGCGGTCACCGTGCCCCCGAAGGACGACGCCTCGCCCGCGCTGCCGGCGTTGTTGCCACCCCCGCCTGCGCCACCCGCACCGACGACGACCGACTCCACACCCGCGAGAGCGCCGACCTCGATCACCGACTCCGAGTAGCCCCCGCCCGACCCACCAGGCCGGGAAATCAGCTGCTTGCTGTTCGCGTCGGCGCCGGCCGAGCCGCCCCCACCAGCCTGGACCTTGACCCGCACACGGGCTAGCCAGGGGTAAGCCGCCTTCGTGAACTTGTACGTGCCGGGAGATCCGAACTGGACGACTTTCCGGAGACCCATCGTGCCTTTGTTGAGGCACAGTTCTCCGGTGTCATCCACATTGAAGTACTCGGAGCATGCACAAACACTCGCGATCGGACTCACCTCTTCCATTCGAAGCGAGTCCGGCCCAAAACCAGCGACTGCACCGAGCTTAACCGCCGTCCTGGTCGTCACCTGGCCAGGTGGTGGCGGGCGTTGCGGTGAGATGGACGTCGACCTGGGCCGCGGGGACGGCGGGCAGCAGTCCGAGGCCGAGCACGGGCCGGGTGCGCCACACCCGCACCGTCACGGATGTACGGGTGACCTCCTCGGCGGTGACGGTCAGCGGCCCGTCCTCCTGGGCGACGGGCACGGCACTGATGACGGGCGGCGCAGCGAGTGGGGCGCCGAACACCCATGTGGCACGGCCCTCGTGGTCGGTGGCCGCGATTGTGGCGGCCGGGGCGGGGCCGGGCGGCCCTTCGGGCCCGGGTGGTCCGGGCTCGCCCTGGGGGCCAGGACTGGGGCTGGTCTTGGGCTGGTGCTCGATCGACCGGGTACGACGGTCCAGGTCGCGGAGTACGCCGGCGAGTGGGTTGTCCGGTGAGCGCCTGGGCGCGGAGCCTCGCAGAGCCACAGTCACACCCCTGCCGGGGTGAGCTGCACCGAAACCGTTTCCCCGGCGCTGTCCTCTTTCACCTTCACCGTGGCGATCTTGAGGCTCTGGGAGATGGTGCGGCAGGTCTGGGTGGTCGTGACATCCACGCACCAGCCAGGCACGAGGGCCGGCACGTCCACACCCGCGTCCGGTGCCAGGGTGGCTTCCTGGGAGTCGATGAACACCGGGGCCGGGCTACTGGCTTGCAAGCGGGAGCAGGCCGCAGCCTCCGCCGAGACGTCATCCAGGATCGATGTCTCCTCAGCGACCCGCTCGATCAGCCCGTAGTAGGGGTGGATGCCGCCCGCCTCCCCCTTCACTGCGTCCTTGCCGTGGATGACCCATCGCGTGGCAAGCGCAAGGCCGTCCTCCGCGACGACGAGCGGACTGCTGAAATCCGTGTCCGTCAGGGAGCCGACGCGGGCGTAATGGTCCTCGGGCAGGACGATGATCTTCGAGCCGAGGGCGGTGAAGTCCAGGCCGGTCGCGGCCAGGTCGCGCAGGTGGTCACCGGTCTGTCCGACGTCGACCTGGTAGGCGCGGTCACCGTGGATACGGGTCGGGCCGATGATCTCCACACTGTGGCCCGGGTCGTCTGGCGCGAACCCGTCATCGATGAGCCACGCCGCGATCTCAGTCAACTCGTGCGCCACGAACTGCTGGTCGCTGTGGGGCACTCGTCTGTCCAGCCAACCAAGGATGTCCACAGCACTGATCTCCACGCCGTCGGCCGTCCACTCCGGTGCGGTGATCGGCCCCTCCCACACGGGCGCTGTGTCCCGGTAGATCGCCAGCTTGTGGCGCCAGGAACGGACGCGGGACAGGCTGGCGCAGCAGTCCGCATCCGGGGCGATCAGGACGCGGGCGGTCGAGATGTCGTCCAGCGTCCGGGACCATTCGACCTCCAGCAGGATGTCGGCCGTGGAGACCACGGCTCCGTCCCGGTCGGTGATCTGCGCCGTATGCGACGCGCAGCCAGCTGCCACAGCAACCCCCAGGGTGGTGGTGGTGCCCGGCCCAGAACCAGCAGCACCCGGAGTTTACGGTCAGTACTCCCGGCCGCTCAGGGACACCGTCACCGTCGCGTCGGGGGCCGGGGGCACGATCGCGTCAGCGGCCACCTCGACGCAGTACCGGTCGCACGTCAGTAGCGGGAAGGCGAGTGGCCCGCCGTCGCGCCCATACGCGTCCGTGGTGCCCTCGCACCGGCCCAGGCATTCCACGGTCGCGCGGCCGACCTGACCGTCCAGCGTCATGACGCCGCCCGCTGCCACGAAAGCGATCTCGTACGTGCTGTGAGGGTTGCAGCGCTCCAGTTCCACCACCTCGTCGCACGACAGCCCCGCGTGCTCAGCCGTCCGCTCATACAGAGTGATCGTGACGCGCCGCAGGTCACTGCTTCCCGCACTGACCTCAATGACCGGCACCGCGCCGAACCACCGCGGCCAGCTGCTCAAGTCGAGTTCGTACGTCTCGGTGTTGACGGCCAGAGCGTGCCGGAAACACGTCTCCGGCGGCGGAAGGACCGGCGGCGTCGGCGTCTTGCAGGACGGGTTACCGCACAGGTCTTCCGGGTCCGGGCACGCGGCCAGGCGGCACGTCGCGTCACACGGATCACGTACGGGCTCCAGCGCCGGCCAGGCCACCTCGCACGCCGCGTCGGTGAGTTCGGCCGTCACTGCGCCCGGGGTCGCACAGGCCGTGTCGGACGGCTCGATGCATACCGGGTCCGGCGGTCCTTCCGGGCCGCGGTGGATGCACCAGGTGATGCACTCGGTCCCATCATCGGTCGGGACCGGGAGGTCGAGCACGGGTACGGGGTCGGTCCACAGCCACGGCGTTCCGGCGGTGAGGACGAATTCCACGGTGAGGACGTCCGCGCCGGACTGGCACATCCCGCTGCCCGTACAGCCGTTGCCGTTCCGTGCGATGACGCGCGGCCCGTCGACCAGGGCGACGCGGCGCAGCGTCCGGCGGTTTCGCTTCACGAACTCGTCGATGTCTTCGGTTTCGGGTGGGCAGCAGTTGTACACGGTGAGGCAGTCCCCACCGCACCCGTCACCACACCCGGACAGGGCTTGGGACAGCCATCGCAGCCCGTACGCGACACCGCAGCACGTAGCGCCCAGGAGCACCCCAGTCACGGTGATCGTGCGGGGCTGGACGCGCGGCGCGCCGAGCGCGGCACCCCCGGTGACCGCCCCCGTCACCGACCGCGTCACCGGGTGGTCGTCCATGCCCTCGACGTCCAAGACGAGCAAGCCGGCGAAATCAGAGGACTCGGGAACGTCCTCGTCCCACCACGGCGCCTCGTCCTCCCACGGTGTCGTATACGGCTCATCCCCGACGTGCTCGGCGGTGAACGTCGGGCACCCGCACGCCCCGACGCTGTCGAGGGGATGCCCGACACTCGCCAGATACGCCTCCAGCCGGGCCGAGTTGAAGATCTCGACCCCGCCCAGGTTCATGAAGTCGGCGAACATCACACCACCCCTGCGGCAAGCGTCATCCGGTTGAGTACGCGCCTGGCAGTCATGTGGGCGTCCCCCGCCTCGTGGATCGTCCAGTGATTCGTGATGACCGCGCCCGGCCGGGCCGCGCTCCCCTGCGCCTTCGGGGTGCTGGCCGCGGCCAAGAGGTCCGCAAGACCGGACTGCTCCGCGAGCTGGCGGGCACGCGCCGGCCGGGTGAGCGGAATGACAACCTCGGGCCCCGCCTCACCGATCAGCGCGGGAGTGGGCCCGGTGACGATCCCGCCGTTCGCGAACGGCAACAGCCCCCGCACCGACGACGGCAGCCCGCCCTTGATCTTCCCCATGATCTTGCTGCCGATGTCACCGATCGCGGCCACAATCTTGCCGCCCAGCCCGGAGAACATGCCCACGATAGACAGAGCCGGGATCAGGGGCATCAGCGTGCTGGAGATCAACGAGATGACCGGGCCGAGCACGGCCGCGAGCGTGGACAGCGCACCGCCAAGAACGGTCGAGAACAACTGGGCGAGCTGAGTGATCAGCGGCAACAACGGCTGGATCAGGGATCGGACAGTCGTCAGGACCTGGGTCAGTGCCCCGAGGGAGCCGCCGCCTCCGGCCGCCAGGGCGCCGAACACGTCCCCGAGGATGCCGCCGACCTGGCCGACCACTGCACCCAGCTGCCGGAAGACTCCGAGGGCGCCCTGTACCCATGCAACGGCCTGCCCGCCCTGCGCTGCCTGCTGAAGGAAGCCTCCTAGCCGCGCCCCGAGGGAGGCGATCGCGTTGCCGGTCTGGGCCCCGAAGGCTTTGGACACCGCGCCGGCAACCTGAGTCAGTCCGGAGACCACCGGGCCGATCGCAGCAGCCAGCCCGCTGGTGGCCTGCGTGGTCCCCTGGAGAATGCCCTGGATCGACTTGATACCGGTGGCGCTCTGGAGGAAGAACCCGACCCGCTGGGCAGCGAGGCCGAAGTTCCCCGCCACAGCGGCCAGTCCGGACTTGAGAGGGCCGCTCAGGGCCTGCGCAACGCCGGTGATCTGCCCCTTCAGCGGGGCAAAGAACGCGTCCTGAACCGTCGACTTCAACGAGTCGAACTGGGGCTTCAACGCCCGTAGCTCGCGGGCGGCGGCCTGGGCCGCAGGCGACAGGTTTTCGAGCGACTTCTCAAACTTCTCCGCGTCGTCGCCCAGCGCCGCGCCGAACGCGTCGCCCACCCCGGACAAGGCCAGCTTCAGGGCCGAGTTCGCGACGACTACGCCGCCGATCACTGCGGGCAGCGCGGCGACGATCCCGATCGCCGGAGCGAGTGAGCCGACGAACGACGCGATCCCAGCAGCAGCGGCCAGTGCCGCGCCACCGATCGCCCCGAACTGCAACGCACTGGCCAGGACAGACCCCGCGCCGCTCGCCAGGGATGTCAGCCCTCGCAGGGCCCGCGTGAAGTTGTTGACGTCCGGATTGACGGGGACGTTCAGCGTGGGCATGTTGTGCCCCCGCAGCCGGGCATCAAAGTCGCCCAGGTCGGGGACGACCCGTACGGACAGTTCCTCGCCCGCGAGCGCCGCCCTCAGCCGCTCCACGAACCCGGTCAGGTCCGGCGAGACGGGGACGTTGATACTTTCCAGTGACCGGAGGCCGGCCAGCAACTGGGCATCGAACCGGCGCAGGTTCGGCGTGACGGTGATCTGGACCGCACGCAGCTGCCGTTCCAGGTCACGCCCGACCCCACGCATCCCTCGGTCGATCGCGCCCTTGATCCGCACACCGAGCGCGCGCGCTTCAGCGGCAACACCGGAATCGTCCAGGGTGATCCGGATGCGAGCCGAGCCATCAACGTCGTCGGCCATCGAGCAACCTCACGAGACCTCGTGGTGGTTGCTCGGCCCAGAACCAGCAGCAATGCAAGCCTATCCGCGACGGCCATTCAGCCTCGCGTCCTCCGCCTCCAACTGCGCCGTCAACGCCGACGCCTGCGCCCGCGTCATCCCCGCCCCTGCCGGCCGTTCAGCTGACCGCCGCCGCTCGCCTGGCGGTGGTGCGTACAGCCTGGCCCGATTCCGCTGCCGCTCCGCGTCGTCCTCGGCAGTCTCGTCCATCGCGGCCTCAGCCGCGTTCAGCATCGTCCTCAGCGTCCACGTGTGCGGGTCGACGCCCCTGAGCGCGAGGTGGCCCGACCACGACCCCCAGGAGGCGGCGATGCTGTGGCAGAGCCGTTCGACGACCCAGAAGGGCGGCCTCCTCCGTAGATCTCCTGCGTCCACTCCAGCAACGCCACGACGATGCGCTCCGGCAGAGGCGTAGCCGCGAACTGCTCCGCGGAGTCAGGCATCATCAGGCTGCTGACGAACTCACGGACGGCCGCGGCAGCCTCGCGCGCCGCGCCCGGCGCAGCGCCGGTCAGGTCGCCGTCTTCGATCCCGAGGTTCTTGTACCGATCCTGAAGACGCTCGTACGCGTCGAGGTACTCGTCGCCCATCACCTCGGGCTGGAACTCCAGCACAAAGTCATCGCCGATCTCGGCAATGTGCGGTTCCTTGTTGAGGGCGAAACTCTTCCGGGCCATGAGGGCTCCCAAGCGTCGTGCTGTGCGCCCGGCCCAAAACCAGCGGCATACATGGAGCGTAGCGGCCCGCGACTCGCGATCAGAAGACGCAGCACAGGCTGTCCTGTGACAGTCAACCTTCCTCGATTGACATCGAAGATTGCCCACCGCCCAGTTCGTGCCAAGAAGATTGACCGCCCAGGTCAACGCGCTCGACGGCCGTCGGGTCAGCAGCGCGGCAGGGGGCTCACTTGCTGGGTGCGCCGCCCATCCGGCTGGTTCAATGCACTCCTTGCGGGTGGATTGCGGCAGAACCGGGGGACCGTTGGCATGTCTGCTGAGGAGTGAGGGGGTACTTCTCGGCTCGTGAAGTTAACGCGCATCTTCAGCGCACGAGTTGAAAGGACAATGATGCGACGCATCGTTGCCGCTCTGGTGCCCGCCGTCGCCCTGACGGCCGCCCTCGCTCCGGCCGCTCACGCGGCCCCGAAGCCGGTGACCTCCCCCTACACCCAGGCTTCGGCCATGGTGAACGAGAATGGGGATCTGCTCGAAGCCAAGAACATCGTGTCGGTCACGAAGTTTTCCACAGGAGCATTCTGTGTGAAGGTCTCCGACGACATCGACGTGGCGAAGAGCACGGTCCTGACCACCCCGTACTGGGCCGGCACCGTAGTGGCGCGGAAGGGACCCTACGCGACGTGCAACAACGACCCGCAAAGCATCGCCGTCTTCGTCCTTGACACAAGTGGGCAGTACATCAACCGGGGTTTCACCCTGGCGGTCCTCTAGAGACTGCGCGCCCAGCTCCACCTCGGTGCGTGAGAGGGGTGTGGCCCCCGGCCAATACCGGGGCCACACCCCTCTCACGGTCATTCGCCTCGGAGTGACCAAACTTCGCCGTCAATCGGTGAAGGTTCGCTGTCACAGAACACAGGCACGGTCGCGGCGCGTACCCGCGTCATTCCATCCACAACCGCTGTACCCAGCCCGATGGTCAGACCCTCGGGGTCACCGCACCGGGTGCGTGTGCTGCCGGTTCAACCATCTGCGCCCGGAGCTCCCTGACCTCAGCCTGAAGGTCTGTGAGTTGCCGGTGAAGTGCCTGAATCGCCACGATCGCCACGCCGTTGGCATCGGTGCAGCAGATCGTCTTGTCGTCGGC
>NZ_BMRN01000088.1:0-7830 GCF_014648655.1 Streptomyces atratus
CACCGTGGAGCCTGCGGTGGTTGTACCAGTCGGTCCACTCGGCGGTGGCCAACTCGACCTGGGCGAGCGATTTCCAGGGCCGCCGGGGCTTGATCAGCTCGGTTCTGTACAGGCCGATCGTGCTCTCCATCAGGGCATTGTCGTAGGCGTCACCGACCGATCCGATAGAGGCGGCGATGCCGGCGGCGTCCAGATGCTCGGCAAGCCGGAAACTCGTATATTGCGATCCGGCATCCGAGTGGTGGATCAACTCGCCTGGCTGCACCGGATGTTGGTCTCGGCCACGTTGCCACACGGCCATCTCCAGGGCGTCCAGGACGAAGACCGTTTCCTTCACGGTGGCTGCGGACCAGCCCACGATCCGGCGGGAGAACGTGTCCACGACGAAGGCGACGTAGACGACACCGGACAAGGTCTTGACGTGGGTGAAGTCCGCGACCCAGCAGCGGTTCGGGGCAGCGGCGACGAAGTCGCGGTCCAGCAGATCCGGCGCCCGTTCGGCCTGGCCGCCGGGCAGCGTGGTGATCACGCGCTTGCCGCGGACCGCTCCGGCGATGCCGAGTTCACGCATCAGGCGCTCGACGGTGCAGCGGGCCACGCGGTGGCCCTGCCGGTTCAGCTCACGCCAGATCTTCCTCGCCCCGTAGACACGGTAGTTGGCCTGGAAGGCCTCGCTGATCCGTTCCTTCAGTTCGGTATCGCGCACGGTCCTGGCCGACGGCCTGCTCCGGCGTTTGTGGTGGGCGTAGTAGGAGGAAGGGGCGATCTTGCAGTCGTGCTCGGTGAGCGTCCTGCAGATCGGCTCGACGCCGCCGAAGCGGCCCTTGTGCTCGTCGATGAACGCTACGAGCGTGTGTGTGGCCGGTCGAGCTCGGCCGCGAAGAAAGACGCTGCCGCCTTCAGGATCTCGTTGGCCCGCTTCAGCTCGGCGTTCTCCTTCTTCAACGCCTTGAGCTGGGCGGACTCCTCCGTCGTCGTCCCCGGCCTCTGCCCGGCGTCGATCTCGTGCTGCTTGACCCAGTTCCGCAGCGTCTCGCGGGACCCGATGTCCAGCTTCTCGACCACCGCCTGCAAGGCCGCGGTCTCGGTCGTGTGGTCGCCGCGGACCTCGGCGACCATGCGCACCGCACGTCGGCGCAGCTCAAGCGGGTAACGGGAAGGTCGTGCCATGACTCGATCCTTTCATGCGCCGCGTTCCAGGGTGCCCGCGCAGGACTCGGTGGCCCAAGCGCTCCCGGCGCCGCACCGGACGCCTGAATGCCCGTAACCTCCCAGGTCACCGCCGACTGCGCCGCGGACAGCAGCATCAAGGATCTGGTCGGCTTCGGCACCGCCGCCGTACGGGAGACTTTGCCCGCCACCGGCGCCGACAACACGCACTCGGTGAGCCGCGATGTCGTCTTCACCGACACGGACAACAACTCCGTCGACCTCTCAGGCTCCACGCCGAGCCCGCGCAACAGCGCCGGTACGGGCGGCGACGGCGGCGGGGACCCGTCCCCCACCCCCGCGCCCACCGACACCACCCCCGGTGACGTACGCATCCACGACATCCAGGGCGCCACGCGGCTCTCCCCGTACGCGGCAAAGCCTCCGGCTCACACCGACCTGATCAACAAGTTGCCGGTGGGCGAGCGGTACAGCTACGTCTGCGATGGCAACTCGCAGACGCTGGACCACATCCTCGTCACCCCGGGGATCCACGACCCCGGGTACGAGCTGGTCCACGTCAACGCGGAGTTCTCCGACCGGACGAGCGACCACGACCCGCAGGTCGTTCGCATCAAGTAACGCGAAGATCCCAGTGATCCGTGGCGTGCACGCGTTCGACGCGTGCACGCCACACGTGCGTTCAGGCCGCTCAGATCGCCTTGCCCGGGTCGAGGATGACGTGCGGGCCGAAGACGGACTTCGGCCGCCGCTGCGGAGCGAGGCTGTCCGGGGCGCGGTTCTTGAGCTGTCCGTGAATGCCTGCCGCTCGTATGAGGGGACCTGTCCAGGTGTGGGGGAGTGGGTGGAGCCGGCATCGGCGGTGGGCTGTGCTGTCGTGGATCTCGACGGTGGCCGCTGTTGCGTTGATGTCGATGCCGCGGATAGGCGCGAGCCGGCTGATGTCTGCCCCGGTGACCGCGTGGATGGTCACGTCGTGGGCATGAATTCGGGCAGGGTGAGGGCCGAGTGGGCCGGTCGTCCCTCCGTGGAGGGCATGGCGCCGAGGTTGCGCAGTATGGCGTTGCGCTGCTCCAGGGCCCGGGCGGTGGTCGGGAAGAGCGCGGCGTCGCCCTCGCGGACCAGCTCCTGGTTCAGGGTCACAAACTCACGGGTGTTGCGTTCGTAGGCAGCGAAGCCCGCGGTGTGGTCCCGGTCGGCCAGGGAACCGGCGAGCATGTACGCGCCGACGAGCGCGAGGCTGGAGCCCTGTCCGGTAAGGAACGAGGGCGAGTACGCGGCGTCGCCCACCAGCGCGACCCTGCCGCTGGACCAGCGGGGCATGCGAATCTGGCTGACCCCGTCGAAGAACAGGTCATCAGCGTCGCGCATGGCGGCAAGCATGCCCGGGACCTCCCATTCCGCGTCCGCGAAGACCGTGGCGACCAGGTCCCGTTGGGCTTCCGGGTTCCGGAACGCGTCGAACGGCGGTTCCTGGTGGGCGAAGTTCAGGAAGGCGTGCACTTCGTCGTTGTCCTCCACGGCGTAGAGTGCTGCGGCTCTGCCCGGGGTGTTCCACATCATGAGCTCGTGGGAGAGCCCGAAGGTGTTGCGCATGGTGAACCCGGCGAAGCAGTAGCCGAGGTATCGGTGGAACTGCGCTTCGGGGCCGAACAGGAACTCACGGGTACGTGAGTGCAGACCGTCCGCACCGAACACCATGTCGAACGTACGCCTGCTGCCTCCGCGGAAGGTGACGTCGACCCCGTGGCCGGACTGGTCGAGGGTTTCGACGGCGTCGTTGAACAAGAACTCCACGTCGTCACGGACCGCCGTGTGGAGAGCGTCGGTCAGATCTCCGCGCCGCACCTCGATGTCCCGTCCAGCGACACCGCCGGTGACAGTGTGCGGGGCGACCGAGGCCACCTCGCCGCCGTCCCCGCCGAGGAAGGTCAGCCGGCGCAGGTCGATGCGCGCGTCCTTCAGTCGAGGCAGGATTCCCATCCTTCGGACGACCTCGAGTGCGGTGCCGCGTACGTCGATGGGGTAACCACCCCCACGAAGTGCGCCCGCCTTCTCGACCACCGTGACCGCGAATCCGTAGCGGTTCAGCCAGAACGCAAGGGCGGGCCCCGCGATGCTGGCCCCGGATATCAGGACTTTGCGCCTCGGCGGGGTGTGGGTACCTTTCAACGGATCAATGCGGGTCATTCCTTGGTTCCTTTGCTCATGGTGCGGGTGACGAGGAGGGACAGCGCCGTGACGGCGCCGGCTATGACGAAGCCGGTGACGAAGGCCGATTCGGCTGGGACATCGGACCCGGCAGGGGCACCGGCGGTGAGGATCGCACCACTGACCTGCACACCCACGGCGTAGCCGACCACGCGAGTCACCAGGACGAGGCTGGTGGCGACGCCGGTGTCACCTTGATCGACGGATGTAGCGGTGCTGGTCACCAACGCTGTGACGCACAGGCCGTTCGCAAGCGCGATCAGCATCTTGCCGATGACGAGATGCCAGGCCTCGGTGTGCACGACTGCCAGGGCAATCAGGGCGGCGGCCATGATGACGATCCCGGCGGTGACCACGGCACGCGAGCCGAAACGACGCGCCCCGATCCCACCGATCGGCCCGGCCAGCGACGCGGCCACGGCGCCGGGCAGCAGGAAGAAGCCGATCTCGGTGGCGCCGGCCCCGAATCCGTACTCGTCGGCGGACACCGCGAACAGTTGCGGGACGAGATGGACCGCCACCGAGGTGCCGAAGCAGATCACGAACGTCAGCACGCACGACGTCCACACCGCAGGCCGTGCCAGCATGCGCAGATCGACCATCGGCGAGGCCGCACGACGCTCAACGGCTGTCCATCCGATCACGAAGGCGGCCAGAACCACGATGAGGGCGCCGAGCACGAGTGGCTGCGAGCCGATGTCGGGTGCGAGCGCGAGCATGAGCATGAGCGTGGCCAGCGTCCCGCTCAGGAGAACCAGGCCGGGCCAGTCGACCCCGGCGCCGTCCGACCGGCCCGGCGGATCATGCGGCATCAGCCTGTTCACCAGGATGGTGGCCCCGATGACCGCGATCGTCGGCAGCGCGAACATCCAGTGTCGGGACAGCTCTTCGGCCACGGGCCCGGCCGACAGCGTTCCGGCCATCCCGCCCCCTACGAACAGCCCGCTGACCACCCCGATGGCCACCTTCGACTCTCCCGCGGGGAGGTGTTCGCGCACCAGGATGAACGACAGGGGCAGCGCGCCCACCATCGCACCCTGCAGTACCTGACCGAGCAGCAGCACCGGCAGGTTCGGCGCCAGGGCCGACACCAGACCACCGGCACAGACCACCGCCATCAGCCGGATCAGGACCCGTTTTCCGCCGTAGCGGTCGCCTAACTTGCCCGCGACCGGTGTGACGAGCGCGCCGGTGATGAGGAGCATGATGCTGAGTAACGCCCCTTCGGCGGGACTCATGTCCAGCTCGCGTTGCAGGAGCGGGAGCGTCGGCGTCACCACCGACTCCAAGGCACCGGTGGCGACTGCCAGCATGCCGAGGGCCCCGACAGCGGCCTTACCGATGCGGGCCGGGGAAACCAGAGTTGCGGTCATGGACATCCTTTCCGTCATTGCCGGGCCGGGCGCGGACGCAGCGGTCCTCTCCCCGGGCGAACTACACTACACCGTGCAGTGTAGTTCGGTTAGGATGTGCCCCATGCCGACCACGAAGACACTGCGCGAGGGGTCCACGCGGAAGCGGGCCGCCATCCTCTCGGCGGCCCGGGAACTGTTCCTCGCCGACGGCTTCGACCGGTCCAGCGTCGACGCGGTCGCCGCCCGGGCCGAGGTGTCCAAGCGGACGGTCTACGACTACTTCGGCGACAAGCACACGCTGCTGCAAGCAGTCGTCGACGCCGTCGGCGAGTCACTGATCACCACGATCCGGCGCACCCTCGACGACACCCTCACCGACCTCGCAGAGGACGCCGACCTCGAGGACGCCCTGGTCACGTTCTCGATGCGCATCGCGACCGACATGCTCGGCTCAGCGGAGTACGCGACGCTGCAACGACTGGTCCGGACGGAATCCGGCCACCTGCCGCACCGGGGCTACAACTCCATGGCCGACACCCCCGACGAGGCACTCGCCGAGCGGCTCGCCGCCCTTGCCGCGGCCGGGCTGCTCGACGTCCCCGACCCTCGACTCGCGGCCGACCAGTTCATCGCGCTGACCTTCGGCGTCACGCTGGACAGGCTCGGTTCCGCGAATGCCGCGGAGGACACCCGCGTGCGGCCACTCGTCGTCGAGGGAGTGCGGACCTTCCTCCGGGCCTACCGAACCATGTAGCACCGTCAGCCCCGGTCACGAAGCCGCCGCCACTTTCCGGGCAATATCCCGTACGCCGCCGAAGCCGAGCAGATCGTCGCCCGGGCGTACCTGTCCGAGACGCCCCTCGCGCGGCACACCCCGACGTCGTTCCGCGACGACACCCCGCTGCCCGCGTACGGTCCGCCACCGGCCCACCGGCCCACCGGCCCACCGGCCCACCGGCCCACCGGCCCACCGGCCCACCGGCCCACCGGCCCACCGGCCAGACCGGCCGACGCAGACGTACGGCCGGCACCGAGGAGTACACAGCAACAAAAGCCGCAGAAGCAGGCCACGCAGCAACGCCCCCCGCGCCCGCCGAGGAGATGTCTGTCGCCCCCGTGCACGCCGAGCCGCACGCCCGTACCCCGGAATCCCCCGACCGACCACTCAGGTCGGTTTGAGTATGCGCGCTCATGTCCGGCGAATCCTCGCGCGGGGAATATCGGCACAGCGTCGGATCAGAGCGGCGCGGACCCGACTCAGTGCTGAGACAGTTATGGAGAATCCCATGTCCCGACGTGTTGCCTTGTCCGTTGTTGCTGGTGTCGTTCTTCTCGGTGGTATTGGTGCCTTCGCTTTCGCCCAGGCTGCGGAGCAGGCTCCGGTGCTGACGCACAGCACTGTTCGCCACACCGCTCCCGACGGGGACCGGGACGGCTCGCTGGCCTTCGCCACCGATGTCACGGCTTCCTCCGGTGTCAAGAGTGTGAAGGTGCTGGCCTGGCCGCAGGACTCGTCCCTGGCCAAGAAGGGGCTGACCGCCAAGGACATGGCCGCAGTGGAGTCGGCCGTTTGCAAGCCCTCCGGTCAGGACACCGTGCGCTGCACCTATACCGCCGAGGTCACCAGTGCCGACGCCGAGTCGTCCCCGCGCGGTGCCTGGCATGTCGCCGTCCTGGCCACCGCGCAGGACGGCACCACGACCTTGGACACCGAGGCGGCCGGTTTCATCGTCCGGTGACCCGGACGCGCACGGGGTCGAGAGCAAGTGCCGGCGCCGACGCGCGCCAGTACGCACTTTTTCGGCAGTGGCAAACAGGTTGCGATGCCGGACGGCGAACGGCGACGGATGACAGTAGGCGGTGAGGAGTCCGAAGTCAGCCAGCCGCACGGCAGCCCAGGTGCCCATGACTTCACCTGGCTGACCAGGCGCGCCCGAGTGCGGGTTCAGGTTTTGATCGACCTGCCGGCCTGCCCCGTCGCGGTCACTGCCGGATTCTCCGATGAACATGCCGGCGATCTGCTGGACGGTCTTCTCCCGCTCTTCGCAGAGCCGTTGGGCGAGCGCGGTCTGGCCATCGGTGAGCCTGGGCCGGCGCCCGCCGCCCCGTCCGCGGGTTCGTGCGGGGGTTTGAGCCCGTCGTTCGTATTCGCCACGATCAGTTCTGGCTGAAGCTCGGTGAGCACTGACAGCACCCCGAACATCACACGGCCTTCCATGGTGGCGGTGTCGATGCCCTGCTCGATGACGTGCGGCCCGATGCCGCGCTCGCGTAGTTCGGCGTCGAGGGTCACCAGGTGCAGCACAGAGCGGGAGAGCCGGTCGGGCCGGGCCACCTCCAAGGTGTCGCTCTCGCGCAGCAGTTGCATGACGAGGTCGGGCTTCGGGCACTGCTCTCGGGTGTGCCGGCCGGGGTTCTCCTGCGACGGCGCCCGGCCGCGGCACGCCCGACGATTCAGCCCTGGAGGGAAGCGAGCCAGGCGGTCAGCAGACGGTTGACCTCCTCGGGACGCTCCTGCTGGATCCAGTGCCCGCAGCCGTCCAGGATGTGGGTAGAGGCCAGGCCGGGGAGGGTGGCTGGGTAGGCGTCGATCGCGTCGGACATCCAGGTGGTGGAGGCGTCCAGGGCGCCGCCGATGAACAGGGACGGCTGCTTGATCGGGGCGCCGCGGTGCGGGGCGAGGTCCTCCCAGTCGCGGTCCATGTTGCGGTAGCGGTTGAGGGCGCCGGTCATGCCGGTGCGCTCGAATTCCCCGGCGTACACGTCGAGGTCGTCCTCGGTCAGCCAGGCGGGCAGCTTGCCGCCGGGGAAGCGGTCGCGCAGTCGGCCGCCGGCGCGGGCCACGAAGTGCGGGTCGGGCTCGCCATGGGCGGGCATGGTGTCGGCGGACAGGGCCGCGTAGAAGCCCGCGAGCCAGCCCCGGAGGTCGGGCTCCATCTCCGCTTCGGCCCGGCCGGGCTCCTGGAAGTAGGAGACGTAGAACTCCTGGTCGCCGCCCATCTGCGCGAAGATGTCGGTGGGGCGGGGGCCGCCGGGCGGCGCGTAGGGGACGCTCAGCAGTCCGACGGCGCGGAAGACCTCGGGGTGGAGCAGG
>NZ_BMRN01000088.1:7840-13846 GCF_014648655.1 Streptomyces atratus
GGCGATGTTGGAGCCCCAGTCGTGGCCGACGACCACCGCGTTCTCCTCACCGAGGGCGCGCACCAGTGCGACGTTGTCCTCCACCAGGTCGAGCATCCGGTAGGCGTCGGTGTCCGCGGGCTTGGAGGAGCGGCCGTAGCCGCGCACGTCGAGCGCCACGGCTCGGTATCCCGCTGCCGCGAGGACCGGGAGCTGGTGGCGCCAGGAGTACCAGGACTCGGGGAAGCCGTGTACGAGCAGGACCAGCGGGCCGGTGCCCTGCTCGACCAGGTGCAGGCGCCCGGCGGGGGCCTCGATGGTTCGGTGGCGCAGGTCGGCGGACGGCTCGGGGTGCATGGACTTCTCCTCGGTTCGCGGGCGGACGCGGTTACCCACCGATCATGCGGCGCGGCGGCCGCCCGACGCGAGCGCCCTTGCCATCCTGGCAAACTGGCAGGACAGGGCGGTGGAGGTGGCACGGCCGGAGGGAGTGGGGTGACGGTGAGGGACGACGGCATAGCCGACACGCTGGCGGCGATGGGCCCCCGGCTGCGGGCCGCGCGCGAGCAGTGCGGCGCCACACTCACCGCCGTCAGCTGCGCGACCGGCATCTCGCTGAGCACGCTGTCGCGGATCGAGACCGGCCGGCGCAAGCCGACCCTGGAGGTGCTGCTGCAACTCGCGAAGGCGTACGACATCTCCCTGGACGAGCTGGCCGGCACCGCTCCCGCCCCCGCGGCCGGACCGCGCACCCCGATGCCGCAGCGTTTCGGCGACGACAAGGCGGTGCTGCCGCTGACCCGGTACGTCGGCGGCCTGCACGCCCACAAGCACGTCCTGCCCGCCGTCGACGCGCCGCCGGCGCGGCCGCGGCAGGTCTCCCACGACGGCTACGAATGGCTGTGCGTCCTGTACGGGCGGCTGCGGCTCGCACTCGGCGAGCAGGACCTCGTCCTGAGTGCCGGGGACGTCGCCGAGTTCGACACCCGCACCCCGCACGGAGTCGCGAACGCCGGCCCCGGAGAACCGGTCGAATACCTGATCATGTTCGGGCCCCAGGGAGAGCGCCTACGACCGCGCACCCCTCCAGCCCCCGGCCGCGGGGCCCGGTAGTGCGGAGCACAGCGTCCTGACCGCAGGGTGCCGGGCCGGGGATCTGCCGTTGGGGACCCACGGTTCCTGCACCACGGAGGAGCGGGAGTTTTCACAGGTCACCCGGTGTGCTGGAGGCGGGTTACCACTGGCAGTGGACGTGGGTGTCGTGGTTCTTGTCGCCCGGCCCGAGGACCAGTGTGGCGCCGAGCTTCCGGCAGGCATTCATGAGCCCGCGGTGATCGGCCTTCTTGCCCACGCGGCGGCCGATGATCCAGGTCACGTCGACCGCGCGGCCCGCGTAGTGCTTGGAGGTGCGGCTGTGCTTTCCGCCGACGAACTCGGAGATCTCGAACTTGTAGTGGTACTGGGTGCCGAGCTTCAGGACACCGTTGAGCATCCGTGTGTCGAGCGCGACCCGCGCACCCTTTGTGGCCCCACGGGCTGGTCTTGGCCAGGCGCCCGTTGGAAACGTCGACCAGATTCTGTTGTGGGAGAGACACCTTCTCGGTATCGCTCACGTGCGTCTTGGCGTAGGTGATGCCCTTCGCGCTCAGGACGGAACGGGCCAGCCGGGCCGACTCGCTCGCCGGCTTCGCGGGTGCGTGGTACACGAGTTCGCCGCCTTCTGGCAGGGGGTGGTTCGGCTTCACCGTGTGGGCCGCATCGGGTGTTCCTGGAGTAGTCGCTGTTGTTTCCAGGCCATGGCCGCAGCGAGTGTGGTCGTGGCGACGAGCAGGGATCCCATGGCGCGTGTTGCACGACGGTTGCGCAGGGTGCGGCGGTGTGTGGCCATGCCGGCGGCGAGGAAGTCCGATTCGAGGGGCGTGAGTTCATCCCGGCGGGCATATGAAGCGTGTGCGTCGAGCTGGGTAAGGCGAACCGGTGAGATCCGCACGCCGGGCTCCCGCCCGACTGCTTCCCAGGCGCCGGCGGCCTCGGTCAACCAGCGCTGAAAGCGAAGTTTCTCGCGGTCCTGCTCGATCCAGGCGCTCAGTCGGGGCCAGGCGTTGATCAGGGCTTCGTGTGCGAGGCCGGCGGTGGCCCCGTCGAGAGTGATCAGCCGGGCCCGGGTCAGCGATTCCAGCACCTTGTCCGCTCGCTGGCCGCCGCCCAGGGCTGCAAGTTCGGCCCGAGTGACAGAGCGACGGGTGTCGGGGGCGCCGTCGGCTCCTGGGGTGATCATCCGCAGCAGGATCCGCTGTGCAATGTTCGCCTGGATGGTGTCGAGCCGCGTGTAGACGCCCTCGGCGCTCTGGGCGATCGCCCCTTGCAGACCGCCGGCCTGTTCGTAGGAATCCAGGGTGAGTGTACGGCCGCACCGCCGGTTCCAGGTCTCCAGGAGAGCATGAGACAGCAACGGCAACGCGAAGCCGTTGTCTGCGACATCGGCGGTGAGCCGGGCCGTCAGAGCACGCTCGACGACCAGCCCGTGTACCCGCGCCGGTCTGACGATGGCCTCACGCAGTTCGGCAGGGCTCATGCGGGTCACGGTCAGGCTTGCATCGCGGATGACCGCGGCGAGGCCGGAATACTCCAGACAGCGCGAGGAGAAGTCCGCGCGGACACCCAGGACAACGCGGAGACGGCCGGCCGGCTCCCGGGCCGAGAGGAGAGCCGCGACGAACTCCTCCCGCTCGACCGGATCTTTACACAGCGTGAAGAGTTCCTCGAACTGGTCCACGATCAGGCAGGTGTCGGACAGATGGGCGTCCGCGGACGACAGGAGCGAGCGGTGCGTGGCGAGCGGGCGCTCGCCGGGGGTGATGATACGGATCGCCGCAGGGCGTGCCGGACCGCTCTCCTGCTGTCGCAGCCGGGGCACGAGTCCCGCACGGAGGAGAGAGGACTTACCGCTCCCCGAAGGGCCGAGAAGTGCTGCCACACGTTGCCGGCGGGTGAGGGCCCACAGGTCGTCGGCGAGTCGCTCACGGCCGAAGTAGAGAGCGTGGTCGGTGTGGTCGAACCGGGCGAGTCCCTTGTACGGGGGAATCCCCTGACCGAGGTGCTGTGCCGTGAGTTCCTCCGACGCGTGGCGCCAGCGCGCCTCCCACGTGTCGGTGCTGCCGCCGCATGCCTCGACGTAGGCGAGGAGGACGGCGAGGGTGGGCAGTTGCTTGCCGGCCGCAGCCCGGGACAGGGTGGCGACCGAGTAGGAGCAGCGACGGGCCATCTGATGGTACGGGGGGCTGCCGGCGTCATGACGGAGCTGACGCAGGGCGCCCGCCAGACCGGCGACCGGGCCCGCCGAAGCGTCGAGCGGATTCTCGTGTCGGCCCATGGCACTCCTGCCTTTCCCCGTAGCGGCCTCTGAATAAATCGCGCCGTCGTGTCGCCCGCAAGAGGAATTCGCGCCGTGGGCGGACCGGCTGCTCGCACCGTTCGCCATCGTCGACAGCGGAAGATTGTTTCATCGCGCGAGAGGGCCTGCGCAACAAACTTCGGCAGCCCGACACTTGGACGCGATGGGGGACCGCAGGACTTCCACCTGCCAGGAGCACGGGCTCTCGACCGGGCGCGGTCGTGGATCCATTCACGTTCGACGCCTCGAGGGCCCTCGCTCTGTTCAGCGGAGACAAGATCCACGCATTCATATGCGGACCCACCGACTCGGCACAGGGTGAGCACCAGCGGCTACAGGGCTCCGGCCCGTGCCAGGCGATGACCGGTGGATCCAAGGGAACGGAGGACACGGATGGACGGGGCGGATCTGGCGGCCGCGGCGGTGGACGCGGTGGCGCGAGCCGCGGCTGCCGCGACGACCGCGGCCGGCGGAGCGGCCGGCGGCATGGTCATCGACCTGGTGCGCGGCCGACTGCGGGACGTGGCCCAGGGAGAGGAAGCCGTATCGGAGGTCGAACGGACACCGGACGACTCCGACGCGCGGTCGCGGTTGCGGGAGAAACTGTCGGAAGTACTGGCCGAGGATCCGGCGTTCGCCGCGTACCTGGCGAGTGTCCTTGCCCCGCCGAAGCCGACCGAGCAGCCCACCAACGTGGGTGGCATCAGCATCGACCGTGGGGGCCGGGCTCGCGGCACCTTCGTGCTCGGCAACCAAGCAGTCACCAAGATCCGCAAGGGCGACCCGGGCGCGCTCGTGGCGGTCGTCGCGGTGGTCGTCGTGTTGGCCCTGGCCGTGTACGGGCTGGCCCGGCTCGCGACGGGCGACGAAGGCGCGCCGGTTCCCGGCGCCGGGCACCGGGTCACCGTGCTCAAGGACACCGCGACGGTCAAGGCCATCGCACCCGACCTGCACGCCATGCCGACCGGCTGGACCAGCACGTCCACGACAAGTCTCGCGTCAGGTGGCGAAGCCTGCTCCGAGATGTCGGAGAAGCAGCAGTGTGCGGGGATCCTGAGCGTTGCCCAGTCAGCCTTCCATAACCCCTACGACCAGTCCGCCTCCTTCGCGGTGATCGCCTGCGCCTCGGCCGATGACGCCCAGCGCGTCTACGACGACATCGAGCAGCGGATGGGACGAAAGAGCGAGTCCAAGCCGCTGGCGATACCGGCCTTCGGCGACCAGGCGTACGCTCTCGAACTCTCGAAGGGGGAGGGGCAAGCGTTCGTTCGCGTGGGCACCGTAGTCGCCGCCGTGCGGGAGGAAGGTGCCAACGATGACTACGAGGTCGCCACACTGGAGGTGCTGGCGCAGATGGTGGCGGAACGCGCCCAGGAAGCCCAGGACGGCCACACCCCCACCGCACGGGCGCAGGCGACCTGACGGCCGCCCGGTGGGAGGCCTCCCGACGCGCAGTGTCCCGGCACCGACACGGCGTAGCGGCTGCCGGGGGCTTTGTCGGACCTGCTGGAGCGTGGGGGCCGCGATGCGGTCACTACCCGGGCGGTCGCCGACGCCGCTGGCCTGCAGCCGCCGGCCCTGTACCGGCTGTTCGGTGACAAGGAGGGGCTGCTGGACGCGGTGGCCGAGTACGGCTTCACCCGGTTCCTGGCCGCCAAGCAGCAGATCGATCCCGCCCCGCAGGACCCGGTCATGGAACTGCGCGACGGCTGGGACATCGTGGTCGAGTTCGGGCTGGCCAACCCCGCGCTGTACACGCTGATGTACGGCGAACCCACCCGGTCCACCGCCGTCTTCCGGATCGGCCTCGAATTCCTCATGGAGCGAATCCGCCGCATCGCTGCTGCGGGCCTCTTGCGTGTGGAAGAGGGCCTCGCGGCCCAGATCGTCCACGCCCCGGCGGCGCCGTCCTGACCTGGCTGTCCGTGCCCGAGCCCGAGGGTGCGGACGTCCATCTGTCGACCGATTGATGAGCAAGATCGATCAGCGGAGATTCGCAGCCGGATCAGGCCCATCAATCAGTGTCAAAACGTTGGCGTGCACAAGGACGGCGCCGCCGATCTCCTCGCCCCTGTTCCAGCTGGCTTTACAGAGCAGTAGTCAACGTGTGGTCGTGCTGCTCGTGACCGACGGGGCGCGGTGTCGTTGCCTGGTTGATCTGATCTCTGATTGACCCGGAGCGTGCTTCATGTCTTTTACCGCAGCTACCCGACTTGCCGCAGTGTCCTCCGCTGCGATCGCCGCCGTTTCGGTGTGCCTGGGCGCGGCCTCGGCTGCCGAGGCCGCCGAGCCCGCGCAGGTGCAGGCGGTGGAGCAGAGCGCCGCCCCGGTCGGCGACGACCCCGGGGCCTCCGTTCACTTCGTCCCGCTGGGCAGTCTGCTGTTCTCCGACCGGGCCGTAAAGACCAGCGTGAGCCCGGTTCGATGGGATCGCTGACCGAACGCCTCCACCGCGCCCGGACCGCCGGCATTCGGGCCTACCGGGCGCGCCTGCACCCCGACGCCCCCAATCCCGCCGGAATTACGTCGACAGCCTCCGGGGAAACAGTCGCCGAGGCGGGTGACGGCGTGAACGGGTTCGATGTCCTTGCCGCGGTGGTCGGCCTACCGGTGAGCACATGGCGATACCGGTG
>NZ_BMRN01000089.1 GCF_014648655.1 Streptomyces atratus
CCGTTGACCTGACCCCCGCCCGCCACTGACCGCGGGCCCTTTCGGATCTGCTGCGTGCCGCCACCCCCCGCCCCCGGGGTGGCGGCACGTTACTCGTGCGCTCGCCGGGCTTCCCCGGGGCTGAGGCGCGCCGGAGCAGCACGGGCTGGACGCGCAGAGGGGCCCTGGTCCGGGAGGGGCACCCCGCATTGGATGCCTTTCGCACCCGAACGGACGCGTCACGGCGACAAGGCTGTACCGGCGCTCGTTGGAGGGGAAGATCGAGCCAGTGGCACAACGCGAATGCGCCCAGGTGGTTTCCGAGGCACGCCCGGAAAACGTCATGACCGCTGCACATGCCCCTCATCCCGGCCACAGCATCAGCACAGTGAGGGGCTGTGGCCACGTCGCTGTCCCGCATGAGGGCCACGTGGACTACGCGCACGATGGTCATTTCCACCGCGTTCACGACGAGCATGTGCACGAGTGTGAGTCGAGCGGGCACACCGTTCACGGCGACCACGCGCACCAGCATGGCGACGGATGCGGGTTTCTCCGGGGCGTTCCTCTCGGCCATCCCCGACGGAGCAGGCTTCGCACAGGACCTCGACCGCAACGCCCGCGGCTTCGCCGAACTCACCCGGCGCGCCAAGGAGAGTGACCGGCTGCGCGCCGACTTCGCACCAGGCGACCTCAGGCGTTCGCTCATGGCCAACGCGGGCATCGTCGCGAACTCCCCCTCACGGCGTCGGCCGCGTCCCGCCGGCTCGTGGCCCTGCTGCTCCAGTGCCTCCGCGCCCACCCGGCCGCCCCACCCGAGCCCCTGCCGCCGGTCCTTTCCCGGCTGTCCCTCGCATCGCCGGAAGACCGGAACCGGCGGAGCGCCCCGCAGGCCCCAACCTCTCGCCCACTCCAACGCAGGTCGTCGGCCTGCGGATCCGATCACTGCCGGTCAGGTGGTGGCCGCGCGGTGAGGCCACTGCCGCAGGGTTCCTCGCCCGCCTCGAAGGCTTCTCGCCGGGATACGGCCTGCGAACCAGGCCCAGACCAGGTCGGCGGTGTCCTGGCGGTCGGCGACATGGTTCGGTGTACGGTGCCGCGCACCACTGCCTTGGCCGGGCCGGCGCGGTCAGGCGTCGATGACACGGAACTGACGAGGGAGTGGGCGGAAAGCGGACAGCCCGAGGGTGCCGCCTATTGCCCTGCGTGCGACGAAATCCTGTCGGTGCCGCCGGACGAGAACGTGGTAACGATTCGAACATTAGTTGCATTTAATTCCTAGTAGGAATCGAGCTGAGGTCGGGAGATGGTTCTCCGTGAAACAAGCGTCCATTCATGCTGATATGGAGTTCGGTAATCCGCACTAATTCCAGATCTCTCGGAACAGGTTTTCTCCGAAGGATCTGTGGGAGTTTCATGGTGCGGCCTGAAAACAGGACGCCTCCGCCCCCTTGAAGGGAAATTGATGAAACTCCGTATCTTCCCGCCGCTCGCCGTCGCGACCGCGCTGCTCGCGGTCGGCGGAACGCTGGCGGGTACCGCTCAGGCCTCCGTGTCCGCGCCGGCTGCGGTCCGCCACGCCCAGGCCTCCGGTGCGCGCCCCACGTCCGACACGCTGATCCACCCGAGGGCGACGCTGCACAAGAACCACGCATGGACCTCGGGCAACGGCCGGGCCATCCTGCGGGTGCAGCAGGACGGGAACTTCGTTCTGTACAAGGACAATCGGCCGGTGTGGCAGGCCCCCGGCGCCTACCCCAACGGCGACCATGCGGTCATGCAGGAGGACGGGAACTTCGTCCTGTACGACCGTGGCGGCCACCCGCTCTGGGCCTCCGGAACCTGGCGCAAGGGTGCGTACCTCGCTGTCCAGGACGACGGCAACGTAGTCGTCTACAACGCGGACAGGCGCCCGGTCTGGGCCACCAACACGGGGGACTGACCCCTCGGCAGTTTCGTTCCGAGGGTCCTGTGGGGACCTGTCGTGACCTTTAGTGACCCCCACTGCATCAGACCTGTTTGTTTTCACAGGTCTGATGCCTTCTTCTCCGATGCCTCTGCGGTCTTGGTCCCCATTCATCGGGGCACGGAAGATACTGCGTGTCATGCCGATGCGCTCGCCCGGTCCACGTGCACTCCTTCATCAGCCAATTCGGCGCCTGTTCTGGATAAGTGTGATGACCGGAATTACTCGCCGTTGCCCAGTGCGTAGCCGACGCCCCTCAGATCTTGGTCGTGGGTGATGACCTCGTACCGATGTGCTGCGGCGCCTTGCCACTGGACCACGGCGGGGTTGTCGAGGATCCGCTCCGGGTCCGCCAAGCCGGCGTCAGCGAGGAACACGATGAGGTCGTGATCGCTGTGTGCGAGTCCGAGTCTTTCGTCGCGACTGTTGACGTGCACGGTCACGGGCCGGGCGCCGGACGGGGTGGGTGCGTGGATGGTGATCGGTGGTGTTGCCATGACTCCAGGGTGGCCTGGGGTGACGGCGGGCGCATCTGGCCGGCCCGGATGCGGCGGTGCGGGTCTGGCATGAGGATGGGGGTGCTGGCGGTGGCCCGGTCGCCCCTGGCCTGTCTCCCTAACTGGCTGGCCGGGCCGCCTGCCGGCATCTGGGTTCTCGCGGATCTTGGCATGACGCAGTGTGACCTGCGCCGTGTCATCGACGAAAGTAGCGTGGGCGCTGTCTGCGTCTGACGAAGTTGCCGTTCCCACCCCGAGTTGCCAGGCCACCCGGGGCGGCGACTGCTTGGTGCCTCGATCCATCAGCGACCTGTCTCCCTGGCTGCAGGAAGGGAGGGAACATTCGCTGTTCGGGGTGTGCGTTCACGCAGATATCAGCGGCTGTGTTCGTCCGGACTTCAGTTCCCACGGCTTTGATGTGGTCGCCGACGGCAGGGGCCAGGAGATTGATCTTGTACTCCACCGTGAGCACCGGGGTGTTCTCGGTGAACAGGGTGAATGCCGCGTGGCCGCCTGCGCTGTTCGCGATGGCGCTGGTGGCTCCCACGTGGAAGTAGCCGTTCTGCTGGGTTGCTTCGGGCCGGTTCGGGAGCACGATGTGCACGCGTCCTGCGGCGATGCGCGCACCGGGTTGGCCCATCAGCCCCTGGCGATCGAAACTGTCCTGGATGCGGACCTTCCACGAGATAGAAACCCGGAAGAAGGCGGCGAAGAAGGCATCAGCCAAGAAGACAGCGTCGAAGAGGCGGGGCGCGCGAGCCGAAGAGCGTCTGATGCACCCGGATGTTGCCGCTTGCCGCTGTGCGACCGCCGCGACCTGTTGCTGGACCCCGGTCCAGGGAAACGACGAGCCATATCGTCAACTTGTTGAAGACTGGGCAGATCGTTGAAGGCTGGGCAGATCGAACGGGATCGGACCTAAGTTCGATTAAGGAGTATCTGCTATGGGACCGGGCCCCCGCCGCTCGGACAGAGGCCCGGGGCCTGTAGCTATTCGTCGTCGGTGATCAGTGGATTCTTCGGGCCGGACCTTCCGGGAATGCGCTTCTGGGCGTCATCCACGGCTTCCTTCGCCCGCCCCTTGGCCTGGTCTGCCTTCCCTTCGGCTTCCTTGCGTCGGTTGCCAGTCATCTTGCCCATGGCTTCCTTCGCCTTGCCTGCGAGTTTGTCCTTGCCGCTTCCGTGAGCCATCACGACTCCTCGCGTGGACGAATCTCTTGCCCTTCCCAAGCTAGGACACCTCAAGTCAGGTCGCCTTGTGCGAGACGCGGTGAGAGGGAGGATGCACCTGGCGCACTGGCCTTGACTCCGCCGCACCCCCGTTGGCAGGGCACCCACAGGTGTCCTGTGCCATAGAAGCTTGAGCGTTGCCGCTGAAGATCGAAGACCGTGCCACCGAAATTGAACGGCCGGGACCTGCAGGGACTGCTGCCGATCACCAAACGCCGGGACCTCTCCCCGGGTGGCGTACACCCCGCCCGCCCGGTCGACGGGCATCTGATCGGCGCGGAGAATGGGGTAGGAGCAGGAGCGGGGCAGCCGCAGGGCAGCCCGCGGCAAGGGTGTCGGCGTGGCGGTGGCGACCTGCCGGCAAGGTGGCGATGATGCCTACGTGGCGATTGCGGGACTTCCGTGACGACGATCTGGACCGTGCAATCCAGATTTGGGATCAGGACCGGCAGGACGACGACATGTCTCCCGTGTTCCCCGTCTCTGAGGCCATGACCTCAGCCCGGACCGGCGGGACCGTAGTTGTTGCAGTGGTCGGTGAGGACCTGGTGGGCATGGCAGTGGCGCAGGTCCAGGGTGAGCGGGCCTGGATCACGCTGGTGGCGCTCGCAAGGATGTGGCGCAACCGCGGACTCGGGAGCGCCCTGATCGCGGAGATCGAGAGGCGTCTGCGCATACAGGGGGTGCGCCGGATCGGTGCGTTGCTCGCTCCAGGGGCCACCGGAGCCACGGCGCTGGAAAACTCCGGCTACCGCACCCGCGACGGGTTGACCTTCTACGAGAAGGTCGAGCATCTCGGGGCGAGTGATGCAGGTCTGCTCGCGGAGCTCGGCGGAAGGGTGCTGCCGCAGGGGCTCTGGGGTGCCCTCGCGGGCATGGAACGAGAGAGAGAAGCCATCGAGCGGCGGATCGTGCTGCCGCTGGCCGAGCCCGTGTTGGCCGACCGATACGGAGTGACGCCGCCGAAAGCCGTCATTCTCTTCGGCCCGCCGGGCACCGGAAAGACCAGTTTCGCCAAGGCGGTCGCCTCCCGGCTGGCCTGGCCGTTCGTGGAACTCTTTCCCTCCCGGCTCACAGAGGGTGCCACCGGCGGTCTGGCCGCCTCACTGCGGGACACATTCGCCGAACTGGCGGAGCTGGAATCCGTACTGCTGTTCATCGACGAGGTCGAGGAGATCGCCGGCGTCCGGTCCGGTCAGGCTGTCGATCCCGGCCACGGAGTCACCAATGAACTGCTCAAGCTGATCCCCGGTTTCCGCGACCACGACAACCGCCTGCTGATTTGCGCCACCAACTCCGTCCGCACCCTCGATCCGGCGTTCCTGCGCCCCGGCCGGTTCGACTACGTCATTCCGGTCGGCCCTCCCGATCCGAAAGCACGGGCGGCGATCTGGCAGCGCTACCTCGGCCCCGCTGCCAACGACGTCAAGCTGCACCGACTGGTGTCAGCCAGTGAGATGTTCACACCCGCCGACATCGAGTTCGCCGCTCGCAAAGGCTCCCACGCCGCATTCGAACGCGAAGTCACCGACCGCAAAGGCGTGCCGGCCAGCACCGAGGACTACCTCGCTGCCATCGCCGACACCCGCCCCACACTCACCGACCAGGCTCTCACCAAGTTCAGAGAAGACATCGAACACCACGCGCGCATGTGATGCCGGGCGTTCCCGGCCCACTGCTCAGCGCTGCTGGACACTGGGTTTACGCAGTTTGTGTGATCGCGAAGGGTTTGCTTCGGCGAGGCCAACGGGGAACGGGGACACCCAGCTTGTCACAATCGGTCAGAGGCTGGCGGTGGCCCTGACAGTCGCTTCTCGCCGTCCCGTCGCGTTCGCTCCTGCTCAGTCCTTACGAGGGGGATTTCGGCTGGCCACGGCCGCCTCCTTCCTCACCCGAGCTCGGTCAAGGGACCACGCGCCCAGACCCACCAGTACGGTCGCCCCGGCCCCGTACACCGGCAGCCACAGGGTCGTAGTGGCTGACAGGCAGTCGGCAACAGCATCATGGGTCTGGATCTCCTGCGCGTGAGCCACGGCGGCACTGTCGCGATCGACCAGGTTCGCCAGCGCGGCCTCCGTGCGGATGCCTTCGTACCTGCCGAGCTCAGGGCACCCGCTACGAGTGCCGGGCATCGGAAACAGCCATGCCCAGCGCTGCAGCGCGGGGGCCAGTGCGATTGCTACGCACAGGCCGACAGCACAGGCCGACAACCAGCGAATACGCGGCCAGATTCCGCATGTACGTGGATCCGAGGCCAGGGATCCACGTCGGCAGTCGGTAAAAGGAGAAGATCAATGCGAGAAGCGTCACTCCGATGTATGTGGAGAACCATTGCCAGGAACCCTGCGCGAGTGCGGCCGTCAACACGGCGGCGAGCGCAATGCCGATGCCCCCCGGCTGACCGGGAGTGTCATGGCTCGCGCCAATGGGTGGTGATTGCCGGGCTTCTTGAGAGCTGAGGTCGTCCACGGTCTCTCCTGCATGGTTCGGAGGCCACCAGCATCCGGGCACGTCGCACGTCGGTACGGCGCCATGCCGGACCCGCCCGGAAGCCCGCCCGGTTGGCGGGCTTCCGGGCCGGGCGTTGCCGCCGAGGGGCCGGAACCGCAACGCCTTGTGCCACGGGCGGCGAGCCAGCGTGCCAAGCGCCCTCCCCGCCACCGAGTTCGCCCGCGCCCGGACTGTCATCAAGTCCGAGAGCGATATCCAGGGGGTTGAGTTGCTGCATCGACCGCGAAGCATGACCTACCGCAACACCGTATGCCGGTCTTGGTGAGAGCAAACCTGCCTTCGTGGCAACTGCCGCGCTTCGGCTCAGCCATGCGATCATGCCACCGGTGCGTCGCCGGACGGCTCCGCCTCCCTCGGGGCGACCGTCTCGTGCAGCAGCAGTCCGCGGCTTTTCGCGGCAACTGGGGTCCGGTCGGCGGCGCGTCGGCAGTAGGTTTCGGCTCGCCGTCCGAGCAGGGCCGGACCCGCGGCGGTCGCGGGACCGGCCCTGCTGTGCTCCTCAGGCCCGTGGCGGGCCGAGGTATCCGTCCGTGGCGTCAGCCCGCCATCGGCAGGTTCCTCCGCGACGGCACCGCGTTCAGTTCGTCCACGGCCACCGCCTCCCCACTGTCCGCGTCGACATAACTGACACGGACGATCGGGTCGCCACCGCTGTCGCGGCCGGTCGTGGCATCAAGTGCGAACACCACCGCGACCGGGCGCGCGTTCTCCCGGTCCCCGTACACACCCGAGTACTGGAGAATGCGCCAGCCGTCGTCCTCCCAGTGGTCCAGCAAGGCAGACCGGACCACTGGCGCGGCGGCCTGCCAGGCCAGGGAGTTCTCCAGGAGTTCGACGCTCGCCGCGACCGGCACCTGGTTCCCGGCGGCGGTGCCGAGGAGCGGGTGCCCGAAGACACGCAGTCTCGTCCGGCGCAGTGGCAGCAGCCACCACCGGTCGAGGTCCGCCGAGAGGGCGACCAGAACCGCCGCCGCCCCGGCCAGGAAGAGAAGGGCACCGCCAGGCCGCTCGGAGACTGCCGACCACCAAGTGCCCTGGGCCACCGCCACCGTGGCCCCGCCGATGAGCACGACTGCCGCCCGTGCGAACGCCCGCCAGGTGATGCGGGTGTCCTCACTTGCCGAGCAGCCGCAGGAGGACTCCGGCGCCATGGCCCGGCCGTAGCCGAGGTAGGCGAGGAAGCCCGCCCCGAGGGCCGCGACGGCGGCCCCCGGCACCGGGTTCGCCGGGACCACCAGCAGACCTGCGGCGATGAGGAGTTCACCTGCGCCGGTCGCGCGCAGTACCGTCGTGGCGCGCTCACTGCTGCGCAGCATGCGAGCCAGCACCGTCTTCGGCGCCAGCTGCGCGGTGCCCCGGCTGAACACCTTGACCGCTCCGGTCCACCCGAGCAGGGCCGCGAGGACCAGTGGGGCGAGGCTCGTTGTCAGTGACAGCATCTCTTCCTCTCTCTGTGTCCTCGGTCCCGCATCAGTGGCCGACGGAGATACGGACGACGTCCACGGAGTTGTCGGACGGCCGCCAGGCACCGAGCACCTGGGCGCTCTGCCCGATGCGCAGCCGGGACAGGTCGGACGTCAGCGCGCGGCCCGCGTAGGAGGCACTGGCGTCCGGGGCGACGTGGCCCACCAGTTCGTGCTGCCCGTGGGCGAGGTGCAGCCGGTTCTTTGCGATGCCGCGGATCTGCGTGTCCAGATTCACGATGTTCACCCACACCGCGTCGGCGGCCACGGTGCCATCGGGCATTTTGACGCCGCGTGCGTAGAGCCCGTCGCCGACCTCGATCACTTCGGCCGTGGTGGCGCGCACTTTCCACACGCTGGTGACGTTGGTCATCTGCACCCGCGAGTGGCCGCCATTGGATCCGGCCACCTCCAGGATGCTGCCGGTGATGCCCGTGATGCGGCCCTCCACGAAGGTGGACTTGGCTATCGCGGGGTCGAGCGAGGGTTCCGCGGCGAAAGCGGCCTCGGCGTCGAGGCCGCCGAGCGCGGTCGCGCCGATGATGGTCGCGCCGCCGAGGGCGGCATTGGTGAGGAAGCGCCGGCGGCGCATCCCGTCGGCCCGGTCGTGTCGTACGGTCATGTCGGTCCTCCTCACTCGTAGATGTAGACCGGGAGTTTGCCCGAGCTCAGGTTGCCGATCGCCGAGAAGGCAGCCGGAGTCAGGTCGAGGACCCGGTTGGTGCGACAGGTGCCGTTGCAGCAAGTAGCCTCGCCGCACCAGTCCTTGGTGCGCGGGCCGCAGTCGGTGATCGTGATGCAGACCGTCGCGCCCGAGCACTGGTGCTTGACGTTCATCACCGCACCGCAGCCACGTCTGGGGATGTTCTCGCCACAGAGGTCGGGCCGGGTGATGTTCCAGCACGCCTGTGAGGCGTTGGGCCACGCGCCGTGGTGTGCGCTGGACTGGCAGTTGCCGCAGGCGCCGCCGCCGGCACTGGAGCAGGGCCCCCAGGCGTTGCCGCAGCAGAACCAGCTGGTTTCACCGGCCCACAGGCTGGTTGATCCGCAAGCCATCGTGTTGCCCCTCCTAGGATATGGCAAGTGCATGACAAAACTTCTTCACCGGCCATCGACAGGCACATGTGAAGCGGGGATGCCCGTGTTGCGGCCGGGAATGCTTGTGCGAGCGAAGCAACCCAATGATGCGCGTAGACAAGTGGCTTGCATAGACGGCCTCGTTCCGCATGGCCGAGGGCCTCGCTCCGCGTCGATCGGCGGGGGGGCGAATCTGTCCGCGCGGCGCGCCGGCGCTCAACCTCCTGGTCCTGCACGACGACTCAGGTGGCCGACGAACCACTCTCTGGCCAGGCCCGCCACCTCTCCGAGAGCACCGGGCTCCTCGAAGAGGTGAGTGGCGCCGGGGACCACGGCCAGTCGGCTCTCGCAGCGCAGCAGTGCCTGGGCCTGCCGGTTGAGGTCCAGCACCATCTCGTCATCGCCTCCGACGATGAGCAGCGTGGGCGCGGTCACCGCCGACAGGCGGGGCCCGGCCAGATCGGGCCTGCCGCCGCGCGAGACGACCGCCACGGCAGGGGAGTCCGGCTCCGCGGCCGCCCACAACGCGGCGGCCGCGCCGGTACTCGCGCCGAAGTAGCCGACCGCGAGGCCATGGGTCTCGGACCGGCCGGTGAGCCAGCACGTGGCGTCGGCCAAGCGGCGGGCCAGCAAAGCGGTGTCGAAGACGTGGGCGCGGTCCAGTTCTTCCTCCGCCGTGAGAAGGTCGAACAACAGTGTGACCAGGCCGGCCTTGTTCAGCGAGGTCGAGACGAAGCGGTTGCGCGGGCTGTGCCGGCTGCTGCCGCTGCCGTGGGCGAACACGACGATGCCCGTTGCTCCTTCGGGCACAGACAGTTGCCCGTGGAGCCGGACCGGTCCGGCGTGCACGACGACTTCCGGATCCGCGGCCGCCATCGCCGCTCCTTCCACGGTTACTGCGTCTACGAGCTGTTGCTCGATGGCCTCGAAAGTGGGCCCTTTTGCCCGACGATGCCCGCAAGCTGCAGGACGGCAATCCGTCATCCTCGCTCTCGGCTTTCGACCGGATTTCTTGCCGACCCTGTACCTACCCTCCACGCTACTCGCGTTCCGCCGAGGCGCGGGAGCCCACATGGTCGGAGCATGCTCGACGGTCCGGTGACCGCGTGCCGCCGCCGAACCGCGCGGGAGCGCGGAGGAGCCACTCTCGCGGACACCGGCCGCGCGCACCTCACCGACCAGGCTCTTCGGGAAGCTGCGTCCGTCTCTCCCGCTCCGTACCGGCTCAGCCCTTGACGACGCCCAGCGGCACCAGACGGGCGACCAGCCGGGCGAGCCCGGCACCCTCGGTGACGGCGGCGACCGCGTCGACGTCCTTGTACGCCTCCGGCGCCTCCTCGGCGAGACCACGCCACGACGAGGGGCGCACGGCGATGCCCCGGGCCTCCAGCTGGCCGCGAAGCTGCTCCCCACGGACCATGCGCAGCGCGTGGTGGCGGCTCCAGACCCGGCCGGCACCGTGGCAGGCGGAGTGGAAGGCGTCGTTACCAGGCAGGCCGACCATCACGTACGAGGCAGTGCCCATCGTCCCGGGGACCAGTACCGGCTGGCCCGCCCGGACGAGGTCCTCCGGCAGGCTCGGGTCGCCGGGCGGCAGCGCCCGTGTCGCGCCCTTGCGGTGGACGCACAGTGAACGTGCCACACCGTCCACTTCGTGGGTCTCGAGTTTGGCCGTGTTGTGCGAGATGTCGTAGACCAGCTCCAGACCGACTCCCGCAGCCGTCGTGAAGGCGTGGCGGGTGGCTTCGGACAGCAGCTGGCGGTTGGCCCGGCCGTAGTTGGCGGCCGCCGCCATCGCCCCCAGGTAGGCGTGGCCCCGGGGTGAGTCGACCGGTGTGCAGGCCAGCTGCCGATCCGGGACCTGGATGCGGTGCCGGTGCAGTTCCTGGTCCATCACGCGGACGTGGTCGGTGCACACCTGGTGTCCCAGGCCGCGCGAGCCGCAGTGGATCATGACGCACACCTGGCCCACCCGTAGTCCGAAGGCCGCCGCGGTGGCCGTGTCGTAGATCTGATCGACCGCCTGGACCTCCAGGAAGTGGTTGCCCGAGCCTAGGCTTCCCACCTGGTGGAGGCCGCGCTCGACGGCGCGCTTGCTCACCTGCCCCGGGGCCGCGCCGTCCAGGACGCCGTAGTCCTCGCAGCGTGCGAGGTCGCGCGGCACACCGTGCCCGTGCTCGACCGCGTACCGAGCGCCGCCGACGAGCAGCTCGTCCATCTCCCCGGCCCCCGACAGCTTCCACAGGCCGCCACGCCCCATGCCGCGCGGGATGGTGTCGTCGAGGATGTCCATCAGCCGCCGCATCCGGTCGTGGCCGAGCGACTCGCGGTCGAGGTCGGCGGCGAGCAGCCGTACGCCGCAGGAGATGTCAAACCCGACGCCGCCGGGCGAGATGACTCCGCCACGGGAAATGTCGGTGGCGGCCACCCCGCCGATCGGGAACCCATAGCCCCAGTGGACGTCGGGCATGGCGAAGGAGGCACGGACGATGCCGGGCAGCGTCGCCACGTTCGCCACCTGCTCCATCGCCTTGTCCCCGGCCGCCTGCGGCAGCAGAGCCCGCGAGGCGAACACCACCCCGGGTACGCGCATCGGCTCCCGCTGCTCGATACGGAAGCGGTACGGGCTCTCCTCCACGAGTGCGATGTCCACTTCCCTCACCTCCAGTCGACCGTCAGCCGTCCGATCCGATCGGTGACGGTGGTGCCGAACTCGGCGCAGGCGGTGGTGAACCGCTCGCGGATCCACTCCCGGTCCTCGCCGCGCGCCAGGCGGGTGTGGCAGTAGTCCAGGGCCAGCGGTATCGCCTCCACCCGGACGGGAACCAGGTGCGCGGCATCCTGGCCGTCCAAGGTCACCAGGAAGAGGAGCCCCAGGTCGTTGCGCAGGACCGGATCGACGGCGTAGTCATCGACGAAGTCGCCCAAGTCGTAGAGGATCCGGTCAGCGATCCCGTGGAAGACATGGGCGGAGTGCCCGGCGACCAGCGTCGCTCCAGCCGCCAGCAGCTCCGGGGCCGCGGCCGAGATATGGCGCGGAGGCCGGGAGGTCATGTTGGGGCCCCAGTGCGGAGTGACCAGCACGACATCCGCCGCCGCAGCGGCCCGGCCCACCGACTCGGTCAGCCAGCCGGGCACCCCCGCGTGAAGATCGGCCCAGGCCGCACCAGGAGTGTCCTCGCCGGCCGCGTACTCCCGCGGGTGATCCGTGACGCCCACCACCGCAAGCCGTATACCGCCCGCTTCCAGCACCGCGTACTCCCGGGCCGCGCGTACGTTCGCCCCGGCGCCGACCGCGTGGACGCCCACCCCGACCAGCAGGGTTCGGGTGTCGGCCATGGCATCGAACCCGTAGTCCAGGGCGTGGTTGTTGGCGAGCGTCACACAGCTCACACCCAATTCGGCGAGCACCTTCGCGGCAGCGGAGGGAGCGCGGAAGAAGAAAGCCTTTCGCGGGTCGGGCCAGCGCTGCCCGCGGTCGGAGATACAGCACTCCAGGTTGAGCACGAACAGGTCCGCCTCCGCGAGCGCCTTCCTGACCCCCGTGGAGACCAGCGTCCCCGGCGCCGGCGAGCGGCGCAGCTCCTCGGCGACGCTGCGCCCGAGCATGGTGTCGCCTGCCAGTGCCACCGTGAGCGTCATGATCCTGTCCCTTCCCCGTCCTGCACTCAGACGTCGAGGGTCACCCGGCAGGTCCAGCTGCCAGGGCCGCCGCGCAGTTGCAGGTCGTGCAGTGAAACGGCCTTCGGTACCGCACCGATCGGTACGGCGGTTCCGGCATCGGCCATCCGGAAGCGGACCGACACGCCCCGACCGTCCCCCGCCGACCGGATCGACCCCATCTCAACAGCGAGTGGGATCTCACCGTCGGCATCCATCCGGTAGACGACCTCCTCCAGGACGGACACCAGCAGATCCTCATCGGACTCTGCCGTGACCACGTATTCGCGTTCACCGACAACCGCAGCCCCGGACGTGTCGGCGAAGCCCTCCAGCACCGCGCGTACCGCCTCTCCGATGCACCCCTCGACCGTCGGCGACCATGCCTCCACCCGCATGTCCGCGGTGTGTGGCACAGCCCGGTGTCCACTTGCGCCGGGCTGCTTCCCTACAGGTTCCCGACCGTTCACGGTCGGCGCCTCTCCGTCGTCTTTCGGATGCACAGCCTGCCGAATTCTCCGAGCCGCAGGTCGTGCCCCCTCCAGAGTCGTCCCGTACACCGCTCCAGGGCAACCTGCATGAGGCGACGCGACTACCCGTCGGCGGTGCACACACTTTCCCGCACTGCTTACCGTAGGTAATCGAATGTGATGCACGGTGGCTGTCTCGCGGTCCTCGTGAAGGAGTGCACGGATGCGACGCCGAGGGCCGCGTGTGCGGGCCGGCTGCCGACTCGGGCGGGCCGAATCCGAATCGTTTTTTGCGGTGCGCCGGACCGTTTCATTTGTAGGTTCCGTGAGCACTCGCGGGCCTTTGACCTGCAGTGTACGTAGCGGTGAGCAGTGTCTTGGGAGCAGCCCGTCGCCAGATCGTGAGCAATTGAGCCCACAGTGACCGCCCAGTGCGCCGGAGTCACGGCTGTCACTGGGCGGCCGATTTCGGGACGGGAGACTGCTCTGAAGCGGTCCCCAGCTGACCTGCCCCGACTCAGCACCACCTGACCGGCAACCGCGCCTGGTGCGAAGCCGCCACTGGTAGCCCGGTCACTTGTCGGGGTTGATCCGGTCACGATCCTGACCATCCAAGAACGCCAGGATGCCGCTCGCGGTCCAGCTCATGAGAGAACTCAGAAGCTCGTGCATCGCGTTCCCCGCGTCGCCCGCCGAAAGGTCGCTGGCCGCAAGCGCGTTGAACCCGATTACGAAGTGGTACGGCTTGCGCGGAAGGGCGGGATGCGTCTGGTCTACCTCTGATCTTGGCCAGTGCTCTGCCCTTCAGGGTGGGGGTGGAGGCCATCCTTGGCCTGGTGGCGCGGAGCGCCGGAGTGCTCACGAGTTTCAGGCTTGCCGAGCATCTGGACGCCGCCGGCATCGCCGCCTCCATCGGATCGGTCGGTGATGCCTACGACAATGCCCTGAGGGAGAGCGCGATCG
>NZ_BMRN01000090.1 GCF_014648655.1 Streptomyces atratus
ACTCCCGCCTCGGCCAGATCAGCCCGATCGCCTACGAACAACGATCAACTACGCTGGCCACCGCCGCATGACAACCGGTGTCCACGATCAAGGGGAAAGCCCCAATCTTGTTCGTGCCCTTGCGGTTGTTTCGATCCGCGGTGCCCCGGAAGACAACCGGCACGGACAGATCACCAGCCGCGACATGCAAGCCACCCAATCCGAAAGGCGACCGCCACAACCAGGCGGCCGGCGATCCAGTATTGCCAATGCCGTTGCGATCCTCGGTCGCCCCGGGAGAGCGACCACCACCTCGCCCGCAGGCGCACGACACCTCCGGTTTCAATGTTGTGGTCCTCGGTCGCTCCGGAGGGCGACCGCCTCGACTGAGATGCGATCATCATGACCTACGGCGTGATGTTGCGATCCTCGGTCACCCCGTAGGACGACCGCCACGGCCACTTCGCCGCCATGTACGAGCACGAACACATGTTGCGATCCTCGGTCATGCGGAAGACGACCACCGCGACAGATTCGACTTTTCAAATACTCGAAATTTCACTGCTACAAGCTGATCACCACACTTCGGCTGCCGGCTGGCGGTTTCAGTTCCGCAAGCGTACTGGTGAGGCATTGCTCGGTGAGCCTGAATGGTCATGCAGGAGGTTCGATGCCTCGTTGGGGGTGGTAGGGGCCAACCCACTGGTGCAGGTCGCCGACGATTTCGATGGCGTGGCCGGTGTTGATCGCCAGTTCCCGTTCTTGCTTAGGGATGGATGCCATGTGTTCCTGCAGGGTGCGGTAGGTCGCCGGCGTCGGCAGGCCGCGGCGGAGCTGGTCGACTGCCTTCTGGGCGGCCTGTCGGGCTTCTTCCTTGAGCTGGGGGCGGATGACGACCACGGCCACGGAGTGCTCGTTGTCGATCATCCGCATCCTGCGTGCGACCTCCGGGTAGTGCAGCTTTGCTCGCAGCGCCTCGATGACCTCTCCGGTGGCTCCGTTGGGGTCCTTGGAATGTTGTCCTGCCTGGAGGCGGTAGCGGTGCTGGTAGTACGAGCGGAGGGCGTCCAGGTCATCAGGAGTGGCCAGCCCGTCGCCGAAGCGGTGGGACGCTGCTGCGGTGGCGCACGTGTTGTAGACGACCTCCGGGTTGAGGCCGTCCTGGGGATCGAAGATGGTCATGACGCTGTCCTTCGCGGGGCGCTTGCCCTCGCGGTTGACCCGTCCTGCGGCCTGCTGTTCGGACTCTGGTGTTGATCTGGCGCGGTATCCGCGGGGGAAGTCGAGGTTGACGCCGGCTTCGATGAGCGAGGTCGACACGAGGAGGGTGTCCACACCCTCCTCCAGGCGTTGTTTCGTCGCTTGGATGGTTTCTCGGCGGTGGCCGCCGGTCATGCGGGTCGACAGGTGCAGAACGCCTGGGTTCTCGTCGCGGTTCGTACCAATCCAGCTGCGGTGGACCTGGTTGGCGTCCTTGGTCCCGTTGACCACGACGAGGGCCTGGTCGTGCTCGGCCGCCTCGGCGGCAATGCTTGCGAGAGTCACGTCCGGGCCGGCCCGCCACTCGTATCTGACGCGGCGCAATTGCTTGAAGAGTGGCGCGGGGTCGGCGATGACGTCATGTTGCGGGAGACCGGAGCGCCAGGGGTTCAGTGCGGCGAGTTCCGGCTGGGTCGCCGATGACAGTACAAGGGTCACGCCGTAGTGCTCCACGAGTTCCCGCAGGCCGGAGAGGATCGGGGTCAGGAGCCTGTCGGGGAGAGCCTGGACCTCGTCCAGGATGATCACGGAGTTGGCGAGCCGGTGGAGCCGGCGGGTGGCCCAGGGGGTGTTCCCGAAGATCGTTTCGATCAGGCGGACGGTGGTGGTGACGATGAAGGGGGCGTCCCAGTTCTCGGTCGCCAATTTCGCCCACCGGTTGGGCTGACCACCCTTCTGGCCGTGGCGCACGTTCGTCGAGGCGCCAGCGGCCTGCGGTGCGCGTTGCTGCGGAGCTTCGACGTTCACGGCCGAGTGGTGTTCCAGCACCACCGGTGGTCCTTGCTCCGGGTCCAGGAGGCTTCGGTACTCCGCCGCGTTCTGTTCGGTGATCGAGATGAACGGGACCGCGACGACGACGCGCCGCAGCCCGTGCAGGGAAGCGTGGCGGAGGGCGAAGCCTCCGCCGGTGAACGTCTTTCCGGCGCCGGTCGGAAGGTGCAGCCGGTACACGCCAGGCTTGCCGGTGGCGGCTTCGAGCGCCTCCTGGTAGACGTCCTCGCGGAGCGTGTCCAGCCAGGAGACTGCCTTGACGCGCTGGCGTTCGGCGAGGGCCTCCTGGCGGCGGGCCTCGTACCGCTCCCACAGTTCCGCCATCCCCACGTGTGGCCGGATGTGCGTGCCGGGCCTGAAGTGGGCAGCGGTGTCGAGCCGGTCGGCGTCGACCACGGCCGAGTAGGTCATGCGGACCAGCATCTCTACAGCGATCTTGTCACGTGGGTCGAGCCAGTCCGGGACGGTAGGGCATGAGCCGTCCAGGATTTCCGGCATGACCGCGGCGACTCGGTGGATCGCTTCGTCCATCTCGCTGGAGTCGACCATCAGGGCTTTCAGCCGGAGCCGGACTTCCGACCACGCGGACAGACCGGTGTGGTGCCCCTGAATCACGCCGGCGCAGGGCAGCAGAGCGGGGACCTGCTCGGCCGCCCGGGCGAACAGAAAAGTTCCGGCGTCGTTGTGCGGTGGCCGTCTGATCTTACGGCCGGTGGTGGCCTCCTCGATCAGCCCCTCCTGCCATGCACAGGCTCCTTTGCCCGTGTCGTGGTCGCGTCCCAGCCGGTAGGCGAGGTCACCTCCTCCCCATGGCTCTGCGAGCCGACGGGCCAGCTCGCCCGTACCGCGGGCGTGGTCTTCGTACCAGTGCCAGGGCCCTTGGTGGCCCGGTGAGTGAGCCACGAGCCTGCCCTCCGGAACCGGCATCGAACCACTTAATGCATCAACTGCCTTTCTAGCAACCATATTTGACTTTCCATCAGTTGTACGCTGAGATCCGATCAGAGCGCCGCATATCCCTCGAACCTCATAGTGCGGACCTCGGGGTCGCGCGACGCAAGGAAGCTATCGGCAGGCACTGACAACGGCCTGCGCCAGCGGGCAAGGAAGGGAACAAGTGCATGAATGCGTCACGCCCCCGAAAGCGGCGCGAAAAGAGGGCTGACCGGCCACTTCACGTCCAGGTGGAGGCATGGGGACCGCTGGCCTGCTTCACCCGCCCGGAACTCAAAGTCGAACGTGTTTCCTATCCGACCATGACCCCTTCTGCGGCGAGGGGGCTGCTGGAGGCCATTTTCTGGAAGCCGGAGATGACCTACGGGGTCGAACGGATCGAACAGCTCAAGCCGGTGAGGTGGACCCGTTTCCGGCGCAACGAGGTCAATAACTCAATCATCACCAAGAACGCCTACGAGAGCCTGCGAGCCAACAACGGCTACTACTACGACGTCGCCGAAGACCGCGGCCAGCGGGTCACCGTCGCCCTGAGTGACGTTGCCTACCGCATCCACGCGACCATCCACGCCACCGACCGGTGCACCGCGCCCCTGCCGAAGTACCGCGACCAGTTCGACCGCCGGCTCGCACGCGGCGCCTGTTACGAGCAGCCCCATTTCGGATGCCGCGAGTTCGCAGCCTTCTTCGGGCCTCGCGGATCGGCGGAGGAAGCCGGTGCGATCACCCCCGCCGACCAGGCAGGCATTCCGCCCGTTGACGAGCTCGGGCTGATGCTCCACCACATCGAGTACCTCCCGAAGGGCAAGGAGCGCTACCACTGGTTCCGAGCCAGCCTCGAGCACGGTGTTCTTCACGTTCCCGACCGCCCGCTCGCCCCCGCCGAGATCAGTGGCGTGCCCGGAGCCGAGGGACGCGCCTCCGCGGAGGAGGTGGCCTGACGTGCTGCTGCAGAGCCTCGTCCGGCAAGCCGACGGCCGCCAGGGCGACACCCCCGAGTACTACCTCGCTCGCCGGGTCATGTGGCAAATCGATCTCTCCAGCACGGGCATGGGGAACACCGAACCGCTGGTCATCGACCTTCGCCAGGAGCAACGGAAGATCACCGCCCCGTACACGGGACGCTCCGGGTCCAAGCCAGCACCGATCCTGTTCGCCGACACCGCGCAGTTCGTGCTTGCCCATCCCGGCCTGGTCAAAGGTCCGGAAGGGGAAAAGATCCTCCCTACCAACTCTGCCGACGTCACCAAGGCTAGAACCCGGCACACCGCCTACCGTGAGCTGGTTACTTCCTGGTGCAACGACCACCCGCACCTTTCTCAGGCGCAGACCGTGACCGCGTGGCTGAACAGCCAGGCGCCGACCGCGTGGCCGCTGGAGATGGACAAGGACCACCTTGTCGCCATCAGCGTGGACGGCGAGTGGATCCACGACCTCGCGGAAGCCAGGAGCTGGTGGGCCGACAAGGTCAAGAAAGCGAAGAGCGGGAAGGCAGGCAAGGCGAACCAGGGGCTCTGCCTCGTGTGCGGACACGTCATGCCGTTGCTGTCCACGCTCCCGGTTCCTATCAAGGGCATCCCCAACTCCGGAATGAATACCCAGCTGGTCTGCCTCAACCAGCCCGCCCACTTCCGGGCCGGCACCAAGCAACTCGGTGCCACCCCCATCTGCGTCGACTGCGGCACCAAGTCCGCCACCGCCCTGAACACGCTGCTCGCCGACCCCGAACACCGCGCCTTTGCCGACGATTCCGCCATTGTCTGGTGGACCCGGGATCCTGATACCGGCACATCCATGTGGACCCTGCGCGACCCCCAGCCCGAGGAGGTGGCCCAGCTCGTCGCCGGACTCCGCCACCCCCGGCAGGGACGAGACGCACTGGCAGTCCTCGACGAGAACGCCTTCCACGCCCTCACCCTGCGGGTGAACACCAACAGGGTCATCGTCGCCGACTGGATCACCATCCCCGTCCCCGAACTGAAACGGAGACTCGGGACCTGGTTCGCCGACCAGCAGACCTGGGACGGCTGGAACAACACCTACACCTACTGGTCGGTCTGGCGGCTCGCTCTCGCCTGCGCCCGCTGGGACAAGCGCAAGAACAAGTACGTCGACACTACCGTCCCCAAGCACCTTCAGGCCGACCTCACCAAAGCTGCACTCCATCGTGCCGCGCCACCGGCCCATCTCCTGCCGGTCCTTCTGCAGCGCATCCGCGCCGACCACCACCTCGACCGGCCCCGCGTTGCCCTGCTGCGCCTCGCTCTGATCCGTATGACCACCCGCCACAAGGAGCTCTGTGTGCCCCAGCTGAACCCCCAGTCGACCGAGCCCGGCTACGTATGCGGACGGATCATGGCCATGCTCGAAGCGATCCAGCGCAAGGCCATGCCCAAGGTCAACACCACCATCACCGACAAGTACCTGAGCACCGCAGTCGCCTCCCCCCGAGCCGTCCTCACCCGCCTCCGTATCGGAGCACGGCCGCATCTGCGCACCATCGCCCGCACCAGTGGCCCCGCGGCCAAGGCCATGGACAGCAGACTGCGAGACGCCTTCGACCTGCTCGACACCATCCCCGCCCACCTGAGCACCGAACAGCAGGCCCTGTTCATCCTCGGCTACGACCACCAGCGGGCCCACTCCGCACGCGCTGCGGCAGAAGCCATCAAGGCACGAGAAGCCGGCAAGGAACTCGCCGCCGAACAGCAAGCAGACGCCCTTCCCGAAGCCTCCGCCGAAGACGCCGACACCTCGGACAACACCCTCTGGTAACACCCCGCCGCCAGCCCACCACGACTCACAGCCCCGGAAGGACACCGAGGACAACCATGACCGACGCCCACCTGGACCCCACCCGCAAGCACGACTACGTCTTCCTCATCGACGTCAAAGACGGCAACCCCAACGGCGACCCCGACGCCGGCGGCATGCCCCGCACCGACCCCATCACCGGCCAGGGCCTCATCACCGACGTCGCACTCAAGCGCAAGATCCGCAACACCATCACTCTCGTCCACCAGGGCCAGCCCGGCTTCGAGATGTACGTCGAACAGGGCGTCGCCCTCAACCCGCAGATCCAGCGCGCCTACATCGAAGGAGGAGCCAAGGAAGGCGAGACCGCCACCGCGCAGGAGTGGATGATCCGCAACTTCTACGATGTGCGCCTGTTCGGAGCCGTCATGTCCGTGGGCGACCAGAAGAAGCACGCGGGAAGGGCCCGCGGGCCCATGCAGCTCACCTTCTCCCGCTCCATCGACCCCATCACTCCGCTCGATGCCGGCATCACCCGGGTCGCCCCGAACAAGCCCGAGGACCTGGCCAAGGGCAAGGTCACCGAGATGGGCAACAAGCACTACGTCCCCTACGGCCTCTACCGCGGCCACGGCTTCTACTCCGGAGCCCTCGGTGCCAAGGCCAAAGTCACCCCGGAAGACCTCGCCGCCTACTGGAAGGCCCTGACCATGATGTTCGACCACGACCGGGCATCCTCCCGCGGCGAAATGGCCATCCGCGGCCTGTACGTCTTCTCCCACGACGACGCCTACGGACGAGCCCCCGCCCACAAGCTCTTCGACCTGATCCGCACCAAGCCACTCGGCCACAGCGAGGCACGCTCCTGGGACGACTACACCGACCGGATCACCATCGACGAAGACAAGATCCCCACCGGAGTGACTCTGACCCGGCTCATCGACTGAACTCGCCCGCCGGGGAAGTCGAGGATCGCAACGCCATCTTGCCAAGGAGGTAATGCTGCGGGGTGTGCGTCTGGCGGTTGCCCCTTTGGAGGCGACCGAGGGTCGCAACGCCGTCAAGAAGACCGAACTCGGTGTTGAGCCCGGTCTGGCGGTCGCCCTCAGGACGGTTGCGCATTGCAACCACGCCCACATGATGCCTGGGGAGTGTGGTCAGTCCTTCTAGCAGTCGCTCTCCAGGGTCGCTGAGGGGGCAACGTAATCACGGTCCGACCGCTTCTGAACGGCACCATTTTGACGGTCGTCCTTCGGGGCGGCCGAGGATCGCAACCCCGTTCAGCTCTCCACACTGGCTCAGAATGCCACTAGTGGCGATCACCCTTCGGGGTAACCGAGAATCGCAACGTATATCGCCGTGCCGCGCCCTTCAGGTAGTCGACAGCTGGCGGTCGCCCTCCGGGGCGATCGAGGGTCGCAACCGCATGCTGGAGCCGCGCGAGGTCGGCCGGGCTACGTTGGTGGCGGCCCGTACTCCAGGGCGGCCGAGGATCGCAACTCTTCTTTCCACGTGCTGACCCGGACGTATCCGAGTCATGGCGGTCGCCCATTGGGGAGGCCGAGGAACGCAACAACGAGAAGTGCACCGAGATCAGCGACATCATCAACTGTGGCGGTCGCCTTTAGGGACGACCGAGGATCGCAGCCCCTGCCAGGACATCAGCAACGTCGGCAAGAGAGTGGCGGTCGTCCTCCGGGACGACCGAGGATCACAACGAGGAGTTCGTGTCGAGGTTCGGGGAGTGGTACGCGCGTGGCGGTCGTCCTCGGGGGTAGCTAAGGATCGCGACATGGCCAGCGTGGCAAAGCAGTCGAAGACGAAGCCATGGCGGTCGCTCTTAGGGGCGGCTGAGGATCGTAACTGGAAGGGTTGGGGCTTTGACGAGATGGTCTCCAGCCTGCGGTCGCTCTTTTGGGCGACCGAGGATCGCAACGCAGCGTGGGTCATGCGGATGGCCGGCATCTACAACTGGCGGTTCGCCCTTTGCGGCGGCCGAGAATCGCAACGTCACCAACGACTACACAGCCGTCTTCACCGAGGAACTGGCGGTCGCCCTCCGAGGGAACCGAGGATCGCAACACCGGCACCACGAGCCCGACGATCGTCCTCCGGGCCGACCGAGGTTCGCAACTACAAGGACGCGATGCCCGTGCCGACCGCCGGCACCGGGGCAACCGAGGATCGCAACGCGGTGCAGGAGCCGAGCGCTTCCACATCACCAACGGGCGGTCGCCCTTCAGGCGACCGAGGATCGCAACCGCGCCACCATGGACATTTATCTGCTCGACCACCTCTTGACAGTCGCCCCTCGGGGCGGCCGAGGGTCGCCCCCGCGCGGTGATGAGCTTGGCGTCTCTCTAGCCGACGTGGCAGTAGCCCTCCGGGGCGACCGAGGTTCGCAACAACTGCCAAGACGACGGGCTGGGGGGCGCGTCAACCTAGTGGTCGCCTTCAGGGCGGCCGAGGAGCTGTGGCAGGACAAATTCCGAACTCAGCACAGCAGTTGGCGGTCGCTCTTCGGGGCGACTGAGGGTCGCAACCAAACGCCGCCCTCGAGCGGGCGGGACTTTTGTTGGTATGGCGGTCGCCCTCCGGGCGGCCGAGGATAGCAACCTCGACAAGGGCTGGCGTAAGACCCAGCTGTGCGACGCTGGCCGTCGCCCTTCGGGGCGGCCAAGGATCGCAACAAGATCGAGGAGGAGTCGAAGGACGTTGACGCTGCCTGGCGGTCGCCCTCCGGGGCGGCTGAGGACCGCAACACCCACACCCCGGGCGAGAACGAGGAAGTGGCGTACACGTGACAGTCGCCTCCCAGGATGACCGAGGATCGCAACGTCTACAACGCCGACGCCAAGGCGAACGGCGTCTACAGTGTCGGTCGTCCTCCGGGGTATCCAAGGATCGCAACGTCGGCCGCGTCTCCACAAAAGGACAATAAGACCCCACTGGGGGTCGTGCTTCGGAGTGGCCGAGGATCGCAACACCGCGTGGGTGCAATCTGGAGGGCAGTCGGGGGTATAAGTACGAGCTGTACCGCGACGGTGCGCTGCTCTACCGTTCCCCGTCTCTGATGCTCGGTGGGACCCGGAGAACGGCCGACGGCTCCTGGTCGTGACCGGCGCCCCTTCCGTGCCCGTAATTGTGCACGACCACGGTGCCGTCCTCCCGCCGCTCCGCCTCCACGCGGACCGCGGCGCGGGTCGGCCGGGCGCCAATCCGGTGCCCCGGCCTCGGCAAGAGCGACGCCGGTAGTGAGCCTGCCACCTGGCTTTGTCCACGAGAACGGGTTCTGGCTCGCTTTCCGTGACGCGTGCACGGTGAGTGATATCCGCTGGGAGACCAGCGGGGCCGAAGATGGGTCTCAGGTGCAGATGATGGGGCAGCCACGCCGGATCGAGTGCTGGGCAGCGCGCAGGAACAGTGCGACGTAGAAGGCTGTGTCCAGGTCCGTGACCCACAGTCCTGTTCGAGTAGTGGCCAGTTCCTTTGCTTGGTCCCTGAACCACATGCTCAGGTCGAGGTTGTCGCATATCGCCGGGGTTTCGGGCGGCAATTCGATGACTGCCGCCAGCTTCTCGGCGAGCGGTAGGACCTGGGGAGCGCCGGCAACCATGGACTCGTAGTCGCCGGAGTCGATGGGTAACCAGATCTCCTCATCGAGCGAGAAGGGCACGAGCACAGTCCAGCCGCAAAGGGTCTCTGACTCCTCTTGTGACAGGTGCGTCTGGCACAAGGCGAGGAACCCGGTCATGGATGGGGTCAGCTTCTCCTCGAAGGCTTGCCCTGAGCCAGGTGCGAAGTCCGTCTCTGAGGGTACGTCCTCGTAGGGTGGCAGGCCCCGCCGCCTGAGTTCAGCGTTGAGCGCTGAAGCAACTCCGCCCCATCCATCTTCCTCCTCACCAAACCATTCCTCCGCGCCGACGCTCACCAGGTACACACCCATGTGGGGAAGTTACAGTGCGCATCTGACATCGATCAGTGAGCCAACAGGACTCGCTTGCGTAAGAGAGCGAAGCCGGCCCGGCCGAACATCTGTCTCTTGAGCATCTTGATTCGATTGACGTGCCCTTCGACGACGCCGGAGTTCCAAGGCAGGGTGAGACCGGCGATGACCGCGTCGCGGTCTCGATCGATGCCTGCCGCGAGAGTGTGGAGGCTGGGCAGGTCGTCCTGGCGGACGGCGTCGAGCCATTGTGGGAGCCGTTCGCCCTGGCGCTCGGTGAGCATCTGGGCGAAGGACCGGACGTGACCGGCCAGGGCTTCGAGCTCGGGGCAGCTGGCCAGGACGGCCTTGAGCCGGAGCTTTTCGATCTCGGTCAGCGTCTCGGGTCGGCTGAGAATCCATTTCGTCACCATGCGGGGTGCAGGCGGCTGCGCGGTGACCGGCCGCGGTGAGGTGCGCTTCTCCCGCAGGTAGGCGCTGACCCGGCCGTAGCTGCCTCGGTAACCCAAGGGAACGATCTCCTCCCAGAGCTTCCAGGCGTTGGTGCAGCCCTCGTCCCAACGTTCGTCCAGGTAGGGCTTGTACTCGTCGAGAACGGAGGTCCTGTTGTGCTGCCACTGACCGTGAAAGAGGTCTTCCGGCTTGGCAGCGTCGGCGAGGCTCTTGACGGTGCGGTGGGTCATGTGGAGCTGACGCCCGATGGAGCGGCGGCTGTAGCCGGCTTCCAGTAGCGCGTGGACGGTGGCATGCCTGGCGCGGATGCGGTTGGCGAACCGGTCGCTCCGCCATGGAGAGTCCGCTTTCTCTTCGGGCGGCATCGGTTCCTCAGCCTTCTCCTCCCGATCGGGGACCAGGACGCGCAGGCACTGACGGTGGCGGGCGACAGTCCGCTCAGCAGCCTCGCTGAGGTTGTGCCACAGAGTACTGGTGGGCCGTCGGCGAGGTGCCTGCTGAGCAGGCCCTTTTCCAACGGCCCCCAGCCCGAACGACGCATGCGACTTTCGCCGCACGTCGCTCTCCAGTGACTACTCCGTGAGTGTTGGGACAGGCTTCTTGCCGTGGATGTCCGCGTGGCAACTACCGCAAACCACGAGGGCTTTGCGGTGCCGAGCGGCCATGAGATCTGCCCACGGTGGCCGGTCCGTTCCCGGCTTTCCGAGGTCTGCGAGCTTGGCAACGTGGTGGACTTCCACCTCGTCGACGCGTCCGCATGCCTCGCATCGTCCGGCGAGGAGGCGGGTTACCAACTCCTTGCGTTTGATGTCGACCGGGGCCAGCCGACGGTCGGTGATGACCGTCTTCTTGTTCTGTCTCAGCGGGATCCCGCCGAACCGTCCGACCAGTGGCTTCCTGCCGACGCGTTCGACGCGGGCCTCGAAGCACTTGCGTGGCCCGAACGGCGGGAAGGCGTCTCGTACCTGCTGGATGAGGGAAGGGTGGCGCTTGGCCAGCACACCCCAAGAGAACGAGCCGGGCTCGTTGCTCAGGATGACCGGCGCGCTGGCCGCGGCGACCGGCCCGGAGCCGCGAACGGCCTTTTCGCCCGAGGCGCGGGAGGTCTTCTCTGTCATGGTGTCCACTCCCGTTTCTTCTCACTCGTCACGGCGAGTCCTCCCTGAACAGCATGCCGAAACGCCCAGCGTAGCCAGTCGTGTTCGGCAGTGGTGCGGCATTGCTGCAGCACTCGGACGACACACCCCGCCCTCGGCCTGCACCATGCTGGGTCCCCCTGAGCCGGAGATGCCCACCGCCACCAGGCGGGCCTCCGCCCGTTCTCTCCTATATCCACGATCAGAAGGAGCCAACGGCATGACCGACATCATCAAACGCAACGCCCGCGCCATCCTCCTCGACGGCGACGAGCTGGTCCTGATCAAGCGCACCAAGCCGGGCAGGGAGCCGTACTGGGTGTCGGTCGGCGGCGGGGTCGAGGAGGACGACGCGACCATCGAGGCGGCCCTGCACCGCGAGGTATTCGAGGAGCTGGGCGGCAAGCTGCAACGTGCCGAGCTCGTCCACCTGATCACCGACGAGCTGGAGGGCGGCATCGGAGTCCAACACATCTTCGCCGCGCGCCTGGAGTCGATGAACCCGGCCGCACGCACGGGTACGGAGTTCACCAAGCCGGAGCGGGGCGGGTACAAGGTGGTCCGGGTTCCGTTCACCGCCGAGGCCGTCCGGGGGCTGAACCTGATGCCACCAGAGCTGGCCGACTTCATCACGGCGAACAGGGACGCGATCGTCTCCGTCCTCGACACCCCGATCCGCGAGGGATAGCGCGCACACCCTTGGCTTCGTCAGCCTCAACAGCCGACCAGCATGGGCAAGACAATCCATCTCGTGCGGCCGGCCGATGGGTGTGGCAATTTGCCGCAGCTGGGCGCTGTCGCCATGAGCCGCCGACGCCCCAGGAGCCGTCCATGCACGGATCGGGCACAGTCGCGACGCCGAGTCTTCCCTGGCCGGCTCCGGCAACGGTCGGCCGCACGAATGGACGCATATTAATCAGACAAGCGCGCAGACTGCTTCGAAGCGAAGCAACATAGCGCAGGAACGCCGGTTAGCCAAACCGGCGATGCCGCGCATCATTGATGGTCCACCGCCCCTACCTGTCCGTAAGTCGAAAGGCGTCGCCAAGACCAGCATCTATCCAACTCGCCGCGCATCGTCGGCGCTTCACACTGCCGCATAGCTCGTGAGGAACAGGCCCCGGTCGCGCTCCAGATCTTTCGAGACACGCAGTTGGACCGCTAATTCACTGACGCCGTGGTGGCCAAGTCTTGTCACGTCCTGGGTAGAACCGACAGCGAGTTCGATCTGGATGGCCTGCACATCGGCATCGACCTCAGCACACGATGCGGCGTTACCCCGCTCACACCTGCTGCTCTGATCAGTTGCTGGCCCGACTCTGCGGTCCACTTACCCGCCATAGCGTTAGAGCCAGATGTTTCCCGCAGACTCAGCACCAATCGGCTGCGCGCAAGTAGCGTCGCCTTGAAAGGGATCGAAGAAGCCGAAATGCACACGCAGAGCAACGAGTTGCAGGGCACGCAGTACAGCCCTACGCGCATCCGTGCCACCTGGGACGGAACGGGGAGCGTGGAGGACGCTTCCAAGGCGTTGGGGTTCTCCAGGGCGAAGGGCTACGACCTGGTTCGTCGCGGGGAGTTTCCGTGCCGCGTGCTACGCGTCGGCCGTACCACGCGTGTCGTCACCGCCTCCTTGCTCCGCGTGCTCGAAAGCGGAGAGCCGGAGTACAACGGCGCCCGCAGGGCACCATCGACGCCGGCGTAGTCCACCGGGCACAGAAGCCCCGCCGGTATCCCGGCGGGGCTTCCTTGTCGCACGCGCTCTCGCACAGCCCCTATGACGAGGGTCATGACTGCATGGCCATGACCAGGTGAAACACGGGCGTTTCCCCTTGATCGTGGACACCCTGATCATTGGATCGTGAAGATCCATAGGACAGGAGTTCCCGTTGGGGACATCGAAGTACTCGCCTGAGTTCC
>NZ_BMRN01000091.1 GCF_014648655.1 Streptomyces atratus
CCGTTGACCTGACCCCCGCCCGCCACTGACCGCGGGCCCTTTCGGATCTGCTGCGTGCCGCCACCCCCCGCCCCCGGGGTGGCGGCACGTTACTCGTGCGCTCGTCGTCCTTGACAGGTTGTCACGGTCCCGCCCGCGAGTGCACACTCGGCCACCACGCACACGCTGGTGGCCGCCACCGGATCCGGCACAAGCCGACCACGCCTGACTCGCGCATCGAACGCCGCGCGCCGCCCGACGACGGGGGCGGCGAGCGGGATGGTCAGCCGCTGCTGTGAGCTTGCTGCTGCAGCAACTCGCCCCATCGCTAAACGGTGCCAGTAGTCGATCCTGAGGTGTGGTGATCGACGACGTGTCGTTCCCCAAGGACGGGAAGATGTCGGTGGGGGTGGCCCGGCAGTGGTGCGGGGCGCTGGGCAAGCAGTCCAACTGCCAGGTTGCGGTGAGTCTGCATGCCGCGTCCGACACCGCCTCCGCGCCGATCTCGTGGCGGCTTTTCGTGCCGCAGCAGTGGCAGGACGACACCGCGCGTCGGTCCAGGGACGGCATCCCTGAGGAAGTGGGGCACCGCCGTGCACATGAGTTGGCCATTCTGAGCACGGCATTCGTGCAGGTGCGACCGAGCGCCTCGCCTGGCGGACGGGTGCGTGAGTCGGCGGGGCTGGGAGTCCGAGGTGGTGGGGCAGCCGGCCCTGGAGACGGCTGGAAAAACCGCGGGTGCCTGCCCCCTCTGCTCCGGCCCGTCGTTCCCACGCCCGTTCCAGGCGGCCGCGAGGCAGGCAGGTCGCTGCGGTTCCGCGCTAAGCCGAGAGCAGCATCGCGACCGTCACCATGGCAAGCAGCCCGATGTACGCCCAGGCGTAGATGCGGTCGGGGATCCGTGGCGGGCGCCGCCGCAGCACTGCGATCAACGGCAGAGCTCCGAGGAGCAGCGCCGAGGCGGCGCGGAGGTCGACGAGACCCACCAGGTTCACATGCGCGTCAGCGGGGGCGGGGACTGCAGCGCCGCCCAGGGACACTGTGGCGGCCGGGAGCGCGATGGCGAGGGTGAGTGGGTTGGCCAGCGCAGTCGCCACGTGCATCGTGTGCCCGGCCCGCCGCATCGCGGGGACGGTCATGACGCTGCCTCCCACGCCGAGGAAGGCCGCGACCGCGCCGACCGGCGCGCCGAGGACGGCTGGCAGCGGACGCGGAGCATCGGAGGTCGCCTCGACCCGGTGGCCCGGGCGCAGGAAGCCGGGGCGCAGGAGCAAGTCGGCGATGGTGAGAGCGATGTACGCGACGAACGCCCAGCGGGCCAGATCGGCCGGGGCGAGGCGCGTGGCGAGCGCGCCGGCCGAGGCACCGGCCGCCAGCAGGAGGAGCAGCGTGCCGCTGCCGCGGAGCGCGAGGAGCACCCGCCGCTGCGTGACGGCTGTCGCGAATCCCGCGTTCACCACCATCACCAGGGCCGAGGTGGCCGTCGCCACCCGCATCGCGTCCGCGCCGAGTGCGGCGTCCGCCCACACCACGACCGGCACCGCGACGAACCCGCCACCGAACCCGAACAACACCGTCGTCGCCCCGGTGAGGAGTCCGATCCCGATCAATGCCACAACGTCCATGGGCCCCACTCCACCAGCTCCGGCGGATTTCTCGCATGCGATGGTCGGTGCCTTTCCTTCGCGTCTCAGCCAGTAGGGTGGCTGGGTGAAGAACGTCTCCCTGGCCGACGTCGACCACGTCGACCGGGCTGTCCTGCCGATCGGCACCGACTACCCGCCCGGCCACGTACTGGACTGGCACGAACACCGGCGCGCGCAGTTCCTCTACGGCGCCACCGGGGTCATGGTCGTCGACACGGCCGAGGGCACCTGGACCGTACCGCCCGAGCGCGCCGTACTGATTCCCGCGGCTACCCGGCACCGGGTCCGCATGCTGGGGGTGAGCACCCGGAGCCTGTACATCGAGCCGGATGTCATCCCCTGGTGGCCTGTCAGCTGTACGGTCGTGGACGTTCCGCCGTTGTTGCGCGAACTGCTCCTGGTCGCTGTCGAGTTCGAGATCGACTACAGCCTGTCCGGGCGGGAGGGAAGTATTGCCGCGCTCCTCCTGCACGAAATCGCCGAGCGCGCCCCGCTCCCGTTCCACGTCGGGATTCCTGCCGCCGCCGACCTCGCGAGGCTCTGCCGCGAGTACCTGGCCGCCCCGGACGCCGGCGTCACCAACGCCGCATGGGCCGCGAGGGCGGCCATGAGCGAACGGGCCTTCACCCGGCGCTTCCGTTCGGAGGTCGGTGACAGCCCCGCCGTCTGGCGGGGCCGCGCCCGCCTGCTCGCGGCCGTGCCGCTGCTGCGCACCGCGTCGGTCAGCGAGGTCGGTGGCCGTCTCGGCTATGCCTCTCCCGCCGCGTTCACCGCCGCCTTCACGCGCGCCTTCGGCATGCCCCCATCCCGCTTCGCCGCGAGCCGCCAAGGCGGCGGCCCCAGCCGCAACTCCTGACGGCCCCGACGTCTCCGGACCCCGCTCCGGCGAACTCGTACAGGCGGCCTGACCAAGGACGCCACAGAGCTCGTGCGGCTACGGGAGGACGTACAAAATCTCGTCCGAGTTCTCCACCAGCTCACTGTCGGGAACCGACAACTACGCGCCGAGCTCAACGCACCAGACACCCGGTGCGGATCCCTGCGGGCCCTGGGCCACGCCGATCTATATGCGCTTTCCACATCAGCTGGCGGTTCCTGTGAGGACCAACGGCCGGGGCGATGCCGTCCGGCGGGTGGACCGGCGCCTGCGAGGTCACCCACCGGACCGCTTCACCCGCCCGCCGTACCCGCCCGGAATCGGGTCGGGCCGCCGGTATTCCGCCGTGAGCTGCTTGGCATCTGTGCCCTGATGGGCCGCTCGTGGGCCGCATCCTCGTCAGCAAGGAGTCCGCGCCGCCGCCGAAGGGCGACCACAAAATTGGCGAGTACACGCCCATTGTCAGGGTCGTCGCGAGGGAGTTACATGGTGCCTGCCCGCGAACGAAAGCGCTTTCTGCCGGCCGGGAGACCCGGCCGGCCGCCCCTTCGCTGCCGCTGGGAGGCTGTATGGCACCGCCCCGCACCAGACGCTACTCACTCGCCGTCGCCGCACTCGCCGCGACCGCCTCGCTTGCCACCGCCACGTTTCCGGCCCAGGCGGCCCGCTCCTCGACCGTCCACACTCCGCTGCGAGCCCAGGCCGTGGTGGCGTACGACTTCGGGCATCCGGACCCCGCCGACGCCGGGCGCGAGCAGGACATCGGACACTCCGGCACCACGCTCAGCCTGATCAACGGCGGTTCCGCGATGCGCGTGGCCGACGAGGCATACCCAGGCGCTTCGCCCGCCCTGCAGGTGCGCCAGCAGAACCCGACCACCGCGGGCAACGACGACTGGAAGGCCGGGACCTGGGACGCCGAGGGCATGGCGTCCCTCGGGGCCTTCCGCAGTGCCCGGGGTGCCACCGTCATGGGCTGGTTCAAGATGACGGGCGACAATCCCGCCCTCAACTCCAACACGGCCAATTCCAGCGACCGTTACAACGCGATCGGGCTGGCCGGCGTACTGTCCGGAACCTCCGACGGCCACGCGGTGCGTGCGCTGCTCGAACTCATACAGGTCAATGGTGAGTTGAAGCTGGTCGCGCTGGGGAGACGCCTGGACAGCGGTGCCTCCCAGACCTTCGCTGCCGACGCCCCATGGGAAGAACTGCTGCCCCGCGGTGAGTGGGTCCACCTGGCCGCGACGTTCGACTTCCGCGACGGCACCCTCGCCCTCTACCGCGATGGCAAGCCCCTGGACGGCTTCTACGTCACGCCGGGCGACCCCTGGGAACTCGCCACCACGCCGGCGCCCCACCGCGCCTCGCCCACCGATCCCCGCGGCATCAAGATCGGTGGCAGCTTCCCCCAGAACACCCGGGAGAACAACGCCTGCGACTGCCGCATGGACGACCTCCTGTTCCTGGACCGCCCGGTGCCGGCCGGAGCGGTGGCGGCGGAGTACCGGCGCATGACGCCGGGCCGCTGACCGTTCTCGTCCCCGGATCGTCCTCTCCCTACTTGTCGCGCCAGCCCGAAGGGACCCGCATGGCGTCACGACGTACATATCGATGGAACTGGGCGGCCGTGGCCGTCGGCGCAGCCCTCGCCCTGGGTGGTCTTGCCGCGCCTTCCCACGCAGTCGAGCCCGCTGCGGCGACAGTCGCCCTGACCGACCCCATTCCGCAGAAGCCCATCCAGTCCAGGACGGGTCTCGTCCTGCAGGAGTTCGCGCAGTTCCCCAAGTCGGAACCCGTTCCGGCGCCGACGGATCCGCGCCTGATGCGCCACGCCCGGATCAACACCATCAATGAACTCCCCGACGGCTCCGGCCGGATGGCGACCCCAGACCTCAACGGCACCCTTTACCTCACCGACCCCGGAGCCGCGACGCGCACATCCGTGGGCACCCCGCACTCCTACCTGGATGTCAAGGCGGCATTCCCGCACTTCTTCTCGGGCCGCGGTCTCGGCCAAGGATTCGGATACGCCGCGTTCCACCCGGAGTTCGGAGCGAACGGGCGCTTCTACACCGTCCACACCGAGCTCGCCTCGCAGGCCACCGAGACTCCCGATTACCAGCAGGCCGGCACACTCACCTATCACGGCATCATCACTGAGTGGACCGCCGACAACCCCTCCGCGGCAGCCTTCCACGGCACCCATCGCGAGGTGCTGCGTATCGGTTTCACCGGCCAGATCCACGGCATTCAGCAGATCGACTTCAACCCGACGGCCAAGCCCCACGACGAGGACTACGGCCTCCTCTACCTCGCGGTGGGCGACGGAGGGCAGGGCGTCGGCAACAGCGAACCGCAGAACCTGACGCTCCCGCACGGCAAACTCCTGCGGATCGACCCCGCGGGCCGTGACAGCGCCAACGGCCAGTACGGCATCCCCGCTTCCAACCCGTTCGTCGGTGAGCCCGGCTCCCTCGGAGAGATCTACGCCATAGGCATGCGGGACCCACACCGTTTCAGCTGGGACGCGGGCGGCAGCCACCGCATGTATCTGGGCCACATAGGCGAGCACGCCATCGAGTCGGTGTACGAGGTCAAGGCCGGTGACAACTTCGGCTGGAGCGAGCGCGAAGGCCCCTTCGCATTCGACAAGAAGGCCACCGACCCGTGCGCCCGCATCCTTCCCCTGCCCGCCGACGACGCCCAGTACGGCTACACCTATCCGGTCGCCGCCTACGACCACGACCCAGGACCCGACTGGAACTGCCGTTCCGACGTGGGCCGTGCCATCGCCGGTGGCTTCGTCTACCGAGGCAAGGACGCGCCGGCGTTGCGCGGAAAGTACATCTTCGGCGACCTCGTGGACGGCCGGATCCTGGCCGCGGACACCCGCGACATGCGCCGCGGCGCCGACCTCGCGCCGCTCGAGCAGCTGATGCTCTTCGACAAGTCCACCGGGAAGACGGTCACCATGCGCGACCTCGCCGGTGACCAACGTGTCGACCTGCGCTTCGGCTCCGACCGCAGCGGCGGCCTGTACATCGTCGCGAAGGCCAACGGCAAGGTCTGGAAGGTGACCGGGACCCGCACTTTCGCCGACTGCGAGATCGGCAACACCCCCACCACCCACACCACCGGGCCCGGCAACTGGGCGCCGGTCACCCCGGCCAAGTGGGCATACACCACACGGGAGACGATCATGACCGAGCCGGGCGTCGCCCGCCCGGGACCGCGCCGCCCCTTCGAGTACGCCGTCCTGACCGCGGGCCCGCGCTACTCCTCCGTCAGCATCGAGGCGGAGGTGCGGATCGACACTCCCGTCGAGATCTCCAACCGTGACGTCATCCTCATCTGGGACTATCAGTCGGACACCCGGTTCCAGTACGCGCACTTGTCGAGCGACAACACCATCTACCCGCACAACGGCATGTTCACAGTCGACGACGCCGACCGGCTGCGCATCGACGACCAGTGGAACGGAACCTTCGGCGCACCTCCGGCGATCAAGGACGACGGATGGCACAAGGTGCGCCTCACCCACTGCGCCGACACCGGTGAGACCGCCGTCTACCTGGACGGCAGCCGCAACCCGTTGATCACGGCCACCGACCCGGTCTTCGCCTCGGGCCGGGTGGGCTTCGGATCCTTCGACAACGCGGGCCGCGTCCGTCACCTGAAGGTGACGGGCACTCCGGCCGACGGCTGACCTCGCGGGTGCGGGCCGAGGTCGTCGGCCCGCACCCGTACCGTCCCCACGGAGCGGCCCGCCGACTGATCCGGTCGCCTGCCGAGTTCGAGCCGACGGGAGCCCGTCGAAGCGGCTCTTACAACGGCTGACACAATGAGGTGGAAGGCTGGATGCCTCCGTTCATGACGGCCGCCCGCCGAATTGCGTGAGAGTCGGGCCGCGGGCGATCATCTCCGTCGCGTACCGGTCCATGCAGGACCAGCGCTCTTTCAGCAGCTCGTTTCGCAGCGCCGCGGAGCCGGGCCGAGCGAGTCGAGTCCCGTGGCGTGCGATGCCCGCGGACCACCCGGCATGGGACTGCGTCTACACCTTCTTCAAGCGCTGGCGGGACAAGGGTTTGGCCGGCGAATTCCACGACCGCCTGCGCGACTGGGTCCGTGAGACCGTTAGGCGCGATCCGGAGCCGACCGCGGGGTCCGTCTGGGACGGTTTCCGAGGATCACGTCAGCGTCCAGGTGCTGAGGGAAAGCCTCTTCCGCGGCCTGGGCGACGCCGTTGCAGTAATCCGGGCCGAAGCATGCGACCAGCGCGGAGCGGGCAACGGCTGCATCGGATGGTGCGCGAGGCGCGGGTGACCGACCTCGTCGAGAACGACAACAACTGGCCGGAGCTGGCTGCCGAGTTTGCCGGTCAGTCGTCCTGTCCATAGGCGGCGGGCCGGCTGGACCGCCCTGCGGGCGAGGGCGACAAGCTCCGCTCCGCTCCGTCGAAGTCGCCGACCAGCCCTAGTCGCGGACGCACTCCCACCGGTGCCCGGCGCAGAAGTGCGCCTTGAACGAGCCGAAGGCGCGCAGGGACTCGTAGACGGCGAAGAAGACGCCGTCAGGCCCCGAGGCCACTCCCAGTCGCCCTCGGCCGTTGGCGCACTGTGGTCCCACACCCCGTCTCGTCGGCATACCAGGCATCCCTCAACCGCGACAGCCGCTCCCTCGGCGGCACCTTCCCCAGCCATGACCAGTCAACGATCACCACAGTGATGTCCAGTCCCGTAGGGGTGAGGCAGGCCACTGATCGCCCGCACGCGACGGTGCCAGTCGTGGACAGCCGTTCCGGTTCCGGGCGGTACATGAAGTAATGGGACGAAACGGTAATCGGTGGGCCAGGTGTGAAGAACTCCGATAGTCCCAGGCACACTCTGGGTGTCGCAGTCCCGTCGTCAAAAGGATGATCAACGCATGATTACGCTCAAGAAAGAAGACGGTCCGGCGGATCTGGACGGAGTGACCCACCTGTCCATCGGAGTGTCCTGGGATCCCACCGCCGGCAGCAGCGGCGGGGTGATGGGCATGCTTCGTCGCAAGTCCGGTACCGACCTCGACCTGATCGCCATCGCGATGCAGGGCGGGGACCCGGTGCGCCTGGCGGGACTCGACTCCCTCGACCCGATGGGTAATGGCTCCTTGGTTCACAGCGGCGACAACCAGACCGGGCACGGTGACGGCGACGACGAGACGGTGACGGTCGAGTTCGCGCGGATTCCGTCCAACATCACGTCGATAGTGTTCGTCGCCGCCGCCTACAAGAAAGGCAGTTCCTTCCAGAAGGCGCGCAACATCAGCTTCAAGGTGTACGACGCCACCGGGGGCAGCTCCCAGCAGGTTGCCGACATCTGGCCGAGCCTGCTCACTCAGGACAACGGCTGCGCCGTGGCCAAGGCCGTACGCGTCGGCGACAGCTGGAAGCTCGAAGTGATCAATACGACGGGGAAGATCAAGCAGGGCAACGAGCACGCCCTGATGCGCTTCGCAGTCAGCAAGTAGCGTGCAATGGCCGGCCCGGTCCCGGTCTACCTCTGCTCCGTGGACCGCCGGGCGGTCTCGCGGACGCCGACGCTGACCAGCCCCGTCTCCTACGCGGCGATGACGGCTTGGACTCGTTGCGGAGTCCGGGTTTGGCGAGAATGCGGGCGACATGGGACTTGACGGCCGCCTCGGCCAGGTGGAGGCGGGCGGCGGCGAGTTCGGCATTGCTCAGCCCGCGGGCGAGGACGCCCAGGACGGCGCGTGCGGCGTGGAGGAACGCCATGCCCAGCAGGCGCTTGCTAGGGCGGATCAGGTAGACGGCGGAGGCGTCGTGCATGCTCGGGTCACTGAGCCGGGCGGTTGCCTGGCTCAGTTCGCCGTCGGCGGATGCGGCGAGCGTGGTCTCCAGGTCCTGCTGCCGGCGGATGAGGATGTCGTCAGTGGGCAGGCGCTTGGCGTTCCTCCACAACGGGGTCAGGCGGCCGGGTCCGGCCAGGGGACGTCGGTGTCGACGGGGGCGGTGTAGTCGATGCCGGGTACGGCGAAGCCGTACAGGCGTTGAGCCTCGGCGTGGAACCAGTCGAGGTCGGCGAGGTCGCTGATGGTGCTGGTGGCGGCGCTGTTCCAGCGGTCGGCGACGGCTTCCTGTACTGGTGGTGTGAGTTCCCAGGTGTCGAGGCGGACGCGGCCGTCGTCGTCGAGGGTGAGGGGGCGGATGCCGGTGAGCTGGTCCCAAAGGTCGGTGAGCTGGTCGATCGGCGGGACCAAGCCCGGGCCGAGGACGCTGCGCAGCAGGCCGATGTACAGGGCGATGCCGGGGATGGCGGTGGAGGACTGGGTGACGGCAGCCCCGTTGACGGACGTGAGCGCACGGCCTCCGACCAGCTTCTCCAGGCGCTCGTTCAGGGTGCGGGCGGTGGCTTCGAGGTGGGCTTTGGCCGCGCCGATGGTGCCCTGCCGGTAGATGTCAGCGGTCAGGGGTGAGCCGATGTAGGAGAGCGCGGCGGTGGTGAACCCGTCGGCAAGCAGGTCCCGTCCGGACAGGTGGCCGATCCATCGCTCCCAGTCCGTGCCGCCCATCACCGCGGTGGTCTGCTCGATGTCGTCACCTGCTGCCGGGGCGGTTTCCACCTCGGTGACCTCCGGGGTGCCGGAGGCGTCGAAGTTCAGGGTCTTGGTCCGGCAGGGCTCGCCGATCGGTTTGAGGACGGAGGAGTAAGTGACGCCGGTGTCCGGGTCGGTGCGCCGTGGGGCGGCCACCGAGTAGATCAGGTAGTCCAGTTGTCCGTATCGCCGCTTGAGCAGGTCGGCGACCTCATCCTTCATCGCGTCGGAGAAGGCGTCACCGTTGAGGAAGAGCATGTCCCGGCCGTGCTCGTGGGCCAGGTCGGCGGTGGCCGCGGTGCGGTACCAGCCGGCCGTGCCGGTGCGCCGTCCGGGCGCCTTCTCGAAGCAGAGCCCGATGCCACGGATCCCTGCGCGGGCGAGCCCGGCGATCGTGGCGGCGAGCCCGTACCCGGCGGACGAGCCGATGACGAGTGCCACCGGCCCGTCCCCGTCGGACCGCCGAGCGGGGACGGCCTGCCACATGTCGGCCACCACCTTGCGGCAGCCGGCCGGGTGGGAGTCGAGGAAGAGGAAGCCGCGGTTCAGGGGGGCGATGACGCGTTGGCTCACGGTCAGGTCCTTGGGGTCGGCGCGGATGAGAGCGCGGCAGCCACCATGCGGGCCACCACATCCTGCAAGTCTGCGACCGTGCGGATACGGATGGTGACCTCATCCGGCACAACGATGGCGAGGCGGCGTTGGAGGGTTTCCACCAGTTCGAGCAGAGCGAGGCTGTCCACGCCCGGATCGAGCTTCAGCACGGCCTGCCGGCGGGCGCACGACTTGCGTGGCAGCTCCGTGATCCGGACCAGAGCCTCGGAGTCACCTCGGCCATGTCCACGCTCATCTCTCCCGTTCTGTGGTGGTGCCCGTGCGAGTGAGGAGGCTGGGCGCCGGGATGACGACCGGCCCGCTGCGGCGCCCAGTTTGCTGGTGCCAGGTGTCCGGGAAGGCAGGCGAACAGCGACCGCCAGGTCAGGGTGCTGGTCGGGCATGCAGAACCACCTGCGTGCGGCATCACGCCGTAGGTGCTCTCCGGGCTGCCAGGTTCGGGCGGGGCTGGGGGGCTTCGGTCTGCTGGCGGTCGAGGAACTCGACCCGTCCGCCTCGTAGACGATCGTCCCGGTCGTCGACTGCACCGTGCTGCTCAGTGTCTTCGTGCAGTGCATCACCTCCGCTCTCCTCGCCCAACGCTACGGAGGCGCGTCAGACCTCACCGGCGCACCCCAGGACGGCCCGGCCGTGGACGAACTGGCCATCCGGGGATGACGGCAGGCACCGCCGGTGGTCACCGGCACTGCAGGCGGAAAGGGCACGCATGAACACCTGTCACCTGCTTCGCGATGATCTGTTCGCGTACCCGTCGCCCTCCCTGTACCTGTCCATCGGCATCGCGGAGTGCCGTGACCAGGGGCCCGTAGCACCCATGAACTGCTGGGGCCGGCCGGGCGAGCTCGTAGTACGGGTCGGTGCGCATGAGCATCATCGGTCACCGCCAGGTGAGTTCGGGCACTTTGTGCCCATGCGCTTCAGCTCAATCCGGTAGTAATATGTCATCCAAAGGATGACATATGTGATGTTGTGCGGGTGATGAAACACATTTCTTCCGGAGGCTGCCGTGATCGCAGTCGACTCGCATCCGGCCTCGTCGGCTCCGGACCCCACGGTTGTGCCGACCTCGTTCGCCGACGCCACGCGGGCGCTGGGCACCGTCGAAGCCGCCATGCGTCACGCCTGCACACCGCGCGACGAGGAGCACGCCGGTGCCTGGGCCGGTCGGGGTGCCTGGGCCGGTCGGGAAGAGGCCCTGGTCGCTCTCTGTCTGCTTCGGGACGTACGTCGGCGGCTCGCGGCATGGGAGCCGGGTCTCATCGAAGCGGCCCGGGAGGCCGGGGCCAGCTGGGCCGATATCGCCCAACCGCTCGGCGTCACCAGCCGCCAGGCCGCCGAACGCCGTTATCTGCGCCTGCGTACCGGCCCGCTCGGCACCACCGGGGAACAGCGGGTCCAGGCCACCCGCGACCACCGGGCCGCCAACCGCGCCGTCGCCGCCTGGGCACGGGACAACGCAGCGGATCTGCGCAGGCTCGCGGCACGGATCACCTCGCTCACCGGCCTCCCCGATCGGGCCCGACCGACCATCGGCGCCCTCGGCGACGCTCTCGGTGACAAGGACCCCGCCCGACTCATCGGGCCGCTCGCCGGTCTACGCCCCCATCTGGAGGACCGCAGCGACCTCGCCGACCGTGTGGACCGCCTCGTACGGCAGGTCGAGGATCTGCGCCGGGACAGCGACAGCCGACGTCGCACGGTGGACGGGACGCCGGTGCAGCAGCGCCTGAATACCACCCGTCCGCAGGAAGGGCAGGGAGGGGGACAGGAGAAGGGGTGAGCCGGCAGTCAGAGATCGAATCGATTCATGGCTCACTCGGATCCACTCGATTCTCATCTGCGACAAGGCATCAGGCTGTTGCCGTGAAGGGAGGCAGTGATGGCGCGGGCAGTGGGCATTGACCTGGGAACGACGAACTCCGTGGTGTCCGTGCTCGAGGCCGGCGAGCCGACGGTGATCGCGAACACCGAGGGCGCGCGCACCACGCCGTCGGTGGTGGCGTTCGCCAAGAGAGGTGAGGTGCTGGTCGGCGAGGTCGCCAAGCGGCAGGCGGTGACGAATGTCGAGCGCACCGCGCGGTCGGTCAAGCGGCACATGGGGGACGCTCAATGGCGTTTCCCCGAGTCCGGCGACATCGACGGCAAGCGGTACACCGCGCAGGAGATCTCCGCGCGGGTGCTGCAGAAGCTGAAGCGGGACGCCGAGGCGCATCTCGGGGAGGACGTCACCGACGCGGTGGTCACTGTGCCGGCGTACTTCAACGATTCTCAGCGCACCGCGACCAAGGAGGCGGGCCGGATCGCGGGCCTGAACGTGCTGCGGATCATCAACGAGCCGACGTCCGCGGCGCTGGCCTACGGCCTGGACAAGGAGAACGACCAGACGATCCTCGTGTTCGACCTCGGGGGCGGCACCTTCGACGTATCGCTGCTGGAGATCGGCGAGGGCCTGGTGGAGGTGAAGGCGACCAACGGCGATACGCACCTCGGTGGTGACGACTGGGACCAGAATGTCGTCGACCATCTCGTCAAGCAGTTCAAGAACGGCTACGGCGTGGACCTGTCCAAGGACAAGATGGCTCTCCAGCGTCTGCGTGAGGCCGCGGAGAAGGCGAAGATCGAGCTGTCGTCCGCGACCGAGACGACGATCAACCTGCCCTACATCTCGGCGTCGGCCGAGGGCCCCCTGCATCTCGACGAGAAGCTGACCCGCGCCCAGTTCGAGCAGCTCACGGCGGCTCTGCTGGAGCGCTGCAAGGGGCCGTTCCACAATGCGGTCAAGGACGCCGGGATCAAGGTGTCGGACATCGACCATGTGATCCTGGTCGGAGGTTCGACGCGGATGCCGGCGGTGACCGAACTGGTGAGAGAGCTGACCGGCAAGGATCCGCACAAGGGTGTGAACCCGGACGAGGTCGTCGCCATCGGTGCCTCGCTCCAGGCCGGTGTCCTCAAGGGCGAGGTCAAGGACGTCCTGCTTCTCGACGTCACCCCGCTGTCCCTCGGCATCGAGACCAAGGGCGGCATCATGAC
>NZ_BMRN01000092.1 GCF_014648655.1 Streptomyces atratus
CGGCGTCCCGCTGGCCGAGACCGGCCCGGCCGGCCTCGCCGCCGCAGGCATCGAACCGGCCCTGCTGCCCCCGGCCCCGGCCCTGGTCGAACCGGGCGAGTTCCGTCCTGAGCCGGAAGCTGAGCATCAGCTCGCTCTGGACGCCGGCGTCGTTGCGCCGCCCGACACCGGTCTTGAGGGTTTTGGCCCCGAACCAGCACAGAGAGTGCCGGAGGACGTCGAGGCGCAGGCCATGGCCGAGCCTGTCCTTCCGGATGTCCCCTACGACGAGGCGGTCCAGGGATACATCAGCCAGCACGGTACGTTCCCCAATGCCCGCCAGTTCGGGCTCTTCCTCGCCCAGTACGGAATCGTCGACTCCGTCACCGGTGGTGTGCTGACGGAGGCACAACTGCGTCCGGTGCTGCAGGAGGTCAAGATGACCGCGCCGCAGATGTCCGAGCCGGCCAGGGAGAAACCGGGGGACGAGGAGGCCTGGAGCACGGTGATCGCTCCGGAAACCGGTGCTCGTAGTGGGCTGGCTGATGTCTCGGCAGACGTCACTCCGGCCTCCTCAGAGATGGGTTCCGAGACAGTCGCGGGCCCCCAGGTTCAGCAGCCGCGTGAGACGGAGGCCCCTGTGCCGACCGCGTCGGCAACTACTGGTACCGAGGTGGCCGGTGGAACAGCGCCGCGGCAGGCCGCTCCCCGTGGTGGTGTTGCAGGCTCCGACGCGGAGCCGGGCGAAGGCCCGTCGCAGCTGGGGGGTTCCATCGCCGGCGACACCGGAACAGTTACCGGTCTGCTGCCCAAGCAGCAGACGGACGAGCCCGCACTGGACCCTGTTCAGCAACAGATCATGACCGTCGCCGAGTGGCTCATCGAGGCGGAGAAGGCCGAAGAGAAGCTCTCCGGCGCAGAGGTGGGCCGGCGCTTCGGTCTGTCCCCGCGGACCGGTCAGCGTCGTCTCGACAAGGCTGCGGAGTATGTGGCCGAGCAGCGCCGGCAGCAGGGCCGAGTACACCTCCGGTCCGTCCGGAGCTGACCGGCTTTGCTGCTCGCGGTGGCCGATGACCGAGCTCGGTCATCGGCCACCGCCGTGTCCGGAGCGTGCCGGACCTGACCGGTCAGGGCGCGGCCCGTGGCCGATGACCGACGGCCACCTGTGGCCGAACCGGCCAGCCCGTGGCCGATGACCGATCACGTCTTCACCGGCCATCGGCCATGACCGATCCGCCGCCCGTCGGTCACGCCGTGCCGTGACCGACCCATCTCTTGCCCGCTCTCATCCGCCGCCCTGGGAAAGTGGATTGCCCACGCTCGCAAGGGCTTGCCCAGAGTTGCATCGACCGGTCATCACACGCTTGCCCCTCATCCTGGAGAGCTTGCCGAATCGGTCATCAACGGCTTGCCCGGCACACGGGCAAGCCTTCGGACAAGTCGCGCCGAGGAGAGTTCACGGCACGAGACCCGAAAGGAGATGTGCCGTGTTCGGCGTACAGAACCCCGCCCCCACCGCCGGCGGGATCTTTCACCGCCTGGACGCGGAGTGGGCAGCGCTGTGCGCCGACACCGCGTCCAGGCTGCCGTGGCCGACTGTCTGATGGCCGATCGGCAGGCCCGCGACGTCGCTGCCGTGGCCGACGGTGTGACCGATGCCTGGGTACATACCCTCGGTCCGGTGCAGCCGCTCGTCGCGCTTCGCCCCGGCAGCGGTCGCCTGACCGAGGAGCTGACCGATGCCGACATGCGTCCTGACCCACTGATGCGGCATCACTGTGGCACACAGCTGCAGAGGTCAGCAGTCCGCCAGGTGCGGCAGCTCCTCAGCCCTGGCGGGCTTGCGGTGCCCCGCAGGGGCGGCTGAGCCTGTCCCCGCGCTGCCGACCGGCCGACGGTGACGAAAGACCAAGTGCCTCGGCTGAGCATTGCCGTGGTGCAGGTGACCACTGATCGCCGTCGTAACAATGACGCGTTGACACAACTCCCTTTCGGTGGCACAGGTTTCAGACGCGGTTCGACTTGGTTGCGGCACAAAGGGAGCGTCCGGCCAGTCTCTTGGCAGGTGGAGACCGAGCGCGGCCCGGTGGTTCTTGTATAAGAGGCCCGAACGCAAAAACCCACTCTGACCTGCATGTTTACCGGATCCATGTTGCCCGTCAGAGCACATTTCGTATGCAGAGATGTCAACCTGGCCGTCACATTCGTTCCGAAAAATCAAGCAGTGCTTGATCTGTTGGGCTTCGCGACGGAGGTGGCATCCCCCCTGGTCAGAGAGGTGGAGGGGTGGAGGACGACGTGGCGGCGCTGCTGTGCCGGGTTCGAAGAGTGTGCGCCCTATGCGACACATGAAATCAAGTGATGCTTGACTATCCGATCCCGCGCATCAGTTAAATCAAGCCTGACTTGACTTTCTGTGCAGCCTGATCGCAGGGGCCGTACATGCGACGTCCGAAGGCGCGCCGGTGCTCCAAAAGACAAGTATCCGTTGATTTTTCGGATAGTGTCTGCCACGCCTGAGTACTAAGGAGGTCTTGTGCCATCTGAGCAGCCGGCCCGGCGTCGTCCGGGCGGGCCACGAGCCGTTCCGTCCCACGCGCCTGACGACGCCGCCTACGACGACATCCTCAGCGTCCTGGGAAGGCAGTTGGGTGAAGCAGCCCAGACTGCCGACCCGCGCAGCCGCCGCAAGCTGAAGGGTGTGACGTTCGAGTTCGAGAACGACGCGCGCGCCGTACACACCATGGCGGGCAACGCCGGGTACAGCCTGGCGAGCAACTGGTTCACCCAGCTCCTGGCTCAGCTGGCCGTGGCCAACTCCATCACGAAGTCGCAGCTGTGCGTCTTCCTCTTCGTAGCCGGGGGGCAGGTCCCGGGCACCGGAATCGCCCAGTACACGCAACAGGAGATCACCGATGGACTGAACAAGCTGGCCGAGAAGAAGGGCGGCAAGAAGATCACCCGGTCCACGGTGAACCGCGCCATCGGGGCCCTGTGCGGCTACAAGTGGGTCGAGAGGGCCGGCAACGGCAAGATCCGGCTCAACGTCACCCTGTGGTTCCAGGGGAACAGCAACGCCCAGCACGAGGTGCTCGCGGAAATCGCCTCCGAGCACGACCACGACCCCACTGCCTTCCCTCATGACATCGGCCCCGACCAGCCACATCAGGAAGAGTTCGACTTCGGGCAGGACACTTACACCAGACAGAAGAGAACCGGGTGACCCCGCGCGCGTACCCTGGCAGCCGACAACGAGGAAGGTGGCCTGATGGCTGAGGTCTTGTCCCCGATCGTCTCCGACCGGATCTGGGCCGTACCGGTTTCCGGAGCAGCAGTGAAGTTCCTCAGTTACCTGGTATTTCGCTCCGAGTTCGGAGGACACCTGCCCGTACGTCAGAAGGACATGGCAAAGGAGTACAAGATCACACCACAGGCTGTCAGCCTCCTGATGGCGCCACTGTGTGATCTCCACATCGTCCTGCGCCCTTCCAGCGACGGGCGAGGAGGTAACAGCTACCGGCTCCATCCACTCGCCGCGAAGTACAAGAGCCACGACGACATGGAAGCGGCGTTCAGGCACACCCTGCAGGCCATCAAGGCAGGCGAGCTCCCGAACCTCAAGCTGCCTTCGTACGTCTCAGCCCCACCCAGCGAGGGCCGACCGAACCTCCAGGTCGCATAAGGCGAAACAAGGGCCCCGCCAGCTTCTGGCGGGGCCCTTGTGCCTGAGTACGAGGTACGCCACGAACTATACCCGTGAGAGCCGACAGCAACCTCTCGTGGACGGGCCGGAGTGGGACGCACGGTCGACGCTCGCGGCTGCCATGCATCCTGTACGTGCACATCGACGCCCTGTTCGACGAGGCCGGGCTGGGAGGACGTCCTCCAGATCGTCGCGCTCCTCCAGGCGTTGGGCTCCGGCGCAATCGGGCGCGGACGGGCCGGCACTCTTGGCGAAGGGCCTCAGCTCAACTGCGGCCGAGGTGTGGAAACGTGCCGTCCACCAAGTCATGCTAACTAACGTGTCGATGCAGCAGATGATCTAGGGCGTTAGTAAGGTAGCGTCATGCATATGCCAGCCACCTCGAGCGACCGGGCAAAGGTCGTTTCCAAGCTGCCGGGATGGCTCCGGCAAAATCTCAAAGTCAGAACCGCCCAACTCGGCATCGAGATCCAGGCCGCAGTGGAGCAGGGGATCTCCGCCTGGTGCAGCCTTGCCTCAGGGACTACCTCGGTCGACACGGCCGGAGCCGAGTCCTTCTCCACCTTCCTTCCTCCTGGGCAGTGGGAGGAGTTCCGGAGCATCGCGGAGGACCGCAAGGTCTCCCTCATCCAGGGGCTTGCCCAGTCCGTCCAGCTCTGGCTCGACACCAATCCGGCTCCGGATGTGCAGCGGCCCGACGTCACCCGACGGATCGTGGTCTGCAACCAGAAGGGCGGCGTCGGGAAGACCGCCATCACTGCCGGTGTGGGGGAGGCGCTGTCGGAAGACTCCAACAGGCTGTATCCCGTCCGAGTAGCCAAAGCCTTGGCTACCGCCCTTCGCGCCAGCAAGACGGAAGGCGGTGCGGCAGAGTCCGGCAACGACCCACTCGCCATCGAGAAGCTTCCAGGGCTCGGGCTGCGCGTCCTGCTGGTCGACTTCGACCCGCAATGCCATCTCACCAATCAACTGGGCGCCGCACCACTGCCCATGAACGGCGACAGCCTCACCAACCACATGGCAGGCGATCCCAAGGGGGAGCTCAGGGACCTGATCGTCTCCATCGAGGACGAGCACTTCGGTGGACGACTGCACCTGCTGCCCGCTTGCCATGACGCGTTCCTCCTCGACGTACGACTCTCCGCTGTACGTGCTCGCGAAGCAGCCCTCGAGCGGGCGCTGATGCCACTTGAGGTCGACTACGACGTCATCCTGGTCGACTGTCCACCCAGCCTTGGCCTCAGCATGGACGCCGCCGCCTACTACGGCCGCCGCCGCGGCGATGAGCGGCCTGGCCAATCCGGCGCCCTCATCGTCGTCCAGGCCGAGGACAGTTCCGCGGACGCCTACGACCTTCTGACCAATCAGATCGAGGACCTCCGCAACGACCTCGGACTCGACATCGACTATCTGGGCATCGTCGTCAATCTCTACGACGGCCGACGCGGATACATCGCCACATCTTCCTTGCAGGGATGGATCGACATAAAGGATCCACGCGTGGTCGGTCTCATCAGTGACCTGAAGGAACAGAAAGAAGCCGTGCGCATGAAGCAGCCCCTGCTGAGTTACGCTCCCGCCTCGCAGCAGGCTGTCGGCATGCGTGCGCTGGCTCGGGAGATTTCGTGAGCAAGGCCGACCAGCTCGGATCTGGACGCTTCGGAGGCAGTGCCCGGCCCGTCAGCGCCCGACGTGCCGCGATCGGCACCGCTACCGGCGTGCCCACGGAAGGCGTTGCTGCTCCGACTCGGCTTCCTGTCTCTCGTATCAGTCCCAATCCCGACAATCCCCGTTCCGCACTCGGTGATCTCACCGAACTGGCGGGCAGCCTCCAGGAGCACGGCCAGAAGCAGGCCATCACCGTCATGAACCGTGATGCCTACATCAAGGCCAATCCCGAACGGGAAGGGGATCTGGAGCCCAACACGACCCACGTCGTCGTCGATGGCAGCAGTCGTCTGGCTGCTGCCCGAGAGGCCGGCCTCACAGACCTCGGCGTCATGGTCGACGATGCCCAAGGCAGCGACGGCGAAGCCATCCTCGAGTCGGCGCTTGTCGCCAACATTCACCGTAAAGACCTGGACCCGCTGGATGAAGCTCGTGCCTTGCAGCGGTTGCTCGCCCTTCATGGGTCACAGGTCAAGCTCGCCAAGCGGCTGAGGAAGTCTCAGGGCTGGGTATCGCAGCGCCTGGCCTTGTTGAACCTGACTCCTGAACTACAGGCGGTCGTTGGCGAGGAGCCCGTTGAGCTCCTGCGCGCCGTGGCCAAGGAACCCCAGGACCGGCAGGGAGCAGCCCTTGAGCAGCTCAAAGCCGAACGTGCGCGCAAGGAAGCGGAACGGCAGGCATCTGCCGTGGTGTCGACGGGAGTTGCGAAGCCGAAAGACGCTGCAGGGCCGCGGTCGACTGTGGAATCCGCAGTGTCCGAGGTATCCGGCACTCAGGCGATCGTGCCGTCCGCTCGCATGGATGAGGCTGAGAGCCGTCCCACGCCGGTCCTCTCCACTCCTGTGACACAGGTTGAAGACGCCGAACGTACAGGTGCCACCACGCGAAGGGGGAGCGGCGAGTCGGCCGAGGCCGTTGCTGTGCCTCGGTCCGACAGCGTGTCTGTACCGGAGCCCGACCTGGCCGAGGCAGGCGTGTCACCGGATCGGCAACTTCCTTACCACGACGGCATGTTCATCGCGATGCACCTCATCCACAAGATGAGCGACAGCGAGTTCGACCGGATGCTGGACATCCTCATCAAGCACCGCGAGGAGCGCGCCGAGTCGTAGGCCTGTGCCGACGGAGCCCGTTGAACCCCTGGTCGACACGAACAGCACCGAGAAGCTGGGCCACATCAAGTACTACCGGCTTGCTCGGGGACGGCTGGGGGAGGGCGTCGTCGTTCCTGCCCGGCGCGCAACCTGAGACGTCCTGCGGATCGTGCCTGACGTACGTCAGGCACGATCCGCAGGACGTCTTTCTTGCCGTGTGGTCAATGTCTCGAGTTGGCACGTCGCTGGACGGCCGCCCGTGAGGACTACGACCAGAGAGCTGACAAGTCGCCCCAATCGCACTTATGGGCGCGAGGGGTAGTTCAGTTCGAACAGTTCGATTCTTCGCTCAGGGCGATTCCCTCGGAATCATGTTCGTTCCGGCCGGAGCGCGTTCGCGGCGAATCATTCACTGTGAAGGCGGCTCCGGTGGATGGCCGAGGAACATCCCGAGGGAGACCTTCGCGCCGGCCAGGAAGTGACGGCCGGGCCTGTGGTGCTCCATGGCGGTTACGCGGCGGCCTTGAGGGGGTCGGCGAAGGACTTGCGGAGGGACGACGGGGCGGCGAGGGGGAGCAGGGAAGCGAGTATCTTCCCCTTGAGCGCGCTGGGCTTCCGGGTGGGTTCGACGTCGATGCGCGTGCCGTCGCCTTCCGGCGTCAGCTGGAAGATCCAACCGCCGCCCGCCCCGAAGAGCTTCGAGTCGAGGGTGGTGATGGTGACTTTGGGGGCGTCCCACTGGTGGCGCGCCCGCTCCTCACGCGGCACCTGGTCCCTTCGGTCCCTTCGGCCCAGTCCTCACCGAGCTGGTGGACGGTGAAACGGTCAGCGTCGATGGTGGGCCAGTTCTCGGCGGGGGAGGGACCGAAGCCGGTCGGAACCGCCAGTGCCTCCGCGGGGCGAAAGGACGAGGCGAGGTGAAGACGGACGACTGCCATGCGAGGCCGTCGCATCAGGAGTGATCGAGTGATCGTGGAAACGATTGCCGGGAGGCAACCGCAGAAGTAACCAGTTTCACTGGTGATTACAATGACTTCCTCTTGTACAGCTCCGTAACCGATCGGTCACGTGGTTCTGAGCGTCGATCGCGCGCCGGGGTGTTGCATCTTCGCGAGTCACTAGTCAGTATGGTTACGTGAATCATGCCTTTCCCTGTGGGACGCTCCCCCTCGACTTCGTCGGCACGCTGCGCGCGCGACGCAACGCCGCGCCGATGGAGAAGCTCGCCACCCCTGAGCTGCTCGACGACTGGTTCGTGGAGTCCGGAATGCTCGATCTGGCACCCGTCGCCAACGAGGCCGATCTCACCATCGCCCGCGAGCTGCGCGAAGCGATCTACGACCTGGTCGCAGCCCGCCTGGAGGACAGGCCACTGCCCGCCGAGGCGGTCGCCGAGGTGAACCTTCAGGCGTCGGGCCTGCCCGTGACGCTGAGACTCGGTCCCGACGGCACGACACGCACCGGCTCGGTCTCGCAGGGGCTCGCGGCTCTCGCCCGTGAGACAGTCGAGATCCTCGGTGGCGACGAGGGGGCGCTGCTGCGCGAGTGCACCCGCCCCGAGTGCACCCAGGTCTACCTCGACCGCTCGCGTGGCCACCGACGGGAATGGTGCGCCATGAGGACCTGCGGCAACAGGGTCAAGGCCGCCGCCTACCGGGCACGCCAGCACAGCGTGAATAGCTGAACGCCCGGAAGCCGGTGACGGAACAGGCGCAGAGACGCGACGACGGCCGCCCTTTCCGGGGCGGCCGTCGAAACGGGGTCGTGGGTGTCACCCCATGCGTTCCCGCAGGCGGTGCGGGTGGGCCGGGTACACGCCGAGGATCCGCACCTCGCTGGAGAAGAAGCGCAGTTCCTCCAGGGCGAGCGCGACATGGGGCTGGTCGGGGTGAGCCTCGATCTCGACGTAGAAGCAGCTCGGGTTGAGACCGGCGCCCATCTGGTAGCTCTCGATCTTGGTGAGGTTGACCGCGCTGCTGGCGAAACCGCCGAGCGCCTTGTAGAGGGCGCTGGGGATGTTGCGTACCGCGAAGAACAGACTCGTCATCGTCGGCTCGTCCGTGACGGGCGCGAAGGCGGCCTCGCGGGAGAGAACGACGAACCGAGTGGTGTTGTCCGGGTCGTCCTCGACACCAGCCCGCAGCACCTCCAGACCATAGTGCCGGGCCGCGGCGGGTGGGGCGAGTGCCGCGTGCCGGACGTCGCCCAGCTCCGCCACCTCGCGGGCGGCGCCCGCCGTGTCGTCGCTGACAAGGGTGCGCCAGTCACCCTCACGCAGTACCTTCCGGCACTGCCCGAGCGCGTGCACATGGCTGCGGACGCACTTGACGTTGTCGAGTGTCGCGCCGGGGATGCCCATGAGGTCGAAGCGGATGGCGAGGAAGTACTCTCCGATCACGAACAGGCCCGACTGCGGGAGCAGATGGTGCACGTCCGCGACCCGTCCGGCGGCGGAGTTGTCCACCGGGATCACCGCCAGGTCGGCGGTGCCGAGCGTCACCGCGTCCAACGCCTGTTCGAAGCTTGTGCACGGCAACTCCGTGCTACCGGGAAACAGATGCTGGGTGGCGGCTGCCGAATTCGAGCCCGGTTCACCCTGGTATGCGATGGTCGTCACGTGCATCTTCCTGTAGCGGAGCCGATGTCTTCGATCAGCAGGAGGTCCACCGTAAAACGCAGGTGCTGGAGGACCGCAGCGCTGTCCACAACGAGAGACTCCAGAGGATGCTGTCCGCCTTTCGCGGGGAAGGGGATCGCCTTCTCGTACGCCGCTGTCACCACATGGTGCACCAGCATGGCCGCACGCCGGACGTGCCTGCGCGGCTCTGCCATCGCTTCCGTGCCCCTCGTCGCCCGTCCCGTGCCCGAATACCCCCCGGCGTCGACGGTTCCCGTGCGCGGTGAGCATGACGCTCTCCAAACCTGCGCATGCGCTCACTCTCTTCACGTGGGCGCAGCGGTGCGAAGTTCACATGTAAACCGTCACGGTCGGTTCAGGCGGCGGTGGTGGTGGCGTTGATGGTGACGGGGATGTTGCCGCGGGTGGCCTTGGAGTAGGGGCAGATCTGGTGGGCGGCTTCGGCGAGTTCGGTGGCGGTGGGCTGGTCGACGCCGCCGAGTTCGAGGTTGAGGACGGCGCTGAGGTTGAACTCGCCGTCGTCGCCGTGGGCGAGGGTCGCTTCGACGGTGATGGCAGTGCTCTTGAGGGTGATCTTGCGCTGGGAGGCGGCGTGACGGACGGCGCCGAGGAAGCAGGCGCCCCAGCCGGCAGCGAAGAGCTGTTCCGGGTTGGTGGCACCGCCGGCTCCGCCGAGTTCCTTCGGAATGGCGAGTGCGGTTTCGAGCTGTCCGTCGCTGGCCTCGATGCGGCCTCCGTTGCGGCCCTCTCCGGTCACTGTGACGACACCGGTGTAGCTGACTGCCATGGCTGTTGTCTCCTCGTGTGCGATGGGTCCGGTGCCCCAATGTCGGCTGTCACCGGTTCGACTGGTGGCAAATATGGTCACACCTGGAACTATTCGTCAAGAAAGTTGCTGACGTGAAAGGACACATGTGTGTGAGGAGCTGGATCGTCCGCGGCGAAGCCTTTCGATGCGCGCCTCTCATTCGTCACCCTCTTGACAGGTTACTCCTGAAGGGGCAGGCTGACTGTCGTCCGGTAACAACCGGGACGCGATCCACGACCGATGAAGTGGAGGCTGGTCATGAACAAGGACCTGACGATGGACGCCGCCGCGGCGGCACGGCACGCGCGGTACGGCAAGCTCCCCGAGCGCATCCGCTTCGAGGACATGGCCACAGAGGTGGAAGCCGGGCCGAGCGGCGGGGTGAAGGCCGTCTACAACCCCGAGGGCGCGTGGAAGTACCACTCGTGCCTGGCCCTGGACCTGGGGCTGTAGACCTCTGGAGGCAGGAGCAGGTCACGCAGACACCCACACCGTCAATCAGGAAGAGATCGGGATCAGGAAGGAGTACCGCGACGGTCTCGGCCGGTGGAGCAGGGAGGGGGAAGCCCTCCAGGCGCTTCTTCGCCAAGTGAACTGCAATGACCGGCGAGAGCCGGACAGGGAGGCCGGGGAAATCCTGATGAGAACGCGTCGGCTGGGGCGGCTGTCACGTACCTCGGTGCCGTCCTCTGACGCTCGCGCACCTACAGCCGCGGCCGCCGGCCCCTGACATCGCCTCCGACACCGCGCCCGGCCTCTCCACCTGCGTGTTGCCCCGCTGTGCGCCCGCTTGCTAACCTTCCGGCGTGATTGAAGTCGACAGAGCCTAGCCACGGCGAACCGCCGACCGGTGCCGCTCCGGGTCCCTCTTGCCAGTGACCGGTTGAGCGGAGGTCGGCCTCCGTCGCCTGCTCACACGTGCCCTCGGCACGGTGAGTCGGCCTGGCACATCGTGCCGTGGACACCGCGGAACCGGTGAAGGGTTCCCTCGCAGTGCATCGAGGCGTTCGCCGTCCCGCAGTCAGTTGGCAATTCCCGCGCTCCCCGCGTGCGCGCAGGGCTCCCGTCGTCGTCGACCTCGGCATGCCCACACGTGCCGACGGGAGAGCACACACAGATTTGGAAAACGCTCATGATGCACAAGAAGTCCCGCGCGCGTACCCGGCGCCGGCGGGCTCACTGGAAGGCCACCCGGCCCGCCCTGGCGACGTGTGCGAACGCCGCGTGCGGCCGGCCCACCCCCGGACACGCTGCCTGTATGCACTGCGGCATGTACCGCGGCCGTCAGGTGCTTCCTCCCTCCTGACACCACAGGCGCCGACCGTGCAGGGTGGCCTGCGCCGCGCACGCCAATTCCGCCCCTCTCCGGCAGGTTGACCCCTGGGCGGTTCGCGGACGACAGAAAGACGACACCGGTGCTGTGGTAGCGACCGGGCGTGTTCCGGCCGCATGGGCCGTTCCCACACGTGTGCCGATTATCGGGCTGGAAACAGACCGTGCCGCACAGCAGGCACGGTCCCGGCGCCGCTGAGACGTGCGCGGTGGGGTGCCACCGGACTGGTCGTCACCGCCCAGCAGTTGGGCTTCCCGCCGCCATAACGGGTCACCGGGGCAAAGCAATTGACACGCGCGGTCCCTCACAGCCAGGTGCGCCGGGCAGCCTGCCGGGCCGGCTGCATGCGTGTCCCGGCGCCGGCACGCTCCATCAGGTTCTGGATGCGGCGCTGGACGGTTCTTCGGCTCAGGCCCATCTGTGAGGCGATCGCGTTGTCGGCGACGCCCGCGACCAGCAGGGACAGCAGCTTGCCGTCGGCCTGTGACAGTGACGGATGTGTCCCGGAGTGGCGGCCTCCCGGGGCGCCGAAGGACGGGGCGCCCACCCCGCGCGGCGCAAGGGTGCGGGTGGCGTCGAACAGCACCCGTTCCAGGCGGTCTTGGGGTACCAGGGCCGAGGCGTCGGAGGGCAGGATCGTCAGGTGTCCGTACTCCTCGAAGGCGTGGAAGACGATGTCGTCGCGGCCGGAGCCGGGCCGCGACGCCTGCCGTGAACGTCGCCGACAAGCGGGTGTGTCTCATTGTTCTGGGCCCCTCCCGGCGCGCTGCGTGCCGTTCATCTGCGCGACAGAATCCGACGGCCATGAGGCACATGTCACTCGATACCGGTGGCGCAGCTGGGACATGTCACAACAGCGACGGACGAGCGTGCCGACTCGTTCCGTGTGAAGCATGTTGCACCCGGCTGTGGCGCCGTCCGGACCATGACGGTCGATCAGCGCGGGAGGCGCACACCCGAAAGAGGCGGTCACCATCTTGACTGGTGACGCGTGAAGCTGCCATGATTGTGTCACCGTCTCAACCGGTGACACACAGAGTGTTGCGGCCGAGGCGACCGAAGACCTTCCTTCCGACCCAGATGGGGAGCACCAGTCATGGCAGTCAGCTACACCGCCGTTGTCGATGTCGACGGAGAGGGCCGCAACGGCGGTCGCGTCCGCTCCTTGGACGGTCT
>NZ_BMRN01000093.1 GCF_014648655.1 Streptomyces atratus
GGTGAGCCCGGTGCGGATTTCGCCGTCACCAACGACCGCCTCTACGGCCTCGCCCCGGACCGGTCCGCCGTCTACGAATGGGCCGGCCACGGAACGGAGTGGGCAAAGGTCGGCGGACCCGCCCAGGACCTGTACGCGGGCGGCGCCGGACTCTTCGCGACCGATCCCAACACTGGGACGCTCAGCAAGTACGACGGGCAGCCCGACTCCTGGACCAAAGCTGGTGAGCCCGGCGCCGGGTTCGCGGTCAGCAACACCCACCTCTACGGCCTCGCCCCGGACGGAACCGCGGTCCTGCAATGGACCGGCACCGGAACCGGCTGGACACCGCTCGGAGCACCCGCGACCGCACCGGCCCCTCCCCCGGTCCAGGAAACTCCCCCGCCCACACCACCCCAGCCGCAGCCGCAGGACACCGCCCCGGCCGTACCCGAGCCGCAGCCAGCCGCCGGTCGGCAGCCGAGCCTCCGTCTCGCCAGATGCGGAAGTTCCCTGACCCCTTCGGACCGCGTGATGAGACATCGTGGGTGCGGCCGCGCTTGTCGAATGACCGGCCGGATGAGGTACAGCAGGCTGTGCATCGGCTGTAGCCATCACGGAGGCGCGGTCAGAACCAATTGTCGCGACCACAACCGCGGCCCCGCCGGTGACAACAAGCCTGCCTATGTGACAACCAGCGTGCTTCGTCTCAGCAGTCGGTGTGACTGAGCGCTTCACCTGGCGAGTGAGTGCTTGAGTTGGCAGGGCTGAGCGCGGAGGTGGCGGGCCGGGTCGCTGGCCATGCGTTTCGCGCGGCCTGTCAGGAAATCCACGTCAGGTGAGGCTGACGATCCCGTAGGGGTTCAATCTCGCAGGAACGCCCTTCCCGACCTGAGACGATCAGCAGGACCGAACGAATGAACGCAGAGGTGGGGAACATGATCGTTCTGGTACTGCTCGGCGTCTTGGCGCTTACTGTCGGCGGGTGCGTATGTGTGGTGTGGGCGGAGCGTGGCGGGCCCCGCTGGGTCCGTGCCGTGGCGACCACGACGCTCGCCGCAGGCGAGGTGGTGCGCCGCTCTGAGGGGAACCGGCGCCCGGGCCTGAACGGGACCACCAGTGACGACGGCTAGGAGCGAACGACCCGCACGAGCGGCTGAGCACGAGCCATGGCATCGTCCGCCACCAGCTCGTCAAGGGCGGGGCGTCTCCGGACGACCCTGACCTGACCGAGTACTGGCGGAACCGCCGCCGGAAGAAACCGCCGCCGATGGACAAGACGAGTCTTCTCCTGGCGGTCCGGCAGCAGGGGCTCTGTCCTCTATACAAGGCAGCAGGGGCTCTGTCCTCTATACAAGCAGGCGCTGATCGTCGGAGCCGAATACGAACCGGACAGTCCACGCGAGTGGATCAACTGGTTCGCGGCCTCGAAGAAGATGCTCCACAAGCATCACTTCACCTACCGGCGAGACGCCGGCACGGATGAGCGGGACAACCTTCGCCTCGTGCCCTCCGTTTGCCGTCGCCGGCATCACGCTGGCGACGGCAAACGGACCACATAACCCTGCTGACCTGCGAAGCCCTCGGGGCTTGCTTGAGCCGGATGCACTGAAAGGTGCACGTCTGAGGGGGCCGGGTCACGGCAACGTGATCCGGCTACCCGACCACAGTCGATTAATTCAGCGGTCACGATCATCTTTTCAGAAGTCGAAATCCATGTAGTCGATGTCGTTGATAGCGACGTCCGAGAGCCCCGTAGCGCGTCCCCCGCCGTCCTGGAAATACACGTCTTTAAATCCTTCGGCGATGATGTCGCGCATCTGCTGGTCGCTAGCACCTGTGTCGCGGGCGTCGAACAGGCGTTGCGCGTACGCCGGGGGGAGGTGGACGGTGAGGCGGCGGAACCTTCCGTCGTCGGTCGTGCCGATCGGTGCGGTGTAGCCGAACCTGGCCCTGGTCTCCACCGTGATACCGCCGGTGGCGGCGGCCTGCCGGCGGCGGCGCTTGCGGACCTGCGGCTGCCAGCGCTGCCGTACCGCCGCTTCGACCTTCGCGGCGATGTCCTTGGGTGGGTGCTTCCGCTCGCCCTTGCGGTAGCGCTCCACCGACCTCTGGGTCACGCCCAGCTCGGCAGCCACGGCGCGTGTCGTCTTCAGCTGCTTCATCAGGAAGTTGATGCGGCCCTGGAGGGTCTTTGGCGGCTCCCGGGTGAACGCCTCCCGGTCGGCCCGCTCGATCGCGTCCTCGATCTCCCCCACTGGTTACTCCCCTTCGTCCAGGACGGCGTCGCCGCCCTTGATGTGGCGGGCCGGGTTGAGGCCCTTCTCCATCAGGTCGACCGCCCACAGCATCGACTGGACGCCCTCCAGCTTCGCCAGGCCGGGCGTGGGCCCGAGGCGGAACCCGCCAGGCTGCGGCTTGCCGGACGCGGCGTACGGCAGGAAGTCCAGCGGGCTCTCCCCCAGCGAGGGGTAGACGACGCAGTCGGACAGCACCGCGAGCGGGTACAGGCCGGTCATCGCCGCCATGTTGCGCAGCTTGCGGTGCATGTTGACCCGGGCCTTGCTGATGACGGCGGCGCGGATGTCCGGGCGCCAGGTCGGCCGCTGAAGGGCCGGCCAAGTCTCGCCCTCCTTGTAGTGCCGTCCCTGCGGGCGCTCGCGGAGCTTGCCGACGCCGCCCTTCACCGTCGCCTTGATCGCGGTCAGCACGGCGGCCAGGGCCGGGTCGGCCTGCTTGTGCCGCTCCATCGCGGCGAGGAACTGGCGATCGTCCAGGTCCCGGGTGACGCCGAGGTCGGCGAGGGTGTCGACATAGGCGTTCTTGAGCCGGTCGTGCCATGGGTCCAGGTACGCGCCGGTCTGGCGGCGCAGGTACGCCTCGATCGGGTGCACGTCGTACCCGAGCTCCTGGGCGTAGGCGACGGTGTGCGTCTGGTACCAGGCCGGACCGGTCGGGCGGGTGCCTTCCGGCGTGAACGGCGAGGGCAGGCGCGGGTCCAGCTCGATGCGGGACAGGTCGACCAGCCAGCTCCCGGGGATCTTCGGGTTGAACTTCGGGCCGTGGAAGTGATCGGGGGCGGACAGGCCCACCGCGAGCCGCGCGGCGGCGGCGAGGAACGCGGTGTTGAGGTCCAGGCCGACCGCGAAGGGCAGCGTGCACTCCTCATCGGTGAGCGTCTCCACCGACCGCACCCACTGGTACGCCTCCTCATTGAGGAACCCGCCGGTCCAGCCGGAGTTCACGACCACGGGGTGTTCCGGGGTGGCCTCCGGCGGCGCCGGGTCCATCGGCTCCGTCCCCAGCGAGCCCGCGTTGTAGCCGGACACCCAGTTCCCGGTCTCCGGGTCCTGCACGGCCTTCGTGGGCGGGCGCAGAGCCGTCATCAGCTCCAGGCCGGAGACGGCGGTGGAGCCGCGCGGGGTGATGACCCGCTGGGCGTACACCCCGAGGACCCGGGCGGTGTCGGCCGGCTCCATGTCGCTGACGCCGGGCCAGGACCGCTCATCGAGGGCGTCCCACGACAGGATCGCGAGCTGCACGCACTGCCGCTCGCGGCCCTGCGCCTTGCGGTAGATCCGGGCCCACGGGCCGAACCCGCGCTGCGTGAGCTGCCACTTCGCCTTCGCCACCTGCTTGACCACCGGGTGGTCCTCCGGGAGGCGCAGGGAGCGGCGCTGCTCGTGGCCCTCCAGGCGCTCGGGCAGTCCGAGCTTCACGGCGGCCGCGGCAGTGAGCACGATCAGCGGGTCGCTGTCCTTGCCGTACCGGTTGAGCTTCGCGGCGCCGAGGCCGGACTCCTTGAGGGTCCACTCCACCAGCTCCGGCACGGTGGTGGCCGGGCAGTCCAGCACGATGCCGTCGATGCCGTACGCGGAGCCGTCACCGTCCAGCACGGCGAGCGGGCCGTGCGGGAACCGCGGGTCGGTCGCGGGCTTCGCCGCCTCCTTCGCCGCCGGGCGGCGCGGCGTCGCCGGACGCCCGGGAGCGGTCTGGACGGCCGGGGCCTGAACCGGTGCGGCGGTCTCCGTCTCGGTGGCGTCGGGCGCGGCCGGGCCGGTGAACGCCTCCGGTACCTCCGGCTGCGGCGCGGCCATCGGGGCCGGGGCGGCAAGAACTCCGTGGGCGGGGTACTTCGCGGCCCACCCCTTCAGCAGCCGCTGGTACGCCTCCAGGCGCGGCGGCTTCGGCTCGCTCCGGCCGTTCTCCCAGTTCTTCACCGTCTGGGTCGTCGACTTCAGGGCCTGAGCGAGACGGGCCTGCGTGATGCCGGCGGCTTCACGGAGCCGGGCGCGCTCCGCCGGGGGCGGGAGCTGCGGCTCCTCTGCCAGCAGGGCGTCGATGTTCGCGAACAGCTCTTCCTCAGATGCCATATCTGTCTGCCTCCACCCTGAACACTAGCACGCTTTAACCCTTACGGAAGATTCAATTTAACCCTTGCTTTTAACCCGTTCGACGGATGAGGCGCGCCGGAACCCCAGAGATGCGGTCGACCAGATCCTCGACCAGCGGCACAAGGAACGGCCGGACCTGGACCTGTCGGCGATGGGGGTCTTCGGACGGCTGGGCCAGCTCTCGCTCCTCCTCACCCCCGCCCTCGACGCGCCCGCGGCGACTGGACGACCGTCGGCATCACGCACCCAGGTCCGCAGCGTCTCGGGGTTGACGTTCAGATCAGCCGCAACGTCCTTGAACGTCCGCCTGCAACGCGATCGCGTCGGACCGGAACTCCGCACTGTACTTCGAGGGCCGTTCCACGTAGATCTACACCTTCCAGGATCAACAAGATCCATTGTCAGGTGTGTCCACACCACAGGGGTCACCTCAGTGCACAAGACCCCCTTGCCCGCGGTCTGACGGCAGCCGGCAGTGAGCGTGGTCAAGGTTGTGGCTGCAGTTTGAGACTGACCGTTGACCGCTGCCCGCAGGTTCAGGTGGCGAGGATGGCGGCGAGGTCATCGGGCAGCGGCATGGGCTGCGTGAGGGGGACGTTGGCTCTGCCGGTGTTGCCTTCGGGGTAGCGGCCGAGGGCGGATCCGGGGGCGGCGACGATGATTCGGATGACCTGGCCGAGGGCTTCGCGCCGGTCGTGCTGCCGTAAGGCGAGGCCGAGCATGGCGATGTGGTTACGGGTGTGGGGCCAGGGCCAGGGCTGGGACAGGATGTGGGCCCGTTCCAAGTGGTTCCATCGGCCGACAGGATCCGAAGTGGTGCGGGCGGCGGTCATTTCCGCGGTGTAGGTGGTGCGGACTCCGGCGGGCATGGGGCGGGGCATCAAGGTCTCCGGGCGGGTCAGTTGCAGCAGGTGCAGCCGGGCTTGCAGCCGCAGGCGTCGGTCTCCGCGGCGGCCTTCGTGCCGGCGGTGGGGATGGGGCCGCAGCAGGCATCTCCGCGCCAGGCTTCGCGGCCTTCCTTGACGGCGACGGCAGCGATGACGAGGGCGGCGATCGGGTCGGCCCAGGACCAGCCGAGCAGGCTGTTGGCGACGAGTCCGACTAGGAGTACGGCGGAGAGGTAGGTGCAGAGCAGGGTCTGCTTGGAGTCGGCGACGGCGGTGGCGGAGCCGAGTTCGCGTCCGGCCTTGCGCTGGGCGGCCGACAGGAACGGCATGACTGCCAATGACAGGGCGGCGATGACGATGCCGGGGGTGGAGTGCTCGGCTTCACCGGTGCCCATCAGGGCCCGGATGGCATCGACGGTGACGTAGGCGGCGAGGGCGAAGAAGGAGACGGCGATGATGCGCAGGGTGCGCCTCTCGCGGGCTTCGCGGACTTCGTGGTCACTCGCGGAGAACTGCCAGGCGACCGCTGCGGCGGAGGAGACCTCGATGACGGAGTCGAGTCCGAAGCCGATCAGCGCGGTGGAGGAGGCCAGGGTGCCGGCGGTGATGGCGACGATCGCCTCGATCACGTTGTAAGTGATCGTCGCGGCGACCAGCAGCCGTATTCGCTTCGTCAGGAGGTCGCGGCGGGCCGGGGACGGTCCGAGGGAGATCGCGGTCATCTCAGCAGCAGCCCTTCGTATCGGCGTCAACGCAGGTTCGGTCCGTCTCGACGGCGACGACCGCGGTGCGAAGGTCATCGAGCGCGTGACCGAGCCGGGGGTCGGCGAGCTCGTAACGGGTGCGGCGGCCGTCGGGGACGGCGACGACCAGGCCGCAGTCACGCAGGCAGGCCAGGTGGTTCGAGAGCCGGGTCCGGGAGACGCCGATCTTGTCGGCGAGGTCGGACGGATAGGCGGGAGCGTCCCGCAGGGCCAGCAGCAGCTGGCAGCGGATGGGATCGGCGAGGGCACGGCCGAAGCGCGCGAGCACCTCGACCTCCGGGGCGATGGTCAGCACCCTTCGACAATACAGAGATTCCTGGATTCAGAGAATCCTGAACTATTGGAGTGCTCGGCAGCTGGGGATGCGATCGGTGAGGCGGGTGAGGCCTGCGGCGGCTTCGAGTCTCTGCCGCAGCCGCTGGTTCTCCAAGGTGATCTTCTGGACGTGTGCAGAGGCGACTCGCCGAGCACCGCGGAACCGCAGTCACCGCCGAGGCCATCGAGTTCGTGCGCGGCCTGTACGGGGCAGCTGTCGACGCCGGGTCCTCCCCCAAACACGCGGTGGAAATCCTGGAGCAGCAGCTGGCCGACGCCGACCGGATCTCCCGGCGATCGGGCATCCGCGGCGACGTCCTGGGCGACGCTTTGCCGGACCGCACGCATCGCATCGCCGACCTGGAAGTACGCCTCAGTCAGCTGGAGGCCGACCGCAGTGCCGAGCGGAAGCGGGCCGCCGAGCTCGCGGCAGCCCACCCCGACGTCTCCGGCCTCCTGCAAGAACGCAACGCACTGCAACTCGAAGTGGAACGGCTTGGGTCGGAACTCCGCGAGGCACGGGCACAGCGTGCCGCAGCCGAAGACCGCTGCAATCTGCTCGAACGCCGGCTGGACGCCGTTGAGAAGTCCACAGCCTCACTGCCCGCCGCCACGACGCCCCAGGACATGCCCCTGGCTGTCCTGGACATCACCGCCCACGATGAGGCAACCGCACCCGCGGTGATTGCCGCCCCGGAACAGCGCTGGGCCATCTCCGGCATCACCGTGATGAGGCGAGAGGCTGGACCGCCAGGGGTGAGTGCGCGAGTGCACGCCGGGTCCGGGGCGTCGGATGCCGGCGGGAAGCACCAGGATCATCCCAGTGCCGGGCCGCCGCCACGAGCATGCGGACGTACATCACGAGCACACCTCCGAAGCAGGTCTGGAGGATCGGCGAGCGCTGCGACCAGCAGGCCCGTAGCGTCGACGGGCATCTTGATCAGGACGTCAGGGTGACCCACCGACCGGTGCCGCCTGTCTCGACGCACTCCTGATACGGATTCAACGGACCCGGCTGTTCCCGACAGCTCCAGACGGATCCTGCGGCGTGGACGGTCGTGGCCCCTTCGCCGCCGCTGTTCCAGCTCCGCGTGTAGGCGCTCGCGACCTTGAGTGCTGTGGCGCAGTCCCTGGCGTGGGCCGTCCCCACAGTGAGCCCCGATCTGCCATCGGTGCCGCAGATGACGCCGACCGCTTCGTCGGCCACGCCGAGGCCCGCAAGCAGCTCGCGGGCCTTCGCGGCGTCAGGCGACTCCGGAAGGTCGCGGGCGGCCGGGGCCCGGCCGACGGGGCTGTAGGAGGTGGCGGCCGTGGCGGGAGCGGCGGTGACCGCGAGACCGGCGACCGCCGCAGCGGCCGCGAAGAAGGTGGTGGTACCGCGCAGAGGACGAATCATGCCCCTCATGCTCCGGCCCTGATCGGCGAAGAATCGTTGCTGCCCGGCGGGCGTCACCCGCACGGGTGGGAAGTCGTACCGGGAGCTGCAGTGTGGCGTCGTGACGGTGCGTCGGGGCCGGTCCCCGCGCACGGTCTTCGCGCAGCCGGTACCGGCCCTGCTCGTCGTACGTGGTTGCGCACGGGCCCTGGGGCGGGTCGGCGTAAGTTTGTCGTTTAACCCTGTCAGGGGGTGACGTAGTCGCCCCAGCCGAAAGTGGCAACGTAGGCCCGCCGGAGGGCATCTCCGCCACGTCCACCGCGGAGACGAATGGCTGCCGGCGCGAGGACAAACCAGGCGCTTCTCTACGCTGGTTTTCGGATGCCCAGGCGCGGGCGTAGAGGAACTCCTCGGCAAGGATGCGGTTGTATCTCTCCACCTTCCCGTTGTGTCGAGGCGTGTACGGGGTGATCCGCTCGTGGCGTGACCCGAGCAGGGCCCGAGCGAATGCGTCAGCGCGGTAGCAGGCACCGTTGTCGGTCACGACTCGCTCGATGTGGGTGATGCCGTAGGCAGCGAACCAGACTCGCGCCCGGTGGAGGAACGCGACGGCAGTGGCCGCCTTCTCGTTAGGCAGCTCTTCGGTGTAGGCGAGCCTGGAGAACCCGTCGATGGCGGAATGGAGGTACACGTAGCCGCCGCGCTCGCTCTTGCCCTTGCGGCGCTCGACTGCCTTTGCTTGTTGACTTCCGCGACCGTGGATACGCCAGCCACCACCGTCGGGGATCCGGCCGGCCTTCTTCACGTCCACGTGCACCATGTGGCCGGGCCGTCGAGCAGTGATCGTCCGCAGCTCTCGGTTGGTCTTGCCGTTGGGGTCGATGAACTTCCGCCGGTTCAGACCGAGGGCGGCCAGGTGGCGGGTGACCGTGCGGCGCGAGATCACAATCCCGTTGATGGCGAGCTCGTGGGCGATGCGAGTGGCCGACCACTTGTGGGCACGCCGCATCTCCTCAATGCGTGTGACCACGTCGGCTGGTGTCGCACTCGGCTGATGGTGCGGCGCCGAGCTTCGATCAACCAACCCAAGTTCGCCGTGTCGCCGGTGCCGGTTCACCCACTTCGACGCCGTTGCTCGGGAAATCCCCATCTCTGCGGCAGCATGCGCGATCGGACGAGTCTTGCAACGTTCGATCAATCGGCGGCGACCCTCCATGGACAATGGTGCGTTCGCGTGGGTCATGGTGTCGTCGAGACCGTACGGGACGCGTGGTGCCGTGCGCCGGTGACGATGAGTGAGACGTTCTGTCCGCCGAAGCCGAAGGAATTGCTGAGCACGGCCTCTTGGGGGACGTCTCGTCGCTCTGCGACGACATCGAGATCGATGTCGGGCCCGATGCCGGCCGCGGTGAGGTTGCGGGTCGGCGGGATGACGCCGTGCTCCACACTGAGGACGGCGATGAGCGCCTCGATTGCACCAGCCGCGCCAAAGAGATGACCGAGTGCCGCCTTGGGGGCTGTCACGGTGGCGCGGCCGAAGACCTCCCCGATCGCGTGTGCCTCGGCGACGTCGCCGACCGGAGTTCCGGTGGCGTGGGCGTTGATGTGGCTGATCTGCTCGGGAGCCAAACCAGCTTGCGCAAGGGCCTTCCGCATAGCGGAGACCTGACCGGAGCCGTCGGGAGCGGGTGCCGTGATGTGGTGAGCGTCGGCGGCGATGCCAGCTCCCGCGAGCACCGCGTGGACGCGCGCGCGCCGGCCGCTGGCATGCTCAGCGCTTTCGAGCACCACGACAGCGGCGCCTTCACTGAGGACGAATCCGCTGCGGTCCGCGGCGAACGGCCGGGACGCTGAAGCGGGTTCGGCGGTGTACCGCGACAGTGCTTGTGCCTGGACGAAGCCGGCGACGGTGATCGGGGTGATCGCGGCCTCGGTCCCGCCCGCGATGACCACGTCCGCCTCGCCGGCACGGATGAGCCTGGCCCCCAGGGCGATCGCCTCGGCACCGGAAGAGCACGCCGAGACAGGCGTGTAGACCCCGGCCCGTGCGCCGTATTCGATACTGATCAGCGCCGCCGCCGCATTGGGCATGAGCATCGGTACCGTGCGTGGCGAGACGCGCCGCGTCCCGGCCGCCTCCAGTACGTCGTCTTCCTTCAGCAGCGTCCGTACGCCCCCGATGCCCGTGCCGATCGCTGATGCAAGCCGGTCCGGGTCCACCCGCGGGGCACCAGCATCGGCCCAGGCTTCGGCCGCCGCGGTGAAGGCTGCCTGCTGCGAGCGGTCGAGCCGCCTGGCCTGCACCGGCAGCAGCGACTCGGCGGGGTCGATCGCCATCGTCCCTGCGACGGTGTCGGGAAGGCCAGCATCCTCGTGGCCGCGCAGGACGCCGCCGCGGATGCCCGACTTGCCGGCAAGCAGGGCTTTCCAGGTGGACTCCACGTCTCCACCGAGTGGTGTGATCGCGCCGAGTCCGGTCACGACGACTTCAGTCCGGTGCATGCCCATCAGCCTTTCTTGTATGCGATACAAGCGAACAGAGTCTTGTTGTATCACATACAATTTGGGTGTGGAGAAGAAGCGAACCGAAGCTCGATCAACGTCGGCTCGGTCGCGTGACCGCGGTCGCGCGACGAGGCTCCGGCTGATTGAGGCAACTGCACGGCTCTGCAAGGAGCGGCCCGGCGCTGAGGTGAGCGTCGCGGAGATCGCGAACGCGGCAGGCGTCTTCCCCAATCAGGTCACCTACTACTTCGGCTCCAAGGACTCGCTGCTCGTGCACGCCGCCTTTCTCGGCTTGCTGCACGACGCCCGACGGATTGAGCGCATCGGTCGCCAAGCCCCCGATGCGGCGACATTTAGGCGCAACGTCGCCCGCGCCGTACTGGCCATGCCCTCGCTCCCGTCAGTCGCGCGAGCACTCGCCGCCGGGATCTCCAAGCCCGAACTCGCCCCCGTGGTCGACCGGCACCTCCAGTTGCTATTCCGGCAATCCGAGCGCTTCGTGAGCCAGCTCATCGACGGTCGCGGCTGGAGGGCCCGTCGACCGCTCAACGTGGAGGTCAGGACGTTCTGGAGCACCGCGCTCGGCGCAGTGCTGCTCGTCCGGGCCGGGGCACACGGCACTGTCACCGACCTCGACCTCGCCGGAGCATTGACCATCCACGACGAACCCGATCCCGGTTAGCTCAGTCGAACAGGCCGACGACGAGCGCGGTTCCCGCCCAACGGTGGCCTTGTCGCGGTCGGCATGTTCGCCGTCGCCGACGAACTCCACTGCTGCGGCTAGTGCAAGGCGTCAAGAACCTGCTTGCCAGCAACAGCTAGCCCAACGTTCAGTCTGACTCTCCCCGATTCGCCCTTGGCAATAGGACAACGGGGGCTCAGAATTCCGGGGCGCGGCCAACCTGCGGCCAGGTTCCCACCCAATTGAGCACGCCAAGCAGCGAATGACCTGCTCAGGCTAGGTTCTGTCTACGCAAGACGACCGGTCTTGAAAGCCGTCACTGTGCGAGCGCGGTAAGAGTTTCTCTACTCCATCAAGGCGCCCGGCTGCGCTCCGCTCCGCCGGGCGCGCTTCCCGGCTCTGGCTGCGCCCGCGCTCCTGCCTTCGGCCCGCTCGGCACTGCCGCCGCCGACGCGCGCCCGCTGTGTAGGCCCGAGGGCATGAGTCGAGACCAAAGCCCGCGGCTCAAGACATGCCTCCGGTGGGGGCGCTCAGACTCCGAGATGGAAGCTGGGGTGAGTGGTGGGTTGGGATGGGTGGTGAAGGCCCGCTGTAGCGTGACCGCATGGATGAACCCAGGATCAAGGTGTACGGCTCAGCGACCGAGATCACCGTTGCGGCGAATGCCGCAGGATTGCGCGACTTGGCTGAGCGACTCATGGGGCTCGCAGATCCCGAACTCAGGGACGGGTACCACGAGCATCTTGAGGGCGGCATCAATCTCGAAGAGGGCTCGGTCAGCCTGATCCTGGCCCGAGACGAAGCGCTGTAGAGCCAGCCGGATACGGCGAGAGGGCAGAACCGGCCGGATTCGAACCGGCGTCCTCGCGATTTTGGAGACCGCGCGCGACGACCTCTGCGCTACAGCTCCGCCCCGTCTGCCATCTTAAGGACTCCCGCTGCTGTCCAGGTGGTACTCGTGCCCTTGCCGTGCCCGTTCGGCCGGGAACTGACGGGGAACCACGGATACCGACGGACAGCGCGCAGATGAACGGCCCCGGCCGATTCACCTGGTCGGGGGCCGTTCACCTGCGGTGGGTGTGGGATTTGAACCCACGGTGACATCGCTGCCACGACGGTTTTCAAGACCGTCCGCATGCTCAAACGCCTGAGCCTCTGGCCTGCACGTTCACCGCGACCGACCCCGGCGGCGTTGTGGGGCTCGAAAAGTCGTCGCTGCAGGTCACGCGGCGTATTGATACTCGTTGATGACGCCGCCGAGGACCCTGGTGCGGAGCAGGCTTCGGTCGTCGAGGTCGTGCACGATTGCGGGCTGCTCGGTCGCGCTGGGCGGTAGGTGTTGCCGGGATTGGTGCGGCCGGTGTGCGTTGTAGTGGTCCTGGTAGTCAGTCAGGACCTTCCTGGCGTGGTTCTCGCCCAGGATCAGGACGTGGTCGAGG
>NZ_BMRN01000094.1 GCF_014648655.1 Streptomyces atratus
TCCCGCGGCTGGGACTCCAACCACAATTCAAGGGCAGACAGGCGCGGTCGTGTCGCTTCCAGGACTTCCCAGAACCAATCAGGAACATGATCCGGTCCCATTTCGACTCCCGTGTCGACGGCTGCGGTACCCGCCCGACCGTACAGCGGGATGGAGTCCCCTGGACACTCCCAGACTTCACCGTCGGCGAATGGCGCTCTCCATCCGCGCAGTCACCGGATTACAGTCAGGCACTTACAGGACGAAGAGCCTCCACCTGACGCGGGGCGGTTCAAGTCGGGGCGCGGGGCGAGTACTGCTGTGGTCTTGTTGCTTCCCAGGCCGTGCACATTTTCCGGAATAGCAGCCGCTTGAAGGGTCCCGGAATCGATCGACTGCCGTATGAGACCGTGTTTGAGATCTCGCGTTGTGGTCGGGTAGCCGGAGACCAGCAATGGTCTCCGGCACCCGACCACACGCATTCACGAGAGAATCGTCTGGTGACTGTATCTATCGACCGTAGTCGGTCCCTTGAGGAGCTTGAACATGATCGCTGGCAGGCGCCCCCGCCTGACGCCACCCGTCTCATTGCGACGGCGCATGCCCTGCGGAGTCGGCCGGTCGGGACTCTGACCGTTGAGGACCTGCGCCTGCTGATCGGGCAGGACATTGGGCTGCCGGTGCTTCTTCCGCTCGCGGTGGAGGTGCTTCGTGACAACCCGCTGGCCGAAGGCGACATGTACGAGGGCGACCTGCTGCGCGCGGTCCTGACCAGGAACTCAGCTGTCTGGAGCGCTTATCCGGAACTTGCGAGGCAACTGACCTTCATCGTCGGCGGCCTCTCCGAGCTCTCGCCAGACCTGCGGAGCAAGGTCGAGCGGTTCGTAGGCGCCGTCCAGAATTCCTGACGCGTCGCAGGTGCCTGTCGTCTACTACGGGGCTGTCCACCGAAGACGCCGTGGGGCGCTGTCATGTTGTTGGGTGCGTGAGTGTCTGATGGCGCGTCGGGGCGTGGTGGGCTTGCGCTTCGGGCTTGTGGTCAGGCCGTGGTGGGCCGGCCGGCAGCGCCGGTGATCTGGTCCCAGATCGCGAAGCGGACGGTCATCTCGGCTCGGTGGCCGACGGCGGCGCAGTCCGTTCGCGTAGGCCTGGCCGAACTTCATACACCAGCGGCGGACCGTCTCGTAGGAGACGATCACACCGCGCTCGAGCATCAGATCCTCCACCTCGCGGAACGACAGCGGGAAGCGGAAGTACAGCCACACAGTGGGAGATCACCTCGACCGGGTACCGGTGCCCCCTGTACGACGGCGCACTGTCCACGGACGGTCCCCCTCCACCATGACCACCCCGGAGATCATCCCACCCGGTCAGCCAACGTGACAGCACCATCGGATGGCGTGATGCCAGATCGTGTCGGCCGTGTCATTGCCCGGAGGGGGAAAATGCACTCTGCGCGACTGAACGGCGAGGGCGTTGTCAGGTTGATTGGTGGCCTTCTCAGGCGGCGTGATCATCCGTCTGGTCGAATCGCTGGAGGGGCTGTCCGTGGTGACGCCGTCGTACCGGGGTTTCCGCTTCCTTTCGGAGGTCATCTCCCACTGCGTGTGGCTGTACCACCGCTTCAACCTGAGCCTGCGCGACATCGAGGAGCTGATGCTCGAGCGCGGCATCGAGGTCAGCCACGAGACAGTCCACCAGTGGACGCGCTGGTTCGGCCCGGCTTATGCCGCTGCTCTACGTCGGCGCCGTCCGGGGCCTGGTGACAAGTGGCACTTGGACGAGGTGTTCGTCAAAATCAACGGCGTGCAGCGGTAGCTGTGGCGGGCCGTGGACCAGCACGGGAACGTGCTCGACATCCTGCTGCAGAACCGGCGGGACGAGGCCGCGGCCAGGCGTTTCTTCCGGAAGCTGATGAAGAAGACCCGGTTGGTGCCCGGGGTGATCGTCACCGACAAGCTCCGCTCCTACGGCGCCGCCCACTGCCACGAGATGCCGTCGGCCGAACACCGCTCGCACAAGGGCCTGAACAACCGGGCCGAGAACTCCCACCAGCCGACGAGGCAACGCGAGCGCGCGATGAAAGGCTTCCGATCGGTGGGTGCCGCACAACGGTTCCTGGCCGCGTTCAGCGGCATCTCACCCCACTTCCGACCCCGCCGTCACCTCCTCACCGCCCCGAACTACCGCGCCGAGATGATCATCCGCTTCGCGATCTGGGACCAGATCACCGGCACGTCGCCAGCCTGCCCGCCGTAGCCTGAGCCGCTGTCACCACCGAAGCCGAAACGCGTCGAACCGGCTCACACCCTCGAGCACTCGCTCAACCTGACAAAGCCGCTGTTGGGGATTGCGTCCCGGCGGTCGGGGTCGAAGGGACGGCGGGTGACCTCCGACACCAGGGCGTCCAGCCAGGCGGCGAAGGAGAGTGCGGCCGGGGTGGTGAAGGCGTTCTCTGTCCACTCCCCCGTGTCGACATACTTGGCGAGGTCGCACTCGTAGTCGTTGGACTCCCGCAGGATCGGCAACTCCCCGCTCTGCCGGGGGAGATCACCGTCGGTGCAGAAGCACCACCGTGATGCCTCCACGTTGTAGCCCGCCGTGGCGAACGCCACCAGGAACGTCGTATGGATCTCGCGGTCGTCGCCCAGCGTCGTTCCGCCGACCGTGAAGGACTGTCCACGGGCCACTTCCTGCGGCGAGAAGATGTTGACCGGTTCGTAGACCGACCAGTCGCGGCCCTCCTCCTGGTACTCGATCCGGGCGAACGAGCAGATCCGCAGGAACTCCCGGTATCCGGCGGGGATGGGGAAGTCGGCCGGCCGGAACGGCACCGTCAGCCACCACGGGTAGTCCTTCTCCAGCACATAGGGCAGTGCGTCGATCCGGCGGTCGTCCAGCGGCGGCCCGAGCGCAAGCCGCACGCCGCCCTCCTGACCGGCACACCACGCTTGCAGCCGGTCCACACTGTCCCTGATGGCCACGTGCGTGCTTTCCCTGGAGAGGTACTGGGAGTTCTGGCGTCCCGGTCACGCCGATGACGCTAATTGCCGGTGGACCTGCACAGCCCGGCTTCAGTACCGCATTGAGGGTTTCTACGGATGCCCGCGCGGGACGGCGCGTGTGAAGCTCTTTCTAGAGCCGCCGAGAGCGCTCCCGGTCACCTGCCTGCCGCCGCCGCAACCAACCGGACGGCCTCGGCTCGCAATGGGCCGGTAGCCTGCGGTTCGCGTCTTCGCCGCTCGCACCCCCGCTGGTGCGGGTGCCCCCGACGGACGGGCCACACCGGCCCGTTCCCTGACCGCAGACAAGGCGAACGTCATGGCACACAACAAGAACGGCGACACCCCGCTGCCCATCGACATGGCCGCGATCCGGCGGACCGTCGAGGTGATGCGGGCCGAACGGGCCGCCACGTTGGAGGCCGACGACAGCGGCTGGCTCGCCGGTCTCGTGGAGTGTGACCTCGACAGCTACCAGGAGTTCGTCGCCCAGCTGCGTGTCACCCTCGACCCCGACCTGCTCGGGTACGTCCCGGAGATGTGCGCCAAGACTCTCGGCGACACCGGAACGACCCGCACCCTGATCGGCGACCAGCAAGTGGACACCCCGTTCTTCCACCACGGCGACCTGGTGGTCAAGGGAGACCTGGGCGTGGGCGCGCCCTTCGTGGTCACCGGATCGGTGACGGTCGAAGGTGTGATGGGGGACTGCGCCCCCTACTCGGTGGTGGCGATCGGCGGCGCGGTGAAGGCTCGGGGGGTCCTCACCAGCGGCGAGATGCTGGTCATGGGCGACATCGAGGCCGACGTCGTCTACGGCGACTACAACGACAGCACGCTTCACGCTGGCACCATCCGCGCCCGCCTGGTCATCGAGGACGACCACCAGACGATCGCGACCGTGAAGGCGGACCTCTACTTCGACGTGGACGACTACCAGGGGGGATACGGGGACGGCGTGCAGGAGCAGCTGCGCGCGTTCCTGGTGGACGAGGTCTTCGCCGCCGACGAGGACGCCGACGAGGACGAGGACGAGGAGATGTTCGACTCCGGCCTGCTCTTCGCGCGGCTGTGCGAGGGCCTGCCCGTCTTCCGCGCCGACGCGGCTCCCGAGGGGCGCTGAGGCCCGCTGGTCGAGCTCGCCCGCTGAAGAGTGAGCTGGAACGGCATATCGCCGACCCCGGTTGCGGGGAGGACACGGACCCCGACGATGCGGCCGACCCGCACCGGCTGTTCGGCTACTCGCTGGAACACGACCTCTCCGACCGGTCCCCGTACAGCGCGGCCGATCTGGAGCTGAACTGGGTCCAGGCCGGCAGCCCCTACTCTTACGGTCTGATCGACGCGGAGGGGCGGTGGCGCATACCGATGGGCCAACGGTTCATCTGTGTGCGGCCGTTCCGCGACGGAACCGCCGAGGTGATCCTGAACACCGAGGGCAGCGACTCCATCGGCCCCTGGACGCGGATCGACACCGAGGGCCGGCCCGTCGGCCAGTAGCGGAGGCGCAAGGATGGGTGACTGGGGAATCGCGACATGGTGGGGCACCGGCTCCCCGCCACGGCTGCCCGACCGGCTCGGCGGGGACGACCGCTGGGCGGTGCGCCTGGGCAGGGTGGGCGACCGCGGCCTGTGGCAGATGGACACGCTCAGCAAGTGGGGTGTGCGTTCCCCCACCCTGAGGGGGCATTCCCAGGTGGTGGGTGTGCTTCCCGCAGCAGATGAGGTGTTCACACGGGGGCAGGGCCCGCTGGTCGCCGGGTTCAATTATCTGGTGGAGAGGGCGGTGCCGCGACGTACGGCTGGTCGCCGCGGGCAGGCCCCGGACCTGCTCGCCGGGGCGGCCGACCTGCTCGGCGCGGGTTCGGCAGCCGTCGTGGAGGACGAAGGCCACCCGATGCTGTGCTTGTCCCAGCCCGTGGTCGTACCCACCCCGGTGGTGGAGTGGCCGCTGGACCAGCTCCACCGTCAACCCGAGTCGGCCCGCGCGCTGTTCGAGGCGCTGGCGCTCGCGGCGCCGCGCGGCCCGCACATCACGCGATTCCTGATCGGGCTGTGGACGGCCGAGTACGGCTATCTGCACACCGGTGAGCTCACCCTCGACCTGTTGTCACACGCCTACGACTGCTCCGGCGCGGCGCAGATCGAACTGACCGGGATCCACCAGCGGCTGCACGGCGAAACCAGGTCCGGTCCCTGGGCCCACTCGAATTACTTCCAGTTCACCCCGGCTGCCACTCCGACACGGCCGTGGCCGCTGTCACCCGGACCGCGTGTCGGGAGCCACTGACCGGCCGGCACCCAGCGGCCTGCCGGCGTACACCTCGGCGCGGCCGAGGTACGCGACCGGTTCGCTGCTGACTTCCAGCACACGCTATGGGGACGATCGGACGTGCGTAAACGGTGGATCCTGCGCCAACGCAACGAGACGTCCGTACACGAGGTGTCCGACGCGCTCGCCTGGAACGTCGCGGTCAGCCTGGACCGGATCCTGCCCACCGAGATCCTGGGCCCGGCCGTCGAGGGCGCGGTGCCCAACAACTTCGCCGAGGCCGTCGAGCTGGACGGGGACGTCGCCGAGCCGGGCGAGGAGAAGGAGGAGGAGAAGGACTGGTGGCACCTCTACCTGACACCCCCGGTGGCGAAGATGCTCGACTGGTACATCCGCCACCACCCCAGCTCCGCCCACTGGTACATCGGCGAGGTCATGCGCGAGGCACGTACCCGATGGAACGTCCCGCCCAAGGAGACGCTCCGCACGCTCTGGCAGGCCCTCGCCCTCGACGGTGAGCTGACCGATGAGCAGCGCGCAACGTACTTCGCGCTCCTCTCGCCGCGCGAGGACATCGACTGATCCGTCCGCCGCCAGCAGGGGGCCGGAGCCAATGCCAGTGGTGCCGGCCCCCTTCGCGTGACTGTACCCATGGGCAACGGGCACCCGATGGTCCCTCGCATGTCCGTGCCGAACCAGCTGGGACTGCCGGCCACAGGCTCTGCCGCTCCACGGCAGCCTGGATCGACGGGTCCACAGTGGTGGTCTTCCTGGTGGCCTGATGCACTTCGAGGGCACGGCGGTAACCCGCCGACGCGATCTCCCGGGTTCGCACTGGCGCCTCGGTCATGGGCTCCGTCGGTAACATCCCGGCTGCCGCGCACCACGAACAGGGTCGGTGATGGTGAGCCTCCAGCCGACCCGGTGGGACGTTGTGCAGGAAGTACCTCCCAAGGCATTGCACTCTGTTGCTTGTCAGTGGCTACGCGTAGCGTCATTTGTATGGCTCACGGTGTGTTCCACAAGGAACTCGGCGAGATCAACCTGTCGGAGTTGGACCTCAACGACCCAGCTGATGCCAGGTTGTGGCGTCGGTTGTACGGCATCAAGGGCGGCAAGGCCCCGAAGGGGCACCTGGAGTGCCTCGATTGCCGGGAACGTGATCCGGGCTGCCCGCAGTGGATGTTCCTTCAAATGCGGCGGGGCAGGCCTATCGCCGTCCACTACACCACCGGTATTCGGCATCCCACCCGGCCGGAGAGCCCGCGGCACAAGGCCCTCAAGGAACGCATTGCCCGCGCTGCTGAGACTGCTGGCTTCTCCGCTGAACTGGAGTCCCGGGCACCGGACGGCCGGCGCCGCACCGACGTCCTCGTCCACGGTGACAACGGCCTGCGCCTCGGCTGCGAGATCCAGTTGTCCTACGAGACCGGCCCCTCCGTTTCTAAAAGAAGCGACATCGCCCGCGCCGACGGCCTGAGCCCGTTATGGACGACAGATGACCGCGGAGCACCCCTCATCGACCGCACCCCCTGGGCGCGCATCGACCACCTGCCCGAGGCGGCCATCTCCGGCGGCAATGCCCTCCTGGTCCGCGGCGGCGTCAAGAAACTTGAGATGGTGCGGTGCGACAGCAGCAATCCACTGCCCTGCCCCGACCGCAACTACGGCCGTTGCAACCAATGGCACGGTGCATGGTCCCCCACTCTTGGAATACACCTCGATCAGCTGATCGGTGCCACCGCCGGGGGCGCATACGTACCTCTCTATCTCCCTGCCCAGCCGGGCCGCCGTGGTCGGGCCGCCCACATGTGGGTGACCGCCCAGGACCGCAAAACCTTCCTCGACGCCACCGGCGAAAATCCGGCCGAACCTGAGCCCGGCGCTGTCGACGACGACGAACCCGCCACGCCCGAACGCCTGGCACTGAACCGCAACTGCACCTACACCGAGACGGAGAACGCGAAGACGAGGCGTGGCAGTACCCCCCGCGACACCGGCGGCAGCGTGCACGCCGGCATCACCGTCCGAGACCAGACCGCACCACCCGCCCCGCCCGAAAGCCGGCCCTCGACGTTCCTGTCCCACGTCGCGGCCCAGCACCGCGCCGCACCGCCGCCAACGGTCCCTCAGCAACGCAACCCCACCGCTCCTGCACCAGCGTCACCCGCCCCCTTCACACGGCCAAACAAGCCACCACAGCCGACATCTGCGCCCGCCGGGCAAACGCAATCGCTCTCGGCAGCGCCACCCGGACCAGTACAGCCGACACCGGCCCCACGGCAGGACCGCCGAATCCTCGCCGCGCAGATGGGTTGCCAGCCCGAGCAAGTTGGGCGCTGCGCCTCCTGCTATGAGCCCACCATTCGGTATGGCAACGGCGGCAATCCGCTGTGTCCACCGTGCAAGGGCCGTCGCCCTTCCTCCGTGACCGAAGGCACGGCCCAGGGCACTGCCTGAAGGTGCAATGCGCTTTCGAGCAGCACCCAAGCACACTAGGTTGTAAATGATTACCGCCGCGCCCAGAGCCACACCGGCGCACCGCAGTTCCGGGTGGACATACGGGCCTGGAGGTAGGCGGTCCAGTCGGCTGCCGCGCGGCGCCGCCACTGCTCGGCGGTGATGACGTGGAGTCCGAGCAGTGGGGCGAGGACGGCTGGCGGAAGGTCCTCGGCGAGTTGGACCAGTGCGGTAGTGCGGGCCGGTCGGATGGGGATGTGGTGGGCGGCCAGGCGCCGGGCGAGGACGGCGCCAGAGACGTGTCGTCCGGGGCCGTTGCCCGGGAAGAGCCAGCGGCGCGGTGAGTTTGCCGCCCAGCCGGACGGTGGCGGGGCAGCGGCTAGTTCGGCCAGGAGACGTGCGGCGGGTTCGGGCAGACGGATGGGGGTTTCGGCAAGGACGAGCACCGGGTGGCCGTCGACCTCGGTCAGGGCATTAAGGGGCAGGGCCGTGATGCGGGCGAGGTGCTGTCCGAACAGCAGCAGCACCGCGCCGGCGGCCCGGACGTCCAGGGGAATCGTGGTGTCGGTCAGGCACTGGTGAAGGAGCTCCCAGTGGGAGTCCTCGTCCATGCCAACGGGGTCGGCCTTGGGGCGGTGCCGGACGAGGAGCGGGCGGCTGTGACCGCGACGCGCGGCCCAGACCACGAAGTCGCGGACCTCGTAGCGGGTGCTCGGGCTGTCGGCGAGCCAGGCGTCGACATTGGGCTGGGTGACATCGGCGAGGGCGAGCCCCTGCTCCCGCATGGCCGTGAGGAAGGTCGCGGCGGTGTTGATCCGGGTGTAGGCCCAGCGGATGCGGTGCCTCTGACCCGCGGGTCGCGGGTGCGCGCGGCGGGCGCGGGGCAGGAGCGACCAGCGGACGTAAGGGGAGAGGAGCAGGGCGTGCTCGGGGTGGCGCTTCACGGTCCGGGTGAGGTGGCGCTCGATACGGGCCGCGAGTTCGTCCCGCTCGGGCAGCACCTGGTAGGTGACCAGGATGCCGCGCAGGTAGGCGGCACGGCGCCCTGTCCACAGGTCGGGGTGCTGGTCCACGAGCGCCTTGCCCCGAACGGTCTCTGCCTGCTCACGGCCGCCATGGGCCTGGAAATCGTGTGACTGAGCGCGCTACTCGGCCAGGCTGGCCAAGTAGCGCGCTCAGAGTTCTGCGCTGCGCACATCGCTCGCAGGGAGCGGACTTCAGAGCGGCGTTAGGTCAGCCAGCCCAGGGGATCGGACCTTGCTTGAGTGCAAGGAGTTCCGACTCCTGCGGGGTCGGCCACATGTCGACGAGGTACTGAAGTCCCCGGTCCGGCCAGTCCGGATGATGACGCTTCTGCGAGGGGAGGCGGTCCGCGCACGTCGCCTACCGCACGGCGACGTGATCCCCGGTCGACGACTTCGCCCCGGAGGTGGAGTTCCCGTAGAACGTCCACCGCCATGTCCCCGACCCGGTGGCCTTCACCGTGGTCTTGAGCGCCCCCGTTTTACTCGACGTCGCTTTCTTGACCGTCATATACGAGGAGGCGCCCGCCGCCTTGAACTGCAGGCTGACCGTTCGGCCCGCGTACCCCTGGTACGTGTGGGTGTCCCAGTTCGCGCGTGTGACCCGCCCGGTCACGGTGATCGTCTTCCCCTTCGCGACCGGCTCCGGCGAGGCGTTGACAGTGACGCGTGTGGCCCGCTTGACCTGCAACGGGAGGTCCTTGTCGTCAGTGTCGTGGGCGTCGCCGGCGAGAAAGACCCGAGCAGCAGTTCGCCAGGTGCCGGCGTCCTCGTTCCCGAAGTCATGGTTCTGCGGGTCGATGTACAGCCATTCCTCGAAGTCGCAGATTCCTTTCGCCCTGTCCACGACCTTGCAGTCGCTGGTGATGACGGAGCTGTGCAGGGTGTCCCCAGTGTCGGGCTTCCCCCGGTAGGGGAACACCGTCGGCCCGAAGTCGTATCTGAGCTTGGTCGTCATCCGGAAGACCGCATGCACCTCGACCTCCTCCTTGACCCCGATCACGATCGGCTTCCCGCCGTTCACCGAGACCCGGCTGAAGGAGACCCCGCCCTCCGCCGCCCCGGACGGCACCGCCGCCACCCCTGTGAACATGACCGCCGCTCCACCGGCCACCACCGCTCTCCACATCGTCTTCCCCATCTTCGAGCTCACCCTTTCCCCTGCAGCCTGGACCGAACGCATAGGCGCACCGGCCGGAGGTTCATCCTCGCGGCTGACTGTGGGACAGGAGAGGCCCGTACGCGGTTGTACGCGGTGCGGCAACGATTTGATCACCACGGCATCGCCCTGGCCCGGTTCCCGGGAGGGGGCCACCAGGTCTCGACGTGTTCGGCGTCTACGAGCACGTAAGGTGCCGGGGTCGTCGGCGACACCGATGCGGATGGGAGCGTCATCGGGCAGGTCTTTGATCGCTTCGCGGAGCTGCGCGGCGTTCCATGCCCGTGGGGCGTGGTCAAAGGTGTCGGCCATGGGCACAGGGTGCAGGACGGCGCTGGCGGTGACACGGCCGTACCCCGGGCCAGAGCGCTGATCCGGGGTACAGGGGGCTGGGGTGAAGAACCGATCACCGGGTGGCAAACCGAACCCAGCCGACGAACACCGTACCGGTCAGAGGAATGCCGTGGCCCAGGAATCTCGCGGGAGCGGGTCTTGCGCCGGACTTCTCTGCGGCCGTCAGCCTTGTTCCGTGCCGGTCGGGATCTCTTTCCGCCTCGGAGATGGTGGCCCCGCCGACGGGGGGCTTGGGTTCTAATAATCGTCGCAACACCTGACGTCCGGGTGGGCGATGACAAGCAAGATCAGCACTGCCGGGGGACGCCCTAACGGTAGGAGGGCGTCCCCCGAGGTGAAGCAGCGGTTTCTCGACCTGGTACACGAAGGTGTGAGCATCAGGGAAGCCAGCCGCGTCGTCGGGATCAACCGCAGGACAGGCCAAGAGTGGCTGAACGGCCGCGCCGAGCGTGTGACGGTCAGGGGCGGCAACAAGGCGATCCGCGCTGCGGTGCAACCAGTTGTCGGTGCTCCACGCACGTTCCCCCTCAACCCGCGCAGGGGCGAGCTGAAAGCCCCCGCGCTCCCCGTTTCGAGCCGGTACCTGTCCGAGGAGGAGCGCATCCGCATAGCTGACCTGCGGCGGGAAAAGAAGTCCATCCGGTCGATCGCGGCCGCACTGGGCCGCAGCCCGTCGACTGTCGGCCGTGAGATCCGACGCAACTGCAACCCCAACGTCAGGCCGACGCACCCCTCGTACTACAGGCCGTTCACCGCTCAGAAACGGGCAGAGTCACGGCGCCCGCGCCCCAAGACGAGACGAGTCGAAACTTGCCCATGGTCGCCGCGTCGACTGTCCCGTCGCACTGCAGTTGTCCGTTGATCTTGGCCTGAGCTGCCGGTTTGCCAGGATGGTTGCGCACGCCTCTCCTCGCGTTCTCAGCGAAGCTGGCTTTTGCGGAACGTCCAGAGGCATCGACGGCTCAGCAGAGGGCGATGCCGAGGAGGAGCGAAACCCCTTGGTGCCTGCGACGGAGTGGACCATGGTGTGGTGATGAGCACCGAAGTGGAACCGGTCGAGCACGAAGACCGATGGGTCCTTAACCTCCGAGGCTTGAGTGTCGTCAGGATCAGCATCGACTTTCGGCTGACCCTCGTCCTGGACGCAGGGTGGGAAGTCGTGCTGGAAGCACCAGCTCAGCTCTCGACAGGGTCACTCCACGCCAGTCCTGGCCTGCCTTTGACACCGGAGTCCCAGGACGTGGCTGCGGCTCTTCCACTGTTCGGGGCGACGGTCCTGTCCGCGGTTGTGTTCAAGTCCGGCGTCCTGCGAATGGTGTTCGACAGCGGCATGCATCTGACGTGTTCGGCCGACGCAACGTTCGAAGCCTGGCAGGTCGCAGAACCACGGGGTTGGGGGGCTTTCCCCTTGATCGTGGACACCGGTTGTCATGCGGCGGTGGCCAGCGTAGTTGATCGTTGTTCGTAGGCGATCGGGCTGATCTGGCCGAGGCGGGAGT
>NZ_BMRN01000095.1 GCF_014648655.1 Streptomyces atratus
CCCGCCCTGCGGTCCGACCGTGGTCGGGCCGTTTCCGCCCGTACTCACCGACGTACCGTTCTGACTGACGGTCGTGACGCCGTTCGGGCCCTGGCTGACCTGGATCGGGTTGACGGTGCCCACGCTGCCGCTGATGCCGTTCGGGCCGTGACTCGCCTGGATCGGGCCATTGCTGACGGTCGTGGTGCCGTTGTTGCCGACCGTCACCGTGGTGCCGTTCGGGCCGTGGACGGTGACCGAGTGGCCGCCGCCGTGGTCCACGGAGATGGTGGTGTTGCCCGCGTTCACCGGATTCCCGGGGGTCGGCTGCGGCACGGCCGGCGGGACCGGGTTGCCCTGCGCGTCGGTGGCCGTGATGGTGCCGTCGGCAGCGACGTTGATCTCCTGGTCGCCGTGGGCGATGCTCGCCGAGCCGTCGTTGTGGACCGTGGTCGAGCCGCCGATGGTGACGCCGTCCGCGCCGTGGCTGATCCCGTCGACGTGGAACTTGCCGTTGGGGTTGATGGTGAACGTCGTGCCGTCCGGGGCGCTGAACTTGATGTCGAGCGGCGAGAAGTCGACCTTGCCGCCGGGGCCGGTGGCCGTGCCGCCGCCGTTGCCGTCCGTGGTGATCCCGTTGACGGAGACGCCGCCGTCCGGGCCGGCCGAGACCTGCGGCTGGCCGCCGGGCGGCGTCACGTCGAGGCCGCCGCCCGGCTTGGTGGTGACGGCAGTGCCGTCGGGGCCGTTGAAGGTGACCGGGGCCGCGCCGGACGGGCCCACGGCGATGTCCCCGTTCGGGTTGACCGTGACCGGCGGCTGGGTGCCGGAGGGGTTCAGGTCGAACTGGCCCTGCGGGTTGACGGCGATCGTCCCGCCGTCGGGCGTGCTGAACTTGATGTCGGTCGGCGAGAACTCCACGTTCCCCCCGCCGCCGGTGGCCGTACCGCCGCCACCCCCGTCGGTCTTGATGTTGCCCGTGGTGATGGAGCCGTCCGGGCCGACCGAGACCTGCGGCTGGCCGCCGGGCGGCGTCACGTCGAGCGATTTGCCCGGCCCGTTGAACTGCACCGTGTCGGGGGTGGGACCACCGGTGTTCACCGTGAACCCCGTGTGGTCGAGCGTGGTGGCGGGGCCGCCCGGCGTGGTGATGGTGGCGCCGCCGGCCGGGGGGATGCTGGTGCTGACATTGGTGTCGGTGAAGGTGACCGGGCCGCCCGCGTTGGCCGGGGGCAGGTTGACGTTCTGGCCGCCGCCGTCTCCGTTGACGACGCTCACGTGGCCGTTGTTGCCGACGCTGGCCTGCGTGCCGTCCGGCAGGGCGAATCCACCCCCGGGGTTCCCCGTGTTGCCGTTGAGCGTGGTGTTGCCGAAGTTGATGTCGACGTTGCCGTCGGCGGGGTTGTGGGTCGCCACCGGCTGGCCCGCCTGGGGGCCGTTGAAGACCGAGTTGACGCCGTTCGTGTTGTCCGTGGTGAGACCGCCACCACCCACCGTCGTGGAGCCGCCGTTGTCGGTCAGGGTGAGGCCGTTCGGGGTGGAGATCGTGTTGTTGTTCACGGTGAACTCCGGTGTGGGACCACCGCCGTCACCGCCGGGCGAGCTGAACGTCGTGGTGCCGTCCGGCCCCTTGGAGACCTCGCCGAACGGTCCCGAGGTCGTGAAGCCGCCGTTCGGGCCCAGCTCCGTGGAGAGCGCGGGCTTCTCCGACTGCGCGGGCGTGAACTCGCCGGCGAGCCCGCCGAGGATCTGCTCCTTCGTGGTCGGGCCCTGGACCGGGGTGCTGATCGTCGTCGTGTTGCCGTTCGAGGTGATGACGTCCCCGTCCGGGCTCTTGATGGTGTTCGTGCCGTTCGCGGTCGTCGACGTGAACCCGTCCGGTGTCGTGGTGGTCGTCGACGTCTCGGGCCCCGGGACTCCGAAGGGCAGGTCGTCGGGGGCTTCGACCTGGTCGGCCTTGGGACCGGGCGGAGTGATCTTCGTTTCGGTCTTCGCACCGTCCGGGGTCGTGACCTTCGTCTTGACCTCGCCCGTGGCGGGGTCCGACTTGGTCTGGCCGTTGATGCCGTGGAAGCCGGTCTTCTGCCCGCCCTTGGTGTCGTTGAACAGGACGTTGCCGGGTTTGAACTTGCCGTCGACGACACCGAGGCTGTTCACGGAGAACGCCTTGTCGATGTTGCTCTTGAACTTGCCCTTGGTGGTGAAGGCGTCCTTGATGCTGGTGGCGAACTTCGTCCCGCCGAACAGGGTGAGGGCACCGGCCGTGGCGGCGCCGAGCGCGGCACCCTTGGCGGCCGAGGCCGCGTCGAACTTCTTCCCGTCGATCCACGCCGTGAGCCCGCTCGCCAGGAAGCCGAGGCTGAACTCGGTGGTCACGTCGATCGCGAACTTGGCACCGAGGGCCAGACCGGGGGACGTCTTGAGACCCACGAGTCCCTTGGACAGCGGGTCGATGATCTTGCGGATGAACGTCGAGTTCTTCAGGGCCGCCGAGACCGCCCCCGAAGCGGTCCCGACGCCCTTGCCCACCTTGGCCAGGAACGGCGCGAGCTTCGCCAGCTTGCCCGCCGCCCCGACGATCTTCCCGAGCCCGCCGAGCAGCACGCCACCGGGTACGAGGGTGAGCAGGCCGATGATGATCTCACCGGCGTCGATCTTGCCCTGCGACACCATCCGGATCACCGACACCGCGAACAGGATCGCGCCCAGGATGAGACCCACGACCGGGAAGAACACGGCGACGATGCCGATGATGACACCGGCGATGATCTCCACCAGCGGGTTGTCCGCGAGGAAGTCACCGAACGCCTTCACGAAGTCCCGTGCGGGGATGGCCTGTTCGGCGGCGTCATCGAGGATGATCGTCGCCTTTTCGGACCCGTCCTCGCGCACCCGCTGCGCCATGCGGCCGAGCTCCTCGGCGGCGGACAGCGCCTCCTTCGCGGCGTTCACCTCGCCCTGCTGCGTCTGGTGTGTCTCGGCCTGCTCCGGGGTGGCGTCCGCCGCGAGGGCCGGGACCTCCGTCTTCGCGGTGGCTGCGACCTCCTGGCCCTGGTCGATGGCCCGGTCCAGCAGGTCCTGGGCGGTGGTCAGGGTGTTCGCGTACTCGTCGTAGGCGCCCGCGGCGGTGCGGAAGGAGTCCCTGGTCTTCTCCAGGAGCCCCGGCAGGTCCTTGGTGATGCGCGTCTTCAGGGCGTCCATCGCCTGGCCCTTGCCGCGGCGCAGCGCACCGTCGTCGCGCAGCAGCTCGACCGCCTCGCCCGCCCCTTCGCTCAGCTCCTGATAGGTCTTGGCCAGTGTTCTGATCGCCTCCGGGTTCCCGGGGGTCGGATCCTCCCCGAACCCGAGCACCTCCCAGCCCGTTGCATGCCGACGCGCCATGTCCAACTCCTCCCGGCTACAAGCCCGTTCGGCACCTCCTAACGGGGTGTTCGACGTTTCGGTTCAGCTCGTTGAACCGCCCCGGGGTTCCGTGCGTGTGACGGCCGACGCATCAGCAGTGCGCGTCACCAGGCCCCGTACGGAGGAGGACGAGAAGGATGCGCGACGCCCCGAGGACGACGAACGAAGCACGGCGGCCGGCGCCGTGGCGCACGACGGCACGGGTGACGGCGGTGTGCGGCCTGATGGCCGTCACCTGGCTGGCGCTGCCCGCACCGGCGCAGGCCCTGGGGTCCGTACGGGCTCCGGAATCCGTACGGGCTCTGGACTCCGCACCGGCTCCGGCCGCCGTACAGGCGCAGCCTTCCCGGGCGCTGCGGGCCGACGAGGTGACGAAGTACTACGTGGTCAAGTCCGCGCGGGAGAACGGCGGCGAGCAGGAGACGTTGTTCGGGATCGCGCAGCGCACCCTCGGCGACGGCGACCGGTTCGAGGAGATCCTGGTCCTCAACAGCGGGCGCCAGCTGCCGGACGGTTCGGCTTTCGTCAGTCCCGACCAGCTGACCCCGGGCTTCCCGCTGATCCTGCCGGAGGACGCGGACGGGGCCGGCGTGGAGTTCGGTGTCCTGCCCGAGGAGAACGCCGACGCGGCGAAGCTCCCCGCGCGCAGCGCCTCCCCCACACCCCGCGCCGCGGCCGGCCGGGGCGCGGGACCGTTCGCCGGACTGGGCGACCGGGTCGGATCGCCCTGGCTGATCGGAGGTGTCGCCGGGGTCGCCGTACTGACCGTGGTGATCGTCGCGCGGCGTCCGATCAGCCGGGCCGTGCGCGCCACCGGCTCCGGGATCGCGCGGGCCGCCCGGGTGCTGCGGCCGCGGCTGCCGCGCGGCCTGGCGCTCGCGCTGCGGCGGCGTCGGCGGGGCGCGCTCGCGCGGCGGCTCGCGGCGGACACCCGTACACCGGTGGTGGTGCGGCAGGCGCTGCGCGAACTGATCCCCGCCGACGCGGCGGAGGCGGAGCGTCCGGTACGGGTCTACAGCGTCCTCGCCGAACCCACGAAGCTGCTCGCGTCGGTGTCGGGGGCGCACACGGCACCCGTGCCGTGGACCGCGCTCGAACCGAATCGCTGGGAGCGCACCGGGCTGCCCTCCGTCATCGAGGGCGATCCGGCGACCGACGTGACGCTCGCGCTGCCGCACCTCGCCCGGATCGGGGTGAGCGAGCGGGGCGCGCAGGTCATGGTGGACCTCGGGCAGATCAACGGCGCGCTGAGCGTCAGCGGTGACCTCGTCGTCGCCCAGGACACCGTGGCGGCGCTGGTGCGCGGGCTGCTCGAACTGCCGCGGCAGTGCACGGTGGTGGTCTCGGTGGACCCGGGCGCGAGCGCCCTGCCCGGCCTCAATGGTCTGGTCCGGGTCCGCTCCGTGTCGGAGGTGAAGGGCAAGGCCCCCGAGGAGATCCTCAACTCCGCCGAGGAACTGGGCGTCGGCCTGGTGCGTGGCGCCGCCCGTACGGGCGAGGTCACCGGGTTCGTCGTCCTCCAGGACGCGCCGACCGCCGAGGAGGCGCGGGCGCTCGCGGACCTCACCGGGTCCGAGGGCGGCGGCTGGATCGTGCTGACGGTGGGCGACGTACCGGGGGCGCACTGGCGGTGGTACGCGGAGAACGACGGCAGCGTCGACCTGGGCGTACTCGGTCTGCGGGTGGTCGTTCCCACGCAGACGTTGGCCGGGGCGGGTACGGGGCGGGTCTGACGGCTCGCGACCCGGTAAAAGATTCTTCCGGGAATTGAACCTACCCGCCACAGCGGCCGTTTTCACAGCGATACTGCCCGGCCAGAAGGAATTCCGGGACCAGAAACTCCGCCCCGGCAGTCGGCCGACTCCTCCCCTGCTGCCGGGGCGGGCCATTACTCAGCACTTCAGCATTCAGCACTTCAGCGAAAAGCAAATTCTCCAAGACTTCCGAAAGAGGGATACCCATGCGTAAATTCACCTGCGTCCCGGTCGTATTCACACTCGCCGCGGTCATGCTGACGGCGGCCTGCACAAGCTCCCAGGGCACGGCGGCGACCACCACCGGCTCCGCCGGGCGCGCCGCCGCGACGGGCAACGGTGCGCAGCCCTCACAGGCGGGCCGCCTCAGCGTCTGGAAGAGCCGGCAGTTGGGCCCGGTCGTGACGGACGGCGCGGGCTTCACCCTTTACCGCTTCGACAAGGACACGGCGAAGCCGCCCGCTTCCAACTGCGCGGGCGACTGCGCCGCGGCCTGGCCGCCGGTGCTCGCCGACGGTGCGAAGGCGGGCCGCGGCGTGGACCCCGGGCTGCTCGGCTCGGTGAAGCGCGCGGACGGCACGAGGCAGCTGACGCTCGCGGGATGGCCGCTGTACCGCTACGCGCAGGACACGGCGCCCCGGCAGACCCGTGGGCAGGGCGTCGGCGGTACCTGGTTCTCGGCCGCGCCCGACGGCACGAAGGCAAAGGCACAGGCGCAGGAGGCCCCGAGCGAGCCGAAGGACCTGCCCGCCCTGTCCACGGTCGACGACAAGGAGCGCGGCACGATCGTCCGCGACGGCAAGGGGCGTACGCTCTACCGCTTCACCAAGGACACCGCCTGGCCGATGAAGTCCAACTGCCGGGGCGCCTGCCTGGAGAAGTGGAAACCCGCCGGGCTCGTCGACAAGAAGAACATCAAGGGCATCGACCCGAAGCTGCTCAGCCCGTACACCCGCTCCGACGGCACGAAGCAGCTCAGCATCGACTGCTGGCCGCTCTACTGGTACACCGGCGACGAGAAGCCCGGCGACGCCAACGGCCAGGGCGTGAACGGCACTTGGTTCACCGTGCGGCCCAACGGCAAGCTGGCCAAGTAGTCGCGCCGGCCCGGGGAGCCGAGGCAGCGGTGGCTGACGCCTGCCTCGAAGACCTGCGCGGGAAGCTCGGCGAAGGCACCTGGAACCGGGCCCTGGACCAGGTCACCGATGCCGACCGCGATCTCATCGCCCTGTCGCTGACCGGAGAACTCGACACGTGACCACCGCCATCGAACTCGACCCCTACCTTCTGCCTCTTCCGGAACCCGGCAGTCCTGTCGTCCTCCCGCATCGCGTGGTCGCGCCGCACACTCACCAAAGTGGCCGCTACGGGGAATCCGTCTGGCCCCTGGCCCCGTTGCCGGCGAAGCCCAGCGCGACCACGGCCACCATCCAGTGGCAGCGCTGCACTGCGGCCTTCGAGGACGAGCTGCGGCTGGCAGCCTGGACCGTGATCAACGGTGAGCTTCGGCCGACGTTCCTCACCGAGCGGGGAACCCGTCTGCGTTCCCGCCTCGGCAGCGAACGGACCAAGGCCGCGGTGACGGACTGGTTCAACTTGGCGAAGTGGCTGGATGACCGGGGGGATCAACACCCTCGCGCACTGCGACAGGGGTGTCCTGCACGAGTACGGCCAGCACTGCCGCGACAAGGGCATCGGCCGCAGCCGGGCCCAGAGCAACCTCAGCTCTCTGACCCGACTGTGGGCGTTCGACCAGCTCAGCGCCCGTCCCTCGGGGATCGGGCGTCCTCCGTGGGACGAGCTGGGGGCGGACGACTATCTGCCGGCGGCGACCTCCACCGGCGGCGAGAACGCGACCGAGCCCCTGGCCGAGGCGACCATGGGTCCCCTGTTGATCTGGGCGATGCGGATGATCGACGATCTCGCCGACGACATCCTCGCCGCCTGGGCCGAGGCACAACGGCTGATACAGATCGCCGGGACCGCCCCCGGCACCCCGGCCGGGGAGGCTGCCCTGCGGGCCTTTCTCGACCCGCTGATCGTCGCCAAGGCTCCGCTGCCGGCCCGCCTGCACCGCGGCAAGATGATGCTGGCCCGGAACTACATAGGCGGCATCACCGGCGCGTCCGCCCGTCAGATCCACAGGGTCGCCGAGCGCGAGGGGCTCGCCCTCTGGCGACCCCGGTGACCGGCCGGATCGCCGGACGCCCCTGGCGGGAGGCGATCGATTTCGCCGAGGCGGCCACGCTGATGCGGCACCTGGGTACGGCCGCCTTCATCACCTGTTCCTTTTTGACTGGAATGCGTCCCGGGGAGGCCCTTGGCCTGCGGACTGGATGCTGCCCGGACCCGGAGCCTGACGAGGACGGCAGGATCGGGCCCGAGCAGCGGCCCGGCAGATAACCGACCGGATGGGCGGGCTGCTGGGACCCTCCGCCCGCCGGAGACTGGAGGTGCGTACTTTTCATGCCTTCTTTCTCGAGCTCGTGCGCAGTCACAGTCAGCTGCTGCTGGCCCGCGTCGGCCAGCACCAGAGCGAGGCTACGAACGCGCGGTTCACGGTGTTCCAGGCCCTGGCCGCCGTAGGAGTAGCGCCCGAGCAGGCGGACGAGATCGTGTCGCAGCTGGAGGCCGGGGCGGTGGCCGGGGCCCACACCTGGATCTCCGAGAGCAGCGCCCCGCACGGGTCCGAGCAGCGCTTCGAGGACGGCTGGTTCGCCGGTGTCCGCGCGGTCGCCAGCGACCTGCTGCGCATCGCCGACACCACCGCCGCTCAGCGCGGGCACGCCACCTCCAGCGCCCTGCTGCTCGCCCACCTCCAGCAGCCAGCCTCCCCCCGCCCCGAAGGAGGCTCCCGGTAGAGGCCCCGGCCCCGGAGCTCGACGCGAGGGAGGTCCTGGCGGCGGCGCAGCGGTGCACGTGGGCCTTGGCCGACCCGGGAGACTTCCTCATCCCCGAGGCATCGGACGAGATCCTGACCGTGGCGCTCAGCGCCGTACGCGACGGGCCGGGTACGCGCAGCGCCTGGAGGCGTTCGCCGAACAGCACCGCGAGCGCCTGGAAGAGCTGCTGCGCGCGTACGGGCCGGGCAGCACGCCCGCCTCGCACGGCCGCTACATGCTGGCCGGTCAGCCCGAGAGCCCCGTTCCTCATGCGCGGCCGGTGGGAGTTGGAGGACGTCCTGCTGGACGACCTCGAGTTCGCATGGGGACCGCCCACCCGCCTCAGCCGGTGAGCAAGCCGGGAACGAAAAGTGGGGCCGGACAGGGCGATCCTGTCCGGCCCCACTGCTGTGCGGTCAGCCGAAGTTGAGCGTGTCCGGGGGCGGGGAGGGAGTCGGACGCTGGTGTCACGCCGCCGACGGTAGCCGGTCAGACGCCCTCCTGGCCGCTACCAGAATTCTCAACACAACTGCGGGATTCTCATCAGGCTTGCGGTACTGCAGGTCAAGGCCCCGATCGGCGTGGAAAAAGCACACCGAGGCATCTCTCAGTCATCTGCAGCTTCGCAGGTCATAGCGATTCCTCTACCGCAACACAGATGAGAACTCACAGCCGGAATGGTGTGGGAACCGGGCGAAGAGGCATGGGAGAACAAGCTCGCCGCGCTCCGGTCCTACCGGCGGGCCACGGGGCACCTCGCGCCGCGTCAGGACGCGGTCTGGGGCGAGGGCGAGACGATGGTGCCGGTCGGGCAGCACATGGCCAACCTCCGCCGGAAGGGACAGAAGAACGGTCTGGGCAAGGACCCGGAACGGGCGGCGGAACGCGCGGAGCAGTTGACGGCGATCGACCCGGACTGGGACTGCCCGTGGCCGCTGGACTGGCAGCGCCACTACCGGGTGCTCGCGGACCTGGTCAACGCCGACGGTGTCCTGCCGGCCATCGAACCCGGGGTGCTGTTCGAGGGGGACGACCTGGGCAAGTGGCTGGAGCGGCAGAAGCAGCCGGGCACCTGGGCGCAGCTGTCGACCGAACAGCAGGAGCGGCTGTCCGCGCTGGGCGTGCAGCCCGCTGAGGCGCCATCTCCCTCACCGGCAACCAAGCGCGCGGCGAAGGGTCCGGACAAGGCGAAGCAGGCGTTCCAGCGGGGCCTGGCGGCCCTCGCGCAGTGGGTGAAGCGGGAGGGCGACCGGCCGGTGCCGCGCGGTCACAGCGAAGAGATCACGATCGACGGCGAGACGGAGCCGGTGGTCGTGAAGCTGGGCGTATGGGTCTCGAACACCAAATCGAGGCGGGACAGGCTGGCTGCCGGTCAGCTCGCCGCCCTCGCGGAGCTGGGTATGGACTGGGCAGGGGCGGTGACGATCCCCCAGGCCGCCCCGGACAGCCCCTGATCGTTTCCTGAGCGGTGACTGGACCCGGGTCTCTTGAGGCCCGGGGTCCAGTGCTGCATCAGAACTCTCGAACCTGAGACAGCATCACCTGCCATGAGATAAAGCCCCACGACAGCGATCCCCCACCCAGATCTCTCGCCCTATGACAATGGCAACCCCACCACCGACACCCCACTGACCAGCGCTGAAAGACCACAGGCCCAAACCAGCGCTACTGACTCTCACTACCACCGACACCAAACCGAGAGATCGCACCCTGATGCCTCACGCCTCGTCAAAGGCCTCGAGCAGGCGCTCGTACGCCAGCTTCGGCCGCAGGGCCGCGTCCCACGGCAGGGAATCGGCCGTGCGCGGAGGATAGATCTTGGTGTCGGCGGTGGAACCGTACCGGTCGGTGAATCCCCATGTGGAGAACGATGTGCAGTTCGGCTCCTCCAGGCAGACCCGCAGCTTGCCCACCATCTCGTCAGCCTGGGTCTCCCGCCCGTCCTCCTCGTCCTCGCCTATGGGGACGTCCATCTCCGACACCCGCGCCTGGACCCCGAGCTCCGCCAGATCCCGCACATGGCTGCGGAAGGTCTCCGGGTCGATGCGGTCGCCGGGTGCGTACTCATGGTTCTGGAAACCCACGCCGTCGATCGGTACGCCCCGTTCCTTGAGCCGCTTGACCAGATCGTAAAGGGCGTCCCACCGCTCGCCTTCCTCCTCGACCCCGTACTCGTTGAGGAACAGCCGTGCCTTCGGATCGGCCCGGTGGGCGGCCCTGAACGCCTCGTCGATGTACTCCTCGCCCATGGCCTCGAACCACGGGCTCTGCTCGGAGCGCAGACCAAAATCCCCGTTGGTGTAGCTCTCCTCGTCGTCGGACATGGGCTCGTTGACCACGTCCCATTCCGCGACCTTTCCCTTGAAGTGACCGGCGACCGTGGCGATGTGCCGGAGCATGGTCCGGCGCACCTCCTCGGGATCGTCGTTCTCCCGCATCCAGTTGGGCAGAGCCTCGTGCCAGACGAGGGTGTGCGCATGCACCTTCATGTCGTTTGCGCGGGCGAAGCGTACGAGTAGGTCCGCGTCGCGGAAGTCGTAGACGCCCCGGCGCGGGTGGAGGAACTGTGGCTTGAACGCGTTCTCTGGAGTGAGCATGGAGAACTGGCTCCCCGCGAGCGCCCGGTAGCCGGAGTCGGTGAGCAGCGGGTTCTCGGCTAGGGCGGCGCCGACGTCGAACGGCCGCCCCATGTCTGCGGCCCGCGCACGCAGCGAGTCGTCGGACTGCTCCTGGCGTAGCTGCGGCGCCTTGATCACGCGGAGCGAGTCACCGCTCTCTGCCCGCGCGATCAGCTGCGTCAGACGCCATCCCTCGCGGCGCTCGTCTTCGCCCGCGTCCGCCTCCAGACCGAACCAGACAGTGCCCTCGGCGAACACCCCCGGGTCCTGCACGGTTCCCAGCCGCCGCCCGTCGGCTTTCACGCGGAAGGTGTCACCGATGCTTGACACGGCGAGCGTCACCGTCCCGGAGCAGCCGCAGTCGAAAACCTTGGAGGTGGCTGGCTCGTCGCCCTCGCCGTCCCATATCTGTACCTTCACTTGTCCGTCGGCGGTCACGCCGACGCGGAGTGAGGGCCGCTCCTGCCGCCACTCGTCGTAGATGACCGGTACCCGTCCGTACAGCCGCAGCCATGAGTCGCCGTCACCGTCGCCCACACCGGACATGCGCGCGGTGACGGTGAAGTCGCCATCGGACCTCAGATGCGGGCCGGCCAGGTTCAGCGGGGGATTGGGCTGGCCGCCGGAGGAGTCCTGCTCCACGATGTGCCGATCCGATGCGCTGACCCGCAGGATGTCGTTCCGCGCGGTGGTGCCCGGCATCTGCGTCCAGTCGTGGTTCCGCAGCAGGTCTTTGTCGTTTCCGCCGTCCGGCCCTTCGCCCTGCCCCGTACACCCGGCCGCCACCGCCATGACGAGCACCACGGCGGTCAGTCGCTGCCACGTCCCCCCGCCAAGATTCACGATCCCTCCAACTTTCTTGCCGAGAGACGAGATCAACATCTCGAAACCGGGCCATAGTTCATCACACATGAGGTACGGCGGGGCCAGGGCGGCGGTGAGGTGGTCGATCTGCCCCTGGAGTTCCCCGGCACGGGCGGTGGCCGCCTCGTGCTGGGGCCGGAGGTCGGCGAGGAGTTCGGTGACGTTCACGCGGCCAGCCCGAGACCGTCGCGCCAGGCGGGGCTCGGTGTGGTCAGGCGGCGGGTCATGTTCGCGGTGGA
>NZ_BMRN01000096.1:0-11247 GCF_014648655.1 Streptomyces atratus
AACCCGACGCGCCACTGAAAGGCATACGATGACGCAGCCCGCCGCCGCTCCGACTGTCCAGCGAGTGGACCCCGAACACCGTTACGAAATCCTGGTCGACGGCAAAACCGCAGGCCTCACCGTGTACCGCGACCGCGACGACCAGCGCGTTTTCTACCACACCGAAATCGACAACGCCTTCGCCGGACAGGGCCTGGCCTCGATACTCGTACAGCAGGCGTTGAGCGACGTACGCACCTCGGGGAAACGCATCGTGCCGGTCTGCCCCTACGTGGCGAAGTTCCTCAAGAAGCACGACGAGTTCGCCGACATCACCGACCCCGTGACCCCCGAGGTCCTGCAGTGGCTGGAAACCATGCGGCCTCACTGACCACCGGAGCCGCCACCATCGCCGCCGCCGTCGGAACCGTTCGGACCGGCGGCGGAGCGGGATCGGTGACGGGGTTCTTCGGCGGCCCCATGGGCCCGGACACCATCGGGCGCGTCATGCAAGGCAGCGGGCCGCCGTTCGGTGGGTGATTCCCGCCGAACGGTGCGTGAACAACCCGAAGCTGCCCGGGGCTTCGGAGCCGGGCGACGAAGGCGCATGTCGGCGTGGGACCACGGACGGCCCCGCCGGCCGCCGCCGGGGAAGTGCTTGGTCATACAGGCAATGCTGTCCGGCCCGATCTGCTCCCCCTGGATTCCGCGAATGCAGGCGGCGACCATCCAGCACACGTCGACCCGGCCCGGCAAGCCCGCGCCTACCCGCATGAGCTCTCCGGCGGTCTGCGCCGGCGCGCCGGTATCGCGGCAGCCCTGGCCGGTTCCCCCGCCCTGCTGCTCGCCGACGAACCCACCACCGCCCTCGACGTCACCGTCCTCGACCTGCTCGGCCGTCACCGTGAGACGCGCGGCCCGGCCGCCCTGCTCATCACCCACGACATCGGCCTGCTCCACGGGCGGGCCCGGCGGGTCGCAGTCATGTACGGCGGCCGAATCGTCGAGACCGGACCCACCGAGGCGGTCACCGAACGCCCAGCCCACCCGTACACCGCCGCGCTACTGCGCTCCGTTCCTCGCGTCACCGGACCACTCACGTAATCACCGTTGGCCGGGACGAACGTCAGCAGCGTGCCGGAATTCATGCCCGGCATCGACAGCGGGAGGGTGACCCGCGGGAAGGTCGTACTGGCCGCAACCGTCGCTCTCAGCCTGCGCCGATGCGTCCCGCCCGGCCTCTGCCGCTCGGGAGGAGAAGGCATCCTCCAGGTCAGGTGCCGCAACCGGGGACCCCGGACTCGACGGCGCAAACATGCCGGACTGGACCAGCAGCCGGTGCCCCGCCCGACCGGCGCACGGATCACCGCCGCACGATGAGCGACGCGTGGCCTGTCTCCTTCTCCGATCGCACGGCCTATCGTTGAAGAATGAGCAAAGTTGAGCATGAGACCGGTCCTCAGGGGCTGCTTGTGTGCCCAGTTTGCAAGCACCCCGTGGATCCCACCATCGTGAGGCGGCACAAGACTCTCGGAGTCTTCGTGCCCGTGCGGGGCCCGGGCCCCTGCCACAACCCCGACTGCCCCGAGTATCTGGAGGAGCCGGAGCGCAGCAGCCCTCAGGACCACTGACATCAGGGCAGGACACCAGGCCGACGAACGACGCTCGCGGCCCGGGAGGGTGACCCACGGTGAGCGTCCGATTTCCCTACTCAGCCACCCTGCCCGAGTGGCCCGGGGCCGGATACGGCAGCTGCGGACCGTCGTGATCAACTTCTTCGATCGGACTTCCTGCCATGTCCGTTGTCCAGGCCCGCCCGATAGCCCCGAGTACCCAGGAGCGCGAGCGGATGAAGCAGATGGCGTGGGGCCACAACACCGAGCACCGGCCGCGCATCGGTGGGCCGTACGGCATCTCCTACTACTCCGGCAGCGGATTTGACGGACTCGCCGGCAAGCACGACGCCGCCCGATGAACCGTCGCGGGAAGCAATGGGCTGATGGTCCCCGAGCAGCGGGTCGTCGAGGGGCGCACCCGCCGCGTCTACCGGGCGGCCGAGGCGGGGACGGCGCCGGCCGAGGACCGGCCCCGCCCGTAACCTGCCGGCCGCTCAGGCGCGGCGGGTGAGTGCCTTGCGCAGACCGTAGGCGGCGGCACCGGCCGCGATCACGGCGGCCCCCCACAGCACCGAGGCGAGCGGGAGGGCGAACGCCAGGGCGAGGCAGCCGGCCGTCCCGACGATCGGCACGATCCGGGCGGGGCCGCCCTCGACGGGGGGCAAGGTCCAGGCGGAGGCGTTGGCGATGGCGTAGTAGACCAGCACGCCGAAGGAGGAGAAGCCGATCGCGCCTCGCAGGTCCGTGGTGGCGGCCAGGACGGCGACGAGGGCCCCGACCGCGAGCTCGGCGCGGTGCGGGACCTGGAACCGGGGGTGGACGGCGGCCAGGGTGTGCGGCAGGTGCCGGTCGCGGGCCATCGCCAGAGTGGTGCGCGAGACACCGAGGATCAGTGCGAGCAGTGAGCCGAGCGCCGCGACGGCTGCCGCGCCCCGCACCACCGGGGCAAGTCCGGGGACGCCCGCGGCACGTACGGCCTCGGCGAGAGGGGCGGCGGTGTGGGCGAGCCGGTCCGTACCGAGCACCGCGAGCACGGACACGGCGACGGCCGCGTACACCACCAGGGTGATACCGAGTGCGGTCGGGATCGCGCGGGGGATGGTCCGCCGGGGGTCGCGGACCTCCTCGCCCAGAGTGGCGATGCGCGCGTAGCCGGCGAAGGCGAAGAACAGCAGCCCGGCCGCCTGCAGCACCCCGCCGAAGGTGGCGCCCGCCCCCACGTCCAGCCACGAGGTATCGGACGCGCCGCCGCTCACGCAGGCGGCGACCACGGTGGCGAGCACGGCCAGTACGACCGCGACGATCCCGCGCGTCAGCCACGCGGACTTCTGCACGCCGACGAAGTTCACTGCGGTCAGCGCCACCACCGTGGCAACCGCGACTGCGTGCGCTTGTCCGGGCCATACGTACGAGCCGACGGTGAGGGCCATTGCCGCACAGGAGGCGGTCTTGCCGACCACGAAGCCCCAGCCGGCCAGGTAGCCCCAGAACTCCCCGAGCCGTTCGCGGCCGTAGACGTACGTACCCCCCGACTGCGGGTAGCGGGCGGCCAGGCGGGCGGAGGACGTGGCGTTGCAGTACGACACCACCGCGGCCAGCGTCAGACCCAGCAGCAGTCCGGAGCCGGCCACACCGGCAGCCGGGGCGAGCGCGGCGAAGATCCCCGCACCGATCATCGACCCGAGCCCGATCACCACGGCGTCGAACACACCCAGGTGCCGCCGAAGCTTCCCCGCCTCGGCAGACGCCGACGTTGTCCCCATCGCTCGCTCCTCGACCACGGCCCCACGAGCCATTGCGGACTCCGATATCGGCGCACGGTATAGGAACAAGGTGTCGAGCAGGCGACGCTGCCCGCGAATCACGGAACGTGAGAGAGGCTGCCGGCTTCCGGTGCGGACCCCGGGGCCGGGCATACGGGCCGAGCTACCCGAAGAGTCTGTACGTCGCCCAACTCTCGGCCGGTGACGAGTACTTCGCCCACTCGATGTTCGACATCCGGGAACAGGGACGCGCTCACCCGCTCACCTTCATCCCAGCCGATCCCGTGGGACCAGCGGCAGCAGAGCTCGCATCGCCTCCTCGGCGTCGGGGACGGAGATCGCCAGCCGGCTGAACGGCGCACCCCGGCGCAGTTCCACACACAGCACCGGCCGGCCGGCCCGTACCCACGCGAAGTCCTGTCCCTCTCGGAGATGCCGGATGCCCGCGCACAACCGTCCGGGAATCCAGGTGCCCCGACCGCGCCCACCGCGAAGCGCACGCCACCAGTCGGGCTCGACATAGAGCTGGCGCAGCGCCGACACCGGAACCCGCACATCGCGGTGGCGTGCCGCCGCCTTCTCCCGCCAGGACAGGCGTACGACGATATCGGTGCCCTCGACTACCACCCGTGCCATGTCCTCTCCCTCCTCGCGGTGCTGCGGGGTTGGCGTGGCCTGGTGCCTGGCGATGCTTCGGTCCCGTTCCAGGTCTGCACCGTGCCATCGGATTTTCCTTGGCACGACACTCCTGTGGTAGTCACCCGTTGCGATTCCTGAAGACTGACCCCGCAGGCAGCCGGGGCGCTTTGCCGGGCTCAGCCATGCACGGCCATGACACATCGATCCGGCATCGAAGGCTTCTCTTCAGTCTCCGCTGATCCCGGACCGCAGGTGTCACCACGGGCATATCCGAGGGCTTTCATACCGTCGTCCGCAGGGCCGGCCAGGACACGAAGGCGGCCACCGCCGCGGTGGCCGGCACCAGGGCTGCTCGGCATGCGGGACGCTGGGTTTGATGTCCTGCGAGGTCTGCCCCCTACGTGTCCCTTCGGTTTTCTGCTGAAATCTTCTGTCGCAGTCGCTGTCCCGGGTCTCGGCGGAGTCTGCGGTCTCCGGAGCACCTGCTGCGAAGGCCAGGTCATCGCTGCTGGACAGACGCGTTCGTTTGGGTTTCGATGGATATCTGCCGTACTTGATGAGCGGTCATGCGGCAGAGGGCGGCCGGGTCCCCGGTCACATGTCGGCGCGTGGGATCCGGCTCGCTGGTGTTGGGGGCCACGGGCATGGATGTCGCCACGGCCGGCTGCTCCGGAGCCTCGGCGCGAGTGTGCGTGGAAGCAGGATCCGTGCTCAATGCGGCAGGGTTTCCGCGATCAGCCTGCTCCCCCTCAAGATGACCCCTCCAATGATGACTGAGCGTGATCATCCAGGTCCGCGCCCTAAACGAATACGTGACTTTTCAACATGGGCGCCCCACGCCCTCAGGCAGGAGCGCTCTGGTCAGTCGGGTGGCTCGGGGACGGGGCGGGATCCCGGACCCGGCGCAGGGGCGGTTCCGCGTCCGGCTGGGGCTCGGGTTCGCCGGTATCTGGTACGGACGGCGATTGCGGGTCGTGTGGCACTGGATCCGGCTTGCCGGGGACGGGCCCCGGACCTTCAGGGGAGGGGTCTGCGGACATCGCTCTCGTCCTCGCTTCGTGCGCCACCGAACTTGTGGATTACCCGGAGTGACATGGCGCATATCTGCGTTCTCGTGTGTCTGCCCACGTTCCGCCCGTACGGAAGCGGCCCACCCATCGAGTACGACCAGCCGCTCAGCACGGAACAGCCGCAGCCTGCCCCTCACAGGAGCGCAGGCGGGTCGTCTCGAGAGGCGACCGGAGTCTTCAGCAGGGAACCTGGAAGGGTGGCTGTGCTGGACCCGGGAACGGGAAACGGGGCGGCCTTGGCCGTACGGGCCGCGCAGTCGGGTGGAACTGGCTGCCGTCTGCCCGACCAGTCACCCGGCCGTCCGCCCCGCAGACGGCCTGGGGTGGTGCTCCCAGGATTTCGCGGGAGCGAGGACATCCTGGAGTACGCCGTGCAGAGTGCACTCCGCTCTTCCTCTTGCGGCTCTGCACGGTGGGGCTCCGGCGACCGGCAGCCCGGGTGCAGAGACTCCGACCCAACAGAAGTGAAGGGACGTGTCCCCAATAACCACCGCGCGGGAAATCGTGATCCCCAACACCGAGTGCATCGGCGCAAACGAATCTGTCCTGCTCGCGGCTCACAGGATGGCGGAGCTGGCAGTCGGTGCCCTGCCCATCTTTGGTCAGGACGAGCGGCATGGTTGCCCAGGCAGACGTCGCCCGCGCCTTGCCCGCCCCGGCCCGTCGGGGGCTTGCTTGAAGCGCTGTCCAACAACTGACCGGGCGGATGCACACCCGACCGGCAAGGAGGTGTCCCCACCATGGAGCGAGGAAGCAGCCGTCTCAGCCCCCATGAGGACGATCAGCGCAAGCACGAACTGCAGGCATTTCTGCGGTCCGGCCACACCACCCACGCACACGAGGCGTACGACCCCGAGCCTCCAGCCGACGACGACGTGCACGTCGACCCGGGCGGCCCCGTCCCCCCACCTGGTGAGGAACGAGAGCGGGCGCGCGCCGAGGCCGAGGCCGAGGAACTCAGAGCCGAACTCGCGCGTCGCCTGAGCCGCACGGTCTTCCCTGCGGACCGCGCGTCCCTCTTGCGTACTCTTTCCGGCTCGTACGCTCCGGACGCGCTGATGGAAGCGGTGCGAGAACTTCCTACGGACGACCGGTATGCGAACGCCGGAGAGATCACAAGAGCACTGGGATACCGGCCACGCGTCTGAACCTTGCCGGGGTAGTTCTGCCGCGTACGGACGAAGCGCTCACGTGTACGCCCCCGTCGCCGAGACGCCGGACAGGTCACCCAGGGACCGGAGCCTGCGATGCGGATCCCGGTCGCCGGGGCACCCCGGTTGCGCCCGCAGGACATCGGTGACGTCCCTGGCTTCGACCTGCTGGCGATCACCCACTCCTTCGAGACCTACCAGGGCCTGGAGCCCGGCAAGTCCGCCGACGCATTCCCTGGGAAAGCCACGACAACACGTACGCGGAGATCGCGGCATCACAACAACGCGCCCACAGCCCTGCCCTCGCTCGGCAGGGCCGTGTGAGCTGCGGCGGTCTTCCGGGCGTCATCTCCTGGAGGAGACCGGTGAGCATCTGGAATCGGGCCCGAACCTCACGGACGGGTTCAGGCCCGTGCGGCGGCTTCGTAGAGATCGAGCAGTCGTCCGCGTGTCGCGTGCAGTCGTTGGGTGAGCACCAGGCCGACCCATTGGCTGATCGCGAATCCGAACTCGGGATCCGACCGGCACAGCGCCCGGACCTGGGGAGCGTCGAATTCATAGGCGCGGACGGGGCTCAACGTCTCGGCGCCCAGTTCCCACTCGAAGGGCGGGAAGAGCCAGGACAGTCCGACCAGCTCGCCCGGTCCCAGCGTTTCTATTTCCGCGCGACGACGGTGAGGAAGCTGTGCGTCGAGAGTCACCGCCCCGGTCTTCAGGATCCAGAAGCGGTCGGCGACCGTGTGTTCCTCGAAAAGCCGCCGTGCCGCGGAGAACCGGACGTCTTCGGCAAGGCTCAGGAGACGGTCACGGTGTGCGGGTGGCAGAGACGTGATCTTGAGTGTGGTGGTCATCGGAGTACTCCTCCGAGGAGCGGCTCTATGCGGAGGGCGGAATCCTCATGCCGTCCAGTGGAGTCACTCATCGCTGCAGTACACGACTCCACGGGAGGCGGCGCACGAGGAAATGCCCAGAGCGCGTCGGCTCGTGCGGTCACAGGGGGCCGGCGACCTCTCGTAGAGGAATTGTTCCCCACCACGGCAGAAGTACGCGACAGACCGGACCGTGACACCCCACTTGACCCGGGTGAGGCGACGCGCCGACTACGCGACCACGACCCGAACCCTGGCCATGAACGCGCGGAGCCGGCCGGCGGTCCGCTGAACAGCCTGCTTCTGGAGGTGACCGGGTGGAGCGACGAGCAGATGGCTGACGTTGCGCTGCTGATCACGGAAGTCGGGTTGGTCGGCCCCGATGCGCGGGCCTGCTGTGAGCCGCGCGTGCTTGCCGCACGTCAGCCCCCACCCCGGACTGGGGTGGTCGAGCAGGTCGTGGCGAAGGCCGCCGCGCGATCATCGGCGTCCACCAAGGCTTCTGCCGGCCGTCTGGCGCAACGGTCAAGACCGACTCTCGTGAGCAGGCCGCGGACCTGCTCACCGAGGACAGTGCCCTGGCCTGCAGGCTATGCCGGCCGGATACGGTGCTCGGTCTGCTGCGGTGCGCTGTGTCTCCGTATGCGATCACACCCGCCCCGCGTGAGGATCGGGTTACGGGCGGTGGTCCGGTTGCGCCCCGATCCCTGCGCAGGGGTCGGCACCCTTCCCCGGCGCTCCGGTCCGCTTCCCGGCCCTCACCGCCAAGGGCCTGGGGTTACGTACGCCGCGGCCGTTGTGGACCGGTGTCATCAGGATCGCGCTGCTGGGGCAGGTGCCGATCGAGTGAGGCGACGGTCGCCGCTCTTTCACCTGCGGAGAACACGAACACACTGCGCATGGGCCCCGCGCCGGCCTTCGCGCTCCGATTCTCCCCGCAGATGAAGCCAACGGTGATAACACCCGACTGTGCCGATCCCGAGGCGCCGGCCGTGTTCTATCGGCAGGCCACCGGGCTCGAACTCCACCCGAAATCCGACGGTGACTTCGCCGGCCTCACCGGCGAGGACGGGCTCTTTGGCGGCTTCCAACGGGTCGATGACTACCAGGCATCAACGGCTGGGGGAGCGGGGCAAGTTCGCCGGCCCCCGATAACAGTCGGCTCCGAACGAAGCCAGACGGTAACCCGAGCGACGTCGTCCTCCACCTCCGTCGGCGTTCCGAGCCGTGCCGATGTTCAAGACGCCGCCGACTCGTGCCGGCCTCTGTGGCAGCGAAGTCCCGCTGCTGAAACGGCAGGTGACCCGTAGCACACGGAGTACGGGGTGGGAGCGCGATAGTACACCGCCGCAACCTCCCGCAGCTCCACTTCGCGGCCGGCCGTACGCAGCCGCCCGCCCCAAGCCGGCGACACGGGCGCCGAAAGGGCAGACAGGCGCCGATGTCGGCTGGTTCGACGCGCGCGACTGGCTGGGCGGCGGCGACGGCTGACCACTCGGGCGTGAGCAGCTGCTCGGTCCAGATGGTCTTGCCGCGGGGGCGGCAGCTGCTGCCCCAATGGTGGGCGATCGGGGCGACCAGGAACGGGCCCGAGCCGCCCTCGTCGGACAGCCGCGCCCGGCGCAGGTAGGGCTGCGACTGGCTGGGGTCGGTGACTTCGCAGACCAGGCGCTCGTCTCTGGTCAGCCGCAGCCCGATAGGGGCGCCGGCGTAGCGGATGGCGTTGGTGACCAGAGCTACGGTCGAAGCGCAGATTTCAGTTCCAGCCCGGCGAGACCTTCTCCGAACTACCGGTTCAGCCTGATTGGTTTGCGCGAGAGGCTAGCGAGCCCGCCTTTCGCGCCCGGGCCGCCGAGGGCTAGGGTTTGGGTGCAGCGAGTCACCCACGAGGAGCTGAGAAATGCCCGGCCGTCCGAGCGCGCGTTGACGTTGTAGGCCGTGATCGGCCTGTCATCGCGTGCTGCCCTTGATGTTGTGGCACAGCGAGCCTTCCCTGCCTGAACCGTCGGTGCACCTGTTGTGCGCCGGGTGGCGGGCCTCGTAGTCGGCAATCCGAGGGATCCCCGTGCCGTCCGCTTCCTCTGCTGTATCAGATTCCGATCGACCTGTTCCGTCAAGCCTGTGGCGGGACGGCGACTTCCGCAGGCTCTGGATGGGTCAGACGGCCTCCCAACTGGGCGAACATGCAAGTCTGGTGGTGCTGCCTCTCTTCGCTGTCCTGACGCTCAACGCCGATGCCGGCCGGTTAGGCGTCCTGCGCGCGGTGGGGCAGGCGCCGATCCTGTTGCTCTCGCTCTTCGTCGGCGCGTGGGTGGACAGGTGGCGGGCCCGCACTGTGATGGTGCTGACGGACGTCGGACGGACCCTGGCGCTGGGCGCCACCGCCGTGGCCGGCCTCCTCGGTTGGCTCGGACTGCCCGCCCTGCTTGTGGTCGCTTTCGCCGTCGGGGCCCTGTCTGTGTTCTTCGACGTGGCATACCAGACGTCTCTCGTACGGCTGATGAAGCGGGATCAGTTGGTGCGGGGCAACAGCGCGCTCGAGGGCAGCCGGTCCGCGGCGCAGATCGGCGGTCCCGCCCTAGGCGGTGCGCTGGTGTCACTGCTGTCGGCACCCATCGCTGCCGCCTCCAGCGCACTGTTTTTCGCCCTGTCGTTCCTGTCGATCCGACGGATCCGCCGGATCGAATCGATCCCGGAGCGCTCGGAACGCCCCCCTGGGGTATGGCGACGGATCCATGAGGGTCTCCGTTTTGTCGTCAGCGATACCTCGCTGCGGACCGTGTGCCTCGCGTCGGCCGCCTTCCAGTTCTCCTTCGCGGCCATGATGACCGTCTATCTGCTCTTCCTGCCGCGGGAACTGCATCTGTCGGGCACTGCCGTCGGGCTGGCGCTTGCGGCAACAGGGCCGGGCGCGCTCCTGGGCTCGATGCTGGCCGCCAGCCTGCCGAGCCGGTTCGGTCATGGCGCGGTGCTCGTGTCTGCGGCAGCACTTGGCGATGGCGTGTTCCTGTGTGTGCCCGCGCTGCACGGCTCCTCTGCGGTGACGGTTCCCGCGCTCCTTGTGGTCAGCTTCGTTTTCGGGACCGGCGGTCAGTTCGTGACGGTCACGGTCATGGCCGTCCGGCAGGCCGTCACTCCGGACGGGATGCAGGGCCGCGTGGCCGCGACGATCACGTTTGTCGGCATGGGGCTGACCCCGCTTGGTTCTCTGCTGGGCGGATTTCTCGCTGAGGAGTGGGGGCTGCGCGCCAGCCTCCTAGTGACGGCCACAGGCATGATGCTGTCCCCAGTGGTGATGGCCTTGTCCCCGCTCGCGCGCCTGGGGCGGGCGCTTCCGGCCACGCAGGACGCGCCGCCGAAGGCCGCCCACCCTGAAGCCCACGAGATGGACCTTCGTGACACCGATGCGGCTCATGACGCAGCCACTGGGACCAGTCCATGACAAGAGGTCAGGGCGCTGGAGCGCCCGGCGATCTGGCCGAAGGTGGGCAGGCCCACGTGGGTGACTGCGGGCTTGAGGGTCGCATCAAGTGAGCCACCTTGGCCTCGGCGCCGGTGAGACTGATCTCAAGGCCTTCGGCCTTGCCGAGCCAGACCTCGCGCTGAGCTTCGGAGATCCGATCGATCCGCTTGTCGCGGATCTCGACCAGCCGGTCTCGCTGGGACGGCTCGGGTCGCAGGAGCGAGCATCGGACGCAAGCGTGCTCGTGGATGCACGAGGTTCCGAACGCCCGAGCGCGGGTTCCGAGGAAGAGCTTGCGTTTCTCGAAGTGGGCGTTCGGGCAGGCAGAGCCCCGGTCCGGCGATTCACCGGACGGGGAGAAGCGTGTCGGATCAGTGGGCCGCGGCGAGGTTCTGCTGCCATGCGAGTTCCGCCCACCGTCGCTGTTGTTCAGAGTGTGTGGTGCGGCGGCTGCTGGTGGGTTGCAGCGCGGAGTTCTGCGTGCCGTTCCAGAAGCCTGGCCCTCTGCGATTCTTTGAGTATGTTGTCGTCTCGGGCGAGTGCTTCGCCGAACTTGGTCGCGTCCGGCTCGTTCTCCCGGCCTCGCGCTCAGTGCCGCGGGGCGGAATTCGGTGTACCAGTCGCCGCTGTCCCTTGAGCGACTGCGAATTCCGCCCCGCGGCTGAGTGCGGCTTCCCCAGCCGTACTCTGATCATCC
>NZ_BMRN01000096.1:11279-11517 GCF_014648655.1 Streptomyces atratus
AGGGGATGATGCCCCCGAGGGGGTTGGGTCGGGGCCGGCTCTGAACCCTTGCGGTGCCTTCTGGGGATGACCTGTACCTGCTGAAGGCGCATTCTCGAGGTGACTCTCTCTTCTGTGGGCGGGCTTGGCTTTTTCACAGCAGTTCGTGCGCATCACGCATCCGCCACAGGCATCAAGAGCCCCGTCGGCTGGGAACCGGCGCCAGTGCCCAGCGGTTGCCACTTCCAGTGGCGGGAGC
>NZ_BMRN01000097.1 GCF_014648655.1 Streptomyces atratus
CGGTGCCCCTTGTACGACGGCGGCGCGGACGACACGAGCGAACCCCTCCCGGCACGATCAACCACAAGATCATCTCAGGCCGGTCAGCCAACGTGACAATGCCCCCACGACGCCCGCCAGATCTGGGTCCGCCTCACCGACGGACGGCTCCACGAAATCCCGTGGATCCACCGGGATCATGTGCACCAGCCCTTCAACGACGCCATCTGGCGCCACATCCGGGCCGAGGTCGAACAACGCGGGGAGAGCCGGGCCACGTCCTCCTCGTGAACCTCGTGGCCTCCGCCCCCGAGCCCGGCTACGTCCCACTCGGCGAGGTCGGCGCCCTCCTGGCCGCCGCACCGCGTGCCAGATCCCCGAGGATCTCGGACATGTGGAGAAGTGGCAGCTCGCACTCGACATGCTCGATGAGACCCGATCCTGGGGAATCGAGGTGCCACTGGCCGTCGCGGACGCCGGATACGGTGATGCCGCTGCCTTCCGGCTCGGCCGCACAGCGGGCCGGCCGACGGCCCCCTGTGCGGTCGCCTCGTACACGGCCTGCCTGGCCGCCGCCGCCGCGGCCCAGGTGCATCGCCGCAGACGCGCCTCAGCCCACCGGCGAGCACCGGGTCAACTGACCAAAACGGCCCCGAAGTGGATCGATTACAGAACTACGGACCACGCTCGGCTCGAAGCCATATACGCTCGAAAAATCATCCCCCTGAGACCCGGAACCGCACTGTGGAGAGGACAGGTCGCAACATGGTGACCGAGACGAGCCGCCCTTCCCCCGACGGCTACAACACGGTCAACCGGGGGCACGCCCTTCGTCTGGCCGACGTGACCAAGGTGTACGGCAAGAACGGCCGCGGCGTCCGCGCCCTGGACGGGGTCTCCGTGGGGATCGAGCGCGGCTCCTTCACCGCGGTGATGGGCCCGTCGGGCTCCGGCAAGTCGACGTTCCTGCACTGCGCGGCCGGCCTCGACAAGCCGACCACCGGCCAGTCCTACATCGGGGGCACCCAGCTCAACGACATGAACGAGACCCAGCTGACGAAGCTGCGCCGCCAGCGCATCGGCTTCGTCTTCCAGGCGTTCAACCTCATCCAGTCCCTGTCGGTCCGTCAGAACGTCGAGCTGCCACTGCGCCTCGCGGGCGAGAGCCTCGACACGAACTGGCTCGACGAGATCCTCGGCCGCGTCGGCCTGAGCGGCCGGGCCGGCCACCGGCCCGCTGAACTCTCCGGCGGCCAGCAGCAACGCGTCGCCATCGCCCGCGCCCTCATCACCCGGCCCGACGTCATCTTCGGCGACGAGCCGACCGGCGCCCTCGACACCGTGACCGCCAAGGAGATCCTCTCCCTGCTGCGCGCCTGCGTGAACGAGACCGGCCAGACCGTCGTCATGGTCACCCACGACCCGGTGGCCGCCTCGTACGCCGACACCGTCCTCTTCCTGGCCGACGGCAAGATCGCCGGACAGGTGGACGCCCCGACCGCCGAACTCGTCGCCGAGCGCATGACGCACCTGGGAGCGTGGGCCTGATGCTGCGCTACGCACTGCAGACGCTCAAGGCCAGGAAGGGCGGCTTCATCGGCGCCTTCCTCGCCCTGTTCTGCGCCGCCGCCCTGGTCACCGCCTGCGGCATCCTCCTGGAGACCGGTCTGCGCGGCACCATCGCCACCGAGCGCTACGCCGCCGCCCCGGTCATCGTCGGCGCCGACCAGAACGTCCACCAGACCACCATCAAGAAGAAGAAAGGCAAGGACAAGGAGAAGCACAAGGCGAAGCCGCTGGCCGAGCGGGTCTGGCTGCCCGCGGGGACCACCGAGACCCTCGCCGGCCTGCCCGGTGTACGCAAAGCGGTGCCCGAGACGAACTTCCCGGCGTACGCGGTCGGCCCACAGGGCCAGATCGTGCCGGGCATCGACGGCAAGCCGTCCTACGGCCACGCCTGGTCCTCCGCCGCGCTGACCCCGTTCGAGCTGACCGACGGCAAGGCACCCGTGGGCGCCGACGAGGTCGTCCTCGACCGGGAACTCGCGGCCCGCACCGGCCTCAAGACCGGCAGCAGCCTCGTCGTCCAGTCGACCGGCGCCCCGACGACGTACAAGGTCAGCGGCATCGCGGCGGCCAAGGGCGGCGACCTGCACCAGCAGACCTCGCTGTTCTTCTCCGACGAGACCGCCCGCAACCTCTCCGGACGGGCCGGCCAGGTCGCGACCGTCGGCCTGCTGCCCAAGCCCGGAGTCTTGGCGAGCGAACTCGCGGACCAGGCCAAAAAGGCCCTCGCCGGCGACGGCCGCAAGTACGCCGTCGCCACCGGTGGCGAGCGCGGCCCCATCGAGTTCCTCGACGCGGGCAAGGCCCGGGTCAAGCTCGTCTCCATGGGCGGCGCCATGGGCGGTACGTCGCTGCTCGTCGCGATCCTCGTCGTCGTCGGCACGTTCGCGCTCTCCATCCAGCAGCGCTACCGCGAGCTCGCCCTGCTGCGCGCCATCGCCGCGACCCCCAAGCAGGTCCGTCAGCTGATCGGCCGCGAGGCCCTGATCATCGGCGGTCTCGCGGGCGGACTCGGCTCGCTCGTGGGTCTGCCCATCGCGTACTGGCTGCACAGCAAGTTCATCGACTTCAAGGCCATCCCCGACACCCTCGAACTCACCTTCAGCTTCGTGCCGTTCACTGCCGCCGTCGGCGCGTCCCTGCTCGGGGCGTGGGTCGCGGCCCGCATCTCCGCACGCCGCACCGCCCGCATCCGCCCGGCCGAGGCCCTGTCCGAGGCGTCCATGGAACAGCGACACTTCGCGTGGGGACGGCTCGGCGTGGGCATGCTCGTCCTGGCCCTCGGCATCGGTGTGGTCGTCCTGCTGGGCTTCCTGCGCACCGAACCGGCCTCGCAGCCCGTCACGTTCCTGTCCGTCGTGGTCCTCGCCGTCGCGGTCTCGCTGCTCGGCCCGGTCATCGCCCGCATCGCCGTCGCGATCCTCGGGATCCCGCTGAAGTTCTCGCGCGTCGGCGGTCACCTTGCGACCGCCAACGCCCGGGCCAACGCCAAGCGGATGGCCGCTGCGGTCACCCCACTGGTCCTGCTCATCGGCATGGCCTGCACCGTCCTGTTCGTGCAGACCACCATGGGCGACGCCGCCTCGGCCCAGGCCAAGGCGGGCAACAAGGCGGACTGGGTGGTCTCCTCGAACGGCCCCGGCGTCCCCGCCGAGGCGACGGACGCGCTGCGCGCCGTACCGGGCGTCACCCAGGTCACCGAGATCGTCCGGACCCAGGTCCGCATCGGCCTCGACAAGTACCCGGCGCAGGGCATCTCCGCGCAGGGCCTCACCACGAACTGGGACCCCGACGTCTCGCAGGGCAGCCTCAAGGGCTTCGGTGACAAGAGCGTCGCGATGAGCGACGTCTCCGCCGACCACCTCGGCAAGAAGCCCGGCGACACGCTCAAGGTGACGCTCGGCGACTCCACCGTGGTACAGCTGAAGGTCGCCGCCGTCTACGAACGGGGCCTCGGCTTCGGCGACCTGACCATGTCGCACGACCTGGTCGCCCAGCACGTCGACAACCCGCTCGCCTCCTCCGTCCTCGTCAAGACGGCCGGCGACGGCAAGGCGGGCCGTGAGCAGCTGACCGGCGCCCTCAAGCGCTTCCCGGGCATCGGCGTCCTCGACCGCACCCAGGTCGACGACGTCCAGGCCGACGTCCAGCAGTCCAACGCCGAGGTCAACTACCTCGCGATGGGCCTGATCATCGCGTTCACCGCGATCGCCGTGGTCAACACCCTGGCCATGTCGGTCTCGGACCGCACTCGCGAGTTCGCCCTGCTGCGGCTCGTCGGCACGACCCGCCGCCAGGTGATGTCGATGCTCAGGATCGAGTCCGCGCTGATCGTCCTGGTCGCCGCGGTGCTCGGCACGGCCATCTCGCTCGCGGTGCTCACCGCCTTCAGCGTCGGGATGACGGGCGCCGCCCAGCCGTCCGTCGACCTGCCGATGTTCCTCGGGGTCCTCGGCTTCGCCGCGGTGCTCACCGCGGCGGCGACGCTGATCCCCGGCCGCGTCGCACTCGGCGGACGCCCGGCGGACGTCATCAACGCCCGCCAGTAGGCCGACGCTCCACAAGTAGGTGAAGTCGGTCGTGGAGTCGAGGTACGCCGCGCGGTTGTCGGCGTTCATCTTCTTCGCGACGTCCTGCGCCTTGTTGCCGTTGGCGTCGTAGGCGTAGGTGTGGGAGGCGACCAGCGTGGTGCCGTCCGCCTTCTTCTCCGTCGTCGACTTCGGCGCACCGTCGAGGTAGTAGGTGTAGCCGACGGTGTTGTCGTTGGTCTTGGTCTCCTTCAGCTTCTGGCCGCGGTCCGTGTACGTGTACGACGTGACCTTGGGGGCGTTGTCCGTCGCGGACTTGCCGACGGACACCGTCTTGACCTTTTACCGCAGGTCGTAGGTGTACTTGGAGAACTGGCTGGGGTGGGTGACCGGCCGACGCAGTCGCCCTCCAGGAGCACGCCCACGACCTGCTCGCGCGCCCGGACCACCGGGTCTTCGATCTCATCGACCGCGCCCGGCTGCAACGGGTCGCCGACCACGAGGCACCCCGGATCACCTCGGCGTCCCGCCGCGGCCTGGAACGCACCCTGGATCTCGCGATGTAGCTGGACATGTACGAGCCGGAGGTGGGCCTCAGCTGAGCGGTCCGCCGCCGTCGGCGGGGCGCGGCGCGGCCGCTCCTCAGCCGTGCCGCCCCTCATGAGTGATCCATGGTGTGCCGGGGGCTTTTGACCGCTGCCATGCCCTGGCCTTCCCGGGTGCGGGTGCTCGTCGCTCGCACCAGGTGTCTTCCGGCTCATGAGCTCATGTCGCACGGCATCACGCCTCGGTTCACCACGTGGCCCCCGGAGCCGACGACTTCGCTGGGCAAGCCTGTGCCGTTCAGAAACTCATCGCTGCTGGTCAAGCCGCATATCTGTACTCGTTGATGACGCCGCCCAGTACTCGGGTGCGGAGGAGTCGGTGCGCGGTCAAGTCGGTCGAGGGCGCCGGGTTCTCCTGGGCGAGGGGAGGAAGTTGTTCTCGGGCCTGGTGGGGGCGATGGCCGTTGTAGTGGAAGGCGTAGACGTCGAGCACGCGTCGAGCGTGGGCTTCGTTCAGGATCAGCAGGTGGTCAAGGGCCTCGCGCCGGAGTGTCCCGATGACCCTTTCGCAGTGCGCGTTCATCCGTGGGGCCCGCGGCGCCGTCTTCAGGGTCTCGATGCCCTCGGACGCGAAGACCGCGTCGAAGGACTCGGTGTACTTGCGGTCCCGGTCGCGGACCAAGAAGCGCAGCGACTCCAAGCGCAGGCCCAGGTCGACGGCGAGGCTGCGGGCTTGCTGGACCGTCCACTGCGCGGTCGGATGCGCGGTCACACCAGCGATGTGCAGGCGGCGCGTGCCGTGCTCGATGAAGACCAGCGCGTAGACCCGGCGAAGATCAACCAGGTCGATGTGCAGGAAGTCGCAGGCGATGACGCCGTCGGCCTGCGCCGTCAGGAACTCTCGCCACGTCGGCCCACCTCTACGGGGAGCAGGGCCTACTCCGGCAACAGTCAAGATCTCCCAGACCGTGGAGGCTCCGACCCGATGCCCGAGCCGCGCGAGCTCGCCTTGGACCCTGCGACACCCCCGACGCGGATTCTCTGCGGCCAGCCGCAGCACCAGCTCTTTGATCGCCTTCGTGGTCGGTGGCCGGCCGGGCCTGCTCCGGCGCTTGCTGTAGTCCCACCGGCACGCCACGAGCCTTCGATGCCACGCCAGCACGGTGCCCCGAGTCACCGGGAACACCTGCGCCCAACGACGCCGGGGTATCGACGAGGACAACGCCGCGAACCACAGCCGGTCCGCCGGCTCGTAGCGCACCGGACCTGCAAGTTGCCTGCGCAGCACCGCGTTCTCGTGCCGCAGGACAAGAAGTTCGGCGTCCTGGGCCACCTGCCGACGCAGCAGCAACACCGGGACCGACTGGGTGACCGGCGGGGCTGGGATGCCGAGGAAGGTCGGGACGGCGCGGTCGACGTACTCCTGGCGGACCGCGACGCGGTCGGTGGTGGGGGCCGCCACCTTCTCCAGCGCGCCCTCCAGGGCCGGCCACCAGCCGTCGGGCAGCTCCAAGCGGTCGCGCAGGATCGGGTCGCCGGAGATGACCGGCTGGTCCAGATGATCGCTCAGCTCCGCCCGGTAGGCGGTGCCGTCGCCCGTCGCGTCGTGGATGGCCAGCAGCGCGGGCCGGTGTCCACCCAGGTCTGCGAACGCCTGCTGGGCGGTCTCCGCGCCTTCCCAGAGCTTGCCGTGGGCCTTGTCCGTCGGCGCGGACGTCATTCGCAGCCACACCCGCTGTCCGGTCGCGGTGGTGCCCGCGCGTCCAAGGGTGCGGCCGTCCCAGCCCCGGAAGGGCTCCCCGCCGGGGCGACCGCGCACATCGGACGGCAGTGGCTGGGCCGGCTGGGCAAGACCGACAACGGCATCGTCACCGTGACCACCTGCTGGGCCGATGAGAACCTCTACTACCCGCTGCACGCCGTGCCCTACAGCCCCGCCCATCACTTCCCCAAGGGCAAGAGCGACCCCGGCTTCCGCACCAAGCTGCAGATCGCCGCAGAGCCGGCCCGCACCGCGAAGGCTGCCGGGGTGGCCTTCCGGACCGTGGCCGCCGACTGTGCTCCTGCGCATCACGGAAGTAGGCGTCGCGGGACCGGTGGGGAGCCTCCAGGCTCGTGATGCGCACGGGCATGCCCTCTGCCTCGGTCGTCAGCTCCAGGTGAGGGATGAACAGGCCCTGCCGGCGGACCGCGTCCACCAGAGCCTGCTCGCACCGGTTCGCCTGGGACTGGCACTGGTCGATCAGCACGACGGTGACCGGCTCGCCGCCCACGTAGCAGGGCTCGGTCAAGTACCCGGCCGTGTCTGTGGCTTTGGTCTTCGCTGTGGGCGGGAAGACCCTTGCGCCGGGCCCGCCCGTCGGTTCGTAGACCGCCCGGATACGGATCGCACCGTCATTCGACTGCCCGCTGACCGCAGCGAGCAGTGTGTCGTAGAGCTTCACGATCTTGATCGACCTCCAGTACCGAAACACCAGCCAGGACTGCGGCGCCGTGACACAGCCACATGCATTGACAGATCACGGCAAGACGAGGCATATCGAATCAAGACGTCAGTACCTGTTCAACGCTCCGCTTCGACACGGGCACCCGGCCTGTCAGTGGCCGCCGCGACGATGCTCGGCCGCCGAAAATCCGGACCGAAGATCCAGTCCGAGGCGTACGATTCGAAACTGGACGTCGACTTCACGGTGCTCAGAGGCGATGCCCCGACGAGCGAGAGGTACTCGTCGGCCGCCTGAAACCGTCCAGGAGAGCGCCCTGGTCACGGCTATGACTTCGTGCGGCCTGCTGAGGCTTGCTGAGTGTCCGCGCCGGAGCCGGCATCTTGCCGCTGGGTCTCCTGGGGGCCGTGCCAGTCCAGGCACATCACGGTGGCATCGTCTTCGAGCCGGCCGCCAGCGGCGTCCAAGACCGCGGACGTCAGCGTCAGTGCGGTCTCCCGCGGATGCAGGTCCCGGGTGCGCTCCACCAGGGCGAGCAGGTCGACATTCTCCCCATGACGTTCGAGCATGCCGTCGGTCAACATGAGCAGACGGTCGCCGGGGCGCAGATCAATGTCCTGAACGCGGTAGGGGTGGGGGGCGGGCACGGGCAGGCCGAAGGGATGGTCTACCTCGCAGGTGATCACCTCCGGAGCCCCTTCGCGCATGCGCAGCGGCCAGGGGTGGCCGGCGTTGACGAGCTGGGCCTGCCCGGTGTGGAGGTTGATGCGCAGTAGCTGCCCGGTGGCGTGGCCGTGGCCGTAGTCGGCCAGAGCCTGGTCGGCCCGGTGGGCTTGCTCGGCCAGGTCGGCTCCTGCGCGGCGGGCGCTGCGCAGGGCGCTCACCAAGACCGTGGCGGCCAGGGCGGCGTCGATGTTGTGGCCCATGGGGTCGGTCACCGACAGGTGCAGGGTGTCGCGGTCCAGGGCGTAGTCGAAGGTGTCGCCGCTGAGGTCTTCGGAGGGCTCCAGGCTCCCGCACAGTGTGAACTGTGCAGCCTCGCACGACAGTGACATGGGCAGCAGCTGGTACTGGATTTCTGCAGCCAAAGTGGGAGGCCTGGAGCGTTTGCCCCAGACGTAGAAATCGGTGAACCGCCCGTTGGCGATCACGATGTAGGCCAGGATGTGGGCGGCTTCCCTGATCGCATCGAGGAAGTCCTCGCCGGGGTCGGCCGGCAGGAGCAATTCCAGCAGCCCGATAGCATCCCCGCGGTTGGTGACCGGCGCGATCACCCGCTGTTCCTGACCGGTCGCCTTCTGATACAGCCGCTGGGTACGGATCACCTGCTCGTAGACGCTGCCGAACAGGGGGACCCGCTCCGCTTCCCGCCCCACGGTGCCGGCGACGGACAGCCGCGCCACTGCCTTCCCCGTCAGGTCCACGATGAGGAAAGAGACCTTCGTAGCTTTAAAACGCCGCCGCAGGTCCTCCGCGACCACATCGACGGCCTCCACCGGCGCCGCCATCTCCGCAGCCGCCAGCAACCGGGGAAGTTCGCTGTGCTCAGCACTCACGACCACGCTCCCTACCAGCGCCCCTCATATCAGCTCGGGAACCGCCACGGGGAGCGTCAATCTGTGACCAGTCACAGTAAAGCCCGCCCCGGCCTCGTCCAGGCGCGATCAACACCCCGAAGCGCAACAAGACGCCCTGAAAGCCACAGGGTGCGAACAGATCTTCACCGACAAGGCGCCCGACAAGCTCGCCCGCCAGCCCGATCTCGACAAGGCCTTCCTCGTCGCATGCGAGGCGACCAACCCGAACTCGGCCTGCGGTTCCCACGAGATTCGATGTCCACTGCCACCTCTCTGAACTGAGGTGTTGCAACGACCGATAGAACCCAGATGGTCGAGCCGACCGGGCCGGACACGGCTGTGACCTGCGATGGCCGGGGCGGTGGTCGGGCCCGTGGTCGCCGTGTGGGACTCGCCGAAATTCGAACACCCTGACGACCGGCGGTCAGACGCCGCCACCGGGTCCCGATCTCCCCACGCCGCACAGCGAGCCGTCCGGTCAGGCACCGCAGGGTACGACTGGACAGGTCGATCGACGACGGGTAGACAAGCACACGAAGCTCCTGGTGGCTGCGGGCGATCTTGGTCGAGAACCCGTCTACCAGGAGCTTCGTCGTTCCGCAGAACCGTCCAACACGCGGCCATCAGTGTCAGGTTGGAAAAGGCTCATGGTCTTGTTCAACTGCTTCTCGTCAGCGGCCTCGACCAGCTCGTTGCAGACCATCAACCTGCTGTCCGAGCGAGCGAAGGGAATCTCTGTGAACACAGTGTCGGTACGGGCGCGGTGGGAGGATCTGCCGCTTGAGGTGCGGGCTGCGGTGCAAGCGCGGCTCGGATCATCGGTGGTGGAGGTCGTCTGTCCGGAGGGCGGCTTCACGCAGGGGCTTGCCGTACGCGTGACATGCGCCGACGGCAGTGAAGTGTTCCTCAAGGCGGTCGATCTCGCAGCGCGCATGGCGTCGCACTACCGGGCAGAGGCGGCTGTCGGGAAGTACTTGTCGGCGGTGGTTGCGCCCCGGCTCGTGTGGTCGTTGGAGGCGAGCAACTGGATCGTCAACGCCTTCGAGTCGGTCCGGGGTCGGGAACCTGACCTGCAGCCTGGGTCCGCGGATCTGAGCGGTGTCCTGGATGCGGTTGGTGTGCTGGAGCAGGAGCTGACGCCGTGCCCTGCTCCAGGGGTCGGTCCGGTCGGGGAGACGTTGTCGTCGTTGGCCGGCCACTGGGCTCGGCTCGCTGCCGCTCGGGCCGGGTCTGGCGGGCAGGACTCCTGGGCAGCGTCACGGCGTGTTCGGCTGGCGGAGCTGGATGACCCTGATCGGCTGGTGAAGGCGAGTGTCGGGGACACGCTGAGTCACTGTGACTTGCGTGCGGACAACATGCTCGCGGAGGCCGTTACTGGACGGATTCGGATCCTGGACTGGTCCTGGGGTGCGCGGGGCGCGGCGTGGGTGGATGCGGCTTTTCTGGTACCGCAGTTGATCAACGCCGGTCACAGTCCGGCCGGGGCGGAGGCGGCGATGGCTGCCCGGGTGCCGGCCTGGCGCGCGGTGGATCCCGAGGCGGTGAGTGTGTTCGCGGTGGCGATCACCGGCTACTGGTCCTGGCACCACGCACACGGCCCCGGTGGTGCACTGGGTGCGTACCGGGGCCGGGCGGCGGAGGCCGGCAGGCGGTGGATCGACTACCAGCTCGGCTGAAGTCTGGGGGTGGTGGGGTGGTGGGGTGGTGGTCGGTCAGCCCGCAGGTGAGGACGGACAGCAGGTGTGGGGCTACGAGGTAGCCGAGGTAGTCCTTCCCGGTGCGGCCGTCGGGTGCCTGCCACAGCGCCGCCCACGCCTCGTGGAGGGTTTGCGGGCCGTCGTGGGCGGTCAGGGATCGGGCGAGGGCGGCGGCGGAGCGTTCCGCGCTTCTCACCTGCCGGTGGTAGGCGGTGATGTTCCCACCGAGGAAAACGTGGGGGCTGGTGAGCACGTTGAAGACCAGGCGTAATCGGAAGTCGTCGGTGCCCAGGAACCAGGCCTCGCGGACCGTCGGGGGCGGGGTGCCCCAACTGGATTGGAATCCGGCAAGGGCGGCGGCCAGGTCGACTTGGTCGCCGGTGGCGTACAGCTTCACGGCGTAGGGGACTTCCTCGTCCAGGTCCAGGCCGTGCCGGTGGTGCGCGCCACGACTGCGGCAGTAAGCGCGGTCAGGCCGGCGTCGTCCAGCGGGCGGCGGCCGGTGTAGAGGAGGTCGAGGTCGGAGGTGGGTTGGTGGGTGCCGATGGCATGGGATCCGTAGGCAAGCGCGTAGCCGTCGGTGTCAGGCAGCAGGTCGGCTGCTTCCAGCAGGATCGTGGGGGCCAGGGCGGGGGTCACCGGGATGCTTCCTGGCCCAGGCGGGTGACGTAGTCCAGGACGTCGTGCATGTGGGTGGTGGTGATGCGAGGGTTGATGGACATGAACCGTAGCGGGGCCAGGACAGCTCCGCCTCGTATATGTCCGGGGTCGTCGGGGAGGGTGAACTGGTGCAGGTGCCAGCGTCCTTCGTCCATCAGGCGGCGGTGGATGGCCCGGTTCACCTCGTTGAGCCGCTCCACCTCAGCTTGACGTTTATCCTCGCCTGTCACCCGACCTGCTGATCTGCGGTTCTTCCCGGGACAGCGGAGGCGGCCGTTCTCCACGCTTCGAGATGAGTCTCCCTCTCCCAGGGCCCGCAGGCGAGGCGTTGGATGTCTTGTCCCGCTTTCGGGTCGAGTTCTACGAGTGCCTTTACGCCCGGGCGGATGCGCTCTTCGAGCTCACGGAC
>NZ_BMRN01000098.1 GCF_014648655.1 Streptomyces atratus
AGACCCCGGGGCTATACGCGGCCCGGGGCCCCTAGCTTTCCGGGGCCTGCCGCATCGCACGGGAGTGCGTGTAAGCCCTGGGATCTGTGGCCGCTCCCCCTGGGCGCTATATGGCGGCCGGGAGCGGTTCTGCGAGCCGATCCAGCCGCTCGTAGAGGGCCCGCACGAGCCGGGCCCGGTTCTGGGCGCAGCGTGCGGTGCCCAAGGACGCCACGGACGTCGTTCTTCGGCAGGTGGAACCTTCAGCTTGCTGACCAACCAATTCTCAACCACAGACCAACTGCCCTCACCTCGCTGTCCAGCTCCAACACCCTCACCCACCACCCCGAACACCCTGCAAGACAACACCCATCAGCCCACTCAACCGCATCCACCCACCTGGACACTGAAACGAGAACCACCCCAGACAAAAACACGAGAACTCCCACTTTGGCCCACGAAAACACAGAAGAACTATCTCTACCAAAGCACTGTTTTCGCTGGTCAGAGCGCTATTCGGAGTGCTTTCGTTGACGTCATCCGCCCCACGGGACGCAGTGGTGTCTCAATAGGCGGACAAACGGCAGTGCCGTCACCGGAAACGGCGACGGCCCCCTGGTGGGCAGGGAGCCGTCTGTAGAAGACCGAACGTTCCCGACGAAGGAGAAGCTCAAGTCCATGAACGAGACTACGACTCCGACCCCGGCACCGAAACCCCCGAGTACATCCCGATGGGCGGTACGAGCACGACGGATGCGCAATGAGGCCGGCCTCTACCTGATCCGCGGCGCAGCCACTTCTGCCGGAGGCGCCATCGTGGCGTACGGCGGTGTCTGGCTCCATTCGCGCTGAGGACGGTTCAGTCCGGCCCTGGAACTCGTGTTCGTTTGAACGGCCGCCCATCCGCCTCAGTCGATGAGCAGCTGGGAACGAGCAGCGGGGCGGGCAATGTGATCCTGTCCGGCCCCGCTGTGGTGAGGGAATTGGGTGGCCGCCAGCCGTGCGTAGAGGGGGTCGGAGGCGATCAGTTCGTGATGGGTTCCTGCTGCCCGGACCCGGCCGGCTTCCATGACGAGGATGTGGTCGGCCATGGTGACCGTGGACAGGCGGTGTGCGATGACCAGCACCGTGGTTTGGCGTGCCACCTCGGCGATGATGTCGCGGAGGACGGCCTCGTTGGCAGCGTCTAGGTGTGCTGTGGCCTCGTCCAGGAGCAGCAGTCGTGGTTGGCGTAGGAGGGCTCGGGCGATGGCTACCCTTTGGCGTTCGCCGCCGGACAGGTGGCTTCCGCAGTGGCCGACGGGGGTGTCGAGGCCTTGTGGGAGGCGGTCGATGAGGGTGTCGAGGTGGGTGCGCCGCAGGGCCTGGTGGATGGCGTGGTCGGGGGTATGGGGGGCGGCGAGCAGGAGATTGTCGCGGAGCGTTCCAGCCAGTACGGGGGCGTCTTGTTCGACATAACCGATGCTTGCCCGCAGTTGGTCGAGGGGCCAGCGGCGGATGTCTTTGCCGTCGATGAGGATGCGGCCGCTGGTGGGGTTGTAGAACCGTTCGATCAGTGCGAAGACTGTGGTCTTTCCGGCGCCGGACGGGCCGACGAGTGCGGTGAGCCCGGGGCCGGGGACGGTGAAGGACACCCCTCGGTGGACCTGGGGTGGTCCGTCCCTGTAGGCGAAGATAACGTCCTGGAAAGTGACGCGAGCTGGGTGCGGGATGGTGTGCGGGCGGCGGGCGGCGGGGTCCGGTGCGGGTTCGATCTCCAACTGCTGGGCCTGGGTGATGCGGGCGATCGCTGCGGATCCGGTGTGGTATTGCGTGAACGCGTCGATGAGTTGGGCGACCGGGGCGGTCAGGTAGAACAGGAACAGTAGGAAAGCGACGAGCGTGGAGGGTTCGATCGCCCCTGAGGCGACCCGTGCGCCGCCGGTGCCCAGAACCGCCAGGAAGGCGGTCTGGATTGCGAGTCCGGTCGAGGAGGAGGCGAGTGCTTGCCAGCGGGCGGCTTGTGCCCCGTGAGTCCAGGCGCGGTGGGCGGCGGCGTGGACTGCGGTGGTCTCGCGGTCCTCGGCCCCTGAGGCCTTGACCGTCCGCAGGGCACCGAGGCTGCGTTCGAGTGTCGAGGCGAGCGATCCGACCGATTCCTGGGCGGCGTGGGTGGCGCGGGCGATCTGCGGCATCAGCATTGTCGTTGCTGCGGTGCTGAGGGCGATGACGCCCAGTGCGACTCCGAGCAGGACCAGGTCGAGTGCTCCCATCAGGACAATGGCGGCGATGAGGGTGGCTGCCCCGGTGAAGCCGGAGACCAGGCTGTGAGTGGAGACCTGGCGCAGCAGGGTGGTGTCGGAGGTGACGCGGGAGAGCAGGTCGCCGGGTTCGGTCCGGTCGGCTTCGGGGATGCGCAGGCGTAGGAGTCGGGTGGTGAGGCGTTGGCGGGCGGTGAGGACCACTGACTCGGCGGTGCGTTCGAGAAGGTACTGGCCGCTTCCTTGAATCACGGCGCCTGTTATCACGAGGGCGGTCAGGGTGATCAGCACGGTGGTGTAGGGGCGGTCGGCGGCCAGGGCGTCGACGAGGGCTTTGGCCGCCAGCGGCTGGGCCAGGGCTGCGGCTGATCCGGTCAGGGTCAGGAGTCCGCCGGTTGCGATGGCCGCGCGGTGGGGCCGGATGTAGCTGTACAGGGCCCGCCAGGTCTGCCGGACCGAGAGCGGTGGGGCCGGGGAGTGGGTCATTGGGGGGCTCCGGCGGTGGTGCTCAGCTGGGCGCGGACGGCGGGGAAGACGTCGGTGGCCAGGCGCCGCAGGTTGTGCAGTGCCGTACTGGGGTCGGTCTCCACGTGACACAGGACGGTGGTGCATCCGGAGATGGTGATGTGGTCTGCCAGTCGTTGTGCGCAGGTTGCCGCGTCGCCCACGGGTTGGGTGACGAGCAGGCGTTCGGTGACGGCGTCGATGAGGGCGTCGTCGACGGCCGGATCGGTGCTGGGGGGATCGTTGCTGGTCAGCAGTTGGAGTTGGTGGTCGCCTTCGAGTAGGCGTTGGGCGCGGGCCCGCATCAGGGCGTGGGCCTGTTCGGGGGTGTCGGTGACGTGGGCGTAGAGGGCGAAGGCGTGTTCGTAGCCGTCGGCGCGGTGGCCGGCGGCGGCGGCCAGTTTGGCGTGCAGGGCCACCATGTCGGCTTTGGCCTCGGCGTTCTTGTCGTAGAAGAGCAGGAGGGGCAGGCCGCGGGTGGCTGCGGTTTCGATGGTGGCCGGTGAGCTGGCGGCCACGTGGATGGGGGGTCGGGTTCCGGGGCGTGGTTCGGGGACGACGGGTACTTCGCGGAATGCGTGGAGGTTCGTCTGAGACTGCGCGGTGCCGTTCCAGGCGTTGTGGACGATGTCGAGTGCCTCGCCCAGGCCGTGCTGCCAGTGTTCGATGCCGCGGCCGATCACCTCGTACTCCGCGGCCGGCTGGCCGCGGCCGACGCCCAGGGCAAATCGGCCGCCGGACAGATGGTCGAGCAGGGCGGCTTGCTCGGCGACGTGTACGGGTGGGTGCAGGGGCAGGAGGGTCACTGCGGTGCCGACGCGCAGGTGTTGGGTGTGGCCGAGCAGGAAGGCGGCCAGGGTCAGCGCGGAGGGGTTGACGGAGGTGTCGAGGAAGTGATGTTCGGTCACCCAGAGGTCGTCGAGCGCCAGGTTTTCCGCCGCCTTGGCCAGTGCCAGGGTACGGGCGAAGACGTCTGCGGAGGTGTGGCCGGGGGCCCGTTCGCTGCCGAGGAGCACACCGAGGCGCAGCGGGGGTGTGGTTGTCGTCATGGCGTGTCGTCTCCTGGGCTTGGGGCGGGCGCCGGTTGGGTGGGGGTCATCGGCGTGCGGGCACGGTCATGACGGGGAGGAATAGGTGGGTGTCATCGGGCTCGCCCACCGGTTGTCCCTCGGCTTCGACCCAGGCGTGGGCGCGGAAGGGTTCGGTGCGTACTCCGGTGCACCAGTCGGGCCACACGCCCCTCAGTCGGCACAGGGCCGCGGTGGCTACGGACCGTTGCAGGCAGCCCTGTCCGGCGCAGCGCACGCTTACAGCGACTACGGCGTCGCGTGCGGCAAGTGCTTGGGCGTGGGAGGCGGGGCGTGCGCCAAATTGCAGCCAGGCCAAGACCTGGGACAGGCGGCGGGGGGAAAGGCGGATCAGCAAGCCGGCTACGGGCACGACGGCCCGGGCGGCGATGCGGTGGGGGAGGGATGGCCGGCTGCGGGCGGACTGCAGGCCGATCGGCATGCTCATGACTGCACCAGGCGGCTGGTGCGCAGTGACGTCAGCAGGGCCTGGACGTCGCCGGGGATCCGGTCGGCTGCCTTGGGGTGCCGGTTGCGCAGTTCCGCGGTTACCTCAGCAATGTCGCTGGCGCGGAGCAGGAGTGACAGGATCTCGCTTCCGGAGGCGTTGAGCTGCCAGTAGCGGCCGTTGCGGCGGTCCAGCAGGACCGACTCACCGTTCTCGGTTCGGGTTTCGGTGACGTGAGGGGCGAGGCTGATCTTCATCGGTGGCCTCCGGGCAGCGCGGGTGAGGGGGCGGTGGTCGTCACGGAGCGCAGCCAGGACTCGCAGGCCAAGGTGGCGTCCAGCGGGATCATCGTCAGTGAGCCGGGGTGGAGGCCGAGCAGACCGGCGCGGAAGGCGTCGGGGTCGACCAGGCCTTTGTCGGCCAGGTGCAGGTGGTCGCAGAGTTCGGCGAGGTGGTGTTTGTGGCGTCGCAGTCCTGCGTACGCCTCGGCGCTGAACTCGGCCTTGGTGGGGCGGCCCAGGATGCGGTCCGGGACGATGCCGCGCATAGCGGCGGCGAGCGGTGGTTTGTACTGTGCGGTCTCGGCCCGGTCCAGGAGGCGGATCGACAATGCCGCTTCCACGACGCGGTCGTCGACGAACGGTGCGTGCCAGGCCACCCCCAGCGATGAGGTCATCCGGCTGACCCTGCGGATGGTGTTGCCGCATTCCTGGGCCATTTCCAGGGCGAGGTGCTGGCCTCGTTGGGGGGCGAGGGGTTCGGTGAGGGCGGCGTCGCGGAGCATGCCGCGGACGGTTTCCACCGCGTCCGGCGTGGCCCAGGCCGGCATCCGGAAGCTGACGCCCCAGCCGAAATCCGGCCGGGAGTTGCGGGGAGGAGGTGCGGCAAGGTCGTCGACTGCCGCGGCCAGCCAGGTGCCGTAGGAGCGGTTGTCGGCTAGAGCACACAGCGTGGGGCCGGACTTCCAGCGGAACATCGCCGCATGGGAGCGGGTCAGTCGCCAGGCTCTGCGGGGGGAAGTGCGGGCCAGGGTGTGGAGGTAGGTCGGCAGGGCGGCGAACAGTTCGTCTCCGCCGTGGCCGGTCAAGTGGTGTGACGATCCTTGTGCGACGGCCTGCCGGACCTGGGCAAGCTGCTGGGCCTGGGTCCGGATCCAGGCGAACGGGCCTTCCGCGTCCTCCGTCGGCGTCATGAGGTCCTCGTACCACAGGGGCAGATCGTCCGGATGGGTCACCACATGCTCGGCACCGGGCAGGGCCGCGGCGGCTTGTTCCGCCCAGGTCTGGTCGTCGTTGGCGCTGTCCCGGGCTCCCCACAGATGTGTGACCAGGCGGGCGGGGCCGCGGTCACCAGCGAGGAAGCACAAACTGGTGGAGTCCATCCCGCCGGAGAGGTCGGCGCTGATCGTGTCCGCTAGGTGGGTACGGGCGGCCACCGCGTCGTGCAGCGCGGACCGCAGACGCTCGGCGCCTTGCACGAGCGGCAGATCCGGCTCCGGCGCTGTCCACCACCTGACGACGCGGTGAGCATCGTCAGGTGTCAGCTCCAGGTATGAGTTCCCGGGAACCTTCTCGGTGCCCTGCCACAGGGGCCGTTCTCCCAACGGGTAGGGAATCAACGGGGCGAGCAGTTGGCGGGCCAGCAGGTCCTCGCGCAGGCCCGCGCCGGTCATCGCGGCGAGCAGGTCGGGCCGGTCCGCAGCGATGGTGGTGCCGTCCACCTGCGTGTAGTGGATCTGGCAGACGCCGGTGACGGTGCCCTGGGCCCGCACCCGCCCGTTGACCGAGGCGACCAGGTGTGCGGCGCCGGGCAGGGTGCGGGCGAGAGCGTCGAGTTCCTGAAGGCTGCGAGCGCGGCCGAGCGTGTCGGGGAGCGTGCGGGCGTCGATGCGGGTGCAGCCCAGCAAGGCGATGCGGTGGCGGCCGGCGCTGGTGGCGATGACGTCCGCCGGCTGCCAGTGGCCCACGATCCAGGGGCGGCCGGAGGCATGCCGCAGAAGCTGGCCGCCCGCCGTGGGGGCGGTGCGTTCTGCTATCGCCGCCGCGGCTGGGCTGTCGGCGAAAATCGCGAATCGCATATCTCTCCGTAACAGAACGTCGGGTGGTATGTACGCCTCTCGGCGACTCCAGCGTGTCGAGGGTCATGCAACCCGCGGCTTGAAGATCACGGAATCGGCGGTGGGGACGACGGTTTCCCTATCGCCAAGACCAGGGAGACTGAAAGCCGATCCGCTGTCAGGGCTGTCCAGGGTGGGCGGAGCCCACGCGCAGCGCCGCCGAAGGTGTCCTTGATCGACCGGATCAGCTCCACCCTCAGCAGTCGGGCGACCAGTCATCGGCTTCGACCGACGTGGAAAGTTCCGCAACACTCAAGGTGTTGAACTGCATGACCGCTCACCCACCGAGGCGGCTTGGGCTGGGCGCACGTGCTGGACCATTCGACGGCGGTCGGAAAATGGCTCTGTCTCGGATGTGCGGCAGAGGTCGAGAAAGGCGGTTCTGGCCGCCGTCGAATGTGGGCCGCCCTGATGATCAGGGGTGGTGCTCTATCTGTGAGGAGGCCGTTGACGGCCTCCTCACAGATAGAGCGGTGTTACTGGTCGGGTCAGTGGCAGCCGACTCGCAGGCACGTCCACCGGGAGTCGAAACCCCAGTTGGGGAGCCCCATGGTCACCTCGGCGAAGTCACCGATCTCCACCAGTGCGGGAGCCTCGTACTCGGTCTCTGTAGTCATGGCAGGTCATCTCCTTGAGTCTGGGCGGGCGTACGATCCCGTACACGCCACCGCTTTCGGACCGGCGAGCCCTCAATTGCGTTGCCGCAATGGTGGAGCGCCGCGTGGATGTGAATCGCTCGGTGCCGTTGTTGCTGATCTGGCAGCACCGAACGTTGTTCATTCCACCGGCCGGGGGTTTGTTTGGCAGTGGTGTTCCGGCGGCCAAACAATGGCCGGGCGCGATCTTTCGTGGGGTGGTGGGGGTGCGTAGGTTGGCCGCTGGCCTGCTGATGAGGCGGCCGGAGGGGTGGGGTCGTGGCGGGTCGTCGTGAGGTGCCGGTGGATCCAGGGGCGGGGCCGGTGCAACAGTTCGCGTTCGAGTTGCGCAAGCTGCGCACGGAGGCAGGTGGGATCACCTACCGGGTGCTGGCGGACCGGGCGGGTTATTCGATCACGACGTTGTCGCAGGCGGCTGGGGGTGAGCAGTTGCCGACGTTGCCGGTGGTTTTGGCGTATGCGGTGGCGTGCGGCGGTGATGGTGCGGTGTGGGAGGCGCGGTGGAGGCAGGCGGTGGAGGAGGCCGCCGCTTCGGGGACGGGGGATGACGGCGAGGAAGTGGATCCGCCGTACCGGGGTCTGGTGCGGTTCGAGGCCGGTGACAGTGACCGGTTCTTCGGCCGGAACAGGCTCACCGATGATCTGCTGCAGCTCGTGCGTCATCGGCGGTTCGCGGCGGTGTTCGGGCCGTCCGGCAGCGGCAAGTCCTCTCTGCTGCGCGCCGGCCTTGTCCCCGCCCTGCAGCACGCCCGGGAGGCGGGACTGCGGCCGGCGGCGATCCGGATCCTTACCCCGGGCCCGCATCCAGCGCGTACCCACGCCTCTCTCCTCACCCCCAGCAACACCAAGTCCGGGAGCGGCTGCCAGGACACGTTCGTGATCGTCGACCAGTTCGAAGAGGTCTTCACGCTCTGCCAGGATCCGGCCGAGCGCGCCCGGTTCATCGAGCTGCTCCTGAGCGCCCGCGAGCCTGAGAGCCGATTACGGGTGCTCATCGCGGTGCGCGCCGATTTCTACGGTCACTGTGCCGGGCACCGTGACCTGGCCGAGGCGTTGCGTGACGCCAACCTGCTGGCCGGCCCGATGAGCGCGGCGGAACTGCGCGACGTGATCGTCAAGCCGGCCTCGGCCAGTGGCTTGACCGTGGAGCGCGCCTTGACCTCCCAGCTCGTCCAGGAGGTCTCCGACGCGCCGGGCGGGCTGCCGCTGCTGTCGCATGTGCTGCTGGAGACCTGGCGCAGACGTAGGGGCAAAGCGTTGACCATGGCCGGATATGAGGCAGCCGGCGGCCTGGAGGGCGCCATCGCCAAGACCGCAGAGGACATCTACAGCCACTTCACCGAACCCCAGGCAACCGCAGCCCGCCGCATACTGCTGCGCCTGGTCGCCCCCGGCGACGGAACACCCGACACCCGCCGGCCTGCCGAGCGCGAAGAACTGCAGACCTCCAACGGGCAGGAAGACACCCCGGTCCTGGAAGCTCTGACCCGCGCACGCCTGCTCACCCTCGACAACACCACCGTCGAACTCGCCCACGAAGCACTGCTGACCGCCTGGCCACGACTGCGCGGGTGGATCGAAACAGACCGCGAACACCTACGCGTACACCGCAAACTCACCGAAGCAGCACAAACCTGGGAAGAACTCGGCCGCGACCCAGGCGCCCTCTACCGAGGAAGCCGACTCGCCGCTGCCCAGGAACACTTCAGCGGCTCCCGCCCCGCAGACTTGACCGACCTGGAGCAGGCCTTCCTCACTACTGGTCTTTCTGCGCGCGAACAGGAGGAGCGTGCCGCAGCGCGTACCACCCGGCGCTTGCGCACGCTCAGTGCCACCCTGTCCGTCTTCCTGGTCCTCGCCCTCACCGCGGGCCTGATCGCGTGGAATCAGAGCCGGATCAGTGACCGGCAGCGGCAAGCTGCCAATACCGCGCAACAGGTGGCCCTGTCCCGGCAGCTCGCCGCGCAATCCGCCTCGCTCATAGGGACAAACTCCGATCTCGCCTCGCTCCTGGCCATCCACGCCTACCGCACCAGCCCGACGTCCCAGGCCCTGGAGAGCCTTCACGGTGCTGTCGGCGTGCCTCTGCGTCACAGGCTCACCGGCCACCCCGGGGCTCTGGTATCGGTGGCGTTCAGTCCCGACGGGCGCACCCTGGCCACCGCCGGCGACGGCGGCACGGTGCGGTTATGGGACACCACCACAGGCCGTCTCCGTAAAAGTCTTCCCGGATTGACTTGGCGTGTGTTCTCCGTGGTTTTCAGCCCCGATGGACGGACCCTGGCCACCGCCAGCAGCGGCGATCCTTCAGTGCAGCTATGGGACACGGACACCGGCCAGCTCCGCAGCAGCCTGGGCAAACAAACCAACGGGACGATGTCGGTAGCGTTCAGTCCCGACGGGCGCACCCTGGCCACCGCCCAGCCCGGGCGCGGGGTGGAGCTGTGGGATACGGACACCCTGCGTCTCCGTAAGAGCCTTGGCGAACGAACCAACGGGACGGAGCTGGTGGCATTCAGTCCCGACGGGCGCACCCTGGCAGCCACCAGCGGTCACGAGCGCGTGGTGGGGCTGTGGGACGCGGACACCGGCCGCCTGCGCAAAAGTCTTGGGGAAGGAGCCCACGGGACGAGGGCGGTGGCGTTCAGCCCAGACGGGCGCACCCTGGCCACCGGCGGCGAAGACCACGCCGTACGACTGTGGGAGACGGGCACGGGGCGCCTTCGTAGGAGCCTTGGCGAACGAGCCAATGCAACGATGTCGGTGGCGTTCAGCCCGGACGGGCGCACCCTGGCCACCGGCGGCCTTGACCGTGCGGTGCGGCTGTGGGACACGGCCACCGGCGGCACTTTGGCCACGCTCCCCGGCCACGTCAACTTCATCTTCGCGGTGGCGTTCAGCCCGGACGGGCGCACCCTGGCCACCGGCGGCGAGGACCGGGCCGTGCGGCTGTGGGACATGACCGCCAGCCAGACCCGAGTTGTTCTCTCCAGCCCTCTCAAAACGGTGTTCTCGGTGGCGTTCAGCCCGGACGGGCGCACCCTCGCCACCGCGAGCGATGGGCGCGGGGTGGATTTGTGGGATACGGCCACCAACCACATCCGCAAGCGCCTCTCCGGACGCCTGAACGAAGTGATCTCGGCTGTGTTCAGCCCGGACGGGCGCACCCTGGTCACCCTCAGCAGCGACCGCGGGGCAGAGATGTGGGACGCGGACACCGGCCGTCTCCGCGCAGGGCTTTCCGGTGACACCAAGGATGCGTTCAGGGCAGAGTTCAGCCCGGACGGGCGCACCCTGGCCACCCGTGGCATGGAGCGTGGAGTGCAGTTGTGGGACGCCGGCACCGGCCGCCTCCACAGGAAACTGTCCGAACCCACCGATGGCATGGGCTCACTGGCGTTCAGTCCGAACGGGCACACCCTGGCCACTGGTGGCCAGGACAGCACGGTTCGGCTGTGGGACCCGGCCACCGGCCACCTCCGCAAAAGCCTGCCCGGACACACCGACGGCGTGGACTCGCTGGCCTTCAGCCCGGACGGGCACACCCTGGCCACCGCCAGCCTCGACAGCACGGTCCGGCTGTGGGACCCGGCCACCGGCCACCTCCGCAAAAGCCTGCCCGGACACACCGCCCCCGTCTTCTCCGTGGCCTTCAGCCCCGACGGCCGCATCCTGGCCACCGCCGGTAACGACGACCGCACAGTGCGGCTGTGGGACACCGACACGGGCATCACCCTGGCCACGCTCTCCGGACACACCGACACAGTCCTCTCCGTGGCCTTCAGCCCGGACGGGCACACCCTGGCCACCGCCAGCGCAGACAAGACCGTACGCATGTGGGCCGTAGCCCTACCCACCCCCACCACAGCGATCAGCAAAATATGCCGCGCAGTCGGCCGCGATCTCACCGCACAGGAACGCTCGGTATACCTACCCGACCAGCCACCCCACACCCCATGCCCAAGCTGAACCATCCCCTGCCAGCCGCACAGAAACAATCAGAGCACCTCAGCACCAACGTTCACACCGACG
>NZ_BMRN01000099.1 GCF_014648655.1 Streptomyces atratus
GTTGCTGGTGCCTGTGGCTGCGGCGAAGAACGGTGGCAGTGTCCGGGGGCCCTTGAGGCTGATGGCGCTGGTGGTGGCTCGTAGTACGCGTGAGACAGAGGGTTCGGCCAGGTCGGTGGCGGCGGTTTCGGCCAGTGCGGTCCGCAGGGCGGTGTCGTCGGTCACGTCCACCTGCAGGGCCCGCATGGGTGCACCACCGGCACCGGCGAGGCGGTGTACCAGTCCCTGGGTCGCTTCAAGGCGTTTGTCGGCTACCACGATCTCGGTCGCATTGGGCAGCCGGCCGCCACCCGCACCGCCACAGCCCCCATCGCACCGGGTCCGCCGTGCGCCAGTATCCTCATCCACTCACCCCTATCTAGTTCATTACGATCGAATGTTATACGATCGATTCGTGAGTGAGCAATTCTTGGTGAAGGAGGATCATGACCGACCAACAGTTCACGGACCCGGCTCAGCGCGCACCAGGGGTGCTGCAGGCTCATGGCACCGTGCAGGGTGACGCCGTGCGCGGACGTCACGTACCCGTCGTCATCGTCGGTGCGGGATTCTCTGGGCTTGGCACGGCCATTCGGCTGCTGCAGGAGGGCCACCGGGATGTGCTGATACTGGAACGGGCCGACGAGGTCGGCGGTACCTGGCGGGACAACACCTATCCCGGGTGTGCCTGCGACGTGCCCTCGCGCCTGTACTCGTTCTCCTTCGCGCCCAACCCGGCGTGGAGCCGGCGCTTCGCCCCGCAGGAGGAAATCGAGCAGTACCTGAGGCGCTGTGTCGACGAGTACGACCTGATGCCGCGCCTGCGACTCGGCTGCGAACTGCAACGCGCCGCCTGGGATCCTGAGCGGCAACGTTGGGACCTGCGGACCAGTACGGGCCCGCTCACCGCCGGGCTGCTGGTCCTGGCTCAAGGTCCGCTGTCGGAACCGGCCGTTCCCTCGTTTCCCGGCCTGGACGACTTCACCGGCGAGACGTTCCACTCCGCCCAGTGGAAGCACGACCTGGATCTGAGCACCAAGCGGGTGGGAGTGATCGGGACCGGCGCGAGCGCCATCCAGTTCGTCCCCCACCTGCAGCGCGAGGCCCGGCAGGTGACCGTCTTTCAGCGAACTCCGCCCTGGATCGCGCCGCGCCGTGACCGGACGATCCCGCAGTGGCAGCGACGCCTGTTCCGGCTGGCGCCGCCGGTACAGCGACTGGCTCGCGGCTGGGCGTACGCGGCCCGGGAAGCCACATTGCCGGCGCTGCTCGGCAACCGCACCATGGCCGCCTTCGGCCGGCGCGAGGCGCTGGCCCATCTGCACCGCCAGGTCGCGGACCCGGAGTTGAGGGCCAAGTTGACCCCGGACTACGAACTGGGTTGCAAGCGGGTCCTGCTGTCCGACAATTACTACCCGGCACTGGGTCAGCCCAATGTCGACGTGGTCACTGATCCGATCACGCGCATCGTGCCCGACGCGGTGTTCACCGCGCCCACCGACGCGGCGCAAGACGGAGATGCCAACGCCGAGCACCCGGTGGACGTGCTGATCTACGGAACCGGATTCCGCGTCACCGACGCCACCTACTCGCAGCACGTCATCGGCGCCGACGGACGGTCCTTGCACGAGGTCTGGCAAGGCAGCCCGCAGGCCCACCTCGGCACGACCGTCGCCGGCTTCCCGAATCTGTTCCTGATGGCGGGCCCCAACACCGGCGTGGGACACACCAGCCTCATCTACATGATCGAGTCACAGATCGACTATCTGCTCAGCTGCCTGCGGCTGATGCGCAGCCGAGGCCTGGCCGCCGTGGAGGTGCGTGCCGAGGCCCAGCGCGCATTCAACGCCGAACTGCAGAACCGGATGACCCCAACCGTCTGGGCCGCGGGCGGCTGCGTCGGCTGGTACCAGGACCGCACCGGCCGCATCACCTCCATCTGGCCCGAGCCGACATGGCGGTTCCGCCGCCGCACCCGAACCCTCGACCCGCGGCAGTACGCGCTGACCGTGGAGTGCGACGCCCCGCCCGCGCCTGTACCCGTCGGACCTGGCCACACGGACTCCTGAGGGGTGGGTTCAAGATCGTGACGCATCCTCGTGCCCGCAGTAGCCGGAGGATCCTGCTCAAGGAGGTGCTCGTTCCTACCGCACTGAGTCGTACCCCGGCCACCCGCCTCTTTGCTGCCGAAGCGCTGAGCGCCGTGCTGTTCTCGGTGCCCATGCTGCTGGTCACCACACCCGGCCACCTCAGAGTGCCCGACTGGGTCCAGTTACTGGGGCTCGGCCTGCTGCTCACGATGATCGGCGCCGTCGTGCACGCTTGGCGGTTGACCATCGCCGACGAGCTGATTCCCACCGGGCGAGCGGACATGGCGGCCGGAGGAGTCGAACGGCGCCTGCGCGAACAGTTCAGAGCGGAGCGGCGGTTACGCCGACTGCTGGTCCTGTATCCAGCCGTGCTGGTGATTTTGCTGCCGGTCCCCGACACCTGGGTGACCTTCTGGTTCTGGTCTACGCTGCTGGCCGCCGCATCCGGGCTGATCTCGCTCGGCCTGCTGCTGCGTGCCGCCGGCCGTCATGAGCGCCCGTGATCAACGCCGTGGGCAGGGGCGCGGGGCATCTCGTCGGTGTACACGCCATAGCAGTTGATCCGCACTGCGCCCGTGTCGATGCCGTGGGCCAGTCGGGCGACGGCTACCGGGTCATGGCTCCGGTGCGGGTACGCCAAGCCGAAGGCCTGGCCCGCGAGTGCGTGCTGTGGCGAGGGCCATGGCCCTCCCGGTCATGTGAAACGGATTCGGCCGCCGCTCGCCCCGGGTTCCCTTCGGACTCACTGGGGGCGGCGCCCCGAGATAGCCGTGTTTGCGAAAGCGGAAAATCTATTTGATGACGCCTAAGATGCGGCTGGGTGGCCACCGATGATGCGGACCGGACCAGCGTTTTCGGGGCACGGGCGGTCGGCAAGGTATCCGACGCGAAGGCGCTTGTGATCGCCGCTGCAGGGCAAGGTGCGGCGGCTGCGTTCGCACTCAATCATGACCTGGTCGCGCAGGACATCGAGCGTGCCGTGGAGAACAGCAACCCCTCGTCCCGGACGCCGCAGCACGTTCCGCAACGAGCTTCGTAAGCCACCCCGCGGCGGCAGCCCGCTTTCGGCGACGGCAAGGAGTCCGTCAAGCCGCAAAGAGACGCGCCGGGGGGTGCCGGTCCGGTCGACGTAAAGGATTGGCCGCGATATCGAACCGACCGCCTGCCTTCTCGACTCCCGGAGCATCAAGATCCGGGAGGAAACGTATGCTCCGCAACTCACCGCACTCGGCTACGACCTCACGGTGCGCGAGCCGTGGTGGCACGAGCACCGCATGCTTCGGCTCGCGCACCCACGCGTGAATCTTCACGTGTTCGGGCCCGGTACGCCCGAACTCTCCCGGCACCTGATGTTTCGGGACTGGCTGCGGTCACACCCGGACGACCGTGACTTGTACGTGAAGGCGAAAGCAGCTGCCGCGCCCGGTGCCCGCCATGCAATGGAGCACAACTTCAGGAAACACGCGGTGGTGGAGCAGACCTATGAACGGATGTACGCGGTGTAGCGCCAGCCTTGATCGTTCATGAGCCCCGTCAGCTTGCTGGCGGGGCTCATGCGCTTATGTGGTGCGGCTTTCCCCGGGCCGGGCCGGGACAGGGGGAGGGCCCGGTTGTCGCGTCGGGTGGGCGCAGGGTTCCACTTTTCCGGGTGGTGCAGGGTTGTTGGGATGCTCGAAGTGGTTGGCCAGCCGGGGTTCGGCGGGCTCTGCACCTGGTCGATTACTCCCGTGATGACGTCTCCAGGGCCCTCGGAGACGGCCGGTGGTGACGAGTTGGGCGGCGGCGCAGAACAGGCGGAGGCGAAGCCGTGGGTTCCCAGCGGCTGGTTCGGCGGTCGGGGCGAGCATGGGCATCCAGGCGAGGAGGCCGAGTGCGATGAAGACGATCTCGAGCCAGATCAGATTCGGTGCGGTGTCGTGCAGGGGCAGGTTACGAAGGCCGGTGTCGCGGGCGTTTCGGATGCGGCCCTCGCAACGGGTCCGCCTTCGGTGACGCAGCTCAAGGTAGGTGAGCCGGCCGCCTTTGGTGTTGGTTGCGAAGGCGGTGGAGAAGACGGCGCCGGCCTGAAGTTCACCCCATGCAGTGCTGTTCTCGATGACCTCGGCTACGTCCTGGAGTTCAAGGAGGGGCATTTCCTCAAGCCGGTTGCGCGGCCTCTCCGTTCCCTCGGTCGGTTCGGTGTACCGGTCGGCGCGGGTCGAGATGAAGTCCAGGGCGCTGCGCAGGAGTCCGGCCCGGCCGCTGAAGTGGTAATAGACCAGTCCGGTCGACACCCCGCGCCTCTGCGGTGACGTTCTCCACCCGGAGAACGCGCACGACCTGCTGGGCGATGCTGCGGGTGGCGGCACGGAGGATCTGGATTCTGCGGTCGAACATGGAAGGGCTGGTACCGGCAGGGTCGTCATACCGGGGACCCCGAGAGCCGGAACAGGAGTAATGCGACGGGCTGCCGCGGGATTTTCGCCGACAAGAAGTCCGGCAGGAACGACTTGCGCCTCAAGCTGAAGGTGTGTCACGCCTTCTTCGCCCGCCGGCGACATCCCCGCCCCGGTCCCCCTCGCTCACCTGTACGGGCGCTCAACACGGTCGCCGAGCTCCGCGGGCGAGGCATCGGCCAGTCCCCGCACGAGGCGCTCGGCACTGCCACGCCCGGCGGGCACCTGGTTGGTATGTGCGAAGAAGAAGGCCCGAAGCTGAAGAGGGGGCCGGGCCGGGACCGTCTCCATTCTCGCCCCTGTCCCGGGGATCCGAGTCGTACGTCGTGAGTGCTGGGTGCGGAAGACGCGAGCGGAGCTCGGCGGCGTACTGCCCCCTGCGAGCCTGGTACTGGCTCAGGTCCCGCACAGCGGGCGGACTGCCTTGATCCTGCGGGCCGACTGCCCCGGCCAGGGTGCGTAAGGCGCGGTTCCAGGTGGCGCACGTCCGCTCGATGCCGACCTGGTGAGCCGAGGGAGGGCGATGATCCACGCCTTGGCACCCAGCTCCGCGCTCACCCGTTGCGCGCCGCCCTGCAGAATCAGTCGGGTCGCCCCACTGGGTGGGGACGGAGATGTCCACCGTTGGGCCTGCTGAACGGCGCCGTCGAATCCGGTCGGCCGCGGACTCGAGGCCCTTGCCGAGCGCGGGGGAGGACTCCTGGCACCAGTCTGCTGCTCGCCGATACGCACTCAAGCGTCGGTGATCTGCCTGACCGCTTCGCCGTAGAGGCGAAAGAGGCGGACGTGCTGCTCTTCCGCTGCGCCGACCTTCTCGAGCCGGTCCAGGAGCTCCCAGCACCGTGCGACGAGTCGGCGTGCCTCGGTCCCCGGCCAGGGCTGGGGGAGGAGTTCGGGCGGCAGAAGAGGGTCCGGCTCCATGGCGCGGGTGAATTCGGCGGCCAGCTCGACCGCGACGGTCAGCTGCTGAGGACTGGAGAGGCCTGCCTCGTACTGGAGTTGGCGCAAGCGCGGCTCGGCCACGGAGGCGAGTCGCCGATAGCGATCGGCGATCTCGTCCTGCGGCCACAGGGTGCGAGCAAGCACCGCGGGATCGCGCACATCGCCCTGACGCAGGTCGTCGGTGGTCAGGAGGGTGAGGCGGTCGAGGATGCCGAGCCGGCGAGCCTCGTCCTCGACGTAGGGTTCCCATGCGTTGGCGCTGACGTAGAGGCCGCCTTGGACGGGGGCGCCGCCGAGCCGGGTGAGTGCGCTGCGCAGTGTGTCGCGCGCTGTGCGAGTGGCTTCGGGTACAGCGAATGCGACCAGGTGCCAGGTGCCATCCCAGGGGGCAAGGCCCGCGTCCTGCCGGAAGGCGTGCGTGACGAACTCGACGTCGGGCCCCAGAGCCTGCTTGGTGGCGCCGGTTGCCCGCAGCAGTGCTTTGCGCCCTCTGCCTTCCTGGACGAAGCGGCGTTCGGCTACCAGCCGCTTGATGCACAGACGCACCTGCTGGTCGGTCATGCCGAGTAGGGGGGGCGGCGTCGTAGAGCTCGCCGGCGTCGACGGTGTGGTCGGTACGGATCAGCGCCTCGACGAGCATGCGGGTGGGGACCTGGACGGGTGCTGTCGGCGTGTGGAGCGGATCGGTCTCGGTCATGAAGTGGTGGGCCTTTCTGGTACGTGAAGGGTGCGGCGCTTCGTGGTGACCGAGCCGAACCTCAGCAGGTCGCGCAACCAAGGGGCGTGCTCGGTATGCACGAGACGGTAACCGTGCCGCTCGTACAGTGTCCTGGCGCGGGGGTTCACGTCGAACACGTCCAGTCTGGTCTCCCGCCGGCAGTGCTCCGCCGCCAGTGCGGCCACCTCCTGCGGGAGGGGCTGCCGACGTCTTCGCCCAGGGCCTCGGTTGATACCGCGATGCCGTCCGGTATCAGCCGGCCGGGGCGGCGTGCGCGTGAACAGGCCCAACAGGGCCAATCGCCAGGCGCCGGAGACCGTTCCGTAGGCGCGCAGGACGTCGCCGGCCGTGCCGCCGGTCAGCGCCCGGCCCGGGTAGCAGTAGCCGACTGGGTCAGTGAGCGGATCAGTTGCCCGGGCAGGGGCCGGACAGTGGCGATCCTCCGGGCATGGCCCTCTTCTGCGGGCGTTGGCGAGGTGAACCCGGTCGGGCTCGCGCAGATGCCGGGACGGAGGCCGGGGCGGTACCACCGTGGTGACGGTGGTACCGCCCCGTACCCGGATCTGCGCGTGTTGCCCGTTGCGTCGCGCGGTCCGCTCGCTGATGGCGACGGTCCGGCGTGCCTCTCAGCCGTTCGGGCCCTGCTCCATGAGCTGGGAGTGTGCCTCTCGCTCACGCGTCGGCCTGGGGCCGTTGAGGTACTGCCCGGGTCTCCTGGGTCTTGAAGTCCGTCGCATCCCCCGAACCGGAGTGTTGCGGCGACCGCTGGAACGGATGGATCTGTGAGGCGGGCCTTTCGTATGGTGCGGTCAGAGCCGGAAGGTCCGTACGACGAAGGTCTGGCCGGCGACCGATGGCCAGCTCGCCCAGCTCCGGTCCGCATCCGGGGCGGGCGCGCCGGCCCCGTCCGGCAGGCCGACTGCGGTGGACACCACGCGGAGCGGCAGGGGGCCCTTGCCGCGGGTGCGGATGACGACCTCGATGCCGTCCGCGGGCGGGGCAGCGTAGCTGAAGCTCCAGTCCCAGTCGCCCTGCGGATGCTTGGGACCGCCGGCGAGCTTCGCGCCCTCGACGGTGGCGTCGAGGATCTGGTGGTCGCCGGTGTCGGCGTGGACGTCGATGCTGTGGGCGTCGGCGGGGGCCTGGATACGGACCCGGATCGTGCGTACGCCGTCGGCCTCGGTGGCTGAGGCGTTCTTGGTACGCGGGGTGTCCAGGGGTGCGGCCTTGGCGGCTCCGTTCGAGAGCGCAACGCCGGCCAGCGGGGGGATGCGGTCGTCGTAGCGGGCCGGTTCACCGGTGAGGATCTTGCCGACAGCGGGCTGGGAGGTGTCGCCGAGGCTGACCCAGGTCGCCTTGCCCGTGTCGGACTCCAGGACGTATCCGAGGCTGACAGGCCGGGGCTCGTCGGCGCTGTAGCCGTCCAGGGCCGTACCCACGCTCAGCGTGCCCACGCCTGCCACCGCCACCGCGAGCATCCCGGCGGTGACCGCCCGGCGCGGGGGAAGCGGCTCCAGCAGGCTCAGCAGCAACGCTGCGAGCAGCGCCGCGAGGACCAGTGGGGCGGCGGTGAGCGACAGCCCCAGGGCGGGCAGCAGCAGGAGTACGACCGGCAGGACGAGCGCCACAGCCGGTACGGCCGTCACCGCTCCGGCCACCGCCCGCCACGGGGAGTTGACAGATGTGAACCGCAGCGGCACGGCGACGAACGCCAGTCCGATCAGCGCCGGCCAGGTGAAGAGGTAGGCGGCCCCGGGCAGCAGCACCGCGCAGACCACGGCGAGCAGCGCGAACCATCCGAGCACACCCACCACGATGTCTAGCGGTGACGCCTTGCGGCGGGCCCAGCGGTACCAGGCGACGAGCAGCACCAGGAGGAGCAACGCCTCGCCCCACGCGTACCGGCCGAGGTGGAACATGCTGCCCTCGCTGAGCACGAAGTCCGGTCGGGCCAGGCCCAATGCCCACCATCCGGCCAGGCCGATGACCGCCGCGCCGATCAGCGTGAGCGGGAAGGTCATGGCGGCCCGTCCGGCCCCGTCGGGGGACAGCCCGCGGCGTCGGCCGAACCACAGCAGCAGCGGCACGCCCAGGAGGGTCACCACGGCGAGCGGCAGGACCAGCCATGCCGGGTACGACACGACTGTGGCGAACAGGGAGAAGTACGTGGCGTCCGGGCCGCTCCGCGAGAGGTCCGACCCACCGAGCTGGCGGACCGCTGCGAGTGCCGCGTCCCCCATGTCCTGCACGCTCGCGGGGTCGAGCCGGGCGATGTCGTCGTGGGCGGTGTGGTAGTGCGCGGAGCCGTCCATGAAGGCGAAGTTGAGTCCCCGCATGCCGGCTTCGTCGAAGACGGTCAGGTCGGTGTCGTTGGGCAGCAGTTCGTAGATCGCGGCGGAGAACGATGTGGTGAGTGTGCCGGAGGCCCGCACGGCGGGGGCGAGACCGGTTCCCGCCATCTGGAACATCACGACGGGCCCGGAGGGGCCCCGGCCCTCCATGTTCACCACGACAGTCTGCTGAGGGACGGCGGCCCGGCGCGTGCCGGCCTCCGCGTCGACGAAAGCCTGCGCGCCGAGCAGCCCTTGCTCCTCGCCGTCGGTGAACAGGAGCTCGATGTCGTTGCGAAGCTGAGGTCCGGCCTTGAGGATGCGGACGATTTCGAGGATCGCGGCGACGTTGGAGCCGTCGTCGGCGGCGCCCGGGGCGATCGGCACGGAGTCGTAGTGGGCGACGACAAGGACCCGTCCGGTGGACTTCTTGCCGGGGATCGTGGCGTGGATGTTGGAGACGGACCCGACGATGGCCGGGTTGCCGTCGGCCCTGGAAGGAGCGACCCGGGTCTGGACCTCGGGCCGCAGTCCCAGCTTCCGCAGCTCACCGACGAGATACTCCCGTACGTCCGACTGCGCGGCCGAACCCGCCGGGTGCGGAACCTTCGCGATGCCGCCGAGCCGTGCAACGGCACGGGCCGCCGAGAAGTCGCCGACGGGGGCGGAGGCCGGCCGGGGCTCGGCAGTACGCAACGGCAGCATGGCCGCGACAGCCGTGAGGAGCAGCAGCAGAAGGGCGGCCAGGGCCGGTATCCGTCTGCGCATCATGGTCAGGACCTGCACGGATATACCTCATAGCAACGGTGGGATGGGGGCACGGGGCCGGTACGCACCGGGCCGCCGGGTTGACCGCGATGATCCGCAGTCCGACGGCGTAGCGCCCACCGGCGTGGCCGCACAGCAGCAGCCGGTCGGTGTCCGGCGAATGTCCCGGAGACGATGAAACTGCCCGAACCGGTCTCGGCGGCCCTGCGACCTCAGTGACATCGGCGTCCTGGTTCGGGTCCTATGGACCGTCCCAGAACGAGCCGAGCAGAACGGCGAGCTCGTCGACGCGCTCGATCTGCGGCATGTGGCCGGTTCGGGAGAACAGGTGGGTGCGCGCCCGAGGAAGAGCGGCAGCGGCGTTGACAAGGTGGGTGGCCGGCAGGATCCGGTCGTGGGTGCCCCAGACAACGAGCGTGGGGATGTCGAGCGCCGAGACCTCGGTGAGCAGCTCCTTGCGCCAGCCGCGGCGTACGCCGCGCCACGAACCGAGGGCGTGGGCCTGGCGCCGGAACGCTCGTGCCGCCCCTTCGCGGCGGGAAAGCGCGAGTGCCAGAGCGACCCGTTCGGGCGTGGCGAAGGCCGGGTTGTGGAAGATGGAGCGCTCCGACAGCAGCGCGCTGTCCGCATGGGGACGCAGTAGTAGCCGCCAGAGCAGCGGAAGGTCGAGGATGCGCAGCGTCCAGGTGACCTCGCGGCCGAACCCGGCACTGTCGAGCAGTGCCAATGACGCCACCCGCGCGGGGGCACTGGCGGCGAGCCGCATCGCGACGGCGCCGCCCAGTGAATTGCCCACCACATGGGCGCCCAAGGGAACCCCGAGCACCTCCAGGGCCGCTTCGACGTGCTTGGCCAGTGATGCGAGGCCGCAGTCCGAGAGGGCCTGCGACTGCCCGAAGCCCGCGAGGTCGATGGCGATCAGCTGGTACCCGCTCAGGGTGGCCTGCAGCGGCTCCCAGTCCTCCAGGCTTCGGCCCAGTCCGTGCAGCAGGATCACGGGCGGACCAGTACCCGTCGCGGCGTAACGGACGCGACGTCCCCCGACCTCGACGAACTCTGTCGCCTGCACGCCGACTCCTGGTTCCAGCGATTGCATCGAGCATCTCCTCGTTTCAGCGGGTTGGGGTTATGTCGGTGATCACGCTGTCGTGGGAGGCGTGGTTGTCGGAGAGGTGGGGCACGTGGCGGGCCAGGTCGAGGAAGAATCGTTCGGGTTCGATGACGGTTT
>NZ_BMRN01000100.1 GCF_014648655.1 Streptomyces atratus
ACGCAACGAACACCCCAACCGCCCGTCCAACTCCCCCAACACCCCGTCAAAAGCCTCCCGGAACACCGGGAACGCCTCATACAACCCACGCCCCATACCCAACCGCTGCGCACCCTGACCCGTGAACACAAACGCCGTCAGACCGGCTGGCTCGGCGCAGGAGCGCACCGGGCTGTCCGTCTCGTCGCCGGCGGCGAGCGCGGTGAGGCCCTGGACGAGTTCATCGCGTCCGGCGGCCAGCAGGACGGCCCGGTGATCGAGGGCGGCGCGGGTCGTGGCGAGCGAGTATCCGAGGTCCCGGACGGAAGTCCCCTGTAGTTCGGGGGTGTTCAGGTGGGCGAGCAGGCGGGTGGCCTGGTCGCGCAGGGCGTGGGGGGTCCTGGCGGAGAGCGGCACCGGCGTCAGCGGCGAGGTCACGGCGACGGGTGCGGCAGGTGCGGCGTCGTCCTTGTGGGCGGGCGCCTCCTCGATGATGACGTGGGCGTTGGTGCCGCTGAGCCCGAACGCGGAGACGGCCGCTCGACGGGGCCGACCGCGGTCGGGCCAGGGCAGTGGTTCGGTCAGCAGCGAGATGTTTCCGGTCGACCAGTCGACGGCGGGGGTGGGCTCGTCCACGTGAAGGGTGCGGGGCAGAATGCCGTGCCGGATGGCCTGCACCATCTTGATGATGCCGCCGACGCCCGCGGCCGCCTGGGCGTGCCCGATGTTCGACTTGACCGACCCCAGGTACAGCGGCTGGTCGGCGGGCCGGTCCTGGCCGTAGGTGGCGAGCAGGGCCTGCGCCTCGATCGGGTCGCCGAGGGTGGTGCCCGTGCCGTGTGCCTCGACGGCGTCGACCTGGTCGGCGGTGAGCTGGGCCGCGGCGAGTGCCTGACGGATCAGTCGTTGCTGGGCGGGGCCGTTGGGGGCGGTGAGGCCGTTGGACGCGCCGTCGGAGTTGACGGCACTCCCCCGGACGACCGCGAGAACGGGGTGTCCGTTGCGCCGGGCGTCGGCGAGGCGTTCGACGACGAGCATGCCGACGCCTTCGCCCCACCCGGTGCCGTCGGCAGCGGCGGCGAAGGACTTGCACCGGCCGTCGGGGGCGAGGCCGCGTTCCTGGCTGAAGCCGACGAAGGAGGTGGGGGTGGCCATGACCGTCACACCACCGACCAGGGCGAGGGTGCACTCGCCCGAACGCAGTGACTTCACCGCCCAGTCGAGGGCGACCAGGGACGACGAGCACGCCGTGTCGACAGTGACGGCCGGGCCCTGGAGGCCCAGGGTGTAGGAGATGCGTCCGGAGGCGACGCTGGCCAGGCCGCCGGTGCCGCCGTCCGTGGCGTAGTCGTGGTAGACGACGCCGGCGAACACGCCGGTGAGGCTGCCCTTGAGCGCGTGCGGGTCCACGCCCGCGTGTTCCAGCGCCTCCCACGACGTCTCCAGCAGGAGCCGCTGCTGGGGGTCGGTCTCGCGGGCGTCCTTGGGACTGATCTTGAAGAAGTCGGCGTCGAACCGGTCGGCGTCGTGGAGGAATCCGCCTTCGCGGGCGTACGTCCTGCCTGGCGTGGCGGGTTCGGGGTCGTAGAGCCCGTCCACGTCCCATCCGCGGTTCACGGGAAAGGTCGTGATGCCGTCCCGGCCTGTGGCCACGAGGTCCCACAGCTCGTCGGCCGAGGTCACTCCGCCGGGATAGCGGCAGCTCATGCCGATGATCGCGATGGGCTCGTGCTCCCTCGCCTCGGCCTCGCGCAGCCGTCGCTTCACCTGCCGCAGGTCGGCGGTGGCGCGCTGGAGGTAGTCCCGAAGCTTGTCCTGGGTTGCCATCTGTATCTCTACCAATCTCGGGGCGTGCATCAGCCGTGCCGGGCGGGAGCTAGAGGAGTCCGATCTCCTGGTCCAGCACCTCGAACAGCTCGTCGTCGGTGACCGAGTCGAGGTCGTCCTCGGCCTCGGTCCGTGTCGTGTCGTCACCGTGGGCGTCCTGCCAACGGCGCAGCAGCGCTTCGAGGCGGGAGGTGATCTTCGGCCGGTCCCCCGCGTCGGGGGCGGCGGCGATGAGGGTCGCGTCGAGCTGGTCGAGCATGCTCATCAGGGCCTTGGCTCCGTCGTCGTCGGCGGATCCGTCCCCGAGGAGCTCGGTGAGGTGGGTGGCGACCGCTCGGGAGTCCGGGTGGTCGAACACGAGACTCGCGGGGAGGGTGAGGCCGGTGGCGCTGCCGAGCCGGCGGCGGAGTTCGACGGCGGCCAGCGAGTCGAATCCCAGGTCCTGGAAGGCCCGGTCGGCTTCGACGGCTTCCGGCGTCGGGTGCCCGAGCAGGGTGGCGACGTGGGAGCGGACCACCTCCAGCAGGATGCGTCGGCGCTCGTCCTCGCCACGCCCGGAGAGGCGTCGGCGCAGTTCGGCGGCGGTGTCGGTGCCGGTACGCGCCCTGGTGCGCCCGGGGATCCGTACAACGGTGGTGAGCACCGGCGGCACCTGCTCGGCCTGGGAGCGCAGCACCTTCTGGTCCAGGTGGAGTGCGAACAGGGCGGCCTCGCCGGTACGCAGCGCGTCGTCCAGGAGGAGCATGTTCCGGTCGTCGGGCAGGGGTGGCAGTCCCAGGCCGGCCATCCGTCGCCCCTGTTCGCCTTCGGTTTCGGCGGGTGCCGACGCCGGGCCGAGTGCGAGGGTGGTGGCACAGAGCCCGAGGGTGCGGCGGTGGTGGGCGAGGGCGTCCAGGAAGGTGTGTGCGGCGGCGGTGTGGGCCGCTCCGGCTCCGTGGATCAGGCCCTGGGGCGAGGAGAGGAGCACGAAGGCCGACAGACCGAGGTCCGCGGTGAGTTCGTGGAGATTCCAGGCGGCGTCCGCGTGGCGCAGGGCCCGGTCGAGCAGGTCCCCGGTCCGCTCGCCGATCAGGGCGTTCATCTCGGTGCTGCTGCCCGTGTGGACGACCGCGGTGAGCGGCCGGTCAGCAGGGAGGGTGTCGAGCAGTGCGCCAAGGGCCTCCCGGTCGGCGGGGTCGCAGTCGCTGAGGACGAGATCGACACCGTGTTCCGCGGCGAGGAGTTCGATGTCGGCGGCGGAGTCGGGGCTGGAGGGTTCGGTGGGGCGCGGGGCCCCGGTCACCAGGAGCCGGGTGATGCCGTGTGCGGTGATGAGGTGGCGGGCGGTCACGGCGCCCGCGCCGCTCGTTCCCCCGGTGACCAGCACCGTGCCCTTGACCGGCGGCGCGAAGTCGCCGGTGCCGGGCGCGACCGTGGCGAGTCCGGGGACCAGGACTGTGCCGCCGCGGATGGCGAGTTCCTCGGCGCCTGAGGTCAGGGCGTCCGGCAGTGTGGTTGCGGAGGCCTCGGACCCGTCCAGGTCCGCGAGGACGATCCGTCCGGGGTGCTCGCTCTGCGCGGCCCGGACCAGGCCCCACAAGGGTGCCTGGCGGACGTCGACCGCCCCGTTCCCGGTCGCGACGGCGTCGCGCGTGACGACGACCAGCTTCGCCCCGTCGGCGGGCTCGTGGTCGAGGAACTCCCGTACCAGGGTCAGCACGCGGGCGGTGTGCGTACGGATCGAGCTGAGCACGTCGTCGTCCGGCGCGGCCGGGACCGGCAGCAGGACGAAGCCGGGTGCGGAGCCCGCAGCGGGCTCACGGGGGTCGTGGAGGGGGTAGGGGCGGCCGGTGCGCGGGTCGTCGACGGGCCCGGCGGCGGCGAGCACCGCGGTCCTCGCGCCGAGGGCGGCGATGTCGACGGGCGAGGGAGTCCACTCCAGCCGGTACAGCGCGCCCTGGGGCTCACCGCCGGCCAGCTCGTCCGGGGCGACGGGCCGCCAGGTGGTGGCCTCGACCGAGAGCACGGGTCGGCCGTGTTCGTCGGCCAGGTGGAAGGACGGGGCGGTTCCGTCGGCGGGCCGGACGACGCGGATGCGCAGCGCCGTGGCGCCGACGCGGTGGGCGTGGACGCCGGTCCAGGCAGCGGGGGTCAGCGGCCCGTCGGCCGGCTCCGCCTGTGCGGCGCCCTCCGTGGAGCCGTCGGGCAGGGTGCCGAACCGGGCCAGCTGGACGGCGGCGTCGAGCAGGGCCGGATGCAGGGCGCACCGGTCGCGGGCGGCCTCGTCGTCGAGTGCGGCCTCTGCGAACAGTTCGTCGCCGCGACGCCAGACGGCCCGGAGCGTGCGGAAGGCGGGTCCGTACCAGTGGCCGAGCGCGAGCAGCCGGTCGTAGGCGTCGTCGGGGTCCACCGGGACGGCGTTCGGCGGCGGCCAGGCCGCGAGGTCGTATCCGTCCGGTTCGCCGGCGGGCTGGGCGAGGACGCCCTCGGCGTGGCGGATCCACGGTGCGCCGTCGCCCGTGCCCTCGGACCCGTCGGAGTCGGCGGGTCCGGAGTGGATGGCGACGGTGCGGCGGCCGTCCTGCGTGGGAGAGCCGACGGAGACCCGCAGCGCGACGCTTCCGTCCGAGGGCAGGGGCAGCTGCGCCACCACCTGGAACCGGTCCAGGCGGGGGCAGCCGGTCTCCATGCCCGCCCGCAAAGCCAGGTCGACGAAGGCGGAGGCGGGCAGGGCCACTGTGCCCAGCAGATCGTGGTCGTCGAGCCAGGGCAGGACGGAGCGTTCCAGTCGGCCGGTGAGCAGGGCGCCGCCGGTGTCCGGGAGGGTCACGAGCGCGCTCAGCAGCGGGTGGTCCACATCGCCGAGCCCGGCCGCGGCCAGATCGGCACCGGTGCGTTCGGGGAGGGCCCAGAACGTCTCGCGGCGGAAGGCGTAGGTCGGCAGATCGATCCGGTTCGCGCCGCTGCCGGCGAAGAACTCCGCCCAGCCGACCGGCACATGACGGGAGTGGGCGAGAGCGACGGCCCGGACGAGTTCGCGTGCCTCGTCGCGGTCACGGCGGGCGAGCGGCAGGAAGGCACCGGCCGCCGTGTCGGGGAGGCAGGCCGGGCCGAGCGCGGAGAGCACGGCGTCGGGGCCGACTTCGAGGTAGGTGGTGACGCCCGCCTCGTCGAGCGCCCGTATCCCGTCGGCGAACCGGACGGCTTCACGGACGTGCCGGACCCAGTGGGCGGGGTCGGCGAGTTCGGCGGCCGTGACGGCCCGTCCGGTCAGGGTGGAGACGATCGGTATCGAGGGTTCGGCGACCTCGATCTCTGCGGCCACCCGGGCGAACTCCGCCAGCATCGGCTCCATGAGGGGTGAGTGGAAGGCGTGCGACACCCGCAGGCGCTTCGCGGTACGACCCAGCGCGGTGAAGTGGTCCGCGACGGCCTGCACGGCGTCGGCCGCCCCGGACACGACAACGGATTCGGGCCCGTTGACCGCGGCGACGGCCACCTCCGCGGTGAGCAGCGGGATCACCTCGTCCTCGCTCGCCCGCAGCGCCACCATGGCACCGCCCTCGGGCAATGCCTGCATCAGCAGGCCGCGTTCGGCAACCAGCCGGGCGGCGTCCGGGAGCGGGAGGGCGCCCGATACGTGCGCGGCGACCAGTTCCCCGACGGAGTGCCCGGCGAGCAGGTCGGGGTGAATGCCCCAGGACTCCAGGAGCCTGAACAACGCGACCTCGAAGGCGAACAGTCCGGCCTGGGTGTAGGCGGTGCGGTTCAGGGCGGCTTCGTCATTCCGCACGACGTCGGCGAGCGGCCGGTCCAGGTGACGGTCGAGCGCGGCCACGGCGTCGTCGAATGCCTGGGCGAAGACGGGGTAGGCGCGGTGGAGTTGCCCGCCCATCCCGGCCCGCTGTGCGCCCTGTCCGGAGAAGAGGAACGCGGTGAGTCCGCCGGGCCTGCCGGATTCGCCGTCGCCGGTGCGGACCGTGTCGGGGGTGGAGCCGCCGTCCGCCAGGACCGCCAGGTCGCGGAGCGCCTGGGTCCGGTCGCTGACGACCAGGGCGGCGCGCTGCTCCAGAGCCGTACGGGAGGTCGCCAGCGAGTAGGCGATGTCCAGAGCGCGCGCGTCGGGCCGGGCATCGAGGTGGGTCAGCAGGCGGGCCGCCTGCCGGGCGATGCCTTCCGGGTCGCGGGCCGACAGGAGCCAGGGCACGGGCGTGGTGCCGGGCTCCGGCACGTCGATCGTGGTGGCGGACCTCGTGTCGGTGACGTCGGGCGTGCGGCGGGATCCTTCAGCGGCGTCGGGGGTGAACCGGGGGCCGTCGGTGGCGTCGTGCGTCGCCGGCGGCGCTTCGATGATCACGTGGGCATTGGTGCCGCTGATACCGAACGACGACACCCCGGCCCGGCGGGGCCGGTCGAGCTCGGGCCAGGGCCGGGCACGGGTCAGCAGGGCGACCTCTCCCGCCTCCCAGTCGACCTGGGGTGACGGTGCGTCGAGGTGCAGCGACCTGGGCAGGATGCCGTGCCGCATCGCCTCGACCGTCTTGATCACACCGGCGATACCGGCGGCGGCCTGGGCGTGGCCGATGTTCGATTTGATCGATCCGAGGTGGAGCGGCCTGCCCTCGGCGCGTCCCTGTCCGTAGGTGGCCAGCAGCGCCTGCGCCTCGATGGGGTCGCCGAGGGTGGTGCCGGTGCCGTGCGCCTCGACGGCGTCGACGTCGGCGGTGGTGAGGCCGGCGTTCGTGAGTGCCTGGCGGATGACGCGCTGCTGGGAGGGGCCGTTGGGCGCCATGAGTCCGTTGCTCGCGCCGTCCTGGTTGACGGCACTCCCCCGCACCACCGCCAATACCGGGTGACCGTGCCGGCGGGCGTCCGACAGCCGCTCGACGACGAGCATTCCGGCACCTTCGGACCACGCGGCACCGTCGGCGGCGGCGGAGAACGAGCGGCACCGGCCGTCGCGGGAGAGCCCGCGCTGCCGCGCGAATTCGATGAAGGTCTCCGGCGTGGACATCACGGTCACCCCGCCGACGAGGGCGAGCCCGCACTCTCCGGACCGCACGGCCTGAGCAGCCAGGTGCAGGGCCACCAGGGACGACGAGCACGCGGTGTCCACCGCCAGCGAGGGCCCTTCGAGCCCGAAGGTGTAGGAGACGCGGCCGGGGCCCAGGGAGCCGGCGGCACTGTTGCCCGCGTAGTCGTGGTACATCGTCCCGGTGAAGACACCGGTCGCGGTGCCCTTGAGTGACAGCGGGTCGATCGCCGCCCGCTCCAGCGCCTCCCAGGCGACCTCCAGCAGCAAGCGGTGCTGCGGGTCGGTCGTCAGCGCGTCGTTGGGGCTGATGCCGAAGAATCCGGGGTCGAACTCCGCCGCGTCGTGAAGGAATCCGCCGTGCCGTACGTAGCAGGTGCCGGTCCGGGCCGATTCGGGGTCGTACAGTCCCTCCAGGTCCCAGCCCCGGTTCCGGGGGAACTCCGTGATGGCATCGACTCCGTCGTGGACGAGCTGCCACAGGTCCTCGGGGGTGCGGACGCCTCCGGGGTAGCGGCAGGCCATCGAGACGATGACGACCGGGTCGTCCTCGCCGGACACCGTGTCCGCACTTGCGGGTACGGCGGTGGCTGCGGTCCGCTCACCCACGAGCAGGGTGTCCAGGTGATCAGCCACCGCGCGGGCGTTGGGGTGGTCGAAGACGAGGGTGGACGGCAGGCGGACGCCGGTGACGGACGTCAACTGGTTGCGCAGCTCCATCGCGGTCAGGGAGTCGAACCCGATCTCGGTGAAGGCACGGTCGGGCTCGACGTCCCCGGCCGATCCGTGTCCGAGTACGGACGCGACCTGGGCCCGCACCAGGTCGAGGAGGGTACGCAGGCGTTCTTTCGGGGCCAGGGCGGCCAGAGCGGCCTGGACATCCGGGATCGCTGTCGCAGCGGCGGCCGAGGCGCGGGGCCTGCGGCGTACGAGGCCGGAGAAGAGCGGCGGCAGCGGCTCCGCGGCGCGCAGCGCCTTGATGTCGAGGCGGACCGGCAGCAGATGCGGTGCCGCGGTCAGGGATACGGCCGCGTCGAGCAGGGCCAGTCCCTGAGCGGCGCTGAGGGGTTCGACACCGGAGCGGCTCATACGGCGCAGATCCGTGTCGTCGAGACCGCTCGCCATGCCGTCCTCGTCGGCCCACAGACCCCAGGCGAGCGACTGCGCGGGGAGATCCTGTGCGCTGCGCAGGGCGGCGAGTGCGTCCAGGAAGGCGTTACCGGCGGCGTAGTTGGCCTGGCCGGCGTTGCCGAGCACCCCGGCGACGGACGAGAAGAGCACGAAAGCGGTGAGGTCGAGGTGAGCCGTCAACGCGTGGAGGTTCCACGCCGCGTCGACCTTCGGGCGCAGGACGTCGGTCAGGCGACCGGGAGTGAGCGAGCCGATGGTGGCGTCATCCAGCACGCCCGCACAGTGGACGACGGCGGTCGGCGGGTGCAGCGCCAGCAGGGCACGTGCGGCGTCGCGGTCGGCAAGGTCACAGGCCACGACGGTGACCTCGGCGCCGAGACCGGTCAGCTCCGCGCACAGGTCGGCGGCGCCCGGTGAGTCCGGTCCCCGACGGCTGGTCAGCACCAGCCGTCGGACGCCGTGGGCGGTGACGAGGTGGCGGGCGACGAGCACCCCGAGAGTGCCCGTGCCGCCGGAGAGCAGCACCGTCGCGTCCGCACCGCCGAAGCGGGCGGACGGCTGCGCATCGATTCCGGTCGCACGCCCACCTGCTTCGGTGACCTGATCGGCGGCGACGTCGTCGAGGGCGTCGCCGGTCCGCTCCACGGCGTCAGGCGCTGTGCGTACGCGGGTCAGTCTGGGGGCCCATGCCGCACCCTGCCGGACAGCTGCCTCGGGCTCGTCGGAGGCCAGGAGCGTGGCGATGTCCAGGGTGCCGTCCGTGTCGACGAGCAGGATCCGGTCCGGGTTCTCGGCCTGCGCGGACCGCACGAGGCCCGCGACGGCCGCCGCGGCCGGATGCGCCACCGTCTCGCCGGGCAGGGCGACAGCGCCACGGGTCACGACGAGCAGCCGGCTTGTCGCGAACCGGTTGTCCGCCAGCCACTCCTGTACGACTCCGAGCGCGCGGCCGGTCATGGTGTGCGCGTCGAGCACCACATCAGCGGCGGGGGGCGGGCACTCCCACACCAGAACCGCGGCGCCCGTTCCGGCGCCGCCGTTGCGGTCCTCCCAGTCCACGGTGGCGGGGGCAGGAGCAACGGTCGTGGTGGGCAGCGGGGCCCACTCCACGGAGTACAGAGCGCCGCCCTGCCCCCCGGCGGCGCGCTTGACCGCGACCGGGCGGGTGACGAGGGAGCCCACGGAGAAGACCGGTCGTCCCGTCTGGTCCGCACCGGTGACGGTGATGCTGTCGGTGCCGGACGGCGCGATCCTCACCCGGAGTCGGGCCGCCCCGGATGCGTGAAGGCGAACGCCCTTCCAGACGAAGGGGAGCAACGCCGTCTCCGGGTCGGCTTCGGTGCCTTCGGGTGCGTCGCCGTCGCCGACCAGCGAGGCGTGCAGCGCGGAATCCAGCAATGCGGGGTGCAGACCGTAGCGTTCGGCCTCCGTTCCCGTCGCTTCCGGCAGGGCCACTTCGGCGAAGGTTTCGTCGCCCCGGCGCCAGGCTGCCGTGAGCCCTTGGAAGACGGGCCCGTAGCCGTAGCCCTGGGCGAGAAGCCGGTCGTAGACGCCGTCCAGCTCCAGCGCGGTGGCGGCTTCCGGAGGCCAGACCGTGGCATCGAAGGACGGCACGGTCGCATCGGTGACCAGGAGACCTTCGGCGTGCAGGGTCCAGGGGCTGTCGGCCGCGTCGTCGTCCTCGTCGCGGGAGTACACGGCGACGCTCCTGGCACCGGCCGCATCGTCCAGCCCCATGCGTACGCGCACCTGGACGCCACCGCGGGGCGGCAGCACCAGGGGGGCGTGCAGGGTGAGCTCGTCGAGCACGTCGCAACCGACCTGGGCGCCGGCACACAACACCAGCTCCACCAGGCCTGTGCCCGGAAAGAGGATCGAACTCCCCATGCGGTGATCGGCGAGCCACGGCTGTGTGTCGACGGACAACCGGCCGGTGAGCAGCAGGCCACCGTCCGCCCCCGGGAGTGCCACCGCGGCACCGAGCAGCGGGTGATCTGCATCTGACAGGCCCAGCGACCCGTGGTCGGCGCCATCCAGCTCGGCAGTCATCCAGTACCTCTCCCGCTGGAAGGCGTAGGTCGGCAGACCGACCCGGCGGGCACCCGAACCCTCGAAGAACCGGGCCCAGTCGACCGTGACTCCCGTGACATGGAGCCGGCCGAGCGCGGTGACAGCCGTGGACGCCTCGTCACGGTTCTTCCGCAACAACGGAACAAACACCGCCGACTCCGAAACCACCGACTGCTGCGCCATCCCGCTCAGCACACCATCAGGCCCGATCTCCACGAACACCGACACACCCCG
>NZ_BMRN01000101.1 GCF_014648655.1 Streptomyces atratus
CTTGTCGAGCCAGAGGGTGACGTCGGAGAAGAAGACCGCTTTGCCTGGCCCGTCGTTCGGGTCGCGGGCCAGGCCGGTCGCGAGATCGAGCGCGATGCCGGCGCCCTTGCTGACGAGGTGGCGGGGAATCATCGCCGGGGCGACAGCCACCGCGCACTCACCCCAGCCATCTTGGGTCTGCTCCGGCCAGGGCAGTCCCAGTACGAGCCAGCCGTCCGGTGCCAGCAGCTTGTTGCTCACCGTGTTCTTCCCCCTCGGTAGTGAATGGTCCGCATCCGATCTTTCCGCCCCGGCCCGGCAGCGGACAAGACGTCCTCCGGCCGCCGGCCCGCGCGTCGGCTACCGGCGGCGGCCGAACAGGCCGCGGTTCTTCTCCGCCTCCGCTTCGGCCGCCTCCCGGGCTGCGGCTTCCTGTACCTGGAGCCGTGCGGTTTTCTCCGCCCTCACCTGTTCATGGTGTTCGTCCAGGCACGGCTCGCACGGCTCATCCCCCTCGCTGTGCCAAGAGGACTGCCGGATCGACTGCCAGCGGTCGTCGGTGAACTTCGCTCCACAGCGGGTGCAAACCGGCCGCTGCGCCTCCCGCTGCGCGGCCTCACGCTCTTCCTTGCGGCGGTGGGCCTCCTTCCGCTGCACCGTGTACAGCCGATCGCCGTCGGGGTTGTCCAGTGCCTCGCGCAGCGTCTGCCACTCATCCTCATCGCGCCCGAGCCTGCGCCACACCTTCCCCGCCGCCCCATCCGGATCGGCCGTGATCCGCTCCAGCTCTGTGACGACCACGGGCACCGCCTGGTGGTAATCGACGGCCGTGATGCCCGAGGCCCGGCCCGAGTACGGCTCCCCGGCGAAGTAGCGGCGGGCGGCCTCCTCCAGGCGCCGGATCCGGCTCTCCCGCTGCGCCTTCGTCTTCCCGGTGAACACGAACGCCACCGGCACGTAGCCCTCGTGGCTGGTCGCCGGGTAGATCCGCGACCACAGCCGGAAGTCGTGCACCCTCGCTCCCCCGTAGGAGCGGGCCGCCCTCTCGTGGTCCTTGTCGGCCTTCGGCGCCAGGAACTCGAACCACTCGCTGTAGCGGCGCACCTTGGCCACCAAGACGTCGACGGGCTCGGTGACCCGGTCGACCTCCAGCAGCATCACGGGCACGTCGGCGTCCGGGGCCCGCATCGTCAGGTCGGCGTACTGGGTGTAGCCGTAGGGGAGCTTGTGACCGATCTCGGTCTGCCAGGAGAGCGGTGTGCCGAACCCGGCCCCGGTGAGGACCGCGGCGGTCATCGTGACGGCGGCCGCGTGTTCGTCGAAGCCCTCGCCGGTGACCGGCTCACCGTCGTCGCCCTCGAGCTTGCGCAGCACGGAGACCCGGACGTTCCCAGGCAGCAGCTGCTTGGCTTCCTTGTGCCCTCGCTCGGTGAGCACCCACAGCTGATGGTTCGACTCCAGCCGTGTCTCCACACGGACCTTCCCGTCCTCCTTGAGGGCGTTGAGGGTGTCCCTCGTGCACCGGTTGTGCCGGTCTCCGGGCCGCAGCATGCGCCACAGGTGTTCGGCGGTAGCCCTCTGGAAGATCCCGAGAGCCTTCAGCACTTCCTTCTTTCGGGTGTGGGTTGGCTTCCATGTCTGCTTCGAAGACTTAAGCCAGCAGGATCGTCACCAGCCGCAAACGGCGGTGATCAATCCTTGGATTGTGATCTTCCTGGGCTGGGCGGCTCGTACACTGACGAAAATGGAGGACCACACAGCCACCGGGATCGGTGCACGTCCGGCGCCCGTCTTGCGCCAGTACGTCGACTCGTATGTCGGCTTCGACCTCCGCGGACTCCCGACGGGGGTGCACTGCGGCCCGCCGAGCCGCGCGCTCACCGCGGTGATCAGCCTGTCAGATCCTTTGGAGGTGGCGGCGGGCGTTGACGACGGGTCACCGGTCACCCGATTCGGCAGCGTGGCCGGCGGTCTGATGTGCCGGTCCGTCGCGATTCACCACGACGGACGCCAGCAAGGTGTTCAGGTATCGCTGACACCGCTCGGGGCCCGGGCCATCTACGGCATGCCGTCCGCCGAGCTCGCCCACCGACTGGTCCCACTTGACGAGCTTCTCGGAGCGCTTGCCGTCGAGCTGGTCGACCGGCTCCGATCGGCGACAACATGGGCGGCACGGTTCACCGCGCTGGACGAATTGCTCCTCCGAGCTGTCGGCCGTGGCGCCTGCGGCGACCATGTGCGCTGGGTGCGCCCCGAGGTAGCCGAGGCGTGGCGCCGCCTCGTCGCCGCGCGGGGTTGCGTCCAGGTTGGTGCGGTCGCCGCGGAGCTCGGCTGGAGCCGTCGGTACCTCACCGAGCGGTTTCGCGGTGAGGTGGGCCTGTCGCCGAAGACCTTCGCCCGAGTCTTGCGCTTCGAGCACGCGCACGAACTGGCGGCGGCGCAGGACCCGCTCCCGTGGGGCGATGTGGCAGCCGTCTCTGGCTACGCCGACCAGGCCCATCTCGTTCGGGACTGGCGCGAGTTCACGGGCCGATCGCCGACGGCCTGGCGTCGCAGCGAAGTCCTCCTCGGAGCCGGGTAGCCGCCAACCGTCTGCCCTTCGCGTCGGCTTCTCTTCCCTTTTCTTCAAGACCGCCCGATCGCTGTCGTGGACGATCGTCGGCATGAGACTCGTCAACCACGAACGCAATGCCATGGACCTGCGGACCACCCCCGTGCACCTCGGACTGGGATCGAGAGCGAAACCCGTCGAGGGCTTCACCTGGGACCCGGAGGTGCTCCAGGGCTACAGCGCCGCGGTCGCGGCAGACGGCGCCGAGGGCCGGATGGTGATGATCTTCGACGGCGACGGGCTCGGCGACCATTGGGAGAGCCACCCTGCAGGCGACGAACTGGTCGTTTGCCTCAGCGGGTCCGTGACGGTCACCCGCGACGTGGACGGGGTGCCCGACCGCGTTCTGCTCGGGCCGGGCGAGGCCACCATCAACCCGGCCGGGGTATGGCACGTGGTCGACATGGAGGGGCCGACGTCCATCCTGGCCATCACTGCGACCCTCGGCACCGACCACCGTCCTCGGACCGACACCCGCCCGACCGAACGCGTCGGCACGCCCAGCCCGGAGGAAGCGCCGTGACGACACGCATCGCGTGCCTCGGCGACAGCCTCACCCGCGCGCAGTTCAGCGTCGACTACCTGGATCTTCTCGGACGACGCCACCCTCCCGGTGACGTGCGGCTTGCCCGTTTCGGCGCCAACGGCGACTTCGCCTACAACCTCTTGCAGCGCCTCGATGCTGTCGTCACGAACCCACCCGATGTGATCACCGTGTTGATCGGTACCAACGACGCCCGAGCGAGCCTTGCCGGCTACCCCGTCGAGCAGGCCATGAAGCGCAAACAGCTCCCCGATCGCCCGTCGGCCGGCTGGTTCCAACAGTGCCTGGAAGCCGTCGTCGCACGGCTGCGAGCGGAGACCGACGCGACGATCGGTCTGCTGTCGCTACCGGTACTCGGCCAACAACTCGACGGAGCAGCGGCACAGGCATCGCAGGCGTACAGCCGGATGATCGCCGAGGTCGCCGCCACCAACGAGGTGGCCTACCTTCCGCTCCACGAACGCCAGATCGAGGAACTGCGCCAAGCGGACCCGCCGCCGATTTCATACCGGGAGGTGACGCCCGCAGCGGTCGTCGGCCTCCTCGTCCAGCACGCAGTGCTGCGCCGCAGCCTCGACACGATCTCGCGGCGGCGAGGTCTCGTGCTCACGACCGACCACATCCACCAGAACAGCCGCGGCGCCACCCTTATCGCTGAGGTCATCGACGCCGGTCTGCTGACCCAGAGCGCGTAGCTGGTTCCGGCGCCCGGCCAGTCGGATGCCATCTACCGCGCGGAGGTGGCATCCAATCCAGGCGGTCAACGCCTACGACATCCGGCTCGTCCGGCTGCGTGACCACCGCGAGGGCACCTGGGTCACGGTCCCGTGGCGGCTGCTGTCGTCGACCGCGCCCCCGGCCTCGGGACTGGTGGGCTCGCATGTTGAGGTGTCGCGTATTTAATGTCTGCGGAGGAGTTCAGTCACTCAGCGTGTGCTTCGCTCTCTGATGCGGCTGCGATGTGGCGACTTGAGAAAGGGTGGCGCGCCCACGCCGTCCGCCCAGCCAGCCTCGCTGTCAGCGCTCTGTGTCATTATGCGGACGCGTCCCAGGGGAGCGGGCCGCGGTCTACTGATTGCCAGGGGGTCGGGGATGGGCGCGGGTAGGGAGCCGGACGGCTCGTCCAGGTCCGACGAGGAGTGGGAGCGGTTTCTGCGCGAGTCGGTGGCGGGTGCCGCCGACTCGCCCAAGGAGCCGTCGGCGCGGGCCGCGCGCGGAGCCCGGCCGCGACCTGGAGGGCTGGCGCAGCTACACGCCCGCGCGGCCCAAGCGGCGCACGGGCTGGTACGTGGTCGGACTGCTGGCCTCGCTGGTGCTGCTCGTGGTGGCGCTCACGCCGGGGCGGATAGTGAACCTGTTCGCCGGCGACGACCCTGACTCCCCGCCGCTGGCGGCCGAGACCGCCCGCCCGACCCGCAGTCCGGCTGCCGTTCGGGCAGCCACGCAGCGTACGCGGTGACCAGGTGATCGTCCAGGTGGATACGGGTCGTCGTGAGGGGCAGTCCCCAGTCGCGCGGATCTGCGCCGGGGCGCAGGGAGCCGATCAGGTTGATGCCGTGGTCGACGGCGAGATTCCGGCAGTCGTCGCACGCCGCCATACACTCGATGAGTTCGCAGGGCATGGGGACCTCCTACCCTCGATCGGATGCCCCTCCCACGTCGCGGTGGCCGGAGAAAGGAAGTGGCCGTGGGCGGCGGCGTACTCCCTGGCGACGGCGAGCCCGTCCGTCCAGGCCGCGTCCTGCTCGGACCACACGATCCCGAGCATTTCGAGCTCGGCGACCCGCCCGGCTGTCAGAGCGTTCCTGGCCCGCGTGGCGTTCCGCCTGACGGGTCATCACTGTTCGTATGGATGACATTGCTTAGGGTGGAATGATTGTGGGGTGCGCGCCCACCCGCACACGATCAGGAGGAGATATGGCCGAGCGCCAGAACGGCACCGTGAAGTGGTTCAACGACGAGAAGGGCTACGGCTTCATCACCCCGGAGTCAGGTCCTGACCTCTTCGTTCACTTCCGTGCGATCGAAGGGAATGGGTTCAAGTCCCTGAAGGAAGGCCAAGCAGTCACCTTCGAGGCTGTCCAGGGGCAGAAGGGTATGCAGGCCGACAAAGTCCAGGCCGCGGGGTAGCAGATCCCTCTCCCCGGATGACGCCCCGCCCCCTTCCGGGCCCCGGTCCGAACCCGGGCTTCCAGCCCGAGACCGGGCACACCCGCTGCGCCCGCTGCACCGGTGTCCGCGTACTCCCGCAAGTGCTCCGCGGAGTACAGAGTTATGTGCACCAGTCTTGACGCGAAGGACAGTACAGGCGGTCGGCTGAGATGGGGCCGGGCTGGCAGGCTGCGCTTGTGGCCCTCAACATGCCTGGACGCCGGTTGGGCCGAAACCACCCCCGCGCAGACCAGGGAGGCTGCCGTTCTCCAGTACTGACGGCCTCGGAACCGGCCCCATCTCGCCCAACTCTGAACGCGGGGTCTGACAAGGACCGCTTGAACCAAGCTCATGCTGCGTCGTCTCGCTCTCGTTCGATCGCGGTAAGTCGGTTCTTGAGGCGGTAGCTTGGGCCGTTGATAGGAATGACTCCGCAGTGGTGGAGGAGGCGGTCGAGGATGGCCATGGCCAAGACCTCACCGCCGAACACCTGTCCCCATTCGCTTAAGGTCCTGCAGGACCAGCCTGCCGCCCAGGCACCGTGCCGGCCCGGATACGACGACGCACGACGTGGCCCCGCACCCAGTGCCGCAGCAACGGGTACATGTACCCGTATGGCACGTGAACAGATTCGGTGGCCCGCCGTCGTGGACCGCGCCCGCCAGATCGTGGAGGGCTACAAGGGCGGCGTCACGCTGCGCCAGGTCATGTGATCGGCGAGGCTGTCGTCGTCTGTTCCGGGAACCGTCTCATCGGAAGCCTGGTCCGGGTACTGCGGGCTTTCTGGGTGCCCGCTGTGCGAGCAGGGCCGTCCGGGCACACCATTGTGGGAAGCTCACGTCCGCCGCGCCCGAAGGCTGTCCGGGCTCGCCAAGTACCTTCTGGTGCAGGCGTGTTGGAATGCCTTTATGGTCACTTCCGCTGACGGAACCACGCGCCTGAGCCCGGACGAGTTCGCGCACCGCCTGCGTGCCGAGATCGAGCGGCTGAGAGACGAGGCGGCGCGCCAGAGGAAACTCGCCCACCGTCGGGCCGAGTTCTGGGCCAAGACGGACATCGCCCTCGGTTTCCCCGCGGCCCTGCTCGCGGGAGCGGCAGGAGCGGCAGGACTGGCCTCGGCGGACGTGCGCGTTCCCGCCGCCCTCGCCGCTCTGGCCTCTGCCGGGTTCGCGGCGGGAGCGGGCTTCCTGCGCAGCGACGCCAGGCGCCGCGCCAACAAACGCGCCCGGCACGCATGGGCCTCGGTCGAGGCCAGGGCCATGGTGGCACTGACCCAGGAGCACGTGACCCACGAGGACCTTGGCGACCTGCTGGAATGCCGCCAGGCTGCGCTGGCGGCCTACGACGGCGAGGAGCCCCAGCCTGGGTCGTCGTGATCCGCAGCCCTTCGGTTGCCGCCCCGTGTTGAAGAACTCGGAGTGGGCGACCTGGCAGACGTAGCCGCCCCCGCGTAGTCGCAGCCGAGCGACGGTGAAGGTCACCGGCAAGATCGGCTGCACCCATGGCGGGACACATCCGGTGGTGGATCACTGGGTATCTGCGGGACAGGGTCGTGGGATGCCGAGGTCGGTGACGGGCCTCTTGGCGAGGAGGGCGGCCTCGGCTTGCTTGGCGCGGAGGAAGGCCAGGGTCGAGTCGATGCCCTCGGTGTCGCCGAGCCAGTGGTCTTCCTGGGCCTGTTTGCGGCGCAGGAAGGAGGTCCTTCTCGATCTCCGGGCGTTGTCACGTTGGCTGACCGGCGTGGGTTGATCTTCGGGGAGGTCCTATCGGGGAGGGGACTGCTCGTGTCGTCCGTGTCGCCGTCGTACCGGGGGCACCGGTACCCCGTCGAGATCATCTCCTACTGCGTGTGGCTGTACCACCGGTTCCCGCTGTCGTTCCGGGAGGTCGAGGAACTGATGCTCGAGCGCGGCGTGGCCGTCTCCTACGAAACCGTCCGGCGGTGGTGCCTGAAGTTCGGTCAGGCCTACGCCAACGCGCTGCGTCGCCGGCGTCCCCGTCCCGGCGACAAATGGCACCTGGACGAGGTCTTCATCAAGATCAACGGTGAGCTGAAGTACCTGTGGCGCGCGGTGGACCAGGATGGCAACGTCCTGGACATCCTCGTGCAGAACAGACGCGACAAGGCCGCGGCCAGGCGTTTCTTCCGTAAACTCCTCAAGAAGACCCGCTCGGTGCCGCGGGTGGTGGTCACGGACAAGATCCGCAGTTACGGGGCCGCCCACCGCGAGGTGATGCCTTCCGTCGAGCACCGCTCCCACAAGGGCCTCAACAACGGGCCGAGAACTCCCACCAGCCGACCCGGCAACGAGAACGCGCCATGAAGGGCTTCCGCACCAAAGCACCCGGAGGCGGAGAAGCCGCCGGACGCTCACCGGTCGATCGAGGCAAACAGGGCCTCAAACGCTCCGGAATGACAGACGGTTACGGAATCCCGCTGGGCCGGGTCCTGGCCGGGCAAACTGCCATGACTCGCCACTGCTCGCCCCGACCCTGGACCTGGATGAGGGCTCCCGAACTGAAAGACGCCGCGACCGTGAGGAGCACCAAGAGCTTTGCTCAGTTCATGGCGAACAGGGTAGGGCTCAGGTCTGCCAGAGGAACGCTGCCGCTCCCCATCGCACCCCAGGTCGTTACCCACCGGTGCCCGGCCCGGTCCCGGAACGTGCACTTCTCGGCCTCCGCGATGGGTAGGATCACGCCGCACGCTGAGCGGGCGGGTCGAGCCGCGCCGCGCACGGCACAGACCGAAACATCGGGGGTGCACGGCATGAGTACGGACGGCAATGGTTACTGGGGTCCGACGGGCGGACCCGGACCCGGCCCCGGTGGACAGCCGGGCCCAGGTCCCGGCCATCAGCCCTACCCCGGGGCCGGACACCACCCGTACCCCGGCGGTCCCGCCGTGGGGCCCTACCCGCCGCAGCCCGCGCCCGTGCCGCCGCAGGGGTACCCGGGACATCCGCAGGGCTGGGGCCCGTACCCGCCACAGCCGCACGGCGGTGGCCCGCAGCCACCGTTCCCGCGCCCGCCCCGGCCGCCGCTGACGCGCAGGCAGCGGATCCTCAAGTGCGTCTACAACCCGTTCTACGCCGCCCAGCGGACCTTCCGCCCCTCGCGCCCGGGCGCCGTCGAGGACCTGACGGTGCGCAAGATCCAGATGTGGCGGACCGGGCTCGGCATCGCCGCCTGGCTCGTGCTGGTCATGTCGTACAAGCCGGTCGACACCGCCAAGGGCGTCGAGACCGTCGCTGGCGACAAGTTCGACCAGAGCTGGATCAGCACACTCGTCCTCGTGTGCGCCTTCCCGTTCGTGATCGCCCTGTTCGCGTTCGCGGCGCAGGGTGCGCTGCGCGGGCTCTACCTGCGTCGGTCCCTGAAGTCCTTCGGGTCGGTGGCGGCTCTGATGGGGTCCATGGCCACGTTCCCCCTCGCCGTCGCGCCCGATCCGGAGACCGCCGGCTTCCGTGACGCCATCGGGACCCCCGGCATGGTCGTCCTCATCACCCTCTGCGCGTGGTCGCTGGGCTTCGCCCTGTACGGGATCGCGCTCTGCCTCATGCACGTGTTCCGCACCGCCGACATCCACGAGGTGCTGCCGCCGATCCTCGCCACCTTGCTGGTGTGGGTGATGGCCGCCCTCGACGTGATCAACAACGAGAACGCCGAGGTTCCCGTCCTTGCCCAGATCGTGTTCCTGCTCGGCGCTCCGGTGTCGGTGACGGTGTTGTCGTGCTGGGAACTGTACCGGCTGCGGAAGTACCACAACCTGACCGTGCGACAGGCCCTCGGCCGCTAGGTCATCTCCGCGTCGTTAAGAGGTGGCGCGGATAGGGGTGCGGTCATGGTCGGCGGTTCGGGCGTTCGTCCCAGCGGTGAGTTATCCAGGCCCGCCGGATCAGGCTGCGCACGTGGTGATCGTGTCGGTGAGGTCGAAGAATGCGTCGACGACGGTGGCGCGCCGCTCGTAGCAGCGGGCGAGCCGGTGGAAGGCGTTCTGCCAGGCGTGGGTGCGTTCGACGTGCCAGCGCTGACTGGCCTGGATGGGTGCCTTCTCACCGATGTGCGCGATGCGGCCGTGGAGGCCGCGTTCGTTGAGGAGAGTGCGGGTCTTGTCCGAGTCGTAGCCGGCGTCCAGGTGCACGGTGACGTTGTCGGGCAACGGTCCAGGTCGTTCAGGCGGTCCAGGGTCGGGGCGAGCAGCGGGGAGTCGTGGCGGTTGGCGCCGGTCAGGACACGACCCAGTGGGATGCCGTATCCGTCCGTCATGCCCGAGCGTTTCAGTCCCTGTTTGCCGCGATCGACGGGGAACGCCCGGCCACTTCGCCGCCTCCGGGTGCCTTGGTGATGGAGCCGTCTACGGCGATCTGGTCGAGGACGAGACCGACGATCCGGTCGTAGGCGTCGAGCGCGATCTGAAATCGAGCCTCCACCTCACCCGGGGTGCCTCTGTGTCTTGTCAAGTCCCATGGTTAGGGAGTGACTTGGCTTTTCGCTCATCGGCGATCATGACGCGCCACACGTGGTCGGCCAGGCGGCGTTTCAGGCACCGCTTCGCTTCCTTCGGCGTCTTACCCTCGGAGAGTTCGCACTGGTAGTAGGCGTGTCCGGGTG
>NZ_BMRN01000102.1 GCF_014648655.1 Streptomyces atratus
CTTACACGCACTCCCGTGCGATGCGGCAGGCCCCGGAAAGCTAGGGGCCCCGGGCCGCGTATAGCCCCGGGGTCTTGTCCGACGGCGTCAGGATGCCGCCCAGTGGGGCTGTCTGGCGGGTCACGACGCGGTTGCGGGTCCTGGCACGCCTATCTGCACACAGAAGGTGACGGCGGCCGCCCGTATGCGGCCTGATCCCGCCAGGCAGGCCCTAGCCAGCTGCCCCGCGGACGCACGAAGATCACTCAGTGACTGATGCCGAACTGTTCGAGGCCGTCCGCGCTCGCGTGAAGGCGGGACAACCCACCGACTCGACCTCAACTCTGACGACACCCGAACCCGCCTCGCTGGACACGGTTGAGGATGCGGAGCGCACTACCGGCTACCGGCTACCGCCGCTGGTCCGTCGTCTTTACCTGGAGATCGCTGACGGCGGCGTCGGTCCGTTCCTCGGTTTCTCGCCCCTGCACGGCGAGGACATGGGCATGGTCAGCGGCTATCTCGACTACCTGAACGCCGAGCTGGACCCGGAGGATCCGCCCGCCCCGCCACCAGGTGTGCTGTTCTTCTGCGACTTCGGCTGCGCGATGTGGGCGCTGCTCGACTGCCGTCATCCCGAGGGCCAGATGTGGTGGTGGGAGGAAGGCGACCGCCACAAACTTGCCTTGACCTTCCCTCAGTGGATCCAGGCATGGCTCGACGGGCACCTCACCCACAAGTTCATGGCGGCACGGCAACTGCGGGACGAATCCTGGGTCGGACCGTGGGCCAACGAACAGCCCTACTAGGGCGTGTGTCGGAAGTGCTCTAGGTTGGCTGATGTGAGTGCGCGGGGGCGGAGCTACCGATACGTCGGACCGGTCGAGCTGAAGGCTGCGGTCCGGCCTGGCAGCGGTGGGTGCCGGATCAGCTCGGCAGCTGATTTTGGTGACTGGATTGCTGGGCGGTCGGCGGCGGAGCTGGCCGAGCCGCTCACCTTCGTGGTCGGCGCGGACGGTGCGCTTCGGCTGGCGCCGCGACGGAGCGAGCACGTGGCCTGTGCCGGCGGAGCCATGGTTTTGAGTGCTGGCGAGATCGGTTTCGTGCGCGAGGCGGACCGGTGGGCCGTGAGTGAGGTCAGCAACCAGTCCACCGGGTATTGCCCCGACATCGGCTCTTGGTCGGAAGTCGCTCGTGCTCTGGACGACGTAGGGCTCGAACGGCCCTCCGGCTTCACCCACGAGGTGGTGTTCCGTCGGTGTCCTGGCTGCCAGGAGCACAACATCGTGCGCGAGGACAACTTCGTCTGCGTCTTCTGCGGCAGCGATCTGCCTGCGACGTGGAACGTGGATCCCACCGCGTGATGGCCGAGGTTCACAGCCACTCGTTGATGGCCGCGACGAGGACGGTCGCCTCGTAGCGGACCGCGAGCTTGTCGTATCGCGTGGCGACAGCGCGGTTCCTCTTGAGGCGGTTGATCCCGCACTTCACCGCATGATGCTCGCGGTAGTCGACCGGGTCGAAGCGCGGTGGCCGGCCACCGCGGGATCCGAGCTTTCTGCGGTTGTGCGCCTGGTCAGCCTTGTCGGGGATGGTGCAGCGGATTCCGCGGCGGCGCAGGTAGGCACGGTTCTTGCGGGAGGCTTACGCCTTGTCCGCGCGGACCCGGTTGGGGCGGACGCGTGGCCGGCCCGGCCCGATGCGAGGCACGCGGACCTTCTCCAGCACGGGCTCGAACTGCGGCGAGTCGCCGCGCTGCCCGGCCGTGACCACGATCGACATGGGCTTCTGACCTTGCTCGACAGCCAGGTGCAGCTTGGTCGTGAACCCTCCGCGCGAGCGTCCCAGTCCGTGATCTCCGGGCTCGGTGAAGACACCGCCCGGTGGTTCCTTCTGCAGGTCGCCCTGCTTGCGGGCCCCGGCCGCATGCTGATGGGCGCGGCACACCGTGGAATCGACGCTCAGGTCCCGCGTGATCGCGCCTTTCGCGTCGGTCAGGGCCTGGAACCGGGCGAGGATGCGGTGCCAGGTGCCGTCCCGCTGCCACCTTCGGAACAGGTCGTAGACCCGGCCTCACGGCCCGTACTCGACGGGCACGTCCCGCCACGGAACACCGGTCCGGACCCGGAACCGTATGCCGTCGATCAGCTGCCGCCGAGGCCAGACGGGCGGCCGCCCCGCCTTCGTCCCCCTCGGCAACAACGGCTCCAGCGTTGCCCACTGCTCGTCCGTGAGATCTCCCCGACCCATGAACCGTGATCATTCACAGTCCGAGATCCACTTTCGATACGCGGCCTAGTCGGCCGGGTCCGGCTGGCGGCGTACGTCCGCGCCTTAACTCCCACCTCCCCCGGCGTGCGCCACACCGGCGTGATCCCAGAAGTTGCCCACTGCTGCTGGAGGCCGTCCATCACCGTACGGACGGTGTCCTCGTCTGCGGCGGTGATGTCCAGGGCCACGAGCCCCGGTTCGGCGACGTGCTGCTCATCGATCTTCATGCCCCCACCGACGGCTCCGCCCGGTACCCGGTTCGCCGGCCGCTGGAGAAGCATTTGTACGAGGGAGCCTGGTCACCAACTCGCCCGGCCTCGGTCGCGCCTACCACGTCCGGGCCGTAGACAGGGAGGTGCAGCCGCGCCCGCTGACAGGACCGGGCGGGCTGCGCCCCCCTGACGGGGAGCCGTGCCATCCCCCGAGCGGCACGGCTCCCTCCCGCTACTCGGCAGCATCTGGAAACCGGGCCCTGGCCTCGCTCATCATCGGAGGATGACGGAGCAGATGGACGTGGCGCGGTTGCGGATCCTGATCGAGGGCGTGCTCGGCACGCTGTACCAGCGATACGGCCATCAGGACTTGCCAGCGCTGTGCGAGCGCGCTGGGACCCCAAGACCCTTCGCGAACGAGGCGCGCACGCCGGGGGTGAGCGGAGTCCGGCCACTGCGGCGGCCGATGGTCTTCGACGCGCTGGAAAGCCAGTACGAACCCACCGTCGGTGTGGAGCGTCGCCCAGCCCTCGCCGAGCGACCACCGCGGATCCGGCTGGTTCACTACGCCGCCGAGAAGTGACTGGTAGAACCAAGACAGCTCAAACGACATCGGCACAGTCCAACACCACTGCAGCTTGGCGATCACGAAGGGCAGCGTCTCACGACGCCTGATCACGATCTACAGCTGGAGTACCAGTGCCAGATCTGTCCACTGTCCGTCCCTGGGAGACCTCGTGCGGGCGGTTCGTGGCGGCCTACTGTGGCGGGGTGAGCGAGGAGATGAACGGGTGTACCGGGCGGGTGCTGGTACTGGTGCTGCCCGAGGTGAATCTGCTGGACCTCGGTGGTCCCGTGCAGGTGTTCGACGCTGCGGCGCATCTCGGCGGCGGCTACCAGCTGGAGTACGTCGCCGAGGCGGACGGTCTGCGGTCCGCCCAAGGCCTGCGACTGGCGGGGCTGGCATCGCTGCCGACGAGCCGGGCGGCAGCCGGTGATCTGGTGCTCGTGCCGGGCCCCCGGCTGACCGGATCCGACCGGCTGGTGGCACCCGCCGTGGTGCGCTGGGTGCGCGAGGCCCACGACGCGGGTGCCCGGGTGGCGTCCGTGTGCAGCGGTGCAGTAGTACTGGGGGAGGCGGGGCTGCTGGACGGCAGGGCGTGCACGACCCACTGGTCGCTCACCTCGGCGATGCGCGACCGGTACCCGCGGGCCCGGGTGCGTGAGGCCGCGCTCTACGTGCACGACGGGCGGATCAGCACCAGCGCGGGCATCTCGTCGGGGATCGATCTCGCGTTGTCCCTGGTCGAGCGGGAGCGCGGCCCGGAACTGGCCGCGGGAGTCGCGCGTGAACTGGTGCTGTATCTGCGGCGGGACGGGGACGCGGCACAGATCAGTCCGTTCCTGCGGCACCGCGACCATGTCCAGCCCGCGGTGCACCGGGTGCAGGACCATCTGGCGCAGCATCTGGACGCCGCCTTCACCCTGCGTGAACTCGCTGGCATCGCCGGGCTGTCCCCGCGCGGTCTGACGCGCGCCTTCACCACGGCCACCGGCACGACCCCGTTCGCCTACCAGCGGCAACTGCGGCTGGAGCGGGCCCGCACCCTGCTGTCCGGTACCGACCTGACGGTGGAGGCGGTCGCGCTCCGGTGCGGATTCCGTGACGCTCGGCAGCTGCGCCGGGTGGTCGCCGACGCCTTCGGAGCCCCGCCCTCGCTGCTGCGCGCACCACTGCGGCCGACAGCCTGACGGACCCGGCCTCCTCAGCGAAGGGCCTCTTTCCCGACCGCTTTCCCCGCTTCTTCCCCTTTTCCCGTTTCCACGAGGGCCGACGGCACAGTGCTGCCAAAATGTGCCCGGATTGTTGAGGTATGTCTTGTTCGAGATGAGTTCCGGGGCACGCAAGGGGCACCGGGCGCTGCGCCGTATCGGCTGGGTACTGCTGGGCACGGCTCTGGCGGCTGCGTCCTTCGCGGGGATCGCCTTCGCAGGGGTGAGTGCGTCGATGGCCGACAGCTTCGCCGCCGCCCCCCGCGGATCCGATGCCAGGGTGTGGCCGGCCGCCCGGCCGGTGCCGGAGGGCAGGATCACGGTGGCGGTCGCGGTCAGCAACGAGGGCTCCGTGGCCACCGATGTACTCGCGCCCTACCAGGTGTTCGCCGAGTCGCGGAAAATGTTCGTCTACACGGTGGCCGCCGAACGCCGTGTCTCCCCGCTGTCAGGCGGCGCCCATCTGCTGCCCGACCACACGCTGGCCGAGGTGGCGGACGGCACTCTGCCGGAACCCGACGTGGTGGTCGTGCCCGCCGTGTCCGACCCCACCGGCGCGGGCGAGGAGCGCTTGCGTCGGTGGATCGTCGAACGCCACCGCAAGGGCGCCCGGATCCTCGGGGTGTGCGCGGGCTCCGAGCTGCTGGCCGCCTCCGGTCTGCTCGACGACCGCGACGCCACGTCGTTCTGGTCCAACATCGGCTCCCTGGAACGCAGTTACCCGAAGGTCGACTGGAAGCGCGGGCGGCGCTACGTCGAGGACGGGCGGGTGACCACCACCGCAGGCGTCACCTCCGGCACCGTGGGTGCGCTGCGGTCGGTCGAGGAACTGGCCGGCAAGGCGGAGGCGACCCGTATCGGCACCGGTCTGTCCTACCCCGGCTGGACTCCGGACGGACCGACCACGATACCGGCCAACCATCTCGCCCTCGGCGACCTCCCGTACGCTCTCAACGCCGCGTTCCCGTGGCTGCGCCCCACCACGGCCATCGGCCTGGTCGACGGCGTCGAGGAGATCGACGCGGCCGCCGCCTTCGAGGGATACGGCGGAGTCTCCTTCGCCACCCGGACGCTGGTGATCGGCGCCGGTGACACCGTCACCACCCGCCACGGCCTGGTCCTCGTCACCCGGCCGGCGAAGGGAGGCGCCCACGGGGCGGATCGCTTCGTGGTGCCCGGCGTCAAGAACGCCTCCGGCCTCGGCAGTGCGCTGGGCGGCTGGGCCCGCCGCAACGGGCTCGCCGCCGAACTGCCCGGCGGAGGACGGCGGTCCGGGGAGTTCGGCTTCGATCCGGTGCTGCGGGACCTTGCCGAGCACAGCGACCGACGTACGGCGCTGGTCACCGCGAAGTTCTCCGAGTACCCCTCGGCCCACCTGGAGCTGACCGGCGCGTCCTGGCCCTGGCGGTCCACTCTGCTGGCCGCGGCGGCGGTCGTTGTGAGCGTGGGGGTGGGGCTGGCACCGACGGCGATCCGACACACGGTTCGACGGCGGCGCCCCACGGCGTAGCCGCGGGATGCGTGCGGATCGATCCTCAGGGCCTGTAGGAATGCCCTGGCCGTCGGAGACGTTCCGTTGCGGCCGGAAAACGGCGGTGGGCAGCCGTGTCTGTTCGCGCCGCCGGGGGCAGTGAGCCGGTACTTGCGGACGCGGGGTGACGCATGCGCAGGGACATCGCAGGGGCGGCGCGGGGCGGTGCGAGAAGCGTTGCGTGGCATTGCTTTGCCGGGCAATGCATGAGGGCGGCCGGGACAGTCCGGATCTGTCCGGCCTGGTCAGGAGCAGTCCCGAGGGCGAGGAGCGTCAGGGCCGGGGGACCTTGGGACGCTTTGTGGCCGGGACATCGACAGGCCCGGACAGGGCCGGCCGGTCCCGGACTGTCCCAAGCCCGGCCGGAGCCGGGGCGTCACCGCATGCGAGTCACGGTGAGGGTGCCGTGCCGGCCGCTCCCGGCCAGCACCTCGACGACCATGTCGGTCTCCACCCGCGTGTACGTCTCCCCCTGTGCCCGGCGGTCTCCCACCACGGTCGAACTGGTCAGGGCAGAGCCGATACGTGCAGCGAGAACGGGCTCAAGCCGGGCAGACAACCGGACCGGCCCGCCCTCGTCCCCCACCGCGAGGGCCAGGTGGTGTGGCCGCAGCCGCGGCCCTGTGAACCCGACCACCAGGGCGTCGGCCGTGTCCGAGTGCCTGACCTTGACCCACCCGCGGCGCCCCGCCCGGTAGCTGGCACCGGCCCGCTTCGCGACGATCCCCTCAATCCCCTGCTCCTGGAGCGCCTCGTACCAGTGCAAGGCCACCTCTCGGTCGTCCGTGGCCGGTACGGGCTGGATCGGCGGTCCCAAGTCGGCGAGCAGTTCCAGCAGGTAGGCGCGGCGCTCCATGTACGGGCGGCTGCGGAGGTCTCCGATTGCAGGGTCAGGGTGCTGCAGAACATCCCAGCAGACGTATGAGGCTGGGTGCCGGGCCGCCAGGGCACGGGCCCGGGTCACGGACGACGCAGCCCGTGACTGCGCGGCCGCGAAGTCCAGCCGGCCGCCCCGCCAGATCACCGCCTCCCCGTCCAGGACCGTCCCGGGGCGGAGTTCCATCCCGGCCACAGCGAGGTCCATCCAGTGCTGAGTGACGACCCGCCCGGACCGGGCGTACAAGAACACGGTGTCGTCGGTGCGGCGCAGCACAGCCCTGTGGCCGTCAAACTTCGGCTCGTACCACCAGCCGGGCCCGTCGGGCAGGGTCGGGACCGCCTGGGCCAGCGCTACCTTGACCGGGAACTCCACAGAACCGATCCTGCGAGCACGGCGCCTCCCGAAGCGCGCCGGACGGTCCGTACGGCCTACCCGTCCACCAGCCCCGTCTCGGGCTTGCAGATCCGGCACACCTCAATGTCCGGCTCGTTCATGGCGATGATCGCTTCCTGCCGGTTGATGAACCCGAGCTGGGCGCTGTACAGGCCGCAGCCCCCGCGGTGCAGCATCGCCGTCTCACCCGACCGCTTCGGCTGGATCTTCCACGACTGGCCTTGTTCACGGGTTTGGGCAGCGGTTGCTCAGCGATTCGGGAGGCACCCGGACTGCGCCGTGTTCGATGTTCACGAGAAACGACAGCACTCGGCCGCCAGCCACAGCGGCGTTCGAAAGCCGCAGCCCAGGGGAATGGCCTTCCTCAAGTATGTGCATTGGTCATGACCGAGCGGCTTACTGGATGCTCCAGCGGTGCGGGTGGCTGGGTTCTTCGGGGCAGGCGAAGATGTTGAGTTCGCCCCAGCGGCCAACACTGACCTCGGTCGGACGGGCGTACAGGTGTGTCGGCAAGTCCTGTTCTTCCAGCGGCTTCCAGCTGCCGCTGCCTCCGTCCCATTCCGAGCTGTCGATGGTCAGCAGCAGGTGCATCGGTGTCGAGCAGGTCAGGCAGTCCATGGGGTACGGGTCGGTGACGTGCCAGGAGGCGAAACCGCCGGCACGCCAGCCTGGTGGGATGGATAGGTCGTACTGATAGCCCACCGGCGCGGCGGCGTCTTCGTCCGCCGACTGCTTGGCCTCCTCCTCCAGCGCTTCTTCCCAAGCGTCGATCCGGGCGCACAGGTCCTCCGGGAGGAGACCGGCGAACGGGTAGGTGGCCACTTGCTCCGGGTGCAGCACGCACGGCTCGGGCACGTACCCGTGGAAGCCGACGACCTGCGGCTGCGGCGGCGCAGTCACCACCTCGGCGACCTCCCACGACCGGCGCCAGCGCAGATCGAGCAGCATGCCGTAGCCGGTCGGGCCGTGCGCGTCGAAGGGGCACCAGAACACCTGCAGCAGATCGCAGTCGTCCGGTCCGGCCGGCAGGTCGGGGATGTCCCTGCGGTACAGCTGAGCCAGGCCGATCAGCGGCAGTGGATCGTTCGCAGCAGCCTCTTTGGTGCGGTGTTCTTGACCTAGTTCTTGCAGCAGCTGCCGTTCTTCGTCCGTGGGGCCCGGGTTCGGTTCGCGGAGCCATGCGGAAGCCAGGATCTGCCGCTGCAGGTGGATGTCCGCCGGGCGTAGGCCACGCGCGTGGCTGTGCGGCTCGGTGCACACGGGCCAGGGTTCGGTCGTCGGCCACCGCAGCGGACCGCCCACGGAACTGTCCGCCACGTCCGGTCGGCCTGGGCGTGGATGGAGCCGGGTGGTGGTGCCTCGGCAGGTCACCAGCTCCGGGAAGAGCGCCTCGACATCGAGCGGGCGCGGCGGTGTGGTCCTCGACATGCACGTGACCTTAGACAGCTGCCGACCGCCATGATTCAGCACCCCCCGAAGGCAACCACCTTTACACCAGTGCTGTCAGAACCCGGTTCTGGCACAGATCTTGGGGAGCCGTTGCGGAGCGTTACCCCGACGTTCGATTGCGAGGGACTGGCTCGTGTGAGGCGGCGTACTTGTCCGTTGACGTTCGGAAGTGACGCTCCCTCTGGTCTCTGCTGCGGCCGGTTGTGAGCGGTGATGGTGCTGGTCATGCAGACCGGTGCACCGTTCTGGGACTCGCTGGTGTTCGAGGGGATCGACGATGTGGACGTCGAGGCGGTTACGGCTGCGTTCGGCACGGTCGAGGTGGTGGCGAGAGGCCGCGCGGCCCGGGCGGCGTGTCCGGGCTGCGGGCGCTTCTCGGACCGAGTCCACGACCGTTAGCAGCGCACAGGCTGAAGGAGCTTCCGCGCAGCGGGCCACGCGCCACCAGGCGACGCACAGGGGCCATACCCGCGGACGCGGGGAGCAGGGCCTCGCCATCATCGAGTACGGGCGCAGCGTACCGATGACGTAGCACGCCCAGTCACGCTGAGCGTCGTGCTCCGTTGGGCTTGATGCACTCCAGGAGATCAGCGTTCACGGCAGCATGATGATCTACTGCATGGAGTGACCATGCGCCTGGCTGGTCTGTATGAGGGCTTCCGGCGGCGAGCGAATGAGGCTGCAATGAGTGAACTGACGAAGCCCGAGATCGACCTTCCGGAGGGTGACGCTCCCACCGAGCTGACAATCCGTGACCTCGTCGTCGGGGACGGGCTTGAGGCGAAGCCGGGCAGGGTTGTCCAGGTTCACTACGTCGGGGTCACCTTCGAGTCCGGAAAGGAATTCGACACCTCCTGGGACCGGGGCCAGACGTTCAAGTTCGCCGTGGGCGGTGGCAAGGTCATCAAGGGCTGGGACCGCGGGGTCAGAGGGATGAAGGTCGGCGGCCGCCGCGAGATCATCGTTCCCCCGCGCCTCGGCTACGGCAACCAGTCACCCTCGCCGTTGATCCCGGCGGGCTCGACACTCGTCTTCGTGGTGGACCTGCTCTCCGTCGCAGTCTGAGGCCTTCTGCTACCCGGCCTCTCCGCCCGGAACCAAGGCCGGCAACACCTGCCGGCCGACCGCGACACCACACCCGTGCACCCTTCACCCGCAGCCACGGACAGAGGCACGCGCCGGCATCGCGCTCGATCTCGCGACCGGCCTGGCCCGCGACCCGAACGACGGGCCAGGCAAAGCGGTCTTCTTCTCCGACGTCACCCTCTGGCTCGACAAG
>NZ_BMRN01000103.1 GCF_014648655.1 Streptomyces atratus
GCCCTCGCGCTCAGGGCGGGAACCGAGGTCCACAGCGGTCTTGATGCTCAGTGCGGCATGGCACCACACGCATGCGGCGCCCTCACGCTGCGGCATCGAAAGCAATTCGAGAGACGGCATCTGCTCCAGGTGCTTGCTCAACAGAACGCCTCCGCCGGTAAACGCGGGCCGCCGCCCGGCCCGAACGCGGCGCCCAGCGCGGCCGGATCTGTGAGGTCACCAGAGGGCGTTGTCACGTTGTTGGGTGTGTGGGTGTCTGACGGTGTGTCGAGGCGTGGTGGGGCCTGGTTCCGGCCTGTGCTCAGGCCGCGGTCGTCAGGCCGGTGTTCTCGGTGACGTGGTCCCAGAGGGTGAAGCGGATGGTCATTTCGAAGCGGTGTTCGGCGGCGGTGCGGATATGTCGCCGGGTGCGGAAGTGGGGTGAGATGCCGCTGAACGCGGACAGGAACCGCTGGGCCCCACCGATGCTGCGGAAGCCTTGCGCGCGACCTTTCAATTGGACGGAAAGCAACCTTTCGGACCTGCCGTAGGGAGGCCCGGGGCACGGTGCGATGATGACCCCGCCATGTTTATGCCTGTCGCACGCGCCGGGGCCGGTCTGCGGCTCCTGAGGGCCGCGGTGTTCACCGCGGTCTGCGTCGCGCTGTCCGCGGCAGGTCACTCCCTGGCTTCCTGCGCGGCCGTCCCCTGGTGGACCCTGCTCGCCGGATTCCTGGGGATCTTCGCCGTGGTGGCACCGCTCGCCGGACGCGAGCGCTCACTGCCGTCCATCGCCGCCGTGCTGGCCGGCGGACAGCTCGCTCTGCACGTCCTGTTCGGCATGGGTACGCACACCGCCACGGCGGATACCGCCACGGGCGACGACCCACTGATCCGGTTCGCGGCAAGCCTCGTGTGCGGCATGGAACCGGCGCAGTTGAACGCCGCCGAAGCGCAACGCATCATCACTGCCGCGGGCATCGACCCGGCGTCGGTGACGGCCGGCGGACACCAGCACATGGCCTCTGTGGCCGGTTCGGACCCGGCGGGCCTCGCCGGTCTGCTGCCCAGCCTGCCCATGCTGCTCGGCCACCTGCTGGCCGCCGTTGCCACCGGCTGGCTGCTGCGACGCGGCGAGATCGCCCTGTTCCGGCTGGCCCGTCTGTCCGCACACGGCGCCCAGCAGATCGCGGCCGGGGCCCGGTTGCGTGCGCTGCGCGCCGCGCTCGCGCTCGTGAACGCCCTGCGCGCCGGACTTCCCGAGGGCCCGGCGACCGGTCCGCGCACCCCTCGTACCGCGGGCGACTCCCCGGCACCCGCCACCGGGGACCCGCTGCAGCACATGGTGATCAGGCGGGGTCCGCCCCCCGCATACGCGCTCGCAGTCTGACGCGACACCCTTCACCCGATACACGCACCACTCGACGCACGGACCACCCGGCGCGGACGAGTCGTGCCGTACGAGCCGTGCACACACGTGGGGAAGAGGTCTCGCGATGCCGTCGCGCACCCGCGCGCCGGACACCCTTCGTGCTTCAGTGGAGTGCCCCTTCATGAATGTTTCCCGTATCGCCCTCACCGGCGCCATCGCCCTCACCACCGCACTGACGCTGGCGGGGTGCTCGACCTCGGACAGCAAGCCCGAGCTGAAGGTGAGCGGCGCGTTCATGCCGCAGCCCGCCAGCGACATGGCAGGCGGTTTCCTCGTCGTGAAGAACAGCGGCGACACATCCGACCGGCTCACCTCGGTCACCAGTCCCATCTCGGACGACGTCACGATCCACGAGACGAAGAACGGAAAGATGCGCAAGGTGACGTCCTTCGAGGTGCCCGCGGGCGGCCAGCTAGATCTGGAACGCGGTGGAAACCACATCATGTTCATGAAGCTCAAGCAGCAGCCCAAGGTGGGCGAGAAGGTGCCCGTGGAGCTGCACTTCGAGAAGGCCGACCCGATAAAGGTCGACCTTCCCGTGAAGGAGACCACCCACGCTCCGAAGAAACACTGAGGGACTGACTCGATGACAGCCACCGCCCCGCACTTCGGATCGGCCCCGTCCATTCCCGCGCTACGTCGCCCACTCGCCGCGGCCGCACTCCTCGCCGCCCTTGTCGGCATGGTGTTCGGCCTGCTGCTGGGCGGCGCGGGCCCCGCGTCCGCGCATGCCGCGCTCACCGGGAGCGATCCGCAGGACGGGGCGGTGGTCGACACCGCTCCCCAGGAGATCAGCCTCACCTTCTCCGAGAGCGTCGCCCTCAGCGACGACTCCGTCAGGGTCCTGGACCCCAGCGGCGAACGCGCCGACACCGGCGCCGCACCGCGTAATCTGCAGTGCGGCTCCACCATGAACTACAGCGTCCCGCTCCGCACCGGGCTGCCCGACGGCACGTACACCGTCGCCTGGCAGGCCGTCTCGGCGGACAGCCACCCCATCTCGGGCGCCTTCACCTTCTCCATAGGAGCCCCCTCCGGGACCACCGTCGCCCTCCCGGACGACGCGGCGGGGGGCGGCCTCGTCGGCGCCCTCTACGGCATCGCGCGCTATGCCGCGTACGCCGGTTTCATCCTGCTGGCCGGAGGCGCGGCCTTCATACTGGCCTGCTGGCAGCGAGGGGCGGGCGCACGCCCGCTGCAACGCCTGGTCGTACGCGGCTGGATGACCCTCACCGTGGCCACCCTGGCCATGCTCCTTCTCCGCTACCCGTACACCGGCTCCGGGGACCTCGCGGACGCCTTCGACCTCGACGGCCTGAAGGCCGTGCTCGACACCAAGCCCGGGGCGGCGCTCGTCTTCCGGCTGCTGCTGCTCGGCGCTTCCGCACTCTTCGCCGCCGTGCTGTTCGGGACGTTCGCGAAGCACGAGGACGGACGCGAGAAGAAAAGCCTCACCGTCGGACTGGCCATCGGCGGCACCGTGATCGCTGCGGGGATCGCCGGGACCTGGGCGCTCGCCGAACACGCCTCGGCCGGGATCCAGCCGGGCATCGCCATCCCGGTCGACATACTCCACCTGCTGGCCGTCGCGGCCTGGCTGGGCGGGCTGACAGCCCTGCTGGTCGCGCTGTACCGGACGCCGGACATCGAGGTATCGGCGATACGGCGCTTCTCCCGTGTCTCGTTCGGCAGCGTGCTCGTGCTCACCGCCACCGGGATCTACCAGTCCTGGCGCCAGGTCGACACCTGGTCCGCGCTCACTGGCACCAGGTACGGGCAACTGCTGCTCGTGAAGGTGGGTCTCGTCGCCGTCCTGATCGGGATCGCCTGGATCTCGCGCCGCTGGACCGCACGACTGGTCACGAACGGAGCCGACGCGGAGAGAGAGGAGACCGGGGCAGAGGCCGAGGTGGAGGTCGAGGAGGCCCCCTCGGTCCCACCGCCGCCTGCCACCGAGGACCCCGTGCGGGCGGCCCAGCTCGCCCGGCAGAGGGCAGCCATGGCCACCGTCGAGAAGAAGCGGATCCGCGACGCCGACCCCGACCGGTCCGGGCTGCGCCGTTCGGTGCTGGCGGAAGTCGGAGTCGCTGTGGCGCTGTTGGCCATGACGACCGCACTGACCTCGAACGAGCCGGCACGTACCGAGGAGGAAGCGGCCCGCAGCTCCACGGCAGCAACCGCTCCCGCAGCCGCACGTCCGGTCAATCTGACGCCGCCCTTCGACACGGGCGGCAGGGACGGCAAGGGAACGGTGCGGATGGAAATCGACTCCGCCCGGCTGCTCGGCAGATAGCATCCGGCATCAAGGTGACCGTCTGCCGCGACGGCGCCGAAGTGCTGCTGCGCGCGGACCTGGACCAACCGGCCATGGTGTTGCTCGGCACCCCGCTGCCGGTCGTCGACGCTGCCAATCGTGAGCGGCGCGGGCAGGCCGACGTCGAAGACCGCGACGCCGAAGCCGTGCAAGGTCTCCTGGGCGAAGTCGGTGTTCCAGTGCGTCCAGCGGCCGAGAGCCTCGCGCCAGTAGAGGAGCATCGGCGGGATCCCGGAGCGGGACGGCGGGAGAGGTCGCTGACACCGGTGCTCAACTGCTGGTCCGGGCGACGCTTCGCCGCAGACCCGCGGCCATGACCAACTGCCGGACGGTTCATACCTCACTCGGTTGCGAGGCCGAACCTACGAGCTCGACGCCCTGGATGATCGGGTGCGTGCCAGAGGACGCCGAGTCGGCGGTGGGTGAGTTCCTCCGCCTTCTGAACCAGGGCCGCCTGCGCGATGTCCGGCTCGGACGAGGGCGGAGGACCGGCGAGCGCGCCGTCGGCGATGCCGGCCGGCCCGGTGAAGTGGACGGTGTACCTCCATCCGTCCGGGGTCCGGTACAGGACGAGGCTGGTCGGCGTCCCGAGGGTGCGCCAGTACGGCCGCCGTTTGCTCGCCATGCCGGCACGGTACTGCGGACTCACCGCCCATGCGGCGCGTCCGGCGTCACCGGGGACGTACGCGCCCCGACCGTCCGGATAAACGGATGGTCGGGGGCGAGCGTGACGCGGCAGGATGCTCCGCATGACATTGCCCACCCCCGAGCTGCACACCGCCCGCCTGCGACTGCGGCCGTTCACCGACGCCGACGCGGCGCCGCTCTACGCGCTGCACAGCAGCGCCCACGTGCTGCGTTACTGGGACTCCCCGCCGTGGACCGAACCGGCCCGCGCCCAGCGCTTCATCGCGACCTGCCGGACGATCGAGGAGCAAGGCACGGGAGCGCGGGTGGCCGTCGACCGAGTCTCCGACGGCGCGTTCATCGGCACTGTCACGTTGACTGACCGGCCGGAAATGATCTTCTGGTTGGTCGTGGTGGGAGGGGTCGTCCGTGGACAGCGCGCCGCCGTCGTACAAGGGGCACCGGTACCCGGTGGAGATCATCGCGCACTGCGTGTGGCTGTACTTCCGTTTCCCGCTGTCGTTCCGCGAGGTCGAGGAGCTGATGCTTGAGCGCGGCGTGCTCGTCTCCCACGAGACGGTCCGCCGCTGGTGTACGAAGTTCGGGCAGGTCTACGCCAACGGCCTGGGCCGCCGGCGTGTGCAGCCGGGCGACAAGTGGCACCTGGACGAGGTCTTCCTCAGGATCAACGGTGAGCTGAAGTACCTGTGGCGGGCCGTCGACGCCGATGGCAACGTGCTCGACATTTTGGTCCAGGACCGGCGGGACACCGCTGCGGCCAGGCGGTTCTTCCACAAACTGCTCAAGAAGACCTGCTCGGTGCCGAGGGTGATCGTCACCGACAAGCTCCGCTCCTACGGCGCGGCCCACCGCGAGGTCATGCCCTCCGTGGAACACCGCGCCCACAAGGGTCTGAACAACCGGGCCGAGAACAGTCATCAGCCGACGAGGCAGCGCGAACGCGCGATGAAGGGATTCCGCAGTACCGGCGGGGCCCAGCGGTTCCTGTCCGCGTTCAGCGGCATCTCACCGCACTTCCGACCACGCCGCCACCTGATGACCGCCACCCAATACCGCACCGAGATGACCACCCGCTTCGCAATCGGGGACGAGATCACTGGTGCCACCGACCAGCCCATCGCAGCGTAAGTCAGGCCCCCACCCGACCCCTACACACCCTGACGCGCCCTCAATCGATCAACACCGCACCAACGTGACAACGCCGCTCAGAGACCTCAGCGTTTGATGCGGCTGCGGATCGCGAGGACGGCCAGGCCCAAAAGAACGGGCTCGACGAGGCGGGAGCCCATTTCCGTCCAGGTGCCCGTCGTAGTGAGGTTCTGCCCAGAGGACCGGAAGATGACAGAGTTGGCAACGACCCGCAGGCTCTTCTCGAACCGCTCTGCCGATACTCGCTCCTGCCACGAGCCGGTGGGGTTGACCGGGTCGGGGGTTTCCGTGACCGGGCGGACCTCCTTGCCGGTGACCGTGCCGGTGGATTCGGGCTTAGTGGGTGCAACAGTTGTGGTGCACGAAGGTTGGGGCGATTGACTCAGTCGGTGATCGTTCGTCGTGGAGGTACCGCTTCACTTTGGGCTGGCAATGACGGCAGCGGGGTGCGGCTCTTCTAATCAGTGCCCAGCTCGTCCAGCCGGAGCGCGCCATCGTGGGACCCGGTAGCGAGTACCGCAGTGCCGTCGGGGCGGAGGGCCGCCGCGGCGGCGCCTCCGGGATGGGGCGGTGCAAGTTGCTCGCCGGTGAGTGCGTTCCACTGGTGCACGGTCTCGTCCTCAGATGCCACGATCACACGGGGTGCGCCGGCGACCGGAACGACAGCGGTTGTGTGCGGGAACAGCTCGCCCATGCGCAGGGGCGGGCCGATCGGTTCGCCTGTGGCTGCGTTCCACCGGTGGATTCCCTGTACTTCGTCGCGTGCCAGGAGGAGGACCCGTCCGTCCGGTAGCTGGCAGGAGGCGAGGTTGAAGGCGCGACCGTCAGGGCTGACCGTCAGCGGCTCGCCGACGGGTTTACCGGTCTCTGCGTGCCATCGGCGCACGGTGCCGTCCTCGCCGCCGGTGACCACCAGTGGTGTGCCGTCTGGCAAGGTGAGGCTCGTGACGGTGAGGGCATACCCGCTGTGGCATTTCCAGGAGGACCCTTCCGGTTCGCCGGTGGCTGCGTCCCAGCGGTGGAGATGGCCGTCGATGCCGGCCCCCACGAACAGGAGCCGTCCGCTCGCGGATGGCGCAGTGGTGACGTGCCAGATAGTGGTGCTCTCGTTCCGGCCCAGGGACTGCCCGGTGTGCGCGTCCCAGCGGTGCAGCCCGTCCGGGTCGGACGTCGCCAGAATCAGCCGGCCGTCCGGCAGCGGCGCGAGGGCACCGTTGTGCACGAGCAGCCATTCGTCTGCCTCGAAGTCGACGACACGGAGACCGGAGACCGTATCCCAGCAGCGCAATTCACCGTCGCCCTCATGACCCGCCGTGAACAACAGCTCCCGCCCATCGTCCGGAAACCACCAGGCCAGGGGATGAGCGTAAGAGCGGTGGGCGTTGGCAATGCGGCGCATCTGGTCTCCTGAGCAAGGCAATGCCTGGATGGCAGTAGATGGTCGGGCCCAGCAGGCCCGAGAAGGTGCCTGCAAGCCCCCCTGACGCCCTCAAGCCCACCAAGTCAGGAAGAGGCTATGTGAGCCGCCATCGCCCCCACAGGGCGCCCAAGGCGCCTGAGGTGCAGAGGATGCGAGAGCACCCATTGGGTAATCGGGTGCCGGGGGTGAAAGTTTGTTCGATTTCCCACGGACCCTCCCTGTGGATAACCGGTACTACGAATGCGAAATGAACCGATTCGCACCGCAGGAGGCGGCACCCGATTACCCAATGGGTGCCGCCCTCTGACCTGCGGTTTCACAAGATCACTCCCAACCCTGTGGAAAACGTGGCACCTGGCTACCCAATGGGTGGGAGCCCTCTGACCAGGGGAAACGCTCCCTCCGTGCTGCTCCGGGGCCGGGGGGCGGCACCCGATTACCTAATGCCATAGAGATGTGACCTTGACGTGGCGCCTTCGCTGCTCCGCTGATCGACGCGCGCAGCGGGTCGATCAGCGGGCTCAATGGGGCTGATGAATTCGGCAGCTACGGAAAGGGATGTGGACCGTCAGCCTTAGGGGATGTCTCACGTGGCGCTTCGGTGGTGCGGCATGATGCTGCACTGTGAGGGTTGATCTGTCGCGTCGGCTGGTGCCGGACGAACTGTGGGAACTGACCGTTCCGTTATTACCGAAGCTCACGTCCCGTCCGCAGGGCGGTGGTACTGCTCCGGTGGACGAGCGGGCGGTGTTCACGGCCGTGGTGTATGTGCTGACGAGCGGCTGTGCGTGGCGGTATCTGCCGGACTCGTTCGGTGTCTCGCCGGCCACCGCGCACCGCCGGTTCTCCGTGTGGACCGAGGCCGGGTTGTGGCGTCGGCTGCACCGGGCGGTGCTGGACGAACTCGGCGCCAGGGGCGAGCTGGACTGGTCATCGGCGATCGTCGATGCCGCATCGGTACGGGCGAAAAGGGGGGTTCGCTGACCGGGCCGAATCCGGTCGATCGAGGCAAGAAGGGCAGCAAAACCTGCGATGAACCGTGAGGTGTGCCCCTCGCCCTCATGGGTGACTAGCAGCCGAAGGCCGAGCCGTACGCCGCGATCCGCCCGGGTACTGGACGGCCAGTGGCCGCCGTCTGCGGGCCATCACGCCCGTGACGGCCCGCGCACGACCCGCCGGGACGGCCCCCGCCCCGGCGCGGCCTGCCCTCCGGATACCGGTCCAGAGGTACGGAGCCTTTTCAACCCCGCTTCGGACTGTTCAGATCGATGTGGAGTTCGGGAAGAGCCTTGCGTAGCCGGTCGACGGTAGCGGCGTCGAGCTTGGTGTGCGACAGGCTGATGTATTCAAGGTGGGTCAGCCCATACAGCGACTCCGGCAGCGTGGTCAGCTCGTTGAAGGACAGGTCCAAGCGCCGCAGGCGGGGCGTGCGGGTGAACGCGTCGTCGGGGAGGGTGGTCAGGGCTGGACGGACGACACGACCGCCGATCTTCTGTTCTCCCCACCGGTCGAGGTACAACTCCTCCAGCGTCGTGATCGGCCAGACGCTGCCGAGGAGGTGATGTCGTTGTGCGGGAGTTGATCCGCCGCCGAAGCGCAGGATCCGCAGGGGCAGCTGGGCCAGGTCCGGAAGCCGGTCGAGACGCGGGATCACCGAGCAGGTGAGGTCGAGTTCCTCAAGCGAGGTGAGGGCGAGAATGTCGTCGGGGATGCCGGTGAGGCGGGCGTTGGCCAGACTGAGCCGACGCAGTGCCGACAGCCTGTTGACCACTGGAGGGAGTTCGGCCAGCCGGTCGTAGTTGAGGTAGGACAGGTCAAGGTCGGTCAACAAGCGAAGCCGCTCGACGCTGTCGGGCAGAGGGGTGGACAGGTATGGGAGCTGCAGCGTCTGCAGGTTGACGAGGTCGCCGAGCTGTTTGGGCAGGCTGCGCAGGCGGGGACTGTACAGGCGCAAGATCCGGAGCTGGGTCAGTCGCCCGATGGTGGCGGGCAGTTCCTCCAGCCGCGTCTCCGACAGGTCGAGTTCCTCCAGGCTGGTCAGCTCGCCGATCCGGTCAGACACGCTCAGCCCGTCGAGGGCCAGTCGGCGCAGGTTCGACAGGTTGAAAACCTGCTTCGGTATCGCAGTGATGCCCTGGTTGGTCAGGTCGACGTCGGTGGCGGGGGCCAGCTGCTTCAACACCGGTGGCGTCTCGGGGGTCGGGCGAAGGATGGGGCGACCGTTGAGTGCTGCTTCGTAGATCTTGTCGCGGTCTGCCTTCCCCTTCCGGTACGGCCGCTCGTGCGGTATCAGCACTTCAGGTGCAAGGACCTCGGACAGGTCATCGTCGTAGTCAAAGGTGGCCTCCTCAGGCTGGCCACCGTCGACGTCGGTGTGAACGTTGGTGCTGAGGTGCTCTGATTGTTTCTGTGCGGCTGGCAGGGGATGGTTCAGCTTGGGCATGGGGTGTGGGGTGGCTGGTCGGGTAGGT
>NZ_BMRN01000104.1 GCF_014648655.1 Streptomyces atratus
CGACGGTGAGCCGATCGAGCGGGTGCGGGGTCTATTGGGGGAAACGATCGGGGTGGATCCGGAGGAGGTGTGTGTCTGGGCCCGGTCGCGGGGCTGGGTTGCGGTGGTGACCGTCGCTACGGGCGGGCTCGACACGTTCGATGTGATCTTTGTGCCGGATGGCGTGGGCTCGGGCGTGGTGACGGGTGTGTATGTGCCGGTCGGCGGGCGGTCGCTTGCGGGGCTGGCGAGTGATCCCGTGCGGACGCGGGTGACGGGTGAGCTGGTGTCGGTGTTGCGTCGCCGGCTGGGGGAGCGGCTTCCGTCGTACATGGTGCCGGCCGCGTTCGTGGCACTGGAGGCGCTGCCGCTGACGGTGAGCGGGAAGGTGGACCGGGCAGCGCTGCCCGCCCCGGAGTACACCGCAGGAGCGTCCCGGGCGGCGCGGACTCCGCAGGAAGAGATCATGTGCGGTCTGTTCGCCGAGGTGCTGGGGCTGCCCGCGGTGGGCGTGGAGGACAGTTTCTTCGAACTGGGCGGGCATTCGCTGCTGGCGACCCGCCTGGTCAACCGCATCCGTGCGGTGCTCGGTGTGGATCTGGCTCTGCGGACGCTGTTCGATGAGCCGACCGTGGCGGGGCTGGTGCGGCACCTGTCGGACCCCAGTTCGCGTCCGGTGCTGGAGCGGCGGAAGCGTCCCGAGTGGCTGCCGTTGTCGTTCGCGCAGCGCCGGTTGTGGTTCTTGTACAAGTTCGAGGGCGCATCGGCGATGTACAACATTCCGCTGATGCTGCGGCTGACCGGTGAACTTGACGTCCCGGCGCTGGAGGCGGCGCTCAACGACGTGATCGCCCGGCACGAGCCGCTGCGCACGGTCTTCCCCGACATCGACGGGGAGCCCTATCAGCAGGTCCTCGCGCCCGAGGAAGCCCACCTCACCCTCACCACCGAGGACGCCGGGTCGGCGGAGCGACGGGAACGGCTCGTGCACGGCATGGCCCGGTACGGGTTCGAGCTGGACCGGGAGATCCCGCTGCGCGCGGCCCTGCTGACGGTCCGCCAGGAAGAGTCGGTGCTGATGCTGGTGATGCATCACATCGCCAGTGACGGCTGGTCGATGACGCATCTGGCCGAGGACCTGGTGGCCGCGTACGCGGCCCGTCGGGAGGGCGAGCGGCCGCAGTGGTCGCCGCTGCCGGTGCAGTACGCCGACTACAGCCTCTGGCAGCACGAACTGCTCGGCGAGGACACCGACCCGGACAGCCTGCTGCGACGCCAAGCCGCCTACTGGACCGACCACTTGCGTGGCCTGCCCGACGTCGTCTCCCTCCCCGCCGACCGGCCGCGGCCGTCCGAGGCGTCCCACCGCAGTGAGACGCTGCCGTTCGAGATCAACGCCTCGACGCATGCCGCGCTGCGGGAGCTGGCGCGGTCGTCGGACGCGACGCTGTTCATGGTGCTGCACGCGGGGCTCGCGGCGCTGCTGTCCCGGCTGGGCGCCGGGTCGGACATCGTGGTGGCTTCGCCGATCGCGGGCCGGACGGACGAGGGTCTTGACGATCTGATCGGCTTCTTCGTCAACACGCTGATCGTGCGGACCGACACCTCGGGGCGCCCGGCCTTCGCCGATCTGCTGGGACAGGTGCGGGAGACGAGTCTGGCCGCATACACCCATCAGGACGTGCCCTTCGAGTACCTGGTGGAGAAGCTCAACCCGCAGCGCTCGCCCGCTCACCACCCCCTCGTCCAGATCATGCTCACCCTCCAGAACACCGCGGAGGCCCACTTCGACCTGCCCGGTCTGCGGGCGCAGTTGGAGAACCCGGGACGGGGCAGCTCGCAGTTCGACCTGCTGCTGAACATCGGCGAGACCTTCGACGAGAACGGCAACCCCGCAGGGATCACCGGTTTCGTCGAGTACGCCACCGACCTCTACGACCCCGCCACCGTCCAGGTGTTCGGCGCGCGGTACACGCGGTTGCTGCACGCCGCAGTGGCCGGCCCCGACCGGCCGGTCGACACTCTCGACCTGCTTGCCCCGCAGGAGCGTCGGCGGCTGCTCGGATGGTCGGGCGCGCGTGACGCGGCCACCGTATCCGGCGCCGACCCCGTCGGCCCCGCGTCCGGCACGGCCCCGAGCCGCACGGCCCCGAGCCGCACGGCCCTCGAACCGCTCACCCTGCCCGGCCTGTTCACGGAAGCCGTACGGCGCGCCCCGGCGTCGCCCGCTGTCGTGTGCGGCGACGAGGAGCTGACCTACGCCGAACTGGACGCCTGGTCGAACCGCATCGCGTGGCTGCTGAGCGGCCAGGGGCTCGGACCGGGCCGGCGCGCGGCGCTGTTGATGCGCCGTGGGCCCGGTCTGCTGGCGGCGCTGCTCGGCGTGATGAAGACCGGCGCGGCGTACGTGCCGGTGGACCCGGACTACCCGGCTGAGCGGCGGGCGTACATGCTCGGTGACGCGGCACCCTCGGTGGTGCTCGACGACGAGTGGGCACGGCAGGACTTCGCCGACTGCCCCGACACCGGCCCCGGCATCGCCGTCGACCCGACGTACACCGCGTACGTGATCTACACCTCCGGCTCGACCGGCCGCCCCAAGGGCGTCGAGGTCACGCACGCCGGGATCGCAGGTCTGGCGGCGGCCAAGCGAGCTGCCTTCGAGCTGCGCCCCGGAGGCAGGGTGCTGCAGTTCTCGCCGTCCAGTTTCGATGCCATGGTCTCCGAGATGGTGACCGCCTTCGGCGCCGCGGCCACCCTGGTGGTGCCCGAGGAGACCGGGCTTGTCGGACTGGAACTGGGCGAACTGCTCCACCGCGAACGGATCACGAACGCGACCCTCCTGCCGTCCGTCCTGGCCACCTTGGAGGACACGTACGGGCCGGACCGGCTCACCGACCTGACCACGCTGGCGGTCGCGGGCGAGGCATGCCCGCCCGACGTGGCCGCGCGGTGGGCCCCGGGGCGCCGGATGATCAACGCGTACGGTCCCACCGAGTCGACCGTGGGCGCTGTGATGAGCCCGCTGCTGACGGGGCGGGAGACCGGAGCGGTCCCGATCGGCCGCCCCCTGCCGGGGCTGACCGCACTCGTGCTCGACGACCGGCTCGACCTCGCGCCGACGGGCGTACAGGGCGAGTTGTACGTGTCGGGAGCAGGCCTCGCGCGCGGATACGTCGGCCGCTCGGAGCTGACGGCCGAGCGATTCGTCGCCTGTCCCTTCGGCTCGCCGGGCGAGCGGATGTACCGCACGGGCGACCTCGCCCGCTGGAACGACGAGGGACAGCTCGAATACCTCGGCCGTGCCGACAACCAGGTGAAGATCCGTGGTTTCCGGGTCGAACCCGGCGAGATCGAGGCCGTACTGCGCCGCAGGCCCGAGGTGGCCCAGGCCGTGGTGACCGTGCACGAGCACCAGGACGGCGTCAGCCGACTGGTCGCCTACCTCGTGCCCGAAGGGGGGAGCGAACTGTCGGTGGCCGCGGTACGGGACGCGGCACGCGACCGGCTGCCCGAGTACATGGTGCCCTCGGCCTTCGTCGTGCTCGATGCCGTACCGCGTACACCGAGCGGCAAGCTCGACCGGGCGGCACTGCCCGCGCCGGAGTACGCGGTCACCCCCCAGCGGGCCGCCCGCACCCCGCAGGAGCAGGTCCTCGCCACCCTCTTCGCGGACGTGCTGGGTGTTCCGGTGGTGGGTGTGGACGACGACTTCTTCGATCTGGGCGGTCATTCGCTGTTGGCGACGCGGTTGGTGAGCCGGATCCGCAGGGTTCTCGATGTGGAGTTGCCGTTGCGGGCGTTGTTCGATGCTCCGACGGTGGCGGGGGTGGCGGGGCACCTGTCGGTGGGGGGTTCGCGTCCGGTGCTGGAGCCGCGTGAGCGGCCCGAGTCGTTGCCGTTGTCGTTCGCGCAGCGGCGGTTGTGGTTCCTGTACAAGTTCGAGGGTGCGTCGGCGACGTACAACATGCCACTGGTCCTCAGGCTCACCGGCGACCTCGACCGGTCGGCGCTGGAGGCCGCGCTCAATGACGTGATCGCCCGGCACGAGCCGTTGCGCACGGTCTTCCCCGACATCGACGGGCAGCCCTGTCAGCGGGTGCTGGATGCCACCGACGCACGGGTCGGGCTGTCGGCGGAGGACATCCCCGAAGGCCGGCTCGACGCACGGGTGGAGGAGTGTGTCCGCCACCGCTTCGAACTGGACCGAGAGATCCCCATCCGGCCCAGGCTGCTCAGCACCGGAGCGGATGTTCACGTACTGGTGCTGACGATCCACCACATCGCCGGCGACGGCTGGTCGCTCGGCCCGCTCGCGGACGACCTCAAGGACGCCTACACCGCCCGCCGCGCCGGTGAGCCGCCGAGGTGGTCGGCGCTGCCGGTGCAGTACGCCGACTACAGCATCTGGCAACACGAGCTGCTCGGCGACGACACCGACCCGGACACCCTCTTCGGCCGACAGACGGCGTACTGGGAAAGTCACTTGGCGGACCTGCCCGAGGTCGTCAGCCTCCCCACCGACCGGCTGCGGCCCGCCGTGGCCTCCCAGGACGGCGCCGAGGCCGCATTCACGATCGACGCCGCGACGCACGCCGCGCTGCGGGAGCTGGCCCGTTCGGCGGACGCGACGCTGTTCATGGTTCTGCACACGGGCCTGGCGGCCCTGCTCTCCAGGCTGGGCGCGGGGTCGGACATCGCGGTGGGCTCGCCCATCGCCGGACGCACCGACGAGGGCCTCGACAACCTGGTCGGCTTCTTCGTCAACACCCTGATCCTGCGCACCGACACCTCCGGCGATCCCGCGTTCACCGAACTGCTGGGGCAGGTCAGGGAGACCAGTCTGGCCGCGTACACCCACCAGGACATCCCCTTCGAGTACCTGGTGTCGAAACTCAACCCGCAGCGCTCCACCGCCCATCACCCCCTCATCCAGGTGATGTTGGCCCTCCAGAACAACGCGGACCTGCGCTTCGACCTGCCCGGCCTGCACACAGAGCTCCTCAACCCGGCCCCCGGCGGCTCGCAGTTCGACCTCACGCTCAACCTGATCGAGAACTTCGACGCGGACGGCACGCCCGCCGGTCTCACCGGCACGATCGAGTACGCCACCGACCTCTACGGCCCTGCGACCATGGACGCCTTCACCGCCCGCTGGGCCCGCCTGCTGACCGCCGCCGGGCAGGACCCGCATCTGCCCATCGGCGCCCTGGACATCCTCGGCGAGGACGAGCGGCGCCACCTCGCCACCTGGAGCGTCTCACCCCTCACCGCGGCCGAGGCGACCCTGCCCGAACTTTTCGAGACGCAGGTCCGGGCCACCCCGGGGGCGCCCGCACTGATCGACAGCGAAGGAACGGCCTCGTACGCCGAACTCGACGCACGGGCCAACCAGATCGCCCATTGGCTCATCGCTCAGGGCGTCGGTCCCGAGCGCACCGTCGGTGTCGCGGTCGACCGCTCCCGGACCCAGATCGCCGTGATCCTGGGCATCCTCAAGGCCGGAGCCGTGTACCTGCCGATCGACCCCGAATATCCCGCCGAGCGCATCGCATACCTGATCGCCGACGCCCGGCCCGCGCTGGTACTGGCCACCGGGCCCCTGGACGTCGCGGTGCCGCTCTTCGCCGTCGATGACCCTGCCGTCGTCGCAGCGTGGTCCAGCCGGCCGACCGCCGCACCCGAGGACAGCGACCGTACGGCACCCCTGTGCCCGCGCAACGCCGCATACGTCATCTACACCTCGGGCTCCACCGGCACTCCGAAGGGCGTGACCGTCTCGCACGCCGGCCTGGCGGGCCTGACCGCCACGGCCGAGCACTTCGGCCTCGCCGAGGGCAGCCGCATCTTGCAGTCCACCTCCTCCAACTTCGACGTGTCCGTGATGGAACTCCTGACGGGCTTCACCGTCGGTGCAGCCCTCGTCCAGACCGGTTCCGCGCACCTGGTGGGCGATGAGCTGGTTGCCGCGCTGGCAACCCACCGGGCCAGCCACCTCTTCGTAGCGCCGTCCGTACTGGCCGCCCTTCCGGCCGGCACCGAGTCCGCCCTGCCCGACCTCCGCTCCCTCGTGGTCGCGGGCGAGGCATGCCCGCCCGCCCTGGCCGAGCGCTGGTCCGCCGGGCGCCTGATGATCAACGCCTACGGCCCGACCGAGGCCACCGTCTACGCCACCACCAGCCGGCCCCTCACCGGAGCGACTGCCCCCATCGGCGAGCCGGTCGTCGGCGCCCGGGTGTTCGTGCTGGACGATCGCCTGGCCCCGGTGCCGCCCGGGGTTCCGGGCGAGTTGTACGTGACCGGTCCGGGCCTGGCACGCGGGTACGTGGAGCGGCCGGGGCTGACGGCGGAGCGGTTCGTGGCGTGCCCGTTCGGGGTGGCCGGTGGGCGGATGTACCGGACCGGCGATGTCGTGCGGTGGAACGCCGACGGACAGCTGGAATACCTGGGCCGGGTCGATGACCAGGTGAAGGTCCGTGGGTTCCGGGTGGAGCCGGGCGAGGTGGAGGAGGCGCTGCGGCGGTTGCCCGCGGTGGCACAGGCGGTAGTGGCACCGTTCGTCCACGGGGGTGAAACGCGGCTGGCCGCATACGTCGTTCCCGTCACCGATGCCGAGGCGACCGTCGCGTCGCTGCGTGCCGAACTCGGCGCGGTGCTACCGGGTTACCTCGTGCCGTCCGCCGTGGTCCTGCTGGACGCGCTGCCGCTGACGCCGAACGGAAAGATCGACCGGACCGCGCTCCCCACGCCCGAATACGCCGCCGGCCACACCGCCGCGGCGCCCCGGACACCACAGGAGGAGATCCTGTGCGGCCTGTTCGGGGACATTCTGGGGCTGCCGTCGGTCGGGGTGGAGGACAGCTTCTTCGATCTGGGCGGTCACTCGCTGCTGGCGACGCGGCTGGTGAGCCGGGTCCGGCGGGTGCTGGGGGTGGAGCTGCCGTTGCGGGTGCTGTTCGAGGCGCCGACGGTGGCCCGGCTCGTGCGCCGTCTGGACGCGGGTGAAGTGCGTCCGGCGCTGGTGGCGGGTCCGCGTCCGGAGTTCCTGCCGTTGTCGTTCGCGCAGCAGCGGCTGTGGTTCCTGCACAAGCTCGAAGGCCCCTCCGCCACCTACAACATGCCCTTCGCACTCCGGCTCACCGGCGACCTCGACCGGTCGGCGCTGGAGGCGGCGATCAACGACGTGATCGCGCGGCACGAGCCGCTGCGCACGGTCTTCCCCGAGAGCGCCGGCCGACCCTACCAGTGTGTCCTGCCAGTGGAAGAGACCCGTGCATTCCTCACCGTCGAGACCGTCACGGAGCCCGAGGTCACCCTCCGCATCACCGAGACCATCCGGTACGGCTTCCGCCTCGACCGGGACATCCCGATCCGCGCCCATCTGCTCGACATCACCGAAAGCCGTGACGCGGTGCTGGTGCTCGTGCTGCACCACATCGCGGGAGACGGGTGGTCGGCGGGTCCGCTGGCGCGGGACCTGGTGGCGGCGTATGCGGCACGGTTGGGTGGTGGGGCGCCTGGGTGGTCGGCGTTGCCGGTGCAGTACGCGGATTACACCGTGTGGCAGCACGAGGTGCTGGGTGATGTGGATGCCCCGTCGAGTGTGGTGGGAAGCCAGTTCGCCTACTGGGCCGAGAGGTTGGCGGGGTTGCCGGAGGAGGTGACGGTGCCGGGGGACCGGCCGCGTCCGGCCTCTGCCTCGTACGAGGGTGACGTCGTGCCCTTGGAGATCGGCGCGGACCTGCACGCGGGGCTGCGGGAGTTGGCAAGGACGGCCGATGTCACGTTGTTCATGGTCCTGCACGCCGGGCTCGCCGGCCTGCTGGTGCGGTTGGGCGCGGGGCCGGATGTCGTGGTGGGTTCGCCGGTGGCCGGGCGTACGGACGAAGAACTCGACGATCTCGTCGGCTTCTTCGTCAATACGCTGGTGATGCGGACGGATGTGTCGGGGGATCCGTCGTTCGGTGCGTTGTTGGGGCGGGTGCGTGAGGTGTGCCTGGAGGCGTATGCGCATCAGGACGTGCCGTTCGAGTTGGTGGTGGAGCGGTTGAACCCGGTGCGCTCTGGTGGGCGGCATCCTTTGTTCCAGGTGGCGTTGGTGTTGCAGAACAATGAGGAGGCGCGGTTCGGGCTGCCGGGGCTTGAGGTGCGTTCGGAGTCGTTGGGGACGGGGACGGCGAAGTTCGATGTGACGCTGAATCTGTGGGAGACCTTCGATGCGGAGGGTGCTCCGGCGGGGATCGATGGGTTCATCGAGTATGCGACTGATCTTTATGACCGGGGGACTGTGGAGTCTTTGGGTGGGCGGTTTGCGCGGTTGTTGGGTGGGGTGGTTGCGGATTCGGGTGTGCGGGTGGGTGCGGTGGATGTGTTGGGTGGGGTGGAGCGTGGGCGGTTGCTGGGGTGGTCGGGTGCGGGCAGTGCGCCGGGGGCGGATCCGGTGCCGGTGTTGTTGCCGGGGTTGTTTGCGGGG
>NZ_BMRN01000105.1 GCF_014648655.1 Streptomyces atratus
GCCGGGTCGGCGTGGACGGTCGCGTAGGCGACGGGGACGCGGGAGACTGCCGGTCCCCAGACGAGTCGGCCGAGCGCCGTTCCCGCGACGGAACCGGCCAGTTGGGCCGTGACGTACGGGACGACGGCGCGGGCGGGGAAGACGCCGAGCCGCCACAGCGCGATGGTGACGGCGGGGTTGAGGTGTCCGCCGGACCGCCGGCCGGGTGGAGACGTCATGAACACCATGAGAAGCACCCCGATGGTGACGCCAAGGATGGCGAGAGCGTAGTGGATGTCATGGACGGAGATCGGTGAGTCGGGTGCGATAAGCCAGCGCACGCCGGTGACGACGAAGAACAGCAGAAGGCCGGTGAGGCCGAATTCGCAGGCTGCGCGACGCAGGATGCCGGATTCTGCGGTGGTGGGCGGGTCGGCCTGCGCCGGCACGGCCGGAGTTGTGATTTTCATGGGCATGGTCCTATCGAGAATCGCTGTTCGCCGGGCCACGCCGAGGAGAGCCCGGGGCGCGGGATCCCCCTTGGCGGCGGGGATCCCCTGATCGCCAGGGGATCCCCGCCTGCGTGCGGAAGGAGCTCACGCCTGGGCGTGCGCGCCTTCCAGCCAGTTGGTGAACTCGCAGGCGAAGTGCCACTGATGTCCGACGAAGACGTGCTCAGGGGCGTTGGCCGGGAACTGGATGGTCAGACGGATGCGCAAGCCGTCGGGGCCGTCGCCGAACTCATGCATGACGCGGGCGATCTCCGTGCCGTCACCGAGGCGTCCGGTGCCTCCGATGCGTACGGGGTACTCCTCGTGGCCCTCGTCCGCGATTTGGACGCCGTCGTGGAAGGTGAGGAAGAACCGGAGGGGGCCGGATCCTATGGTCTCGATGATCTCGACCACTCCGCCGCTGGAGTCGGCGAGGTAGTGCTCGGGATTGGCGGAGAGCAGCGCGGACCGGTCACCGCCCGCGAGCCGGCCCTGCCACCAGGTGAGGAACTGGTCCACGTCGATCCCGGCGACTGTCATTTCGGTGACGGCCGACCGCCAGGCTCCTCCGGACCCGTTCGGAAGCGGTGCCATCACCGCGTCTGACTCGGCGAGATCGGGGGCGAGGAGTTCCCGCATCCGCTCGTCCCCGATCCGCTGCTTCAGCAGGGTGAGCGCCGCCCGTGAACGGTCCAGCTCCCACTGCCGAACGGCCTTGTCCCCGTACTCGACACCGTCGATGACAGTGCGGACATCCAGCGCGCCAGTGTTCATGGCGAAGCCCCTTTCGATCGAAGCGGAGAAATTTCCTCCGCCTACGGCACGCTAGCATAGACGGAGAGAAGTTCTCCGCTTCATTGATGGAAGGTGGATCTCATGCGGGCGGACGCCGAACGCAGCAGACGACGGATCCTGGATGCCGCCCGCGATGTGTTCCTGGAGCGGGGCCTGGACGCCCCGCTGGACCTGATCGTGCGCCGGGCGGGTGTGGGGCCGGCCACGCTCTACCGTCGCTACGCCGACCGCGAGGCACTCGTGCGTGATCTCACCGGTGACCTGCTCTCACGCCTTGAGGCCGCGGCCCACCAGGCGGCGCGGGAGGAGGGTGACGCGTACGCCGCGGTGCGGCGCTTCGTCCACGCGGCAGCCGACCTCCGGATGGGCGCGGTGATCCCGGTGCTGCTCGAAGGGCTCGTTGTCGACCAGAAGTTGATCGAAAGCAGGACCCGCACATCGGGGGCGCTCGACGACCTGATCCACGCGGCGCACGAATCCGGCAGGCTGCGCCCCGAGGTGGGGGCGGGGGACCTGATCCTCCTGTCGATCCGGCTGTCCCGCCCCCTGCCCGGTGGTCTCTCCCGGCTCGACGCGGACGGCACTCTGCTGCACCGCCATCTCGACCTTGCCCTCGACGGCCTGACCACGCAGGCCGCACCGGCTCCCGCCCCTGCCCCGGGCGAACCGCTTACATTCGCCGACCTCGTCGCCGCCGCCGACCGCCCGAACGCGACCGACTGAGCCCGTCGGTACGGCCCGGAGCACGCGTGCCTCCCTCACCAGGCGGCCCCGTTCGTTGCGGTGCACCGGGACAGTGCCGAGTTCGCCGACGGGCGGGCGCACCCGGCCACCTCACGACTGAACGTGGGTGGTCAGCCGATGAAATTCGACCTCATCGCGAACATGTACGCGGTGGTCAAAGCCGATACCGGTTCTCACTCAACCTGCAACACCCCAGCCCAGCCCCGTTCCCACACTCCAACTCACACCGGGACTCGATAGCGGGCGTCCGACGGAGGTGCCGAATGATCATGTGCCCGTCGGCGACGGTACGCCGGGGGCATCCGCCCCGGAGTGCTGGGGGACGCCGCCGATGCGGACCGCGCAGGCGCCGTCGGGAGAGACGGGCCGACTGCAGGCGTCGCAGACGGTGCGCGGATGGAGGACCGCGCCACAGTCGTGCCTGAACACCGTTGGGGGCTCTCCCTCGGTCACATAGCGGTCGCCCCACTCCTTGAGGGCGAGCAGGACCGGGTGCAGCGCGAGTCCGGCCTCGGTCAGCGTGTACTCGTAGCGCGGCGGGTGGGCTTGGTAGAGCTCCTTGGCCAGGACGCCGTTCTCCACGAGCTTCTTCAGCCGGGCGGTGAGGATGTCCCGGCTGGCGCCGGTATTCGCGGCGATCCGGTCGAAGCGGCGCACCCCGAAGAACACCTCCCGCAGCGCGAGCAGACTCCAGCGCTCACCGATGACGGCGAGCGAGTTCGCGATGGAACAGGGGCGCGGGCTGGCGACGGTCATGGGGTGGACCTCCGGGGAGTGGGCGGAGTGCCGACGCGGCACGGTGAATGCGGGCGTCGCTCCGGGGGCGGAGCCTGCCGGCCACCGGAGGTTCCCGGCTCATCCGCCGCCCCGCGGTATGTCATCCATCGTCTGCCTCCGGCCGGTTGCCTTCTCATCATAGACCAGTGGGTTGGAAAAATAGACCCACCGGGCGGGCCCTCGGGGCCGGCGGACCGGTTCAAGCGCGGGCACCTCGGCCGGAGTGCGTTTGTTTTCCCAACTCGCACCCCTATAGTGAGTCCTGTTTTCCAACTATCTGGCTCGGGCATTCCCTTGGGCTCGATCGAACGAGGAGACCGGAATGAGGACTTCACCACCCGGCAGCACGTGTGTCACCGATGAGGCGGTGGCCCGGATCGACCCCCTGTGGAGGTCCTGGGCGGGCGCCCACGGGGGCCATGTCGCGGCGGCAGCGCTCACCGCCATACGGGAACGGGCCGTCGGGCAGGGCCGCCCGCTCCGCGCCCTGACCGCACACTTCCTCGCCCCTGTCGACACCCGTCCGCTCCGCCTGTCCCTGACCGGGCCCCGGGCGGGGCGTCGGGCCTCGACCTGCCTCTTCACGGCCCATCAGGGCGGAGCTGCCGTGCTCGCGGGGTCGGCGCTGTTCGGCTCCGGCCACCCGGGGCCCAGCTATGACGGGCGCACCTTCCCCCAGGTGCCCGGGCCGGCCGACTGCGTGCCCCTCGACCTGCCCGCCGGACTCGTGGCCTTCGCCCGGCGGGTGGAGGTACGGCCCGCCACCGAGGCGCTGCCCCTCGCCGGGGGCGAGCTGGCCGAGCTGTTGGCCTGGGTGCGATTCACCGACGGGCGGCCGCTGGACGAGGCCGCGGTCGTCACCCTCACCGATGTCCTCCCGCCCGCCCTGTTCGCGCGCTGGCGCACCCCGCGTCCGGTGCCGACCGCCGAGCTGACCATCCACTTCGCCGACACGCTGGACGCCGGGGCGCTCGCGGACTGGGCTCTCGTACGGATCCGTACCGAGCAGGCCGGCAGCGGCTGGGCGGTCGACGACAGCGAGGTGTGGTCGGCCGACGGCCGGATGCTGGCCCTCGCCCGGCAGGCCCGCGTCGTCCAGGACGCCCCTGCGGAGGACGCATCCTCACCCTCGGCCACGGCAGCTCTTCAGGAGACTTCGTGAACACCGGCGGAGCCATCGCGCTCGTCACCGGAGCCAACCGCGGACTGGGCCGCGCCTTCGCCCGCGGCCTGCTGGCGCGCGGCGCGCACACCGTGTACGCGGCAGCACGTGACCCGAGGACCGTGACCGGCCCCGGGCTGACACCCCTCGCCCTCGACATCACCGACCCGGCCTCCGTGGCCGCAGCCGCCGAGCGCTGCCCGGACACCACCCTGGTGGTCAACAACGCGGGCATCCTGCGCGGCGGTTCGCTGCTCACCGCGGACTCCCTCGACGGGGCACGCGACGAGCTGGAGACCAATCTGTTCGGCACGCTCGCCATGTGCCGCGCCTTTGCCCCCGTGCTCGGAAAGAACGGCGGCGGGGCACTGGTCAACGTACTCTCCGTGCTCTCCTGGCACACGCTGCCGCAAATCGGCTCGTACGGCGTCTCCAAGGCGGCGGCCTGGTCGATGACCAACGCGGTGCGCGAGGACCTGCGCGCGCAGGGCACCCTCACGGTCGCCGTGCACGCGGCGTTCATCGACACCGATATGGCCGCCCACGTCGACCAGACCAAGATCAGCCCTGCCGACGTGGTCGACCAGGTCCTCGACGCCGTCGAGGCCGACCGCGAGGAAGTCCTCGCGGACGACGTCACCCGCCAGGCCAGGGCCATGCTGTCCCGAGGAGCCAACCATGACCAGTGATCTGCGTGACGCAACGGCCGAGGAGCGCGACGACGCCCGCGGCAGTCGCCCCGGGCCGGTCCTCGTCGCCGCGTGCCTGGGACTGTTCACGGTGTTCCTCCAGACCACCCAGACCATCGGCACGCTCGGCGCCGTCCAGGCCGATCTGCGCCTCGCCCCGGCCGACATGGTGTGGGTGCCGAGCATGTACACCCTGGTCGTGGCGTCCTGCGTACTCGGCGCGGGCGCCCTGGCCGACCGGTGGGGGCGCAAGCGCGTCTTCCTGACCGGGACCGCGGCGATGGCCGCAGGCTCTCTGGTGCTGCTCCTCGCCGACAACCTGGCCACCGTCCTCACCGGCCAGGCGATCGCCGGCCTGGGAGGCGCCCTGATCACCCCCAGCTCCCTCGCGCTGATCACCCACGCCGTCCGCGACCCGCGCCGCCGCGCCGGGGCGATCGCCGCATGGGCGGCCGCCTCCGGACTCGGCCTGGCCGTCGGCCCCCTCGTCGCGGGCCTCGCACTGCGCTGGTGGACCTGGCACGCGGCCTTCTGGCTCAACCTCGTCGTGGCGGGCCTCGCGGCGATCGTCGCGCTCGGCCGTGTCGCCGAGTCCCGCAACCCGGCCCAGCGCCTGGACTGGGCGGGCCAGTTCACCGCGATCGCAGGTCTCGCGCTCCTGGTCTTCTGGCTGATCGACGGCGGTCACCACGGCTATGCCTCCGCACGGGCCCTGGCCGCCGCCGTGGCAGCAATCCTTCTGCTGGCCGCCTTCGCCCTGGTCGAACTGCGCCGTACCGCCCCCATGGTCGACCTGCGGCTGATGCGCGATCCCTCCTACAGCGTCTCCCTTCTGCTGGCCGGGACCGTCCTGTTCGGCTTCGTCGGCCTCTGCCTTCTCCAAGTGCTGTGGCTGCAGCGGGTACGGGGACTGACCGCCCTGCAGGTGGGCGTCCAACTCCTCGTGGAATTCGGTGCGTTCATCGCCGCCTCGGTCCTGGCCGGCATACTGGTGCGCCGACTCGGCCCGCGCGTCCTGATCACGGCGGGCCTGCTGTTCGCGGCCGTCGGCGCCGTCCTCTTCGCGCAGGTCGGACCGGACACTGCGTTCGCCGGGTACGCCGCCGCCTTCGTCCTGTTCGGCCTCGGCTGCGGTCTCGCCAACGCCCCGTCCACCGCCCTCGCCGTCGGCCACGTCCCGCACGGCCGCGAGGGCGAGGCGGGCGGCACCGTCAACGCCGCCCGCCAGATCGGCGCCGTCCTCGGCACCAGCATCCTCGGCACACTGGTCACCACACGCTTCGAGGACCGCGTCACCCACGTCCGCGACCCGCGCATCGCCTTCACCGACGCGGTCACCCACGCCACCTGGGTCGCGGTCGCGGTCCTCGGCGCCGGCACCGTATTGGCACTCGGACTGTCGGCCTGGTCCCGCCGCAGGGCAACCGCCAGGTGACCGCGGCGAACGAGGCACTGCGGGGAGCCGAACGCCACCCGGGCCGACGAGCCTGAATCGCCCGAACACCAGGCCGCCCCTTCGGGTGGTGGTCCTGCGCGGGATCCGGCTTCGACCCTCGTCCGGCGGGGCTGCCCCTTGCGGCGTGGGCGCGGGGCGGCGGCGGAAACGGCGGTTCGCGGCAGGCCGTTGTGATGCGGTTCTACGGTAGCGGGTACCAGTGACACCGGGCAGCTTCGCAATGGCTTTCGGCCCCCGCGTACGGGCGCATTGGCCGACGCACGCCGGATAGGGTCGGCAGGTCGCCTTCGACTGCCGGGAGTTGCCGTGGACCATCACCACGAGCGCGGGCAGGCCTACCAGTCCTGCACCTCGGCCGACGGACCCCCCGCGGTACGTACGAATCCTGGTGGGAGGCTCCGACCGAAGGCGTGTGACGATCACCGACGCGGCTACCGGCCGGCGGGACCGGGACATCAACGCCAACCGGCTGCACGCGTACCCGGTCGGCCCCGGGCGGCCAGCACCGCCGGGGGTACGTGCACACCGAGACGCGCGAGCGGGTGGAGCACCTCGCGGTTGACGAGGGCCTTGATTTTCTCGGATGGCGCATCCAGCGTCACCGGAAACTGGGCACTGACCGGCAGTACATATACACCTACCCGGCACGGAAATCATTGCGTTCCGCGACGGGCAAGGTGAAGGAATTAACCGGACGGCAGAACACGCACACGAGGGTCCAGTCGACCGCGCCGACGGCGTCGCGGTGCTGCTGGACGTGGGCCAGGAGCCTGTCCCAGGTACCTTCTGCCGACCAGCAGCGGAAGCGTTCGTGCACCGTCTTCCACGGCCCGTACCGTTCGGGCAGATCCCGCCAGGCCGCCTTGGTGGACAGCTTCCACAGGATCCCGTTGACCACCTGCTGGCGACCCCGCACCGGACGGCCCATCCGCGACGGAGCCAGCAACGGCCCGATCGTCGCCCACGACTCAACAGGCCGGTGCCAGGTGACGTGGGGGGGATGCGCAGGTCGCTGACGTGCGGGCGCACCGCGTCGGCCAGGTCTCGGGCCGGGCCTGGAACACGCGATCAACGCGGCTGCTGGTCCGCCGCATACGATGCGTGCGTGCCCGCACTTCAGAAGGAACACGTCGTGCAGTTGTTGCGGCCGCTGATGCGGACGCGCACCGTACTCGAGCCAGTCCAAAGCCCGCCCGAGACACGCCGCCGACGGCACGCCGCTCCTCCGCCCGTTCCTGCGCAGCCCCATGTGACCCGGGAGTTCGCCGCCACGCGGTTCGGCGGGTTCCCGACGGTGGAGGAGGGCGAGACCTGGCCCCTGTGCGACGGCTGTGCCGACGACCTCACGTTCGTCGCGCAGGTCGACCACTCCCGCGACGGCCTGCACGACAGGCTCCCCATCTCGTTCTTCACATTCTTCTACTGCTGGAAGTGCCGCCCGTGGGGACGGAAACGCGAACGGGGCGGATGGCTTGTGCGTTCCTACACCGCACTGCGGCGCCCCAAGGTTCTCGTGCACGGCACCGAGCCCGGCTTCGAGGAACGCCACGCGGTGCCACGCCTGGAGAAGTCGCTGCCTGACGCGGTGGGAATGCGCCTGCACTGCCCTGAGCTCTGGGGCCTTGTACCGGGCGACAGCGGCTCCCACGAGGCGTGGGCGAACTGGCACGTCGTCGACCGCGCCGCGCTCGGTCTGACGCAAGAGCGCGCCCGAGCGCCGCACATGCGCAATGGGGCGGTGGCGATCGGTGGATACCCGTACTGGGCGAACGGCGGGGATGAAACGCCAGTCTGCACGGAGTGCACACAGCCGATGGAGCTGCTGCTGCAGATCCCGCCGAGCGAACTCACCGACGCGATGTGGGGTGACGTCGGAACCTTGTATCTGTTCATGTGCCGAATACACACCCAGCACACCGGGCTGCGTATCCAGTGCACATGAAACAACAGGTCACCCCAGGTAGAGACCTCACACCGGCCTGACGGCCGTGCCCATGATGCCGCCCAGCGACACGGCATCGATCAGGTCCGGGAAGTCGCCCTCGCGGCGCGGGCCTGGGTGAGGTGGGAGGACAAGTGCCGGTACATCAACGGGGTGTGCGGCAGCACGCCCTCGGAGACGAGCCGATACATGACCTGGCGCAGCGTCACGCCGCGCCAGAGCGCCAGCTGAGACCCGGGCCGGTATGCGGGGTTCGCCGGGCGCGGGTCGTACAGGGCGCGACCGGGCATTGTCACGTTGGCTGACCGGCCTGAGATGATCTTGTGGTTGATCGTGCCGGGAGGGGTTCGCTCGTGTCGTCCGCGCCGCCGTCGTACAAGGGGCACCG
>NZ_BMRN01000106.1 GCF_014648655.1 Streptomyces atratus
ATGTTGTCGTCGGCGGGCGGTTCGGTGCTGGCGGCGGGGCAGGCGAACTATGCGGCGGCGAATGTGTTCCTGGACGCGTTGGCGGTGCAGCGGCGTTTCGAGGGCCTGCCGGCCACTTCTCTCGCCTACGGCCTGTGGGATGTCGCGACGGGTCTCACCGAGGCCCTCGACGAGGATGTGCGACTCATGGCTGCTCGCGGGCTGCCCGCGCTCGATCCGGCGGACGCGCTGAGACTGTTCGACGCAGGGCTGCGCTCCGGGTGTGCGGCGCTGGTGCCGCTTGCCGTGGACGTACCGACGTTGCGCTCGAAGTCCGACGAACTACCCGCGCTGCTGCGTGACATGGCGCTCACCGAGTCCCGTTCCGTTGTGCGGAGCCGTACGAAGGGATCGGATCCCGCCGCGCTGATCGAGCGGCTGACGGCGCTGAGCGGCGAGGACCGGGAGCGGTCCCTGCTGGATCTGGTGAGGAGCCATGCGGCCGCCGTCCTCGGTCACAGTGGCGCCGACGCGGTCGCTGCCGAGCGGGGGTTCCTCGACATCGGGTTCGACTCGCTGACCGCCCTGGAACTCAGGAACAGGCTCAATGCGGTCACCGGCTGCCGGCTCGCGCCGACCCTCATATTCGACTACCCCTCAGCCGCCGAACTCGCCGTCCATCTGCGGCGGACGCTGTTCGGCGACGACACCCCACAGGACGACCTGAGCGCGGCGACCGCAGAAGAACTGTTCGACATCCTCGACGGTGGCGCCGAGGCATCGGTGTGAGCGCAGATCGAGCGGATGAGGAGCCGGAGTGCTGAACCAGATAGTCGTCGTGGGTGCGGCGGCCGCCGGACTGACCGCGGTGGAGACACTGCGCGCCAAGGGATACGAAGGCGGCCTGACCCTCGTCGGCGACGAGATCCATCCGCCGTACGACCGGCCGCCCCTGTCGAAGGAGTTGTTGAGCGAGACCTGGGAACCCAGGAAGACCTGGCTGCGGCAGGAGGACGTGCTCAGCGCGATCGACGTCGATCTGCGCCTGGGCTGCCGGGCCACGGCGCTGGACCGGGCCGCGCGGACCGTCGCGCTGTCGACCGGAGAGCAGCTGTCGTACGACGCGGCGATCATCGCGACCGGACTCCGGCCGCGTCGGCTGCCGTGGGGCGAGGGTGTGCGGGGCGTCCATGTACTGCGTTCGCTCGACGATGCGGTTCAGTTGCGCGAGGCGCTCGCGGCCGGTCCCCGCGTCGCGGTGATCGGTGCGGGATTCCTCGGTGCGGAGATCGCCGCGACCGCCCGCGAGGCCGGACTAGACGTCACGCTGATCGACACCAACGCCACGCCGCTCGAACGTCAGGTCGGCCCCGAAGTCGGCGCCCTGGTCGCGGAACTCCACCGTGACCACGGTGTGCGGCTCGTCCTGGGCGCGGGTGTGGCGGGCCTGGTGGAGGAGAACGGCGGTGCGAGCGGGATCCTGCTGTCCGACGGCACCTCGGTCGACGCCGACCTCGTCGTCGTCGCGATCGGCTCCGTGCCCGCGGTGGACTGGCTCGTCGGCTCAGGGTTGCGCCTGGACGACGGAGTGCTCTGTGATGTGTACTGCCAGGCCGCGCCCGGTGTGTGGGCGGCGGGCGATGTCGCCAACTGGCCGCATCCGACGATGGCCGGCGCCCGGGTCAGGCTCGAACAACGGACCAACGCCGCCCAGCAGGCGATGGCGGTCGTCGGCAACATCCTGGGGGGTGAAGCCGGGGTGAAGCCGTACAGTCCGGTGCCCTTCGGCTGGACGCACCAGTTCGGGGCGAAGATCCAGACCATCGGCTGGTGCCCGCCGGACGCCCGTACCGAGATCGTCAGCGGTTCGCCCGGGGACCGGGAGTTCGTCGCCGCCTACCACCGTGACGGGCTGCTCGTCGGGGCGCTCGGCTGGAACAGCGCACGTGGCCTGAGGCAGTGCCGTCTCCTGCTCGGCCGTCCGTCGGCGGAGGTCGCGGCCACTGCGGCCGGTGTCTGACACCCCGGGGTCGCGGGTTGTACGGCTCCTCTCCCTTCGGATCCGGGGCGTGTGCAAACATTGCGCGGATCCGCACCCGGGCCCGGCCCTCGACCGGCTCCCGGACCGGTGTCCCACGGGCTTTGCGTACGGGCGCCCCCTCGGCGTATACGATGCTCTATGCGTGCATGATACGCATAGCGAAGACTTCCGACGAAGGCAGGCACGAGATGACTACTGACAAGGAAACGGGCAAGGACACAGGCCTGCCGAACAGTATCGGGGTGCTGTGGGAGCTCCGGAACCGGGAGCAGCGTACTGCGAGGACCGGGCTGAGCGTGGAGCGGATCGTCACCGCGGCGATCGAGTCCGCGGACACCGACGGGCTCGCCGGACTCTCCATGTCCCGCGTCGCCAAGAGCCTCGACTTCGGCACCATGTCGCTGTACCGGCACGTGTCGAGCAAGGACGAGCTGCGGCAGCTGATGCTGGACATGGCGTACGGCACCCCGCCCCGCATCGACACCGAGGCGGGCGACTGGCGGGCCGGGCTGGAGCAGTGGGCCCGGGCGTTCCAGGAGGTCTTCCGCCGGCACCCCTGGATGCTGGAGATCTCGGTGAGCGGGCCGCCGCTGGAGCCGGGGCAGCTCAGCTGGCTGGAGTGCGGTCTGCGCACACTCGGCGGCACCAGCCTCAGGCCGGACGAGAAACTCTCCGTGATGATGCTGATGATCGGCTATGTGCGGAACTACGCGCAGCTCTCGCTCGGTGTGGTCGCCGAGGACATCAGCGAGGCCGACTTGATGGCCAACTACGGCCGCACGCTGGCCAAGTACGCCGACCCCGTTTCGTTCCCCGCTCTCGCCGAACTGCTGGAAGCCGGTGTGTTCGAGAAGTCGGAGGACGACTTCACCTTCGGTCTCCAGCGCGTGCTGGACGGGGTCGAGGTGCTGGCGCGTATCCGCAAGGGCGAGAAGCCCCTCAGCTGACCCGCGCACATGACAGTGGGCCGGTTCCCCAACCCGAGGGTGAGGGAACCGGCCCACTGTCATGTGCGCGGCCGGGGGCCTGGACTCAGCCCGCGGTGGGCTGCATCCGTCCGGCGGCCGGCACGGTCGCCGGTGCGTCGATGTCGAACGGGTCCACCGGGTCGCCCGTCTCGATCGGTACCTTGCGCAGCAGCAGCGCGACGATCGTGGCCACCACGACCATGGCAGCCGCCCCGGACAGTGCGGCGATCTGGAGACCGTGGGTGAAGGCTTCACGGCTGGTGGCGATGAGTTCGGCGCCGATCGCGGACGGCTGCTGCGCCGCCACGGTGGCAGCGCCGCCGATGGTGTTCCGTACCGCTCCCAGAGCCTCCCCGCCGAGGCCGGCCGGGTTCACCGAGCCCATGTCGCTGCGGTACACCGCGGAACCGATGCTGCCGATGACGGCGAAACCGAACGCGCTGCCGAACTCGGTGAAGGTCTCCGAGGTGGCCGTGGACGAGCCGGCGCGCTCCTTCGGGGCGGAGGTGACCACGATCTCCGCCGTGAGTGTCTTCGACGCCGTCATGCCGGCTGCCATCAGACCCACGCCCACCAGCAGCACCGCGATGTTCGAGTCCACGTCGAGCCGGCTCAGGACGCCGAAGCCGATCGCCATCACCACCATGCCGCTGGAGACGAGGTAGACGGGCTTGACCTTGCGGGACAATGCCGAGACGACACCGACCGCGGCCCCGATGGCCGGCAGCACCGCGAGCGACCACAGAGCCGCACGGAACGGGGTCAGGCCCAGCACCATCTGCATGTACTGGTTGGTGAGGACGCTGATGCCCATGAACGAGAACATCACCATCAGGTTGGTGATGATCGAGCCGGTGAAGCCGCCGTAGCGGAACAGCGAGATGTCGATCAGCGGGTGCGACGTCGTGCGCTGGCGCTGGACGAAGGCGATGAGCAGGACGACTCCCACCGCGGCCCAGATCGCGGCGTTACGGCTGTAGCCGTCGACGACCAGCTCCTTGAGGCCGTAGATGAACGGCATGATTCCGGCCATCGACAACAGCGCGCCGAGCACGTCGAGCTTGCCGCGCGAGGGGTCGCGCCGCTCCGGCAGCAGGATCGGGGCCAGGATCAGCACCAGCACCATGACCGGGGTGTTGATCACGAAGACCGAACCCCACCAGAAGTTGTTCAGCATCAGACCGCCGACCACCGGGCCGATGGCGGCGCCCGTTGCGAGGGTGCCGCTCCATGCGGCGATGGCGGTCTTGCGCTGGGCGGAGTCCTGGAACATGTTGCGGATCAGGGCGAGCGACGTCGGTGTCAGGGTCGCCGCCCCGAGGCCGAGCAGCGCCCGCGCGCCGATGAGCATCTCTGCGCTGTCGGCCGTCGCAGCCAGTGCGGAGGCGATGCCGAAGACCGCCGCGCCGGCGATCAGCAGTTTGCGGCGTCCGAGCCGGTCGCCCACCCAGCCCATCGTGATCAGCGCGCCGGCCAGCACGAAGCTGTAGATGTCCATGATCCACAGCAGCTGGGTGGCGCTCGGTTTCAGTGACTCGCTGATGGGCGTGATGGCGAAGCCCAGCACCGAGATGTCAATGGCGATCAGCAGGGTGACCAGGACGATCACCACGAGGCCGAGCCATTCCTTGAGCCCCGCCCGGGGCTTGATTTCTGTCATGGCAAACGTCCATGCCTTCCTGCGTCCAGACCACTGAGTACGTAACACGCGAAGCGTATCACTTACGCTATGCGTGTTACGTACTCATCGGCGTACTCGGTTCCGCGGGCATCGCCCTCCCGCGGTTGTTCAGAGCACTCCGCCGAGCCGTTCCTCGGCCAGGCGGATCAGCGCCCTGCGGTCGATCTTGCGATTCGGATTGAGCGGGAACTCCGCCGTGTGGAGGAAGTGCCGCGGGATCACGGCCCTGGGGAGCGAGCGGCTCAGCTCGCGCGCCAAGGTCACCGCGGGGACGGCCTCGCCGGTGTGGAAAGCCACCAGCTCGACGCTCTCGCCCGACCGCACCGGCACGGCCACCCCGTCCTCGACCCCGGGACAGCCGCGCAACGCCTCGTCTATTTCCGCCAGCTCGACCCGCACCCCGCGCACCTGGACCTGCTGATCCAGTCGCCCCAGGTACAACAGCTGGCCACCCTCGGCCTGCCGGACCCGGTCGCCCGTCCGGTAGTAGCGCAGGCCCTTCCGGACCAGGAACCGGTCGGCGTCGTCGGCGGGGTCGAGGTACCCGGCCGTGAGCTGTGGGCCGGCGATGCACAACTCACCCTCCTCCGTGCGTGGTTCACCGCTCTCGTCCACCACCAGCCACTCATGGCCCGGATGGACCTGGCCGATCGGCACGACACCCGCGGTGGCGATCCGCAAGGACTCCTCGGGCGACCAGCGATGGTGCGTGATGGTGATGGTCAGCTCTGTGGGTCCGTAGAGGTTCTCCACCGATGACTTCGCCGCGGCCCGCTGCCAGTCCTCGACGTCCCGGATCGTCACCGCCTCGCCTGCGAAGAAGCTCCACCGCAACGAGGGCAACTCCCCGTCGCCCAGCCCACCCGTCCGCCGGACCAGGCTGATCACGCTGGGCGTGGAGAACCACACCGTGATGCCCTGCTCCGCCACGAACTCCGGCAGGTTCAGGTACGCGCTCGCCGGAACGGCGACCAGCGTGGCGCCCGCACCCCACGCGCAGAACACATCGAAGACGGCACAGTCGAAGTTCAGATCGAAGTTCTGTGAGAACACATCGTCGGGGCCGAAGTCGTAACGGGAATCCAGCAGCCCGAAGTAGTGGGCTCCGTTGGCCTGGGTCACCGGCACACCCTTCGGCCGGCCCGTCGAGCCGGACGTGAACAGCACGTACGCGACGTCGTCCGGCGCGACCGCACACGGACGCGGCAGCCGCAGCGCCGGATCCGGCGCGATCACCTGCCCGTCACCGGACCTGTCGCCGTCCAGCAGCGCGGGCAGTTCGACCCCGTGCGCCCGCAGCCGCGCCAGCGCCGTGGCGGCCTCACCGTCCACGATCAGCGCCTGCACCCCCGCCGCTTCGAGCATCTGACGCGTGCGCAGCACGGGGAAGGCCGGCTGCAGCGGCACCATTGTCACCCCGGTGAACAGGCACGCCAGGATGCCTGTGTAGGCGTCGATGCCCTTCGCCGCCAGCACGCCGACCGCGGCCGGACGCTCGGGCAGCCCGGCCAGGAGCGAACCGGCCCAGGTCAGCGCCCGCTCGTACAGCTCCGTGTATGTGAGTGAGTGGTCACCCGCGCGGATGGCGACCCCGTGGGGCGACCGGGCGAGGCCGCGCAGGAATCGGTCATAGAGGGCGTGGGCTGACGTCTGGGCCATGGGGATTCCCGGGGTGGTGACGGTGGATGGATGAGGTGGACCGGCGGTCACCGCCCGCTGGATCCCCGCCCGGCAGCACTGAGGCGAGTGGGTCACGCCGTGGGCCGAGGCGGGTCTCGACGAGGGCGCGCAACGACCCGCTCAGTGCGGGGTCGGCCTCGAAGGTGGCCGAGCGCAGGGCCGCGCCGCTGCTGACCGCGATGAGTACTTCGATGAGCTCGGACCAGGAACACGAAGTCGGCGTGCGATGCAGTGTGACCCGTGGATTCTTTGCCTGCCACGCCCCTAGACCCCTGGTGTGCGTCGGGGCCGTCCCGTCCATCAGGACCTGGAGCCGTGCGTACGGTTGGGCCTGGGCGACCGTCTCCAGGAAGCGGAGAAGAACGTCGAGTGCGGGCGCCCGGCCGGCGACCGATCGCGACCGTTCCATGGCTGGAGGACGGAGACGCTCCTCGGCCCAGTGCCCGGAACGCTCGTCCGCCCGCAGCACCACCGCCTGCCACGGCGGCGCGAGACAGACGCCGACGACCGTTGGACGGGCTCCGGGGCTCAGCGGTGGCTCGGCGGGCAGCCGGAAGGACTCCGGCCGCCGCGGCCGGACACCCCACTTGCGCCACACCCGGGACACGGTGGAGTGCGCGAGCCCCAGCTCGGCGGCGAGCAGTCGGGACGACCAGTACGGCGCGTCCAGCCGGGCCGGCGGCTTGCCACCGTGCGCGAGCGTGGTGACCAGCACCGCGACCTCGTCGACCGTGGACGGGCGGCCGGGGCGCGGCAGATCGCCCAACGCCTCGATCCCCGCCTCCTCGTACCGGCTCCGCCACTTGATCACCGTCGGCCGGGACACCCTCAGTTGGGCGGCGACGTCCGTGTTCGAGGCGCCCTCGGCGGCGAGCAGAACGATCCGTGCGCGCCGGACGAGTCCGGCCGGTGCAGTCGACATCCGGGCGAGCGTCTCCAGCCGAGCCCGGTCACCCTCGTGGAGCCTGAGCGCGGAGGCGGTGTGCATGGGCCCTTTCCTCAGCGCAGACCCTGCAGTGCGTTCCAGAGAAGCTGTGGGGTCTCGAAGATCTCCAACGAGAGTGCCTCGTCACGGAAATGGACGTCGTAGGCGGCTTCGAGACCGGCCAGGAGCTCGACCATCCCCAGCGAGTCCAGCCCGTAGTCCCGCAGCTGTGTGTCGCCGGTGATCGGCTCTTCCGGCGGAAGGAAGGACAACTGCTTGCGCAGAAGAGTGTCGAACTGCTCATCCCACATGGTGACTCCGGTTCGGATGCGTTGGGTGGACGCCTCTGGCGAGGCCGCCGTACCGCACTGCCGCCGGACCATGGAATCGCCCACGGACAGCCCCGTGGAGACTGAAGAGACCGACCGGAGGCGACCGTACGGAAACGGAACGGGCGGGGCGGAGGAACGGAACGGTCATCCGGCCATGTGCTCGGCAGGAAGCCGCCCCAGGCCATTGACGCTAGCCCCGACCGGCCTGAACCAGTACCCCTACCCGCCCCTATGAAGGCGCGACCCGGCCGGAACGGACAGGCCGACAGCCCGCCGACGCCCAGCGCCGTGGCGCGACCGGCCGCAGGCGGGGACGGGTACGAGCCGACTCAACTGCCCTGTGCCCGCCCTCGCGCCGGCCTGTGGCCCGATCGCGCGCTCTGGGGTGGGCAGGGGCTGGAATGTGGGGACCTCGGCCACGACTAAGGGGTGGGCAGCCGCCGACCGGCACCGTAATTTTCCGAGCGGCCCCACTCTTCGTCTCCGCATTCCGCCTCGGGTCCGTAGTCCGCTGCCACGTCATGACACAGGAGGGCATGCTCGGTGAGTAACGAGGAAAAGCTTCTCGAGTATCTGCGCCGGGCGACAGCCGACTTGCGCGACGCACGCAAAAGGCTCGCCGCCGCTGAACGCAAGTCCAGTGGTGAGCCGATTGCGGTGGTGGGGATGGCGTGTCGTTATCCGGGTGATGTGGGGTCTCCGGATGATCTGTGGGATCTGCTGGTGGAGGGCCGGGACGGTGTGTCGGCGTTTCCGGTGGACCGTGGGTGGGATGTGGAGGGTCTGTACGATCCGGAGCC
>NZ_BMRN01000107.1 GCF_014648655.1 Streptomyces atratus
GGCTGCGGGCGATCTTGGCCGAGAACCCGTCTACCAGGAGCTTCGTCGTTCCGCAGATCCGTCCAACACGCGGCCAGCACCGTCAGGCTGGAAAAGGCTCCCTGGTCGGACGCGCCGTTGGCTGCGGGGGGTGTGGCAGTTGCCCGGAATTTCGTGCCGCCCGGCGGTACAGAGCCCATGCCGGCAGCGCCCAGTAGGTTCCTAGTCTTCTGACGGTATAGCGCGTGTGAGCCCTTGAACCGCAGTGATGGTGTAGAAGGTGACCTCTGCGGCTCGGTTGGTCCGCGTATGGTCCGGATCTTTCCTGTCCCGTGGCTTCGCGAGCGCGGCAGAGGCTGAGGGGCAGCTGGAAGGGGTGACGCCCTATGGGAAGCGCCTGCGTGCGGGTACCGCGTGGCACAGTTTGTAGGGGCCGTCCAGGGGGCTACGCCGGTCCAGCGCGGGCGCGAAACCGCAGGTCAGGGCCTTCTGCTCCGGGAGAGTCCGCCCAGTTCATGATCGCTGTGCGATAGCTGGTGATACGGCGAAGGCTCGTTGGGGCCATCTCGACGGGGCTTCTGCAGGAAGCGATGGGCAGACTGTCGATTCAACGCTCTCGAGCGTTCAGGGCCAAGCTGCGGGGCGTAACGAGGCCCAGCCTGATCCCACGGCACGGTCGTTCGCTTCAGCTCGCGGAACTGCTTTGCCTGAGCAACGAACTGGACGAGTCGCTCGACAGACTGGTGGGCCGTCTGAGCGCTGCCAGGAGTCGGTGCCAAAGCATCGACGGAAGATCGCGAGAGGTTGCGGGCGCCCGCTGGCCGGACCCGGGTGTGCCGGTTGTCGCGTCGCAGCCGCCGCGCTGGATCGCCCCGAACCGCGTCGCCCCGGGCGTCCTGCCCATCCGCCACGTCCTGCGCACCGGTGCCCCGCTGCCGCACACCGTCCTCCATGTCTGACAGGAAGGCTGCCTGCTGCCCGCGAGCGGCTCGGCATCGCCGCCTCCCTGCCGAAACCGCACCCTGACTCTCACCGCGCGCTGGCACGACCGTGTCGATCCCGCCGGGGGCCGGATCCGGGTGAGCACCGACTGAGTGATAGTCACCATGCGTTTCAGAAGCGGATTTTGACGGAGCATCACCTACGCAACGGAAGGTGACGGTGATCACCATATGAAGAATTGATGGCCAGTGATTGACCTTTCGTTGTAGGTTCTTGGTGTGCCCATCCGGTCGGCTGACCACCGGCAAACGGATGGCGCTCAGGGGGTAGTGGTCCTGCACTTGGAGTCCGCCTCGATCTGTTCGGTCGAGGTGTGGTTCAGTGATTCCGTCGACGGCGGAAAAGTGCGCACCGCGGTATGCGACAGGCTGCCCTCTATGGCAAACGACCATCGATATCGTGGAGGACCTCTCTATGCGCAGGCTGCTTGCCGTCTCCCCGCTCGTCACCACCGTTGTCGCGGCCGTGTTCTCCTTGGGGGTCGCCGCTCCCGCCCAGGCGGCGAGCGGATGGACCGCACATGTGCAGTGCACCAAGATGCGCATCTCCGACAACAGCGCCCACGGATTCGTGCAGGGGCATGGCTGGGCGAAGACCCAGCCGGACGCGTGGAAGGCGGCCATCAAGGACGCCAACGACCAGATGCGCGAAGGCTATCGTGCGAAGCACTGCACGAAGAAGAAGATCACGAGGGGCTGACGGGCATGAGGACGCGCACACTCAGCTTCGGGCTGTACGCGGACGAGCGCGGGCTGGCCTGGGCCAGGAACCTGGTCAGGGAAGCCGTGGCCTCCCGCAGTGCCCGGCTCGTCGAGGATAACGTCGCCCACACCGTTTTCGGCAGCGAACTGACGACCGCCGATGTCTACGGCTTCCTGGCGGAGCAGTGGGTCGCCGAACACCCCGGCGAGAGCAGCGGGGAGCGCGTGTCCGTGGAACTGTCCGTACGCGTGGTGTGTTCCCTGCGAACCTGGCGGGCGATCCGTAAGGCAGTGATCAGGGCTCTGTGCCCCGAGGGCCCGAAGCCGCACGCCTGCCGCGTTCCGTGGATCGCCGCCTGAGGCGGTCCGCCCAGAAGCTGCATTTCCGTCGCAAATTCGTTTCATTCGAGATTTTCCAGAATCCCCTTGCGTACCAGGGTGAGAACTGGCGAGTCGGCATGTCTGTCCCGTATCCGACAGGACGGCCCGCCCTTCTCTGAATTGGCCCGGCTCGGCCCCACGTCGACCGATAGCGACATTTCCCCGTCCGCGGAAAGCGGATCGAGCATGTCTGCGGTACGCCCCGAGGTCGACAGTCCATCAGGATCGCGAAGTGAAAGTGAGTCGATCATGACGATGAAGAACGGTCTCAAGGCCGCTATCGCGGCCGCTGCCCTCCTCGCTGCCGCCGCCGCTCCCGCGCTGGCCGTGTCGGAGGACGCCGGCGGCGGCAGATGGAGCCACGACGTCGGCGCCAACTACGTGTACTCCAACTACTTCCACAAGAAGAATTGGCACGCCTCCTCAGTGGAGGGCAAGTACTGGGCCAAGAGCGGCTGCACCAAGGAGAACGTGTGGTCCAAGGCGTCGGCCGAGAAGGCGAACACCATCAGCCACGCCTACTACGACCCAGCCTGCTGAGGTCCTGTGCTCGCGGCTGACACGGCCATGAGCCGCCGAGGCGCCGCCGGCTGTGGGGGATCCTCCCCCACAGCCGGCGGCGCCTCGGCTCCCCCACGACATGCGCGCTCCCCGAGTGCCCGGACCTAGGTAGTCGATGCTCCACCGAGGTATCAAATTCGTCCATTTCGCAGTGCTGGTCTTTTCGGCGATGCTCGCCTTCCTGTTTGTGCGCGGGCTGGACGAGCAACTGGTGCTGGGTAGCTCGGCACAGGTCTGGGTGTCCAAGTCCGACGACTCCGTGAACGGTGCGCAGGTCACACGTGCCGTCGCTCGGTTCGCCGAGGAGCACCGGGTCACGGTGGCGCGTGAACTTCCCGACCTGAAGAGGCCTGACCGGCTGCGGCATGTGTACCTGACCACCGGTGACCCGAAGGCCGACGCCGCCTCGTGGCTGACGACGGATACCCCGGCTTCAGCGGGCACGCCGACACCGAGGTGCACCCGCTAGCCGAGATCGAGCAGCGGGACCCCCGCGGCCTCTACTACGTCTTCGGCGCGCCCGGCGCCGCGGACGTGCTGACGGCCGAACTCGCTAGTCTCGGCCTGACCGCGAGCGTGCAGTACCCGCTTGCGTCCGGCGACCTGGCCGTGTCCTTCGCGGACGACGGCCTCTTCTGGTCCTTCGGTGCGGTCGCACTTGCTGCCGTGACGATGACGGGCGCGAGTGTGCTGCTCAGCGCGCGAACCTACGGGGTGCTGCGCCTGCAGGGCAGGTCGTTCACGGGCGTCCTCCTGCGCGACCTCGGACAGCTGGCGGGATTCTGGCCGGTCGCGGCCGGTACCGTCACGGCAGGGGTTCTAACCTTCCTGGGCCTCTACAACGGCTTCGCCTGGCTGGGCCTCTTCGCCGGCGTGGCCGGGTGCCTCGCCGTCCTGCTGGCCCTGCTCGTGCTGGCCGCCCATGCCGCCATGCTCGCCCTGACGTTCAAGGTTGAGGTACTGCGCGCTCTCAAGGGCGAGTTGCCCGCCAGGACGGCCTTCCTCGCCACGTACCTGGTGCGCGTCCCCGCGGTGCTGCTCGCCCTGGGGTTCGCCATGGACGTCACCCTAGCGGGCCAGCACGTGTTGGCCCGCCAGGACAACCAGGAGGTCTACGCCAAGGCCGACGACGCCGTCACCATCCGCCTCAACGGCAGCTGGGGTGGTGACACGGACGCCGTGGTGACGCACGTGGGCCGGTGGCTGCGCAAATCCGACGCGGCGGGCGAGATCGTCGTCGCTGGTCGGCGCGATCTGCAGAGCGTCTCCGCCGACTCTCACCTTCCCGAGGGGGAGATGCTCGTCGTCAACGAGACCTTCCTCGCCGAGCAGCCGGTCCTCGACCCGAACGGGCGTCGATACACCCCGATGCCGCACGATGGGAAGGCCCCGGAGGACCGCGCGGTGCGGCTGATCGTTCCGCAGTCCCTGGCGCCGTATGCAGCGGACATCAGGGCTACGGTCCCCGACGTGTTCGGCCGGCTGGATCCGGCACTGCGCCGGCGGGTCAAGGTCGAGACGCTGCAGGCCAGGAGCGGTCAGCGGATCTTCGCCTACAACTCGGGCAACCTCAGCCCGAACATGGCGTACAGTCCGGACGACGACCGGTCGCTGGTGCGCAACCCGGTCCTCGTCGTGGTGCCCGACGGCTCGAGGATCCTCACCAACGACGCGTACACCACGTTTGCGACGCAGGACGGGATCGTCTTCCCCGACCCCGGGGACGTGCTGCGTGCGATGGCGGCTCACGACGGCGAACTGCAGACCTACGTGGCAGCCGTGAACCCGGTTGGGCAGAACGCCGCCGCGCTGCTGCGCGACGCCCGCAACAAGTTCTGGTTGCAGCTCTTCGACCTCGTCGCGGCGGTGGGCGTCCTCCTCATCACCGGACTCGGTGTCTGCGTCATCCATGCGCGCAAGAACGCGGACACGATATTCGCGCAGCACATCAACGGCTGGCGATTCGCCTCGATCCACCGCAACATTCTGGCCGTTGAGGGACTCCTCGCGGTCTTCCTGGCCTGGTGGGTGCCCATCCGGGCCTGGCAGCAGAACCAGGATTTGAAGGACATCACCTCCCAGGGCATCCCCGCCCCCTACCCCCCTGTCCATGTCACGGCACTGGACCTCGCCACCATCGCCGGACTGGTCGCCGTCGAATTCTGCGCCGTTCTCCTCGCTCTCCGGGCGTTTCACCGGCGCATCGTCAAGGAGGGGGTGGTCGGCGCGTGAGCACCGCACCGGGCCCGTTCCCTCCGTCCAGCAGGAGCACTCACGTGATCGAGATCGTCAAGCTGTCGAAGACCTTCGGCACCCGGACCCTGTGGTCCGATGTCACCCGCTCCGTCGGCCGTCGCGAGATGGTCGCCCTTGTAGGCCCCAGTGGCTCGGGGAAGTCCACCCTCCTCAACTGCATCGGCCTGCTCGACAAGCCGAGCTCGGGGCAGATCCTGTACGAGGGGAAGGACATCACCGGGTTCGGTCCGCGTGAGAGCCGGCTGTTCCGCCGTGACGTCCTGGGATACCTCTTCCAGAATTACGCACTGATCGAGAACGCCGATGTGGCGGCGAACCTGAAGGTCGCGGCCGCACCACGGCGGTCCCTGCGCAACGGGAGCGATGCCGCTGTCGCCGAGGCACTCAGCCGCGTCGGCCTGGCGGGGCGGGAGACCGAGAAGGTCCACCGCCTCAGCGGCGGCGAACAGCAGCGTGTGGCGCTCGCCCGGCTCCTCGTCAAGCAGCCGAGCCTGGTCCTCGCCGACGAGCCGACCGGTGCCCTCGATCACACCAATGCCACGGTGGTTGTCGACACACTCCGGGAGATGAGTGAGGCCGGCTGCGCGGTGGTCATAGCCACCCACGACGACCGCGTCCGCGACCGGTGCGACTCCGTGTTCGCCTTCCATGACGAGGCCATGGCCGCCTAGATGAACAGTCATGTCACCGTTGCCCGCCTCCGCATACCCTTGTGGTTGGTCCCGTTGCCGTGGACCGTCGCGCTGGGGCTGTGGGGCCTGTCCCGGCAGCACAGCGTCTGGCGGGACGAAGCCGCCACCTGGCAGGTGGCCCTGCGGTCCGTCCCTGACATCTGGCACATGCTGGGGCGGGTCGACGCCGTGCACGGGCTGTACTACCTGCTGATGCACGGGCTGTTCACCTGCTTCGGGGCGAGCACCACCACCCTGCGGCTGCCCTCGGTCCTGGCCATGGCGGTGGCCGCCGTCTGTGTGGCGGTCATCGGGCAACGCCTGGCGGGGGTGTGGGCCGGCCTCGGGGGAGGGCTAGCCTTCGGGCTGCTACCGGCCGTGCAGTTCCACCTCCAAGAGGGCCGTCCGTACGCACTGGTGGCGGCCGGGGCCAGCGTCTCGACGCTGCTGCTGGTGACCGCGTTCGGCAAGCGCCGCGCAACGGGCAGTTGGTTGGCGTACTCGGGCACGGTCCTGCTGTGCGCGCTGCTGAACTGGCTGTCCCTGCTGATCCTGCCCGCACACCTGGCGACCCTTATGTGGGCGGGGGCCGGACGCAGGACCCTCATACGCTGGGCGGTGGCCGCGGCGGCGGCAGCCACCGCCGCCTCGCCCTTAATCCTCTTCAGCCGGAGCCAGTCCGACCAGGTCTCCTGGATCCCCCCGCTGACGTGGCACATGCTGATCGGCCCGGCGGTCCTGCTGGCGATCGGCGGACTCTGCGCAGTGCTGGACGGACCGGAGGTGGGTCGACCGTCGGTGGCGGCCGTCGGGCTGCCGCTGCTGGCGGTGCCCCAACTCGCCCTAGTCGGGATCTCCGTCGTAAAGCCCATGTTCCTGGACCGCTACGTGCTCTTCACGATGCTGGGCCTGGCCCTGCTGATCGGCACGGCGCTGGCCACGGCTGTGCGGGCGGCCGCACCCCGATTCCCACGTGGGTCGTGGTGGCTCGTCCCGCTGGCGCTCGTGGTGGCGGTGCTGGCGCTGATGCCGCAGTCCTTGGCCAAGCGGTCCCCCGGCAGCCGGGTCGACGACGTGCTGTCGGTGGCTGGTGAGGTACGGCAGTTGAAGAGGCCCGGCGATGGGGTCCTCTTCATCCCGGCGGCCCGGCGCGACACCGCACTGGTCTCCCCCCGCGACTTCGCCGGGCTGCGGGATCTCGCGCTCGCCGAGAGCCCCGTGGAGTCCGGGACGCTCAAGGGCGAGGAGGCCGGTCCGCGACGGATACGCGCCGCGATGCTGGCTCACCGGCGCATACTCCTCGTCACCGACGCATCCCGCGTGTCCCGTCCCGTCTCCGCGGACCGGGACAGGACCAAGGCTGCCGTGCTGGCCGCCCACTTCACGGTCGTGGCGGACAAACAGGTCCGGGGCCGGCGGGTCACGCTGTACCAGCGTCTCCGGTGACAGATGAGAGGGCCGGGCGGGTGAGTGAGACACCAGCGAACACCCTGCAATCACCCGAACCGGGCAGGGGGTCTGATTCCAGGTGACGCAGCTAGGGGCGGTCAGCGGTGGCCGAGAGATCACGCCTCTGCTTCCTGCGGCACGAGAAGTGCTCGTTCAGCCCTTCGGGTCCCCGAAGGGTTGCGGGCTGACCGCAGCCGAAGCGGCAGAGCGGGATCGCTCGACCCGACGCATCGACCGGCACTTTGGAGGATGATCGCGCGGCTGCCACGTCTCTGCTTCGGTTCAGCCCGCACCCCCGAAGCCGGACGGTCCTAGGCGTACCTGTCGCGCCGGACCCCTGTCGTGCGGATGGCTGGCGCTCCTTGTCGTCCAGGGCGGGCCCGTTCGCCTCGAGGTACTGCTGCCACTGCTATGCGGGGAGCCAACCGTGGTGGCCGCCCCGCTGGAACGGGATCCGCTCACCGGCCGCAGCTTCCACGATGAACCGGGTAAGGGTCAGACCGCCTTCCCCTGCGAAGGCGCTCGACTGATGGGCGGGCACGAGGACGCGGTGCCACCCTCCGCAGTATCCGGAGTCGGTGGGTTCTCCGGGTCGTAGGGCTTCTCCGGGCACCGGGTGAGCGCGCCGTTTTGGCTGCACTGGCCCTCCTCCAGGACGAAGTTGCCGTCCTGGACCGCGATGGGGTTCTTCTGCACGCGAATGACGGAGGCCAACAGGTTGGGCGTGCGGACCAAGGGACGGTGCCGATGCCTGCGTGGTCGGGGTCGGCGCGGTGGCGAAAAAGTTCGGCACCGACCGGCGCACGGTCCTGCTGGAGGCCGGGGGCGCCCCGGCGGCGGCCGTGCCGCTGCAGGTCGCCGACGACCCCTGCCGGGCCAGTCCTCGACGAGGTCGCCAATCGTGTACCGCTCCTAAAGCCAATACCGTTCAGTTAAGTGCTTCTGGGGTATCTTGGGGGGATGCCGCGTTCTGGTTGGGTGAAGCCGTCTTCTGATGTCCGGTTGTCGGATTTGGTGTCTGT
>NZ_BMRN01000108.1 GCF_014648655.1 Streptomyces atratus
AGCATCTCGGCCTCGGCATCCCGGACCAGAATTCCGCCTTGGGCATCGGGAGTGATCAAGGACATATGCCCCTCCATTCATCGGAGCCGTATCCGGCCCCGGCCGCGAGCCGAGACCGAGATCGACAGAAGTAATTCTGCATCGAATAGTACGACAGCTAACTATCAGCCGTCGAATAAGATGGAGGCGTGACCAAGGGAGACGTGACCAAACAGGGCGTGACTGTCGAGGAACGCCGGAAGCCCAGGGACGCGGTCGACCAGATCCTCGACCAGTGGCACAAGGAACGGCCGGACCTGGACCTGTCGGCGATGGGAGTCTTCGGACGACTGGGTCAGCTCTCACTCCTCCTCACCCCCGCACTCGAAGAAGTCTTCACCCGACACGGCCTGCGCCGCGGCGAGTTCGACGTACTGGCCGCACTGCGCCGCTCCGGGCCCCCTTACACCCTGATCCCGTCCGCCCTCGCGAAGACCCTGATGCTCTCCCGTGCCGGCATGACCAACCGCCTGGACCGCCTGGAGGCGGACGGCCTGGTGGAACGCCGCCTCGATCCCACCGACCGCCGCAGCTTCCATGTGGCACTCACCGCCCGCGGACACAGAGTCGTCGACGCCGCGGTCACCGACCACGCCGCCAACGAATCCCGCCTCCTCTCCGCCCTCACCCCCGACGAACGCGAAACCCTCGACCACGCCCTGCGCACCCTGCTCCAGGCGATCGAGTAATTGAGGTCATCCGGCTTTGGCGGAGTGGAGATGGCGGGTGTCGCCGAGGCAGACGACTTGGCGGTTGTGGAAGAAGTCGCCTTCGCGCAGTGTGGTGATGCTGCCGGAGGGCGCCCGGAAACTGGCATAGCCGGCCGACTCGATCGGCATCTTGATCCAGGACGCCACGACGCACGTCAGAGAGCCGCCGTGCATCACGATGATCTGGTGCTCGTAAGGGTTCTGCAGGATCTCGTCCATGACCGTGTAGATGCGCCGCGCCCACGCCGCCTTGGTCTCCGCACCCTCCACACCCTCATCGTGGTCCATCCGCTCCCCGACAGTCCGCGGTGGGACTAAGCCTCGATCCGCCGACGTGGTCTGGAAGTGATCTTCTGACGGGCTTCTGAGCCGGTTTTGGGTCGACCGATGGGCATGGGCGTGCTGCATCCGCTGGTCTGCCTAGCTTTTCCACGGTTTTGGTTCCGGTCGGGCCCTGGCGGGCGGGGTGGGCAGAGACTGTCAGGCGGGTTCGGGTGGGCGGTGGACGGTGTCGAACAGGTGCGTCCAGGCTTTTTGCCAGCGCCAGTTGCGCGGAAGGTCGCGCTGTGCGGAGCGGGCGATCCGGGCCGGAACCTGGACCAGGTGGGCGCGGAGGGTGGCGGTGGTGGCCTTGGCGTGGAAGGCGGAGGTCAGTGCCCCGGCGGCCCGCAGCAGGTTGTAGGCCATCGCCCACTGGGTCAGCCAGGCGGCATTGGCGTGGAAGTGTCCCGACGGCAGGTGGGCCAGGGCGGAGGCTTTGCTGTCGGCGATGATCTGCTCGACGACGGCGGTGCTCCCGCTCGGCCTCGAGCGTCGGCGCGGGGGTGTCGGTGAAGAACGGGTGGTAGTGCCAGACCGGGAACAACTCGCCCTGCTCGCCGACGACGGCGGGTTTGGCCAGGTCAAGGACCCGGCGCACGATCAGCCGGGCCGTGACCCGCTCGCCTTTCTTGCGGCTGGCGAAGGCGGTGTGGGCGGGTATCTCGGCGACCTCGGCGTCCGAGATGAGCTCGCCGGTCTCAGGGTCGGGCACCGCGGTGGTGATCTGCTGCCACGCGGTGTCGGGGATGCTGTGGATGGCCCGTTTGATGGAGGGGTTCATCCCGGTGGTGAGGGAGAAGCGGCCGCCGGACCGGCGGCAGGCGGCGATGACACCGGCGTTGTGGAACTGCGAGTCCGCGCGCAAGATGCGCATGCCGGTGCAGCCGGCCTCGACGGCGGTGGCCAGCGCCTCGCGACGACCGGCCAGTCCGCAGGCGATTTCCCGGCCGGCGACGGCGTGTTTGCGGTGGCGACGGCGGCGGTGGAGGGCCGTCCGGTCGCCGTCACCGGCGGCGACGATGTGTTGGGTGCGGGTGTGGGACCTTGCCACCCGTGAGCAGGTTGGTAAGCCTCTGACCGGCCACAATCACCAGGTTGGATGGATGGTGCCCACGGTGATTGAGGGGCGCCCTCATGTCGTGACCGGCAGTATGGACGGTACAGCGCGGGTGTGGGACTTGATCACCCGCGAGCAGGTCGGCGAGGCGCTGAGAGACGAGTCCGAACACATGGTCGCTGCGGGGATCGTCTCGGTGGACGGGCGTGCTCTCATTCTCACCGGTGGCGGGGACCCCATGGTGCGGGTGTGGGACCTGGCCAGCCGCCGACAAATCGACAGGCTCGCGACCGAGCATTGCCCCAGGGTGTCTGCGATGGCAACGACGGTGGTTCGCGGCCGGCCCCACGCCATCACCGTCGACCATATGGGGACGGTACGAGTGTGGGATTTGAGCAGCGACCGGCAGCTCAGCGCGCCAGTTGTTGGCCACACCGACAACGTGTACGCGATGGCGACCACAGTCCTGGACGGACGCCCGGCCGTCGTCACCGGCGATGGGGACAAGACCGTGCGGGTCTGGGACGTGGACACCGGCCGACAGGTCGACGAGCCCCTGACCGGCCACACCGGCCCGGTGTGGGCGGTGGCGACCACCGTGATTGACGGCCGTCCGGTCGCCATCACCAGCAGCGGCAACGCGCGTATGGAAATACGGGTTTGGGACCTGGCCACCGGCCGGGAGGTCGGCGAGCCCATCATCAACCGCACTGATCCGACGCCGGCGGTGCCAAGCTCCGAAGGTTGGCCGTGGCCAGATTCGACGAGCTCCCCAACTGGATCACAAACATGCGGGCGGTGGCGGCCGTGGAGATCGACGACCGCCCCCATATCGTGACCGGCGGCGATGATGGAACGGTGCGGGTGTGGGACCTGACCACCCGTGAACAGGTCGCCGATGTCTTGACCGGCCACACCGGCCGGGTGCGGTCGGTGGCGACGGCGGTGGTGGACGGCCGCCCGGTCGCCATCATCGGCAGTGGCACCGTCGGCTTCACAGACTTGGATGCCGACAATGCCGGCATCGATGTCGATACGGTCGGGTCGGTGTGGCTATGGGACCTGGCCAGCATGCAGCAGATCCGACCCAACGTGGCTATTCCGCTGGGTGCCAAAGTGGTTGACATGACATCGGACGGCCGGCTGGCCGTGGCCTTCGGTCATGAGATCGCAGTGTTGGCTCGGCGTTGAGCCGCATCCCATCGAAATGCAATCACGTGGTCCGACCATCCCGGGTTCGATAGTCGGCGAGCATACGAGTCGCGCGCAAAGGCCCGATGGTCTGTGGGTTCTGGTCTTGCAGCAGGACAACAACGCGTACCCAGGTCCGCGACCGGACAGGCCGCGTACATCACACATTCAAGTTCAGTAGCATACCTGCGACCGTGAACTTACGGGGACGCCGCGGCCGGGAAACCGGACACATGCGGTATCCGACGCCCATCTCCGACCTGCTCGGCTTCCACATCGTCGACACCGGCGAGGAAACCACCCCGGTTCGTGCCGAGGTGGACGCGGCCTTGCACGGCAACCAACAGGGCACGGTGCACGGCGGATTCCTGGTCGAGATCGCCGACACGGCGATCGGGACGGCCCACTCGACCCTCATGGGGACCGGTGAATTGTTCACTGCACACATTGCGGAAATTCCGTTGTGACACCGGATGCGGAACCGCAGAATACGCATGCCAAAGTACACATGATCTTTCAAGGATGAAGAGTGACTGAGAACGACGAGCAGCGCCACACCCTGACCAATGGGCAGGGTGTGCCGGTCCTGACCTATCTGCAGGGTGTTCGGGAGGGGCACCCGTGGGCGGACCTGGCCGAAGTGGTCGGCCCCGACCCCGTGGACACCATCGTCTCCGGTATGTCCGGATGGGCAGTCTCGGGATCCGTGGAGCTCGGTGAGGAACTGCTGCGCCGTGGCGCACGGGTGATGCGGCATGCCCATGAGATGCGGAGGGACTTGGTTGCGTGTCCGCCGCCGGCCGACTGGTCATCATGCGCCCTGGGAAACGGACTTCGGGCAGTCCCTTGTGACCTCGCTGCCGACGCGGTGTTCCCGGCATGGCGAGCCGCCTTTCCTGCCGACCATCCCGACCACTACTCCGGCAGCGACGAAGAAGCGCTCAACAAGCTCCTGGCACCCATGCTGGCGGGCTCCGTTCTCGGGCCGGTCCTTCCGTGCAGCGCCTTGGTGGTGGATGAGACGGACCGTGTTGTCGCTGGGGCGATTATCACCGACCGTGACGGACTGCCGTGGATCGCGGACGTGTTCCGCCGGCCCGAAGCCCGCTACGCGGGCCTTGGCGCCAATCTGCTGCGCCGGGTGCTCAGCGCTGCTGCGGCCGACGGGCTGGCCGACATTTCGCTCGTCGTGAGCGATGCGAATCCAGCCCGCCGCGTCTACGAAAAGCTCGGTTTGGAGCTGGCTGGCACATCACTGACTGTCATCGTGCCGTAGGTCTCGAAACCTCGAACAGCCAGTGAGCTGAAGCGGATTTTGTGGCGACCCTGAAGCCAGGCGTGATCGCCATCGGTACATGAGAGAGCACAGGTCCGATGCCTGCACCACGGAAGTACCCGGACGAGCTGCGCGAGCGGGCCGCCCGTGAAGGCTCACCGAGACCGCGCCGATGCCCACGCCGCCGAACGTCGTGGTGGACCGGCCGAGCGGGCGCGGCCCGTCGCCGTCCACCACGGCGCGGAACCCCTCGCGCAGGAGACTGTCCGCGATCGTGACCACCAGGTGCACGACGAACGAGCCGAGAACCGCGCCCAGCAACACGAAGCCGGCAAAATACCCCTGCCGCAATCGGCCAGACCGGTACTGGCTCGGGTGGTCGGTGCGTGTGGCCGGGTTCGGCTCGTTCGCCTGGTGCGCGCGTCGGCGTTCCGGGCGCGGGTGTCGGTGGCAATCCTGCTTCGTGACGGGATTCTGCCTGGCGGCGGTTTTCGGCCGGGTGGGCGTCAGTGGGGGTCCCACCTCCGGCAGTGGAACTCTGGCCCTGCGGTGGGCTGCTGCCGCAAGGTAAGTGGGACAGCTGCGCGGCCCTTCTACCTCAGCAAGATTCTCGCCAACCAACACAAGACCACATTTCCGTCCTCACGCCACTCTCTGACCGACCTGACACGGAAATGCCGTGAGTACCAGCACCCTCACCGACATGGACTACCTCCGCCGCGCCATCACCGTCTCCCAGAGCGCGCGCGACAACGGCAACCACCCCTTCGGCGCGATCCTCGTCGCACCCGACGGGACGATCGCACTCGAAGCCGAGAACAGCGTCACCACCGAGAACGACGTTACCCACCACGCCGAGACCAACCTCGTCCACCTTGCCTCCCGGACCATCCCGCTGGACCAACTGGCCAAGTACACCCTCTACACCTCGTGCGAACCCTGCGCCATGTGCACCGGTGCGATCTTCTGGGCGGGCATCGGCCGCGTCGTCTACGCCCTCTCCGAAACCGGCCTGGCTGAACGCTGGCCTCCGTGCTCGTCCTTGACGACCACGTACGTCTCCTCACAGGCGGTGCTGTCACGTTGTTGAGGGAGTGAGTGCCTGATGGTGTGTCGGGTGTGGAGGGGGCGGGTTCCGGCTCCGTGCTCAGGCCGCTGCAGGCAGGCAGGCGACGCCAGTGATGCGGTCCCAGATGGCGAAGCGGGTGGGGGTGATCTCGGCGCGGTAGTGGGCGGCGGTCATCAGGTGGCGGCGGGGCCGGAAGTGGGGTGAGATGCCGCTGAACGCGGACAGGAACCGCTGGACTCCGCCGACGCTGCGGAAGCCTTTCATGGCGCGTTCGCGCTGCCGGGTTGGCTGATGGCTGTTCTCGGCCCGGTTGTTGAGGCCCTTGTGGGAGCGGTGCTCGACCGAGGGCATCACCTCGCGGTGGGCCGCGCCGTAGAAGCGGAGTTTGTCGGTGACGATCACCCGCGGCACCGAGCAGGTCGTCTTCAGCAGGCGGCGGAAGAAGCGCCGGGCTGCGGCTTTGTCCCGCCGGTTCTGGACCAGGATGTCGAGCACGGTGCCGTCAGCGTCGACGGCCCGCCACAGGTACTTCCGCTCTCCGTTGATCTTGATGAAGACCTCGTCCAGGTGCCACCGGTCGCCCAGCTGCACACGCCGGCGGCGCAGCGCGTTGGCATAGGACTGCCCGAACTTCGCACACCAGCGGCGGACGGTCTCGTGGGACACGATGACACCGCGCTCGAGCATCAGCTCCTCAACCTCACGGAAGCTGAGCGGGAAGCGGAAGTACAGCCACACACAGTGCGCGATGATCTCCACCGGGTACCGGTGCCCCTTGTACGACGGCGGCGTATTGCCCACGGACAACCCCCTCCACCGTGATCAACCCGAAGATCATCCCACCCGATCAGCCAACGTGACAGTGCCTCCCAGACGCCTGCGCGCCCGCGTGAACGAAGACTTGTTGGGAATGCTCTCGCTCAACACCGTGACGCTGCCGACCAGTTGCTCCGCCACGTCGTCATAGGAGTCCTGCTGGAACAGAGCCAGGGCGAGCGTGAAGTAGACCATGAACCCGGCCGGCAGGGCGCCGGATTTCTTATCGCGGACCCCGCATTTCTCCAGCACTCCACCGACGAGCTCCGGCGTCACCAACGGGTCACTACCCCCAGTCGCACATGATCGGATATACCCACCCACGGATGCATGCCGGGTCCAACGACCCCGTACCCTCAACGTCACCTCGAATTACTTGCCCTGCTCAAGCAACGGCATTGTGTTCCGGGCGGGAAGTGGGCGACGGTGACGGACAGGCCGGACTCGTCGGCGAAGGCGGCGAGGTCCATCTTGAACAGGTGGGAATCTCCAAAACCCGGTGTCAGGGCCCTCTGGCGTGCCTGTTAAGGTCTTGCCGCCATGAACGGGTAGCGGTAATGCGCCAGGGTGATGGGGGGGTGGAGATGCGTCGCGGCGGGTCTGCTGGGGCTGGGTTGGTTGTGATGTTGCTGCTTATGACCGGGTGTGGAGGAGGCGGCAGGAACGAGACCGGCCCCTCGGTGACACCAGCGCTGACCAAGGGGGTGAACACGGGATGCGGCCACTACCTGAAGCCGGAAACGGTCGTCGCGGCGCTCGGCTACAACAAGTTCGCCGACGTCAACGGGCATTTCCAGGACGGTAAGGGGTCGTGCCTGGTCAATATCTCGGTCAGGGAGGCGGGCCGCAGTGGGAGCGGGCCGCTCCACACCGTCGCGAAGCTCTCGCTGGAGATCCTTGACTGGAAGGATCCCGCCCAGGTGGCCGAGTACGTCGGCGGGAAGTGTCACGCCACATCGGCCGACGGAGTCACCAAGACCTTCAAGGGAACCAAGGGGGCGTGCGGCACCTACCGGGCCGACCCTCCCGAGGAGTTCCTGGTCGGCGGCAGGGTGGACGCCTATGCGGGCGAGGGCAGGAAGCTGATCACAGTCACCGTCGACGGAGTCGACGGCACGCTGAAGCAGGACCGCAAGCACGCCTTCCAACTGCTGGCCGATGCCCGCGCCAAGATCTCCGGCAAGTGAAGCGCGGGGCTCAGTGAACCGCCGACTTATATGGGGAAAGCGGGACGCGGTCGGGTTGGCCGCTCGTAGCGTGCCGTAGGACGCCGGTCCGGGTGACTCGTGAACCGTCTGCCGCT
>NZ_BMRN01000109.1 GCF_014648655.1 Streptomyces atratus
CCACGTCCCGCCCGTCGAGTACGAAGCCAACTACTACATGGAATCCACGAAACCCCAGGTCACAACCACAATCTGAGATCTCTACCGAACCCGGGGCGGTTCACTTGTCCTTGACCCGCTTACGCACCCGTTCCAGGAGAGCGGAATGCGAAACGGTATCGAAGGCCGCTTCGACGTCAGCATCCAGCACCCAGCGGTAACCCTTGGAGCCGAACAGCTGAATCTCGGCGATCGCGTCGTGAGCACGCCGCTCGGGCCGGAACCCGTAGGAGACCGGCTCAAAGTCAGCCTCGAAAATTGGTTCCAGCACCAGCTTCAGCGCCGCCTGGACAACCCGGTCCGCCACCGTCGGAATACCTAGGCTGCGGACTTTTCCGGAACCACCCGGCTTGGGGATCTTGCGTTCCCGCACCGGCTGAGGCCGGAACGAACCATCCTTGAGACTGGTCCGCAAGTCGTCCAGGAACCGGTGGACCCCGATCTGCTCTTCGACATGAGCGACGGTAACGCCGTCCATACCCGCAGTCCGAGCCCCCTTATTACCTGCGACCCGGTAGAACGCATAACGCAGCGTCATCGGGTCGTGCACGAAATTGAACAGGTCGCCGAACCTGCGGCCAGGATCGGCCGCCGCCCAACGGTGAAGCTTGGCCTGCATCCCCGATACCCGCCCACCAGACTCTTCCGGGTCCTCGACAGGTAGGGCACCGCCGTTCAGCGGTGCGTCTTTCAGCATTGCAGCCTCCTTCCCTTCTCGATACCGCTGCCGCCCTTCCCCATGTACGCACCTCTCGTGCGCTCGGAGTACTACGGCGGCTCCGCCCCGTCCCGGCCCGATCGGTTGACGATGGACCCAGCCCGTCCACCAGGACGGATTCCTGGCGGCGGGCGTGAGCCGGAACGGTTCCCGTGTTCACTGCAACTCGTTCGATGAAGTAGGAGCCCAGCTCTGTCCCTGCGGCATCGCCACGGCTACCCCGCAGCACTTCACCGTGGCCTCCCGACGGGCATGTCAAAGCCCGCCATGGAGTTCCCCGCTCCAGTCACCCGGTTCGAGGACGCACCGCACCCGGCCCATATCTGCACAGGTTTGAGCCGGCGGGGGGTTGAGAGACGTAGACGCTGGTTCCTCTCGTACTCCTCTCCATCACGCTTGCCGGACCCAGACCATCTGGCAGTTCTGGCCCGTCCCGGCTTTGTCGGGGCCGCTCTCACCCTCACCGGCATCTCCCGGATCAGGCTGCCCCCAGCTTCATCACCCTGCTGCGACAGGGATGATGGCGACGGTCTCTCACCTCCGCACGAGTAACAGCGCCTCACGGCGCACTGACACCACCCCCCAGGTCATGCCTTCGACAGGGGGCAACAGTCATGCCGGACCCGGAGGCCAGCGGCCCCGTTGCAGGACCGCGAAAAAGATAACGGGGCGTACAGCGCGACGCTGTCGAGGGTGCGACCGAGCAGGTGCAGGACAGTGAGCTGCCGGTTGCCAAGGCCGATGGCCGTCGGTCAGGTACTGGCTGACGCCGACTGGATGCAGCCGGTAGGGGGTCGGGGCGTAGTGCTCGTGCGGGACGGCGGAGATCAGTTCCCGGCAGGTCACCCGGGCACCGCCCCCGACCGGCCCCTCGTCCCATTTCCTCTGGGCACACAGCAGTTTGGCCTCGCGCCGGACCGGACGAGGCCAAACCCTGAAACGTTTTCCGTGATCTTCTAGGCAGTGCAGGCGCGGGCGGTGTGGACGGTGGTGGCGGTGAGGTAGAAGGCGTCGGGGCGCCAGAGGATGCTGGTAGGGGCGTCGGCGTGCAGGAGGGCCTCCACGGTCGCGCGGTCCTCGTCGTTCAGGTGCTCGCCGAACTGGTCGCGCTGCCGGGCGAGACGGGTGTGCAGGTACTCGCGAGCCGGTAGTCCGAGCGGGGCCGGCGAGTCGGTGAGAAAGGTGCGCGTGCCGGTGGGAACGAGACCGGCCCGGGCCAGCATGGCGGGCCAGTCCTCAACCTCATCCACGCCCGGGAGTTCGGTGCGCATGGCGGTGAAGCCGTCCTCATTGCCGGCGTCCAGGCGGGCCTGGAGTCCTGGGCGGCCCAGGCCGATGTCACGAGGAAGGAAGCGCACGGGCAGGCCGCGTTCGGCCACGGCGAGCAGCCCGCCGGGGCGCAGGGAGGCGGCGAGGGCGGTCAACGCTGCCTGCTGGTCGCCGAGATGGTGGATGGCGTTGGCGGACCAGATCAGATCGGCCGTGCCGAGCCTGCCGAACTCGTCCGGGAGGTCGGCCTGTTGGGTGGCGATACGGCCGGACGAACGTGTACGAGCCCGCTCCAGCAAGGCAGGCGACTGGTCGACGGCGACCACCTCTGCGCCCGGGAAGGCGTCGGCGAGCAGGTCGGCGACCACGCCCGGCCCACTGCCGACATCGAGTACACGCCCCACGCTGACGCCACCCAGCAGATCGCGCAGCCAGGTTGTGGCCTGGGTGAGCGCGGGCGTATGCAGTTCGGCCTCGCGTTCCAGATGGGAGCAGAGGGCGCCCCAGTCGATGTCGTGAACGTGCTCATGGGTGTGGCGGTGAGCGTGGTGGTGCATGAGGTGCTCCGATCCAGAGAGGATGGTTTGTCTGAGCAGCGGGAGCGAGGCGCAGCAAACCGGCGGCCGACTGTCAGCCCAGGTGAGCGAGGTCTGGCACGCCCGTCTGCGGCGTTGTCGTCGGTTGCCGACGACAACGCCTACGTCATGGCCTGCCGGGCAGGGACTAGCCCAGGTAGGGGGTGAGGGTTTCGAGTGTGGGCTTGGGAGCGGCAGCAGGCCTGGATGCGCCAGGCCGATGTCCAGTACCCGGTGGAATCATGTGTGTTCGCCGACGCTGATCCGCAACAGATCCCGCAACCAGTCCATGGTCCGATTGAGGGTGGGGGCGCTCGGTTCGGCCTCGCGGTTCCAGATGCGTCCCCAGGGCGCCCCTTGCGACGTCCTGATCGTGATACAAGTCCGTGATTCCTCGATTCCAGAAGTGCGGACCGCAGGCACCACGCACTCTGCCCAGCCCCCGCCGCGACGGAATGCGTGATGCCCGCCGGAGCTCAGCGAAGGAAGGGGCCGAGGCTTCGTTCCAGGAGGGGCTTCGGGGCGGCGCCCGTCCATGCCTTCGCGGGGGCGCCGTCGGCGTAGACCACGAAAGCGGGGATCGAGGACACTCCGTGCCGGTCCGCCAGTCCGGGCTCCTCATCAACGTTGATCTTGACAACGTCCAGGACACCCGCACGCTCGGCGGCCACCTCCTCAACGATGGGAGTGATCTTGATGCACGAACCGCACCAGGGGGCCCAGAACTGGACCAGGACGGGTCGCTTTGCCTGCAGTACACGGACGGGAAACGTCTGCTCGGTGACACTGTCCACGGGACCACTGCGCTTTGCTGCCATGGTGAAACTCTCCTTGTCGATGTGTTCGTGAACGAGTACCGCGACACCGAGGGACGATTTGGCCGCGGAGATCAACGCACGGCACCTGGACCGGGCCTGCTCGGCCGCTCGGTCGCCCTGGTCCCTCGCGGAGTAATACGGGCTGCCACGACTACAACGCCCGTGGCCTGCCGAGCGGTCATGTCAGGGCAGCCGTGGCGCGGTGTGCGCGGTGTCGTGCGATGGCGAGCTCCACGTCCTCGTGGAGCAGGTCGGCGTTGATGGCGAACGCAGCGGTGGAGCCCATACCTGCTGCGGCGATGACCTGGGCGCGTGGGTCGACGACGTTGCCGGCGGCCCACACCCCCGGCACGTTGGTACGGCCGGTCCGGTCCGTCACGACCCAGCCCTGGTCGTCCTCGGCGCAGCCGAGCAGGGCCAGGAGGTCGTCGCGCGGGGCCGGCCGAGGGAAGAGGAAGGCAGCGGTCCGGGGGATCACCCGGCCGTCGGTGAGCTCGATGCCGCGCAGGCGGTCGTCATCGACGACGAGCCGCACGGCCCTGCCCTCCACGATGTTCACACCGAACGCATCCAGCTGTTCCCGCTCCTGCGGGGAGAGTTCGAGCATGTGCGTGAGGAGGACGACGTCCTCGCTCCACTGACGCAGAAGCAGCGCCTGATGCACGGCCCCCGGGTGTGTCCCGAGAACGGCAAGGGGCTGGTCACGGACCTCATAGGCGTGGCAATACGGGCAGTGCAGCAGATCCTTGCCCCAACGCTCCCGGACGCCAGGAAGGTCGGGCAGTTCGTCGCGCAGCCCGGTGGCGACCAGGAGACGGCGGGCCCTGAGCACCGGGCCGCCCTCCAGGCGCACCTCGTAGCCGGGCTCGACGTGCTCCACCCGGCCCCGGACGATATCGACTCCGTAGCGGTCGATCTCCGCCCGCCCCAGGTCGAGCAGGGTTGCCGGGGGCAAGCCGTCACGGGACAGGAAGCCGTGCATGTGCGCGGCGGGGGCATTGCGGGGCTCGCCCGCATCGATCACCACCACCCTGCGACGGGCGCGCCCCAGCAGAAGCGCTGCATTCAGGCCTGCTGCTCCGGCACCGATCACCGCCACGTCGTGGATCTCGTCACCACGCAGAGCCGCGCCGCCGTCGCGTGTATTCACTGTCGTCTTGATCACTACGATCACCTCCGGTCCCCAAAGTGCTCCAGCACCGCACCACGAGCAACTTCTGTTGCCATTTCCGGGACGTCCCTGATTGAAAGGGGCTCACGGACGAGCAATCCCCCCATCGCCGCCGCGCTCGTCCAGGTCGCGGGCCAGGCGGCGGTGGAGCATGAGCCAGCCGGTTGGGTCGGCCGCGCGGTGAGGTGTCTGCCGTGGCAGGTCCTGTTCCGCGCGGCCTCCCGCCGAACCGGACATGACGGTTTCCCAGTCATCCGGCTCTCCAGTGACTACTGCGTGAGTGATCTGGCTGGCTGTTCCGAATGGATGCGGTCGTGAGGTTCCCCCGAGATGCGGGGATGGGTGACAGAAGGTCAGATGGGTCTCATGAGAGGAACCCAGACGATGCCTGCGCCGAGGAAGTACCCGCTGGAGTTGCGTGAGCGTGCGGTACGGATGTACCGGACCGCCGAGCCGAAGCCCGTGATCCGCCGCATGGCCGAGGAACTCGGCGTGCACCATGAGGCCCTGCGCAACTGGATCCGCCAGGCCGAGGCCGACGCCGGCGAACGCGACGACCTGCTCACCACCGCCGAGCGTGAGGAGCTTGCCGCCCTGCGCAAGGAGAACGCCCAGCTCAAGCGTGCGAATGAGGTCCTGCGGACGGCCTCGGCTTTTTTCGCGGCCCAGCTCGACCCGACCCGGCCCAGGTGACGGCGCTCGTTGACGAGCACCCGCATCTGGGGGGCGAGCCCGTACTCCGGGAACTGAACATCCCCTCCTCCACCTACTACCGGTGGCGCCAGGCCGAGAAGGAACCGTGCGAACGGCGCCGCCGGGACGCCGAGCTGACGGGCAGGATCCGGCAGGTCCACGACGAGTCCGGCGGGATCTACGGCTCACCTCGCGTGCACGCCGTCCTCAAGCGTGAGGGCGTCCACGTCGGCAGGAAACGCGTCGAGCGGCTCATGCGGGAGGCCGGCCTGGCCGGGATCAGCCCCCGCCGGGGCACGGGTTTCACTCGCCGTGCCCCGGACGCCGATCTGGCCCCTGACCTGGTGCAACGCGACTTCACCGCGAATGGGCCGAACCGGCTGTGGGTTACCGACCTGACCATGATCTCCACCGGGGAGGGGCCGTTGTGGCTGTCCGCGATCCGCGACGCGTTCTCCCGCCGGGTGGTCTCCTGGGAGACCTCCGCCCGCGCGGACGCCGACCTGGTCCTCACCTCGCTGGAGTATGCCCTGGCCAGCCGCGAAGTCGCCCCCGGTGAGCTCGTTCACCACGCCGACCACGGCTGTCAATACACGTCCGTGAAGCTCACAACACGCCTGGTCAGGGCCGGTATCCAGGCGTCCATGGGCTCGGTCGGCGACTCGTTCGACAATGCCCTGGCGGAGAACCTGTGGATGGTCATCAAGACCGAGTGCATCCGCGGCCGCGTCTTCGCCACCAGAGCCGAAGCGAACCTCGCGCTCTTCGAGTACATCGACGGCTTCTACAACCCCCGCCGCATCCAGAAACGGCTGGGCTACCTCAGCCCGATCGAGTTCGAGGAGAAGTACTACGCCGACCAGGCAGCGGCCGAACAAGTGAACCTGAAACCACGTCAACCCGCTCTGACCAGCTAGTCAGCCACTCCCGAGCTGCGGGGGAACCTCAGTGACACCTGCCATCTCGACTCCGCCAAGGCCAGATGACCTCAATTACTCGATCGTCTGGAGCAGGGTGCGCAGGGCGTGGTCGAGGGTTTCGCGTTCGTTGGGGGTGAGGGCGGAGAGGAGGCGGGATTCGTTGGCGGCGTGGTCGGTGACCGCGGCGTCGACGACTCTGTGTCCGCGGGCGGTGAGTGCCACATGGAAGCTGCGGCGGTCGGTGGGATCGAGGCGGCGTTCCACCAGGCCGTCCGCCTCCAGGCGGTCCAGGCGGTTGGTCATGCCAGCACGGGAGAGCATCAGGGTCTTCGCGAGGGCGGACGGGATCAGGGGGTAGGGGGCCCGGAGCGGCGCAGTGCGGCCAGTACGTCGAACTCGCCGCGGCGCAGGCCGTGTCGCGTGAAGACTTCTTCGAGTGCGGGGGTGAGGAGGAGTGAGAGCTGACCCAGTCGTCCAAAGACTCCCATCGCCGACAGGTCCAGGTCCGGCCGTTCCTTGTGCCACTGGTCGAGGATCTGGTCGACCGCGTCCCTGGGCTTCCGGCGTTCCTCGACAGTCACGCCCTGTTTGGTCACGTCTCCCTTGGTCACGCCTCCATCTTATTCGACGGCTGATAGTTAGCTGTCGTACTATTCGATGCAGAATTACTTCTGTCGATCTCGGTCCCGGCTCGCGGCCGGGGCCGGGGCCGGATACGGCTCCGATGAATGGAGGGGCATATGTCCTTGATCACTCCCGATGCCCAAGGCGGAATTCTGGTCCGGGATGCCGAGGCCGAGATGCT
>NZ_BMRN01000110.1 GCF_014648655.1 Streptomyces atratus
GAGACAGGGAGCCCACGCATGACCGCACACGCCCCACGTCCGGTGGACAGCGTCACCGAGCAGACGTTCACCGCACGCGTCCTCCAAGCGGAGCGACCCGTCCTCGTCCAGTTCTGGGCCACCTGGTGCCATCCGTGCCGGATGGTCACCCCCATCGTGGAGCAGTTGGCCGCCGAACAGTCCGGCCACCTGGACGTCGTCAAGGTCGACCTGGATGAGGAACCCGGGCTGGCCGCCCGGCTCGGCATCACCTCCGTTCCCGCCTTCGTCGTCTACATGGGCGGCTGGCCCGCGGGCTTGTGGGTCGGTGCGGCGCCCAAGCACGTCCTGGAGAAGAAGCTCACTTCGATCCTGCGGGCCGGGAGTGATGGCCGGTGAGCGCCGAAACCGAAAAGGCAGTACCGCGGGTGCAAGCCACACACGGGAGGCTGCCGTTCGGCGTCTATCTGCTCGCCTTCTGCCTGTTCGCGATGGGCAGCGCGGAGTTCCTGGTCGCCGGGGTGCTGCCGGCAATCGCGGACGACCTGCACATCACATTGTCATCCGCCGGTGCCCTGATCTCGGCGTTCGCTATTGGCGTCGTCATAGGCGGGCCTCCGCTGGCCATCCTGACTCTGCACTGGCCGCGACGAACCACGCTCATTGCCACCCAGGCCATCTTCGCCGTATCCGTGACAGTCGGTCTTCTCACGGACAGCTACACGGTGCTGATTGTCACCCGCTTCCTCTGCGGTCTTGCCTATGCCGGATTCTTTGCGGTTTCGGCGGTCACCGCGATCAGCCTTGTCACACCCGACCGCACCGCCCGTGCCTCCGGTGTCGTCGTCAGCGGGCTCAGCCTCGCGATGACCGCGGGTGGACCGGTCGGCGCGCTGATCAGCCACTTCACGGGATGGCGGGGCGGATTCTGGGTAGTGGTCGTCCTCACGGTCCTCGGCGCGCTTTCCGTCCTCTTCGCGCTGCCGGCAACGAGCACGAGCGCGGAACCGAGTGTGCGGCGTGAACTCAGTACCGTCAGACGACCGCAGCTGTGGATCGTCTACGCCGTCACCATCCTGAGCACCGCCGCCTACATGATCTCGTTCAACTACCTCGCGGCATTCCTGACCGACGTCACCGGCATCCCCGATGTCTGGGTTCCCGTGATACTGGCGCTGTTCGGCGTCGGCGCTTTCATCGGCCTGTCCATCGGAGGCCGGATCGCCGACAGACGGCCCTCGCAGGCTCTGATGACCGGGGCGGTCGGAATCCTGGTCTGTTCCGTCCTGCTGGCGCTCCTCGCTCAGTACGCGCTGGCTGTCGTCCCCCTGGTCCTGCTCCTCGGGGTAGCTGGATTCGTGCTGAACCCAGCTATCTACGGACGCGTTTTCACCGTCGCGTGGGACGCGCCGACACTTGCCGGGGCCACCTCCACCTCCGCGTTCCAGCTCGGCATCGGCCTCGTCCCCGCACTGGCCGGGACCGCCCTCGGCTCCGGTGCCGGTATCACCTCGGTCATCTGGATCGGTGCCGGCCTGGCCGTGGTCACCATGCCGGCCATCCTTCTCGACCGAGCGATGACACGTCTCCGCGTGCAGCCGGATCAAGCGCCGGCGTGATGCTGGATCACCGCACAGGCGGAACTGCCGCCGCCCGCAATAGCGTCACCACAATCGTCTTGGACTTGGTGACGGCCAGGCTTTCGACGAGAAGGACGACCGTCAGCCAGCGTCGTTGAGGACATCGCGCAACTTGCGCGCGAAGGCGTCCAGCGTGGCGGCGATCGGTGATTGCTCGTCCATGCCCCCATTCCTCCCCTCGCGTCCCACAAATGGCAACAAGGTTTGTCGCTCCAGTGCTTGGCGCGCACGATCGCGGCAGGAGGTTGTCCCCGTGATCAAAACGACGAACGACAAGAACAGCAGGGCAGAGCGCGGCGACAAGGTCGAGGTCCACGACGTAGTAGTGGCCGGCACCGGAGCGGCCGGCTTCAACGCGGCCCTGCTCCTGGGCCGCGCTCTCCGCAAGGTGGTGGTGATCGATGCCGGTGAGCCGCGCAACGCGCCTGCCGCGCACATGCACGGCTTCCTGTCCCGCGACGGCCTGCCGCCCGCGACCCTGCTCGACCTCGGGCGCGCCGAGCTCGCCCGCTACGGTGTCCAGTTCCTCCGGGGCCGGGTGGAAACCGTTCTCCTGTCGGCCCGCCGCCACACTATTTCCCCAGCTTGCAGCCGACGCCGAGAGAGGATCCTTCGTGAGCGGGACGGCACACCACAGCCCTGGACTCCGCCCATTGCGTGATCGGGTGACCGGTCCGTCGTCCATCGCGTTGCCCACCGTCGGCGACGGACTTACCTGGAGACCTGTCACCGCCGCCTACACCGGCCTGGTCCTCGACCTGAAGCGTGCCGCGGGAAGGATCGATCACCCCCGCTCGCTGATCACGAGAGACGAGCTGGAAGAGGAGTTTGGAAGCGCGGCCTTCACCCCCGAGAACGACGCGGTGATCGCCACCGATTCCGCCGGACGGGCCGTCGCCTACGGCTCGGCCGTGGCCCCGACGAGCCAGGAGACGATCGTCTGGGTTGACCTCGATGGAACCGTGGCCCCGGACCGCCGTGGCGAAGGCATCGGCAGGGCGCTGCTGGCGTGGCAGGAGGCCCGTGGACTCCAGCATCTCGCGGCCTGCGACGCCGCCTGCCCGGATGGCTCGCCTCGAGTGCCCACGACCATGCCACCCCTGCGATCAGGCTCCTGGAGACACACGGCTACGAACGCGCCCGGTGGTGGATGGAGCTGGAACGCGACCTCGCCGCGCCAGCCGCCGAGTCGCCGCCCCTCTCCGGGGTGCGGTTCGTTTCCTATGCCGAGAAAAGGAAGGAACGAGCCAGATCCGCGCTGAACGACGCGTTCCGCGACCACTGGGGCACTCAGCCGGTCACCGCCGCCGAATGGGCCACCGGCGACCGCCTGAGCGCATTCCGCCCGGATCTGTCCGTACTTGCCGTCACCCCCGGCACACGCGAGGGCGAGCGCGTCGTCGGTTTCGTCTTCGTCGACGTGAATCAGGAGGAATGGCCGCTGCGCGGTGGCCCGTTCGGATACGTGACGTCTGTCGGCGTACGGCGCGAGGCACGAGGACAGGGGCTGGCCCGCGCAATGCTGGCCCACGTGCTGCGGGCGCTGCGGGCCGACGGCCTGAACCACGCTGTGCTTGATGTCGACGTCGAGAACCCCACCGGCGCCCTCGGTCTCTACCAGGGCCCTGGGTTCACCGTCACCGCCCGCTCGGTCAGTCTCGTCAAGCGCTTCTGAACCCCGGGCGGGCCCGGCCGTACGACCATCCACGGCATTGCCCAGCCACCGACCACGACGAACAGAAAGTCTCAGACGTGTTCCCTTCCACCATCACCGACTTCTGGCTGAGCCCGTCCCCGACAAGTCGACTCCTCTACAGCGCCGACAATTTCAGCGTCACCGCCGATGCCGCCCTGGAGGGGGACGAACGGCTCACCATTCTCACGACGACTGACGGAGAGACACGCGTACTGCTCACCCCGGCTGTCGCCGCGACATTGGCACTGGAAGAAGGACAGCCGGTCGACGAGGCGGGCTTCAGGCAACGCCTGGAGAAGTCCGGCATCTCGCTGCACGGAGCCGACAACCTGTTCTACTTCACCGACAAGGACCGGGAGATGTTGCTCGGAGAACCGGACGCCCCTTCCACCCGCCCGCTCACCGAGGCCGATGCGCGGGCATTCGAGCAGTTCGAGGCAGCCGCATCGGAACAGGACCTCAACGACGCATATGTCGAACTGGATCACTGGGCCGTCTACGGCGCGTTCGAGAATGGACGGCTGGTGTGCGTGGCGAGCATGTACCCGTGGAACGATGCTCGGCTGGCCGACCTCGGCGTGCTGACGCTCCCCCCCTACCGGGGCAAGGGCCACGCCCGGCGCCTCGTACGGGCGATCTCCCGGCACGCCCTCGCACGGAAACACGAACCGCAGTACCGCTGCCAGCTCGACAACCGTGCCTCGGTGGCGGCAGCCGAATCAGCTGGCCTGACACGATTCGGCACATGGGACGTTGTCTCGCCGGATTGAAACCCCCTATAACGCTGGAGGCGGCGTTGGTAGACGGTGTCCCATGTGGCGAGTTGTTTGCAGCATCAGAGTGTAGCGGCGAGACCGAGGAACGCCAGGTAGTTGCGGGGTACGTAGCGGTGGTTGAGCTTGCGGTAGCCGGTCAGCCAGCCGCTCGATGATCCACCTTTGGCGCCCTGACTCGATCTTTAGCCTCTATGGCGTGGACGTGAGGTCGTTGACTTCTTCGGCCGTCGCTCTGTGGGGTTCGGTTTGCGGGCTGTGTGGACGTCCTGGTGTGGCGTTGGTCGCGTGTTCTTGCGACCGGGTTGCCGTCCGAGGCCGGGGCGGGAGGATTTCGCTGCTACGGCGAGCAGATGGCTGTCGGGCGGAGGCGGCGGAAAGAGCGGGCCCGGGCCGGGGTAAGCCTGTGGGGCGGACGAGGGCGGACAGTCGCCCATCTCCGACGCGCGCCGGACCGGGCTGTGAACCGTAGGTCGCTCGTGCTCCTCCCCTCGAAGATTCATCGGTTCACGATCGATCGCATGGCGTTCGATCGTGTCGAATTGAATTGGTGGATGGTGATGTTGGTGCTCGGCAGAACCGGTGCGATGCGGCGTGGCGATGCGGGCGGCGGTGCTGCCCGAAGTGGCCGAGAGTGGTGGCCACGCCTCGGAGAGTTCAGGGCTGATGCGCCACCCGCCGGTGTCGGTGGGGCGCCCGTGCGGACCCTACAGGCAGACATGACCGACGACACCACTCTGCGGACCACACTGGCTGACGCGGATGTCGTCCTCAATACCGTCAGCCCGTACTACTGCTTCGGCCTGACAGCGCCGTGATCGCGACCGGTACCCACTACCTCAACATTTGCGTCGACTGGGAGCCGACCCTGCGGATGCTCGATCTGGACGAGGAAGTACGGGCCGACGGGCTCTGCGCGGTAGTGGGCACGGGCGCCGTCCCCGGGGTCAGCACCTCTCCGATACTGCTCGCGCGGTCCCACCACGCCTCCGTCCGCATCTTTGAGACGTACGCCCTCCCCGGTGTTGACACGGTCGCCGCGCGCGTCGTCCCGCAGGACCCGTCCGGCCCGGCGGGGCTGAACTGGCGTCGGCGGGCAGAGCGTCGTTGAGCAGGTATGGCCGGTGGCCGTGCTGGCGAGCAGGTGTGTCCGATACTGATGTGATGAATCAGCTTGAGCAGACCGTTGGACTTGTCCGTGACGTCGTGGGGCCGGAGCTCGTGGGGACGTATCTCCACGGTTCCGCCGTGCTCGAAGGCCTCGCCCCGGCCAGCGACCTGGACGTTCTGGCCGTCACACGGCGGAGTCTTGAAGAGCCGAAGCGGCGGGCGCTTGTTGAGGGCTTGCTGGAGATCTCCGGCCTCACGCCCTCCGTCCGGCCGGTTGAACTCACTGTCGTCGTCCAGTCCGAGGTCCGCCCCTGGCGGTTCCCGCCGACCGGAGACTTCCTCTACGGCGAGTGGCTGCGCGACGAATTCCAGACGGGCGGTTCTCCGCGGCCCGGCCCGATGCCGGACCTGGCCCTGGTTCTCACGGTGGCCCTGGCAGGTGACCACCCCCTGACTGGGCCGCCTCCCGCCGAGCTCCTGGATCCGGTACCGTACACCGATCTCGTCCGGGCGAGCGTTGAAGGAATCCCCGAACTCCTGGCCGACCTGGACGACGACACCCGCAACGTCCTGCTGACCCTCGCCCGCGTCTGGACCACCCTCGCCACGGGCGAGATCAAAACCAAGGACGCCGCCGCCGACTGGGCCATGGCCCACCTGCCCCCGGAACACCGCCCTGTCCTGGAGCACGCCAGGAACTTGTACCTCACCTGCCACTATCAGGACGAGGTCTGGAGCGAAGGGTTGAAGGCCCAGGTGCGCCCGCACGTGGACGACGTGCTCACCCGCATCGACCACCTGCGCCAACAGGCGTGTACCGCTCCCCGGGTGCTCACTGACTCCACCAGCATCGTTGCTGCGCGGCCGCGCTGGGCCGCGATGGCAGACACTGACAGCGCCCCGCCCGGGTGACGTGCGGGTCGTCGCCGACTGGTCCTCAGGGGTGCGCGGGCCAGGCACCATCGTCGCTGCGACGGCCCGACCCAGGCGCAGCTCGAGGTGGGTGTTCGTGTCCGTGGGGTTCGCATGTGTCCAGAACAGCGGGGAGAGCGCCCGGCGGTCGGCGTCGATAAGGGGGTATCGGCCCACTTTTTCTGGGCGAGGATCTGCTGCATCAGAGTGTTGACGTGGACCAGGGCGGACTGGAGCAGGTGGAGGGCGAGCATGGGCACCTTCTGGGACTCCTTGCCAGCCCGAGCCAGGTCGCCGTCCATACCGTAGAAGAAGTCCTTGTGCGCGCTGTTCCAATTTCAGCAGCAGCGCGAAACCGAGCCTGGTCGCCCCGGACTTGTTCCGGACCCGCTTCATGTCGTCTTCGAGCAGTGTCCAGGCCTCAACAGGTCCGTCGGCTTCCCACGCTGCCGCACCCGCGCCCTCCGCACCGCCCGAGACCTGCCACATCGGTAGCCGTCGGTCCGTTTCCCTGAGCAGCCGGGCGACGACGGGACGCAAGGCGGCGATTGGCCAAAGGCACACAGTTTTGTCTGGATCCCCACAACAAGAACGGGCGTGCCGTCGACCTTGGACGGGACGACGAAGGAAGCCGGGCGGGTACCTGTCCCTCATCGGAACGAATACCACGGTCGCCATCAGGCTCGCGCTCATCGCGCTGCGCAAGGGCGTGACGCTGTTTAGGCGCCCCGGCTGAGTCGACAGCGGAATCACCGTACGACCGCGGTGGACGCGAGGCTTGCAACGAATCCGCGGGTCGCCGACTTCCGGCGCCGCGACGAGTTC
>NZ_BMRN01000111.1 GCF_014648655.1 Streptomyces atratus
GCGGCTGCCGGAGCACATGGTGCCGTCGGCGGTCGTGGTCCTGGACGCGCTGCCGCTGACCGGCAACGGGAAGCTGGACCGCAAGGCCCTGCCCACACCCGACTTCGCGGCCATCGCGGGGGCGGGCCGGGCCCCGGCCGACGTGCGCGAGGAGATCCTGTGCGCCGCCTTCGCCGAGGTCCTGGACCTGGAGAACGTGGGCGTCGACGACGACTTCTTCGAGCTGGGCGGCCACTCGCTGGTGGCCGTGCGGCTGGTCGAGATCCTGCGGGGGCGCGGCGTCTCCGTCTCCGTGCGCACCCTGTTCGACAACCCGACCGTGGCCTCCCTCGCGGCGTCCGCCGGCACGGAGCAGTTCGTCGTCCCCGACAACCTCATCCTGGCCGGTGCCACTGAGATCACGCCCGCGATGCTGCCGCTGGCCGACCTGACCGCCGACGAGGTCGCCACGGTCGTGGCCTGCGTCGAGGGCGGCGCGGCCAACGTCAAGGACATCTACCCGCTCGCCCCGCTCCAGGAAGGCCTGCTCTTCCACCACATGCTGGCGGAGGGCGGCGACGACGCGTACGTCATGCCGGCGGTCCTGGAGTTCGACTCGCGGGCCCGGCTCGACGCGTTCGTCGACGCGCTGCGGCGCGTGGTGGAGCGGCACGACATCTACCGCACCTCCTACGTGTGGGAGGGGCTGCGCGAGCCCGTGCAGGTGGTGTGGCGCCAGGCCGCTCTGCCGGTCACGGAGATCGTCCTGGACCCGTGCGGCACCGACCCGGTCGCCGAGCTCGTCGAGGGAGGCGGCGCCCGCATGGACCTGGGCCGGGGCCCACTGCTCGACCTGCACGTCGCGGCCCTACCGGGTGAGGCCGGTCCGGAGCACTGGCTGGCGCTCATCCGCGCCCACCACATGGTGCGCGACGGCACCGCCCTCGAAGTGCTCCTGGAGGAGGTGACCGCGTTCCTCGAAGGGCGCGGCGACCAACTGCCCGAGCCGCTGCCGTTCCGCAACTTCGTCGCCCAGGCACGCGGCGGCGTCGCCCGCTCCGAGCACGAGCGGTACTTCGCCGAGCTGCTCGGCGACGTCACCGAGCCCACGGCCCCCTTCGGCCTGGTGGACGTGCGCGGCGACGGCGCCTCGCTGGCCCGGGCCCGCGTCGCGGCCGACCCGGAACTGGCCGGGCGCCTGCGGGAGGTGGCGCGGCGCGCAGGCGTCAGTGCGGCGACCGCGCTGCACGTGGCCTGGGCGCGGGTCCTGGCGGCGGTGTCCGGCCGTACGGACGTGGTGTTCGGCACGGTCCTGTTCGGTCGCATGAACGCGGGCGTGGGCGCCGACCGGGTGCCGGGTCCGTTCATCAACACCCTTCCCGTACGCGTCCCCACGGCCCGGCTCGGCGCGCTCGGGGCCATCACCGCGATGCGCGGCCAGCTCGCCCGGCTCCTGGAACACGAGCACGCGCCGCTGGTCGTGGCGCAGCGGGCGGCCGACCTGGAGGGCGACACCCCCCTGTTCACCGCCTGCCTCAACTACCGGCGCAGCATCGGCGAGGACCTGGACGAGCGCTGGAACGCCTCCCTGCCGGGCACCAAGCTGCTGTTCACCCGTGAGCGCACCAACTACCCGCTGGCCCTGCTCGTCGACGACGACGGGGACGGCCTGGAGCTGATCGTCGACGCCGTCGCCCCGATCGACCCGGAGGCGGTCGCCGCCTTCGCGCGCACCGCCGTCGAAGAGCTGGTGGGCGCCGCCGAGCAGGCGCTGGAGGGCGGGCCCGACCTGCCGCTGAGCAGGGTCGGCGTGCTGGCCGACGACGAGCGCCGCCGGATGCTCGCCGAGTGGAACGACACGGCGGCCAACGTGGCGCCCGCGACGGTGCCCGAACTGTTCGCGGCGCGGGTCCGGGAGACCCCGGACGCCGTCGCCGTGGCCTCCGACGGCGCCGAGCTGACGTACGCGGAGCTGGACGCGCGGGCCAACCGGCTCGCCCGGTTCCTGACCGGCCGGGGCGTGGGCCCGGAGTCGGTGGTCGCGGTGGTGCGGGAGCGAGGGGTCGACCTGATCGTCACCCTGCTCGGTGTGCTCAAGGCGGGCGGCGCCTATCTGCCGGTCGACCCGGAGTACCCCGCGCAGCGCATCGCGTTCATGCTGAAGGAGTCGGGCGCGGTGGCGGTCCTGGCGTCGGCGCTGTGCGCGCCGGTCGTGCCGGGTGACACGCAGGCGCCGGTCCTCGTCCTCGACGAGCCGCCGCTCGCGACACAGATCGAGGCGCTGGACGGCGGCGCCCTGAGCGACGCGGAACGGGGCGCACGGCTGCGGCCCGCCCACCCCGCGTACATGATCTTCACCTCGGGTTCGACGGGCCGGCCCAAGGGCGTGGTCGTCACGCACACCGGCGTCGCCAGCCTGGTGACCGCGCAGATCGAGCGGTTCGAGGTCGGCGCCGACAGCCGGGTCCTCCAGTTCGCCTCGCCGGGCTTCGACGCGGCGACCTGGGAGCTGGTCATGGCGCTGGGCTCGGGCGCCCGCCTGGTGGTGGCGCCCGCCGAGACGCTGCTGCCGGGCGGCGGGCTCGCCGAACTCGTGGCGCGCCACGGGGTCACGCACGCCACGCTGCCGCCCGCCGTCCTGTCCGTGCTCGAACCCGAGGACCTCGCCCCGGTCACCACCCTGGTGTCGGCCGGTGAGGCGCTCGGCGGCGAACTGGTGGCCCGCTGGTCGCGCGGCCGCCGCTTCGTCAACGCCTACGGCCCGACCGAGACGACCGTGTGCGCGACCATGTCGGACGCCCTGAGCGAGAACGACGACCGGCCCGGCATCGGCACGCCGATCACCAACTCCCGGGTGTACGTGCTCGACGAGAGCCTCAACCCGGTCCCGGCCGGCGTGGACGGCGAGCTGTACATCGCGGGCGCCGGGCTCGCCCGCGCCTACGTGGGCCGACCGGCCCTGACCGCCGAGCGGTTCGTGGCCTCGCCCTTCGACAAGGCGGGCGAGCGGCTCTACCGCACGGGCGACCGGGTGCGCTGGACCGCCGACGGCCGGCTGGTGTTCGCCAGCCGCGTCGACGACCAGGTCAAGATCCGCGGCTTCCGCATCGAACCGGGCGAGGTCCAGGCCGTCCTGGCCGCGCACCCCGGCGTGACCCAGGCCGCCGTCGTGGTCCGCGAGGACGGCGCGGGCGGCCGGCGTCTGGTTGGCTACGTCGTGCCAGCCGCCCCGGACGATGGTGAACTGGCCGACCTCATAAGGCGGTTCACCGAGGCGCGGCTGCCCGAGTACATGGTGCCGCCCGCCCTCGTCGTCCTGGACGCCCTGCCCCTGACGGCCAACGGCAAGGTGGACCGCAGGGCCCTGCCCGACGCGGGACCCGCCGCGAGCACGGGCCGCGCGCCCGCCACCGAGCGGGAGAAGGCCCTGTGCGCGGCGTTCGCCGAGGTGCTCGGCCTGCCCGAAGTCGGCGTCGACGACGACTTCTTCGCCCTCGGCGGGCACTCCCTGCTCGCCACCCGCCTCACCGGCCGTCTGCGGACGGTGCTCGGCGTCGAGGTGTCCCTGCGGGTGCTCTTCAGGGCGCGGACGGTGTCCGGCCTCGTACGACAGCTTGGAAATGTGAGCTCTGCTAGGCCCGCGCTGCGGCCGATGCGTAACCAGGAGGAGTCCTGATGATTCCGTTGTCATTCGCGCAGCGTCGGCTGTGGTTCATCTCCCAGTTGGAGGGCCCGAGCGCGGCCTACAACATCCGTGTCGCACAGCGCCTGTCCGGCGCCGTGGACCGGGCGGCCCTTCAGACGGCCCTGCGGGACGTCATCGGCCGCCACGAGATCCTGCGCACCGTGTACGGCGTCGCGGCGGGCGAGCCCTACCAGCGCGTCCTGCAGGCCGCCGACCTCGACTGGCGGCTGACGGCCGCCGACGTCACACCGGCCGACCTGGACGGGGAGATCGCCGCCGCCGTCGGGTACACCTTCGACCTCACCGCCGAAGTCCCCGTCAAGGCCTGGCTGTTCACCACGGCACCCGACGAGCACATGCTCGTCATGGTCGTCCACCACATCGCGGGTGACGGCTGGTCCATGGGCCCGCTGGCCCGCGACCTGTCCACGGCCTACGCGGCGCGCACCCGGGGCACGGCCCCGGCGTGGGAGCCGCTGGCCGTGCAGTACGCCGACTACACGCTGTGGCAGCGCGAGCTGCTCGGCGACGAGAGCGACCCCGAGAGCCTGTTCTCCCAGCAGACCGCCCACTGGCGCGAGGCGCTGGCGGACGTGCCGCAGGAACTGGAGCTGCCGTACGACCGGACGCGTCCGGCCGTCCTCCGACACACCGGCCACACCGTCCCCTTCGAGCTGCCCGCCCGGGTGCACGCGCGCCTCGCCGAGGTCGCGCTCGCCGAGGGCGTCACCCTGTTCGCCGCGCTCCAGGCCGCCCTCGCCGTGACCCTGTCCCGGCTCGGCGCGGGCACCGACATCCCGATCGGCTCCGTCAACGCGGGCCGCGGCGACGAGGCCCTCGACGACCTGGTCGGCTTCTTCGTCAGCACCCTCGTGGTGCGCACCGACCTGTCGGGCGACCCGACATTCCGTGAGCTCCTCGCCCGGGTGCAGGAGGCGAGCCTGTCGGCCTTCGAGCACCAGGACGTCCCCTTCGAGAAGCTGGTCGAGGAGCTCGCCCCGACCCGCTCCCTGGCCCGGCACCCGCTGTTCCAGGTCATGCTGATGCTCCAGAACACCGGCGAGGCCGCGCTCCGACTCCCCGGCATCCACGCCGAGTCGGTGCCCACCGGGGACTCCGCCGCCAAGTTCGACCTGGAGGTCGGCGTCGGCGAGACCTTCGACGAGAACGGTGCCCCGGCCGGGCTGCACGGCTCCGTCATCGCCGCCGCCGACCTGTTCGACGCCGACTCCGTACGGTGGATCGCCGACCGGCTCACCCGCGTCGTCGAGGCCCTCGCCGACGACCCCGGCACCCGCGTCGGCGACGTGCGGCTCCTGGACGACGCCGAGCTGCACCAGGTCCTTCACGGATGGAACGACACCGACGCCGAGGTCCCGGCCGCCACGCTGCCCGACCTCTTCGAGGCCCAGGCGGCCCGCACGCCCGACGCGGTCGCCCTCGTCGACGGCGAGGAATCGTACACATACGCCCAACTGAACACCCGAGCAGACCAGTTGGCGCACCTGCTCGCCGACCGGGGCGTCGGCCCCGAGTCGATCGTCGCCGTCGTCATGGAGCGCGGCGCGGACCTGGTGGCGTCGCTGCTCGCCGTGGTCAAGGCCGGCGGCGCCTATCTGCCGGTCGACCCGGAATACCCCCAGGAGCGCATCGCGTACATGCTCGCCGACGCGCGCCCGGTGTGCGTGCTGACCGACCTCGCGTGCGCCCGCGCCATCCCCGCGACCGACGCGCCCGTGGCGGTCCTCGGCAAAGAGCTCGCCGGGTCCGACGCGGTCGCGCTGCCCGGCCGCGCCGCCCTGCTGCCCCAGCACCCCGCGTACGTCATCCACACCTCGGGCTCCACCGGCCGCCCCAAAGGCGTCGTCGTCGGCCACCAGGCCCTCGCCAACCACCTGTACGCCGCCGCCGAGCGCGTCCCGCTCGGCGCGGGCGACCGGCTCGTCGCCGTCACCACGGTCTCCTTCGACATCGCGGCCCTGGAACTGTTCCTGCCGCTCGTCAACGGCGCCGCCGTCGTCCTCGCCGACCGCGAGACCGTCCGCGACCCCCACGCCCTCCTCGACCTGATCCGCACCAGCGGGGCGACCGCACTCCAGGCCGTGCCGTCCCTGTGGCGCGCGCTCCTGGACGCCGGCGACTGGCCCGCCTCCGTGCGCGCCCTCGTCGGCGGCGAGGCCCTGCCCGAGGAACTCGCCGCCAAGCTGCACGCCCTCGGCGCGCGCGCCGTGAACCTGTACGGGCCCACCGAGGCCACCATCTGGGCCACCTCCGCCGAGGTCGCCGAGGGCCCCGTACGCATCGGCCGGCCCTTCGCCAACACCCGCGCCTACGTCCTCGACGACCGGCTGCGGCCCGTGGCCCCCGGCGCCACGGGAGAGCTCTACCTCGCGGGCGCCCAGCTCGCCCGCGGCTACCTGGGCCGCGCGGCCCTGACCGCCGAACGGTTCGTCGCCTCCCCGTTCGTCCCCGGCGAGCGGCTCTACCGCACCGGCGACGCCGCCCGCAGACGCCCCGGCGGCGTCCTCGAATGCCTGGGCCGCACCGACGGCCAGGTCAAGGTCCGCGGCTTCCGGATCGAGCTGGGCGAGGTCGAAGCCGTCCTCGAACGCCACGCCCGGGTCGCCCGCGCCGCGGTCGTCGTCCGCGAGGACACCCCCGGCGACGCCCGGCTCGTGGCCTACGCGATCCCCGCGAGTGGAGAGGAGGGAGAACTCGATGCCGCGGAGCTACGAGCCCACGTGGGATCGAGCCTGCCGGGTTACATGGTGCCCTCTGCGGTGCTGGTGCTGGACGCACTGCCGCTGACCGCCAACGGAAAGCTCGACCGCAAGGCCCTGCCCGCGCCCGACTACGCGACGGGCGCGGGCCGGGGCCCGGCCGACCTGCGCGAGGAGCTGCTGTGCGCGGTCTTCGCCGAGGTCCTCGGCCTGGCGAACGTCGGCGTCGACGACGACTTCTTCGCCCTGGGCGGCCACTCGCTGCTCGCCGTCGAACTCATGGGCCGGGTCCGGGCCGCCCTGGGCGCCGACGTGCCCGTGCGCGCGCTGTTCCAGACCCCGACCCCGGCCGGCCTCGCCGCCTCCGCGGGCGCCGTCCAGGTCGAGGTGCCGGCGAACCTGATCCCGGCCGACGCGACCGAGATCACGCCCGAGATGCTGCCGCTCGCCGACCTCACCGCCGACGAACTGGCGGCGGTCGTCGCCACCGTCGACGGCGGCGCGGCCAACATCGCCGACGTCTACC
>NZ_BMRN01000112.1 GCF_014648655.1 Streptomyces atratus
ACAGACACCAAATCCGACAACCGGACATCAGAAGACGGCTTCACCCAACCAGAACGCGGCATCCCCCCAAGATACCCCAGAAGCACTTAACTGAACGGTATTGGGCTTAGCAGGTGCGGGACTTGAGTAATTTCGAGGCGTGGCACGTGCAGCCGGGTCAGTGCCCGTGAGGCCGGCGCGGGAGCACGCGCCAGGGTGCGCTCGGCGCCGGCCGTGTGTCATCTGAGGAGGTGGGGCGGTTTGCGCGCCCGAGCCCCGTTCAGGGCTGGTTGCGGAGTTTCTTCTTGTCGATCTTGCCAAGGGCGGTGAGGGGCAGCGAATCGGCGAGATGGAGCATTTTCGGGGCCCAGAGTGCGCCCTTGCGGGCGCGGACGTGGTCCATCAGATCGGCTGGAGTGGCCTGCCGTCCGGGGCGCAGGACCACGGTGGCGGTGACGGCTTCGCCCCAGTGTGAGTCGGGGGTGCCGTAGACGGCGCTGGCGGCGACGGCCGGGTGTGTGGCGAGGGCGTCCTCGACCTCGCGCGGGTAGACGTTGAACCCGCCGGTGATGATGGTGTCCTTGATCCGGTCGATGATCGTGATCAGGCCGGTGTCGTCCTGGCGGGCGACATCGCCGGTGTGCAGCCAGCCTCCATCGAGCGCCGTTGCGGTCTGCTCGGGCTTGTTCCAATAGCCGTCCATCACGAGCGGTCCTCGGACGCACAGCTCGCCGGGCTCGCCTGCCGGTACGTGCCGGCCGTGCGGGTCGAGCAGGGCGATCTCCACGCCGGGCATGGGCCGACCGCAGCTGCCCAGGACATGCGGGTCGTCGCGGTGCTGGGCCGGGTCCAGGACGGTTAGGGCATTGGGGGCCTCGGCCTGGCCGTAGTGCTGGCTGAGCACGGGGCCGAGGAGCCGGTGCGCCTGGGCGAGCCGGGCGGGTGCGGCGGGTGCGGCGCCGTAGAGGACCCAGTTCAGCCCCGACAGGTCGGCTGCGGGGAGCCGAGGGTGGTCGAGCAGGGCGTACAGCATCGTGGGGACGACGAACGTGGCGCTCACGCCGTCGCGTTCGATCGCGTCGATGACGTGGTCCGGGTCGAAGGAGGGGTGGAGTTCGAAGCCGGCGCCGTGGAGCAGGCCGGGGGCGACCAGGAGCCCGGCGGCGTGCGACATGGGGGTGGTGATCAGGAAGTGGGTGTCCGGCGGCCAGGCCCAGGTGGAGCAGGCCCAGGCGTTGGCGAGCAGTGAGCGGTCGCGCAGCATCACGCCCTTGGGTTCGCCGGTCGTGCCGCCGGTGTAGAAGAGGTAGAGCGCGGGGCCGCGCGGGTCGTTCGGACCGGGGGGTGTGTCGGCGGCGAGGCGGTCGAGTTCGGCGAGGGTGATCGCCTTGGTGCCGTCGGGGCGGGCGCGGGCGGCGAAGCGTGTGTCGTCCACGACCAGGTAGTCGGACGCGCTGTCGCGCAGGACGGTCCGGTCGGTGTCCGCGGTGGCCAGCGGGTGCAGGGCGGTGTAGCGCAGTCCGGCCAGGCAGGCGGCGGCCATGACGGTGAACGCCTGCGGGTTCGGGCCGCACAGCAGGGCGAGCCCGTTGCCGGGCATGAGGCCCAGTTGTCCGAACGCGGCCGCGGTGCGTTCGATCCGTTCCGCGGTCTCACCGTAGGTCCAGGTGTGTTTTGTCCCGTCGTCGCCGGTGAAGCGGAAGGCGGTGCACTCGGGCCGCCTGCGCAGCGCCGACAGGATCAGGTCCGCGTAGCCGGGTCTCATCGGGTCCTCCCCAGGATGGTCACGGCGGCCACCGCCTCCTCGATTCCGTAGAGGCCGCCGCCGTTCTCGGCGATGGCGATGCGCGCGTCGGGGACCTGGCGCTCGCCCGCCCGGCCGCGCAGCTGCGTGACCAGTTCGAAGACCTGCGCCAGTCCAGTGGCGGAAACCGGGTGGCCGCGCGATTCGAGTCCTCCGGACGGGTTCACCGGAACGGTGCCACCGAGCGCGCCGGCGCCCGAGGCCGACCACGGGCCGCCGTCGCCGATCGGGCAGAAGCCCAGGTTCTCCACCTGCTGGATCTCGCCGAAGGCGGTGGCGTCGTGGACCTCCGCCACGTCGACGTCCTGCGGACCGATGCCGGCCTTCTCGTAGGCGGCGAGCGCGGCCCGGCGTCCGATGTGCCGTGCGGCGTCGTTCGTCGCCCGGTCGGTGCCCGACAACAGGACACTGCTCAGTACCGTCACGGCCGACTCGTCACGGGTGGAGTCGGCTCGCGTCACGACGGCGGCGGCGGCCCCGTCGCTGACTGGTGAGCACATCGGCACCGTCAGCGGCCACGCCACCCGCCGCGCCGCCAGGATCTCCTCCGCGGTGAACGCTCGGCGGAAGTGGGCCCGGGGGTTGTGGACGGAGTGGGCGTGGTTCTTCGCCGAGACCGCGGCCAGGTGGGCTTCGGTGGTGCCGAAGCGCTGCATGTGGGCGCGGGCCAGGGAGGCGTAAATCTCCATGAACACCGACCGGTCGCCGTCCACGGACAATTCGGGCGGCAGGGGGTCGGTCAGGGCGGCGAGCGCGGCCAGAGTCTCCTCGCGGTGGGCGACGTCCATGGCCCCGTCGAACACCGCCAGCCCCTGGGCGGGATCGGCGCAGACGAGCTTGTCCACGCCGACGGCCAGGGCGACATCCGACAGGCCCGCCCGCACGTGGGCGATCGCCAGCCACAGGGCTGTGGCGCCGCCCGCGCAGGCGTTCTCCACATTCACCACGGGTACCCCGGCGAACCCGTGCGGGCGCAGGGCGACCTGGCCGGGGATCATGTGCTGGCCGTCGATCGCCTTCTGGCTGACCGTGGCGTGGAAAACGGCGCCGACGTCGGCCGGGGCGAGCCCGGCGTCGCGCAGCGCCTCGTGCGCGGCCTGGCCGGCGAGGTCGCCGGCACCGCGGTCGAGGTGGCGGCCGAAGGGGGTGGCTCCGACGCCGAGGATGAGTGCTTCGCGGTTCATGACACGACCCGGTTGCGCAGCACGCCCAGGCCGGAGACTTCGAGTTCCACGGTGTCGCCGGGTTCCAGGAAGCGGCCATGCTCCAGTCCGCAGCCGGTGGGCACGGTGCCCGAGCACAGGACCTCTCCGGCGTGCAGCCGGGTCGACTGGGAGGCGAAGGCGATCATGTCGGCGAAGGTGTGGTGCATGTCGGCGGACGTGCCCCGGCTGGCCTCCTCACCGTTGATGCGGGCGGTCATCGTGAGCCGGTACGGGTCGCCGAGCTCGTCGGCGGTGACGATCCACGGGCCCAGGACGTTCGAGTCGGTGAAGTCCTTGCTCTTGCTCAGGCCCAGCCCGGTGGCGATCTCCTCCAGCTGGGTGTCGCGGGCGCTGAAGTCGTTGAAGATCGTGTAGCCGAAGATGTACGACGGAGCGTCCGCCGCGGGGATGTCCGTGCCGCCGCGGCCCAGCACGCAGGCGAATTCCAGCTCGTAGTCCCGCACCGAGGAGTACGCGGGCCAGTGGATGTCGCTGTCGTGGCCGGTCACGGAGAGCCGGTTGGTCACGTAGTACAGCGGGCGTTCGAGCATGATGGCGGGTAGTTCGACCTGGTCGGCCGGGATGCCCTGGATCCGGGAGCGGGCATTGCGGAAGTGATCCATGAAACTGCCGAAGTCCCGGATCTGCACGGGCCTGGGCAGCGGGGACAGCCAGCGCACCTCGGACGCGGCGACGACCGCTTCGGACGGGGCCTGTTCGGCGAGCCGCTGCAGGGTCTGCCGCACGGGTTCGCCGCCGTCGATGATTGTCTGCATGGTGGTCAGCGCGGGGGCGTGCTCGCCGGACACCAGGCGGTGGGCGCGGTCGAGCAGCAACAGGCGCTCGCCCTGATCGAGTACGAGCGCGGTCCGCTCGACGCGGTCGTGCTCCACGGTTGCGAGTTTCACGGTCGGTTCCTCTCCTCAACAGGGTGTAGGGGTCGGTCTGCGGGGATCGGGTGTCAGACGAAGGCCACGACGCGGGCCGGGGCGGCGCTCGCGCGGGCGATCTTGATCGGGAAGAACGCCACCCGGAACCCCGACGGGGGCAGCGCGGCAAGGTTCGTCAGCTGCTGGACGATGAAGACCTCCCGCTCGCGGCCGGCCCGGTGGCCGTCCCACAGCACGGAGTTGTCGCCGCTGTCGCTGAACTTGCCCGCCATCACGGAGAAGCTCAGGTCCCAGCCCGCGGCGTCGGTGCCCAGGACCTTGGCCCCGAGGTCGGCCAGGAACAACGTCGACTCGCGGCTCATGCCCGGGTAGCGGAAGAACTCGGGGTCGGACAGCCCGTACCGCTCCTGGCCGGTGCGCAGCAGGACCGCTCCGCCGGCCGGGACCGGGGCGCCGTTGTCGGCGAGGGCGGACTCCAGCGCCTCGACTGTGATCGGGGCGTCCGGTTCGCATCGGTCGCGCAGGTCCAGCACGAGTGCCTCGCACCACAGCTCGTCCAGGGCGATGTCGGTGATGGTGCGGGCGGGTCTGCCCTCACAGGTCGAGCCGTAGTGCAGCGGGGCGTCGACGTGGGTGCCGAGGTGGGAGTTGAAGTCGGTGAGCAGTTCCGCGCCCCAGCCCTCGCCGTCGGGCAGGTCCTCGACGCTGCAGTGCATGGCGGCGGCGAACTGCTCTCGGCCCTCGCCCGTCGGGTGCGCGTAGGCCACGGCGGGCGCGATCACCGGGGCGAGCGGGCGCAGCTGCTCGGGGAGCCGCTCGCGGTCGGCGGGGTCCAGCGTCCTGGTGAGGTCGATCAGTTCCATGACGAACCCTTCTTAGTTATTGGACGCTCAGCATAGAACTGGACCTATAGCATAGGCAAGAGTTCGCTGGCCCCGGCGCCGCCCGGCCGGCGTGACAGAATCGGCCGTGTCAGGCCGCCGCAACGTTGGGAAGGACACCGCGTGGGTGCGACCCGCAAGCAGGAGATCTCCGCCGAGACCCAGCGCCGGCTGGTGGCCGCCGCGTGGGAACTCGCCGCCGAGGGCGGGTCCGCCGCGGCGTCCGTCCAGGCCGTGGCGGAGCGCTCCGGCATCAGCCGGGGCTCCGTGGCCTGGCACTTCGGCTCGAAGGACGGGCTACTGAAGGCGGTGATCGAGGAAGCGTTCCGATGGGGCACGGACTTCATGCGCGAACGCCTGGCCGCCGCCGGGCCGGACGCCGGAATCGAGGCGCTGATCGAGGCGAACTTCGCCCTGATGTCCCGGCCCGAGGCGCACATCTTCTCGACGCTCCTGATCGAGGCGGTGAGCCGCGAGTCGGCCCTGCGCACGACGTACGCCGAGGAGTACGCCAAGATCCGCGGCCTGTACGCCGACCACCTGCGCGCGACCGGTGCGCACGTCACCGACCCGGAGGCCGTCGCGGCGGCACTGCTCGGCGGCACCCTGGGAATCAACATCCAGCACCGCCTGGACCCGGCCCTGAACCGCCGACGGGCTGTGACCGCGATGACGAGCATCTACACGGACGCGCTATCCGGAACCAGACCTGACACCCCGTCCGGCACCTGACCCACACCCGCCTCCGGGCCGCGCCGGACGAGGCCGGTCACCAGCGCGCCGCCCAGGGCCAGGGTCATCACGATGCCCCGGGCCTCGATGTCCTCATGCTCCGCGCCCAGGCGCAGATAAAGGGCTGAAGGAGAGCAAGCCGAAACACCCTGTGGGGCTCGAAAAGTCGTCGTTGCAGGTCACGCAGCGTATCGATACTCGTTGATGAGGCCGCCGAGGACCCTGGTGCGGAGCAGGCTTCGGTCGTCGAGATCGTGCACGAATGCGGGCTGCTCGGTCGCGCTGGGCGGTAGCTGCTGCCGGGATCGGTGCGGCCGGTGTCCGTTGTAGTGGTCCTGGTAGTCAGTCAGGACCTTCCTCGCGTGGCTCTCGCTCAGGATCAGGACGTGGTCGAGGGCCTCGCGGCGGATGGTGCCGATCACACGTTCGCAATGCGCGTTCATGCGCGGTGCCCGGGGCGCGCTGAGCAGCACCTGAGTGTCCTCGGCGGTGAAGACGGCATCGAAAGCGTCGGTGTACTTGCTGTCGCGGTCGCGTAGCAGGAACCGGGGCCCGGCGCCCCACTGCGTCTTCCGGGGGGGGTGCCTCTATGTCCTTCGTCAAGTTCGTGCTGCCGGTTTTGAGGGTTTTCATCCTGGTCATGCGGCGAGGGTGACGGTGGGGGTTCGGGACTCGTAGAAGGTGCCGTCTCGGAGCATGGCGAACAGGACGCTGGTGCGTTGGCGGGCGAGGCGGAGGAGGGCCTGGGTGTGGGTTTTGCCGCGGGCGCGTTGCTTGTCGTAGTAGGTGCGGGAGGCGGGATCGGCGTTCATGCAGGCGAAGGCGGAGAGGAACATGGCGCGTTTGAGTTGCCGGTTGCCGCCTCGGGGTGCGTGCTCGCCGTGGATCGATGTGCCGGACGATTTCGTGGTGGGGGCGAGGCCGGCGTAGGAGGCGAGGTGGGCGGCGGTGGGGAAGTTGGTGCCGTCTCCGACGGTGACCAGCAGGACTGCGGCGGTCCTGACTCCGACGCCGGGCATCGACGTCAGGACCGGGGAAAGAGGGTGAGCCTCCAGCAGGGTGTTGATCTGGGCTTCCAGGGCCCGGCGCTGTTCCTGGACGGCCGCGAGCGAGCGGGCCAGGGAGGGAACGACGATGTCGAGGGTGCCGGTCCCTGGCACGACGACGGTCTGCTCGTCGAGCGCGTCGAAGACGTCGTCGATCAGCCGGGTGGCCATGCGCGGGGCCTTGGGCCGGACGAGTTCGACGAGGCGGCGGCGTCCGGCCTTTCGCAGTGCGGCCGGGGATCCGTGGCGTTCAAGGAGCCAGGTGACGGCCTGGTGGTCGAGACGGGGGCCCAGGACACGCTCCAGGCTTGGGTGGAACTGGG
>NZ_BMRN01000113.1 GCF_014648655.1 Streptomyces atratus
CGTGTTCCTCGGCCTGGACGTCGGCAAGAGTGCTCATCACGGCCACGGACTCACCCCGGCCGGGAAGAAGGTCCTCGACAAGCAACTGCCCAACAGCGAACCGAGGCTGCGGGCCGTGTTCGACAAGCTGACCGCGAAGTTCGGCACCGTCCTGGTGATCGTGGACCAGCCCGCCTCGATCGGCGCCCTCCCGCTGGCCGTGGCCCGGGACGCGGGCTGCAAGGTCGCCTACCTGCCCGGCCTGGCAATGCGCCGGATCGCCGACCTGTATCCGGGCGAGGCGAAGACCGACGCTCGTGACGCGGCGGTGATCGCGCACACACCCCAGCCCCCAGCAGCACACCTCAGCACCCTGGCAGGACTCCTCGTCCACGCCACCGCACACGGCGCGACCCTCACGACAGAGACCGAACCAACGTGTTGATTCTTTACGAGCCCTAACGAGCTCGTGCACGGTTCCAGGAAGACCTCGCTTTCGTCGTGGCGGACCATGGCCGAACCGTGGACATGCAGGGCGACGTACAGGACTTCCTCATCGCCGGTGTCTGCCAGCCAGGGCGGGACGGGGGTGCGTTCGTCGTCGGAACGCAGGGCGGTGGTCTGCAGAGAGCCGAGACCGTCCGTGCCGGTCACTTTTCGACGATGCCCGTGCGGTCCGGTATTCCGGCGGCCTGTTTCCCCATGTGGCGCGGTCCTTCGCGGCGTTGCGCCGAGCGTGACATCGGGGCAGAACTCGTGGACGGTACCTCACCGCGTCGCCTTGCGATGGAGCCGAGGCAGGGGCCGCCATTCTCCGTGAAGGAACCAAAGATTGCTGATATGCCCGCAACCATGCCTTTGTGTAGGGGAAGTCGCATCAGTCGGCCGACTGGTCTGTGCTCTTTTGGGTGGCGGGCCTGACCGCCTCTCAGTTCAGCAGCCTGCGCAGGAAAGCACCGCCCTGTCGTACGGCCGCCCGCGTCGGTGGGCTCTCGCGCAATGCAGTCAGGGACACGAAGTCGTGGACGGTGCCCAGAAAACGGGCTGCGGTCACTTCCACACCGGCACGACGAAGTTGATCCGCGTACTGTTCCCCTTCGTCCCGTGTCACGTCCGCCTCCGCTGTGATCACCAGCGCCGGCGGCAGCCCCGCAAGCTCTGCGAGGCTCGCGCGCAACGGAGACGCGGTCGGATCATCCTGCTGCCGGGGATCGTCGGTGTACTGCTGCCAGTACCGGCGCAGGGCCTCCCGGGTGAGGAGATACCCACTGGCGAACTGCCGTTGGGAGGAGCTGTCGCACTGTGCGTCGGTGATCGGGTAGTACAGCAGCTGGGCACGAATCCTCGGGCCGCCGCGCGACTTCGCCATCATGGTGAGCGCCGTGGCCATGGTGGCGCCGGCACAGTCCCCGGCGGCCACCAATCGGTCCGCGTCGAGATCGAGTTCGCCGGCCTGCCGGACGACCCAGGTCATCAGGGCGTAGCACTCCTCGATGGCCACGGGATAGCGGGCCTCGGGAGTGCGGCTGTACTCGGGGACGACAGCGGCCACGCCCGCGCTGAGCGCGAGCTCGGTGATGAGCCGTGCGTGGGTCTGCGCGTCTCCCAACATCCACCGGCCCCCGTGGACGTAGAGCATGGCAGGGAGCGGTCCTCTTACGCGGGCTGGTCTGAAGATCCAGAAGCCCACCAGCCCGGACGGTCCCACGGGCGCCACCTGGAAGGTGGCGTCCACCTCGAAGTCCTCGACCCGGTGGATCTGGGACTCCCTCAGCGCCTGTCGGCCGTCGACCGGACCCAGCTCGTGTAAAAACGGGGGGGCCGAGGACGCGTCGACGAGCCGTTGCACCAGCGGATCGAGAACCACGGAGGACGGGTACTTCCCGCCCCCGTCATCCCCGGAGTCCGACTCCATCCGGTACACCTTTCGCTCTGCCCTCTGGGCTCTGGTTCATCTCTCAGCGGCCAAGGAGGATGAATGTTGGTGCACCCTGCCCGTCAGCCCCTGAGGCTGCGTCTGCTGCTTCGCGAAGGTCACCCGTCGTGCAGCAGAATGTCACGGAGCTGGTGGCGGCTGCTGATGCCGAGCTTGGGATAGACGTTGTAGAGGTGCGAGCCCACGGTACGCGGCGAGAGGAACAACCGTTCGCCGATCTCTCGATTCGACAGGCCGTTTGCCGCCAGCCGCACGATCTGCTGTTGCTGGGCGGTCAACTCGGCCAACCGATCTGCTGACGCGGGAGTGTGGGAGACCCCGCTCGCGCGCAGCTCGCTGCGGGCCGAGGCGGCAAGGTGCCGGGCGCGCAGCCGGGTAGCGGCTTCCAGAACCGCGGTCAGCTGTGTGCGCGCCTCCAGGGGCCTTCTGCGCCTGCGCAGCCAGATCGCATAGTGCAAACGAGCCTGGGCCCGTTCCATGGGCCACTTGTCCGCCTCAGGGTTGACCAGGGCCAGGCGGAAGTGGTGCTCGGGGTCGGCATCGTCATCAATGAGGGCCGCCGCATGGTGCATGAGCAGTGTCATCCGTGTTGTCGGCCGGGGGCCCTGGCGTTCTCGCACTTCCATGAGGATGCGCGCCGCCTCCTGCTGCCGGCCGACGCGCTGGGCGGCGTAGGCCAGTTCGCTGATGCAGCGGGGAGAAAGGAAGGGATCAAGGGGCGAGTCGTCGTCCTGGAACAGAGCGCGAAAGTGCCGGAATGCACTGTCCCAGTCACCTAGGGCCATTGCTGTCAGACCGCATGCCCGCAGCATCCGGGCATGTGTGGCCCGGTTCTCGTCCAGGCTGACGGAGCGCCAGTTCGGGCCGATGAACTGCATGTCCGATACGTTCTCGCCGTGAAGTGCGCGCAGGGTAGCTCCTAGCGCTTCGAGGTCCATCTCGACGCGAGTCCACCGGTGGATGACGGCGTGAGTGAGACCCTCCTCGATCAGTGTTTCGGCTTCCGCCCAGCGCCCGATACTCAAGAGTGTGTCCACCTGGGCCGCGAGGGTCCACGCGCGCGAGCCCAGGGCTTCTTGCTGGCGAAGCAGCTCGTCTGCCTGCCGGAACTGCTCCGCGCACAGGTCCGGCACGTCGGCGTAGTAGGCGACCGAGGCGGTCGCCATCAGCCGGATCAGCTGGCCCCGACCGGCGGGGGTGATGAGACGCGGCGTCGTCAACCTTCGCAACGCGCTGTCGGAGTGGGCGACCGGCTCGATTCCGGTCGACACGAGTGCTTCCAGTGCCGCAAGGACGTCAGGCCCGGCTAGCTCGGGGAAGAACCAGTTCTCCTGTTCACACCGGTCCTTCTCCGTTCGTGCGGCCCGTACAGCCTGATCGAGCAGTCGTGGCAGCTGCTGCCGATGCTCGGGGAGGCCGGACTGGAAGGCGATCCCCGTGGCGAGTGCCACCAGGGCAAAGGCAGTTTTGGCGCTGCCGGGGGGCGTGTGCTGCGACACGCTGAGCAGGAGGCTGAAGGCCTCCTGTTGGAACGAGAGCAGCGACAGCGCTCCACTCAGGGCGCAGGCTGCGCCGCACATCAGGTCCGGGTCGCGGGTCACTCGGGTGAGCAGCGCGTACAGGTCGCGCACCCATGCCGGGTCTCCGAAATTACTCGCGGCGGTCAGAGCTCCGGCGAGACGGCGGGTCCGGTCGTGATCGTGGGCACTGAGGCGCGCGGCCTGTTCCAGTGCCTTTGCCGCAGTGAAATATTTTCCCTCCTGGTTAGCGGTGGTGGCAACATCCTCCAAGGCCGCAGCCGCGGACTCGTTGGGACCGATGGTCGCTGCGGCCAGATGCCAGGCTCGGTGTGACGGGTTCTGTCCGCGCACGGCGGCCAGATCATGGTGGACCTGTTGACGCTGCTTTGCGTACTGACGGTGGAAGGCCGCAGCGCGGATCAGGGGGTCGCGGAAGGTGAGACGACCGTCCGCGATCGTGATCAGGCCGGCTTCCTCCGCTGGGACCCACACCTTCAGGTCGTGCGTGCCCAAAGCGGCCATGACAGTCGTGAGCTCCTCATGATGCGAGGCCGCCGCCGCGTAGAGCAGTGCGCGCTGTGTCCCTTCCGGCAGCGCACTCAGGCGTGTGGCAGACATCTGCTGGATGCGCGAGCTCTGCTGCGGTTCCCCGCCCGCCAGTGACGGCCAGGCTTCGCCGCGCGCGGCCCGGCTGAGCTCGATGACCGACTGCGGATGGCCCTCCGCTTGCCGGAGCAAGTCAAGTCTGGCCCTTCCGGTGGGTGCACCGGGCTGCGCATCCAGAAGCCGGGCCGCCGCCCGCCGGGACAGCGGCCCGAGACACAAGACGGCGAGATCCGTAGGAGCTCCGGCCGGGGGAGCCTCTCCGCGTGCTGCGAACAGCACTGTCACAGCCTGGTCGGTCAACCGTCGTGTCACGAAGTAGAGGATCCCCATGGAGTCACGGTCACAGTCCTGGATGTCGTCCACTGTCAGCAGGACCGGGCTTGCCTGCGCGATGTGACTCAGCAGTGTCAGGACCGCGGCGCGCAGCACCTTTCCCTCCGGCGGCCGGGCGTCCGGAGCCGTCCCAAAGGCAGTGCGAAGTGCCAGCCGCTGGTGCTCCGGCAGTGCATCGAGTTCGCCGAGCACCGGGAGGAGGAGCTGGTGCAGGGAGGCGAATGACAGCGGTTCCTCCGATTCCCAGCCCTGCGCCGACAAGACCCGGGTTCGGCGTCCTCTGGCCGTCTCCTCTGCGACCCGGAGCAACTGGGTCTTGCCGGTGCCGGCTTCCCCCAGTATGAGCAGAGCGTGTGGCGGGTCACAGGGTCTGTCGATGGACCGAAGAATCCGGTCGACCTCTGTCTCTCGGCCGATCGGCAGCGTGCCACTCAGCCCTGAACGGTCGGGGCCGTCTCCCTCATCGGCGGCCACTGCGCCTCCTCACCTCGAATCCCCCACCACATTCCGATCAGCCGAAACCACGGACAAGAATGCTGTCGTCGTGCCGATTCGGATGCTGTCAAGGATGCAGGAATGCACCCTTCTGTCATGTGACCAGTTACGCGCTGGCCGGTCCATGCGGTGGGCCTGGCAGGATGTAGTCAGAGCGATGAGCACTTTCGTCGCCTGTGCGCCTGCTCTGCCAAGCGGACGGTTGGAGGAAAGAAGCTAACATGGACTTCGGCACCGAGCCGCAGTCCCTGGGCAGGGATCACGAAAAGTCCCGGATCAGGCAGCTGGTCGACGCCGCAGACGGGAGTGACCCGAGGGTGCTCGTGCTGACCGGTGAGCCGGGGGCAGCAAAAGCATCCTGGTGGACTGGGCTGCCTCGCAGACCGAGTCTCACGGTCGACGCGTGCTCTGGGTACGAGGCTGCGAAGGCGAGAAGGATCTTGGTTCGCAGGAGTGCACCAGCTGTTGCGTCCGGTATCTACAGGTGTCGAGCGGCTCCCCTCATGGCAGCGCGACGCCTTGCGCTGCGTATTCGGCATGGATCAGGCCGACGGATCGCAGGTGCCGGACCCGCTGCTGATCAGGCTCGGCGTCTTGACGCTGCTCTCGGACACGGCGACGGACCAACCCTTGCTGATCATCGTCGACGCGATTGTCGTTCAACCGCGAGGCCATCACCTCGACTTCCCGGCCGCCCTGGTCGCCCTCCGTGGTTGGTGGAAGCCGTTGCGTACGGCCTATGACTCGGCGCCCGGCCGGGGAGAGACCGGATCACTGCTGGGGGATCCCGCGCACGGGGTGCTTGCTCATGATGGAGACCCGGTTGAAAGCGTTGATGGTGATCGCCACCCAGATCACCGCGGAGATCTCGTCGTCGGTGAGGGCTTGGCGGGCTGCGTCGTAGGCGCTCTCCTGCGCGACAGCGTTCGCGGGCTCGGTGGTCGCCTCCGCCAGGGCGAGCGCCGCGCGTTCCTGTGTCGTGAACAGTTCGGTGTCGCGCCAGGCGGCCAGCACGCCCAGGCGCTGGGTGGTCTCGCCCGCACGCAGCGCGGCCCGGGTGTGCACGCTGAGGCAGTAGGCGCAGTTGTTGATCTGTGACACGCGGAGGTTGATCAGCTCCACGATCGTCCGGTCCAGCCCCGCGTCGGAGGCGACCGCGCGGACCGCATCGGAGGTCTCGATCAGTGCGTGGTAGGCACTCGGACTCTGCTTGTCGACGAAGACCCGCCTGCTCACGGGGCCTGCCACAGTGCCACTCAACCTGGACTCCTTCATGGGACGCTCGGGCCCGCTCGTCTTATCGTGTGCTTGTTGGGGCGTCGGCTTACCATCAGACGTGATCATTGAACATGAAATCATCCCTGGGAAGGACGTGCGATGAGCGACGTCGATAGGGAGCCCGCCGAACTGCGCTGCGGGGCATCGGGCCATGGTGAGCATGCGCCGAAGGTCGACGTCCTGTCCGCGCGGGACGTCCCGTTGGGTGGTCCGAGGGCGATGACGGTACGGCGTACGCTGCCACAGCGGGCCCGGACACTGATCGGGGCCTGGTGCTTCGTCGACCACTACGGCCCCGACGACGTCACCGACACGGGCGGCATGGACGTCGCGCCCCATCCGCACACCGGTCTGCAGACGGTGAGCTGGCTGTTCAGCGGGGAGATCGAGCACCGGGACAGCATGGGCAGCCA
>NZ_BMRN01000114.1 GCF_014648655.1 Streptomyces atratus
AGCGGCAGACGGTTCACGAGTCACCCGGACCGGCGTCCTACGGCACGCTACGAGCGGCCAACCCGACCGCGTCCCGCTTTCCCCATATAAGTCGGCGGTTCAAACCCATCCAAGATCCATTGTCAGACAGAACCTAGCTGTGGCGGCACCCGCTGCCGCGCACCCTGTCCATGATCCTGACGGTCCTCTGCGCGTGCTGGGGAGCCTGGCTGGCGCTCATGCCACTGTTTGCCACCGAGGTGATGGAACTCGGCCCCCGGGAGTACGGACTGCTCCTGAGCATCCTGGGCATCGGTGGCCTGGTCGGCGCTCTCACCGTCGGCCGGGCCAACCGTCTCCTCGGGCGGCGCAGGGTGATGTTCGCCGATCTGCTCGGCACCCGCGCCATGATGGCGGTGCCCGCGCTCACCACCGATCTCCGGGCGGTCGCCGCCGCGGCCTTCGCGGGCGGCATGAGCGGGGCGCTGTGGACGGTCAACGCGCGCACCGTCGGGCAGCACCTCGTCCCCAACGCCATGCTCGGCCGGTACAACGCCGTGAGCCGCTTCTTCAGCTGGGGCGCCATGCCGATCGGAACCGGAGTGATGGGACTGCTCGCCGAACAGCTCGGCATGCGCCCGGCGTTCGCTCTCTTTGCCGCGTTCGTGGCCGTTGCCGTCGTCCCCTTCCGCCGGGTCGTGACGGGCCCCGCCCTCGCGGCGGCCTTCGACGAGGAGCACACTGCTCTTCCTCGCAAGGGGTGTAGCCGGCTGCCCTTTGGCCCGGTGGCGCAGAGCCCCGCGCCCGTGTCAGTCCGTGCTGCGGTCGCAGGCGCGTGCCGCCACGATTGGGTGCGTCCAGTGCGACTGGGGCCGCAACGACTTCCTGAAGTTCCGGTCGTACCTCGGCGGCCGCGACAGGGCCGACTGTTCGCGAACGAGGGTAGGAGCGACTCGACCTGACCTCCTACGACATGGACGGTGACGCGGAGAGGGTTCCGTACTGGAGCGACATCACCCTCCCCAACCGCCCGCCGGGGGGGCGCCGTCATCCGGATCGGGTGACACGGCGGCACCCGGTCGGTCCATGTGCCGGTGCTGGCCGTGCCTTTCCGGGCGTGACCGGCGTGAGCGCGTGGCAGGCCGAACCAGTAGGCGGCACGCCCTCATCCGGGTACCGGCGTTCACGCGGCCGCACGGTCAGGAGACGCCCGCAGACCGGTGGACTGTTGTCCTTCGTCGTCCACTCCTCGGTGTAGTCGACGCTGCCTGCGGTCGATGGAGGGGTCCGCGCCGGGGGTGGAAGTCGGGGCTCCCCTCGGCGCGGCCGTGATCGTCGATGCCCAGGGTGGGATCGACCAGGACACCCGCTGCTCCCGGGTCGGGGTCAGGACCCGCTCTGCGTCCTCGCCCGGTAGGTGCGCTTCTTGGCGAGGGCGCCGCAGGTCTTCATCGAGCACCAGCGGCGGGCGCCCGCGCGGGAGGTGTCGACGAAGGGTGTGCCGCACGCGGGGTTTCCGCAGATGCGGACGCGTGTGCGGTGGTCCGAGCGGCAGAGCTCAATCAGGTCCCGCGCGACCATGGAGAGCGCCGCCGCGACCTCGTCCCCGCGCCAGTGCACGGAGGTCGCGTCGGCCGAGAGTTCGGGTACGGATGTGGGCTCGGCGGCCGCGCTGTTGATCAGCGCGATGTCCTCGTGGGCGGGCGCGGTTTCGTCCGCCAGGGCCTGGCCGGTCCGCTGGACCGCCTCGCGCAGTCGTCTGGCGCGGCCCAGGTCGGCTTCGGTGCAGGCCGGCGCCACCGTGGTGCAGCCGCTCTCCACGCTCCAGCGGCCCAGGTCCTCCGGCCGGGCCAGCCGTTCGAAGGGCGTGTCCGTGCCGCGATCGGCCAGGGTGCCGGCGAAGGCGAAGCAGAGCCGCGCGTCGTCGAAGCGGAAGTCGGCCTTGGCGCGCTGGCGCCCTTCGCGGCGACCGTTCTTGTCATCCATGTCCACCACTTTATGTGGTTGACAACGCGCCGGGCAAGCACCTAGGTTTCAAGTCCACCACTTAAACCGGTGGACTTTGAACGCCTTCCCTGCACCACGAGCCACCCGGAGGTCGCGTCCATGCGCGCCGCAGTCATCGAAGAACTCAACAAGCCGCTCGTCGTCCGCGACGTGCCCGACCCTGTCTGCCCGCCGGACGGCGCGATCCTGCGCGTCGGGGCGAACGGGATCTGCCGAACCGACTGGGCCCTGTGGGCCGGGAACTTCTGGACGGGAGGGCCGAGCGTCGAGCCGCCGTTCGTCCTCGGCCACGAGTTCGCCGGCACGGTCGTGGAGGTCGGACGGGACGTGCGGGACTGGCGGGAGGGCGACCGCGTCATCTTCCCGATGAACCCCGGCGAGGGTTCCTGCGAGATGTGCCGCAGCGGCAACCAGCAGGTGTGCGAGCACGTGGACTCGCTCGTGCCCGGAGTGTCCTACTGGGGCGCCTTCGCCGAGTACGTCATGGTCCGCTTCGCCGACGTCAATCTGGTCCGGGTACCGGAGTCCGTCGGCTTCACGGACGTCGCCGCCCTCGCCTGCCGCTACATGACCGCTTTCCACGGCGTGGTCGACCAGGCGAAGGTCCGCGGCGGGGAATGGGTCGCGGTGTACGGAGCCGGCGGCGGCATGGGCCTGTCGACGGTGGAGATCGCCGCGGCGACGGGTGCCAACGTCATCGCGATCGACATCACGGACGAGAAGCTGGAGGCCGCGCGGGCCCTGGGCGCGGTCCACACCGTCAACGCGGCGAAGGACGACCCGGCGGAGGCCGTGAAGACCCTCACCGGGGGCGGAGCGCACGTGTCGGTCGACTCCGTGGGGATCGCCGAGGCCTGCCGCAACTCCGTCCTGTCCCTGCGTACGCGCGGCCGCCACCTCCAGCTCGGGCACACCACCGCCGCGGAGAAGGGGGACGTCGCGCTGCCGATCGACGTCATGATGGTCAAGGAGCTGGAGATCCTGAGTGCCTTCGGCATGCAGGGCCAGCGGTTCGGCACGATGCTGAACATGATCGCCGCCGGCCGCCTCGACCCCGGCCGGATCGTGACCCGCACCGTCGGCCTGCACGAGGCGAGCGGGGTGCTGGAGTCCCTGGAGAACTACGGACCGACCGGCGTAGTCGTCATCGACGAGTTCCAGGCCTGAGCCGCCCCCGCCCGGCGCCGCCCGGAGCGGCGCCTGCCATGGAAAGAGAAAAGAAAGTAGGCACAACCATGTCCGTTTCCCGTCTGCTGATGGACCGGGAACTGAGCCAGGCACTCGACGGCGTCCCCATGACGCCCAACGGCGCGTTCGACCTCACCGACATTCCCGCGACGCGTGCGGCGTTGCGCGCGCAGGCCGAGTCGATCGCCGAGAGCGAGCCCGGTGACCCGTCGGTCACAACGGAGGAGCACCGCGTCAGCCGGGCGGACGGCCCCGACGTGCCGGTCCGCGTGCTGCGGCCCGCGACCGCGCGAGGACCACTGCCGGTGATGCTCTGGTTCCACGGCGGTGGCCAGGTACTCGGCTTCGCAGCCCAGGACGACCCCTGGCTCAAGCGGCTGTGCTCGCGGCTCGGCTGCGCCGTCGCCGTGGTCGACTACCGGCTCGCCCCGGAAACACCCTCTCCCGGCGCCGCCGAGGACGGCTTCACCGCCTATCAGTGGCTCGTCCGCGAAGCGGAGACCCTGGGTCTGGACGGTGCCCGGATCGGCATCGCGGGCCAGAGCGGTGGCGGAGGCATCGCGGCGGCCACCGTCCTGCTGGTCCGGGACCGCGGCGGCGCGGCGCCTCTGTTCCAATCGCTGACGTACCCCATGCTGGACGACCGCAACCTGACTGCGTCGAGCCACGAAATCACCGACATCGGCATCTGGGACCGCTCCACGAACATCCTGGCCTGGCGGGCGATCCTGGGGGACCGCACCGGAAGCGACGACGTCTCACCGTACTCGGCCCCCTCCCGCGCGCAGGACCTCGGCGCACTGCCGCCGACCTTCATCGCGGTCGGCGAACTCGACTGCTTCCGCGATGAGGACCTCGACTACGCCGCGCGCTTGCGCGCCCACGGGGTCCCGGTCGAACTGCACCTCTACCCGGGCGCCTACCACGCCTTCGACCTGTTCGCCCCGGAGTCGCAGCTCGCGGCCACCTTCCAGCAGACCTGGCTCAACTACCTCGCCCGCCGGTTCCAGGACACATCCACGTCGTGACGTACTCCGACCGGCTCGTATGCCGGTGCAGGCCCCGACCGAAGTCCTCGGTCGGGGCCGGACGGCACGGCCATCGACGAGTGGCTGCCACGACTCGTCAGCGGCCGGGCTCCACGCCCGGGTCATCGTCGGCGAGCACGGCCAGACCGTCACCTACGAACGCGATGTCGCCCGGAACAGCGCCGAAGCCCGTTGCCGCAGTCAGATGTGGCTCCACGACAAATGGAGCACGCAGCGCCAGTAGCCACCCCGATGCCGCCGCGAGACCGGCGCAGCGGTATCCCCTTGAAGAAGAGACGAAAGAGAGAAGCACGATGCCCATCATCAACATCGCCGCCTGGGAGGGCGCCGGGGACGAGCAGACGCAGGAACTGCTGACCGAGGTCACCGAGACCGTGCACCGCGTCACGAGTATCCCGCGCGACAAGATCCTCGTCCTGTTCCACGCCAACCCGGTCAAGTACTGGGCGCAGGGCGGCGTCCTCGCCTCCGACCCCGACTTCCTCGAAAAGTCGCGCCAGCGCTGAAGTGCATGACCCACGTGGCTTGGTTCACTTCAAACGGTTCTGGCTCAACTTCCGTTTGCGCCGTGAGGCGCTGTTGGTTCGAGTGGAGGTGGAAGACCTGCACCAACCCGCTTTCGCAGCAGTCGGGTTGAAGCTGAGGGCAGCCTGATCCGGGTGGTGCCGGGGAGGGCGAGAGCGGCCCTGACAAAGCCGGGACGTGTCCAGTACTGCCAGATGGGGCGGGTCCGGCAAGCGTGATGGATGAACGATCCCTGGCCCATCACTGACCTCGACCCCGTGCGCCGCCTGCATGTCTTGGCCGGCGGTATTCGCGGCGCCCACGTGACCGAGGCGCACATGGACGCCCCCTTCGAACGGGTCTGGTCCCTGCTGGGCGACCTGGAGGGTGCCTTCGGGCAGGTCGTGCCCGACATGGAACATGGAACGGCTGCACGTCGTCCGTCGGCAGGGCGAGCGTGTGGAGGCGCTGGCGCACAGCAGGTACGGGATGCGGGCACGGCTGCGCGGCGTGCAGCGGCCCGGCTGGTGCTGGTGCTGGTGCTGGTGCTGGTGCTGGTGCTGGTTGCAGAGTCGGTTCCTGCTGCTCGTGCTCGGCGTGGCGGCGGCGCCAGAAGGCCCGGGTACTCGGGTGGCGTTCACCGGTGGCGTGCGCCTGCCGACCCATGCCGCCCTGATCCCCCTGGGCGTACGTCGTGAGGGCAGCCGCAGCGTTCAGCGCCTGACTGCCATGCTCTGACGGGAAGGCACCCGGTTTCCTGTCGCCTTTCGGCTGCCGGCCTTGGCTTTTTGGATCATCCTGTGCCCGCTGGGGAGTTGGGCCTTCCTTACGGTCGGCTTACCGGAGAAGATCCCTCCGGACCCCATCGGGGCTACCACGTTCCACGCGAGCGAGATACGACCGGGGTGGGTGCCCCCTTTACTCCGGGACGGCGATGCTCTCCCGGCTGGCAAGGAATCCCCAACCGGCGCCTGCCGCTTCTCAACGGCCAGTCCTGCACTCCGCTGGAACATCCCATCTGCAGAGCCAAAGATCACGAAGCATCATCAGGGGTTCAGTCGCCTTCACCCGTCCGGTCTTCCCCTTGCCTGTGGTCTGCGGATGGAACGCGGACCCTTGGGCTTCTCCCCCGAGCTCCGCACCGAGCCGTTACCGGCAACGCACGTCGGGGTGGGGACTGGCCTTGAGCACTGGCCAGGAACACGCTATCGACGTCAGTCGTCGGGCCTCTGACCAGCGCATTCACTCATCTCGTGCAGCATCGTGTCGCACATCCTTCTTCTCAGTGACGATCGGTGAGCCGTGCCGCGACTGTCTCATGGACCGTCTGCCACGTCCCATGGGACCGGCGTTCCACCTGGGTGTTGACTGCGCAACCTGGCCATAAGAGCCCTCCGCCTGAGCGGACACACCAGCAGTGCCGCTGACCTCCGCCACCACGCCCGCGACGAACCGGGGCCTTGCCACCTCGGCATCACGTGATCAAATCGGACAGACTCACTGAATGACGCCGCCCTGGACTCCGTCCCCGTTGTACGGTCGGGTGGGTACCGCAGCCATCGCCACAGGAGCGGAAATGGGACCGGATCATGTTCCTGATTGGTTCTGGGAAGTCCTGGAAGCGACACGACCGCGCCTGTCTGCCCTTGAATTGTGGTTGGAGTCCCAGCCGCGGGA
>NZ_BMRN01000115.1 GCF_014648655.1 Streptomyces atratus
GTCCCCACCGCCACCACCGACAACGACTGAACCAACCAAACCGAAGACACCTGGGTCAGATTTCAACCGGCCAGAGTGGGTCCAAGTTCAGCCGCCGCCGACACCTCCCATTCCAGCGTTGTGCGCCCGGTGCTCGCGGGCACCCCGGGGATGCCAATCAGCTGCGGAGGCCCGAGCACGTAGGCGTCGGGACGGAACAAGTTCGACGCGCGCAGCCCTGCGGCCTTGAGCTGGCCGGCGGACTTCAACCCTTTCGGCAACCGTGGATAGCGCTGAAGCAGGCTCCTGAAGACGTCGTTCGGTTGTGCGTCCGGGTTCTCGACGTAGACCGGCGCGCCGAAGCCGGCGGGAGTGGCACCGCACACCACATGTTGCTCACCCACGGGGCTGAACGGGACGGCATCGAACTCTACGAACGTGTTTAGCTGTTGACTCCATGGCGATGGACGAGGACCTGGAGTGAATTTAACCCGACAGGCTCGTGGCCTGAGCTGTTGCGGCCCGGTCAAGGCCCCCTGCAAACGCGGGTTGGCTCCGCGCCTGCGATGACCGACTGCTGGCTCCACGGACCGCGCGTCCGGTGGCGGCCGCCAGCCTCGGGACGCTGACAGTACCGTCGCCTCAACCGTGGTGGCGATCGTCAGGCCAATGCCGCGCTCCATCGCATCGTGTTGACCCGTCTGCGGGTCGACCCGTGCACGTCCCTTGAAGGTCTCGTTGATCGATTCGATGACCTGTCGCAGCTCTGCGTCCCAGCTAGGACGACGCCTGGCGCCTCGTCGTCGACTTCCCCTACGACGAGGGCGAGAAGCCGACGGCTCCGCAGGCGACGGGCGACAGCATTATCACCTTCCGGGAGTTGATGAGCAGCACCTCGTCGCCGTCGGCGAAGTCGTCCGCGGTGAACGGGACGAAGTCGAAGCGCAGCTCGCGCTTGAAGTAGCCGGCAAACTGCTCGGCGACCTTCCGTAGCTCCGGGTCCTCCGTGCCGACGATGAGGCGCTTGTCGATCACAGCCTGCTCCGACACGGTAGGCAGTGGCACCATCTCGATCAGAAGCCGCTCCCGAAAGCCGCCCTCGCCCTCCCAGTACGTCTCCAGTTCGCGGCGGCGCTCGGCAAGTTCGTGAGGGTCCATGGTGTTCACGCCAGCGTGATGCGATCCCGGCCCGGCCGGGTAGTTACGCAGACATCACCCAGACCCGTCTGCTCGGCCTGGCCAAGCACCTTGCTGAGAGCCCGTTCACGGGAATCCTTGCGCATGCCCGCTGTTAGGGGATGGGAAAAGCAGACCGTCGGCAGCCGGGCGGTGACGCCGCTACATCACAAGAGGCGTGCCTTGAGCGGCCCAAACGTCGCCCTCCTGAGGGTGGCCAGGGCGCCCTGGTAGGACTCGGAGCTGCGGCCGAGCGCTTAGAAGGCGCTTGGCGGGATGAGTATTACACCCATGCTGACCTGCTTCTCTTCCCGTGCCTGGCGTCTCATCGACCGGCCTTCGGCACGCATTCGACAGGCGGCAGCCCTAGTCGCCGAGGACCCGCTCCCACAGCAGCCCGTCCCGCCAGCTCCCGTCGAGAAAGATCGAGGAGTGCGCGACGCCGTACGGGCTGAACCCGTTGCGGCGCAGCACCCGCTGCGAGGGCAGATTCTCCAGATTGGTGGACGCCTCGGCGCGGTGCAACCCGAGTTCGTCCGTCATCACCCGGAGTACAAGCGCGACGGCGTGCCCGGCGTGCCCTTGATTCTGGGCGATGCTGGCGATCCAGTACCCGACGGAGCCGCGGCGCAGGTGCGGCTGCGGCAGGATGCCTCCGACGGTTATCTGCCCGATCACCTGGTCGTCGGCGAGTACTACGCCCGGCCAGACCGTGCCGGCCCGGTATCCGGCCAGCAGGCTGTCGATCCGCTCCGCCTGGCCCTCTGGGGTGAAGAAGTCGGCCGGCTGGGCGGGTTCCCACGGCCGGAAAGCCTCAAAGTCCCGCACCCGGTGCGCGGCGATCGGGGCGGCGTCGGTGGGCTCTATTAGGCGGATTCTGGTGCTGCTGCGCATGGGCTGATCCTCGTCGCGGTGCGTCGATGAGACGGCCAGCCTATGCGAGGGTGCCCGCGCCGCCGCACCCTACGCCCGCCGGAGGATCGAGTCGATCGCGCTGCTTGTGTTCTCGATACCCTGCACGCAGAAAGTGCCTTCCGCTTGGACCGACAGAACCCCTCGACAAGGTTCATCGTCCCAGCTCAGAAGGCACTTTCGTATTTCCTCCCCGCTTCCGGCCTCATCTCAACCGAAACGGCGAGGCTAACGGGGCGGAGGCTATGTATCCATCGTCCGACGCGCCGGCGGTCACAGCACGCCGAGCTCAGTGTCCGGACGGCACAGCTGGCACGCCAGCCCGGTGTCCATGGCCAGCAGTCGCCGCGCCTCATCCGCCCCCACCGGTTTCACTCGGGGCCCGGCTGGTCGGCAATACCCTTGATGCACCGCGACGATCCACCGCCCCTGGCCGATGCCCTGCTCGACCACCCAGTCCGGCGGCGGAGATGGCGGCTGGCGTGCCGCGACCTCGGCCAGGCGCCGCTCCTCGGCATCGCACCAGCTGCGGGCGCGGGTCAAATCCTGCTCGCGCACCCGCACCAGGAAGCGGAGTCGCTCCAGCCTCGACGTCGATGATTCTTCGGACACGTGTTCGAGTCTATATTCATGACGTGCTGGCCTGCTGGTTCGGCGTGGACCGCTCGACGGTCACCCGGGCCATTGGTGAGGTGCGGCCCCTGCTCGCGGAGCGAAAATGCACCATCAGCCTCGACGTGCGGCTGCGAACCTGGCCGAGGTTGTTGACCATCTCGGCGCGACCGGGAAGGCCGGCATCATCGACGGCACCGAGATCCGTGTCCGCCGCCCGGTCGTCGGTCGCAAGAATCGGGATCACTTCATCTCCGGCAAGGGCAAGCGGAACGCTGTGAAGGCCATGGTGTTCACCGACGGGGACGGGCGGCTGCTGTTCTGCAGCCCGACCAGGCCCGGAAGGTGGGCGGACATCACCCACGCCCGAGAGTTAGGGCTGGTCAGGCTCCTGACCGATGGTCCAGCAGTCGAGATCCTTGCCGATGCCCGCTATCAAGGACTCGGAGCACAGGCAGGCGGACGCATCGTGACGCCACCGCACCGCAAGTTTAAGAAGAATGCCCCGGACTGGTACGAGGAGATGCGTGAGCGTCAGCGCAAGGCACACTCCTCCCGACACATCCGGGTCGAGCACAGAATCGCCCACCTGAAGAACTGGCGGTGGCGCGCACTGGCCCGTCACCTCGGCCGCCGCCCTTCCGGATACCGGGCTGCACCCACCACGACACCTCCATGCCAGATCCCACGATCTAATCCTCAAGAGATGTCCACAAAAGCGGGCAAACCCCACCCGGCGACACCACCCTCCGGGTCATCAACAACAGGAGGGGGAAGTCATGCCGGGCCCGAAGGCCGGAGGCCCCATTGCGGAGCCACGAAAAAGGGACTGGGGGACGGAGCCCGGGCTACCCGTCGTTGGGTCTCGACCTCTACGCTCGTGATCATGACAAACGGATTCAGCGACCAGTTCCTGCTCGAGGCGGAACGGCACTCCGTCTGGGGCGCCGCTCAGCTCGAGGCGCTCATGGAGTTCCTGCCCGAGGCACCGTGGAGCGCGGACCTGCCGACGTGTTCGTACCAGCAGGGGGAGGTGCAGCTACGGGTCGGTGTCCTTGGGACGTACGACATGGAGGGGGGATCCTGGCTGTGGGGCTGGGCAAATCCGGGGCTCGGTGGGAGTGAGGTCGTGGCGTTGTCCGCTGCCGTGGCACGGTACGGGCAGGCGCACGGGATTCCTGAGTTCACCACTGAGGAACTCGATCTGTCCGGGTTCGACGATCCTCGGCGGGCCGCCGAGATGCTGGCCTTCGCAGGGATGGGGGTAGCCAACACTCCCGGGTACATCGGGCAGCCCGCCGGGCCCGGCACCCAGGTGTACTTCCTGCCCGACGACCCGAAGGTGCCGAGCGCCGAGCTCGATCCGGTCGCCCTGCCGCGCGTGCTCATGGCCGGGGTCTCACTCATCGGGCGTTCGCCGCGGCAGGCCGTCACGGGGTACTTCGAGCACCACGGGGTGCCGCAGCGCGTGGAAGGCGACCGGCTGATCGCCGATCTGCCGACCGGGAACGCCGCCGCTGTCTCCTTCGACCGGATGGGGCGGATCGGCAACATCCGGCTCACGGTCAGCGGCTGACCCGGAGGCAGTGCCGTCGAACGTTTCCTCGGGACGCCGGCAGTACCGTCGCCTCAACCGTGGCGGCGACCGTCAGGCAAATGACGCGCTCCATCGCAAGGCACTCGGCAGCCGAGCGCATCACGCCCCACAACCGGCGCCGAGATCAGTACGAGCGGTTGAGGCAGTCGGTGCGCTCGTCGGACCAGTGACGGATGGCCTACGGCCTGCGATCATCGGCGAATGAGTAAGGACGGGGAACGAGCGGCACTTCGCCGGATGCTGGGTGGCATCACTGCCTCGCTCGGCGACCGGAACACACACAAGACGCTGACCGAGACCTTCACTGTTCTCAGCATGCCGCCGACCGATGAAGGGTCAAAGCGCGAGCGGGTCGAGCGCAGTTTCGCCCAGGTGCCGGACAGTGATCTCCTCCAGCTCGCCGAGCGCTTCCTACAGACACAGGACGTCGGCGCTGCGACCCGTAACCAGCTCCAGGACGCGCTGTGGGCCGAGGCGTCCCCGCCGGAGATACCCATGCGGACCCGCCGGGAGATCGCCCGAGCCCTTGACCCGACGGTCTTGGTGCAGCACCCGGCCCGGTTCATGAAGATGCTGGACCGCTTCTGGGTCATCAACGACGACCCGTTCTCCGAACTGCTCTCCCCCGGCCAGGGGAGGAGCCTGCGGTCCCGTATCGAGCGGCACTTCATCCGTAATCCGGACTGGTCGACGGAGGAGCTCTTCGAGGCGCTGGGCGCGTTCGAAGCAAGCGATGGCAGGTTTGCCCGCTTCATCGAGGCAGCCGTCGCCGGCGATGTCCTGCTGGACGAGTCTGCCCAGCGCCTCCTGGCCGAGATGATCAACGAGCACCTACGCACCACGGGCAGCGAACTAAGGGAGACGGGCACGAAGGACGGTTACCCCCGTCTGGCCCTGGTCCCCAGCCAGCTTGCCCACACGCGGCGCCCGAAGAACGTTGTCTTCGCCTCGCTCAGGAAGCCGGACATTCGTTTCCGCTCCGCCGTGGACAACGACATCGAGGTCGTCGGCGGCGACGCCCTGGTCTACGACCGCTCGGTCGGCGATGAGGGAATCCGCTGGCGCGACCTGCAGTCCTGGTGGCAGGGGGAGCAGCAGATCCCCGACGACACCGAAGCCAAGAACACCCTCTACGCCAGGCTCCACAGCAGCTTGCCCGATAATTCTCCCGGGCAGCGGAACCTCTTCGGCAGTTATCACCGCGTCCTCGGAGCAGCGGTCTACGACATGCCCGCGCTTCTACCCGAGGTCTGGCTGCACTGGGACCCCAAGACGGTCAAGCAACGAGGTCCCCAGGCCCTCCTGCGTTTCCGGATGGACTTTCTCCTCCTGCTGCCCCACGGCCAGCGGATCGTCCTCGAAGTCGACGGATCACAGCACTACACCCGCGACCACGGCCGGACCCCCGACACCGCCAAGTACGCGGACATGGTGGCTGGCGACCGGGACCTCAAGCTCAGCGGGTACGAGGTGTACCGCTTCGGACACGATGAGCTGCGCGATGCACTCTCAGCGCACGCTCTGCTGAGCCGGTTTCTCCCTGAGCTCTTCCAACGCCACGGGGTCAGCCTCTAGGAGCGTGGACGACAGCTGCACAGAGGCTGTGAGACCACTTCGCACAACTTCGGCGGCCAGGCTGCCGTGTACGAGACCTGGAACGCCGCTTGGCCCGACTCGCGGAACGCCACGCCCCGCAGCTGCTCGCTGTGGTGGGCATCGGCCCGGACATGGCCGCCACTCTGCTCATCACCATGGGGGACAACCCGGAGCGCCTCGGCAGTGAGGCATCGTTTGCCGCGCTGTGCGGAGTCAGCCCCGTCGAGCGCTCCTCGGGCATCCGGCAATACCGTCGCCTCAACCGCGGCGGCGACCGGCAGGCCAACGCCGCCCTGCACCGGATCGTGCAGACCCGCCTGCGCTGCGACCCGCGCACCCAGGAGGACTACGAACGCCGCATCAAGCGAGGCAAGACCCGACGCGAAATCGTCCGGTGCCTCAAACGCTACGCCGCCCGCGAGGTGGGGGCTTTCCCCTTGATCGTGGACACCGGTTGTCATGCGGCGGTGGCCAGCGTAGTTGATCGTTGTTCGTAGGCGATCGGGCTGATCTGGCCGAGGCGGG
>NZ_BMRN01000116.1 GCF_014648655.1 Streptomyces atratus
AAACCGTCATCGAACCCGAACGATTCTTCCTCGACCTGGCCCGCCACGTGCCCCACCTCTCCGACAACCACGCCTCCCACGACAGCGTGATCACCGACATAACCGGGACTGGCGGATCCCGCGACCGCGCCGCACGCGGACGGGGTGCTGGTGATCGACGACTCCGGGGACCGCAAGGACAGGAAGGCGACCGCGCACATCGGGCGGCAGTGGCTGGGCCGGCTTGGCAAGACGGACAACGGCATCGTGACGGTGACCACCCGCTGGGCTGATAAGAACCTCTACTACCCGCTGCACGCGGTGCCCTACAGCCCCGGCCATCACTTCCCCAAGGGCAGGAGCGATCCCGGCTTCCGCACGAAACTGCAGATCGCCGCAGAACTCGCCCGCACTGCCAAGGCCACCGGGGTGGCCTTCCGGGCCATGGCCGCCGACTGCGCGTACGGGGACCAGGACAGCTTCCGCAGACAACTCGGCGAGGCGGGAATGCCGTTCGTCATGGCCCTCAAACCGGGCCACGGCACCTGGGCCTACGGCAAGGACGCCTACACCCCCGCCGACGCCGCCCGGGCCATGACCTGGACGGACCCCGAGCATCCCGGCGACTGGACTGCCTTCGAGCGGACCTTCCGCGACGGGCACACCGAGACCTGGTGGGCCGCCGACGCCCATCTCGACTGGTGGGGCCCCGATGGGAACGTCCGCCTGGTCGTGGCGACCGCAGACCCGGCCACCCTGCCCGCGAAGGCCACCTGGTACCTGGCCACCGACCTGCCCCGACCCGGCGGCCCTCGGGAGGCCGACAGTCCCGAACCTGCCTCTGACCTGCACGAAGTCGTCCGGATCTACGGCATCCGGCACTGGATCGAGCAGAACTACAAGCAGGTCAAGGACGAACTCGGGTGGGCCGACTTCCAGGTCCGCTCCGACACCGCCATCCGCCGCCACCAGACGCTGGTCACCTGCGCTTTCTCGTTCTGCTGGGACGCCTGGTTCAGTCCGCCACCCGAGGATTCGCCCGGCACGGCACCACCGGAGCCGCCCGAAGAACCGGGCCGGCCCGAGAGGGGGACCAACCAGACCCCACCAGCCCCACACGGCCGGCTGGCCCGAGGCCATACGCGCCGTCCTGGCCTGGCTCGACCCCTGGACCAGCCTCCAACGATGCCGGCGAGCCTGGACGAATGCACCCCCACCCCCGCCACCGGAACTCCAGGCCCTGATCAACGCCGTCGGCGCAGGCCACCCGCTTGACCTCTACTCCCCGGCTTAACAAACCACCGCTAGCGGGGGTCCTTGCGCATGCACCACGTGCGAGGGCCGTTGTCGGGGAGCAAGATCTCGGCTGTGGCCTTGAAGCCGAGGCGCTCGTAGAATTTCACGTTCCGCTCGCTGGAGGTCTCCAGGAACGCCGGGTACCCGGCGTGTGCAGCCGCCTCGATGCCGGGGACGAGCACCGCACTACCAAGGCCCTGCCCCTGGGCTTCAGGGGCGACTCCTACCGTGTTGAGGAACCACGCCGGCTCTTGCGGCCGGTACGGAGCGACGGCCTGCTCCGCAGACTCATATGCAGCCGCCCGGTCACCGGCGAGGTCGCCGAGCAACGGGCCGACCTCAGCAAAAGCGGGCGAAGGGTCCTGGTCAGGAGCGGCCCAGACAGCGACAGCGCGGCCCCCGTCAGCAACCCACACGCGCCCGTACACCATCCCGACGCGGGTCAAGCAGAGCTCTTGGAAGCGCCGGATCCGGTCCTCGTGGTCGTCTGCGGCGACCACGTGCCGGGTGTAGGGGTAGTCGGCGAAGGCCCGGGTCAGGGTCTCGACGGCGGCGGGGATGTCGACGTCGGTGATGGGGCGTACGACGGGGGCGTCCTGGATGTGCGGCATGCCTGTTGAACGACCTTGCCAGCAGGCGAGTTCCCGGGAGCATTTGCGCTGTTCATCACATCGCGACAGCTTTGGGAGAACAGAGTCGACCGGCTTGGCAGATGTCTAGTGTGATGCACCAGAAATCTTGAGAGTTGGTTTCCTTGGTTGATTGGTGCCCGTCGCTCCCGCCGCATCTAAAAACGGCTCGGCTACCTCAGCCCCATCGAGCTCGAGGAGAGGTACTACGCCGATCAGGCAACGGCCGAACGAACGAACCTGAACAACAGTCAACCCGCTCTGACCAGCAGATCACCACGTACCGCAAACGGGGGGGGGAAGCTCACATCGCTGTTCCTGCTTCCGTTCGGGAACTGGGAAAGGCGCACCATGCCGGATCTGGCTGTCGGCCCCACCCCTGCCGCGGACACGGTCCAGGAGCGCGCCTTCGGCGAGTACGTGATGCCCATCCACAAGTACTTCCGGCCGCGGAGGGAGAAGCTGCCCGTCTTCACAGACGGCGGCCTGGGGACTTTGAACATGCCGGTACAGGTGACCGTCGGTAGCCGCGACCGACTCCTCGACTCCCACAACACCCGCCGTTGTCTCCAGCAGGCCGCGCCCCGTGTCCCGGTCTCTTTCATCCCCGAGACGGGCCACCTGCTCAAGAACCAGGCCCAGCCGGTCCTGGACTTCCTCCTCGCGACGCAAGGAGCACCGCCCCATGCCTGACACTCTTCACCACCTCGCAGGCACACCCGTGCTGGTCTGCGTGTCGGACGGCGCACCGCTGCGCGATGAGCACGACGCGACCGACCTGATCAGTGAGGGACACCGGCACGGCGCTGCCTGGGCCGCGATCCCGGAAGGACGGCTGCCCGACGACTTCTTCCACCTTCGGGCACGCGTCGTCGGCAGCATCGTCCAGAAGTTCGTCAACTACCGTCTGGGGCTGGCCATCGTCGGGGACATCTCCCGGTACACCGACGCCAGCCCGGCACTGCAGGACTTCGTCCCGGGGAGCAACCGGGGCACCCAACTGTGGGAGAACCGAGCGCTCCTCCGCCGTGCCGGGCGATAAAGGCGGCGGTGCGGGCTGGATCGGTGTCGCGCACCACACGCGGCATGAAGCACTCGACGCGGAACTCCGTGCGCACCACGCACAGCAGGGCCGCGTCCCGTGGGTCTGCGGGGAGTGAGCCGGAGCGGTTCTTCTTCCTTGACGATGTCGATCGGGATCTGAGCGCGCTGCGGGCGGACGAAGCACCATCGGCTGGGCTTCGCTCTCCAGATGTGCACGGTCCTCTACGTGGGGACTATTTCTTCCGGCCACACAGCTCGGCATCGAGGAACCGTTCGCCGGTCGAGCGGTACGCCGAGCGGCGCGAGGTACGAGCACGCGTGGGAGACCCGGGCCCCATACGGCTACCACCCGTACGACGATCCGGATTGGGCCACTTGTACGGCGGCCCTGGGGAGGGCTGGGTGGATCCTGCCGCTGCCGCTGCCCGTCGTCCGTCAGCCGTCGGTCAGCAGTGGGCCGACGGTCTGCTGGCCGATATCCGCGGCCCGTTCCTGGTCGACGACGTCGCCTGTCACGTCCCGGTGTCCGTCCGCCCACCGGCGGGCGGAGGCTTCGCTGGTGAAGAAGTTCAGGGCGTCGCAACAGACCGCGGCCAGCTGGGGCACGGCGGCCTCGGCCGTCGCGCCCGATCGGGCGCAGGACGTCTGCGCCGCAGCACTCGTCGCTGGTGGCGGAGGGACGGGCCCGCGAGGGCCTGACGCAGGGCCTGCGTGCTCGATGCCCCGTCGGTGCGGCCGTCGGCGTGCCTGTACAGGCGGCGCGACATGCTTGATGGTGCCCCTGTCACCGCGAACGGGTCGACACCGTCGATCAGCTCGATAGCCGAACCGGTCATGCCCCAGCGCGCGACATCCGCCTCCTGGCGCACCTCGACCAGCTCCACCTCCGCCGCCGCCCGCCAAACGCGGCAGCGATCCGCTCCTGCGCGACCGGCGTGCTCGGGCAGTCAGGAACTGTTCAGTACCATGATCCGCATTGTGGTTGTCCCGGTGCCATCTACGCCTCTGCGCCCGTGCTCAGGGACCGCGCTGGCACCCATCGCGCCTTCGGCGCAGCGTACGGACTGCGAGGGGCCGGAGCCGGACAAGACGAGCTGCTCGCCGTCCTCAATCAGAGCCGTCCGATGAGGACGGTCTCCGGTCAGCGTTCCAACCCAGCGCGGTCAAAGTCATTCCTCTGAGGCGTGCCGCTCGGTCGCGTCGAGATACGCGTTGATGGCGTCGTGGTTACGGATGAGATAGCGGATCTTCTCGGCCATCCGATCGCGTTCGTGCTCAAGCGTTTCGACCATGTCGGGCGTGATGTAGGGCATGTGGATCGTCTGGGGCTCATTCAGGCACGGCAAGATCTGCCTGATCACGCGTGTGGGGAGACCGACGTCGAGCAGGCCTCGAATCTGGTGCACCCGGTCGACGAGGTGCTCGTCGTACTCACGGTAGCCGTTCGGCATGCGGTCTGGCTCGATCAGGCCCTGCTCCTCGTAGTACCTCAGCAGGCGAATCGGGGTGTCCGTGCGCCGGGCGATCTCTCCGATCTTCATCGGTCCCCTCTCGTGCGGCATGCCCGATTTGACCCTCACATAGGTGTGAGCCTTCAGGGTTGAGTCTATGGACACTCAAACCCGCACTCAACGTCGTCCCGGCAGGGCCAAGGCGAGCTCGTCAGAGCGACTCCCACTCTCCGGGCTCCTGGCGCTCGCCACGGCCGGATTCATCACCTTGCTCACCGAGACAATGCCCGCCGGGGTGCTTCCCGCCATGGCGCGGGACCTGGATGTGACCATCTCGGCGGCAGGGCAGAACGTCACCGTGTATGCGATCGGCTCGGTGATCGCAGCGCTCCCGCTCATGAAGGCGACGGCGGGTTGGCCGCGGCGTCGATTGCTGTTGGCCGCTATCGCGGGGTTCATCATCTCAAACACGGTGACGGCGCTGTCGAGCAACTTCGTGCTTACCTTGGGATCGCGGTTTCTCGCCGGGGTGGTCTCTGCGCTTATCTGGGCGCTGCTCGCCGGATACGCGAGGCGTATGGTCGCACCGCATCGGCGTGGTCGCGCACTGGCGATCGCCTCGGCGGGCACGCCGGTCGCGCTCGCGCTAGGTGTTCCGGCGGGTACGTTTCTCGCGCAAGTGCTGGACTGGCGCATCTCGTTCGGCCTCATCAGCGTTCTCACAGTCGTGCTCGCCGTCTGGATTCGACTGGCGATCCCTGAGTTCGCAGGCCAAGCGCGTGGTGAACGGCAGCGGCTGCTGAGTACGTTCCGGCTGCCCGGTGTTTTCCCGATCCTGGCCGTGACGTCGGCGTACGTGCTGGCTCACAGCATCATGTACAACTACATCGCGCCGTTCCTCGGGCCGATCGGCCTCGGAGATCGCATCGATGCTTTGCTCCTGACCTTCGGAGCGATCTCGTTGATCAGCATCTGGATCATCGGGGCGTTGATCGATCGCCACCTGCGCCCACTGGTCATCGCGAGTTGCGTCTTGTTCGCTGTCGCCACGCTGGCGCTCGCACTGTTCGCGGCACTTCCCATGCTCGTATTCGTGAGCGCGGCGATCTGGGGACTCGCGTTCGGCGGTGTCGCAACGCTCCTCCAGACCACAGCCGCGGAGGCGGCGGGAACAGCTGTCGACGTCGTGCAGTCCCTATTCGTTACCGCCTGGAACCTCGCTATCGCAGGCGGCGGCATCGTCGGCGGCATCCTCCTCAGCACCACAGGGTCCCACGCTCTGCCCTGGGCATCACTCATCATCCTGATCCCCGCCCTAGTCGTTTCCATCGCCGCGCATCGACACGGATTCCCCGGGTCGGAGCGGCGCCGCGCCCGAGAGGAATCCGCATGACACAACCGCACGCAAGCGGCCCGGCCCATCGGGTCTTTCGTGAGAGCACGCTGACAATGACTGTCGCCCCGGAGGCGTATCGTCTCGATACTGGCTCTGAGCGACAGAAATTGGACCCGCACGGCCGTCCTACGCGCCGGTCCCTGTAAAGCCAGGTGCTGGGCACGCATCAGCTCTATCTGCGGAAAGCCTCCACCCGCACACCCCCCGAGAGCACCACCGCGGTCCTCACGTTCCAGATCGCAGCCATTTGCCCGGGTCTGCCACCGGATCAGCGCTCGGCGGCATCCTGCTCAGCATGGGCGTGAACTCACAACACCGGCTTGCCTGGGCAACTGTCGTCACAGCCGCTGCCCTCCTCCTGACGGCACTTGTCGCCAGGAGGAGGACCCTTGAGGCAGCCCGCCCCCCATGAGACTCAGCGCAGCTCATCGTGACCGGCATCGCCATGACTGCGACGCGAAAAGGCAGGAGGTTGGTCACATGTCTCGGCGTCGCTTGAATTCTGACCCTCTGACGGCGGATCAAAAGTGACCCACTTGGTGGTCTTCGCCTGAACCTGATCTTGATGGAAGGTCAGGAGGGAGAGG
>NZ_BMRN01000117.1 GCF_014648655.1 Streptomyces atratus
CGTCTTCGCGCATGTCAATCCCCGCTCATGCGGCAAGTCGCCTCAAAAGCCACTGGCCACAAAGGCGTTATAGCTCCACCAGGCATACCTAAACGCCCACTCAGGTCACACTTGACGTGGATATGTTCCTATCTAGGTCGCCTACCGTGAGCCAGGCCAGGCCGTGGGAGCGGTCGCCGACCGGTTCGACTACCGTGCGGACGACGACAACTACTTCGAGCAGCCCGGTAACCTGTTCCGCCTGATGAGCTCCGAGCAACAGCGGGCTCTCTTCGAGAACACGGCGCGCGCGATCGACGGTGCGTCGCAGCGCACCGTCGAACGGCACATCGCCAACTGCACCCAGGCCGATCCGGCCTACGGCAGAGGCGTCCGCAAGGCGATCGAGGCCCTGGCAGCCGGGGACCTCTGACCCCGAACCCCCGGAGCGGAACACGCCAGACGCCCAGGGCCGGAGAATGCACGTATGACCAGCGGTGAGCTGACCCCCGAGCAGACGGAAGGCGTCGTGGCCGTCGCCTGGATCTGGCCCGGCAGGGCAGTACCGAGCAACTGGTGGAGTTCGTGGAGCACGGGCTCCCGGTGGATGTGAGCGACGCGGCGGGCAACACGCTCCTGATGCTTGCCGCCTATCACGGTCACGCCGACACCGTGCGGGCCCTGGTCCGGCTCGGCGCCGACCCGGATGTGTGCAACGCACGGGACCAGACCCCCATCGCCGGCGCCCTGTTCAAGGGCGCGGACGACGTGGTGGCGGTACTGCGGCAGGCCGGCGCGGAGCTGGACACCGGTACGCCGACGGCACGGGAGACCGCATCGATGTTCGGCCGTGCCCACCTGCTCGCGGACTGACGACGTGGACTGTCGACGGGGGGCTGACGGTCCGTGGTTCCCGCATCGGGCCCGCACCGGGGGCGGTGACCGGGGCGTAGGAGCTGCGGCAACACCCTGGCAGCCCCGAAGACCGGCTGAGGTGTGGTGGACAGGTTCACACATGTGTAACTCTGACGTACCTTCAACTACTCAACTCAGCGAAACAGTGCGGGCCCAGCCCTGTGAACGGGGTCGTCCAGGACGGATCCGACGCCGTGATCACACCAGCCACTTCGACTTCGTCGGCTCGCTGCGGGCGCGGCGTAACGCCGCGCTGCTGGAGCTGGCCACGCCCGGGCTGCTGGACGACTGGTTCGTGGAGTCGGGGATGCTGGATCTGGCGCCCGGTGCGAACGAGGCACATGTGGTGATCGCCGTGCAGTTGCGTGAGGCGGTCTCTGCACAGGTCGCGGCCCGGCTCGATGGCCGGCCACGGTCGACGGAGGCGGAGGCGGGGCCGGCGGTGACGGTGGTCCGCACGGGATCGGCGGGCCAGGACGCCGAGCCGGTGTTCCCTCCGACGGTGCAACCACCCAGCGCGGCCACGGCGCTGACGACGAGGACGGTGCCGTACCGGGTCGACGGACGGGACGAGCGGGTGGGACGCAGGCGCCGTGTTCGGGGGTACGTGTGCCATTCATACCTGGACAATGGCCTGGACCCCGTCGCGGGTTGCCTCCGGACATGACCGGTTCGCCGCCCGGTCCGAACGGACCTGCAGCGCCAGTCAAATGACGTACCGGTGGGCGGGGGTGCCGGGCGTGGAGGCAGCCGGTGCGGGGAGTTGGGTGGCGGTGACGTATTCGGTGCCAGGGTCAGGTGACGGATGTCGTGGGGTGTGCTGGTGGGGGAGAGTCGGGGCGAGCTTCTCGACCACGAAAGGGATTTCCGTCATGAACGGCGAACAGGCCGGTGTCCGGGCAGGTCAGGCGGTGTCGGGGGAGTTGCCGGTTCTTTGTCTGGACGTCCGGCGAGTGCTGGACGGTGTGCCGGTGCATCCCATTCGGGCCGAGTTCCGGTTCGATGCGGTGTCGCCGATGGTGGTGTCGATGACGTTCACTCCGTGGCGCGGTCGGGGTGTGACGTGGCGTATCGGTCGCGAGCTGTTGTATCGGGGGTTGTACGAGGAGAGCGGGGAGGGCGACGTGCAGGCGTGGCCGGTGCAGGAGGAGGGGGAGGTGGCCTGGCTGCTGTTGGAGTCGAGGGAGAGCAGTGCGGTGTTCGAGCTGCCTGTCGCGGAGGTCGGGGAGTGGCTGGAGGCCACGTACAAGATCGTGTCGGCGGAGGCGGAGGCGGACGCCCTGGACTGGGACGCCTTCCTCGGCGAACTGCTGGACGACCGCGAACGGCCCGACGACTGACCCGCTGTCCTGCGATCACTTGACTGATGTGTGTGCCGGACGCCGGCGGGCGAGTGTGAACGATTCGTACGGCGCTGTCGTGCGTCGTGTTTCCGCACGGAGGTATTCATGACCACGTTTCGGCTGGAGACGGGGGTCGGCTCGCGACCCGCACGTGGAACCGCCGCCCCTTCCCCGGCGCCCGCTCCCGGGCGACCGCGCGCAGGCCGGCCCTGACCGTGGTGCGGGACCACGGCGCTCACGACAGCCCGGTCGACCTGCGGACGTTGGTGAAGTCGCCGATGCCCGGCGATGTGCGCGGCGCGCTGGTCACCGCGGTGGGCCGTTTCCCGGCGGCCGGCTCCAGGTCGTCCGGGCGCCGCTCACCTCGCCCACCCGTATACCGCCGGGCGAGATCCTGCTGCCCTGGGTTCCGGCCCGCGAAGGCCGGATGGACGTCACGGCCCACCCGGGGCTTGCGGGTGAGCAGGTGCTGCTCGCCACCTGGCCGGGGCTGAACGGCGACTGGTCGGACATCGTCCGCCTCACCGTCCCGAGGTGCGCGAGCTGCATGCCGCGCTGCGTCTGGCCACGGTCGTGCTGGGCCGCCTGAGCGACACCTCATCTGCAGGGACCGAAGGGACCGGAAAACCGGATCGCTTTCCCGGAGTGTGAGTCGAGGGTGGGTGCGACTTGTCTGCTTGTTGTTGGGGGTGGGGAAGACGGCGGGTCATCCGGTGACATTCCGGAAGGGGTGTTTGGCCAGTTCGGGGAAGCAGGCGGCACGGAAGGGCCTCGACAGTGCCCTCCCGCTCACCGTGGCCCGAGATGTGGGCTGCAAGGTCTCCTACCTGCCTGGACTCGCGATGCGTCGGAGTGTCGGCACCAGGCCCGCACCAGCCAGACGGATACCGCCGACTACCCCTGTGCGTCTCCTCACCGGCCTACCCTGGCGTCAGGGCGCCCACTATGCGCCCAGGACGACGGGAGACCCATGGCCGAGCCTGTGACCGAACAGCCTGACCCGCCGTCGTACCCGCCGAAGACTCCGCCCCCGCCGAAGAAGCCCGTCTCGCCGCCGCGCCCGGACACGGTGGACGGGCGGGTGGCCGGCCCCGGCCCGGTGGTACGGACGGCCAGGCGGGGGGTGGGGATGCGGAACCGGCGCGGTGTGAACTGGTCGCTGGAGTCCGTCCCCTGGGCTGCGAGCATCGCGAAGCGCAAGGTTGCGGCGCAGTTGGGGCAGTGGGGGTATCGGCCCGACCAGACGGTCATCGACACGGTGGTCGGGCTCCTCGTCACTGCGGCGGTCGCCGACAGTGGCCGGCGCCTCAGCGTTCACGTGTCCGACCAGGACCGGCAGGCGTGCATTCTCGCCCTGTCCCACCAGGCCGACCTGGCACCCGGTCACGCTCCGGACGGCGACGACGTCCTGCACCAGATCACTGCGGTGCCCGGGGTGACAGGGTGCGGCACGGATACCGGGCCGGACGGGCGACGCATCTGGGCCGTCGTCAGCCTCTGACCGCAGGCGCAGCGAAGCCCCGGCTCGTACGGGCCAGGGCTGTCGATGAAGCAGCTCAGTGTTCCGTCATCATGTCCACCGGTACCTCTCGGCGGGGGCCGCCCGCGCCATCGCCATCCAGATCGCCAACGCCACCTTCGCCGCCCGCAGCACCGAGCTGTGGGGCCAGGGTTCGACCGCCGTGGCCTCCGACTCCACCCACGTGCGCGCCTACGACCAGAACCTGTTCACCGAGTGGCACTCGCGCTCCGGCGGCCGCGGCGTGCTCATCTACTGGCACGTGGAGAACTGGCGCGTGGAGAAGAAGTCCCTGGCCATCCACTCCCAGGTGATCGACTGCACCGCCTGCGAGGTCGCCGCGATGGTCGGTGAGCGTGCCTTCGGCGCAGGTCGGGGTGGTGTGGAACATCCGCCGCTACTTCAAGCCGTCCCCGGAGAGGCGGTTGTTCATCACGTACGCCGGTAGCTCCGGCATCCCTTCGACGATCCGGGAGGCTCGGCCGCACCGTCGGCCGATCCTCCCGTTGAGCTGCAGGCACCGTCGCGGGGGAGTGGTCCCAGGACGCCGTGCTCCGCCCTACCGGGCCCCGCGGCCGAGGACTGGGGTGCGCGGTCGTAGGCGCTCTCCCTGCGGTCCGAACATGATCAGGTACTCGACCGGTCCGCCGGGTCCGGCGTTCGCGACTCCGTGGGCGGTGCGGGTGTCGAACTCGGCGACGTCCCCGGCGCTCAGGACGAGGTCCTGCTCGCCGAGTGCGAGCCGCAGCCGCCCGTACAGGACGCACAGCCATTCGTAGCCGTCGTGGGAGACCTGCCGCGGCCGCGCCGGCGGCGCGTCGACGGCGGGCAGGACGTGCTTGTGGGCGTGCAGGCCCCCCACGTACCGGGTCAGCGGCAGTACCGCCTTGTCGTCGCCGGGGCGCTGCGGCATCGGGGTGCGCGGTCCGGCCGCGGCGACGGGTGCGGTGCCGGCCAGTTCGTCCAGGGAGATGTCGTACGCCTTCGCGAGTTGCAGCAGCACCTCCAGGGTCGGCTTGCGCCGGCCGGTCTCGATCCGTGACAGCGTGCTCAGCGAGATGCCGGTCGCGCGGCTGACGCCGGTGAGTGTGGCGCCGCGCTGCTCGCGCGCGGTCCGCAGCCGGGGGCCCATGGCCGCCAGCGTGTCGGCTGTGCCGTCGTCCGTCACCGTCGCCCCGCTCCCTCCGGCCGTGCCGCCTCCACCGCCCTGTCCTGCCAGTTTGCCAGGATGGCAAGGGTGCTCGCGTCGGGCGGCCGCCGCGCCGCATGATCGGTGGGTAACCGCGGCCGCCCGCGAACCGAGGAGAAGCCATGCACCAGCCCGAGCCGTCCGCCGACCTGCGCCACCGAACCATCGAGACCCCCGCCGTGCGCCTGCACCTGGTCGAGCAGGGGACCGGCCCGCTGGTCCTGCTCGTCCACGGTTTCCCCGAGTCCTGGTATTCCTGGCGCCGCCAGCTTCCGGCCCTCGCGGCAGCGGGGTACCGGGCCGTGGCGCTCGACGTGCGCGGCTACGGCCGCTCCTCCAAGCCGGCCGCGACGGACGCCTACCGGATGCTCGACCTGGTGGAGGACAACGTCGCACTGGTGCGCGCCCTGGGCGAGGAGAGGGCGGTGGTCGTCGGGCACGACTGGGGCTCCAACATCGCGGCGGCCTCCGCCCTGCTCCACCCCGAGGTCTTCCGCGCCGTCGGACTGCTGAGCGTCCCCTACGCGCCGCCCGGCGGCCCCCGCCCCACCGACATCTTCGCGCAGATGGGCGGCGGCCAGGAGTTCTACGTCTCGTATTTCCAGGAGCCCGGCCGGGCCGAAGCGGAGATGGAGCCCGACCTCCGGGGCTGGCTCGCGGGCTTCTACGCGGCCCTGTCCGCCGACACCATGCCCGCCCATGGCGAGCCCGACCCGCACTTTGTGGCCCGCGCCGGCGGCCGACTGCGCGACCGCTTCCCCGGCGGCAAGCTGCCCGCCTGGCTGACCGAGCACGACCTCGACGTGTACGCCGGGGAATTCGAGCGCACCGGCATGACCGGGGCCCTCAACCGCTACCGCAACATGGACCGCGACTGGGAGGACCTCGGCCAGTACGGCGGCGCCCCGATCAAGCAGCCGTCCCTGTTCATCGGCGGCGCCCTGGACGCCTCCACGACCTGGATGGCCGACGCGATCGACGCCTACCCAGCCACCCTCCCCGGCCTGGCCTCCACCCACATCCTGGACGGCTGCGGGCACTGGATCCAGCAGGAGCGTCCCGAGGAGGTCAACCGTTTGCTGACCGCTTGGCTCGCCTCCCTCCAGGGCTGAATCGTCGGGCGTGCCGCGGCCGGGCTCCGTCGCAGGCGACCGCCCGATCGAGGGGGGTGCCTCTATGTCCGGGTGGCCATGCGCGGGGCCTTGGGCCGGACGAGTTCGACGAGGCGGCGGCGTTCGGTCTTTCGCAGTGCGGCCGGGGATCCGTGGCGTTCAAGGAGCCAGGTGACGGCCTGGTGGTCGAGACGGGGGCCCAGGACACGCTCCAGGCTTGGGTGGAACTGGG
>NZ_BMRN01000118.1 GCF_014648655.1 Streptomyces atratus
CTGTTGTGCCGCCCACTGCGCGGTGGGGTGCGTGGTCACCCCGGTGAGGTGCAGTCTCCGGGTGCCGTGCTCGATGAACGCCATCGCGTACAGGCGCTTGCCCCAGGCCGTGTCGAAAGGGAAGAAGTCCGCGGCAAGGATCCCCTGAGCCTGCGCTGTGAGGAAGTCGCGCCAGGTGGGGCCGGAGCGGCGCGGGGCCGGGTCGATGCCTGCTGCGTGCAGGATCTCCCAGACCGTGGAGGCCGCGATGGGGTGCCCGAGTCGGGCCAGTTCGCCCTGGATGTGGCGGTCGTCCCAGCGGGGATTTTCATCGGCCAGGCGCAGCACGAGATTTTTGAGTGCGGCCGCCGTCGGCGGCCGTCCGGTGCGGGAGCTGCGGGCGGAGTAGTCCCATTTCCTGGCGATCAGTTTGCGGTGCCAGGCCGGCAAAGTGCCGGGGGTGACGGGGAAGACGGCGGTCCAGCGGCCACGCGGTATCAGCGAGCTGAGGGCGGCGAGCCAGAATCGGTCGGCCGGCTCATAGTGCACCCTGCCCTTCACATGCCTGCGCAGGATGGCATTCTCGTGCCGCAGCACCAGCAGTTCGGCATCCTTGGCGGTGTCTCGACGCAGTAGGACCGCGGGGACGGACAACAGTGCGCGGGCGGTGCGGTAGAGCAGTGACACGATCACCAGGGCAGCATTACAAGTCCTTACCGACGACCCTGGAGGCGGGTGCTGACCAGCAGCGATCACTTTACGAGCCCCACAGGTCGGACATATGGAGGTCCTCCCACAGCCTGACGGTCTGTAGACGGGTTGGGTTGTGCGTGGGGATCTTGCCCGAGGGGCGGTTCAGGTGCCTGCTGTCCGAGGACGTGGGTACAGCCCGACTGCGGCCGGGGTGAATCCCTCGAGGCCGGTGACGTTGCTCGCGTAGCTGATGGAGATCTGGAGTCCCTTGATCCGCCTCAGGGGGGTGATGTCGGCGGTGTCAGGTTGTGCCCCTCGGCAGTTGATGAAGATGCGTTCGAGGTTGGGGAAGAAGTTTGGCACCAGCTCCAGTTGTGGGTCTGACGTCGGTAGAAGCCGGAGGTACGCGATGCTGGGCATGGGAACGGCGTGGTTTAGGTCGTAATCCGATATGCAGAGCTCTGCAAGATGGGGGAGTGCGGCAATTTCTTGCCATTCTTCGTTGTCAGGGGCGGCGTTGATTACTAGGTCTTGCAGTTGCTGCCATCTGGAGACACCGGCCAGACGTGTGCCGACCCAACCACCCAGGGACAGTGAGGTGAGGCCCTCCGGTGCTGGCAGTTCCGCCAGGCTCTCCCAGGGCAGGCGCGTGTAGAGAGAAAGATCGGTGAGTTCGGGCAGAGAATCCAGTGCGTTGAAGGAGAATTCGTCCGGCAAGTGCATAAGGCTCAAGTTCGACAGTGGGAGCCCTGCAAGGTCTTTAATGTGCGTGAGCTTAGTGCAGTCGGAGAGGGCAAGTTCTGTCAGAGCTGAGAGTTCGCGGATGAACTTCAATCCTTTGAGCCGTTGGCCCTCGTAGATCCGCAGTGCGTGGGTGTGCTTGTCTGAGAGGTGCTCGATGATCTCGTCCGCCGCGAATGCTTCTCGAAAGGTGACGCTGGTGATGGGTTTCAGGAATCGAAGTGCGCTGCGTTGATCACGGGTGTGCACCGTCAGAGTAAGACGATCCCGGTCAGGGAAGGAGAGCAGGATGTCGCGGGCGTATTCGTCAGCGCTGAAGTGCTCCCAGCCCTCGACTAGGTCGTAGGGTGCTGAGTCAGGAGGCAGGGACTGCGCGAAGAGGCGGAGGAAGGCGTAGGCATGGTCGCCGCCGATGGCAGCCGCAGTCTTGATGACGGGGCCTACTTCATCAGCTTCCAGGTTTTCCGGCCCCGGTAGCAGATCCAGGATGCCCGGCCCGAGTGCGGCAAGTTCCTCCGCTTCCTCCTGGGAGCGGGGAGGCATCAGGATGCGTGCTCGCTGTTCGACCAGTCTGCGGGCGTCTGGATCGATTTCGGTGGCGTACTGCAGGCTGGCGGCCGCCAGGAGGTGGAGCCTGCTCCTGTGTCCGTCCTCAGCGTCACCGCGTTCGATGAGGCGGTGGAGCAGGTCAGCGCTCTCGGCTGGGCGGGCGTGGGCGACGGCCATGCGTATGACGTCCTCCCACTGGTCGTCGTGGGCATTGTTGACCAGCAGCGGAAAGTCGTGCGCTTCGATGGCGGCTTTGGCCCCGAGGTAGTCCTGAAAAGTACGGTGGACGAAGTCGATGGTGTCCATGGTGGGCTGGCGCAGGAGCCCGCTGCGGCCGACCAGGTGCATCAGGACCTGGTCGGCAGTGCCCTGCTCAGCCACGGCCTGCATCGCCGGCAGCGCGTCACCGACCAAGGCCTCAGCGGTTGCCCGGTCCATCTCGGTCTGGCGGTTGCGGATGAGCCAATAGGCCAGACGTTGCAGCAGCTGGACGCTCTGGTGTTCGGTGAGCTGAATGCCTTCCGGGACCTCGATGCTGCGCTCGAGGTCACGGCGTATGAGAAGCATCGACAGCGCTGCCTCGTAGAGTTCCACACGGCTGTGAGGCAGGTGGCCGCGGCGGTCCCGGTGCAGCGCACAGATCAGCGCACACATCAGGGGTGTGCTGGACAACTGCGCCAGGTCACGCTGAGCACGCACTGTCATCTGGAGTGCTGCTTCGAGACCATGCAACTGTGACCGTTCGGCCTCGGTCGCCGCGCTCTGCCTGGCGGCAGCATGCCACCGGCCGACGAAGATTCCGATGTCGGGGGCGCTCATGGGCCGCACCGACAGTTCGGTGAAGCGCGATGAGGCCAGCCAGCCTTCGGGAACCGCTGACGGACGCGTGGTGACTACGAAATGTGCGTCTTTGTAGGCCGCCAAGAGCCGCTCGAGCCAGTCCCGCGTGGCACCGCGATGCTCTTGGGGGACCTCGTCGATGCCGTCGACCAGGACGAGTGCCTCGCCCTTGGCGAGTACTTCATCGGCCCAGCCCTCAGGTTGCGAGGCGGCCAAGGGGGCCCCGACCGCGGACAGGAAATCATGCGGCTCTGGAAGGGGCCCGCGCCGGACCAGCGTCCGCAGTGGCAGGACGAACGGAATCTGTCCCCGCCAGTCCGTCAGTTCATCCGGCAGCTCGTCGTGTGCCGCGGCGACAGCCAGCCACTGCAGCAGCGTTGTCTTTCCACTGCCGGCGAGCCCTCGCAGAAGTACCCGTCGGCAGCCCGCTAACGCGTTCTCCGCACGCTTCACCACGACGGATGGCCGGTCGTCCGCTTCTCCGCTGCCTGCAGGCCAGCCCGTTGGCCGCTCCGCCAGTTCCAAACTCAAGTACGCCGCGTCCAGCGGCCAGCGCGCGCGTTCCGGTCGACTCAAATCGAGTCCTACGACGGTCAGTTGAGAATGCCGTTCCGCTACGTAGCTGAGGTACCGCTCCTCGAACGAAGGCTGCACCGTCGGCCGCACTGACCTGCGAACAGCTCTCAGAGAGAGATTCTGCGGCATGCGAGCGGCGGCCTGGCGTAAGGCCAACATCGGCTCCACATCCGCACCCAGAGCCTCCGCCAAGGCCACCAGCGTGGCCTCGGAGGGCACCATTTGACCGTTCAGCGCCTGGCTGACCGTTGTCCGCCCCAGCCCGGTCCGCTGCTGCAACCCGCCCATCTGTAAACCCCGCTGCGCTCTGAGGGTGCGCAGCCGCAGCGCGAGTTCCGCCAACGGATCCTCGTGCACGTCCTCCATGTCCTGCTTCTCCATCTCTCGGACGACCGTCTTCGTTCATCTTTGTTCGGCCTGAACCCCGGTGAACACCAAAACCGCGAAATTCCCCGGAGTCACCGTCGTCGAACGTCCCGGGAAGAAGCCATGAACACCTCACCCATCCACCTGATGCTCCTGGTCCTGCTCCTGGCGGTCATCGCGCTCTTCTGCACCCTCGTAGGAGCAGCGGCCGGCCTGCTTGCTCGCATCGACGGAGCCACCTACGCCACCGCCCTGCTACGGGGTGCCCTGGCCTTCGCGGGCAGCGCCACCCTCTCCCTGGCACTGCTGACCTTCGTCCTCGCAGCACTGTGAACGACGGATGCGTTGCCGTACTTTGTCAGGCGCACGTGGGGTGCGCCGTGGTGATGCCGTCGGCCGTGGATGTCGGGATGCCCGGCCAAGGTCAGGGCGCCGACTGCAGGGCACGGATTATCCATAGGTGCGCAGGCTTGTGGGGTGTGTTCGGTGTGGTTGCCACCTGGTCGTGTGGGAGATGTCCGGAAGCGGAGCCGGCTGGGGGCGGGCTTGGGTGTGTTTGGTGGGTGGAGCAGAACTATGTGGCAGAACGCTCGATCTCTCCGTCGACCGGTGTGGAGAGGTGGGTGGTGGCCGATGCACGCACCTACGACCTGCATGCCGAGGCGTGTGCGTTTCTGGCCGGGTTGCGCAGCAAGGGCCGCTCGCCGAATACGGAACGGGCCTACGCGGGCCGTCTCGCTCTCTATCTGAACTACTGCACGGAGCGCCGCATCGTGATGATCTGCGGGTTTTTGTCGGTGGTGGTTCGGCGTTGTGATGTCAGTGAGTAGCGGGCTCTTTGCTGCTCAGTGGGTTGTCGTGGGTGGCTCGACTGCTGTCATGGATGCCGATCTGGTGCTGACGTTTTTGGTGATGGTGCGGGTCAGTTGGTTGACGGTCGGTATGGCGCGGGGTGTGTTGTCGCTGGTCGGGGCTGTGGTGGCAGGGGCTGGGTGCCGATGGTTGGGAATGGGTGCCCGGAAATGCCGCTGCCCGGCAAGAAAACGCCGGGTACAGCGGCAGCCCCGCGACCGCTCGGACGCCAGCCGTAGTCACGATGCCCGCCGCAGGTCGCCGGGGTGCCACCGGGCCTCGTAGACAGAGAGGGTGCAGCCCGCGGTCTGTGACAGGACGACCTGGGCTGCTGCCCCTCATACCGGGGACCGCGCCACCCCAGAGGGTGCGGGCCCTGGCGACACTGCACCGGGCGGGCTGAAGCGGCCGGATACCGGTTGCTACAGCAGGCCGTTGTCGGTCAAAGGGTGGGGGCGTTCTCCTCGGCAGCGATCCGGGCTTCGACCTCGCAGCCCGTTCCGCTCGGCCTCGGGCTCACGGTGGGCCCCTGGGGCAGGCCCGGCCGGCCCCAGGGAAGGTGTCAGATGCTCTTCCAGCCGCTCATGCCGGCGCCGCCGCTGATGCTGAGGTTGCCGCCTGCGGGAACATCAGCGAGGGTGTATGCCCCCGTACACCACACGCTGTTGTAGACGCGGATCGGCCGGGAGGTCTTGTTGATGACCGCGTAGGCGTCGTAATTGTCGATGGGCCGGTCATCGCAGAAATTGTCGGGGCTCTTCTCAGTGGAAATGCCGCTGTAGTCCCTCTCCGAGAAGAAACACACCTTACCGTCGGGGCACACGGGGGCCTGAAGGACCAGCCAGACGGGTCCAGGTTCGTCTCGGCGCCCGCAGGCGTCGTGCCCGCGGCCGATCCGGAACAGTCGTAACTTTTGTAGGCCTTCAGCGCGAACGGCAGGTTGTTATTGATGCTGCGCGGATGGCCCACCGAGCCGTCGTTCCATGTGACGAGACCGGAGATACAGTCGCCTCCGATCGTCACGTTTTCCACCCATGCGCTCAAGCCCTGCCCGTTGGAGCCGCTGAAGAAGCAGAGCCGGTTCTCCCCGCACTGCTCTGCGGCAGCCTGTGCGGGAGTGGCGCTCATCGCACCGGCGATCATGACGGCTGCCGCCGCAAGCACGCGGAAACGCCTGGACAGCTTCTTGGTGTTCATGATTCTCAGTCCCTCTCCGGACGACGGTCACGCATTCGGGACACCCGGCCGCCGCGTCGGGCAGTACCCCAGGAACCCGGCGAGCCGGATGCCGCTCGCCCGCCTGGCCGGCCTGTACAGCTGCGGTCTTCCGGGAGCCGGGGACCATTTTGATCAAGAACTATCGTCTCGGCTTCCCGGATCTGGTGATCCACTCGAAAGGGTTAGAGCACCCCTCGTGGCCTTGGGCACCGCACGCTGCGCCCAGAACCGGGCCCGGCTCGTGCGGGCCCTCTACGAACGGCTGGATCGGCTCGCGGAACCGCTCCCGGCCGCCATATAGCCCCCAGGGGGAGCGGCCACAGATCCCAGGGCTTACACGCACTCCCGTGCGATGCGGCAGGCCCCGGAAAGCTAGGGGCCCCGGGCCGCGTATAGCCCCGGGGTCT
>NZ_BMRN01000119.1 GCF_014648655.1 Streptomyces atratus
CGACGGTGCGGCCTCGGCCGAGCCGGCGGCCACGGCCGAACCGGCCATGACCAGACCGGCCAGCCCCGAAGCCCGCAACAGAGTACGACGGGACGAAGCGGAGGTGTGTGGGTGCGGAACGCTCATGCGGACTTCGCCTTCCGAGAAGTGCCGAAAACGAGGGAGCGTTCCTGCGGTGGACTGCCATGAGGCGGATGGCTGAAAAGGATCCGGCCGTCGGATGTTCACGACGCGGTGGGCAGGCGCCGGAAGCGGACCGGAAGGGGTAAATCGCCGGTGACGAATGAGCGTCACCGCGGTTGGCAGGGAACCTACGGCGGGTTACGCCGATTGGTCAAGACCTGAATTCGTCGGAATGCGACGCTTCGGTGTCGGAGGTGTCGTTCTCCGCGTCGTCGACCCAGCCCAGCGAGACGCTGATCCGCCGCGCCGCGTCCCGTACCTGGCCGCCCAGTTCCTGGTAGCGCCAGGCCGGCAGGCCGAGCTTGAGGCCGGTGATGGAGATGGCTCCGGCGCACACCGAACGGTCGTCGAAGACCGGTGCCCCGATGCAGATGATGCCCTCGGCGTCCTCCTCGTCGTCCAGGGCGTAGCCGACCCGGGCGATGTCGCGCAGATGCGACAGGAAGGTGGCCGGGTCGGTGATCGTGCGGGACGTACGACGGGGCAGGCCGAACCGCTCGACGACCGCGGCGGCCTCGCTCTGCGGTACGGCGGAGAGCAGCGCCTTGCCCAGGCCCGTGCAGTGCGGCAGCTCGCGCTGCCCCATCCGAAGATCGAGCCGGACGCGCTGGTCGAGCTCGACCTGGTCCACGACGACCGCATGGCCGTCCTCGGGTACGGCGAGCCTGGACGCCATGCCGGTGGTCCGGGTGAGTTCGCGCAGGACGGGGTGGGCGACTCCGCGCAGGGACACCTGGGAGCGGGCCCGGTCGCCGAGCCGGGCCAGGCTCATGCCGAGCCGGTAGCGGCGGTTCATGCCTTCGCCGTCGTCCGAGACGAGGCCGTAGGCACGCAGGGTCTGGAGCATGCCGAAGGCGGCGCTCTTGGAGATGGAGCAGGCCTGGCCGACCTCGGTGACGCTCAGGCCGTTCCCCTGTGCGGGGGCGGCGAGCGCTTCGAGGATGTCCGCTGCCCTGGCCACGCTCTTGACCCAGTACTTCGGTTCTTCTGGGGCAGCACTGTTCGTCATAGCAGAACAGCCTAGTGCCTCCAGGGGGCCGGATGGCGCTTTCTCTGTGAAGAAGGTCTGGGAACGGGCCTTCTGGTGTCCGGAAAGGGGTTGACCGGCCCTGGCGCCGCACGTAATATCCAGGCACTGTTCTGCTCTACAGAACAGTGTTCAGAAAAAGCGAAAACGCACCACCCAAGCACCACGGATCACCCTCTTCCTGCGGCGACTGCCGGGCGGATGGCGCCAGGGACTCACGGGCCGGGCAGGGCCTGCGAAACCGACGACTTTCGACGCAAGGAGCAAGCGATATGAGTTCAGGCCCGGTAGGCAACGAATCCGGAGCCCGACTCGCCGAGCGCGCCCGCCAGGTCGTACCCGGCGGTGTGAACAGCGGTCAGCGCAGCGTTCCCGGACTGACCGACCTGGTCGTCACCGGAACAGACGGCGCACGGTTCCGTACCGCCGACGGACGCGAGTACACCGACTTCCACTCGGCGTTCGGCCCGCCGCTGCTCGGTCACAACGACCCCGACGTGGCCCGCGCCACCGCCGAGGCCGGCGCAACCCTCGGCCACATGGGCGTCGGTGTCACCGAGGGCGAGGTCCTCCTCGCCGAACAGCTCGCCGAGCTGATTCCCTCGATCGAGAAGGTGCTGCTCACCAGCACCGGCAGCGAAGCCACGTTCCACGCGCTGCGCGTCTCCCGCGCCGCCACCGGCCGCCGCCTGGTCGTCAAGTTCCAGGGCTGCTACCACGGCTGGCACGACGCCGTCAGCCTCAACGTCATCTCCGCGCCCGAGAAGGTCGGCGGCCACGACCCGATCTCCACCGGCATCCTGCCCGAGGTCCTCGAAGCCACCCTCGTCCTGCCGTTCAACGACAGCGAGGCCGTCCGCCGCGCCTTCGCCGAGCACGGCTCCGACATCGCCGCCGTGATCGTCGAGCCCGTCCCGCACAACGTCGGGGCGCTCCTGCCGTACCAGGAGTTCCTCACCACGCTGCGCGAGGAGACCACGAAGGCCGGCAGCGTCCTGATCTTCGACGAGGTCATCACCGGCTTCCGCCACGACATCGGTGGCTGGCAGAAGATCTCCGGCATCACCCCCGACCTCACCACCCTCGGCAAGGCCATCGCCAACGGCGCCCCCGTCGGCGCGATCGGCGGCCGCGCCGACCTGATGGACCTCTTCTCCACCCGCCCCGGCGCCCCCGCCTTCTTCGCCGGTACGTACAACGGCCACCCGTTGGTCGTCGCCGCCGCCCTCGCCACCCTGCGAAAGCTGCGCGAGGAGCCGGTCCACGAGCACGTCTTCCGGCTCGGCGACCGTGTCCGCAGCGAACTGACCGGACTGTACGAGCGCCTCGGCGTCCCCGCCGTCGTCACCGGTTACGGCTCCGTCTTCGTCAGCTACTTCATGCCGGGCGAGGCCCCCCGTACCTACGCGGACCTGCTGAACAACGACGCCTCGCTGTTCGTCGGCTACCGCCGCAGGCTCCTCGACCACGGCCTGTTCGAGCTGCCGCTCAACCTCAAGCGCAGCCACATCAGCTACGCCCACACCGACGCCGACGTGGACCGTCTGATCGAGGGCACCGAGGCCGCGGTCAAGGCCGTTCTCGCCGACGGCGGCGCGCGCGACCTGGAGAACACTTCCACCATGGGCGGAGCGACCCGCTGATGCTGACCGTCAACCGCACCCGCCCGGCGGGCCCCGCAGGCCGGATCACCCGCGTCGAGACCCTGATGCTCGGCACCTCCTGGCGCGACTTCGGCTATGTCCGGGTCCACACCGACGAGGGCCTGTCCGGCATCGGCGAGATCACCCACCCCTACCGGGTCAGCGAGGTCTGCGCCCTCACCGAGGCCCTCGCGCAGCGCCACCTCATCGGCGCCGACCCCTTCGACATCGAGGAGCTCTGGCTCCGCGTCTACCAGGGCGACTTCCTGCGCGGCGGCGACATGGGCGGCGTCGCCCTGTCCGGCCTCGACCAGGCCATGTACGACCTGATGGGCAAGGCGCTCGGCGTCCCCGCCTACCGGCTGACCGGCGGCGCCTGCCGCGACGACGTACGCGTCTACGCCAACGGCTGGTACACCGGCGAGCGCGAGCCCGAGACCTTTGCGGCCAAGGCCAGGGAGACCGTTGCGAAGGGCTTCACCGCCCTCAAGTTCGACCCGTTCGGCCCCGGGCTGCACGAGCTGGAGCGCGCCGAACTGCGCCGCTCCGTCGACCTCGTGGCCGCCGTCCGCGAAGCCATCGGCCCGGACGTCGACCTGTTCATCGAGGGCCACGCCCGGTTCGCCATGCCGACCGCGGCCCGGCTCGTCCGGGAGCTTGAGCCCTTCGACATCGGCTGGTTCGAGGAGCCGATGCCCTGGACCCACATCGAGCGCTACGCGGAACTGCGGCAGCGCGCGGCGTTCCCGATCTCCGGCGGTGAGCACTTCCACAACCGCTACGAGTACAAGCAGCTCTTCGCCACCGACGCGGTCGACATCATCCAGCCCGACCTCTCGATGGCCGGCGGCTTCACCGAGGTCAGGAAGCTCGCCGCGATCGCCGATACCCATGGCATGCTCGTCGCCCCGCACAACTCCAACTCGCCGCTCTGCACCACCGTCTCGGTGCACGCGACGCTCGGAATCCCCAACTTCAAGATCCTCGAAACCTTCGACGGGCTCCTTGAGGACTACGTCTTCGACGCCCTCAAGGGCACCCTCCCGATCGTCGACGGCCGCATCGGCCTGCCGACCGCCCCGGGACTCGGGGTCGAGCTCGTCGACGAGGTATTCGAGGAACACCCGCCCAGCCACCGCTTCTGGAACATGTTCGCGGACGGCTGGGAGAAGCGGAACCGGACATGATCGTCGACGTCCATTCGCATCTCTTCCGGCACAGCCACGACTTCACCGACCCGTTCAAGTCCGACTCCGCCCGCGCCCACGCGGGCGAGGTCGACCTCACGGTGAAGTGGGAGGAGTACGCGGCAACGGCACCCGAGGGCACCCGCACGATCGTCGTCGGCGGCAAGGCGCGGCGCAGCGGCCTCTGGGTCGACGACGCCGCCGTCGCCTCGTACGCCGGAGCGCACCCCGACCGGCTGATCGGCTACCTCTCCCTGGACCCCACCCAGCCCGGCTGGCAGGACGAACTCCGCTACGGCCACCAGGAGCTGGGACTGCGCGGCATCAAACTGATGCCGATGTACGCGGGCTTCGACCCGGCCGCCGAGGAGTACGACGAGCTGTACGGCTACGCCGAACGGCACGGCCTTCCGCTCCTCGTCCACACCGGCACGACCTTTGTGTCGAACGCGCCGCTGGAATGGGCGATGCCCCGGCACCTGGACGCAGTCGCCATCCGGCACCCCGAGCTGCGGATGGTCCTCGCCCACCTCGGCCACCCCTTCGAGGGCGAGTGCATCGCGGTCATCCGCAAGCACCCGCACGTGTACGCGGACATCAGCGCCCTGCACTACCGGCCCTTCCAGCTCTGGCACAGCCTCCGGCTGGTCCAGGACTACGGGGTCTTCGACAAGCTGATGTTCGGCAGCGACTACCCGTTCACGACGGTCGACGACTCGGTGAAGGGGCTGCGGGAGATCGCCCGCATCCCCGGCATCCCCGGACTGCCGCCGCTGGATGCGGGCGCGGTGGAGGAGATCATCCACCGGCCGTCGCTGGACCTGCTCGGGTTGAACGGCTGACCGGGCCGTCCCGCATACCTGCCGGTACGGCGCACGGGTCGCCCCCCCCGTCATCCGGGCGCCGTACCGGCAGCCGGGCCGCCGCGCTCCCACCCTGTGTCCCTGCGCGGCGGCCCGCCCTTCTCCGTACCTCTCCGCCTGGAGGAACCCCCGCCATGACCGCAGCCGTCCCGCCCCGCGGCAGTGACCGCTTCGACCTGACCGGCCGCACCGCGGTCGTGACCGGAGCCGCCCGGGGCCTCGGCCGGTCCTTCGCCGTCGGCCTCGCCGAGGCGGGTGCCGATCTGGTTCTCGTCGACCTGCCCGGTGCCGACGGCGTCGCCGAGACCGCGGCGGCCGCCCGGGCGCTCGGCCGACAGGTCCGCACCTACGGTCAGGACCTCGCGGACATCGACGCGCTGCCCGGCTTCGTCGATGCCGTACGCGCCGAGGCAGGACCGCTGCACATCCTGGTCAACAACGCGGGAACGGCGGCACTGGAACGCTTCAACGAGATCACCCCCGCAAGCTGGTCGCACATTATGCGGGTCAACGTCGACGCCGTCTTCTTCCTCAGCCAGCGCATCGCCGAACACATGACAGCGGACACCGTCGCCGGCCGCATCATCACCATTACGTCGAAGAACGCCCTGGTGGCGGAGGCGGGCCTGGCCCACTACAACGCCTCCAAGGCCGCCGCCCAACTGCTGACCGAGACCCTGGCGGTCGAGCTCGCCCCGCACGGCATCACCGCCAACACCCTTGCCCCCGGCATGGTCGAGACCCCCATCGACGGCGAATTCCCCTTCGACCGGGAGGCCTTCGAGTCCGCGTACCGCGAGCGGATCCCGCTCGGCAGGTACGCGCAGCCGGACGAATGCGTGGGCGCACTGCTGCTGCTCGCGTCGGATGCCGGGGCGTACCTCACCGGGGCGCGCATCGTCGTCGACGGGGGAGTCCTCGCCGACCAGATGCCGCGCATGCGATTCATGCCGCCGTACCGCAACACGATCTGACTGCGACCGACCGGTCCTCATCGAGCACGCATCGACAACGCGAGGAGTACCTCCGCCATGGCCGTCCATGCATCGTCCCCAGCCAAGTCCTCCGCCTCGTCCTCCGCTTCGTCCCGTCGTACTCTGTTGCGGGCTTCGGGGCTGGCCGGTCTGGTCATGGCCGGTTCGGCCGTGGCCGCCGGCTCGGCCGAGGCCGCACCGTCG
>NZ_BMRN01000120.1 GCF_014648655.1 Streptomyces atratus
GGGGTATGGCTTGCGCTGGCTCACGCCGTAGCGTTGACACGGGAGGACCGGAAGGTGCCGTTCCGCTGAACGTCAGGCGGTTCTGGCGCATCCTCAAACCAAACGGACTTCCAGTGGTAGAAGCGAGTGAAACGGATGGCAGGCTCCGAGCGGTGAGAGGTTATGAAACTCGCATGCCACTCGAACTATGGCAAAGCAGGTCAGCGACGAAGGCCGCTTTTCGGAATAGACCTACGTAAACGCCCTCTCAGTGGGCGTTTGATGTTGGTTCGCGCCGAACGTTTCGACACGCTTTGCCGCAAATATCGCTAGGACGTTGTTGAAATGTCGATCAACGCAGCCCAGCTCTTGATCGACATTTTGAGCACCGCATAGCGTCAGGATGGTGGAAACAACGCACCGGCCCGCCGCCCGGGTCATCTGTCTGGACGCTGCCCATCGCCTGCTTCTCCTGCACTGGCGTGATCCGTTCGACGGGACATGGCTCTGGGAGCCGCCCGGTGGCGGTTTCGAGCCGGGCGAGACGCCGCTGATGGCGGCACGACGAGAACTGGCCGAGGAAACCGGACTCGACCCGACTGCGGTGCTTGATCGGTCTGTGCCAGTCGACCGTGATGTTCAGTGGAACGGCAGGCGGTACATCGGGACGGAGCACTTCTTCGTTGCGCTGTTCGCCGACGAGCAACCATCGCTTGTGCGGACCGGCCTGCTCCCCGATGAGCAGGTCAACCTGGACACGCACGTCTGGATCGCATGGTCGGATCTGAGCTCGCTGCCAGACCCGGTTGAGCCGCCACAGTTGCTGGCCGTGCTCGGCGCCCTGGTGCCAGACGGCCCGTGGCGTGATCGTGATCGTGTATGACGGGCGGTCACAGCGCCTGCCGTATGAGCGTGAGTTGGACGGTCGACTCGTAGCGGACAGCGAGCTTGTCGTACCTGGTCGCGACGCCTCTTGCCTGCTTCAGAAGGCCGATCCGGCACTCGACTTTGTGTCTGCGCTTGTACATTTCGCGGTCGAATCCGGGTGGACGGCCGCCGAGGGAACCACGCCGGATCCGGTGTCCGGCCTGGTCCCGCTTCTCCGGGATGGTGTGCGCAATCCCGCGTTTACGCAGGTAGGAGCGGATCTGGCGGGAGGAGTACGCCCGGTCGGCAAGTACATGCTCCGGCCGGGTGCGGGGGCGTCCACCGCCGATCCGGGGGCACGGATTCGGTCCATCACCTGCTCGAAGATCGGTGCATCGCCCCGCTGGCCGGCGGTGATGACAGCTGCGAGAACGTGGAAGGAGGCGTCGACGGCGAGGTGAATCTTGGTGGTCAGCCCGCCGCGTGAGCGCCCCAAGCCGTGGTCGTCCGGCTCGGCCGCGAGGCCGTTCGGACGCGTCCGGCCCGGACCGTCAGCCCCTTTTTGCGGGCCCCGGCGGCATGCTGGTGGGCTCGGCAGACAGTGGAGTCGACCGAGACTTCCCACTCGATGACCCCCTCGGCATCCGCCTTGACCTGCAACTTCTTCAGGGCGCGGGCCCAGGTTCCGTCGATCTGCCAGCGTCGGAACACCGCATACGCGGTCTCCCAGGGGCCGTAACGCTCGGGCACGTCCCGCCAAGGCGAGCCGGTCCGGGCCCGCCACCAGATCCCGTCGAACACCTGCCGCCTATCCCTCGGAGGTCGGCCCATCTTCGGTATCGGCGGCAAGACCGCTTCCAGCCGCTCCCACTGTGCATCCGTCAGATCGCCACGAGACATCTGAAGATCGTTTCACGACCTTGATCAACATCTCAAACACGTCCTAACGTGCACGGTCCGAAATGCCTGGAAGCTCCCTACCGGCAGGGAGCTTCCAGGTCATTGCTAGACCAGACGGAATCTGTGCAGCATGTGCGAGCTAAACGGGCGCACAGATCGCCGTCTTCGCGCATGTAAATCCCCGCTCATGCGGCAAGTCGCCTCAAAAGCCACTGGTCACAAAGGCGTTATAGCTCCACCAGGCATACCTAAACGCCCACTCTCTCAGAGGGTGTTAGAGGGTGTTAAGTCCCGTTCCTGATGATGTGGTGTCGCTCTTTCGTGGGTGATGGGTCGGTTCCGTCCTCGCTTCATGTCGTGTGCATGATGAGGTCGCGGGCATGGAACGGATGCCGTACGCAACCGACTTGACGAGCAGTGGGCGTTGATCGAGCCGCTGGTCACCGCGTGGAAGCAGGAGCGGGTGGCGCGGTCGGCGACCGAGGACCCGGGCTCCTGCGACCTGCGCGAGGTCGTGAACGCGCTGCTCTACCAGAACCGGACGGACTGTCAGTGGCGTCTCCTGCCGCACGACCTCCCGACCTGGTCGGCGGTGTTCTACTACTTCAGCCTGTGGCGCGAGGACGGCCTTGACCAGCGGATCCAGGAGATCCTGCGCTGCCAGGTGCGGGAGCGGTCCAGGCGATTAGAGGACCCGTCCCTGGTGATCACCGACACCCAGTCCGTCCGCGTGGCGGCCGGAGTGCCGAAGAAGACGACGGGACTGGACGCGAACAAGAAGACGCCCGGCAGGAAGCGGGGACTCGCCGTCGACGTACTGGGCCTGATCACCGTGGTGATCCTCGCCGCGAGCGCGCACGACAACGAGGCCGGCATCACCCTGCTGGACCAGGCGGCCGAACGATGCGGGATGCGCCTGAAAAAAGTCCTCGTCGACCAGGGCTTCAAAGACGCCGTGATCATCCACGGGGCGGTGAAGGACATCACCGTCGAGGTGGTCCGCCGCAACCCCGACGACAAGGGCAAAGGCTTCGTCCCGCAACCGAAACGATGGGTGGTCGAGCAGGTCAACGGCACCCTCATGCTGCACCGGCGCCTAGCCCGCGACTATGACCACCGGCCCGACAACGCGGCCTCCCGCGTCTACTGGGCCTCCACCGCCGGCATGCTCCGCCGCCTCACCACCCCTACCCCCACATGGCGTGACGACGTGGAGCTGGCCGCGTGAACGCCTGCGAACTCCTGCGGCTGCTGCGGACCGAACACGATGAGACCGCCGCACGAGCCGACAACCTGCGCGAGCAGATCGAGCGGCTCACCACCGCCCTCGCCGAGACCGAAGCCCGCCTGGCCGAGCTCACCGCCACCCGCAAGGTCATCGACGGCCTCACCCCACCCGACCACGAACCGGCCCCCACGCAGACCACCACCGCCACCGTCTGCCAGCGCATCGTGACCGCGTTCAACGAGCACCCCGGCAAGGTGTTCCGCCTCCACGATCTGCACGAGCACCTCGGCCTTCCCACCGACGAGCCCTCGATCAACGTCACCCGCTCCCGCCTGGGACGACTCGCCCGTCAGGGATTCCTCGAGCAACCCGGACGCGGCCGCTACCAGAAACGGACTTAACGCCCTCTCAGCTGTCGGTGTCACCAGCCGCCGTGGTTGCCGTCCCCGTGCCCGCCGCCGTGGTGGCTTGTGCTGCCTGTGCCTCCCTCGGACCAACTCCCCGGGTCCAGGTCGTGGCCGAGGCTGTGGCCGCCGGTAGTGAAGTCGGCGTAGAGGTCGCTGAGCTCGCCGAGGAGTTGACGGGTGAGGGCGTCGACGCCAGCGGTCAGTGAAGCAGCGAGTTCCTCGTCGGCTGCCGGGGCTGATCCGGCGGTTGCGGCGAGGGCTGCCAAACGGCGGCGATCGGTGATGCCCCGCAGGCCCGGGTACGCAGCAGGGGCGAGGCCCGCAGCCCGGACGAGGACGGCGAGGGATAGGTCTTGGTCGGTGGTGGGCATTGCGGAGTCGGAGCGGACCACGCTGTCAAGACGGGCCAGCAGCGCCCGGCGGCGTGGCAGGTCGAGGGAGAGAATGTCGTGGCGGGTACGGCCGCCGGGGTCGCGCCACCGGCGGACCCGGACCGCCTTCTGGTCCTCCAGCCGGGAGAGATACTCGATGGTGAGGGAGCGCGGTGTCCGGCGCAGCCAATCCTTGAGGCTGGGCGGAGGAGCAGCCGCGCCCAAACTGTGCAGGACATTGCTCAGGCGGCGGTCCTCGACGCGCCGGGAGTCCATCACCTCGATGCACCGGGGGCCGACGGTGATCCGTCCGGCCAGGCTCAGATCCACCAACTCCGAGGCCCGCAGGGCGAACCGGAGCCGCTCATCAGCCCGTATCCGTATTCGCCGCCCGCCCGGAACTATTGCTAGCAGGAGCAGTTCATCCCCCGTGGTCATACATGCAGGGTATGCGCGACCGTCTGCGGAGGAGAGCCCTCCGCTGACCCTCGCGCCAGCTTGCGGCGCTCGGCACGCCACCGTCCCCCCGCGACTTCGAGGAGGTTCTGCCCGTGACGGCCGAGTGCGCGGACGGCACCGTGGAGCCGCTCGCGTCCTGGCTGCGGGTGTGGGACTGGTCCCCGGTCCTGCCAGAGCATCTGCTTACCGGCTTCGGACCGCTGCTTGCCGCGCTGTGGCGCCTGAACCCCCAAGGCCCGGCCGACCCGCGCGCCGCTGTCCGGCCGGAGCCGGTCAGGGCGCTCACGGATGTCGGCGGCCAGGACCTGGTGGAACTCGCGGCCGCGCACGGCCCGTCGGAGGCGGCCCGGGCCTTGGCCGCCGCCGAGGACGCCGGCGCCGACGCCTACGCGGGCGTCCTGAGACGCCTCATCGCCACCGCGCCGGCCGCCTGGACCGCGGACGTGCCCGCGGTCCTTGCCGCGCTCGGTCTGCCCGTCCTGCACGTGTTCTCCCTCGCCGCGGCCGCAGCAACCGCCCACCTGCCCGGCGCCCTGCCGGGCCCGGGCCTCTCCCACGCGGTCGCCGCCGCACTCCGGCTGCGCCGCCCCGCGCCCGGTACCGGTCCGGCCGGCAAACGGGCCGCGGCCGTACGCCTTTTCGCCGACGAGGCGGTCTTTGGCCTGCTCGGCGAAGCCTGGCGCCGCCCGGCCGGAGCGGCCGGCCTCGACGACGGCCTGCTGCCCGGTTTCCTGGCCCACCTGCACGCCCTGGCCAACACCCTCACCCACGCCCCGGCCGGCGCGGCGGACGACGAGACGACGGCCGGCCCGCCGCGCCGGGATCCCGCGGTGGGCGCGCTGGAGTGCCTGCTGGACTACGCCGCGAGCCGGGCCCGCACCGACGGCGAGATGCCCAGGGACGTCCTGGACCTCCTCGCCGCCAGCCGGCCGGCCGTGGTCGCCGCCATCGGAGCCCGGCTGCCGGCCCTGCACCATCACGCTCCCGGCTTCACCGCCGCCCACCGCACGACGCTCACCACTCTTGACGGCCCCTCACCGGCCGCTGCCTGGCTGCACACAGGGCCAGCCGACCCGCCCCTGCTCGCTGCACTGGACCGGACCGCGCTGCTCGCGGCCCTCCGGCCCGGCGCCGCCGGCCCGGTCGAGCACCTGGCCACCCGACACCCGCCGCGATCTCCAACCCAAGAGGCACCACCCCGGACAGTACGTCCTGGAGATCAAAGCGGATACGGGCGACGGCTTCTGGGTCGACACCACCTACCACCTCAATGCCGCCGCTTCCTGACACCGAAGCAACAGCAGCAGCTGGTAGGGGTGCTGTTCCTCACCTGAGAATCGGGCCGCCGCCGGCCCCCATCGACCGGCGAAGCGGCTACATCGACGGTTTGCGCGCCATCGCCCGCAGCAGGGGCTTCAGAAGGATCACCAGGTCAGTGGCAAGAGCCCTTGCTGAAGGTCGCGTGGGAGAGGTAGAACGCGAGCATCCCCGAGTCGGGGGGCGGCCGGTCCTCGGCCCCCGGGAAGACTACGGGGGGCTGCTCGTCCAGGGTCAGCGTGATGCGGACGCAGTACTCCGTCTCGGTGTCCTCAGTGC
>NZ_BMRN01000121.1 GCF_014648655.1 Streptomyces atratus
ACGGGCTTCGCCCGGCGATACGCGGGGACGGTACACGCGGCGCCGGACGCGAGTGCGGCCACCGCGGCCTGAGCCGTCGGGCTCAGGCCGCAGTCGCCTCTGTCGCGACGATGACCGAGCGGGGCGCGAAGTGGTCCCTGGACGACTGGGTCGGCCCCCTCACTGTGAACGTCACCGACGGGACGTTCTCCCTGCAGGACCCAGACGCGCAGACCAGGCCGCAGCCGATCGGCCTCATCTCCACCGAGAAGGACTGGGCCCTGATCCGTGCGCTCGACTTCCCAGCGGCGGGGCAACACGACGAAGCCCTTGGCCCCTTTGGGCCGGGAGACGATGCGCAGGGTGAGCCAGAGGCGTTCGCGGGCCCAGTCGACGAGGTCGCTGGCGTAGCCGCGGTCGGCCCAGACCTGGGTGATTTTGCGGCTGGGTGAGGCGCAGGCGCCAGAACACGTCGCGGGCGGCGTCGCGGTCCTGGCTGTCGGCAGGCGTCACCGTGAGCGTCACCGGTAGGCCGGGCGCCTTGACGGACTGAGAGTCCACGATCAGCGTCACCGGGTGCGGGCAGCGGCCCTTGCCAATACGGATCCGGTGGCGTAGTTGGTCACGGATGTAGGTGACGACCCCGGCCCGGTTCCACCTCTAGAAGAACCCGTAAGCCGTCTCCCACGGAGGGGAATCCGCAGGCAGGGCCCGCCACTTCGCGTCGTTGTCGACGACGTAGCGGATGCCGTCGACGTTCTCCCATCTCGGCCAATTCTCCGGATGTCCGCCGGTCTTGGTCTGGCAGGCCGGGACGGGCAGCAGGGGTTCGAGAGTGCCCATTCGGCAACCGAGGTGTCGGACGGGTAGCGGCGGCGACGGGAGGCAGCAGTCATGGCGGGCTCGGCAAGGTGATCGGGGTTTGGAGAGCTGAGCGAGGGTGGCGCGGACCCTGGTGAGCTGGGCGGTGGCGAGCTGGGCACATTCGTCGTCGGGGTAGCGGGCCAGGTGCGGATCGAGCGTGCCCGTGATCACCCGGGTGAGGCGGCCGAGGATCTGCCGGAACTGCCGCTTGTCGTACTCGATCCAGTCCGCGGGGTCGTCGGAGAACATGAACCCGTCGCGGCGCGTCCAGGTGATCGGCGTCAGGTTCTCCGCGGCGACGACGTCGCGGACGTGCCGGATGCCGTGGCCGACCTGCGAGCGGGTCAGGCGGGTGGTTGGCCGATCGTTTGGCCGATCACCGACTTCCACCGTGGTCTTCCAGGAGGCCGTCATGCCCGAGTCGGTGTCAACGAGAACCTGGTGGTTGGTGGAGTACCGGTTCTGCAACTGCTCGGCGATGGCGTGGTCGCGGGCCGGGACAAGGGTGCCGTCCACGATCAGTACGGCGTCCTTGGCGAACCTCTTGCGCGGCTGGAAGGCGAGTATCGCCCCGAGGTTGATGGGAGGCTTCCTCGTGACCGGCTCACCCAGCCATCCGCATCCGGATCGCGCGCCCCGGAACACCGCTCGACGACCTGTTCCTGCCGGTGCGCTCCACTTCTGAGGAGGACTCCGACATGTCATCTCCCACTTCCACGAAACGGACTGTCGCGGCGGTACACGCCGCTCCGGTGTTCATGGACACCGAGGCGACCGTCGGCAAGGCCATCCGTTTCGTCGAACAGGCTGGCGGGGAAGGCATCGACCTGCTGGTGTTTCCCGAGACCTTCGTGCCCGGTTACCCGTACTGGATCGAGGCCTACGCCCCGCTGGACCAGCAGGGCGCCAACGTCGCGTACGCCGAGGCGTCAGTCGAGGTGCCCGGTCCGCAGATCGCCCGGGTCCAAGCCGCTTGTGACCGCGCCGGGGTCGGCGTCGTTCTCGGTGTCAGCGAGAGGCTCACGGGCACCCGCACGTGTTTCAACAGCCAGGTCTTCATCGAACCCGACGGCACCCTTCTCGGAGTTCACCGCAAGCTCCAGCCCACCTACGCTGAAAGGATCGTGTGGGCTCAGGGCGGCGGCGCCACCCTCAGCGTCTTCGATAGCGCTCTGGGCCGGATCGGCGGTCTGGCTTGCTGGGAACACACCATGAATCTGGCCCGGCAGTCCCTGATCACCCAGGGCCAGCAGATCCACGCAGCAGCATGGCCCGGTCTGTCCACCATGACCGGCTTCGAGACTGTCGCCGACGTCCAGATCGACGCCATGATGAAGACCCACGCGCTCACGGCGCAGGCATTCGTCATCTCCGCCGGAAACCCGGTGGACGAGACGTGCCTGCAGTGGATGGAGTCCACTGCCGGACCGCAAAAGTACATCACTGCGGGTGGCGGCTGGTCGGCCGTGATCCACCCCTTCAATCAGTACCTCGCCGGCCCGCACACCGGCCTCGAGGAGAAGCTCGTCACTGCCGAGATCGACCTCGCCGACATCAACGCCGTCAAGGTCTGGGTCGACTCCCGGGGCCACTACGCGCGACCGGAGATCCTCGGCCTACGGGTCGACCGACGCCCGCTCTGGCATGACGAAGGACATCGCGAATGGCCTGCCGCCCCGAGCGACGGCACCGCCGCCCCGGCAGCCGAAACGGCCTGAGCAGGGCGACGATCAAGCAGGGCGCCGCCGATCTGGGAATCAACTCCGAGACGTTGCGGAACTGGATCCGGGCGAATGGGGCGGGCCGTCCCCGGGTCGCCGGGCGGTGGCCTCATCGTCTGTGCCAGCGGTCGCGCTGCTGGAGGCGGAGAACGCGGCCCTGCGGCGGGAGAACACCGAACTGCGGAAGGAGCGCGAGATCCTGCGCAAGGCGGCCCGTTATTTCGCCTCGGAGACGGGCTGGTGAACCGCTGCCAGTTCGTTGAGGATCACCAGCGCCGTTACGGCGTGACGCGGTTGTGCCGGATCCTGGAGATCGCCCGATCCAGCTTCTCCCACTGGCAGCGGACCGGACCGGCCCGCCAGGCGGCCGACATCGAACTCGCCGCGCGGATACGGCAGGTGCACCGGGCATCGGACGGCACCTACGGCGTCCCCAGGATCACCGCCGAGCTCGGCGAGGACAGCGAGAACGTGAATCACAAGCGCGTCGCACGCATCATGAAGGCCGTCAGGCTCGCCGGTCTCCGCCTGCGCCGCAGGCACCGCACCACGATCCCGGACCCGGCCGCGGCGAAGGTGCCGGACCTGATCGGCCGCGACTACACCGCGAGCGAGGTGAACACCAAGTACGTCGGTGACATTACCTATCTCTCGCTGGCCGGCGGGAAGTTCCGCTACCTCGCGACCGTGATCGATCTCGCCTCGCGCCGCCTGGCGGGCCGGGCGATCGCCGACCACATGCGCGCCGAGCTCGTCGTGGATGCTCTGACGGCAGCCGAGCGGACCCGGGACAGCTCGCCGGGGCGGTGATGCACACCGATCACGGAGCCCAGTACTGCAGCTGGGCCTTCGCCGACGCCTGCCGCAAGGCCGACGTTACCCAGTCCATGAGCGCGGTGGGCAGCAGCGCGGACAACGCCCTCGCCGAGTCGTTCAACGCAACCTGCAAACGGGAGACCCTCCAGGGCCGCAGGGCCTGGAACGACGAGCGCGAGGCCCGCCTCGACCTGTTCCGACGGCTGCACCGCTACAACGCCGTCCGACGCCACTCCCGCCTTGGACACCGCCCACCGATCGCCTACGAGACGGCACTTGACGCACCATCAACTATGCTGGCTAAAGCCGCATAAGCCGTGTTCAGGATCAGAGGTCAAGGCCCCTCCGCGACCGCTCCCCAAGATCTGTGCCAGAACTGAGTTGTGATGTCACCCAGGGCCTGTTCTGATGCCTGCGTGCCAGGCTACTGAGACGAACAGCCGTACGGCCACTGGTCCGCCCGCTACGATGCGCGCATGCCCGTGCTTCAGGAGCAATACGTCGTGCAGTTGCTGCGGTCGCTGATGCGGACGCGCACCGTACTGGAGCCGGCCCAAAGCCCGCCCGAGACACGCATGCGTGATCGTCGCCGAGGACGGCACGCCGTCCCTCCGTCCGTTCCCGCGCAGCCCCACGTGATGCGGGAGTTCGTCGCCACGCGGTTCGGCGGGTTGCCGACGGTGGAGGAGGGCGAGACCTGGCCCCTGTGCGACGGCTGTGCCGGCGATCTCACGTTCGTCGCGCAGGTCGACTACTCCCGCGACGGACTGCACGACAGGCTCCCCATCTCGTTCTTTACGTTCTTCTACTGCTGGAAGTGCCATCCATGGGGACGGGATCGTGGACAGGGCGGATGGCTCGTGCGCTCCTACACCGCATTGCGCCGCCCCAAGGTTCTCGTGCACGGCACGGGGCCCGACTTCGAGGAACGCCACGCGGTGCCACGCCTGGAAAAGTCGCTGCCCGACGGGGAGGGCATGCGCCTGCACTGCCCCGAACTCTGGGCCCTTGTGCCGGGTGACAGCGGCTCCCGGGAAGCGTGGGCGAACTGGGACATCGTCGGCCGTGCTGCACTCCGTCTGACGCAGGAACGCGCCCGAGCGCCGCACATGCGCAATGCGGGGGTGGCGATCGGCGGATACCCGTACTGGGCGAACGGCGGCGACGAGACGCCGGTCTGCACGGAATGCACACGGCCGATGGAGCTGCTGCTGCAGATCCGGCCGAGCGAGCTCACTGATGCGACATGGGGTGACGTCGGAACCCTGTACCTGTTCATGTGCCGGACGCACACCCAGCGCACCGGGCTGCGCATCCAGTGCACATGAAACAACGGGTCACCCCAGGTCGGGGGGAGTCTCACACCGGCCCTGACGGCTGTGTCCACGATGCCGGACAGCAGACCGGGTGAGAAGTTGCCGCCATTGAGGATCGTGCCTGGCGAGTCGGCGCAGGACAGGCACGAGCCCTCCGGTGATCACTGAGCGCAGGGAACTCCATGATCACTCGGGCTCGTGCCTGCCTTGCATTTAGGGCGCTCTGGCGCGGCGACTTCGCCTACTGCCGGTCGCTCTTATTCAGGATCTCGATCGTCTTCGCCTGCTCGGCAGTGAGTTTCCGCAGCCGCCTCAGTTCCTCGTCCCGGTCGTCCGCGCCGGCCCGGGCCTTCTTCACTCAGCCTCGCAGGGACTCCGAGCTGACCCCGAGCTCCCGGGCGACCTCGGTCACCGTCCGGCCCGACGACCGCACCAGCTCGATCGCGTCGCGCTTGTACTCATCCGAGTACCGCTTCGTGTACTTGCTTCCCACCTGGCACTACTTCCTCCGGAATCTCAGAGGGCTTTTAGTGTGAGTGAATTGCCTCTTATGCCCTAGTAGGTTCCTCGCCAGGTTGGTGTGGTCTCGTCCGTTATGCGCTTGGCGAGGTTGTCTATCGAGGCGACGTGGATCACGGCTTCGGAGCTGGTGGTGAGGGTCTCGTAGTCGCGGGCGAGACGTCGGTGCATCATGACCCAACCGATACTCCGCTCCACTACCCAGCGCCTTTCACGACGTGAAAGCCGCGAACTCCGGGGTTTCTGTTGACGACTTCGACGTCGATTCCGAGCTGCGCGCCGTGCTCGATGACGGCCTTCTTGAAGCCGGTGTCTACCCAGCTCTTGGCGATGGTCGGGTATGTCTTCTTGGCCTGGTCGAGGAGGCGTATTCCCCGGGCGTTTTCGGAGAGGCTTGCGGCGGTGACGGTCACGGCGAGGATCAGGCCGATCGTGTCGGTGAGGATGCCCCGTTTCCGACCGACGATCTTCTTGGCGGCG
>NZ_BMRN01000122.1 GCF_014648655.1 Streptomyces atratus
ATGTCCGAAGGTTTCCCGCGCGACCGCGCGGACCAACTGGCGGCTGTCGCCTCCGGTCTGACCTCGCTGACCGCGGGCGCCTCCCGGATCTTCGAAGGCGGCGCCGTGAATCAGACAGTTGTGGAGATGGAACGCGGATTCCTCTTCATCATGTCCATCTCCGACGGATCTTCGCTGGCCGTGCTCGCCCACCCGGACGCCGACATCGGTCTGGTCGGGTACGAAATGGCCCTACTTGTCGACCGTGCGGGCACCGTCCTCACCCCGGACCTCCGCGCCGAACTTCAGGGAAGTCTTCTTAACTAGTAGACAGACAGTGCGTTTCGCGCCACTGAGTCATAAGGTGCGGTGGCGCGGACCCACTGGGATCGGGACCGGCAGGCGGAGGAGGAATCGTGGCAACACCCCCAGGCGGACACCGGTACGACGGTGGCCAGAACGTTCCGGGTGAGCACGGGGACAATCGTTTCAACTTCCCCTCCACACCCAGCAGGCAGGGCGCACAGCAGCCGTATCAGCCCTTTTCGCAGCCGCCGCAGGGCGCTCAGCCGGGTCCCGGGTGGCCTCCGCAGCGGCCGCACCGCTACGACTCGCCCCAGTCGCCCCGTATTCAGCCTGTACAGCCGCGGCAGGCCCCCGATCCGGCCGAACCGGCCGCGCACAATCCGCTGGTCCGTCCGTACGCCATGACCGGCGGCCGGACCCGACCGCGCTACCAACTCGCCATTGAGGCGTTGGTCAGTACCACGGCCGATCCGTCCCGGTTGCAAGGGCAGTTGCCCGAGCACCAGCGGATCTGCCGGCTGTGCATCGAGATCAAGTCGGTCGCCGAGATTTCGGCGCTGCTCTCGATCCCGCTCGGCGTTGCCCGGATCCTCGTAGCCGACCTGGCAGAGGCCGGACTCGTCGCTATCCATCAGCCCGGCGGCGACGAGTCCGCCGGCGGCCAGCCAGATGTGACACTGCTCGAAAGGGTGCTCAGTGGACTTCGCAAGCTCTAGCGGCGGAGCAGCCCGCTCCACTACCTCCGCGAAGATCGTGGTGGCAGGGGGCTTCGGCGTGGGTAAGACCACGTTCGTCGGTGCCGTTTCGGAGATCAATCCGCTGCGCACCGAAGCCGTGATGACGTCCGCGTCCGCGGGCATCGACGATCTGACGCACACCGGGGACAAGACCACCACGACGGTGGCGATGGACTTCGGCCGCATCACGCTGGACCAGGATCTGATCCTGTACCTCTTCGGTACGCCGGGACAGGACCGCTTCTGGTTCATGTGGGACGACCTGGTCCGCGGCGCCATCGGCGCCGTCGTCCTCGTCGACACCCGCCGCCTCGCCGACTGCTTCCCCGCCGTCGACTACTTCGAGAACAGCGGACTCCCCTTCGTCATCGCCCTCAACGGCTTCGACGGACACCAGCCCTACACCCCCGACGAGGTCCGCGAAGCGCTCCAGATCGGACCCGACACCCCGATCATCACGACAGACGCCCGGCACCGTGCGGATGCCAAGAGCGGCCTCATCACGCTCGTCGAACACGCTCTGATGGCACGGCTGAAGTAGGCGCAAGTCTTTATTGATATACGGCAGTTACCGTAGCCAAACGGGGGTGGGCTGTGTCCTTTGACACGATCCGCCCCCGTGTTCATAACGTTTCGACAGAGAATTGTCTCGCGTTCAACACCCGATGCATTCAATCGGTACCGCTGCGCTCACACGAGCCCCGCCTTTTGACGGGGCTCGCTCTTTATGCCCGTTTTATCTGAGGCCTGGACCACTCGGAATGGCTGGTTCCGACTGTTTGGAACGCGGCCGGTCCCCGTGCTGGAATTCGACGAACTCCCCAGTAGTACGGCCCTGAACGAAAAACGGCACAACGTAGGTGCCGACGCCGAGAGGTTGTTGGTCGAGTGAGGCGTAGCAACAAGGGCTCCGCGGCGCAGCAAGAGCGGGGCAACTTCACCCCGCCGCCGCGCGCCGCGGCGGCGCCTGCCGGTGCGTCCGGGGCAGTGGCGTCCGGCGGCAGCAGCCGGATGTCCCCGCGCAACTGGCGGGTGCCCACCCGACTGAACGCGATCCTCCTGATCCCGGTGCTGGTCGGCCTGGTCATGGGCGGCTTCCAGGTGAAGGAGTCGATCGACACCTGGCGGGAGGCGCAGGACGCCGAGAAGACCGCGCTGATCGTGCGCGCGGCCTCCGTGTACGGTCAGGCGCTCCTCAATGAGCGTGACCTCTCCGCCCAGCCCCTGCTGTCGAACAAGCGTGACGCCGCTGTCGTCAGCCAGGTCCGGGCCACCACCGACGCGGCCGCGGCCAAGTTCGACACGGCCGTGAAGGACCTGCCCGAGAAGCAGGGCCTGGAGCGGCGTCTTCAGCTGTTCCGGCTGGAGGAGCCCAAACTTCCCGAACTGCGCAAGGCCGCCTACGCCGAGGGCATGGACCCGGTGAAGACGGAAGAGGGCTACGTCCAGGTGCAGCACTCCCTGATGGAGTTCTGCAACGAGCTCGGTCTGGGCACCGGCAACATCACCAGCTACGGCCGTACGGTCTACGCGGTCGAGCTCGCCAAGGCTGCAGAATCGCTTCAGCGCTCCATCGGTATGCATCTGCTGGTGCGCCCGAGCCAGGAGGGCACCAAGTTCGACGCCCAGGTCAAGGCCTTCGGCTCGTACAACTACCTGGAGCAGATCGCGCTCGGCGAGTTCGTCTCCGGTGGCACGGAGGCCGACGCAGCCCGGCTGGAGCAGGTCATGGCCGCCAAGTCGGCCGACGGCGCGAAGAAGCTGAAGAAGGCGAAGGAGCAGGCCGACGCCGCGGGTGTCCCGTTCGTCGCGCCGCCCAGCATCGACGGCTCGGTCTTCGACGGCATGGCCCAGCAGATCGCGCAGGGCAAGTCGCCCGAGAAGCTGGCCGCGAAGGGCATCACGCCCGAGACCTGGATGGCGGCCGCCACCGCCAAGTTCGACGGCTACACCACGGTCGAGGACGAGCTCGTCGACAAGGCCGTGACCGAGGCCGCGGACATCTCGTCCAGCGCCAAGAACGACGCCGTCATCAACGCCGCCGTCGTGATCGTCGCGCTGCTGGCCGCCTTCGTCCTGGCCGGGCTGATGGCCCGGCAGATGAGCCGCTCGATGCGCCAGCTGCGTACGGCCGCCTTCGGGATCGCCGAGCAGCGGCTGCCGATGCTGGTCGACCAGCTCTCCAGGGCCGATCCGGGCCGGGTCGACACCCGCGTCCAGCCGATCCCGATCAACAGCCGCGACGAGATCGGCGAGGTCGCCCGCGCCTTCGACCAGGTGCACCGCGAGGCGGTCCGGCTGGCGGCCGAGCAGGCCATGCTGCGGGGCAACGTCAACGCGATCTTCACCAACCTGTCGCGTCGCAACCAGTCGCTGATCGAGGGCCAGCTGACCCTCATCACCGACCTGGAGAACAACGAGGCCGACCCGGACCAGCTGGAGAACCTCTTCCGGCTCGACCATCTGGCCACCCGTATGCGCCGCAACGGCGAGAACCTCCTCGTCCTCGCCGGCGAGGAGCCGGGCCGCCGCTGGAACCAGCCGGTCCCGCTGGTCGACGTGTTGCGGGCTGCCTCCTCCGAGGTGGAGTCGTACGAGCGCATCGAGCTCTCCGGGGTGCCGGAGACCGAGATCCACGGCCAGTCCGTCACCGACCTCGTGCACCTGCTGGCCGAGCTGCTGGAGAACGCCACCACGTTCTCCTCGCCGCAGACCAAGGTGCGGGTCACCGCGACCCGGCTGCCCGACAGCCGCGTGATGATCGAGATCCACGACAAGGGCATCGGCCTCACCGCCGAAGACTTCGCCGACATCAACCACAAGCTGGCCAACCCGCCGACCGTGGACGCCGCGGTGTCCCAGCGGATGGGTCTGTTCGTGGTCGGCCGGCTCGCCGACCGGCACGGCATCCGGGTCCAGCTGCGCCCCTCGGGCGAGCAGGCCGGAACGACCTCGCTGGTCATGCTGCCGGACGCGATCACCCACGGTGGTGGTGGCGGTGGCGAACCGGTTGCCGCGCAGGACGACTTCACCGTCTCCTCGATCATTCCGCAGCAGCAGACCGTCGAACAGCCGGCGCACCAGCCCCAGATGCGCACGGCGGCGGAGCTCGGTTTCGACGACTCGCGCTACGAGCAGCAGCCGGTGGACGCCACGCAGCTGGACCCGGTGGGCCGCTCGCTGATGCGTGGGGAGCGCCGGGCCGCGCTGGAGGCACAGACGGCAGGTGAGCGCCCGCAGTTCCCGCAGGAGCAGTACGCCGGGAACGAGTACGCCGGGAACGGGTACGCCCAGGAGCCGCAGCAGGGCCCCCAGCAGGAGCAGTACGAGCAGGCTTCGTACGAGGGCGGCTACGCCCCCTACATAGGCGACACGGGCTTTGCCGAGCAGCCCGACCACGCTCATCAGGGTGGCTATGCGGAGGCTGCCTATGCGGCGGGTGAGGTCCCGCAGCCGTCGTATGAGGAGCAGTTCGCTCCCCAGCCCCACCAGGACGGGTGGGCGGATCAGAACGCCTACCAAGGCGGCTACGAGCCGTCGGCTGAGGTCGAAGCGGAATCTGCCCCAAGCACCCCCGCCGAGCCGCAGGAACGCGTAGGCTTCGACCGTCCGGGGCCCACCCCGAACCCCGGCCACGAGCTGACCGACGCCGGTCTGCCGCGCCGGGGCGGTCAGCAGCACTGGCAGCCCACCGGCCGCGGGAACAACCGGCCCGTCGCCGAGCAGCAACAGCCGGAGCAGGAACTGCCGCAACGGCAGTCGCCTGCGCAGCAGAACGGGAACGGCTCCGACGACTGGCGCTCGGCGAACGACGAGCGCTGGGAGCGGGCCGAGAAGCTCCGGGAACCGAAGGCCGGCGGGGTCACCCCGTCCGGACTTCCCCGGCGGGTGCCCAAGGCCAATCTGGTCGAGGGCACGGCGGAGCAGCCCCTGCAGGACGGCCCTCAGGTCTCCCGCGCTCCCGAGGACGTCCGCGGCAGGTTGAGCAACCTGCGGCGGGGCGTGCTGCGGGGACGTAACGCGGGTTCGGACGCAAGTAATACCTACAACCAGGAGCGTTAGTGTGAGCCCGATGAGCCAGGCGGCGCAGAATCTGAACTGGTTGATCACCAACTTCGTGGACAACACCCCCGGGGTGTCGCACACGGTGGTGGTCTCCGCCGACGGACTCCTGCTGGCCATGTCCGAAGGTTTCCCGCGCGACCGCGCGGACCAACTGGCGGCTGTCGCCTCCGGTCTGACCTCGCTGACCGCGGGCGCCTCCCGGATCTTCGAAGGCGGCGC
>NZ_BMRN01000123.1 GCF_014648655.1 Streptomyces atratus
GACGGGCTCCTGGAGTACCTGGGCCGTGCCGACGAGCAGGTCAAGGTCCGTGGTTTCCGTATCGAGCCCGGCGAGGTCCAGGCCGTCGTGGCCGCGCACCGCGAGGTCGCCCAGGCAGCGGTCATCGCCCGCGAGGACACCCCAGGGGACACCCGCCTCGTCGCCTACGTCGTCCCCACCGAAGTCGACGAGGCCGACGAAGGACTACCGCGCGCGGTAAGGGAGGTGGCGGCACATCGTCTGCCGGAGCACATGGTGCCCGCAGCCGTGGTGGTGCTCGACGCCCTGCCGCTGACCGCCAACGGCAAGCTCGACCGCAAGGCCCTGCCGGCCCCGGACTACGCCGAGGCGGCGGGCTCCGGGCGGGGTCCCGAGAGTCACGAGGAAGCGGTCCTGTGCGAGGCGTTCGCCCAGGTCCTGGGCGTCCCCGAGGTGGGGGTCGACGACGACTTCTTTGCCCTCGGCGGCCACTCGCTGCTCGCGGTGCGCCTGGTCAACCGCATCAGGACGGTGCTCGGCGCCGAAGTGGAGATCGCGGCGCTGTTCGACGCGCCGACGGTGGCGGGCCTCGCCAAGCAGCTCGGAAACGTGAAGTCAACCAGGCCGGCGTTGCGGCCGATGCGTAACCAGGAGGAGTCCTGATGATTCCGTTGTCATTCGCGCAGCGGCGGCTGTGGTTCATCAGCCAGTTGGAAGGCCCGAGTTCGACGTACAACGTTCCGGTCGTGCTGCGGCTGCCGGGCGACGTGGAGCGCGACGCGCTCGGCGCGGCCCTGCGGGACGTGATCGGGCGGCACGAGGTCCTGCACACGGTCTTCGAGGTCGCGAACGGCGAGCCGTACCAGCGGATCCTCGGGCTCGACGAGCTCGACTGGGAGCTGACGGTCACCGAGGTCGCCCCGGCGGAGCTGGACGGAGCGGTCGACGAGGCCGGTCGGTACGCGTTCGATCTCGCCGCTGAACTCCCCATCAGCGCCTGGCTGTTCGAGTCCGGTACCGACGAACGGGTCCTCGTCGTGGTCATGCACCACATCGCGAGCGACGGCTGGTCGGAGGGCCCGCTGGTCCGGGACCTCACGACCGCCTACGAGGCGCGCGTGCGGGGCCGGGCCCCCGAGTGGGCGCCCCTGCCGGTCCAGTACGCGGACTATGCGCTTTGGCAGCGCCAGTTGCTCGGCGACGAGAACGACCCGGACAGCATGATGTCCCGCCAGATCGCCTACTGGCACGAGGCGTTGGCGGACGTGCCGGAGGAGCTGGAGCTCCCCGCCGACCGGCCCCGGCCGCCGGTGGCCTCACACCGCGGGCACATCGTCCCGCTGAGCGTCCCCGCCGAGGTGCATGCGCGCCTCGCGGCGGTGGCGCGGGCCGAGAGTGTGACAACGTTCATGGTCCTCCAGGCGGCCCTGGCCACCCTGCTGTCCCGGCTCGGCGCGGGCACCGACATCCCCGTCGGCACGGCCGTGGCGGGGCGTACGGACGAGGCCCTCGACGACCTGGTCGGTTTCTTCATCAACACGCTGGTGATGCGTACCGACCTGTCCGGCGACCCGACCTTCCGCGAGGTGCTCGCCCAGGTGCGCGGGACCGGTCTGTCGGCCTTCAAGCACCAGGACGTGCCGTTCGAGAAGCTCGTCGAGGAGCTGGCCCCGGCCCGCTCCCTGGCCCGGCACCCGCTCTTCCAGGTCATGCTGACCGTCCAGAACAATCAGCGGACCGTCGTCGACCCCTCCGAGACCCCGTCCGAAGGCCGCGAAGTCGGCGCCCGGGCCGCCAAGTTCGACCTCGACGTGTCCGTTCGCGAGCTCTTCGACGCGGCGGGTGCCCCGGCGGGCCTGCGCGGCTCGGTGACGGCGGCCGCCGACCTGTTCGACGTGGCATCGGTCGAGCGCCTGGCCGCACGGCTCACCCAGGTCCTCGACCAGGCGACCGCCGACCCTGATCGCGCGCTCAGCTCGATCCGGGTCCTCGACGAGGCCGAGCGCCGCCGGGTGCTCACCGAATGGAACGACACGGCGTCCGACCGTCAACTTGCCCTGGTCCACGAGCTGTTCGAGCAGTGGACCGACCGCACTCCCGACGCGGCGGCGCTCGTCACCGAGGGCCAGGAGATCTCGTACGCCGAGCTGGACGCGCGGGCAAGCCGCATCGCGCACTACCTCGTCGGCCAGGGCATCGGTGCCGAGGCGGTCGTGGGCCTGTGCCTGCCGCGCGGCGCCGACATGACCGCGGGCATCCTCGGGGTCTGGAAGGCGGGCGCCGCCTACCTGCCGGTCGACCCGGAGCAGCCGACGGACCGGATCGCGTACATCCTGCGCGACAGCCGGGCGGCGCTGGTGCTGACCACCGAGGACCTCTTCGACGAGCTGCCCGCCGGGCGGTCGCGCCTGGTGACCCTCGACGGGACCTTCGTGCAGATGCAGCTCGCGGCGGCCCCGGAGGAGCGTCCGGGCAAGGCGGTCGAACCGCAGTCGCTCGCGTACGTCATCTACACCTCGGGTTCGACCGGTCAGCCGAAAGGTGTGGCCGTCACACACGGCGGCCTCGCGAACTATGTGTCCTGCGTCCCGGAGCGTGTCGGCTTCGGAGGGGAAGGCGCGCGGTACGCGCTGCTCCAGGCGCAGGCGACGGACCTCGGCAACACCGTGGTCTTCGCGAGCCTGGCGACCGGTGGTGAGCTGCACGTCCTGGACGAGGGTGCCGTCACCGACCCGCAGGCGGTCGCGGCGTACCTCTCCGCGCATCGGATCGACCACTTCAAGGCCGTCCCCTCGCACCTGGCCGCGCTCTCGGCGGCCGGCGTCGACGCCGTACTGCCGGGGCGCTCTCTCGTCCTCGGCGGCGAGTCCGCCTCGGCGGCCCTGGCGGCGGAGCTGCTCGCGGCGGCCGGCGAGCGCGAGGTGCACAACCACTACGGGCCGACCGAGACCACGATCGGCGTCGCCACCACCCGGCTCACCGCCGAGCGGATCGCCGACGGCGTCGTGCCGATCGGCACCCCGATCGCCAACACCCGCTTCTACCTGCTCGACGCGTACCTGAAGCCCGCCCCGGTCGGGGTGGTCGCGGACCTGTACGTCGCCGGTGCCGGTCTGGCGCGCGGCTACGTGGGGCGCGAAGGCCTGACGTCCGAGCGGTTCGTGGCCAACCCCTTCGAGCCGGGTCAGCGGATGTACCGGACCGGTGACCGGGCCAAGTGGACGGCGGACGGCCAGGTGGTCTTCCTGGGCCGCGCCGACGACCAGGTCAAGGTGCGCGGCTTCCGTATCGAGCTGGGCGAGGTCCAGGGTGTGGTCGCCGCACACCCGCTGGTCGCGCAGGCGGCGGTGATCGCCCGCGAGGATGTCCCGGGCGACACCCGGCTGGTCGCCTACGCCGTCCCGGCGGACGTCGACGAAGTCGACGCCGAACTCCCGCGTACGATCACCCAGTTCGCGGCCCAGCGACTGCCCGGCCACATGGTTCCGTCGGCGGTCGTGATCCTGGACGCGCTGCCGCTGACCGGCAACGGCAAGCTGGACCGCAAGGCGCTGCCCGCCCCGGAGTACGCCTCCGGTGCCGGCCGGGGCCCGTCCAACGCCCGCGAGGAGATCCTGTGCGCGGCGTTCGCCGAGGTCCTGCGCCTCGACGGGGTCGGCGTGGACGACGACTTCTTCCGGCTCGGCGGCCACTCGCTCCTCGCGATCCGCCTCGTCGAGATCCTGCGCGGGCGCGGCGTCACGGTGTCCGCGCGGGCGCTGTTCCAGACGCCGACCCCAGCTGGGCTCGCCCTCGCGGCGAGCGCCGAGCAGGTGGCCGTCGCGGCGAACCTGATCCCGGCCGACGCGACCGAGATCACCCCCGAGATGCTGCCGCTCGTCGACCTCACGCACGAGGAGATCACCGCCGTGGCCGCCACGGTGACGGGCGGCGCGGCGAACATCGCCGACGTCTACCCGCTGGCCCCCCTCCAGGAGGGCCTCCTCTTCCACCACCTGCTCGCCGAGGGCGGGGGCGACGCGTACGTCCTGCCGACGGTCGTCGAGTTCGACTCGCGCGAGCGGCTCGACGCCTTCCTCGGCGCCCTCCAGAACGTCCTGGACCGCCACGACATCTTCCGCACGTCCATCGTGTGGGAGGGCCTGCGTGAGCCGGTCCAGGTCGTGTGGCGCCACGCCACCCTGCCGGTGACCGAGGTCGCCCTCGACGCGGACAGCACTGACGCGGTCGCCGACCTGGTCGCGGCCGGCGGCTGGACCATGGACCTCGGCGAGGCGCCGCTGATCCGGGTCCACACGGGCCGGGCACCCGGTGGGGAGACCGCGGGGCAGTGGCTGGCACTGGTGCGGGTCCACCACATGGTGCGCGACCACACAGCCCTCGAAGTGCTCATGGCGGAGGTTCGGGCGCTCCTGGAGGGACGGGGCGCGGAGCTGCCGGAGCCGCTGCCGTTCCGTACCTTCGTCGCCCAGGTGCGCGGCGGCGTCGACCGCTCGGAACACGAGCGCTACTTCGCCGACCTCCTCGGTGACATCACCGAGCCGACCGCCGCCTTCGGCGTCGCGGACGTACGCGGTGACGGCGCGGGATCGGTGCGCCAAGTCGTACCGTTCGAAGGCGAGTTGACCGTACGACTCCGGGGGATCTCCCGCCGCCTCGGCGCGAGCCCGGCGACCCTGCTGCACCTGGCCTGGGCCCGCGTGCTCGCGGCGGTCAGCAGCCGCGAGGAGGTGGTCTTCGGTACCGTCCTGTTCGGCCGCATGAACGCGGGCGAGGGCGCCGACCGCGTGCCGGGCCCCTTCCTCAACACGCTCCCGGTCCGCGTCCGCACGGACCACCTCGGAGTCCTCGAGGCGGTCACCGCGATGCGCGGCCAGCTGGCGGAACTCCTTGAGCACGAGCACGCGCCGCTCACGGTGGCGCAGCAGGCCAGCGGGATGCCGGGCAGCGCACCGCTCTTCACGGCCCTGTTCAACTACCGCCACAACGGCGGGGGCGGCGACACCGAGGCCCCGGAGGCGCGCGACGAGCGGCTCGACGGCATCAGGACGGTCTTCTCCCACGAGCGCACCAACTACCCGCTGCTCGTCTCCGTGGACGACAACGGCGACGGCCTCTGGGTCGCCGTGGACGCGGTCGCGCCGATCGACCCGCGCGTGGTGGGCGAGTTCGTGCGCACGGCGGCCGGGAACCTGGTCTCCGCGCTGGAGTCGGCCCTGGACGGCGACCACGACGACGTGCCGCTGAGCTCGGTCCAGGTGCTGGACGAGGCCGAGCGGTACCGGGTGTTGA
>NZ_BMRN01000124.1 GCF_014648655.1 Streptomyces atratus
CGCCGTGGGCCATGAGGACGGCGAGGGTGGTGATGACGGTGTCGAGGGATCGTTCGACGCAGACGCCGACACAGACCTCGGGTCCCACGCCGTGCTTGATCAGCAGTGCGGCGATCCGGGCTGCGCGGGTGACGAGTTCGGCGTAGGTGAGGGTGTTGTCGTCGCAGACGACGGCCACGGCGTCGGGGGTCTCCAGCGCGCGGCGTATCACCAGTTCGTGAATCGCGCCGACCGGGAGTTCTTCGCCGTCATCCGCCCACGAGTCCACCAGTTCCCGCTCGGTTTCTCCCAGCAGGACGACGTCCCCGAACGCGGTGTCCGGTTCGGAGACCATCGACTCCAGCACCCGCACATACGAGTCGCGCATCAACGCCACCTGGACGGGGGACAGTTCGCCGCTGTCGTACTCCATCTCCAGGCTCAGCCCCGGGTGCCCGGGCTCCTGGCTGACGGCCACCAGCAACGGGAAGTGGGTCCGCCCGCCTCCGGTCGCACGGGCGCCATCACCGTCCATGTCCGCCCCACCGGCGAGTACGTCGATCTGGCGGAAGTGGTTGTACACGAAGCCGGTCTCGAAGAGCGGTTCCCCGCCCAGTTCGCGCTGGATCGCGGACATCGGGTACCTGCGATGGGGCAGCAGGTCCTGCTCGGCATCGAACACCGCGCGCGCGAGGTCCCGCCAACTGCCGTCCGGCAGCTCCAGCCGGAACGGCAGCGTGTTGAGGAAGAGCCCTCGCACCTCGGTGCCGTCGGTCTCCTCCAGCCGTCCGTTGGACGACAGCCCCGTGACGACGTCCCGGCTGCCGGTGGCGAGGCTCATCACCCGCAGATGCGCTGCCAGCAGCACGGACTTCAGCGGCACCTCACAACGCCGGGCGAACCGGTCGAGACCATCGCCCAGACCGACCGGCAGGGGCGTGATCAGTTCCCCGTGCCGGCGCTCCGCGTCGTTGCGGTGCACCTCGCCCGCGCTGAACGGCCCCGTGAGCCCGTCGGGAAGAGCAGTGGTGTGGCGGGGGAGGCGGGTGTCGGGGCGGTCGGTGAGGAGGTCCAGCCAGTAGGTGGTGTGTGCGGGGGTGGTGAGTGCGTTCTGTTCGGCTGCGATGTAGTCGCGGTAGGTGGAGCGGAGGGGTGGGAGTGATGGGGTGTTGCCGTCGAGGAGGGTGTGGTAGGTGTCGGTGATTTCGGCGAGGGTGGAGGCGAGGCTCCAGCCGTCGAGGATGGCGTGGTGGTCGGTGACGGTCCACTGGAAGGCGTCGCCGGACAGCACATGGACCGTCATCCGGAACAATGGTGCCACCGCCACCGAGAAGCCTTCGTCCTGTTCGCTACGGACGCACTCCGCCACTGCCGCCCGTTGCGCGCCATCGTCCTGACCGCGAAGATCGACGACGGTCAGCGGCGACTCGACCCGTTCGTACACGAGTTGCACCGGCTCGCTGTATCCGCTCAGGTCGAACGAGGTACGCAGGACATCGTGCCGGGCCACCGTCAGCTCGATGGCCCGCCGGAAGGCGTCCTCCTCGAACCGATCGCCGAGCCGCACCGTAGTGACGTTGTGGTACGGGTTGCGGTCCGGGTCGATCTCCATCTCGTAGACCATGCCGACCTGGAGGGCCGCCATCGGATAGGCGTCCACCAGCCCCTCCGGCAGCGCCTGCCGGTCCTTCGCCGACAACAGGGCGAACGGCTCCGCCGTCGGTGCGGGGAGCAGGTCCGCCGCCACCGAAGTCACCTCGGTGCCCAGAGCGGCGAGCGTCGGGGACCGGAACAGCACGGGCAGCGTGAGCAGCAGACCCTCCTCCCGGGCCCGTCCGATCACCTGAATGCTGCGGATCGAGTCGCCGCCCAGGTCGAAGAAGTTGTCGTGCCGGCCGATCCTGTCCACCCCGAGGACCTGACGCCAGACCACCGCCAGCCGTTCCTCCACCCCGGGCAGCGGCGCCACATACTGGGACGACAGCTCCGGACGGTCCCCGGACGGTGCGGGGAGCCTGACGCGATCCACCTTGCCCTGGGCCGTCAGCGGGAACGCGTCGAGGAACACGAATGCCTTCGGCAGCATGTACTCCGGTAGCTTCTCCCGCAGCGCCGACCGCAGTTCGGACACATGGGGCGCCGGGGCGTCGCACACCACGTACGCCACCAGATCGGCCCGGCCCGACGCATCCCGCGGCGCTGTCACGACGCACTGGCGAACGCGCGGATGAGCGCCGATTGCCGCGCTCACCTCGCCGGGCTCCACCCGGTAGCCGCGAATCTTCACCATGTGGTCGACCCGGCCGAGGAACTCCACCCGGCCCTCGGCCGACCAGCGCCCCAGGTCACCCGTGCGGTACAGCCGAGCACCCGGCACGGAGGGATGCGGCAGGAATCGCTCGGCGGTCAGCGCGGGTGTGCCGAGATAGCCGCGTGCGAGGCACGGCCCGGCCACGTACAGCTCACCCGGGCTGCCCACGGGCACGGGATGGCCGGCCTCGTCCAGCACCCGGACCTCGGTGTTGGCCAACGGTGTGCCGAGCGGCAGCGGGCCGGCCGGGAGCGAGTCCGCAGTGAAGATGCCGCAGACGGAGAACGTGGTGGTCTCCGTCGGCCCCCAGCAGTTGACCAGCTCAAGGTCAGGGCAGCGCGCGAGGATCCGGCCGGCGTGCGGTGCGGAAACAGTCTCACTGCCGGTGAGCAGTCGGCGCAGTCCGTCGAACGTCTGCGGCTGCTCGTCCACGAGCAGGGCGAACAGAGAGGCGGTGGCGTGGAGGACCGTCACGCCGTGATCCGTCACCCAGCCCGCCACATCGGCCGGGGCGTACCGTCCCCGTGGAGCGAGCACGAGCCGGGCCCCCGCCGCCAGCGGCGCCCATATCTCGAAGGTGGAGACATCGAAGGCGACCGTCGCGATCTGGAGAACGGTGTCGTCCTCCCGCAGCTCCATCGCGGGGCCGCCGTGCAGCAGCTCGGTCACGTTGCGGTGCCGGGTCACCACGCCCTTCGGCCGCCCTGTGGAACCGGAGGTGAAGATGGCGTAGCAGGCGTTGTCCGGCCCGGCGCCGACCTCCGGGACCCGGCCGCACCGCGTCTCTTCGGACAGAACGACGGTGTCCACGTCGACCGTCTCCCACGGCCCCCGCGGAACCAGCTCCGTAGTACTCGCCCCGGCCAGGACCACCCGCACGTCCGCTTCCTGGAGCATGTGCGCGAGCCGGGCCGCGGGGAAGGAGACATCCAGCGGTACGTAGGCCCCACCGGCCTTGAGTACGGCCAGCATCCCGACGACCAGTTCGGGCGAACGTTCCAGGCCGACCCCGACGAAGACCTCGGGGCCGACGCCCAGCCGGCGCAGATGATGGGCCAGCCGGTCGGCACGTGCGTCGAGCTCGCCGTACGTCAGGGACCGCCCCCCGGCGACCACGGCGAGGCGGTGGGGATGCGCCGCCGCCCGCGCCTCGACCAGCTCGTGGACGGGTGTGGACTGGACAGCGGCGGCGTTGTCGTTCCAGCGCTCCAGCAGGGCCCGCTCGGCCTCGCCGAGCAGGACGGCCGCTCGGTGGACGGCGTCCGGATTCTCCGCGATCGCCCGCAGCGCCCGCAGGTGGTAGTCGCGGATCAGGCGCATCTGCTCCGCGGGGAACTCCCTGGCGTCGTACTCCAGCTCCATCCGCATTCCGGCCAGGCCCGGTTCGCGGCTCATGGCCACATGCAGCGGGAAGCTGGTCCGGGCGACACCGGCGGCCGTCTCGTCGTGCGGTCCGGAGACCGAGGCCCGGCCCGCCTCGGCCAGCTCGTCCACGTGGCGGAAGTGGTTGTAGACGAAGCCGGTCTCGAACAGGGGGTCGCCGCCCAGCGCACGTTGCAGCGCCGGCATGGGGTACCTGCGGTGCGGCAGCATCTCCCGTTCGGCATCGAACACGGCGCGCGCCAGATCCGCCCAACTGCCGTCCGGCAGCCGCAGCCGGAAAGGCAGCGAATTGAGGAAGAGCCCTCGTACCTCGGTGCCGTCGGTCTCCTCCAGCCGTCCGTTGGACGACATCCCTGTGACGACATCCGCGCTGCCCGTGACCAGGCTCAGAACCCGCACGTGGGCGGCCAGGACGACGGCCTTGAACGGCACACCGATCCGGGCGGCACTGTCCTCCAGCGCCGACAGGAGCTCCGGCGGCACCACGGTGACCAGCGCTCCGTACCCGCCGGTGCCGTCATGCTCATGCACCTCGTCGTCGAGCCGTTCCCCGATTGGCAGGGAGTCACCGATACCGCCGTGGCGGGGGAGGCGGGTGTCGGGCCGGTCGGTGAGGAGGTCCAGCCAGTAGGTGGTGTGTGCGGGGGTGGTGAGTGCGTCTTGTTCGGCTGCGATGTAGTCGCGGTAGGTGGAGCGGAGGGGCGGGAGTGATGGGGTGCTGCCGTCGAGGAGGGTGTGGTAGGTGTCGGTGATTTCGGCGAGGGTGGAGGCGAGGCTCCAGCCGTCGAGGATGGCGTGGTGGTCGGTGACGGTCCACTGGAAAGCATCGTCGGACAGCACATGGACGGTCATCCGGCACAACGGCGCCACCGCCGGATCGAACCCCGTCGTCCGCTCCCCGCGGACGTAATCGGCCAGCTCCCGCCGCTGCTGGGCGTCGCTCAGCCCGCGCAGATCCACCAGGCCGAGAGGCATCTCGACTTCCGCGTGCACCAATTGCATCGGCACGGACAGACCACTGAGGTCGAAAGAGGTACGCAGCACAGGATGCCGCTCCACGACCATGGACACTGCCGCACGGAAGGCTTCCTGCTCGAACCGGCCCGGAAGATGCAGCGACGTCACATTCAGATAGGGGTTGCGATCGGGGTCGCGTTGCATTTCGTAGACCATGCCGATCTGGAGTTCGGCCATGGGGTAGGCGTCGTCGAGGTGGTGGGGGAGGTGGTTGCGGTCGTG
>NZ_BMRN01000125.1 GCF_014648655.1 Streptomyces atratus
AGAACGCCTCCGCCGGTAAACGCGGGCCGCCGCCCGGCCCGAACGCGGCGCCCAGCGCGGCCGGATCTGTGAGGTCACCAGAGCCGTCAGGCTTCTCCAGCCACGCCCGGCCGTCGACGTACCACTCAGCCGGCGGACACCGCAGCATCCACCCCTTGGGCTGGACAGTGAGCCGTCCGAGGTCGTCCAGCACGTCCTCAGCCCCACAGGGCACGAGCCACCATGCAAGGTCGGCTGACGGGTAGACGAGCACAGGGCCGAGACGGTCCGGCCCTATGCGCTGCATCGCAGCGACAGATCGCATGAGGTCGGCTTCAACGGCCGGCCAGAGCCGGCCTGAAGGAATCTGGGCGAGCTGGTCCTGCGCCCATACCCGATGAATTCCCACCGGGTCCGGGGCGGAAAGAGCCAGCCACTCCGAGCCCGGATTGCGTTTCCGTCGGGCCATGACCAGCACCGTAGGGATGCTGGCATCGAGTTGCCCCGTCGATTGCGCGGGATTGCGTGCGTGGCTCGGCGGATTGAATCCGGTTGCTTACGTGAGGTCCAGCGAGGCCCTCGCTCGGGCGATCAGTCGCCGCGCCTGCGGTCCGTGAACCGCGGCCTCGGCGAGCCAGTCCCATGCCCGTTCGTACAGGGCGATGTTCTCCTCGTCGTCGAGCCACATCTCCGCGTTGATCGTCTCAACGATGACAAGCCGCTGGTCGTAGATCCAGAACCCGTGGGTCGGCGCCCGTCGCAGCTGTGCGCCGAACGGGATGACACCGATCTCGACGGTGTCGAGCCCAATCAGCCCGGCGAGGCGCTCAAGTTGTGCGGCCATGACCTCGCGGGGGCACGTGAGGACGTGGAGGGCGCCCTCCCAGACGATGAACCGGAACAGACGTCCCCGCTCGTACAGGGCATCCTGGCGACGGATGCAGGTCCGTACGGCTTCCTCGACGTCCCGAGGGGTCTGCCGGAACTCGGCGTTCGTCTGGAAGGCGTGCCGGGCGTAGTCCGCCGTCTGGAACAGACCAGGAATGCGGGAGACCTCCACCCCGCGAATCATCTGAGTCGCCGCAGTCTCCGCAACGGCCAGCTCCTGCCGGGCCCGATGCCCGCCAGCCAACTGTCGACGCCACGAGCGGTACTGGGTCTCCAGACCGGCCAGGCGGCCCTTCAACTCATCGGACATGTCGGGACGGCCCACCGCTTGCGACCACGCCATGAGATCAGCGGCCGAAGGGGTCTGCTTCCCGTTCTCCAGCCGCGACACCTTCGAACGCTGCCAGCCGAGCACTTCGGCCACGCCCTTGCCGTCAAGGCCGGCCTCGGCACGCAGCTCACGGAGCCGTGCGCAGAGGGCGACCCGAGCGGATTGAAAGTCGGTGCTCACACGCTGGAACGTACCGCCCTGGCGAAGTCGGCGGTACGGATTGCATGATGCCAAGCGGCATCCCGGGCCTGGCACGCTGCCACGACGTCGACCGGGTCGTCTGTGAGAACCACGCCGAGGGTGGTGTCATCCTCATCAAAAACGAATCGCATCACGGTGCGGGAGTCGAACAGCCAGAAATCGAAGTCCGGCAGGCCGAGCCGAACAGCATCCGTTCGGAACAGGTTGCGGATGTCCTCACCGGCCGCCACGTTCCTGGGGGCTCGCGCAAGAAGGAACTGCTGCCCCTGAGTGGGCGGGTCGTCGACCAGCCGCACCCGCTCGAACCGTGCCCCTGCCGCTGTCTTCTCTGCCACGTTCCGCCGCCAGGCGTCCGGCGGGTCCTGACTGACATCCTCACCGCTCCGCCAGCGCCCCCAGTTCGGCCCGTTCCTGTCAGATGCATAGCCCCGGCGGGTTTCCAGGCGCCAGGCAGTGTGTTCGAAGTCCTCGAAGAAGTGCGTGGCTTCCTTGAACGGAATCAGGTCCGGCACGTCACTCCTTGGGCGCGAAGCGGGTCAGCAGCTCCCGAGGGATCACTACGAACGTCTCCGACGGCTTCACGTCGCGGAGCTGCTCCAGGTGCTCGGGGTCGGTGAGCTTGTCGCCCTGGACCACGATGTCGCCGGTCTCCTCGACCTCGTAAAGAGTGGGGCAATCACCGTCGTCGCTGGTGGTACCGATGAACTTGAGCGTCACGTCGCCCTCCATCTGCGCTGGGTGGACGACCAGGATGCGCCGGATAGCCGGCGCTCATGCGGCGATTGCGACAGATTGCAGATCTCGGCCCTGGCTGCCTCGTTGCGCGCAATGAGATGAATGGCGCCACCTCGGCGAGAACACCCGCACCGGTCCGGCCGTGTAGCAGCGCAGGGCGATCAAGAACAGTCAGTACTATCCGGACCCGTGGCAATCGAACCGAACGACGAACTGATCGAGCTAGTGCCGCATCAAGCAACGTTCGCCCTGTCGACGATGGTGCGTAGGCGCCGGTCGTCGGCGTGGTGGTTTCGCCAGATGATGTAGCGGCGGATCATGCTGCCCTGTTCTTTGTGACTGGCGTGGTCCGTGCCGTCGAGGGTGAAGTAGCGCAGGGCGGTGAACTGGGCCTCGATACGGTTAAGCCAGGAGCTGTTGGTCGGCGTGTAGGCGATCTCGACGTTGTTCGCCGCCGCCCAGGTCCCGACCCGCTGACACTTCTTCGTGGTCAGATGCGGGGAGAAGTTGTCGCAGACGACCGCGATACGGACCTCGGGCGGGTAGAGGGTACGCAGGTAGCGGCAGAACTCCAGGAACTGGGTGCGCCGCTTGACCGGCTTGATGTGGCCGTAGAGCTTGTCCTTGGCCAGGTCCAGGGCGGCGAACAGGTGTCGCACCCCGCCGTAACGGTTGTAGGTCGCCCGGCGCCGACGGCGGGGCTCGCGGTCGGAATCCTTGTGCTTACCTCCGCGCTCGGCCCACTGCCGCCCGGGGCGCGGCATCAGGTTGAGCGGCCCGAACTCATCCATGCAAAAGACGACTTCGGGCTCGCCGGCCTCGGCTATGACCTCACCGTCGGCGATCGCGTAGAGGTGCTCGACGCGAGCCTTCTTGGCCGCGTAGTCCGGATCGTGGGAGGTCTTCCAGGTCTTCAGGCGTTGAAAGGAGACGCCTTCCTCGCGGAGCAGGATGCGCAGGCCCTCGTGGCTGATGTCGTCGACCACCCCCTCGGCGACCAGGAGGTCCGCCAGCTTGGTCAGACTCCAGGTGGAGAACGGCAGGTCGTGCTCGGCCGGTTTGGACTTGGCGATCTTCTTGATCTCGCGCCGCTCGGGTAGCGTGAATGTCCTGGGCCGGCCGCCGGAGTACTTCGGGTAGAGCGAGTCGAAGCCGTCGGCGTTGAAGTTGTGGATCACATCCCGGACCCGGTCATCGCTGGTGAACGACACTTCGGCGATCTTCGCCACCGGCATGCCTTGCGCGGACAGCAAGACCATCTGCGCCCGCCGCCAGGTCACCACCGACCCGGTCCCCCTGCGGATGATCCGAAGCAGCCGCCTGCCCTCGTCATCGTCGATCTCGCGTACCCGTACCCGTTCTGCCATCCGGACAGGGTGACGGCCACACCCCGCCCGGCACAGCACCGGGACGGCGCGTCACGTCACAACAGGGGGAAACGTTGCCTGATCCGGAGTGCTATACGCCGGTGGTGCCATCGATGCGTTCCCGGACAAGGTCAGCATGGCCGTTGTGGCGGGCGTACTCCTCGATCATGTGGACGTAGATCCAGCGGAGGCTGACGTCCTGCTCCATGAAGCGGCCCGTGTCGGTCAGAGCGCGGTCGGCGCAGTGCTCGCGGGCGCGGGAGATCTCCGCATGCCAGGTGGCCACAGCGTCGCGCAGGGTGGCGCCCTCGGCCAGGTCAAAACCGCCGTCGGGGCCTGACGGGTCCGCCTGCTGGTCATAGATGGGCGGGGCCTGTTCTCCGGCGAGCACTCGGCGGAACCAGTTCCGCTCCACCTCCGCCATGTGCTGGACAAGGCCGGTCAGTGTGAAGGCGGACGGCTGCACGGATGCGACGGCGGCCTTCTCATCGTCCAGGCCCTCGCACTTCATGGCGAGGGTGGTGCGATGAAAGTCGAGCCAGCTCTCCAGCGTGGTGCGCTCGTCGGCGTTCAGAGGCGGCATAGGGCGTTCGATGGTGGCCATCGGTCGATTATCACCAGCGGCAAAATCCATCGACAGGCGGGACCCCACTCACATCGGGGCGAACGTTGCTTGATGCGGCACTAGAGCCGCCTTTCACTCCTCGGACGGGACGAGTTTGCCGTTAAAAAAGGACGCAACCAACAAGCCGAACGACACGCCGATCCACAGGTCTTGACGATTCCTCTCACTTGGCCATTGAGCGCTTCAGTTGGCCACCGTGACGCTCAGAAGCGGCCCGCATGACCGGGACGGAGAGGCCACCCACTCATAACGGCCGCTACTCCAGCCACGTTCCGTCGCGCATGATGACTCTGCCGCGCAGCTCTGGTTCGCCTCGCCAGGCGTGCACAGTCTTCGGCACCACGCGCACATACAGAAAGGGACCGTTCTCCGTGCGCGGATCCCACCCGAACTTGCCGGTGAACGCGTGTCGGCGGCGGCTGAACTTGGACCCACTCTGGCCGGTTGAAATCTGACCCAGGTGTCTTCGGTTTGGTTGGTTCAGTCGTTGTCGGTGGTGGCGGTGGGGAC
>NZ_BMRN01000126.1 GCF_014648655.1 Streptomyces atratus
TCCGGCGTACGGGCCACCTGCACCGCAAACAGCTCCGCCAGCGAACCCGCCACCACCGGGGCAACCGTGTCATTCCACTCAGCCAGGAGCCGCCACTCACCCTCGCCCAGGACGTCCAACGCGCTCAGCCGGGACTCCGGGTCGGCGGTCAGCTGCTCCAGGGCCCGCACCCAGCGGGCCACGAGCCGCCCGGCGGTCTCTTCGTCGAACAGGTCGGCGGAGGCGACCACGGAACCACACAGCCCTGCCGGGGCACCGGTCTCGTCGAAGGCCTCCGACACCGAGGCGTCCAGGTCGAACTTGGCGGTCGAGGCACCGGTCGGGAACCCGGCGGCGCGTACGCCCGGCAGGTCGAGGACGGCCTCGCCGGTGTTCTGGACCTTCAGCATGACCTGGAACAGGGGGTGCCGGGCCAGCGAACGCGTCGGCGCCAGCTCCTCCACGAGCTTCTCGAACGGCACGTCCTGGTGCGCGAACGCGGACAGGCTCGCCTCCCGTACGCGGCCGAGGACGTCCCGGAAGGTCGGGTCGCCGCTCAAGTCGTTGCGTATGACAAGGGTGTTGATGAAGAAGCCGACCAGGTCGTCCAGGGCCTCGTCCGTGCGGCCCGCGTTCGCCGAGCCGATCGGGACGTCCGTGCCCGCGCCCAGCTTCGACAGGAGCATCGCCAGCGCGGCCTGGAGGACCATGAACGGCGTCACGCCCTCGGCGCGCGCCACCTCCACGAGGCGGGCGTGCACCTGCGCCGGGACGGCCAGGGGGATGTTGTGCCCCAGGTGCGTGGGGACGGCGGGCCGCACGCGGTCGGCCGGCAGCTCCAGCTCTTCCGGGGAGCCTTCCAACGCCTTACGCCAGTGGGTGACCTGACGGGAGATCAGACTCTCGGGGTCGCTCTCGTCGCCGAGCAGCTCGCGCTGCCAGAGCGTGTAGTCGGCGTACTGGACCGGCAGCGGCTCCCACGCGGGGGTCTCGCCCTCGCGACGGGCCGCGTACGCGACGGACAGGTCGCGTGCCAGTGGCTCCATGGACCAGCCGTCGCCTGCGATGTGGTGGACGGCCATGACGAGCACGTGCTCGTCGGCGCCGGTTCCGAACAGCCAGGCCCTGACGGGCACGTCGGCGGACAGGTCGAAGGGGTGCGCGAGGGCCTCTGCGACCGCGCGGTCCAGGTCCTGCGGGGCCACGTCGGCCACCGTCAGCGCCCAGTCCAGGTCGGCCGGGTCCAGGATCCGCTGGTACGGCTCGCCGTCGGCGACCTCGAAGACGGTCCGCAGCACCTCGTGCCGCCCGATCACGTCGCGCAGGGCCGCGCCCAGCGCGTCCCGGTCGAGCGCGCCGGAGAGCCGCAGGGCGACCGGGATGTTGTAGGTGGCGCCGGGACCCTCCAGCTGGCCGACGAACCACAGGCGGCGCTGGGCGAAGGACAGCGGGACGCGCCGCGGGCGCGCGGCCGGGGCGAGCGCGGTGCGAGACGGGGCGGCGCCGTCGAGGCGGTCCGCGAGCGCGGCCACCGTGGGTGCCTCGAACAGGGTCCGCAGCGGCACCTCGACGCCGAGGACGGTGCGCACCCGGCTGATGAGCCGGGTGGCGAGCAGGGAGTGGCCGCCGAGCGCGAAGAAGTCGTCGTCCACGCCGACCTTCTCCAGCCGCAGGACCTGGGCGAACACGCCGCACAGCAGCTCCTCGTGGAGTGTGGCGGGGCCGCGCCCCGCGCTCGCCGTGTGCACGGGTGCGGGCAGGGCGGCGCGGTCGAGCTTGCCGTTGACGGACTGGGGCAGGGCGTCCAGGGCGACGACGGCGGAGGGCACCATGTGCTCGGGCAGCCGGGCGGCGATGAATTCCCGTACGGCATAGGTGATTTCGGCACCGAGGACGGACGGCACGACATAGGCGACCAGTCGTCGGTCCCCCGGAACGTCCTCGCGGGCGACGACCGCCGCCTGGGCGACGTCCGGGTGCGCGGCGGCGACGGCCTCGACCTCGCCGGGCTCGATGCGGTAGCCGCGGATCTTGACCTGGTCGTCGGCGCGGCCCAGGTACTCGACGCGGCCTTCGGCGTCCTGGCGCACCAGGTCGCCGGTGCGGTACATCCGCCGCCCCGGCTCGAAGGGGGAGGCGACGAAGCGCTCGGCGGTCAGGCCCGCGCGGCGCACGTAGCCGCGGGCCAGGCCCGCCCCGGACACGTACAGTTCGCCGGCGACGCCCACCGGGACGGGCCGGAGCGAGCCGTCGAGGACGTAGGCGCGCGTGTTGGGCAGGGGGCGGCCGATCAGCGGGCGGCCGCCCTGCTCGGTGTCGTGGCACAGGACGTGGACGGTGGCCTCGGTCGGGCCGTAGAAGTTGAGGCCGAGCGTCCCTTCGGCGGCCCGCAGCCTCTCCCACAGGGTGCTGCCGACGGCGTCGCCGCCGAGGAGCAGCGCGCGGGGCCGGTGTACGGAGGCGCCGAGGAGGCCCTCGTCGAGGAGTTGTTCGGCCTGGACGGGGGTGACGGCCATCAGGTCGATGCGGGAAGTGTCGACGTAGCGGGCCAGGGCGGTGGTGTCGCGGCGCACGTCGTCGGGGACGACGTGGAGTTCGTGGCCCGCGACCATCCAGAGGAGCAGCTCCCAGGAGGCGTCGAAGGACAGGGAGTACGTCAGGGCGGCGCGCATGCGCGGCCCTGAGCGCGTGATGACGCCGGCGCGCTGGAAGGCGGCCAGGTTGGCGAGGCCCTCGTGGGGCACGGCGACGCCCTTGGGGCGGCCGGTCGAACCCGAGGTGTAGATGACGTACGCGCAGTGGTCGGGGCGGATCGCGACGCCGAGCGGGCCGTCGTCGACGCCGTCGAGCGCCGCGTCGTCCAGGATGAGCACGGGGGCGACGCCGCCCGGCAGGGCGGTGGCCGTGGTGGCGGTGGCGAGGACGACGGCGGGGGCCGCGTCCTCGACCATGTACGCGATGCGGTCGGCCGGGTAGCCCGGGTCGACGGGCAGGTGGGTGCCGCCGGCCTTGAGGACGGCGAGGAGGGCGATGACCGGTTCGGCTCCGCGCTCCAGGCACACGCCGACGACGGACTCGGGCCTGACGCCCAGCTCCACGAGCAGGCGCGCCAACTGGTTGGCCCGTGCGTCGAGTTCGGCGAAGGTGAGGCTCTCGCCGTCGGCGGTGACGGCGACGGCGTCGGGGGTGCGCGCGGCCTGGGCCTCGAACAGTTCGGGGACCGTGGCGGGCGGCACCTCGACGGTGGTGTCGTTCCATGCGGTGAGGACCTGGTGGCGCCGGTCCTCGTCAAGGACGTCGATCGCGGCGAGCGGCCGGTTCGTGTCCGCGTCGAGGGCGTCGAGGAGCCCGGCGAGCGCGGTGCGCAGCAGGGCGCCGACCTCGTGCGGGTCGACGGGGGTGCGTGCGTCAACGGCGATCAAGAGCGTCTCGCCGTCGTCGTCGACGGAGACGGCGAGCGGGTAGTTGGAGCGCTCCTGGGCGAGGAGGGTGCGGATGCCGTCGAGTTCCTGGCCGCCGGTGGTGCCGCGCCGGTAGTTGAACAGGGAGGTGAACAGGGGTGTGTCGCCGGTGATGCCGCTGGACCGCTGGGCGGTGGCGAGCGGCGCGTGCTCGTGTTCGACGAGCCGGGCGAGCTGCTCGCGGAGCGCGGACAGGGCGGCGCGGGCGTCGAGTTCGCCGGTGCGCACGCGCACGGGCAGCATGTTGATGTATGGGCCGGGGGCCTGCCGGTCCCCGGCGGTGGCGCTCATGCGGCCGGACAGGACGGTGCCGAAGACCACGTCGTCGCGGCCGCTGACGGCGGCCAGGGCGCGCGCCCAGGCGAGGTGCAGGACGGTGGCGGGGCTCGCGCCGAGGCGGCGGGAGACGTCGCGCAGGCGTGCGGTGAGGCCGGGTGCGAAGGGGAGGCGGGCCCGGGACGATCCGGCGCCGTCGCCGCGTACGTCCACCAGGCCGTAGGGCGCGGTGGGTTCGGTGACGTCGCCGAGCAGCTCGGCGAAGTACGGCTCGTGGTCGGCGCCTTCCAGGCCGGTGCGGACCCGGGCCACGAAGTCGCGGAAGCGCACGGGCTCGGGCAGTTGGTCGCCGCGCCCGTCAAGGAACGCCCGCACCTCGTCGAGGACGACCTCGAGGGCGGTGTGGTCCTGCACCGTGTGGTGGGCCCGGACCAGGGCGAGCCAGCGGCCACCCGCGGGGTCGGCCGCGACGTGCAGGCCGAGCAGCGGGGCCCGGGTCAGGTCCATGGCGCCGCCGCCGAGGGCGAGCAGCTGCTCGACGGGGTCGCCGCCCTCGGCGAGGGTGACCTCGGTGACAGGCAGGGTGGCGTCGCGCCACACGACCTGGACCGGCTCGCGCAGGCCCTCCCACACGAGGGAGGTGTGCAGGATGTCGTGGCGCGCCACGACCTGGCGCAGGGCGTCGGTGAACGCCTCCAGCCGCTCCCGGGCGTCGAACTCCAGGACCGTGGGCTGGACGTAGGCGTCCTGGCCGCCGTCGGCGAGCAGGTGGTGGAAGAGGAGGCCTTCCTGGAGGGGGGCGAGCGGGTAGACGTCGGCGATGTTGGCCGCGCCGCCGTCGACGGTGGCGACGAC
>NZ_BMRN01000127.1 GCF_014648655.1 Streptomyces atratus
GCGATATCACCCACAGCGGGACACGGTTGCCCAGCCCGATCGGCTGCCCGTCCACGAACTCCTCAGGGGTCCCCGCGGGCGGGGACGGCGGCACCACGTGGTCGTAGCCGTCGTTCTCGTCGTACATCACGAGGAACACCGTGTGCCGCCACACCTCCGGGTTCGCGAACAGCGACTGAACTTGTTCTTTATCTTCCGGCCTCGAATGGTGTCTCGAACTGAGTCGCTCACCTGGGGATTCGCCGGACGTGGGGGCGGCCTTCGTCTGATCATGTGCTCCGACCAAGGTGCACGTGACCACGACGAAGGCCGTGAGGGTGAGTCTGCTGCCTGATGCTGTCCGGAGGGAAGCGTTCGCGGAAGCGTCACGCTTCCGGGGAGAGTTCTACGAGTGTCTGACCGCTCGGCGCGACGAGTTGTTCGAGCTGGTGGACGCGGTGCTGTGTGCGGACGGTGCGGTGAAGTCCCCGGTGGACTTGACGCTGTTGCCGGAGCATCGTCGTGGGCACGGAGCGATGTACGACGGCCTGAACCAGGGCCGTATCGACTTCGGTCGGCTGCGGACGGTGCTGGCCGGGCTGTCGTTGCCGCGTTTCGACGGCGGGCGCCTGGTCCTGGCGGTGGATGTGTCGCCGTGGCTTCGCTCGGACGCGCCGTGCTCGGCCGATCGGCTGTTCTGCCACGTCTATGGCCGCGCGAAGACGGCGTCGCAGTTCATTCCGGGCTGGCCCTACTCCTTCGTCGCCGTGCTGGAGCCGGGTGCCACGTCATGGACCGCGATCCTGGACGCGGTCCGGCTCGGACCGGTGGACGACGCGACCCCGATCACCGCCGCCCAGTTGAGGGGTGTCGTCGAGCGGCTCATCGCCGCGGGCCAGTGGCAGGCCGGGGACCCGCATATCGTGATCGTCAGCGACGCCGGCTACGACGTCACCCGCCTGGCCTGGGTCCTTCGCGACCTGCCGGTCGAGCTGGTCGGCCGGGTCCGCTCCGACCGCGTCATGCGCCTGCCGAAACCACCAAGGATGCACGGCGTCAACGGCCGGCCGCCCAAGCACGGCCCTGAATTTCGCTTCACCAAGCCGGAGACCTGGCCCGAGCCCGCGATCACCACCGTCACCGACACCACCAACTACGGCAAGGCCCAGACCCAGGCGTGGGACCGGGTCCATCCAAGGCTTACTCACCGTTCCTCATGGCTCGACCACGACGGTGAACTGCCATTGGTCGAGGGGACGTTGATGCGGTTGAAAGTCGAGCATCTATCGAAGGAACGAGATGCCCCGCCGGTGTGGTTATGGTCCTCCAAGACCGGCGCCACCCCGGACGACGTGGACCGCTTCTGGCAGGCATTTCTCCGCCGCTTCGATCTGGAACACACCTTCCGCTTCGCGAAGCAGACCCTGGGTTGGACGACCCCGGAACTCCGTACTCCCGAGGCGGCGGACCGGTGGACCTGGATCCTGATCGTCGCTCATACCCAGCTCCGGCTCGCCCGGCCGCTCGCCGCAGACCTCCGCCGGCCCTGGGAGAAACCCACCACCTCCGACCGGCTCTCTCCCGCCCGGGTCCGCCGGGGGTTCAGGAACATCCGCGCTCACCTCGCCTGCCCGGCCCATGTTCCCAAACCCCGAGGCACCGGCGCCGGACGGCCACCCGGCGCCAAGAACAAACACCGGGCACCGCGCTACGACGTCGGCGAGACCGTCAAACGCCCAGAGACTCTCAAGGCCATCGGCAAGCCCGGAAGATCTTGGTAGATAAAGAACAAGCTGGGTTGCTTCGTCACAATAAAAGATCCGGCCGGAGCAGGCGGGACGGCGGCGGCTACGGTGAGGTGAATCGTTGGGCTGAGCAGGGAGTACCTATGGGGTCGGTGGCGAGAGAACGACTGTGTGACTGGGTGGTCAACAAGGATGCGGTGTGGGTCCACGGCGACCGGATCGCCGACGGCCGCGTTGCTCTGGACATGCGGTTGATCGACGGTCTCGACCCGGACGTGGTGCACAGGGACGGGCAGTGGCGGATCCGCAAGCACACCTTCCCGGTGCATCTCGGTGACGATCACCCCGACCTCACCAACGTACTCCCGGCCCCGGGTCCCGGCTGGAGCCCGGTGAGGTGGTCGAACTGGTCCACGGGCGGTGTGCGGATCGGCGCGGTCGACGGGCAGCCGGTCGCGGTCGACCACGCCTGGCTGTCCCGCCTCCCCGATGGCTACCGTCTCGAAGGCTCGCCCGATCACGACATGCTGCGGATCGTCACCACGGAGCCCGCCCCTGCCCTCCTGACCGGATCCGGTACCCCGCAGCATCTGGTGGTCGGCGTGGTGGTCCCCGTGAACACCACGACCGCGCAGGCCGGGGACGGCGTCCTGCGGGCCATCGTCGACGAACTCAGCGCACCGTAGGGTGCCGGTGCGAGCGGTTCAGGGCTCGGTACTGATGCCCTGGTATCCGGGCCCGAGCCCACGCCGCCTCTCCCGGGGCCGGGGCAGCTTCCCGGGTGCGGCCTGTTGTCCGGTACGGGCCATCTTTCCTGGGCTCAGGCCCTCCGTCGGGTATGTGGGCCGTTGTAGACGAACGGGCCTGCCCAGATCACGTGCCCGTACGCGATTCTGCGGAGCAGGCTCCACTCGGCAGCCACTGCGGCGAGGGCCTGCCCGGTGGTGCTGGTCTCGCTGCCACGTCGGTCCATCACCTTGCATAGCGTGGCTGTGACGTGGCTCAGCATCTCTCGGTGCTCGGCTGATGCAAGGTGCGGGGACACCCAGGCCAAAAGGCCGTCGACATCGGACTTGGTGAGATGCTGCGCCCCACGGCAGACCGGCCAGGTTCCGGCGTCTGTGTTCATAGCGGCATTCTCTCGCCAGGCGAACACCCCGTCACGCCCCGCCCCGGTGCGACCCGCACACCCGCCACCACACCTGACCAGTCTTGATGAGGGTCACCGTGTTCGCACCGTAGATCGAAGTTGTGTGCGGGCCTGGACGGGGGCGGTGTCCCGGACCAGGCTGTGTGAATGAACGACGAAGACGCCGCCCCCGAGGAAAATGACCATGCGGTCAAAGTGGCTCTCTACATGGAAACGCTCCAAGCTCGGATGGACCCGGACCAGTACGGGGCTTTGGCCCAGGCTCTGCACGAAGCGTTCCATCTGCTGGCTCAAGGCCGCGAGGGCACCATCAGCTCCGATGACGACTCCTCATTCACGCCTGAGATGAATCGCGAGTCCGCGACCGTGCTGACGATCCTGCTCACCGGCGAGATGGACCAGCGGGTCGTTGAGGTGCCCGGATCCGACGGCCACTCCGGATTCGTCCTCATAGATCCTGAAGAGGCCGACGACCCCGCCAAGGTGCAGGAAGTGCGGGACTTCATCGACCAGTGGACCACCGAGCGCGAAACCATGGACATCGAGCTGGACGGCATCGCGCGGGCCAGCAACCCGAGCATCGACGACTGAGCACTGTCGGCCAGGCCGCCTGGTATCGATCAGCGCGAGCACCTCCGTAGCAGGCCGGACGGCCCCGAAGCGTAGGCAGTTCAGCTCACGCGAAGCGCGAGAAGTGCGATTCCTGCGGTGGCGGCGCGGTGTTGGTAGGCGCGGAGGCCGGGGGCGCCGGGGGGTGCGGGCTGGCGGGCGTTGCGGTGCCAGTGGCCGGTGAGTGCGGCGAGGAACGCGGTGGAGGCCAGGGGGTCTGTCGCGGTGGCGGGGTGTTCGTCCAGCAGGCGGGCGATGTCCTGCGGGGGGGTGTCCGGCGAGGACGAGCTGGGGGGCGAGGGAGACGGCGTCGATGCAGGCGGGTCCGGTAGTGGCGTGGGCCCAGTCCACGAAGGTCACCCCGCCGGCCTGGGCGCAGACGGCCGGCGCCGGATCGGCGCGCGGGCCCGGACCATCGATGAGTACTTCGAGGACGAGCGCCCGCTGCTGCTGCCGCTGCCCGAAGAGCGGTTCGAGACGGGGTGGGTGCTCACGCCACGGGTCGACCGCTACAGGTCGACACCACCCGCCTGGACGTGATGGCCGTCGGCGAGGACGGCCGCGCGGTGCGCCCGGAACTGACCATCGCCCTGGATGTGGCCACCTGGTCGGTGGTGGCGGCCGTGCTGCGCGAGGAGAGCACCCGGGCCGTGGACGCGGCCCTGCTGTCGCCGAGATGGCCGTGCCCCATACCTCCCGGCCCGGCTGGCCCGGCCATCTGCGCCTGGCCCACGCCGCCGTCCCCCACACCCGGCTGCTGGCCCTGGACGAGCGGCCTGCAGCCGCTGCACCCAGCCACAGCAAGGCGCGGCGGTTGAGATGGTCAGACCCGCTGGGTCTCCGCACCAGGCGCGTGTCCTGCCGGTTCGGCCTTCTGTGCCCGGAGTTCCCTGACCTCAGCCTGAAGGTCTGTGAGTTGCCGGTGAAGTGCCTGAATCGCCACGATCGCCACGCCGTTGGCATCGGTGCAGCAGATCGTCTTGTCGTCGGC
>NZ_BMRN01000128.1 GCF_014648655.1 Streptomyces atratus
GTTCGAACAGGTCAGCAGCGGCGGTGACGAAGCCGCGCACCCCGGCCGGGTGACCGTCGTCGTCGAACGCCTCACCCACGATGACGTCCAGGTCGAACTTGGCCTTGGAGGCGCCGGTGGTCAGGGCCCGTGCGCCGAGGCCGGGCAGTTCGAGGACGGCCTCGGAGGTGTTCTGGAGGGTGAGCATGACCTGGAAGAGGGCGTGCCGAGCCATGGAGCGGCTCGGCGCGAGTTCCTCGACGAGTCGCTCGAAGGGCACGTCCTGGTGGGCGAAGGCCGCCAGGCTCCGCTCCCGTACGCGGCCGAGGACCTCCCGGAACGTCGGGTCGCCGCTCAGGTCCGTGCGCAGCACCAGGGTGTTGACGAAGGAGCCGATCAGGTCGTCGAGCGCCTCGTCGGTGCGCCCGGCGTTGGGCGAGCCGATGGGGATGTCGGTCCCCGCGCCCAGGCGGGACAGCAGCATGGACAGTGCCGCCTGGAGGACCATGAACGCGGTGACGCCCTCGGCGCGGGCCACGTCCACGAGTCTTGCGTGCACCTGGGCCGGGATGTCGACCGGGACGCTGTGGCCCCGGTGCGAGGCGTTGGCCGGGCGGGTGTGGTCGAAGGGCAGCTCCAGCTCCTCCGGGGATCCCTCCAACGCGCTTCGCCAGTATGCGACCTGGCGGCCCAGCATGCTCTCGGGGTCGCGCTCGTCGCCGAGCAGCTCGCGCTGCCACAGCGCGTAGTCGGCGTACTGGACCGGCAGCGGCTCCCAGGCCGGCGCCCGGCCCTCGCGGCGGGCCGCGTAGGCGACCGACACGTCCCGGGCCAGCGGTCCGGTGGACCAGCCGTCGGTGGCGATGTGGTGCACGACCACGACGAGGATGTGATCCTCAGGCGCCAGCTCGAACAGCGTGGCGCGCACGGGCACTTCGGAGGCGAGGTCGAAGACGTGCTCCGCCGCCCCGGCGAGCGCGGCCGCCAGGTCCTCCTCGGTGACCCGCGCCACCTCCGGCTCCCACGCCAGCTCGTCGAGGCCGACGACCTGCTGGTACGGCTGGCCGTCGGCGACCGGGAACAGGGTGCGCAGCACTTCGTGCCGCCCGATCACGTCCCGCAGGGCCGTGATGAGTGCCGCGCGGTCCAGGGCGCCGGTCAGCCGCAGCCCCATCGGGATGTTGTAGGTGGAGCTGGGGCCCTCCAGCTGACCGATGAACCACAGGCGGCGCTGGGCGAAGGAGAGCGGGGTGCGGGCCGGCCGCTCCATCGGGGTCAGGGCGGTCTGGGCCGCTCCGGCGCCGGTGAGCCGGGCGGCGAGCGCGGCGACGGTCGGGGCCTCGAACAGGGTGCGCAGCGGCACCTCCACGCCGAGCACGGTGCGCACCCGGCTGATGAGCCGGACCGCGAGCAGGGAGTGGCCGCCGTACGCGAAGAAGTCGTCGTCGACGCCGATCGAGGGCACGCCGAGAACCTGCGCGAACACCCCGCAGAGGATCTCCTCCTGAAGGGTGGCCGGGCCGCGCGCGGCGCCCCCGCCGTCGGCGTACGCCGGGGCGGGCAGGGCTCTGCGGTCCAGCTTGCCGTTGGCGGTCAGGGGCAGCTCGTCGAGGACGGTGACGGCGGCCGGGACCATGTGGGCGGGCAGCTGGTCCGCTGCGAACTCAACCACGTCGGCGGCCAGTTCGGGGGTCTTCTCCCCCGCCGGGACGACGTAGGCGACCAGGCGCTTGTCGCCGGGCGCGTCCTCGCGGACGACGACGGCGGCCCGGTCGACGCCCGGGTGGGTGACGACGACGGACTGGACCTCGCCCAGTTCGATGCGGAAGCCACGCACCTTGACCTGCTCGTCGACGCGGCCCAGGTACTCCAGCTGGCCGTCCGCGCTCCAGCTCACCAGGTCGCCGGTGCGGTAGAGCCGGTCGCCGGTGCGGGAGAACGGGTCGGCGACGAACCGCTCGCCGGTAAGACCCGGTCGGCCCAGGTAGCCGCGGGCCAGGCCGGCGCCGGCGACGTACAGCTCACCGGCGACGCCCACCGGGACGGGTGAGAGCGAGCCGTCCAGGACGTACGTGCGGGTGTTGCCGATGGGCGTGCCGATCGGGACGTCCGTGACGCCCGGCTCGCAGCGCCACACGGTGGCGTCGACGGTGGTCTCGGTCGGGCCGTACGTGTTGTACATGGTCCGGCCGCGCGCCCAGCGCTCGATCAGCTCGGGCGAGGACGCCTCGCCGCCGACCTCCAGGACGACGTCCGCGTCGATCGACCCGTCCTCCAGGCCCGCCAGGACGGCAGGCGGCAGCGTCGCGTGCGTGATGGCCTGCTCGGCGAGGAACGCCGCCAGGTCCGCGCCCAGACGGCGGTGGGCCGGGACGACCACCAGGGTCGCGCCGCAGGTGAGGGCCAGCGACCACTCCAGGCAGAAGATGTCGAAGCTCACCGAGGCGAACTGCGCCACCCGCGAGCCCGGACCGGCCTCGAAGCGGGCGAGGCCCGCGATCGTGTTGGCGAACCCGGCGTGGGTGAGGACGACGCCCTTGGGGCGGCCGGTCGAGCCCGAGGTGTAGATGACGTACGCGGGGTGCTCGGGCCGGATCGGCGTGCCCAGCGGGCCGTCCGCCAGGCCTTCGGGTTCTGTCTCGTCCAGGACGACGAGCTGCGCGTTCGACGGCGGTACGGCCGCGACCGTGCCCGTGGAGGCGATGACCGCCGCGGGAGCGGCGTCGCCGAACATGTACGCGATGCGCTCCGCCGGGTAGTCCAGGTCGACGGGCAGATAGGCGCCGCCCGCCTTGAGTACGGCGAGCACCGCCGTGACCAGGTCGGCGCCGCGCTCCAGGCAGAGCGCCACGACCGACTCGGGGCCGACGCCCCGGTCCACGAGGTGGCGCGCCAACCGGTTGGCGCGGGCGTCCAGTTGAGCGTACGTCACCTCGGCTCCGTCGGCGACGAGGGCGACCTCGTCCGGGGTGCGGGCCGCGTGGGCCTCGAAGAGTGCGACCGCGGTGGCGTCGGGGACCTCGGCCGCGGTGTCGTTCCACGCGCCAAGCACCTGGCGCAGCCCGGTCTCGTCCAGGACCTGGACGGAGCTGAGCGGCACGTCCTGGCCGTGGTCGAGGGACGCTTCGAGCGCGGCCACCAGGTTGTGCGCGGCGGTGCGCATCAGGCCGCCGACCATGCGCGAGTCGACCGGGGCGACCGCGTCGACGGCCAGCTTGATGCCGTCGCCGTGGTCGTCGACGGAGAGCGCGAGTGGGAAGTTGTCGCGCTCCTCGGCGAACCGCAGTGTGATGCCCGCCAGTTCGCCGCGCGGCGCGGTGCCGTCGGACTGGTCGGTGTGGTGGCGGTAGTTGAACAGGGCGGTGAACAGGGGGGTGTCGCCGGTGACGCCGCTGGCGCGCTGGGCCACGGCAAGCGGTGCGTGCTCGTGCTCCAGGAGCCGGGCGAGCTGGTCGCGCATGGCGGAGACCGCGCCGAGGGCGCCGAAGGCGTCCGTGCGGACGCGGACGGGCAGCGTGTTCATGTACGGGCCGGGCACCCGGTCGGCGCCTTCGCCCGCGTTCATGCGGCCGAACAGGACGGTGCCGAAGACCACGTCCGTACGGCCGGACACCGCCGCCAGGACCCGGGCCCAGGCGACGTGCAGCAGGGTCGCCGGGCTGGCGCCCAGGCGTCGGGAGACCTCGCGCAGGCGCCGGGTCAACTCGTTGGCGAACGGCACCACTTCGCGTACGGAGGTGCCGCCGTTGCCCCGGATCTCCGCGAGCCCGAACGGGGTCGTGGGCTCGGTGACGTCGCCGAGCAGGTCGGCGAAGTAGCGCTCGTGCCCGGCGCGGGTGCCCGCGCCGCGTGTCCGGGCGACGAGGGTGCGGAACGGCAGCGGCTCGGGCAGCTCCCGGCCGCGCCCGGCCAGGATTGTCTGGACCTCGTTGAAGACGATCTCCAGGGCGGTGTGGTCGCGCACCACGTGGTGCGCCCGCAGCAGGCCCAGCCAGCGGCCGGTGCCGCCGGGCACGGCCGCGACGTGCAGGCCGAGCAGCGGCGCCCGGTCCAGGGCCATCGACAGACCGCCTGCCGCGAGCAACTGCTCGACCGGGTCGCCGCCCTCGGGGTCGAGGGTGACGTCGGTGACGGGCAGGGTGGCGTGGCGCCACACGACCTGGACCGGCTCGCGCAGGCCTTCCCACACGATGGAGGTGCGGTAGATGTCGTGGCGGTCCACGACCTGGTGCAGGGCGTCCGTGAACGCGTCGAGCCGCGCCCGCGAGTCGAACTCCAGGACCGTGGGGAGCACATAGGCGTCGTCCCCGCCCTCCGACAGGAGGTGGTGGAAGAGGAGGCCTTCCTGGAGGGGGGCGAGCGGGTAGACGTCGGCGATGTTGGCCGCGCCGCCGTCGACGGTGGCGACGACCGCCGCCAGTTCGTC
>NZ_BMRN01000129.1 GCF_014648655.1 Streptomyces atratus
CTGGGACTTCGGGACGGCCACGACGTAGGAGAGCTGGTGGTCTTCGAGGAAGCGGCGGAAGTGGGAGTCCTGGCCGTAGGCGGAGTCCGCGGTGACCCAGCCGATGGGCAGGGGCGAGGCGAGGGCCCGCAGGATGACGGCCCGCGCCAGTTCGCCCTTGGTGGCGAACACGCGGTCGTCGGGGACACGGGCGGCCCGACAGCGTTCGCGGTCCTCGGTCCAGGACTTGGGCAGGTAGAGCTCGCGCACCAAGGCCCTGGCCGAGAACCAGATCGCCGCCCTGTGGCGCCTGGACGGCGCCCTGCGGGAGAAGACGCTGTGGAAGATGCTCTACGAGTCCGCGGCGCGGGCCGATGAGCTGCTGTGCCTCAACGTGAAAGACCTGTACCCGCAGGGCAAGCGGGGGGAGATCACTGCCAAGGGCGGGGCGACCGAGTGGATTCACTGGCAGTCCGGCACCGCCCAGCTCCTGCCCCGCCTGATCGCCCGACGCACCCGCGGCCCGCTGTTCCTCACCGACCGCAGGGCCCCGGCCGGAACGCCGACGCTCGACGTATGCCCCGAAACCAACCGGGGGCGGCTCTCCTACCGCCGGGCTGAGGAGATCTGCGAGGAGAACACCCGGCTCCTGGCCAACCCGCTCGCCTCACCTGAGGGCATCGAAGACCTGGACGGCTGGACACTCCACCGGCTTCGCCACAGTGCCCTGACACACGACGCCGAGGGCGGTACCTCCACTCCGATGCTGCTGGCCCGCTCCCGGCACGCCTCCGTCCGCTCTCTGGAGCGGTACGCCCGCCCCGGAGTCGACGCGGTCGCCCGACACGTCGCAGAGCGCGACCCCGCCGCACGTCGCCGGACGTGACACCCCTCGTTTGCGGCTGGTGACAGCGTTCTTACCGGCATCCCTGGGTGGGCCGGTTCTCCTTGGCGGTGTGCCCGCATTCGGGGCAGGTCCGGGAGGTGTTGCGGGGGTCCACGGCGATCACTTCCCGTCCGGCGCTCTCAGTCTTGACGTACAGGATCGTCAGGAACACCCCCCATCCGGCATCGGCGATGCAACGGTTGAGCCCGGCCTTCGCCGCTGCCCCGTTGGGCAGGAAGATGCCCGGCATTCCGGGATCGGGCTTCGGCGTGGGGGCCTTGCTCATGTTGCGGATCTCGAGGTCTTCGTGCGCGATGAAGTCGTGCTCACGGACCAGGGCGAGCGCGGTCTTGTGCGCGTGGTCGAGCCGCTGGCGGCGCACCTTGCCGTGGAGCGTGGCAACCTTCTCCACGGCCCGCTGGTGGTTTTTCGTGCGGTCTTCGGCTTTGCGGCGCGGGAACCGGCTCAGGGCCTGCTGCGCGGTTTCGAGCTTCGCGGCGGCCTTGCGGCCGTGGCGCGGGTTGGGGACGTGTACGCCGTTGGAGTCGGTGAGGAACGAGGCAATGCCCAGGTCGATGCCGGCGACGCTGCCCGTGGGTGGCAGCGGTTCGGGCCGGTCCTGCTCGGCGGTGAGCACGACGAACCACTTGCGGCCCTCGCGCTTGACGCTGACGGTCTTGACCTTGCCGGCCACCGCACGGTGCTGGTTGACCTTGACGTGCCCGAAGCCCTGGAAACGCACTCGTGTGACCGAGTCGTGCGGGGTGGGGTTCCACCGGCAGCCGTCGCCGTCTTTGGGGAAATCCACAGTGTCGAACCAGTTCACCCCACGAAAGCGCGGGTAGCCAGGTGTCTCGGCGATCACCCGGTCCTGGACTCTTCGGGTACCTCCAACCCGCCGGGCCGCGAGGTCACTTCAGGCTGCCTTCGCCCTCGCCCGGACCGTCGCGGGCTTCGCCGCCGGAACGGACCGCCGCCCCGGCCGGTCGACCTCGCCGACGAGGCGGCCACACCGGTGTGAGGCCGCGGCGATGTCCCGGTCGCGCCACCCGTCAGGAATCCCCGGGCCAGGGCGACGGGGGTGTTGCGCGTGGGCGGCGCGCTCGTGGTGATCGCCATACGGGTGATTGTGCCGGGTTCGGGTGACGGCCGGTAGATTTCCGGGCTGGTCCGTCGCAACGCAACCAGGCATAGCGAGAAGCCCCGTCCTTCAGGACGGGGAGGAGTCACGGAGTGCGCCTGCCGATGCGAACGAACCGCCTGCTTCTGGTGTGGCCGAGGCCGCGGCCGGCCCGCCGCTGCCCGCCGGGGTGGTGGTGACGAGCCTGTACGGCGTCGGCCTCAACGCCTGCTGCGGCACCGCCTCCACCGTCTCGCGGAGGCCCGCTGCTCAGTCGTGGACGGCAGCGCCGCTGAGGTGGTGGTCGGCGAGTTTCAGGACTTCGTCGACCACGTGTCGCAAGTGCCCGTTGGTCAGGCCGTAAATCATGCGCCGACCCTCCTTGCGTACGGACACGAGCCCCGCCAGTCGCAGCTTGGCCAAGTGCTGACTGACCGCCGGACGAGCGGCTCCGCAGGCTGCCGTCAGTGTGGTGACATCCGCTTCACCTTTGCCGAGGGTGTGCACCAGTGCGAGCCGGGTGCGGTCGGCGAGCAGGCCCAGGACCGCGGCGGCGTGGGTGAGCTGTTCGGCGCCCGGATCCAGCGGGTGCGTACCGTGTGCAGGTGATAGGTGCATGCGTGCGCTCATGTGCACATAATGGGTCAGGGCGCCTTGCGGTGTCCACATCCCCGTCCCGCGTCGAAAGGCCGGACCGTGAGCGAGCAGCCTGGACACACCCACCACCCGCACGAGTACCGGCACATTCGCGACCATGAGCACGGGCGCGACAGCGGGCATGCCCATGGGCGCGGTGACATCGGCCGCCGGGCGCGGTGGCGGCATCGGCTCGGCCACCTGGTGAAACCGCACTCGCACGAGTCCGCCGACAAGGTCGACCGTGCCCTGGAGTCCTCCGCGCAGGGCATGCGGGCGCTGTGGATTTCTCTCGCGGTGCTCGGTGTCACGGCTGTGACGCAGGCTGTGGTGGTTGTCCTGTCCGGCTCGGTCGCTCTGCTCGGCGACACCGTGCACAACGCGGCCGATGCACTGACCGCACTGCCGCTGGGCGTGGCCTTCGTCCTGGGGCGCCGGGCGGCGAACCGCCGCTTCACCTACGGCTACGGGCGGGCCGAGGACCTGGCCGGCATCGTCATCGTGCTGACCATTGCGGCCTCCGCGTTCTTTGCCGCCTGGACCGCGATCGACCGGCTGCTGAACCCGCAGGGAATCGGCTATCTGCCCGCTGTCGCTGCCGCGGCCGTGGTCGGCTTCGTCGGCAATGAGTGGGTGGCCCGCTATCGCATCCGAGTCGGACGCGAGATCGGCTCGGCTGCCTTGATCGCCGACGGACTGCATGCCCGAACCGACGGATTCACCTCGCTCGCCGTGTTGTTGGGTGCAGGCGGTGCCGCGATCGGCTGGCGGCTTGCCGATCCGATCGTGGGTCTGGTCATCACCGCTGCGATTCTGCTGGTGCTGCGCGACGCCTGCCGGGAAGTCTTCCGCCGGGTGATGGACGCCGTCGATCCCGCCCTGGTCGACGCGGCCGAGCACGCGCTGGGACGAGTGCCGGGCGTAAGGGCGGTGGGTGAGCTGCGGCTGCGCTGGATCGGCCACCGGCTGCGTGCGGAGGTCGCGGTCGTCGTCGACGGCGAGCTGAATGCGCGTGAAGCCCACCAGGTGGCCGTGGAGGCCGAGCATGCCCTGCTGCACGCCGTACCGAAGCTGACCGCGGCCCTGGTCCATGCCGACCCGACTCCGGCGCCGGGTGCCCCGGACCCGCACCTGGTCCTGGCACACCACGCGACCTGAGCCGAGAAAGCCGCAACGGCACCAGGATCGCGAGAACTTCGCCGGTCGTGCTGTTCGCCGCCGGGATGGGCCTGTTCGACACGCTCGACGGGACGTTCATGAACCCCACCAGTAGGCCTTCTCCGACCCGGTGAGCGAAGTCTTCCGCAACCTTGCCATCACGGGCCTGTCGATCGCCGTCGCCTTCCTCATCGGCACGATCGAGCTGGTCAACGTACTGCACGGCAAGATCGATCTGCGGGACTCGGTCGTCGGCTGGATCTCCGGCCCGACCCGGGCAACGCCGGCTGCATCATCGTCTGTGATCGGAAACGGTCCGGGGCCGCGCGGTGAGTTCACACCGTGCGGCCCCGGACCGTCGAAAAAGGGGGGTGCGGCTGGACGGCGGGTCAGCCCTTGCGGGACTTGACCTCGTCGGTGAGCTGGGGGACGACCTGGAAGAGATCGCCGACGACGCCGTAGTCG
>NZ_BMRN01000130.1 GCF_014648655.1 Streptomyces atratus
CCGGACGCGGCCCTGTTCGAGCCGGGTGTAGTAGTCCACGCTGATCGCGGCGAGCCGGGCGACCTCCTCACGGCGCAGCCCCGCGACCCTGCGGGCGGAGTCCGTCCCGGGCAGCCCGCACGCGGATGGTGTGAGCTGCGCCCGGCGGGCTTTGAGGAAGGCCCCGAGTGCGCGGTTGTCGGAGTGCGAGGTCATGCCGTCCATTCTGGTGCGAACGCACACCCATGAGGTGCGCGGATTCTGTCGGCCGTCCCACCGGTGTCGCCCGAGGGCGGCGGGAGCTGTGGTCCCGCCGCCCTTCGGTGTGGGGTCGGTCAGCGGACGGTGGTGCGGGCGGCTCGTTCGATGACGTCGGCGACCGGGCCGGGGTGAGAGACGGCGACCGAGTGGGACGCGGCGACCTCAGTGGTGTGCGCGTGGGCGCGCTCGGCCATGAAGCGCTGGACCGCGGCGGGGATGTTGAGGTCCTGGTTGGTGACGATGTCCCAGCTGGGGATGGTCTTCCATGCGGCGGTGGTGGCCTTCTCCTCAAGGGCGGCCTGCGCGATGGGGCGCTGTTCGGCGGCCATGAGGGCGGCCTGCTGCGCGGGGACGTCCGCGGCGAACTGGTGGCGGAACTTGTCCTGCTGGATGTAGAGGTCGGTGGCGGTGGTGCCGTCGGCCTGCTGGTAGGTGACCGGGTCGAGGGCGTCGGGGAGGGTCGAGCCCGGGTACTTGTTGGTGAGTTCCAGGGCGGTCTCGCCGGGGGCGGGCAGGAAGGCGGCGACGTAGACGAGGGCCTTGACCTCGGGGTCGTTGGTCGCGGCCTCGCTGATGACGTTGCCGCCGTAGGAGTGGCCGACGAGGATCTTCGGGCCCTTGACGTGGTCGAGGACCGTGCGCAGGGCGGCGGCGTCGGAGGCCGGACCGCGCAGGGGGTTGGCGGCGGCGACGACGGGGTAGCCGTCGGCGCGCAGATCGGCGATGACGCCGTTCCAGCTGGAGCCGTCGGCGAAGGCGCCGTGCTCCAGGACGATGGTCGGCTTGGTGTGTCTGTCGGCTCCGGCGGCCTCAGCGGTCTTGGCCGCGCCGCTGGCGGTGCCGCTGAGGGCGAACGCGCCGAGCGCGAGACCCGCCGTGACCGTCGAGACCACACCCGTCACCAGCCGCTCGCGTCCACCCTTGATGCTCACCACGACAAACCCCTTTCAGGTGTTTCGACAGTGATCGGTCCGGCCGCACCGGCTTCATCACTGCCCTGGCTGGTGACGAAGTTGTCATGCAGTTCGTCACCTGTCAAGATGGTGACGAGAGATGTGGGACTTCCTGCCGGTGTGCGAGGCTGGAGCCCGCGCGAACGGACGCGGACAGAAAGGTGAGGTGCCATGAGCGACGTCGAGGAGAAGGCGCTGCTGGCGGGTGGCTGCTTCTGGGGGATGCAGGAGCTGATCCGGGCGCTGCCCGGTGTCGTGGACACCGGGGTCGGCTACAGCGGGGACGACGACAAGCCCCGTCCCACCTACCGCGACCACGGAAAACACGCGGAATCGATCGAGATCACCTTCGATCGCACGGTCACCGACTACCGCACGATCCTGGAGTACTTCTTCCAGATCCACGACCCGACCACGACGAACCGGCAGGGCAACGACGTGGGCCTCAGCTACCGCTCCGCGATCTTCTACCTCGACGACGAGCAGCGCCGCGTCGCGCAGGACACCATTGCCGACGTCGAGGCGTCCGGGCTGTGGCCGGGGCCGGTGGTGACCGAGGTGGTGCCGGCCGGCCCGTTCTGGGAGGCCGAGCCGGAGCACCAGGACTACCTCCAGCGCTACCCGGACGGCTACACCTGCCACTTCCCGCGCCCGAACTGGCGCCTGCCCAGGCGCGACCAGTCCTGAACACACGCGCGGCCGGGAAGGACGATGCCCTTCCCGGCCGCGCGCGTCCCGGGCCGACGCGCACGTGTCACTGGTCCGGGCCCCCGGGACGAGCCAGGTGCGGCCGGCCGTGATCCGGTCGGCCGTAGGCCGCCCTCGCCGCGTCGGCCGCGATCGGTCGGCCGGGCGCCGCCCTCACCACGTCGTTTCGTACGGCGCCCTCACGCCCCGTCGGCCGTCATCCCTCGCCCTGCTTCGCCCACGGGGCCCGCACGATGAGGTCGGCCAGGGCCGTCGCACAGCCGGAGAGCATCCTCTGTGACCGCGACACGGATGCGGGTTGCCGGGTCGGCGTCGGGTGCGGGGCTCAGGACTGTCTAGAGGTGGACGGCGTCGACGACGGCCTGGGCGAAGACGGTGGGCGCTTCCTGCGGCAGGTTGTGGCCGATGTTCGCGATGGTGCGGTGGTCGTAGGGGCCGGTGAAGTGAGCGCGGTAGGAAGAGCCGTCGCCAGCCGGAGTGAAGGGGTCCAGCGCCGGGTCGAGGGTGATGGTGGGAACGGCGATCGGGGGCTGCGCGGCGAGCTGCTTCTCGTAACGGTCGTAGCGTCGTTCGCCCTCGATGAGGCCGATCCGCCAGCGGTAGTTGTAGAGGACGATGGCGGCGTAGTCGGGGTTCTTGAAGGCCTCGGCGGTCCGCGCGAAGGTGGCGTCGTCGAAGTTCCAGTTGGGGGAGACGAGGGTCCACACGTAGCGGCACAGCGCGATGCGCTCCTTCTCGTTCTCCATGGCCTTCTTGCCGCGGTCGGTGGCGAAGTACCACTGGTACCACCAGTTGCGCTCGACGGCCGGGGCGGCGGGCTCCAGCTGCGCCTTGAGGTTGGTGATGACATAGCCGGTGGTGGAGACCAGCGCCTTGACGCGCTCGGGCCACAGGGCGGCGATGATGTCGGCGGTGCGCGAGCCCCAGTCGAAGCCGGCGAGGACCGCCTTGTCGATCTTGAGGGCGTCCATCAGGGCGATGATGTCGAGGGCGATGGCGGACTGCTCGGCGTTGCGGGGGGTGCGGCGGGACAGGAAGCTGGTGCTGCCGTGGCCGCGGAGATAGGGAACGATGACTCGGTAGCCCAGGTCGGCGAGGAGCGGGGCGACGTCGACGAAGCTGTGGATGTCGTAGGGCCAGCCGTGCAGGCAGATGACGACGGGGCCGTGAGCGGGTCCGGCCTCGGCGTAACCGATGTCCAGGACGCCCGCCTTGACGTGCTTGAGAGTGCGGAAGCCGGTGTGGGTGCCGGGGGTGATGGCGGGCACGGTGGGAACGGGTGTGCCGCTCGACCGGGGCGAGGCGGTGGTGGCGGACGCGTTGGCCGTCAAGCCGGACAGCGAGACCGCGGCGGCCGCGCCGGCGCCCAGGCCGACGGCCTTGCTGAAGGTGCGCCTGTTGATCATGTGAAACCCTCCGTCGTGCGTTTCCGGTGACCGGCCCGAGCCCGGGAAACCTCTCATTCGCATCGGCGGTACGCGATCACAGCGGCTCTTGGCGCGACGACCCCCGCACACAGCTTGTCACCCCGCAAGCAGGTGACGCGAGATTGTTTCCCGTGCACCGGACAGCGGGTGGAGACTGTTTCCTCCCGCGGCCCGGACCGGCGGCACATACTCTCGTCTGCGGTGAAACCGGACACATCAGTCACATGACGGTACGATGCGGCCGACGATTGCTGCCACCCCGCGCACTCCCGGTTCCCCGGCGCCCGGCCATGGAGCCGCAGGTGGCGAGGCCGGGCGGCACATCCGCCGCCTTGACGGCCGTATTTCTGCCCGCTGCTTTGGAACCCGGGGCTTAAGTCATTCGACTGAAACAACGCTTCCCAGCCGGGCCGGGCTTGTGAGAATGGCCCCTCGGCCATCAGATGTCCCGTTCGTCCTCCAGTCTGGCCAGCGCGTCGCGCAGTGCGGCGCGCGAGGTGATGCCCAGTTTGGGGAACACCCGGTAGAGGTGGGAGCTGACCGTGCGCGGCGACAGACGCATCCGCTCGCCGATCTCCTTGTTGGTCAGACCGAGGGCGGCGAGATCGGCGATCCGGCGTTCCTGCCAGGTCAGTTCGGCGAGCTGTGCGGACGTGGCACGGGTGGCCAGCCCCGACGCCCTCATCTCGGCCCGGGCCCGCTCGGTCCAGGTGGGTGCGCCGAGCCGCTCAAACGCTTCCGCGGCTCGCAGGAGGAGCTGGCGTGCGGCCTTGGGCCCCTGGGTGTGTCGTAGGCGGATGCCGTGGGCGAGGCGGATGCGGGCGAGTTCGAAGGGGAAGTTCGCGGCGGCGGGGTGGGTTTCGGCGTGGTCGTACATCTG
>NZ_BMRN01000131.1 GCF_014648655.1 Streptomyces atratus
GGCTCCGGATCGTACAGACCCTCCACATCCCACCCACGGTCCACCGGAAACGCCGACACACCGTCCCGGCCCTCCACCAGCAGATCCCACAGATCATCCGGAGAACCCACACCACCCGGATAACGACACGCCATCCCCACCACCGCAATCGGCTCGGTGGCGTCGCTGGTGAGCTGGTCGTTGCGGGAGCGGAGTCGTTCGTTCTCCAGCATGGATGCGCGGAGTGCGGCGACCAACTGCTCAACTGATGCTTCCATGATGTCCTCAGCCCTCACTACGGTTCGCGTCGGCGGACGCGAGCGCGGCGCGCACCAGGTCGTCGACGTCCATGGTCCTGATCGCTTCGCCGGCCTGAGCTGCTTCGCTCTGAGGCGCCGGGGTCCCGGGGCCGGTGGGTTGCGCGGCGCCCGACGGGCCGACGAGCTTCAACAGCGCGTCGAGCAAACCGGCCTCGCGCAGCGCGGCGACGGGGATGGCGGCCAGTGTCTGCCGGATCTCCGTGTCGCCCGGCCCCTGCGGTGTCCCGTGGCCATTCTGTGCGACGCCGGCCGTGTCGGGGATGGCCTCGTCGATGCCAAGCGGCAGTTCGTCGAGGAGGAAGTCCGCCAGCACCTGCGGGCTGGGGTAGTCGAACATGAGCGTGGCCGGCAGCCGCAGTCCGGTGGCCTTCTGCAGGCGGTTGCGCAGGTCGATCGCGGCGAGCGAGTCGAGGCCCAGCTCGGTGAAGCCCTTGGACACATCGATCGTGGCCGGGACGCTGTGGCTGACTCCGGCGACCTCTGCGCGGACGACGTCGAGGACGGCGCGCTTGCGTTCCGCCGCCTTCATCCCGGACAACCGCTGCTCCAGGGGCAGTTCGGTGACAGGGGCGGCGATCGCGGTGACAGCGGGTGCACGCACCTCCTTGCGAGGGGCCGGCCGGGCCGGTGCGCCGAGGACGTCCTTGAGGAGCAGTGGTGGTTCGGCCGTGGTGCGCTCGGCCGGCTCCACCCGGATCGGAACGAGGACCGCTTCGTCGAGGGTGAGTGCCTCGTCGAAGAGGGCGAGCCCGTCGGCGGTGGGCAGGGCCGGCATGCCCAGGGTGCGCATCCGTCGCAGGTCGGCGTGGGTGACGCCGCCACCGAGGCCGGTCCGGGTCTCCCACAGTCCGAAGGCCAAGGAGGTGGCGGGCAGTCCGGCTGCGCGGCGGTGGGCGGCGAGGGCGTCGAGGAACCGGTTGGCCGCGGCGTAGTTGCCCTGTCCGACCCCGACCACGAGGCCGGCGCAGGAGGAGAAGAGGATGAACGCCTTCAGGTCCAGGTCACGGGTGGCTCGGTGCAGATGCCAGGCCGCGTCCGCCTTGGAGCGCAGTACAGTGTCGAACTGTGCGGGGGTGAGGGAGCCCACCAGGGCGTTGTCCATGGTGGCCGCCGCGTGGACCACGGCGGTCAGTGGGTGTCCGGCGGGCACCCTGCCGAGCAGTTCGTCCACGGCTGCCCGGTCGGCCACGTCGCAGGCGGCGATGGTGACCTGGGCGCCGAGCGCGTGCAGTTCGTCCCGGAGCGCGGTGGCGCCGGGGGCGTCCGGACCTCGTCGGCCGGCCAGCAGCAGGTGGCGTACGCCGTGCTGTTCGACCAGGTGGCGGGCGACGACGGCACCGAGCCCGCTGGTGCCGCCGGTGATCAGCACGGTACCGGTCGGGTCCCAGGGCAGGGGGTGCGTGGGCGCTGCGGCGGCCATGCGGGCGAGACGCAGTACGCGTACTTCGGCCCCGCGGAGGACGGCCTCGGGTTCACCGGAGGCGGCCACGGCGGGCAGGGAGTCGCGGGCCGTCGTCGATCCGTCGGTGTCGACGAGGACGAACCTGCCCGGGTATTCCTCCTGGGCTGAGCGCAGCAGCCCCCACACCGGTGCCTGGGCGAGGTCCACGGCTGTGGTGTCGGCGTCCGTGACGGTGACGGCGTTGCGGGTCACCACAAGGAGGCGGGCGGATGCGTACCGTGCGTCGGCGAGCCAGGTCTGCACCGTGTCGAGGACGTGTCCCGTCACGGCCCGGACGGCGGCCGGGAGGTCGGCGCCGTCGGCGGACGGGACGGGCAGCAGGACCACATCGGGGACCGGGGCTCCGTCCTCGACGGCTGCGCCGAGCGCGGAGAGGTCCGGGTAGGTGGTGAACGAGGTGTCGGCCCCTGCGGTGAGGATGCCGTGGGGGTCGCTGCCGACGACGGCCCAGCGGTCCGTGGACGCGGTGGCCGCGGCGCCGAGCGGCAGTTGCTGGGAGACCAGGTGGAACATGGCTTCGCGTTCGCCACCTCCGGCGGCAGCGGCGGCGTTGACCTTCGCCGCGGTGACGGGGCGCACCACGAGGGATTCGATGGTGGCGACCGGTGTGCCCTGCGGGTCGGCGAGTTCGAGCCGTACCGCGTCGGAGCCCTGGGAGCGGTGGGACTCGACGGCGGTGATACGGACGCGCAGTCGGGAGGAGCCCGCGGCGTGCAGGGTCACTCCGGACCAGGCGAAGGGAAGTTGGGTTCCGCCGACATCCTGCGGCCGTCGCCCGTCCATGAAGTCGGTCGCGCTCAGGGCCGCGTCGAGGATGGAGGGGTGGATCCGGAAGTCGGCGCCGACGGCGAGGGAGTCCTCGGGCAGGGAGACCTCGGCGAATGTCTCCTTGCCGCGGGACCAGATGCCGCGCAGGCCACGGAACATGGGCCCGTAACCGTAGCCCTGGCCGGTGAGGTAGTCGTAGACCCCGTCGATGTCGACGGGGGTGGCTCCTTCGGGCGGCCAGACGGTGGTGTCGAGTCCGAACGGAGCGGCGCTCGCGGACTCCTTGTCGCCGGGGGCGAGTACGCCACTGGCGTGCTTGCTCCAGGAGTCGCCGGCGGGGGCGTCGGCGGCCCGGGAGTACACGTTGAGCGAGCAGCGTCCCTCCGCGTCCGGTGCGTCGACGACGACCTGGACGGCGATTCCGCCGTGCGGCGGGAGCGGCATCAGGGCCTCGATGGTGAGTTCCTCGACCACATCGCAGCCGACCTCCTCACCGGCCCTGATCGCCAGCTCCACGTACCCGGTGCCGGGCAGGAGGACGGTGCCGAGGACGTCGTGGTCGGCGAGCCAGGGGTGGGTGCGGATCGAGAGGCGTCCGGTGAGTACGACGCCGCCTGCCTCCGGGGAGGTGACGACAGCGCTCAGGAGCGGGTGCGCGGCGGCGGTCTGGCCGAGGCTCGTCACGTCGCCGGTGTCGGCGGGGGGTGCGTCGAGCCAGTACGTGGTGCGGTCGAAGGCGTACGTGGGCAGTTGGACGCGTTGTCCGCCGCGGCCGTCGAGAATGTCGCCCCAGCGGGGCGCCGAGCCGGCGACGTGCAGCCGGGCGACGGCGGCGAGCAGGGTGGCGACCTCCGGGTGGCCCTTGCGCAGGGCCGGTACGGCGAGCGCTTCCGCAGGCAGGTAGGAGGACGACTCGGCGAGCGCGGTGAGCACGGCGTCGGGGCCCAGTTCCAGGAACCGGTTGACGCCTTCGGCGGCCAGGTGACGGACGCCGTCGGCGAAGCGGACGGCTTCGCGCACGTGGGTCACCCAGTAATCGGGTGAGGTGAGCTGTTCGGCGGTGGCGGCGGTGCCGGTCACGTGGGAGACCACGCGGAGGGTCGGAGTGCCGTACGAGATGCGCTCCGCGACCTCGCGGAACTCCGCGAGCATGGGGTCCATCAGCGGGGAGTGGAACGCGTGCGACACGGTGAGCCGCTTCGTCCTGCGCCCCAGCCCCGCGAAATGATCCGCGACCCGCAGCACCCCCTCCTCCGCACCCGACACCACCACTGACGACGGACCGTTCACCGCCGCGAGCCCCACCTCATCCGTCAACAACGGCAGCACCTCAGCCTCCGCCGCCTCAACCGCCACCATCAACCCACCCACCGGCAACGCCTGCATCAACCGACCACGCGCCACCACCAACTCCGCCGCATCCCCCAACGACAACACCCC
>NZ_BMRN01000132.1 GCF_014648655.1 Streptomyces atratus
GCATCAACCGACAACACACCGGAAGAGGCATCCACGAGCAACGACCCCAAAAACGCACCCAACGCCAGCGGCGTCGGATGATCGAAAACCACCGTCGACGGCAACCGCACTCCCGTCACCTCGCACAGCCGGTTGCGCAATTCCACCGCCAGCAGCGAATCGAATCCCATATCCCGGAATGCCAGCCCGCCGTCGAATGTGCCCCCGCCCAGTACTTCGCCCGCGATCGACATGACCAGCCGGCGGCTCTCCTCCGCCCGCTCTCCCTCCGGCAGTCCGGCGATCCGTTGTGACCACGCGGTCCCTGTCGGATCGGCGTCCGTGGCCGCTGCGGCAGTAGTAGTGGTGGTGGTGAGGCCGTTGGCCAGCGCGAAGGCCGGGTCGAGTGCGGCGGCCACCACGGTCGGCAGGTCCGGGGTGCGAGCGGCGTCGAACATGCGCAGGCCGCGGGCGGGGTCGATCGGCCGCAGACCGGTGCGGCGCGCGAGGCGTTCGACGTCGTACGCCGTCAGCCGTCCCGCCATCCCGTCCGGCAGGTCCCACAGGCCCCATGCCAGCGAACGGGCCGGGAGACCGAGGGCGGAGCGGTGCTGCGCGAGGGCGTCGAGGAAGGTGTTGGCCAGGCTGTAGTTGCCCTGTCCGGCGGCGCCCAGCGTGCCGGAGGCGGAGGAGAAGAGGTCGAAGAAGGCGAGCGGGGCCGAACAGGTCAGTTCGTGCAGGTTCCAGGCGGCGTCGGCTTTCGGGCGTAGCACGGCGTCGAGTTGAGCGGCGGTCAGCGAGCGGACAGTCGCGTCCTGGACGATACCGGCGGCGTGGACGATACCGGTCAGCGGGTGAGCGGCGGGGACGGACCCGAGCACCGCGGCGAGTGCCTCACGGTCACCACCGTCGCAGGCGGCGATACGCACCTCGGCGCCCATCTCCCCCAGTTCCCGGCCCAGTTCTTCCGCCCCTGGAGCGTGTGCGCCCCTGCGGCTGGTCAGCAGCAGATGCCGTACGCCGTGCCGGGCCACCAGGTGCCGGGCGATGCGCGCACCGAGGGCGCCCGTGCCGCCGGTCACCAGGACGGTCCCCTGTGGGTCCAGGTCCAGGGCAGGAGCCGTGGCCGAAGCGGGGTCAGCGGTGTCGGGCTCCGCCACCCCACTCAGTCGGGGTACGAGCAACGCGCCGCCGCGCAGGGCGAGTTCCGGCTCGTCGCCGGTCGCCACCGCGGCCAGGACGTCGTGCCCGAGGTGGGTCGTGTCCAGGCCCTCGTCCAGGTCGAGGAGCACGAAGCGGCCCGGCTCCTCCGACTGCGCGGTGCGGACCAGCCCCCACAGGGGTGCGTGCACCAGATCTACCGGTGCCTCGTCCGATCCGGTGCCGGTGCGCACCGCCCCCCGAGTCACGAACACCAGCCGGGTGTAGGCGAATCGGTCGTCGCCCAGCCAGCTCTGCAGCAGCTCCAGCGTTCCGCGGGCCGCGCGGCGGACGTCGTCGGGTATCTGCGCGCCCCTGTCCGCGGCGGCCGCCGGCAGACAGGCCACGAGTACGGCGGCCGGCGGCCGGACACCGGCGTCGATACGCGCACTCGCCTCCGCCACATCGGGGACGGCGGTGAAGCCCGTCCCAAAGGCGGAGCCGAGCACCCAGCACGCATCGGCGTCCGGGGCCGTATCCGCCGCGAAGTCGCCTGGCAGGGGGCGCCACGCCACCTGGAAGAGTCCGTCGTACACGGGTCCGGCCGCGGCTGCCCGCAGCACCAGCGCGTCCACGGCCGCCATCGGCGTGCCGTGCTGGTCCGCGATCCGCAACGCCACCGCGTCCGGGCCGGCGGGTGACACCCGCACGCGCAGCTCCGTCGCACCACCGTCGTACAGCCGGACGCCGCTCCACGAGAAGGGCAGCCGTACGCGACCGTCGACCGCGGCCTGCCATACGGTCGCGTGCAGCGCCGCGTCCAGCAGCGCCGGGTGCAGGCCGTACCCCGAGGTGTCGGTTCCGGCGGGCAGCCGTACGTCGAGATACATGTCCGCGCCCAGCCGCCAGGCGGCCCTCAGTCCGCGGAAGGCAGGACCGTACTCGTACCCGGCCTCGGCCAACCGTTCGTAGATTCCGTCCAGTTCGACGGGCTCGGCGGCGGGGGGCGGCCATTCGGCCAGGTCGAAGTCCGCGGGTGTCCGGGGAGCGCGCGGTGCGAGCACTCCGGTCGCATGCCGGGTCCAGTCGGGGGCGGCCCGGTCCTCTCCGGCGCCCCGCGCCGTCTCCTGGGCGCGACCGGGACGCGCGTACACGGTAAACGGCTGCTCCCCTGCGGCACCGACCGCGCCGACCACGAACTGGACCTCGACCGTCTTCCCGTCCGCGGGGAGCCGGACCGGCGCCTCCTGGGTCAGTTCCGTGACCGTCGCGGCGCCGTCGAGCGCGGCGATGTGCGCGGCCAGTTCGACCAGTGCGGCTCCCGGCACCACCGTCTCCCCGCCGATCGTGTGATCGGCCAGCCATGGATGGGTGAAGGTGGACAGGGCTCCGGTGAGCGCCCGCGCGTCGCGGTCCGCGAGGGTGACGGCGGTGTCGAGCAGCGGATGCGCGCCGCTCTGCGGCGGGCGGGGCGCCTCGGCGTTCAGCCAGTACCGCCGCCTCTCGAACGGGTAGGTCGGCAGAACCACCAGGGGCCGCCTGGGGAGGACGGCCTTCCAGTCCACCGGCAGCCCACGGGTGTAGGCGGCGGCCAGCGCCTCCAGGAGCCCGGCCGTACCGGTCCCGCCGGGGCGCAGGGCGTCCAGGACGTCCGCGGGGCCGGCGTCCTGGTCGCGCAGCGTTCCGACGAGCCGGCCGACGGAGGGCATCGCCACGAGCGTTCGGTGGCCGTTCTCCATGAGATGCCGCAGCGCGGTGTCGAGGCCGGTGGTCTCCCGCAGGCCTCGGAGCCAGTTGTCGGAGATCAACTCCCTGTCGGCGTCGAGCGGCCGCCCGGTCCGCGACGAGCAGAAGTCGGTCTTCATCCGGCGCGGGACCACTCCGGCGAGGGCTGCACGCAGTTCCTCCACGGAGCCGCCGCGCACGCAGGCCGCGCAGAGTCGTGCCGCCTCGTCCAGACTCAGCACCCCGGTGACATGGGCCGCGACGATCTCGCCCACCCCTTGGCCCGCTGCCGCGTCCGGTCGGATGCCGCACCGCTCCCAGAGCCGGGCCAGACCGACCCCCACCACGAACGCCACGGCCTCCGGCGGGTCGGCAGGTGTCATATCGCCCACGTACCGGCCGAGGTGGGGGGAGAGTGCGTCGGCGCACTCGCGCACCCGGTCGGCGAACACGGGTGAGGCGGCCATCAACTCCCGTGCCTGGGCAGCGAGGTCGGGGCTCGCATGGGCTGCGTCCGCGCCCATGCCGGCACCAGCGCCGAAGACGAGCACGGCCCGGCTCCGCCCGCTCGCGGTCCCGGCCGACAGCAGGTCGTCCGCCCGCCCCGTCGCCAGGGCCGCGAGCCCGGCCCGGTAGTCCCCGCCCTCGGCTGGCATTACGGCGGCGCGGTGGTCGAACCCGGACTGGACGCAGGCTGCGGTGTAGGCGACGGCGGACAGATCGAGGGGGGCTTCGGGTCCGGGGTCGGTGACGGAGGCACGCCCGGCATCCACACCGGTGTTCCCGCCCGTTGCCTGGTCCGGGTTCCCTGGATCGCCCGAAAGGAAGTCGTGGAGGCGGCGGGCCTGGGCGCGCAGAGCCGTCGGCGTCTTCGCTGACAGCACCAACGGCAACGCCCCAGCACCTTCACCAGCCACCGGCTCCCGCAGGACCGGCAACAGATCCTCCCCCGCACCCGCCCCGTCCGTACCCTTCTCCCCACCGTCGAGCGCAGGCGCCTCCTCCAAAATCACATGCGCGTTGGTCCCCGAAATACCGAACGAGGACACCCCCGCCCGCCGCAACGCACCCGGAGCCGGCACCCACGGC
>NZ_BMRN01000133.1:0-1076 GCF_014648655.1 Streptomyces atratus
AGCTGGGCCACGATCATCTCCACCGACCGGGGCAGGGCCAGCGCGACGAAGTCCTCCGGGCCCACCCCCCGGTCGATCAGTAGCCGGGCCAGTCGGCTGGACCGAGTGTCCAGCTCCGCGTATGTCAGTTCGGTCCGGTCCGAGACCACTGCCACCGCCTGCGGCGTCGCCGCCACCTGCGTGGCGAACAGCTCCGGCAGCGTGGCCTGCGGCACCTCCCGCGCGGTGTCGTTCCACCCGGACAGCACCCGCTCGCGCTCGGCCTCGTCCAGGATCTCGACGCTGCCCACGGTGCGGTCCGGGTCGGCCACCACCGCGGCCAGCAGACGCTCCAGCCGCCCGGCCAGCACCTCCACCGTCTCCCGGTCGAACAGATCCACGCTGTATTCCAGGTATCCGTCGATACCGGCGGGAGCGCCGTCCGGGTCCTGCTCCTCGGCGAGGGTGAAGGACAGGTCGAACTTGGAGACGTCCAGGCTGCCGGACTCCGGCGTCACCCGCAGCCCGGGAAGCTCGAAGTCCGCCCGCGCATTGTTCTGGAAGGTCAGCATGGTCTGGAACAGGGGGTGGAGGGCCATCGACCGCTCGGGGTTGAGCTCTTCGACCAGTCGCTCGAACGGCACGTCCTGATGTGCGTAGGCGGCCAGGTCCGTCTCCCGGACCCGCTCGATCAGCTCGTGGAAGGTGGGGTCGCCGGAGACGTCGGTGCGCAGCACCAGGGTGTTGACGAAGAAGCCGACCAGATCATCGAGTGCCTCGTCGGTACGTCCGGCGATCGGGCTGCCGATGGGTATGTCCTCCCCGGCCCCGAGCCGGGACAGCAGTGCGGCCAGGCCTGCCTGCAGGACCATGAACACACTGGCCCGGCACTTTCGGGCCAGCGCGACCACCCCGGCGTGCAGGGAGGCGTCCCAGCGGAACTGGAGTGTTCCACCTCGGTGGGAGGCCACCGCGGGGCGTGGCCGGTCGGTCGGCAGGGCCAGCTCCTCCGGCAGGCCGGTCAGGGTCTGGCGCCAGAAGTCCAGCTGGCGGGCGAGCGGGCTGTCCGGGTCGTCCTCGCTGCCGAGGACCTGGTG
>NZ_BMRN01000133.1:1204-3292 GCF_014648655.1 Streptomyces atratus
TTCCGGCGCCGCCCCGGCACACCGGGCGGTGTACGCGGCCGCCAGATCCCGGACCAGCGGCGCCAGCGACCAGCCGTCCCCGGCGATGTGGTGCAGGGTCAGCACCAGCACGTGTTCGTCCTCGGTGAGGACGAACAGCTCCGCGCGCAGCGGGGTGTCCACCGCCAGGTCGAAGCCGCGACGTGTGACGGCCTCGACCAGGGCGGGCAGTTCCCGCTCGTCGGTCTCGGTGACCGGCAGGCCGGGGCGGCCGCGCTGCGGATCCAGCACCAGCTGGTACGGCCGGCCCTCGCTCTCGGGGAAGACCGTGCGCAGGCTCTCGTGCCGCACGGCCACGTCCGTCAGCGCCGCCCCCAGTGCCTCCCGGTCCAACTGCCCGGACAGCTGCAGGGCCAGTGGCATGTTGTAGGTGGCGCTGGGGCCCTCCAGTCGTCCCAGGAACCACAGCCGCCGCTGCGCGAACGACAACGGAAGCCGCTCCGGGCGCTCCATCGGCCGCAGCGCCGTCCTGGCCCTGCCCGCAGCCTCGTCGAGCCACTCGGCCAGTTCGGCCACGGTGGGTGCCTCGAACAGGGCCCGCACCGGCAGTTCCACGTCGAGGACCGAACGGATCCGGCTGGTCAGCCGGGTCGCGAGCAGGGAGTGGCCACCGAGCTCGAAGAAGCTGTCGTCGATCCCGACGGCCGGCAGGCCGAGGATCTCGGCGAACAGCCCGCACAGGATCTCCTCCTGGGGGGTGCGCGGCGCCCGGCCGGTGGAGACCTCGGCGAAGTCCGGCGCCGGCAGGGCCCGGCGGTTCAGCTTGCCGTTGGGCGTCAGCGGCAGCGCCTCCAGGGTGACGAACGCCGCCGGGACCATGTAATCCGGCAGTACCCGGGCCGCCTCCTTGCGCAGCGTCCCCCAGTCCGCACCGGCCGCACCACCGTCACGCGGCACCAGATAGGCCACCAACTGCTTGACCCCGGGCCGGTCCTCGCGGGCCACCACCGCCACCTGGGCCACGTCCGGATGCGCCGCCAACACGGTCTCGATCTCGCCCAGCTCGATACGGAAACCGCGGATCTTGACCTGGTCATCGGCGCGGCCCAGGTACTCCAGCTCGCCGTCGGCGCTCCAGCGGGCCAGGTCGCCGGTGCGGTACATGCGGGTACCGGCCGGGCCGAACGGGCAGGCCACGAACCGCTCCGCCGTCATCCCGGGACGATCCTGGTAGCCGCGGGCCAAGCCGGCCCCGGCGATGTACAGCTCGCCGGGGACGCCGGGCGGCACCGGCCGCAGGCCGGCGTCGAGCACGTACACCTGCGTGTTGTGGATCGGTCGGCCGATCGGCGGGGTGACCCCGCCGATCAGCGGAGCGCTCATGGTCGCGCACACCGTGGTCTCGGTCGGACCATAGGCGTTGACCATCCGCCGCCCGGCCGACCACCGTGCGACCAGTTCGGCGGAGCACGCCTCGCCGCCGGCCACCACGCAGCGCAGGGCGGGCAGTTCCCGCTCTGCCAGCGTCGCCAGCACGGCGGCAGGCAGCATCATGTGCGTGATGGCTCGTTCCTGCAGGACGCGGGCCAGCTCGTCCCCCGTTGTCTGCCCGGCTGCGGGCAGCACCAGGGCAGCTCCGCTGAGCAGCGTCATCACCAGGTCGGCCACCGACACGTCGAAGTTGGGCGAGACCACCTGCAGGACCCGGCTGTCCTCGGTGAGCTCGAGCCCGCCGATGTGGGCAGCGGCCATGCTCGGCAGGCCCTGGTGCGAGACCGCCACGCCCTTGGGGCGTCCGGTGGAGCCGGAGGTGTAGATCAGGTACGCCGGGTTGGCCGGAACCAGGGGTCGGATCCGGTCGGCGTCGGTCGGACGGGAGGACGGGTACGTCGCCAGCGCTGCCACGGTGGCGGCTTCGTCCAGCAGCAACCGGGCGACATCCGCTTCCGGCAACCGCTCTCCCACCGTCATCGTGGTCAGCAGCAGGGCGGGACGGGCATCGGCCAGCATGTAGGCGATTCGCTCGGCCGGATACTCCGGGTCCACCGGCACATAAGCCGCACCGGCCTTGGCCACCGCCAGCTGGGCCACGATCATCTCCACCGACCG
>NZ_BMRN01000134.1 GCF_014648655.1 Streptomyces atratus
CGCATGCACCACATGCTCACCGAAGTCGGCGCCACCCTCGTCCTGACCCACCAACCCACCCACGACACCGTCCCCCACGGCCCCTGGCACACCCTCAACATCGACACCCTCCAGACCGCCACCACCACACCGGACCTCGACCACACCCTCGCCCGCCTCCCCCAACACCTCGACCCCGACCACGCCTGCTACATCATCTTCACCTCGGGATCCACCGGACGCCCCAAGGGCACCACCGTCACCCACGCCAACGTGACCCGCCTCTTCAACGCCGTCCGACAACGCCTCCCGTTCGGCCCCGACGACACCTGGAGCCTCTTCCACAGCTACGCCTTCGATGTGTCGGTCATGGAGATGTGGGGCGCCCTCACCACCGGCGGACGCCTCGTCGTGGTGCCGTATCTGACCAGCCGGGACTCGGAAGCGTTCTACGCACTCGTACGCGACCGGTCCGTCACGATGCTCAGCCAAACCCCTTCCGCCTTCCGCCAGTTCGAGACGGTCGATGCGGTGCAAAATGGGGAACTGGCCCTGCGGGCTGTGCTGTTCGCAGGCGAGGCGCTGAACCGGGCGTCAGTGCGCCGCTGGGGCGCCCGTCACGGCTACGCCTCGCCGCTTCTCGTCAACCTGTACGGCATCACCGAGACCACCGTGCACGTGACGTACACCGAGGTGGACGAGGGCCAGCTCGACGGTACGTTCAGCCGGATCGGCAGGGCGCTGCCCGATCTCCGTCTCTACGTCCTGGATCCGTCGGGCGATCCGAGTCCGGTCGGTGTCGTCGGGGAGCTCTACGTCGGCGGGCCCGGCGTGACGCGTTGCTACACAGGCCAACCGGCGCTCACCGCCCAGCGTTTCGTGCCGGACCATCTCGGTCGTACTCCGGGAGCCCGGCTCTACCGCAGTGGGGACCTGGCCCGCTGGAAACCCTCCGGCGACCTGGAATACCTGGGCCGGGCCGACGCCCAGGTGAAGGTGCGCGGCTACCGCATCGAGCTGCCGGAGATCGAGGCCCGACTGGGCCGGCAGCCCGAGATCCGGCAGGCCGTCGTGGTCGTCCGGGACGATCTCGGCGGCCACACGGACCTCGTCGCCTACCTCGTACCGGAGCCGGACGCCGACCGGCCCACCACCAGTGAACTCCGCGACGCCCTCGCCGGGCACCTCCCCGACTACATGATCCCGAGGAACTTCGTCTTCCTCGATGCCCTCCCGCTCACTCCGCAGGGCAAGCTCAATCACCGGGCCTTGCCCGCTCCGACGAACGAACGCCCGGAACTGACAGCTGAGTTCATCGCTCCGCTGCCCGGGACGGAGGAGCTGCTCGCGGAGATCTGGAGCAACGTTCTCGGCGTCGACCGGGTCGGCCGCCACGACAACTTCTTCGACCTCGGCGGCGACTCCATCCGCAGCATCCAGGTGCTGGGACTGGCTCGTACCCAGGGGGTCGGTTTCGAGCTGCAGGATCTCTTCCGCACGCCCACCCCGGCGGGGCTGGCCGAGGCCGCCTCCACCCATTCGGCATCCGAAGCTCCGCAGCGCGACCGTGAGCCGTTCTCCATGGTGAGCGCCGAGGACAGGGCACGGCTGCCGCAGGGCCTCGTGGACGCCTATCCGATGGCGGAACTCCAGGTCGGCATGATCTACGAGATGGAGCTGGACCGTGAACGGCTGCCGTACCACAACGTGGACAGCATGCGCATCAACGGCCGGTTCGACGAGCGCAGCTTCAAGGAGGCGCTCCGCCTGGTCGTGGAACGCCACCCGATTCTCCGCACGTCCCTAGAGCTGAGCGGCTACAGCGAGCCGCTCCAGCTGGTGCATGCCACGGCGGAGATGCCGTGCGTGGTATCCGATCTGCGCGCACTCGACGACGAGGCGCAACAGTCGGCGATCGCCGCATACGTGACCTTCGAACGCTCCCATGTGTTCGACCACTCCCGGCCGCCGCTGCTGCGGTTCGGCATCCACTGGCTCTCCGACGACGCGTTCCAGTGGACGGTGACCGAGCACCACGCCATTTTCGACGGCTGGAGCCTTCACTCCACGCTCGCCGAGATCACCGGCCTCTACCACCGGCTCGCGACCGGTGCGGGCACGGTCGTCGCCCTGGACCCGCCCGAGTCCGCGTACCGCGACTTCATCGCGGCGGAACGGGAGGTGCTGCGCTCGAAGGAGAGCGAGGCGTTCTGGCTGGAGCGGCTCACGGACCGGCCCACGGGCCGGCTCCCACGCTGGCCGGACCGGCACCACGCGCGGCTGGCCACGCCCGAGCGCGAGAACGAGTGGCGTGTGCTGCACACGGCGGAGAAGCACGGCTCGATCGAGACGCTGTTACCGGCGGAGCTGTGCGACGAACTGCTGGCGCTGGCCAAGCGTTGTGGGGTGCCGCTGAAGTCCGTGATGCTGGCAGCGCATCTGCGGGTCATGAGTCTGGTCACCGGAAGCACTGACGTGCTGGCCGGACTGTCGTCCAACGGGCGGTTGGAGGAGGCCGGGGCGACCGAGGTGCGGGGGCTCTTCCTGAACACTGTCCCGTTCCGGCTGGACCTGCCGGACGGCAGTTGGCTGGACCTCGTACGCGCGGTGTTCGAGGCCGAGCAGGACATGCTGCCCCACCGCAGATACCCGCTGGGAGTGCTGCAGCGCCGTATGGGCGGCGAGGCCCTGTTCGAGACCAGCTTCGTGTACAACCACTTCCACGTGCTCACCGACGAGTTCGGTGAGGGTCGTCTGACGATCGTGGACGGGAAGATCGACAGCTTCAGCACGCTGCGTGCCGAGCCGACCAACTTCCCGCTGAGTGTCGGCGTGATCCGCAATCCGTACTCCACACGGCTGCTCCTGAGTCTCGACTACCACCTCGGTGTTCTGGTCGAGGACCAGGTGGCGTTGATGCGGGACTACTACGTGCGGGTGCTGGAGTCGATGGTCTCCGAACCGGACACCGCGTTCGGGGACGTCGTCCTGCTGGGAGAAACCGAGCGGGAACTGGTGGACTCGTGGGCGGGTGACGGCGAAGAACTCCCGGTCGGCGCGATCCACGAACTGGTGATACGCCGCGCGCTGGAAACCCCCGACGCCGTGGCCGTCGTCTGCGACGACAACACCCTCACCTACGCCGAACTCGTCACCCGCGCAGCCCGGATCGCCGCACGGCTGATCAAGCACGGCGTGGGACCCGAGGTCTGTGTCGGCGTCTGCGTCGAACGATCCCTCGACACCGTCATCACCACCCTCGCCGTCCTCATGGCCCACGGCG
>NZ_BMRN01000135.1 GCF_014648655.1 Streptomyces atratus
CACACCGGATCCGCCGAGCTCTTCTTCGTACTCGGCGGCCGGCTCCAGGCGCTGACCGGGGACAGTGTGATCACTGCGGACGAGGGAGACTTCCTCCTCGTGCCGCCAGGCCTGCCGCACGCTTTTGCCGCCGAACCCGATGCGGGCGCCGACGTACTGATCATCATCACCCCCGGCGTCGAGCGCTTCGACTACTTCCGGCTGCTGGACCGTGTCCGCAAGGGCACGGCCGATCCACAGGAACTCCTGGACTCGCAAGAGCGCTTCGACAACTTCTTCGTGGAAAGTGCCGCGTGGCGGCGGGCCCGTCAGCGTTACTGATCGCCCCCGCCACCCCGACCCCGACAGCTACGAGGCCGACCTCGCCGACGCCCTCGACCAGCTGATGCACCACGCCCGCACCGGACACAACCCCCACCGCACAGCACCTGATCACCCGCACGCCAGCCAAGCCGTTGTCCGGCACGTAATGCACCCAACTGCGGTCTGTCAGCTCCGCCAGCCGCACGTCGGCGCTCCCGCGGCCCGTCGGCGGCCGGGTCACGTCACCAGCGGGCAGGACCATACGAACTCCTCGACGCCCGGCTCGAGAATCGGGCCGGACACGCGGTCACCGTCCTCGACACTGCACCTGCGACAACAGCCGACTCTCCGGTCGGCCCCCGTCTCCGGCCGGTCATGCATGCACCGGCCTACGATCCGCCGAACGCCGCAGAATCGATCATCCAGACCCAATCTTCAGTGAGGTGAACTTGACCATGCAGTCAAAGAGGAAAGACGTGGCTACCGAAGAGATCTTGGTGATCGGGGCCGGCGTGGTGGGGGCCTCGGTCGCATATCACCTCACCCAGCTGGGACATGATCGGGTGACAGTGCTAGACGCCCGGCGCCGAACGGTTCTGCCCGGATCTACCGGCCTGGCCCCCGGCTTCGTCGGCCAGCTCAGCGCCACCTCAGAACTGGCCGCGCTTGCCAGGGACAGCGTCGCCACCTACCGCGCGCTTTCGGAGAGCGGGCCCACAGCGGCCTTCTGGCAGGTCGGCTGCCTGGAGATCGCCACCACCCCGGCCCGCATGGAACAGGCCCACCGAGATGTCGAGCACGGTCGACACCTCGGTATCGAGGCGCGGGTGGTCGACGCCGCCGAAGCTGTCGCGCTGGCCCCCGCTCTAGTCGACGCGGAACACGCTCTGGGCGCACTGCACATCTCCTCCGACGGCGCCGCCGACCCGGCCGCGCTCACCCACGCTCTCGTCGATGCCGCCGAGAGAGGCGGAGCCCGCTTCCGCTTCAACACACCCGTACTGGCGCTCGAGACCGAAGGGAGCCGGATCGTCGGCGTCCGCGCGGGCAAGGACGGCAAGCTGCGCAGGGCCAACCAGGTCGTGCTCGCCACGGGCATCTGGGGCCCCGTCCTGGCAGCGGAAGCGGGCGTGCGACTGCCCATGGTGGACGTCCAGCACCCCTACCTGTTCACCGCCGAACTGCCCGAACTCGATGACACCCCCATCGACGCACCGATCGTCCGCTACCCCGACCAGGCGGTCTACACCCGCCGCCATGGCCGCCGGTACGGACTGGGAAGCTACGCCCACGCACCACTCCCGCTGGCCCCGTCCCCCACGCTCACATCGGCAGAACTCCCCTTCCGGGAAACCGACTTCGGTACCGCCATTACCGAGGCCACCGCCCTGGTCCCGGCCTTCCGGGAAGCGCCACTGGAACGTCGGCTCAACGGCGTGTTCGCCCTGACCCCCGACGAAATCCCCCTTGCCGGCCCCGCGGCCGAGGTAGCGGGCCTGTGGTTCGCGGAAGCCTCCTGGGTGACCCACGCCGGAGGCATCGGCCGACAGATCGCAAACATGCTCCTGAAGACCGGCAACCTCCTCGTCGACCCCGAACGGCTGGCACCCGGCCGCTTCGCCACCTGGAGCGACGAAGAGATCCGCGCGACCGCGCTCGGCCACTACCAAGGCATCTACGACGTCCACTGACACAGGCCGCACCCGCATAGCAACCTCACTCCATCCACTGCGAACCCGCGACCCAATGCCGTTGCTTGAGTGCTGCAAGCAGTCCACGGTGACCCCGCAGCGGTCCGGTCGTTGGACTCGGCATGCATCCGTGGGTGGGGTTATCCGAGCATGTGCGGCTGGGGGTGGTGACTCGATGGGTGACCCCGGAGCTCGTCGCCGAAGTGCTGGAGAAATGCGGGGTTCGCGACAAGAAGGTTGGCGCCCTGCCGGCCGGGTTCATGGTCTACTTCACGCTCGCCCTGGCCCTGTTCCGGCAGGACTCCTACGACGACGTGGCAGAGCAACTGGTCGGCAATATCCAGGAGTTGAGCGAGAGCATCCCCAACAAGTCATCGTTCACGCGAGCACGCAGGCGTCTGGGGCCGCGGATCTTGGAGACGTTGTTCCGCGAGCTGGCTGGCCCGTTGGCTCCTGTGGGTTTGGAGGGCGCCTTCTATCGTGGGATGCGGCTGGCTGCGGTGGACGGGTTCGTGCTGGATGCGCCGGACACGATGGCCAACCGGGCCGCGTTCGGCGGGCCGGTCAAGAACGGCCAGCCCGCGGGGTTCCCGCAGGCGCGCGTGGTGACACTGACCGAGTGCGGCACGCACGCGCAGATCGACGCGGCGGTGGGCGGGTTCAACTTCCCCGGCGATGCACTGGGCAAGGCCCTGCCTTATGGCATCTACGATCTGGCGGCGGACACCGGCTGGGTGAATGTCGGTACGGATCACGACACCGCAGCCTTCGCGGTCGAATCGATCCGCCGTTGGGGCGCTGTCACGTTGGCTGGCTGAGTGGGATGATCTTCGGGTTGATCAGGCTGGAGAGGGTTGTCCGTGGGGGACGTGTCGCCGTCGTACAAGGGCCATCGGTACCCGGTTGAGGTGATCTCGCACTGTGTGTGTGGCTGTACTTCCGGTTTCCGCTGTCCTTCCGTGAGGTGGAGGAGCTGATGCTCGAGCGCGGTGTCGTCGTCTCGCATGAGACGGTCCGCCGCTGGTGTGCCAAGTTCGGGCAGTGCTACGCCAGCGCGCTGCGCCGCCGGCAGCCCCGGCCCGGCGACAAGTGGCATCTGGACGAGGTCTTCATCAAGGTCAACGGTGAGCGGAAGTACCTGTGGCGGGCCGTGGATCAGGATGGCAATGTCCTGGACATCCTCGTGCAGAACCGCCGGGACACTGCCGCGGCCCGGCGGTTCTTCCGCAGACT
>NZ_BMRN01000136.1 GCF_014648655.1 Streptomyces atratus
GAGGCGGTCGTTGGTGACGGCGAAATCCGCACCGGGCTCACCAACTTGCGACCACGCCTCCGGGGTGCCGTCGTACTTGAAGACCTTGCCGGTGTCCGGTGCGGCGGCGAAGAGTCCGGCGCCGCCCGCGTACAGGTCCTGGGCGGGTCCGCCGACCTTGGTCCAGTCGGTGCCCTGCCCGTTCCACCGGTAGACCGCGGAGTGGTCGGCGGCCAGTCCGAAGAGCTGGTCGTCACCGGTCGCGGTCACCGACCCCAGCGGGACCGGTGCGGAAGCCGGGGCCCCGTCAGCCAAGGCGGGGAACGAGGACAGGACACCGGCGGTGATCACACCAGCCACGACAACGCCGATCCGGCGAAGGATACTCGGCGTTCTGCCGGGCCGGGACCGGGCGCGGCCCCACACAGCACTACGGGTCACGGAAAGCTCCAGGGTCTGTCTGGGAAACGGTGGAGCTCTCACCGTGCGACCTGGTCTGATTGTCCATCAACGGCCGCCTCGCATAACCGCAGATGGGGCGCGGGAAAGCAGCGGACAACGCGGACAACTATCGGGGGAGCGCCACCATGGTGAAGGCCGGCCGTCCACAGGGCGGGCTCAAGGGACAGACCGAGCAGGCCAATGCGCTAGCCGCGTTTCTGAGGAATCTGACGAAGGACTTCACGGTCCGCGAGCTCGCGGAGCGGTACAAGATCAGCAAGACCAGCTGGGGTGAGTACCGGGCCGGCACGAAGACGATCGAGTTGCACCTGCTGCAGCATGTGGTTCGGGACCTGGTACGCGACGAACGCGCCCGCGCTGCTGTCACCGCCAGAGCTGAGGAGCTTCATCAACTCGCCAAAGCCGCAGAGAACAGCACCCCGCCACCCACCGCCCTCCGAACGGGAGGAGAACCGCCCGATCAGGTCCTGCGCGACGCCGACGCCGACGTGCGCGAATCGAAAGAACTCCTCCAGGCCCTGCGTGAAGTCATCGCCCACCTGCAAGCAGCCCCTCCAGCACCGACGAAGCCCAACCCACCAGGCGGGACCGGTGACCCGGACCACCCACCAGCCGCCAGCGCGCTCGGCGAGGCCACCGAGCAGCTCGCCCAGATGAGAGAGCACGACGACCGCGAGCAGTTCCTCGCCGGCATCGCCGTCATCCTCGACGGCCTCACCCATCTGTGCTGACCCGGCCGATCTGGCCGGCTGACCCCATCGTTCGTTTCTCGAAAGGACACCTCTCATGCGTGACGTCGTGATCGCGGGCGGCGGTCCGGTCGGTCTGTTCCTGGCTGGCGAGCTGGCCCTGTCCGGCTGCTCGGTTCTGGTCCTTGAGCGGGACCCGGAACTCACCTCGCCCCTGAAGGCATTCCCGCTCGGGCTGCGGGGCCTGAACGCCGGGTCGGCCGGGACGCTCTACCGCCGGGGCCTGCTGGAAGCGACAGCGAATGCTTCCGGAGTCAACCCGGAGAAGGTCGGTGCGGATCCGGAAGCGGTCGAGGCCCCCGACCCTCGCGAGCTGAGCCATTTCGCGGGCATGACGCTCAACGCGGCCGGCATCGACACAGCAGCCCTCCCGTCTCGGCTGCCCAGCCCGGCGATGGAGGGGTTCATGACGAGCCTGGAAGCGGTCGGATCGGTGCTGTCCGAGCGGGCTACCGCGCTCGGAGTCGAGATCATCCGGAATGCTCCCGTCACGGCCGTGGCGCAGGACACCGAATCTGTCCTCGTCACGGCAGGCGGCCAGGAGTACCAGGGGCGCTGGCTGGTGGGCTGCGACGGCGGGCGCAGCGCCGTACGTCAGCTTACCGGCTTCGAATTCGTAGGCACCGAGCCGCTGTTCACCGGCTACGTCGCCAAGGTCACCTTCGCCGACCCCGAGCAGTTGCCGCTCGGTTTCAACCTGACGCCGAACGGCATGTATCTGCGTACGCCCCTCGAAGGGCACCTGGGCATGATGGACTGCGACGGCGGCACCTTCGACCGCTCTCAGCTGCTGACCCGCGAGCACCTCCAGACGGTCCTGCGCCGTATCAGCGGCACCGACGTGACGCTGAGCGAGGTCCATCTCGCCTCCAGCTTCACCGACCGCGCGATGCAGGCGACAACGTATCGCGAGGGCCGTGTACTACTCGCCGGCGACGCAGCACACATCCACTCGCCCCTGGGCGGCCAGGGCCTCAACCTCGGCATCGGCGAAGCCGGCAACCTCGGCTGGAAGCTCGCCGCCACCGTGCGCGGCTCCGCTCCCGAGGGCCTGCTCGACACCTACACCACCGAGCGGCACCCCGTCGGGGCCGCCGTCCTCGATTGGTCCCGCGCCCAGGTCGCGACCATGAAGCCGGGCCCCAACGCCCCCGCGCTGCGTCAACTCGTCCACGATCTGATGAGCACCACCGACGGAACGGCCCACGTGTACCGAAAGACGTCGGGGCTGTTCAATCGCTACGACCTGGGCAGCGAGCAGCCCCTCATCGGCTGCACCGCCCCGGACTTCCGCTTCGAGGACGGCACCCGCCTCGGCGAACTGCTGCGCCAGGGGCAGGGAGTGGTGCTCGACTTCAGCACCGACCGTGCGCTGCAGGTCGCGGCCAAGGAGTGGGCAGGCCTGATCCACTACGCGGCCGGCCCGGCGCGCAACGACCTCGGGCTGGGTGCCGCGCTGATTCGGCCCGACGGCGTCGTGGCCTGGGCGAGCGAGCCTGCCCCGGATCGCGACGCGTTCGAGCAGGCGGCTGCCCAGTGGTTCGGTGCGCCGCAGAGCTAGCTAGGGCATCGACTGGACACCGCCCAAGGGATGGAGCAAGGAACTGAAGAAGCGCTGGCAGGCCCAGCAGGACGGCGACGAACACGCCTGACGTCGACGGGCGGCACGAAAGACTTCGTGCCGCCCGTCGACGTCATATGGCGGCGGATCGGACCTTGATCGGCTGCGGGGAGCGGATCCATCCGAGCCTGAGTCGGCACGGCGTACTCCGGGTTCCAGCCCGAGCGGAGTGCGCGTGGCGGCGTCCGTAGCCCTGCGGTCTGGGGGAGGGCGGTGCGTTGGGGGTTTGTCGGCGGGAGCGTAGTTGGTGTGGACATCGTCGGTGTGAACGTTGGTGCTGAGGTGCTCTGATTGTTTCTGTGCGGCTGGCAGGGGATGGTTCAGCTTGGGCATGGGGTGTGGGGTGGCTGGTCGGGTAGGT
>NZ_BMRN01000137.1 GCF_014648655.1 Streptomyces atratus
ACCACCCCCCGCACCAACACCGAACGCACCCTCGCTTCGGTGTGGGGCGACATCCTCGGTATCGAGACCATCGGCATCCACGACAACTTCTTCGAGCTCGGCGGCGACTCGATCATCAGTATCCAGATGATCGCCAGGGCGAAGAAGTTCGGCCTGCACCTCACCCCTCGCCTGATCTTCAAGCATCAGACCATCGCCGAGATCGCGGTCCACGCCGGCGCGACCACTCCGGTCGACGCGGAGCAGGGCCGCGTGGTGGGTGACGTGCCTCTGACGCCGATCCAGCACTGGTTCTTCGAGAAGGAACTGCCGGCCTTCGACCACTTCAACCAGGCCGAGCTGCTGGCCACCGATGCTTTGGACCCCGATGTTCTCCGGCTGGCGCTCGCTGACCTGATCGAGCATCACGACGCCTTGCGTCTGCGGTGCGAAAGCGGTGAGGACGGCTGGCGACAGTATCTGGACGAGTCGGTGGACACCGGAATCCTCGACGTCCATGACCTGTCCGATGTCTCCGACAGCGACCTCGGCGCGGTGTCGCTCGGTATCGCGGAGGAGACGCAGCAGGGCCTCGACCTGGCAAAGGGACCGCTGATGCGGTGCGCCCTGCTGGAGCTGGGAGCGGCGCGGGGGCAGCGGTTGCTCATCGCCGTACACCACTTGGCGGTCGACGGGGTCTCCTGGCGGATCCTCCTGGAGGACCTGGGGAGTTGCTACGAGCAGCGCGCCGTCGGCGGGGCACCACGTCTCCCCGCGAAGACGACATCCTTCCGGGCCTGGGCGGAACGGCTGCGCGGGTTCGCGACGTCGGACGCGGCAGATGCCGAGTTCGCGTACTGGGCGGAGGCGAAGCCCGGCGGGCGGGTGCCGCGCGACCGGGACGGACGGAACGACCTGGGCTCGGCGTCCACCGTCGCTGTGGCCCTCACCCCTGAGGAGACGCGCGCCCTGCTGCGGGACGTGCCCCGCGCCTTCAACACGCGGATCAACGACGCGCTCCTCACCGCTCTCGCCCACGCGCTGAGAGACTGGACCGGTGACGACGAGACGCTGATCGGTCTGGAGGGGCACGGCCGCGAGGATCTCTTCCCCGACGTGGACGTGTCGCGAACCGTCGGGTGGTTCACGTCCGTGTTCCCCGTCGCGCTGCGGCTGGCGCCCGGCGCCGAACCGCTCGCTTCGCTCGACTCCGTCAAGGAGCAGTTGGGCCGGATCCCGAACAACGGCGTCGGCTACGGCATTCTGCGCTACCTCGGGGCGCCCGAGGTGGCGTCCGTTCTGGGCGAACAGCCGGTCCCTGAGGTCAACTTCAATTACCTGGGACAGTTCGCCCGGGACCTTCCGGGCATCGGGCAGTACGCCCCTGCGAACGAGCCCAAGGGACACTCGATCAGCCCTGACGGCATGCGCTGGAACGTCCTCGACGTGACCGCGGCCGTCGAGGGCGACACGTTCGGGGTGTACATCGGCTATTCGGCCGCGCTGCACGACCGGCAGACCGTCGAGCGACTGGGTGACGGAATGATCAACCACCTGCGCGGGCTGATCGCCGGCAGCGCCGAAGGCCGCGCCGACTCCCGGACCACCCCGGGCATCCCCCTCACCGACGTCGGTGACACCGACATGGCCGCGATCCTGAAGAGGTTCTCGATATGAGCACGCACAACGTGGAAGACGTCTACGGGCTCTCGCCCATGCAGTTCGGGATGCTCTTCCACTCACTGGAGGACACGTCCGACACCCGGCCGTACATGGTGCAGATGACGGAAGAGGTCGAAGGGGCCTTCGACGACGCGCTGTTCGCACAGGCGTGGCAGCAACTCGTCGACCGGCACTCGATCCTGCGCAGCGCGTTCGTGTGGGAGGGCGTGTCGGAACCCGTGCAGGTGGTGCAGCGCAAGGCCCCCGTTCCGTTCGCGGTGCGGGACCTGCGCGGCCTGCCCGACCAGGAACAGCGGCTGGATGCCTTCCTGGCGGAGGACTGGGAGCGCGGCTTCGACCTTTCCCGGGCGCCGCTGGTGCGGGTGACTGTGCTGCGGACGGCGGAGGAACGGCGTTTCGTCGTGTGGTCGTTCCACCACATCCTGCTGGACGGATGGAGCGTGCAGATCCTCCAGAAGGAGTTGTTCGCCCTCTACCGCAGGCTGCTCGACGGTACACCGGCCGCGCTGCCGCCGACCGTGCCGTACCGTCGCTACATCGAGTGGCTCAATGCCCAACGGGGCGATGCCTCGGCGGACTTCTGGACGAACTATCTGGCGGGGATCACCGAACCGACCGACCTGCACGTGGACCGGGACACCGGGGACACAGGTGTCGGGGAGTTCGAGGTGCACGCCTCCCCCGACCTGTTCGCGCAGGCTCGCGACTACGCCAGGTCCCAGCGGATCACGATGAACACTCTGGTGCAGGGGCTGTGGTCGATCCTGCTCTCCCGGTACAGCCGCCGCGACGAGGTACTGTTCGGCTCGACCATCTCGGGCCGCTCGATCGCACTGCCGGGCGTGGACTCGATGATGGGGTTGTTCATCAACACGCTTCCGGTGCGAGGCCGGCTCACGGGTGAGCTGGGGGTCTCGGACTGGCTGCGGGATCTTCAGGACGAGCAGTTGGAGATGCGGCAGTGGGAGTACTGCCACCTGGTCGATGTACAGAAGAACAGCAGCATCCCCCGGGGGGAGCCGCTGTTCCGGTCCATCCTGGTCTTCGAGAACTACCCGGTGGTCCAGAAGCCGTCGGACTTCCCCGAGGGGCTGACCCGGCGCCTCGTCAACTGCGTGGAGCGCACGGGCTATCCGCTCACGCTGGTCGCGTCGGCGGGGCGTGCCCTGGAGTTCCGGTTCGTGTACGACCGGAACCGGTTCGACGCGGCGACGATCGAGCGGATGGCCGGCCACCTCCGGACCCTGCTGGAGTCCGTCGTAGCAGCTCCCGAAGGGCGTATCGGCGAACTGAACATGCTGACGGCGCGGGAGCGGCAGGAGATCCTGGTCGACTGGAACGGGAGCACCGGCCCTTACCCCGACACGGCGACCATCCACTCACTCGTCGAGGAC
>NZ_BMRN01000138.1 GCF_014648655.1 Streptomyces atratus
GGAACTCAGGCGAGTACTTCGATGTCCCCAACGGGAACTCCTGTCCTATGGATCTTCACGATCCAATGATCAGGGTGTCCACGATCAAGGGGAAACGCCCGTGTCGTCATTGAGACGCAGCGAATAGTCCAGATCACCGCGGCGTGCACGCGTCGACCACCCCGTGCCATCTGCACCGAAGAACGTCGCATCGTGACGGGCACCGGCCTCAGTCGCCGTGTCCTTGGCGGTCATAATGCCTGAACCGGGAGCCCCGTCATCCAGGTGCCATCGGCCGACCGGGCCGCTTGCCGGTGAGACCTTGAACGTGAACTCCGCCGGTGTCCCCCACCGTGTCCGGCCGGAGGAGTCGAGCTTGAGGTCGCTGGCCTCGACCGACAGCACCTGGGTACCAGTCAGGGACGGAGTGACGTCATTGACGGTCACGGTGGATCCTGTGACCTGTTTGGTGTCCTGGGCCGAGGTCGTCAGCAGACGCCACCGGTAGGCCTTGACGTCGGTATCCGCGGCATTGGGTGCGAAGGTGAAGCTGCCCGGTACTCCGGGCCCACCCTTGCCCTCGCAAAGCGTCACCGTGCATGCGGTGTACGGGGCGCCCGCCGTAATGGTCGGTGTCTTCGGCGCGGTCGAGTCGATTTTGAAGTAACACCACGACGAGTACGGGGAGAACAGATCACCCGAAGCGCCGTCGTAGGACCAGTGGGACTGAGTGCGCGCCTTGAGGCGATACAGGCCGCCATCTGCACGATTGGACGTGCGAAGGCTCTGCAGTGTCTCGTCGGGAACCCAGCCACTGGCTGGACGGTAGTCGGACCAGACCTGATGCCATGCGGCATCGTCGCCCCGCTCGACAATGTACTCAGCCTGCAGCGATCCCTCCTCATCCCCCAGGTGAGCTTCGACCTTTGTCTGAACGCGCGCCTGGACCATCGGGTCAACGCGGGTCACCATCAACGGGTCCGTCGACGACGTCCTGCAGTACGAAGTGCTGCCGTTACCGGGAACGACTCCCACGTTGGTCGGTACACCCGGCTGATGGGCATAGTTGACCTTGAGCTCGGCATTGTCGTCGAACCGCTTCCAAGACCGCGCGTCGCCCTCATCCTTCGCCTTCAACATGAAGGTCAGACGTTTGATCTTCCCATCGGCGAACGAGCGCACCGTGGACTTGAGGTTCTCGTCCGGCTCAGCAGGATTGTCGTTGAACTCAACCCAGTGGTCAGGCTGCGACGGGCTGCAGTTGTCACCACGACCGTAGGACACATTCTTGTCGCCCATCAGGTCCAGAATCTTCGGTCCCGGCCAGCGGGTGCCTTCGGACATGTTGTCGGTCCGCACCAGGTCCACCCAGTGCGCATCACAGTTGAACGACCACGTTTCAAATGCCCGGAAGGTTGCATCCAGAATGTACTTGCCCGCGAGCTGGCTCGGCGAGAGCTCGTACAGCATCCGGTTCTTGTATCCGTTGCCGCAGTAGTACCCGTCCGCGTTCCCGCACAGCCCGACGCCGTACTCCCCCTTGAACTGCCACCATCGGTCGCCGTCCGAGGAGATCACCGACCGCTCGGACACCCCGAGTCCGACTGACGGGTCGATGCGCACGGGATACACCGTCCCCGCGCCCCGCAGCAGGTCCAGATCCGGCGTCACCGAGACAGCCTCACCCTCGACCCTCACCGGAAGCACCGCTGTGGCATCGCCTGTCCCCGGCTGCGTGGAATTGCCCTCACCGGCTGGATCCTGCGGATCATCAGCCACTGCTACGCGGGGCTGCTGGGCCGCAGGTGTTTGGTCACCAGCAGAATCCCACATCTGACCAGCCGGACCCTTGAAGACCGTGTTGCCGTTCTCGTCGACCGCGCGCAGGCCTCCGCCGGCTCCCGGCACGATCTGCAAGCCGTCGCCGGAAACCGACAGGGTCACCTGCTCCAGCTCTGAACTGGCTGCAGCCTCAGCTGACTTGACGACCAGAACCTCGTGGTAGCCCTCGGCCGTCGCCGTCAACTCGAGGTCGACGCCCGCCATGACATTCGCATACGTGGCAGTCGCACCGTTGATGGTCGGCTCCGGCAGCACGCCGGGCCAGCCCAAGGACACCGAGCCCTGCTTACTGCCCAGACGGATCATGTCTTTACCGCCGCCGCCGGTGAACGCCAGATCCACCACAGCGGCCTTCGGTCCCACAGAACCGTCGGAACGGTACACCAGCGTCGTGTCCACGCCCTGCCAAGAACCGTCACTTGCCCGCACACGCCGCGGTGCCGTCGACTGGGTCAGCGTGAACGAGCCGTCGGGATTCGCCTCGGTCGTCGCATACTCGGTGCGCGCCGCGGTGATCTCGACCGGCTCCCCGGTCTCCGCGGCCTGCGCCAGCGCAGTCTGCTCCCCAACCAAGTCACCGGCGTTGGCAGTCGCCTTGGCCACAGCACCGGCACCGGATGCATAGGCAGGAGCCGTCCCGGCCATGAGCGCAAGGCCAAGCAGTGGGCCCAACACCCGCCCAGCCCTTCGTCTACTGACAGACAAAACTCTCCCCCACCCCGGCACAGAGCCTCCCCAGACCCTTCACGTTCATGACCTTCTAGTGAAGGTTGCTCACGGACGGTAGGCGCAAGCAGCTTTGATCGTCAAGGAATTTCCTGGCACATGAATGGACATGCAAAAACCTGCCCCCATGACAACTGGGACATATAGCCATGAGGCGTTGCAGTCATCCGAGATACAAAAAGCCCCGCAATAGCTACTCAGAGGGCGATTGATGCATATGTCTTCTTTTTGAGGACTGCATTACTAAGGTTGAACTCGTGATGTCGCTGGGTTGCTCAGGTGGGTCTGATGGTCAGGCCGGTCTCGGCGAGGCAGCCGTCTATGAGGTCGCTGCGGTACTGGATGTGCCGTAGGCCGCGCTGGACGAGGTGTTCGGGGGTGCTGAAGGCAAGTTGGGCGTTTCCCCTTGATCGTGGACACCCTGATCATTGGATCGTGAAGATCCATAGGACAGGAGTTCCCGTTGGGGACATCGAAGTACTCGCCTGAGTTCCGGG
>NZ_BMRN01000139.1 GCF_014648655.1 Streptomyces atratus
CGTTCGCGTCGGACGGTGGCCGTCTCTACCGCACCGGTGATGTGGTGCGCTGGTCGCAGGACGGTCAGGTCGAGTACCTGGGCCGGGCGGACGAGCAGGTCAAGGTCCGTGGTTTCCGTATCGAGCTGGGCGAGGTCCAGTCGGTGCTGGCCGCCCACCCGGAGGTCGCCCAGGCGGTCGTCATCGCCCGCGAGGACGTGCCGGGGGACAAGCGCCTGGTCGCCTACGTGGTCCCGAGCGACGGCGCGTCGGCCGGTGAACTGCCGTCCCGGGTCGTCGGCTTCGCGAGCGACTGCCTGCCGTCCTACATGGTGCCCTCGGCGGTCGTGGTCCTGGACGCGCTGCCGCTGAACGTCAACGGCAAGCTCGACCGCAAGGCCCTGCCCGCGCCGGACTACTCGGCGGGCAAGGCGGGGGCCGGGCGCGGGCCGTCGAACCTGCGGGAGGAGCTGCTGTGCGGCGTGTTCGCACAGGTCCTGGGCCTTCCCGAGGTGGGCGTGCACGACGACTTCTTCGCCCTGGGCGGCCACTCCCTGCTCGCGGTGCGTCTGATCAGCCGGGTCCGTACCGTCCTGGGCATCGAGGTCCCGCTGCGGGCCCTGTTCGAGACCCCGACCGTGGCCGGTCTCGCCGCCGGCCTGATGGGTGCCGGGCAGGCGCGGCCGGCGCTGACGGCCGGTGAGCGGACGGAGCGGGTGCCGCTCTCCTTCGCTCAGCAACGACTCTGGTTCATTGGTCAGTTAGAGGGTCCGAGCTCGACGTACAACATCCCGTTCGCGCTGCGGATGGCGGGTGACGTCGACCGGGACGCGCTCGGTCTCGCCTTCCGGGACGTGATCGGGCGGCATGAGGTCCTGCGGACCGTCTTCCCGACGGCCGAGGGCGGCGAGCCGTACCAGAGTGTCGTCGAACTCGCCGACCTCGATTGGCAGTTGGGTGTCATCGAGGTGGCGCCGACGGAGCTGGACGCCGCCGTGGCCGAGGCGGAGGCGTACGCCTTCGACCTCTCGGCCGAGGCGCCGATCCGGGCCACGCTGTTTGAGGCCGGACCCGACGAGCGAGTGCTGGTCGTGGTGCTCCACCACATCGCGGGCGACGGCTGGTCGACGGCCCCGCTGGCCCGGGACCTGTCCACGGCCTACGCGGCACGGAGTGCGGGCGAGGCCCCGGATTGGACGCCGCTGCCGGTCCAGTACGCGGACTACGCGCTGTGGCAGCGGGAACTGCTCGGCGACGAGTCCGACGCCGACAGCGTGATCGCGCACCAAATGGCGTACTGGCGCGAGGCGTTGGCAGACTCGCCGGAAGAGCTGGCGCTGCCCTTCGACCGGTCGCGTCCGGCGGTCGCGTCCCACGTCGGTCACCGCGTGCCGGTGGAGATCCCGGCCGAGGTGCACGCACGGCTCGTGGAGGTGGCTCGCGCCGGGGGCGTGACCCCCTTCATGGCGCTACAGGCTGCGCTGGCGATGCTGCTGTCGCGACTGGGCGCGGGTACGGACATCCCGATCGGCTCGGCGAACGCCGGCCGCACGGACGAGGCCCTGGACGATCTGGTCGGCTTCTTCATCAACACCCTTGTGGTGCGGACGGATCTGTCCGGCGACCCGACCTTCCGCGAGGTCCTGGACCGGGTGCGGGAGGCGAGCCTCTCCGCCCTGGCCCACCAGGAGGTGCCGTTCGAGCGGCTGGTGGAGGAGCTGGCGCCCTCGCGCTCGATGGCCCGACACCCGCTGTTCCAGGTCCAGTTGGACCTCCAGAACAATGCCGAGGCGGTCCTCGATCTCCCCGGCGCGGAAGGCGGTGGCACGTCCTCGGACACTGCCGTGGCGAAGTTCGACGTCGAGGTCCGGCTCACCGAGACCTACGACGAGCAGGGCGCACCAGCCGGCGTCTGGGGCCAGGTGGTCGCGGCGGCGGACCTGTTCGACCGGGACACCGTCACGGGACTTCGCGAGCGCTTCGTTCGTGTCCTGGGTCTGCTGGTCGGCGACCCGCAGGTCCGGCTGAGCACCCTTGAGGTGGTGGGGGAGGACGAGCGGCGTCGGGTGCTGGAGGAGTGGAATGACACTGCCGTGGACCTTGGGTCGATGCTGGTGCCGGAGCTGTTTGCGGCGCAGATGGGGCGGACTCCGGACGCGGCGGCGGTCGTCGCGGACGGCGAGACGGTCTCGTACGCGGAGCTGGACGCGCGGGCGAACCGGCTGGCTCACTATCTGGTCGGTCAGGGGGTGGGTGCGGAGTCGCTGGTGGGTCTGTGTCTGCCGCGTGGGATCGAGACGGTGGTGGCGATCCTCGCGGCCTGGAAGGCGGGGGCTGGTTATCTGCCGATCGATCCGGAGTATCCGGCTGAGCGGATCGGGTTCATGCTGGCCGACAGCGGTGCGGCTCTGACGCTGACGACCGAGGAGATCCTGGACGATCTTCCGGCTGGTCGGAACCGCTTCGTGGCGCTGGACAGCACGCTGGTGGAGATGCAGCTGGCCGCGGCTTCTGTCGACTCGCCGGAGGTGGGGGTCGCGGCCGAGGGGCTTGCGTACGTCATCTACACCTCGGGCTCGACCGGCCGCCCGAAGGGTGTGGCTGTCACTCACAAGGGCCTCGCGAACTATGTGTCCTGGGCTGCGGACGCGTACCGCATGAATGGTGGCGGGGGTGCTCCGCTGCACTCCTCGCTCGCCTTCGACCTGACCGTGACCAGCGTTCTGGTGCCGCTGGTCACCGGCTCCGCGGTGGTCGCCAGCGAGACGGGTGGTGCCGAGGGGCTGGCCGAACTGATCAAGGACCCCGGCACCTTCGGCCTGGTCAAGGCGGTCCCCGCCCACCTGCCGCTCCTGACGGAGATGCTGACCGAGGCCCAGGCCTCCCAGGCAGCCCGCTGCTGGATCGTCGGTGGTGAGGCTCTGCCCGGCACGGTCGTCCGCGACTGGTTCTCCCGGGCTCCGGAGTCCGTGATCGTCAATGAGTACGGGCCGACGGAGACGGTGGTCGGTTGCTGTGTCTTCGAGATCTCGGCCGGTCAGGAGGTCGGGGAGTCCGTGCC
>NZ_BMRN01000140.1 GCF_014648655.1 Streptomyces atratus
CGTGTTCCTCGGCCTGGACGTCGGCAAGAGTGCTCATCACGGCCACGGACTCACCCCGGCCGGGAAGAAGGTCCTCGACAAGCAACTGCCCAACAGCGAACCGAAGCTGCGGGCCGTGTTCGACAAGCTGACCGCGAAGTTCGGCACCGTCCTGGTGATCGTGGACCAGCCCACCTCCATCGGCGCCCTCCCGCTGGCCGTGGCCCGGGACGCGGGCTGCAAGGTCGCCTACCTGCCCGGCCTGGCAATGCGCCGGATCGCCGACCTGTATCCGGGCGAGGCGAAGACCGACGCTCGCGACGCGGCGGTGATCGCGGACGCGGCCCGCACCCTCCCGCACACCCTGCGCTCTCTGGAACTGACCGACGAGATCACTGCCGAGCTGACCGTGCTCGTCGGCTTCGACCAGGACCTGGCCGCCGAGGCCACCCGCACGTCCAACCGGATACGCGGCCTGCTCACCCAATTCCACCCAAGCCTGGAGCGTGTCCTGGGCCCCCGTCTGGACCACCAGGCCGTCACCTGGCTGCTGGAGCGCCATGGATCACCGGCCGCCTTGCGGAAAGCCGGCCGCCGCAGACTCGTCGAGCTCATCCGGCCCAGGGCCCCGCGCATGGCCGCCCGGCTGATCGACGAGGTCTTCGACGCACTGGACGAGCAGACCGTGATCGTGCCCGGGACCGGCACCCTCGACACCGTCGTTCCCTCCCTGGCCCGCTCCCTCGGCGCTGTCCAGGAACAGCGACGGGCCGTGGAAGCCGAGATCAGCACCCTGCTGGAGGCACACCCTCTTTCCCAGGTCCTGACGTCGATGCCGGGAGTCGGCGTCAGGACCGCCGCCGTGCTGCTGACCACCGTCGGCGACGGCACCAGCTTCCCCACCGCCGCCCACCTCGCCTCCTACGCCGGACTCGCCCCGGCCACCAAGTCGTCGGGAACCTCGATCCACGGCGAACACGCCCCCCGAGGCGGAAACCGGCAGCTCAAACGGGCCATGTTCCTCTCGGCCTTCGCCTGCATGAACGCCGATCCCGCCTCCCGCACCTACTACGACCGCCAGCGAGCCCGAGGAAAGACCCATACCCAAGCGCTCCTCCGCCTCGCCCGCCAGCGCATCAGCGTCCTGTTCGCCATGCTCCGCGACGGCACCTTCTACGAACCCCGCGTCCCTCAGACGACGGCTGCATGAACCGGCCCACAGGAAGGTCGATGCAGATCAACACCTTGGGTCGTCTGCCCATGCCGAGATATCTGCGGCCCCCCGACGGACAGCTTCTTCCGGGTCCCGGGCGAGCTTCCCGCAGGCCGCTGCGACGTCCGGCACACCGCCCGGTCCCACGAGCGCGTCATGCACCCCGGTCTGCAGCCAGTCCGCCTGATTGTCGTCAGCCTCGGCAACCGCGAGAGCGATAAGCCTTATGGCGGGCACCGTCCCCACCCGGGTCAAAGCCTCTGCCGTCTGCCGGGTCACCGCCGTGTCCTCGGCGTCCAGCAGCAGCCCCACCAACGCTTCCGCAGCCTCAGAAACATCAGCGAAAGAAGCAAGGTCATGCCCGGCACGAACACGTTGTGTCCACGAAGGAGACGACGCCTCAGCCAAGGCTGCCTCCAACCCACTCGTCAACTCTGGCACGACCAGACAATCTCACGCCCCACAGAGAAGATCGAACCCCGGGCAGAGGCTGCCCAGACGCTTGACGAAGAACATAGAGGCACCTCCTCGGGGCTCTTCTCAGGCGACATCGTCTACGACGACCGGCTGCTCGACGACACCCACGGAGGCGATCAGAAAGACTACGTCGCCACCATCGCCCGGCTGCGCGACCTACCCGTCACCGTCGTCCACCCCGGGCACGGGTCCTCCTTCGACAGAACCCGGCTATGCGAGATCGCCGACGCCTGCACTACCGCCCGTCCCTGAAACCGCCGACCACTCACCCCGCCTCGGCACCGAAGGACCTTAGCCGGGGCGCTTGGCACAGGCAGCCAGTGGTGGTGCTTCTGGACGGCGGTGCTGGGGAGTCTTCGTCTGCCCCCGTACCGAAGGACGTCCGCGTGCGTCACTGGAGCACCTCGCTGTTCCGGCCAGGCGTGAGCACACCGTGTGAGGGGAACGCGGCCAGTAGCGAGGTTGCGACGAGGAGCCCGCTTGCCCACAGCGGCCCGAGGTTTCCGACTTCGCTGCCAAGGGTGGTCGCGGCGGTGAGGGGGCCCACGGCGGCGCCGACGTTGAGCGCGGCAGTCGCATAGGAGCCAGCCATGGTGGGGGCTCCTGCTGCCTCGCACAGCACTCGCTTGATCAGCGTGCTGCCCAGCGCGAGCGACAGCGCGCCCTGCGCGAATATGAGGGCAAGCAGAGCGATCGGCTTGTCGGCCGGCATGGCCAGGGCCAGCCAGCCGACGAGCAACAGCGGCCCGCAGACTGCCATGCCTAGGCCGGGGCGCCGGTCGGACAGCCGCCCGGTGACGGTGACACCGGCAAGGAACGGTCTTCACAGTTGTCCGCCTGCGCCACCAGCGTTATGTCTCGCAACAAGCAGCAGCTCGCGCCCTGATCCAGTACCCACCCGGCCACTTGCGGTGCCTCCCGAAGGGTGTCCCTAGCAACGGATGTTTCCGGTCAGGCCGGCGGCTCCGCCCGGGAGTGGGGTTTGGCCCGGACGTGCATGCGCTCTCCCTGGGGGCCGAACAGGTTGAGGATCTCCACCGGGGACTCGCCCGCGGGGCCGAACCAGTGCGGCAGGCGAGTGTCGAACTCGGCTGCCTCGCCCGGTTCCATGATCAGGTCGTGGTCGGCCAGGCTGAGCCGCAGGCGTCCGGACAGGACATACAGCCACTCGTACCCCTCGTGCGTGACGGGGTCAGGCCGGTTGTGTTCCGCGGGGATGATCGACTTCCAGGCTTGCAGGCGCCCCGGCTGAGTCGACAGCGGAATCACCGTACGACCGCGGTGGACGCGAGGCTTGCAACGAATCCGCGGGTCGCCGACTTCCGGCGCCGCGACGAGTTC
>NZ_BMRN01000141.1 GCF_014648655.1 Streptomyces atratus
GCCTGCCCGAATACATGGTCCCGTCCGCCGTGGTCGCCCTCGACGCCCTGCCGCTGACGGTCAACCGCAAACTCGACCGCAAAGCCCTGCCCGCCCCCGACTACGGCGTCCTCGCCGGTACGGGACGCGGGCCGGCCAACGTAAGGGAAGAGATCCTGTGCGCGGCCTTCGCCGAAGTCCTGCGGCTGGAGAAGGTCGGCGTGGACGACGACTTCTTCCGGCTCGGCGGCCATTCGCTGCTCGCGACCGAACTTGTCATCCGCATCCGCGCCGCCCTCGGCGTCGACGTCGAGATCCGGGACCTCTTCAATGCGCCGACCGTGGCCGGTCTCGCAAAGCAGCTCGGTACGGAAAAGTCAACCCGCCCGGCTCTCCGACCGATGCGCGGGAGATAGGAGGAGCGCATGAGTCAAGGCGGTTACGCCTGAACAACTGAATAGAGAGAGAACGCGCTTCGGCCGCCGTGTCCCGTGAATTAGGGTGCGGCGGCCGAAGCACGTTCCGTAGGCGGGCCCGGGGCGTTCAACTGCCGTTCGGGGGCGGTTGAACAGTCCGGTGGTCAGCCGCTCAGCTGTGGGTTTCCGGTAGAGGGCGGGTCGAACGGGGGTGCGGAGACAGAACATTGATCGTCGCAACGGGCTGGGTCATAGTGAGTCGCGCCAAACCGGGAGTCCGAAAAAAAGAAGGGTGGATTCTCGGAACGGCGAACCGGTTCTCCGATTCTCCGGTGACAGTCATTGCCGGTCGACATTCATTTGATTCTTGTTCGGGTGTACAAGGCCCCGGAAAGCCTTGACCGATCCGCGCCGACGTTGCGGCCGGGACGAAGCCAGGAAGGTTCCTGATGATTCCGTTGTCATTCGCGCAGCGTCGGTTGTGGTTCATCCAGCAGCTCGAGGGCCCCAGTGCGACCTACAACATCCCGGTGTCGCTACGTCTTTCGGGTTCGGTCGACCGCGTCGCGCTGGCCGCGGCCCTGCGGGACGTCCTGGAGCGGCACGAAGTGCTGCGCACGACCTTCGGCGTGCACGACGGCGAGCCGTACCAGCGCATCCTCGGCCTTGAGGAAATCGACTGGGACCTCCAGACTGTGGACCTGCCCGACTCCGCGACCCCGGCCGACCTGGCCGGCGCGGTCGCGGGCGCGTTCGGGTACGAGTTCGACCTCGCCACCGAACTCCCCATCCGTGCCTGGCTGTTCTCCGCCGGACCCGACGAGCACGCGCTCGCCGTGGTCGTCCACCACATCGCAGGCGACGGCTACTCGATGCGCCCGCTCGCCCGCGACGTGTCGGTCGCCTACGCGGCCCGGTGCCAGGCCGAGGCCCCCGCGTGGGAGCCGCTGCCGGTCCAGTACGCCGACTACGCGCTGTGGCAGCGCGACCTGCTCGGCGACGAGAACGACCCCGACAGCGTCGGCGCACGCCAAGTCGCCTACTGGCGCGAGACGCTGGCGGGCGTACCCGAGGAGCTGGAACTCCCCTTCGACCGCACGCGTCCTCTCGTCGCCTCGCACCGGGGCCACAGCGCGCCCTTCGAGGTCCCGGCCGACGTGCACATACGGCTCCAGGAGTTGGCGCGCGCCGAGGGCGTCACCACCTTCATGGTCTTCCAGGCCGTCCTCGCGATGACCCTGTCGAAGCTGGGCGCGGGCACGGACGTCCCGATCGGTGCCGCCGTGGCCGGCCGCACGGACGTGGCGCTGAGTGACCTGGTCGGATTCTTCGTCAACACCCTCGTGCTGCGTACGGACTTGAGCGGCGACCCGACGTTCCGCGAGGTCCTCGGCCGCGTCCGGGAGACCGGTCTGTCGGCGTTCGCCCACCAGGACGTGCCGTTCGAGAAGCTGGTGGAGGAGCTGGCGCCGACGCGTTCGCTGGCGCGCCACCCGCTCTTCCAGGTCATGCTCACCGTCGAGAACGTCGCCCAGGCCGAGGTCCGACTGCCGGGCGCGCAGGCGGGTTCGCTGGCCGACGTGGCCTCGGCGGAGGTGTCGGAGGAGCTCGCCACCAGGACGGTCGCCAAGTTCGACCTGGAGATCGGCGTCGAGGAGGCCTTCGACGCCGAGGGAGCCCCCGCCGGGCTGCACGGCTCGGTGATCGTCGCGGCCGACCTGTTCGACGCGGACTCCGCCGCCCGGCTCGCCGGGCGGCTCACGCGCGCCCTGCGCCTGCTGGTCGCCGACCCGCAGTCCCGACTGAGCGCGGTCGACGTCCTGGACGCGGCCGAGCGCCACCGGCTGCTCGCCGAGTGGAACGACACCGAGGTCGGCGTCGACGCCGACCTCGTACCCGAGCTGTTCAAGGCGCACGTGGCGCTGACCCCGGACGCCGTCGCGGCGGTCTACGAGGGCACGGAGATCACGTACGCCGAGCTGGAAGCGCGGGCCAACCGCCTCGCGCACCACCTCCTCGGCCTCGGCGTCCACGCCGAGTCGGTGGTGGGCCTGTGCCTGCCGCGCGGCATCGACATGGTGGCGGCGGTCCTCGGCGTGTGGAAGGCCGGTGGAGCCTACGTGCCGCTGGACCCCGAGCACCCGGAGGAGCGGCTCTCCTTCATCCTGGCCGACAGCGGCGCCCGCGTGGTCGTGAGCAGCCACGATGCCGCCGACGGCGTCGCCGGCCGGCTGGGCGTGGACCGCGTGCTGTGGCTGGACGACCCGGCGACGGGCGCGGCGCTGGAGCGGCTGCCGGTCAGCGCGCCGAAGCGATCGGAGTCCCGGGACGGTCTCGCGTATGTGATCTACACGTCGGGTTCGACGGGTCGGCCGAAGGGTGTGGCTGTAGGTCATGGTGCGCTGGCGAATCTGGTGTCGGTGTTCGGGCCGTTGATGGAGGTGGGCCCGGGGGTTCGGGTGTTGCAGTTCGCCTCGTTCAACTTTGATGCGTC
>NZ_BMRN01000142.1 GCF_014648655.1 Streptomyces atratus
GCCGGTGGTCGTACTCGCGGGCCAGGCGCCGGTGCAGCAACAGGGTTCCGTTGACCTGTTCCACGATCCACCGCTTGGGCTGCGGGACGAAGCCCTTGCCCTGGTCGGCGGGGTTGCGGCGGACGATCTCGACGTCGATGTCGTTCAGCACGCCGTGGATGACGACCTCGTCCTTGAAGCCCTGGTCCACCAAGGCTTTCTCCAGCCGGTTCCCGCACTTCTCGGCTGCCTGGTCGAGCAGGGCGATGCCGGCGGCGTTGTCGTGGGCGGAGGCCGGCAGGACGACCACGCCGATGACCAGTCCCAGGACGTCCACGGCCAGCCCGCGCTTGACGCCCGACACCTTCTTGTTGACGCCAGTCCCGTCGTGGTCTTCGGGACACCGGCAGCCGCACGCACGGACTGGGTGTCGATGATCACGAGGGACGGGTCCTCTAATCGGCGGGCCTTCTCCCGCACCTGGCAGCGCAGGAGTTCCTGGATCCGCTGGTCCAGGCCGTCCTCGCGCCACAGGCTGAAGTAGTAGAACACCGCCGACCAGGACGGCAGGTCATGGGGAAGGTAGCGCCACTGACAGCCTGTCCGGTTCTGGTAGGAGATCGCGTTCACGACCTCCCGCAGGTCACAGGATCCCCGGTCACCGGTCGCCGACCGTGCTACTCGGTCCTGCTTCCAGCCCGTGATCATTGGCTCCAGCAAGGCCCACTGCTCGTCCGATAAGTCGCTCGGATACGGCTCTCTGTCCATGCCCCGAATCCCAGCATGTCCATGCCCAACGCCAGCCCCGTACTGCAATCAGTCACACGATCGAGCGATCACGAACCGAGGAAGATCGGACTTAACGTCCACTGAGAGGTGAAGGGTGTGAGCACCGTTGCTCGCTGGTCGCCGACGACTCGCGCTGGATCCTGCGCGCAGTCCCAAGAGGTTGAGTCAGCTCGTCTTCGGCGCGTTGAAAGTGCTCACAGAGCCCAGAGGACGGCCCAGGGACGATGCGGCACTACCGCGCATGGTTAGGGGCGCACGTTGCACTGGGTCGGGTGTCCGATCTCCGTCGGATAGGTGAGCGGTGAGCAGAGGACCCGCGATGGTGGCCGTGTCGAGCGAGACACCTGTGTGTTGGGTGATGGCCTGTAGGGCAAGCAGGAGTCCTGTACGCCCCGGAGTCGCTTGATCGTAGGCGCACACGAGATCCCAGAAGTGGCGCTCTCCCTGCGGCATCCTGTCGTTGGCTCCCGGCTCGAAGGACTCGCGCCGCTGACCGTCGCACCAGTACGCCAAGCGGTTCATCCCGTCCCCGCCCCGTAGCAGGGACAACGTTTCGGTGCCTCGCGACAGAGCGCTGAGGGGGCCCCGGCGAGAGCCGACTCCTCCCACGTCCTCAAAGCAGAAGGACCATCCTTGGAGCTTGCCGACGCGCAGCACCGCTCCGCCCCCACGCAGGGCCATGTCGTAGAGGTCGCTCGCCTCGGTGTGGGCAAGCTTTCGCGCTTGGTCGGGTTCTGTCCCATACCGGCGCAGAACCTCGTCCGGCATAAGGCCCTTGGTGAAAGTCACACACCAAAGGGGATAGCGCGGGTCAGTAGCCCATTCCCACTGATCGCCGACCACGGCGACTCCTCTCCCGGGTTCGGAGCACCCCCGGCACGTCTGGGGATGCCCCTCGTACTCCAGGGTTCAGTTAGTTGACGACGTAGACGTTGTACTTCTCGGTGTCGAGGACTCGGTCCCTCTGCACGTATCGTCCAAGGGCTAGACCGGCGTTGCCGTTGTCATCGTTGTTGACATGCCCGCGCGTACAAGGCTCAGTGCCAGTGACCGGCTTGTCCGCCCGCGCCTCGTAGATCTCCCACTGTCCGTTCTCGTACAGCGGGACGATATCAGCGCACAGTGCGCCGTTGGTGCCTCCTTCGTAGGAACGTGCGAAGGGGAACTCGTCGCACGAGTCGTTCGGGACCACGTTGTCCATGTAGACGAAGGGGTCGGAGCTATTGGTGCCGCAGGTGTACCCGCGCCGCGTTGTAGCTGTAGTTTCACTTGGGTCACGACTCAGAGGAGCCCCGTCACGCAGTGCGTTCTGGGTCCAACCGTAGGTGGCCGCGGCACCGCCAAACTCGGCGAGCGAGAACTCGAAATTGGCGCGGACCTCCGGGACAACGCACCCGGGGTTGGCGCTGACCTCATTGTCACAACGGATGGTCCAGGGGTTGTCCCAGTTGACGTTGGGCTGGGTAGGAATGGCACCCGAGGAGACCACATACATGTGGTGCTTGGAGGTGACATTGGCCCGGGCGCCGGAAGCAACGGGGGTGCTGTAGGTGACCGTGCCGGTCGCCGTGCCACCCAAACCAAGGCTCTTCGTGCCGTCCCACGGCCGCGCATCGGTCATGCCGCAGCCGCCGGTACACGCCGCGTCGTAGGAGATGTTGAGGGTCTTCACCTCGCCGGTGACGCTGACGACCTTGACCGTAGTGGTCTCGTCCCAGGTGGTCTTGCTGGCGCTGAGCGTCATGCTGGTTGCGACGTTCATCAGGCCAGTGCCGAGCACGGCACCCTTGTCATTGCGCAGCGTGTAGGTGACCTCCATGCCGTTCAAGCAGATACCGAAGCGAGTGGCGGTGAAAGTGCCGGGCTGGGTGATGTCGCAAGCGCCATTGGCGGCAATGGCCTGGGCAGCGGCGGGCATTGCCTTGAACCGCCCCGGGTTCGGTAGAGATCTCAGATTGTGGTTGTGACCTGGGGTTTCGTGAGTTCCTTGTAGTAGTTGGCTTCGTGCTCGGCGGGTGGGATGTGC
>NZ_BMRN01000143.1 GCF_014648655.1 Streptomyces atratus
CGGAACTCAGGCGAGTACTTCGATGTCCCCAACGGGAACTCCTGTCCTATGGATCTTCACGATCCAATGATCAGGGTGTCCACGATCAAGGGGAAACGCCCGACTGTCGTCGTCACACACGCCGTACTTGCGCTCGATATACGACGAGGTGATATCGAAACCGGTACCGATCGCGGTGCCCTGGTTATTGGTGTTCGCGGTCTGGCCGTCCACCGCACCGGAGTCGTAGGAGATCGACAGATCCGGCGCCGGCCCCGCCGCCGCGGGCGGCGTGCGCAAGGGATACGACCAGGTGAACGCACCGGAGGAGCCTCCTGCCTCCCAGGTCGAGGAAGCAGCCAGCGGGGTCGCCTTGTAGTCGCCGCCGCCTGACTTGGTGCCCGCCGCCAGCGCCACGACCAGCGTGCGTCCTTCGGCCTTGGCCTCAGGCTCGGCAGTGGGTTCCGCGCCGAAGGTCAGCTGTGTGTCGATGCGGTTGCGTTTGCGGTGGTTGGTGAATTCAAGGGGCACACGGGTACGGCAGGCGGCCTTTTCCGGACTGTTCAGTGCACAGTCCGGGAGGCGCAAGGCCTGTAGTCGACCGGCCCAGTCTCCTCCGTAGGCGGAGGCGAACTTGTTGTAATCGATACCGAGTTGGACGCTGCCACCGGTGGCAGGGCCAGTTACGGACAGGACAATGCCCTTGACGCCCAGTTTCGCTGCCTGTTTCTGGTCAAGGACTTTGACCTTGACCGAGTCGGCCGCCTTGGGTTGCTTCTTCCCCTTGGCCTGGTGGGGACGGTTCAGAGTGAGCGGGAGCGCACCGGCTAATGCCTTCGCCGGCCCCGATGCCGGAAGGGTCATTGCCGCTTGCCCGGCTGTCGGCCAGGTGACGACCTTCTCGCGGTCCTTCTTGGCCCGCGCGACGGCAACTCGGCCTTCGGCAGCAGATTTTTTCACCACCGCCGCGGTCTCCTTGTTCACCTTCGCGGTGAACGGCGACACCTTGTCCGGGTGCAGCTTGACCTGCGGCTTGCCCAGAGGATCAGCATGCGCAGCGAACGCTACCGGCGACAGCAGTCCCGGTATGAGAGTAAAGCCGGCAAGCGTTGCGATCCGCCGTGTCCAGGCTGCGCCGCCTGGTCCGCTTCTGCGCGCACGCATAGCTGATCCGAACCCGTTCATCTGGTTTCCGCTCCCCGCATGGGCCACCTCGGGCGGCCGGCGTTCTTGCCCCGCGGCCATTACCGAGGGGACGTTTGGTGGGCGTCGCAATGAATCTGAAAGCCTGTGCAACAGGCGGTCAGGTGGCGGCTCGACCGGTGCCGCCACCTGACTCGCCGGTCAGCCTGTGCCCGATCCGGGCTGCACTTGGAAGCTGACCTGATTCGCCGTCATAGCACCCGTCCAGATCCGCAAGCCCTCAAGGCTGCCGGCCAGGTAGTTGCCGGTGGTCCCGCCCTTGGCGCCACGGCCCATGGCCAGTTCGCCGCTACCCGGCTGCGCCGACGTGAAGCCTGAACTCGCGTCGGACGGCTGATCAAAGTCACCGACGTACAGGTGCAGCTTTCCGTAGCGGGGGACTGTCTTGGACGGATCGGAGGTGTCGTCCCAGGCTTCCTGGGCGTCGAAGACTCCGGTCACCTGGACCCACGTGTCGGTTTCGGCGAGGTCCCCGCCCGGAACCTCTGCGCTCTGGGTGACTTTGCCGTCGGGGCCGAGGGCGGTCCGGGTGAACTTCCACTGATACGTGCCGGCTGCGGGCTTGGTGATCCACAGCGCCCAGGCTGATTCGTTGCCCGTGCGCTGGCCGGCCACCTGTCCGGTGTAGCCCACCGGCTTTGCCGCCAGTGCCTCGGAATCCACCTCCACCGATGCCGAGACCGTGAAGGACCCGCTCTCGTCGACCACCGGGCCGGTCATGGAGGCGTAGCCGGTGGTTCCGTTGAGCACCACCGCACTCTGGTCTGCGTTCGGAGCGGCACCTCCCGCCAGCTTCATCGATGCCACGGGGTAGGCCGTGGTCTCGGGTATCACCGTGGCCGTGGCACCAGCGGCATCCCACTGGGCCACGAGCTCATTGGTCGGCACGTCGTCCACAGCGGCCTGTGCCTCCTTGGCGATCTCGTCGCCGGTGAGGGGGCGCTGCCACACGGCTACCTCGTCCAGGAGACCGAAGAAGTTCTCGCCGTACTTGCCGCTGACCTTTGAACGTCCCATCTGCAAGCCTTCGTTGGCGGTCCAGGGCTCGTAGGCCGGTGCGCTCTTGATCAGCACAACGGGTTGTCCCTGCGGGCGTCCGTTCACGAACAGCTGGATCGTGTCGTTGCTCTTGTCTGCGTCGCCCTTGGTATCGAAGACGCCAGTCAGGTGTGTCCATACGTTCAGCGGCGGGTTCACCTGGTCGGCAACGGAGCGGACAAAGGTGTGAACCGCCTGATCCCTGTCCGTACGGTTGAAGATCCACTGCTTGCCGCTGGAGGAGTAGTACAGAGCGAACGCGCTGCCGTTCGTGCCGGGCTCAGTCAGCACCACCCGGGTCGCCGACGGGTTTGACAACTGCACCCATGCCGAGACCGTGAACGAGTCCTTCGTGTTCACCGCGGCGGTGGCGGTGGCCGCGTAGCCAACCTGCTTTGCCGGATCTGTGGTGTGGGGCTTTCCCCTTGATCGTGGACACCGGTTGTCATGCGGCGGTGGCCAGCGTAGTTGATCGTTGTTCGTAGGCGATCGGGCTGATCTGGCCGAGGCGGGAGT
>NZ_BMRN01000144.1 GCF_014648655.1 Streptomyces atratus
ATCAGTTCGGCCAGCCCCTCGGCGCCACCGGCCTCACTGGCCACGACCGCCGAGCCGGTGACCAGCGGCACCAGAACACTGGTCACCGTCAGGTCGAAGGCGAGGGACGAGTGCAGTGGAGCACCGCCGCCCTGAGTCATCCCGTAGGCACCGGCGGCCCAGCCCACATAGTTCGCGAGACCGCCGTGGGTGACGGCCACACCCTTCGGCCGACCCGTGGAACCCGAGGTGTAGATGACGTACGCAAGCCCCTCGGACGCGACCGCCCCCTCCGGCGCCTTCGCAGAAGCCGCCGTCAGCTGCATCCGCACCAACGCCCCGTCCAGGGCCACGAACCGGTTCCGACCGGCCGGGAGATCGTCCAGGATCTCCTCGGTCGTCAGCGTCAGAGCCGCGCCGCTGTCGGCGAGCATGAACCCGATCCGCTCAGCCGGATACTCCGGATCGATCGGCAGATAACCAGCCCCCGCCTTCCAGGCCGCGAGGATCGCCACGACCGTGTCGATCCCGCGCGGCAGACACAGACCCACCAGCGACTCCGCACCAATGCCCTGACCGACCAGGTAGTGAGCCAGCCGGTTGGCGCGGGCGTCCAGTTCGGCGTACGAGACCGTCTCGTCGTCCGCAACGACCGCCACCGCATCCGGTGTACGGGCCACCTGCGCCGCGAACAGCTCCGGCACCAGCGCCGTTCCGAGGTCGGCAGCCGTGTCGTTCCAGTCGAGGAGCACCCGACGCCGTTCGTCCTCGCCCAGCACGCCCAGCGAGCTCAGGGGCACGTCCGCGCCGCCGTCCAGCGCCGTCTCCAGCGCGGACACGAGGTTCTCGGCGGCCGTGCGCACCAAGGCGCTCACCGCCTCCGGGTCGACGGGGGCGATCGCGTCCACCGCGAGCGCGAGGGTGTCGCCGTCGTCGTTGACCGCTACGGACAGCGGGTAGTTGGTGCGGTCGTGCGTCCAGACCGTGCGGATGCCCGTGATCTCCGCGTTCCGGCTCTTGCCGGCGCTCTGCCCGGAGTTGTGCCGGTAGTTGAAGAAGGAGGTGAACACCGGGGTGTCGCCCGCGACCCCGCTGGCCCGCTGAGCCACGGCGAGGGGTGCGTGCTCGTGCTCCAGGAGGCGGGCGAGCTGGCCGCGCATGGCGTCGACGGACTCCAGCGCGCCGAGTTCACCAGTGCGTACGCGGACCGGCAGCGTGTTCATGAACGGTCCCGGCACCCGGTCCGAGCCCGTGCCCGCGTTCATGCGGCCGAACAGGACCGTGCCGAAAACCACGTCCGCGCGGCCGGAGACGGCCGCGAGCACCCGGGCCCACGCCACATGCAGCACGGGGGCGGGGCTGACGCCGAGGCGGCGCGCGACTTCCCGTACGCGGGCGGTCAGGGCGGGGGCGAACTCCAGCTCGCCCTGGACGACGCCGGCGCCGTCACCGTGCACGTCGATCATGCCGTACGGAGCGGTGGGCTCGGTGACGTCGCCGAGCAGGTCGGCGAAGTAGCGCTCGTGCTCGGACTCGTCGACCCCGCCGCGTGCCTGGGCGACGAAGTTGCGGAAGGGCAGCGGCTCGGCCAGCTCGTCGCCGCGTCCCGTGAGGAAGGCCTGCACCTCTTCGAGGAAGACTTCCTTCGCTGTGTGGTCCTGCACCATGTGGTGCATCCGCAGCAGGGCGAGCCAGCGGCCGCTCTCCGGTACGGCGGCGATGTGCAGGCTGATCAGCGGGGCCCGGCCGAGGTCCATCGTGGAGCCGCCGGCCGCGACCAGGTCGGCGACCGGGTCGGTGCTGTCCGCGTCAAGGGTGACCTCCGTGACGGGGAGGGTGGCGTGGCGCCACACGACCTGGACCGGCTCGCGCAGGCCGTCCCACACGATGGACGTGCGGTAGATGTCGTGGCGGTCCACAACCTGCTGGAGGGCGGCGAGGAAGGTGTCGAAGCGCTCGCGCGAGTCGAACTCGACGACTGTCGGGAGCGCGTAGGCGTCGTCCCCGCCCTCGTTGAGGAGGTGGTGGAAGAGCAGGCCCTCCTGGAGGGGGGCCAGCGGGTAGACGTCGGCGACGTTGGCTGCGCCGCCGTCCACCAAGGAGACGACCACAGCGACCTCGTCGGCCGTGAGGTCGACGAGCGGCAGCATCTCGGGGGTGAGGGCGGTCGCGTCGGCCGGGATCAGGTTCTCCAGCACGGCGAACTGGTCCGTGCCCGCCGACAGCGCGAGGCCAGCCACGGTCGGGGTCTCGAACAGGGCCCGCACGGAGATCGACATGCCGCGCTCGCGCAGCCGCTCGACGAGACGGACGGCGAGGAGGGAGTGGCCGCCGAGGGCGAAGAAGTTGTCCTCGACTCCGACGCTGTCGAGCCCGAGGGACTCGGCGAAGGCCTCGCACAGCAGCTCCTCCTGGAGCGTGGCGGGGCCGCGGCCGCCGCCGGTGACATTCGCTGGAGCGGGCAGGGCCTTGTGGTCGAGCTTGCCGTTGACGGTCAGCGGCAGCGCATCCAGGACCACGACCGCCGACGGAACCATATAGGCCGGAAGACGACCGGCCAC
>NZ_BMRN01000145.1 GCF_014648655.1 Streptomyces atratus
CTGCCCGGCGTCGATCTCGTGCTGCTTCACCCAGTTCCGCAGCGTCTCGCGGGACCCGATGTCCAGCTTCTCGACCACCGCCTGCAAGGCCGCGGTCTCGGTCGGGTGGTCGCCGCGGACCTCGGCGACCATGCGCACCGCACGTCGGCGCAGCTCAAGCGGGTAACGGGAAGGTCGTGCCATGACTCGATCCTTTCATGAAATCGAGCCTCCACCTGACCCGGGGCGGTTCACTCCGAGCTGCACTGTTGGCGTTGGTCGAGGACAGCACGCAAGGTGACCCGATAGGGCCGTTGACCTGGACCACGAAGTCGCTGCGGCATCTGGCCACCGAGCTCGCCGCCCAGGGCCGCGTGGTGGGTCGGGACGTGATCGCCGCATTGTTGAAGGAGGCGGGCTTCAGCCTGCGGAGCAACGCCAAGGTCCTGGCCGGTAGCGGTCACCGGGACCGCGATGCCCAGTTCCACCACCTCAACGACAAGGTGCGCCAGTTCCTCGACGCCGGCGACCCCGTGATCAGCGTGGACACGAAGAAGAAGGAACAGATCGGGCTGTTCGCGCAGGCCGGGCGGGAATGGGCGCCGCCCGGCAGGCCCGTGAAGGTTCTTGATCACGACTTCCCCTCCCAGGCGGTCGGCACCGCGATCCCCTACGGCATCTACGACGTCGGACGCAACACCGGCTACGTAGTGGTGGGCACCGACCATGACACCGCCGCGTTCGCGGTGGCCGCCCTGCGCCGTTGGTGGAAGGAGGAGGGGCGGGCCGCCTACCCGAACGCGCGCCGCCTGTTGATCACCGCCGACGGTGGCGGAGACGCCCGCGACGCCGGGGCCAGCGACCAGGAGATGCGCTCGGCGGCACCCTGACAAGCGCTGCCGCGGTGGCCCGGAACGCGGACGGGCGACTCGATATCTACGCCCGCGGTACCGACGGAGCAATCTGTGTCAGATGGCAGACCGCAGCTGGCAGCGGGTGGAACCCGGCTGGCTGGCAGTCCATGGGCGGTGGAATCGTTAACTTCTGAACCAAGCGAGACTGCCCTCACACAGAGTGCCGTCCGGAACGCGGGGCTGGTGCGCTGGGCGCGGTGGAAGTCCTCGGCGGCCGGCGCGGCGGGCGGCGGTCACCACCAGCGCGGTCCAGGCCCTGGCCGAGCGCGCCCGGGTGCACTCCATCTCGCGGTCGGCGAGCATGCCGTAGCGGTCGTCGTAGATCTCACGATCGTCTCGACCTCCTCGCGCATCTGAAGTTCGGTCAGGCCGTCGGCCCAGCGCACCTCCCAGCGGGCGCAGCCGATTCACTCGATGCAGACCTCGGTCTCGGTGACCCGGGTCAGGTCCCGGCGAGGCGGTGGCCTGCCGGCTGGGGCTCATCGCGCACCGCTGCGGGCGCCGAGCACGCCCAGGTCAGCGCGGCCGATCTCCAGGCGTGAGGCGAGGTTGAGCTTGACCTCGCCGTAGAGGGCGTACGTGGCCCCAGAACAGCGGGGTCAGGCCGCGCCGGTCGGCCGGTCCGACGGCGTGCTTGAGGTCTGCCAGCAGAGCTGGGAGGACGTCGGCTACGCGGGTGCGGTGGTCACCGACGCCATGCCATGCCTGCCAGGCATGTCGGACCCTCGCCGCCAACATCCGCGCCGACGCCGAAGGCCGGTACGCCGACTCGGAGCCCAGGTGGCAGGCCGGAGTCGAGTGGACGCTGCTGTGGATCGAGAACACCGCCGGCCAGCTGACCGAAGGAAAGCCGTAGGCAGCGGCCGTCAAGGCGTGTCGCCGGAGTAGTGGAAGCGGCACACCACACCCGGGCCACCGGGTGGGCGCGGCTCGCCGGGACGCGGGTCAGGGTGCGGCCGCCGGGCCACCGCGAGAGCTCTGTGATCAGGGTGACGCCGTCGTCGACTTCCTCCGGCCGCCAGCCCGTGATGTCGAGCAGCAGTCCGTCCAGCGGCCCGCCGACAAGCGCGGCGTACGTCTGGTGCGGGAGCGGGCCGGGGTTGGGTCGTCGTGGTCGTGGCCGTACACCCGGCCGCGCAGCAGCTGCTCGTCATCGGCGTTCATCGTTCAGCTTTCCAGCCACCACCGACAGTGCGGGCTCCGATCTCCGCAGGAGGCCGGAGCCCGTCGCCGTGTGGCTACCAGGTCTGGAGTGCGCCTCGGTCGATGAGGCCCTGGATGTAGGACGGCCAGTCCCGCTCCAGGCTGGTGGTGATGGCGGCGTGGACGTCATCGCGTACCTGCGGGGTGGCGTGTTCGACGTCGCCGCCTGGGTAGTACAGGCGCACCCCGTCGCGGCTGGCGTCGCACAGGATGGCGTGGGCTTTCTGCACGAGCGTCATGTAGAGCTGCGGGACCGGTGCCTTGACGAGTTCGTCGATGACGGCTTCGTAGTTGGCTCCAAAATCCGCCCAGTCCTTGCCCTGCTTGTCGAGCCAGAGGGTGACGTCGGAGAAGAAGACCGCTTTGCCTGGCCCGTCGTTCGGGTCGCGGGCCAGGCCGGTCGCGAG
>NZ_BMRN01000146.1 GCF_014648655.1 Streptomyces atratus
TGCACCATGAAACAGGGACCGGGCATCACCGCGTTCCAGCGCGGCGCCCCAGAGGGTGGCGCATCCCCACCGGATGCGACCACCCTCCACACCCTCACAAACCCCACAACACCCAGGGCAACACAGCCACGCACTCCCGCAACCCCCCGACGTCATCCCGACCACACTGATAAACCACGTTCGCGCGATCGGTAGCAGCGCGGACAACGCCGCTGCGGAATCGTTCAACGCAACCTTCAAAAGAGAGACGCTGAAAGGACGAAAAGGCTGGTCAAACGAGCGCGAAGCCCGACTCGACGCCTTCCGCCGGCTCCATCGATACAACACCCGACGCCGACACTCCCGCCTCGGCCAGCGATCCCCGCTTGCCTACGAGGACGCCTTCCACACAACATCAACTACCCTGACCCGAGCCGCATAGACGTGTTCAAACTCCGGGGTCAAGGCCCGTCGAGGACAGTGCCGTCCTGGTCCACGGCCCGCCACAGGTAGTGCCGCACCCCGTTGATCTTCAGGAACACCTCGTCCAGGTGCCACTTCTCGCCGGCCTGGGGCCGGCGGCGGCGCAGGGCGGCCGCGTACCGGGGGCCGAACCGGTCGCACCACCGGCGGATCGCCTCATGGGAGACGGTGATCCCGCGGGCCAGGAGCAGCTCCTCGACTTCGCGGAAGGAGAGCGGGAAGCGGTGGTACAGCCACACTGCGTGGGAGATCCTCCGCCGGGAACCGGAACCCCTTGTACGACGGCCCGTCCCCGGCGCCCTCCACCACCAGCTCCTCCCGAACGATCAACAAGCCCGGCCACCATCCCAGCCCGGAGACCACTCACTCAACTTGACAGTGCCCGGCCGTCCTCTGCGCGGACCAGGAACCCGGCATCGAGCAGGCCGGTGACGGTGACCGCCTACTTCTCGCCGGGCGTGTGCCGACGCGTGACCCGGCGGCACGCCAGGAATGCGATCGCGACGACCACCAGGTACAACGGTACGAGCAACACCGCGTCACCGGGCGCCTGCTCCACCGTCACGCCCGCGTCGCGGTCCTCGCCCTGCAGCACTATGCGGTTCACGGTCAGGACGGTCAGGTGCGTGCCGATCGCCGCCCACAGCGGGGCGTGACCCACGGCCGCACGGGCGGCGATCAGGGTCAGGCTGAAGACCGTCAGGAGGATGAGGTAGTCGACCGGGTGTTGCCCCTTCGGGGCGATGCCCATGTGGCCCGGCTCATCACCGGCCAGCCGGGCGATGCCAACCGTCACCAGCGTCGAGGTGCCCGGTACGAGCAGGAAGACCGCCGTGGTGCCGAGCGCCGCCAGTGCGGGCCCGAACCGTCTGCGCAGCGATGTCCACGTGTAGCCGCGCAGCGTCGTCTCCTCGGGCAAGGCTTCAAGCAGGAACGCGACGACGGCGTTGGTGACGAGAAAGTCAACCAGGGTGACGAAGTCCAGCTGCTGCCAGACGAGTAACCCCACGGCCGTGCCCGCGCCCAGGACCAGCGCCGCTATCGCGGCCGTCACCCCAACGCCGGTGAGGAATGCCCGTAGGCTCGCGCCCGGACTGCCGAAGCCGACCGTCCGAGGGTGTGACAAACGCAGGACGAACGGCACGGCCACGACGGTGACGAGGGCCGCAGCGATCAGCCGGGCGGCCAAGCCACTGGCTCCGGCAGCGTCCGCCAATACGGGTCCGAGGCCGTTGCCGACACCGAGCGCCACCGCCATGATCAGGCCGCCAGCCAACGCGCGGCCCATGGCCCCGGCAGCCGTGGGCGCGGGTGAGGGTGCGGGTTGTCGTATGTGTAGCCCGGTCATAGCGCTCCTGGTGACGGTAGGGCCGACTCCTATCGACAACCCCGTGTGCTTTCCAGGCTCGCCCGACCACCAGTCAGGGGCGTCGTGCGCGCGGACGACCCCCCTATACATCCTTTGGCGCAGTGGACGATAGGGGTCGACTGGTCGTTGGCCACCGGCTCCGGGAATACCCAGAGGCTGAGTGCCCGCGTTCATGCGACTGCCGCTCCACCGCCTGGGCGATCGACGGGGCAATACAGCTCGGAGGATGGTCCACGCTCTTTAGAGGTCGTCTCATTTGGGATGTTCGATAGTCTGGTGTCGTGGGGATCATTGAGCGGCTGGTGCCGGACGAGTTGTGGGGCCTGTTTGAGCGGGTGGTGCCGCCGACTCCGTCTCGGCCGCAGGGCGGTGGCAGACGACGGTACGGGGACCGTGAGGTCCCTAGCGGCGATCATCTTCGTTGCCACGTCAGGCTGCACGTGGCGGCAGCTGCCCCCGTCTTTCGGGCCTTCGGGGCCAACGGCCCACCGGAGGTTCACCGAGTGGAGCAAGGCCCGGGTCTGGGCCAGACTCCACCGTCTGGTCCTGGACGAACTGGGCAGGTGCGGTGACCTGGACTGGAGCCGGTGTGCGATCGATTCAGTGAACATGCGCGCGATGAAAGGGGGGAGCTG
>NZ_BMRN01000147.1 GCF_014648655.1 Streptomyces atratus
GACGCATCAAAGTTGAACGAGGCGAACTGCAACACCCGAACCCCCGGGCCCACCTCCATCAACGGCCCGAACACCGACACCAGATTCGCCAGCGCACCATGACCGACAGCCACACCCTTCGGCCGACCCGTCGAACCCGACGTGTAGATCACATAAGCCAAGTCAGCGCTGTTCACGGTGACTTCGGGGGACTCGGTCGACGCGGACGCCGGCTCGGCCCGCAGTTCCGGTCCGTCGACGGCCACGACCGGCACCTGGCCCGTCGGGAGTCCGCCGAGCAGCTCCTCGGTCGTCAGTGCGAGGGCCGCGCCGCTGTCGGCAAGCATGTACGCGATCCGGTCGGCCGGGTGCTCCGGGTCGATGGGCAGGTAGCCCGCCCCGGCCTTCCAGGCCGCCAGGACCGCCACGATCAGCTCGGCGTCCCGGTCCAGGCAGAGGCCGACGACCGACTCGGCGCCGATGCCCCGGGCGATGAGCTGGTGCGCGAGGCGGTTGGCCCGCGCTTCCAGCTCGGCGTACGTGATCTCCTGGCCGCCCGCGATCACCGCGACCGCGTCCGGGGTGCGGGCCGCGTGCGCCGCGAAGAGCTCCGGCACCGTGGCGGGCGCGACCTGCACTGCCGTGTCGTTCCACTCGGCGAGCAGCCGGTGGCGCTCGGCCGCGTCCAGGACGTCGACGGCGCTCAGGCGGATCTGCGGTTCGTCGACGAGGAGTTCGAGGACCCGGACCCAACGCTCGGCGAGCCGCGCCGCGGTGTCCGGCTCGAACAGGTCCGCCGACGCGACCACGGAGCCGCGCAGCCCGGCGGGGGCGCCCTCGGCACCGAAGGCCTCGGCGACCTCGACGGCCAGGTCGAACTTGGCAGCGGCCTGCCCGGGGGCGGTGGGCTCCCCGGCAGAGGACGTGCCGCCGGTGCGCAGGCCCGGCAGCTCGACGACCGCCTCGGCGTTGTTCTCCAGGGTCAGCGTGACCTGGAAGAGCGGGTGCCGCGCCAGCGAGCGCGTCGGCGCCAGCTCCTCGACCAGCTTCTCGAAGGGGACGTCCTGGTGTGCGAAGGCCGACAGGTTCGACTCCCGTACGCGGCCGAGGACTTCGCGGAACGTCGGGTCGCCCGACAGGTCCGTACGCAGCACCAGCGTGTTCACGAAGAAGCCGACGAGGTCGTCCAGCGCGACGTCCGTACGGCCGGCGTTCGCCGATCCGATCGGGATGTCCGTGCCCGCGCCCAGCTTCGACAGGAGGATGGCGGAGGCGGCCTGGAGCAGCATGAACACCGTCACGCCCTCGGCCTGCGCCAGCTCCTGAAGCCGTGCGTGCGCGGCGGCCGGCACCTCCACGGGCACGCGGTGGCCTCGATTGGAGGCGATCGCCGGGCGGCGGTGGTCGGCCGGGAGCTCCAGTTCTTCCGGCGCTCCGGCCAGCCTCTCGCGCCAGTAAGCGACTTGGCGCGCTCCGACGCTGTCGGGGTCCTTCTCGTCGCCGAGCAGCTCGCGCTGCCACAGCGCGTAGTCGGCGTACTGGACCGGCAGCGGCTCCCACGCTGGGGCCTCGCCGTCGCGGCGCGCCGCGTACGCGGTGGAGAGGTCCTGGGCCAGCGGGCGCTTGGACCAGCCGTCGCTCGCGATGTGGTGCATGACCACGACGAGCACCTCGTCGGGCCCGGCGGAGAACAGCCAGGCGCGGAAAGGCATTTCGGCGGAGAGATCGAAGGCGTAGTCGGCCGCGGCGGCGACTGCGTCCTCCAGGTCCTCCGGATCGACCTCGACCAGCGGCAGCTCCCAGGCCAGGTCCTCGACCGGGATGACCCGCTGATAGGGCTCGCCGTCCGCGACCGGGAAGACGGTGCGCAGGACCTCGTGGCGGCCGATCACGTCGCGCAGGGCAGCGCCGAGCGCGTCGCGGTCCACGCCGCCCGACAGGCGGAGTGCCACCGGGACGTTGTAGGCCGAGTTCGGTCCCTCCAACTGGCCGATGAACCAGAGGCGTTGCTGGGCGAAGGAGAGCGGCGTCCGCTCCGGGCGCCCCATCGGTGTCAGGGCCTTGCGCGCCGCGCCTGCCCCTGCGATGCGGGCCGCGAGGCCCGCGACGGTCGGCGCCTCGAACAGTGCCGCCATCTCCAGCTCGATGCCGAGCACGGCACGGATGCGGCTGACCAGACGGACGGCAAGCAGCGAGTGACCGCCGAGGGTGAAGAAGCTCTCGTCGACACCGACCCGGTCCAGGCCGAGGACCTGGGCGAAGACCGCGCAGAGGATCTCCTCCTGAAGCGTGGCGGGTCCGCGCCCGGCCCCTGCCGATCCGGAGGCGTCCGGGGCGGGGAGGGCCTTGCGGTCGAGCTTTCCGTTGGCGGTCAGCGGGAGGGCGTCGAGGACGACGACCGCAGCCGGAACCATGTGCTCGGGGAGCCGCTGGGCCGTGA
>NZ_BMRN01000148.1 GCF_014648655.1 Streptomyces atratus
CTGGGACTTCGGGACGGCCACGACGTAGGAGAGCTGGTGGTCTTCGAGGAAGCGGCGGAAGTGGGAGTCCTGGCCGTAGGCGGAGTCCGCGGTGACCCAGCCGACGGGCAGGGGCGAGGCGAGGGCCCGCAGGATGACGGCCCGCGCCAGTTCGCCCTTGGTGGCGAAGACGCGGTCGTCGGGGACACGGGCGGCCCGACAGCGTTCGCGGTCCTCGGTCCAGGACTTGGGCAGGTAGAGCTCGCGGTTGACCAGAGTGTGGCCGCGGAAGGTGGCGTAGGCAGCGAACACGCCGATCTGGCAATTCTCGGTACGGCCTGCGGTGCCGGAGTACTGGCGCTGGACACCGGCGGAAGTGGTGCCCTTCTTCACGAAGCCTGTGTCGTCAATGATCAGCACGCCGTTGTCCGCGCCGAGGTACTCGGCGACGTAGGCGTGCAGGTCATCGCGGACCTCGTCGGCCTCCCAGCGGCTCCGGGAAAGCAGGTGCTGCAGTCCGTCGGGGGTGGCGTGGCCGGCGTATTCGGCGAGCTGCCAGCCGTTCTTGCGGCCCACCGGGCCAAGAAGCCCACGGACGTAGTCTCGCATCCGTCGCCGGGATTCCACTCGGGCAAAACGTCCTCCGATCCGCAAGAGCAGCTCAGCAAGTCCCTCTTCCCACAGGCCCGTTGGTACATCGCTCATGCGAGCGGGCTGCCCGGAACGTTGCCACTACAAGCAGCGCGGCCACACGTTCGTGGGGCGACCCCGCAAAGACCGCCCCACCCCCATTCCAGCCCGCTACACTCCCCACACCCAAGCCGCTGACCAGCACGAATGAAGAAGTCCGGCTGGAGTACTAGGCGGGATGCCCACCGCGACGTCACCCTGTCGCGGTTCTTGCACACCCAGACGCAGGCCCGGCTCGCGCTCATGGGGGCGGCCCGCGGACTCCCGGTCGAGCTGGAGCCGGCGAAAACCAGCGGCGGCCCCGGCGACGTCCGTATCGGTCCGGTCTTCATCGAGGTCGTCACCTTCGCCGAGGACCAGAAGTTCCAGGACTACGAGAAGTTCCGCCAAAACTGCCGGGTCCACCTCCTCACCCTGGACAGGGACCGCAACATCTATTGGGAGGGTGACTTGCCCGAACTCCATAACGGCGACGACTTCGAGACGTGGAAGAAGCGGACCGGGGAGGCCGCCGAGCAGTGCGCGGCCTCGGGGGCCGCGGTCGACGTCCTTAGCCTGAATCCACCGATCGGTGACGGACCGCGAGAGGGGCTGACGCAGAGAGGTGCCTGCTGAGCTGGGATGATGGGAGTTCTCTACGCTTCCACCGGCCCGACCAGCAAGGCACCTCGTAGGTGAAATCCTCCCACAGTCCTACGGCGACGTTCGCCGCGCTCGATGACCCGAACCTGCTCGCGCACGGCGGGCTGGTCCCGGTGCTGCGGCTGGCCGAGCGGTACGGGCTGTCGCGGCTGGTGACGGAGAAGGTGAAGCTGACCGGGGCGAAGAACGGGGCGGGGGCTGCGGCGGACGCCAAGGTCAGCAGCATTGTGGGTGGCATGGCCGCGGGTGCGGACAGCATCGACGACCTTCACGTCCTGCGGCACGGGGCGATGCCGGCCGTGTTCGCAGGTGCCCGTGCCCCGTCCACGCTGGGCACCTTCCTGCGCGCGTTCACCCACGGTCATGCCCTTCAACTCCATGCTGTCCACCGCCGGTTCCTTGCCGCACTGGCCGCGCACACCCCCTTGCTGCCGGGCTCGGACGAGCTGGCGTTCATCGATGTCGACTCCACCCACAAGCGGGTCTACGGCCGGGCGAAACAGGGCGCCGAGTACGGCCGGTTCAAGGGCATCCGCACCCTGCACCCCCTCCTCGCCACGGTCTGCACCCCACAATCGAGACCTGTGATCGCCGGAGCACGGATGCGCCGCGGCAAGGCGGCAGACTCCCGAGGCGCCTCGAAATTCGTGAGCGAGGCCCTGGCCACCGCCCGCGAGGCCGGCTGCACCGGGACCCGTATCCTGCGGGCCGACTCGCAGTTCTACAACGCCGCGGTGATCGCCGCCTGCCGCCGGGCCGGCGCCCACTTCTCGATCACCACCGGGATGAACCCCTCCATCAAACAAGCTGTCCACAGCATTCCCAACGATGCCTGGCAACACATCAGTTACCCGACCGCGGTGCCCGACCCCGAGACCGGTGAACTCATCTCGGACGCCGAAGTCGCCGAGATACCCGAATACACCGCGTTCGCGAGCCGCAAAAGGAGTGACGAGCTGCTTGCAGGTCACGTCGGGGTGTTCGGGGGCCAGCCGCATGTTGAACCGCCCCGGGTTCGGTAGAGATCTCAGATTGTGGTTGTGACCTGGGGTTTCGTGAGTTCCTTGTAGTAGTTGGCTTCGTGCTCGGCGGGTGGGATGTGC
>NZ_BMRN01000149.1 GCF_014648655.1 Streptomyces atratus
TGTCTCTTGGCGGAAACACATGATCAAGCAGAGGCCGTCCAGCTGTCAGGCGAACAACAAACCCCACCAAGAAATGATCTTGGTGGGGTTTAAAGCCAAGCTTAATGCACGTCGATCCGTTGCCCTCCGGATCGGTCATCGCCACCCAGGAGCCGCCCTGCGCCGCCAACTCCCGCATTACCCGCGCCCCGAGCCCGGCCAGCCGCTCCACCTCGGCGCCGCGCCGCTCGCCACCCACATGGATGTCGAGGTGCAGCCGGTTCTTGCCGGACTTGGCCCCGGGACACGCTGGAAGAGGATGCGCCGGCCGAGCCCGGTCTCGTTCTCCTCCCCGCTCGCTTACGATGATCTTCGCTCGCACGGCCGGGGGGCCGGTGGGCGGCGGCGGACGCCAGGGGGGTGCCGCCGTACGGGGGTTCGGGACATGTGCAGCTCGAGGGGGCCGCGTGATGTCGGGAAGAAGTCTGGTCAAACCACTGGTGTGGACGGCGATCGTCCTGGTGGTGATCGGATCGCTGACGGCCATGATGCTGTCGCCCTATGGCTATCTGCCCGGGGATGCCATGGTGCGGTCCTGGTCGGCCGCGAAGGACCGGACGTCGAGCGGGCAGGACGACAACTGGGTCGTCGGTGACGTGGCCATCCGCAGTAGGTACGACGAGGTGACCGGGTTCGGGCTCGCCGCGGGACAGGACGGCAAGAAGCTCTGGGAGTACGTGCCACCGGGCCGCACCCAGATGTGCGGCGCCGCGCCGCACGCGGGCGCGGGGGTCGTGCTCGTCGCGTACGAGGACGACGGCACCGGCGAGGGGAGTACCCCCGACGGGGTGCCCGTCAAGGCCTGCTCGAACGTCCTCGCCCTGGACGCCAAGGACGGCCGGGAACTGTGGAAGGAGCACTCCAACCTCCGCAGGGACTCGTTCGGTGACGTGGTCGCCGGGAGCAGTCCGCGCCTGGACGCGGGCGGCGGCCTCGCGGTGGTGGCCCAGGACCGGCGCGCCACGACGTCGACGGGGCAGAAGGACAAGGGCGGCGACGTCTCGTTGCGCGGCCTGGACGTGCGCACTGGCAAGCAGCGCTGGGCCGCCGAGCTGCCCGACCGGTGCGGTCCCGACACGGTCTCGGTCGGCAGGAAGAGGGTGTTCGCGGTCCTCACCTGCGGCTCCGGCGGGCGCGACAAGCGCGCGGTCGCCGAGGTGACGGTGGCCGCCTTCGACCGTGCGACCGGCGCCCTGGAGTGGAACGTCCCCGTCGACGCGCGGCGCCCGCTCGACCCGAAGACCGCTGTCGGCATCGAGTCGGCCGACCCGCTGGTGCTCACGGTCGGGGTGTCCGCGGACAGCCCGGGGAACACGGGCCTGTTCATCTCGTTCGACGAGAACGGGCGGCCCCGCCCCACCATCGAGCTCGACCGCGAGCAGGGCGTGATCCAGGCGAGCACCGTGATGTCGACGGCGGTCGTCGGCGACCGGCTCTACGCACTGGCCAAGTACTGGAAGAAGGGCAACCACCACACAGTCATCGCCTTCGACCTCAAGACCGGCGAAGAGGTCTGGTCGCAGGGCATGGACGATCCGGCCGCAGGGATGGCGGTGATCGGCGACCGGGTCACGGTGCTGTGCGAGTGGTCCACCCAGAGCGCGGCGATCACCACCATGGTCGAGCTCGACGCCGCAGACGGCGAGGAGCTCGACGAACGCCACTTCCGTGACGAGGTGCCCGGCCTCGTGGGCGGCATGTACGAGCGCGACGGCAGACTCGTGGTGGCGGGCCTGGGCGGCAGCTACCCGTTCACCGCCTACGAGCGGTGGTGACGGGCGGGCCCTAGTAGGGCTTGGTCAGGTTCGTATTGGGGTGGGTATGTCGCGGTGGCAGGTCGGGCAGGTGCCGGCCCAGAGCGCGAGGAGTGTCTGCGGCGCTGTCACGTTGGCCGGCTGAGTGGGATGATTTTCGGGTTGATCAGGCTGGAGAGGGTTGTCCGTGGGGGACGTGTCGCCGTCGTACAAGGGCCATCGGTACCCGGTCGAGGTGATCTCCCACTGTGTGTGGCTGTACTTCCGGTTTCCGCTGTCCTTCCGTGAGGTGGAGGAGCTGATGCTCGAGCGCGGTGTCGTCGTCTCGCATGAGACGGTCCGCCGCTGGTGTGCCAAGTTCGGGCAGTGCTACGCCAGCGCGCTGCGCCGCCGGCAGCCCCGGCCCGGCGACAAGTGGCATCTGGACGAGGTCTTCATCAAGGTCAACGGTGAACGGAAGTACCTGTGGCGGGCCGTGGATCAGGATGGCAATGTCCTGGACATCCTCGTGCAGAACCGCCGGGACACTGCCGCGGCCCGGCGGTTCTTCCGCAGACT
>NZ_BMRN01000150.1 GCF_014648655.1 Streptomyces atratus
CTTACACGCACTCCCGTGCGATGCGGCAGGCCCCGGAAAGCTAGGGGCCCCGGGCCGCGTATAGCCCCGGGGTCTTGTCCGACGGCGTCAGGATGCCGCCCAGTTGAGCCCGAGGGCGGCCAGCGCCTGGAGCTTGTCGGCGGTCAGCTTGGCGCGGCGGCTCTTGCTGTTACTGAGGAATACCCCGAGCTTCACCTCCGACCCGTCCGGCAACGCCTCTACGTGACCCCTGGAGACCGTCACAGAGCCGGTGCGGGCTTTGTACTGCGCCAGGGCTGCAACGCCCTTCTCGAACGCCCCCGAGCCGCCCTTGGAAGGCTTGGCGGGCGCCTCCGGCTCCGGGGCCAGCGGCACGATGGCGAGTCGCTCCAGGCGCTCGCGCTGTCCGTCCGTCAGGGCCTGCCAGACCTCCGGCTTGCGCTGCCGGGCCAGCCACTTCCCGATGTCCATGCCGTGGACCGTGAAGCCGGGCAGGACCTCCGCCTGGTCCTCATCGCGCACCAGCTCCCGCAGCGCGGCGTAGTGCCGTTGCCAGTCTGCCGGCCACTGCGGGTTCCAGTCCTCGTCGACCTCGCGCAGCGCCGTCTCCCACTCGGGGTGTCCGTCCAGTGCGCCGGGGCGGCGGAGGTTGGACAGCCATTGCCCGACTGGCCGGTCCAGAGCGGTCGCCGGGCGCGGGGCGCATAGCGTCCAGTGCTGGTCGTAGTAGGCCTTCGCGGCTGCGAGGCTCTCCTGGAACCGCTCATCCGCCAGCGACCACACCATGCCCAGCTTCTCCAGCCGCCGTGCGCGCAGCCCGGTCATCTGCCCCGCCCCGAACGCCCGTCGCTGCTCTGCTACCCACTGCCCAAGGGGGTACGCGCCCTCCTTGTGTCCGTAGGGCACTCGAGCACCCCCCTCACGCTCGGTGTACCTACGTAGCGCTGCGTAGCCTCTGGCCCAGTCCTGGCGCTCCGTGTCGATCACGTTGAAGGACACCCAGTCCGCGACCATCACCGGGTCACGCGGAGCCGAAAAACGTAGCAGCAGACGAGATTCATCCTCGCCTTCTTCAGGCGGCGGACCGATGTACTGGGACGGCTGCGCGACGTCCTTCTGCGGCTCCTGCGGGACGGCGAGCAATTCGATGGCCTCTTCATCATGAGCCCGAAGACCTTCAAGAACTTTCACCAAAGGCCGATACGATCCCGAAGTGAACATGTCTTCCGGCTTTTCTCCCGCCTGGAGAAATACCGGCACGATCAAAGAAGCGAGCTTGCCTTGTCCCGGCTTCTGACGCAGCGCCCGGCCGATGGCCTGGACGATGTCGTGCGGCGCGCCCTTGGGGTCCAGCAGGGCCACGCTGTCCACAGCTCTGATGTCGACGCCCTCACCCAGGACACGACAGTTCGAGAGCACGGCCCGCCGCGCGGTAGACCCGAACCCGCCCAGGACCTCCCGCCGGCGCTCCAGGGCGTGCTCGCCGCACAGCCAGTCCGCCCAGATCCTCGCCGGGTACTTCCCCGGCTGGTCCGCGTGCAGCTTCCCAGCAACCCGCTCCAAGCCCTCCGCGTACGCCTGCGCCTCCATCGTCCGGTGATGGAAGGTGATGCACGTCGACAGCCCATGCTGCGCCATCGTGTGCAGCAACGCCGCCTGAAGCGCCCCGAGCCGCTGCCCACGCACCTCCTCGCTACGCCGCTCCTCGCCCATCAGCCGCTCCGGGGTGACCACCGGGTCCGCCAGCTCCAGCACGATGATCTGGTACCGCGCAAGCAAACCGCGCGAGACCGCCGACGCCAAGCTGAGCTTGTACAGCACAGGCCCGAACACGACCTCGTCATCCATGGAGGCCGCCATCTCCTTCGGCAGCGCCTCCCGCACCCCTTCGGCAACCTCCCAGTTCGGCCGCTCCTCCCAGATCCGCGGCGTCGCCGTCAGATACAGCCGCCGCTGCGCCGGGATGACGGTCTGATCGTGGATGTCCGCCCACGCCTTACCCATCGAACCCGAAGTCCTGTGAGCCTCATCGACCACCGCAAGGTCCACCGGGGCCAGCTGCTGCCCGTAGACGCCCTCGAAAGCCTCCGCGAGGACACCGAGACTGGCGTACGTCGCGTAGATGGTCACGGGCCCGGAACCGTGCCACAGGGCCAGCTGTACGGGGTTCGTGGTGGAGCGGACCTTGAGGTTCCACAGCTCGGGGTCGCCCTGGAGGCTGCACACCGCGACGGCCGGCCCTGTGTGCCCGGCGTCGTGCCACGCCTTCACCGTCTGCGCCAGAAGGGCCAGTGTCGGCACCAGAACGAGAATGCGCCCCTTGGGCA
>NZ_BMRN01000151.1 GCF_014648655.1 Streptomyces atratus
GTCGGCCACGCCGGACCGTCGAACGGCTCCAACGGCGTCACGGGCGTGCTGGGTCTGCTCGCGGACCCCGTCACACAGCGCCGCGGTGCGTGGATCGTGGCGGGAGAGTCACTCGAAACCGGCCCGGCCTTCGTCCCCGCCCCGCGGGGGGAAGCGGTGCCGCACACCGCCACCTTCTCGGACATGATCTTCGAAACCCTCAACTCCGCGCCGCAGAAAAGTGCGGAGCAGGCGATGTCCGACGACCTGGCGGCGGTCGGCGGCGACGGCCAGCCATCGCCCTCCGGTCGCCCGCCCACGGAGGGCGGCTCAACGTCGGGCGCGCTCCCGACCGATAGCCGCGGGGTCGGGGACAGCGAGATCATCGACAGTTGGCGGGCTCTGTCGACGCTGCCGCGGGCGCGGCGCTCCAACGCTCTGCGACGCATCGATACGGCTGTCCACGAGTGGGCGAATGGCAGCCGGAAGCTGCCTGGTGCCCATGACGCCAACCAGCGTCAGTTGGAGGCCATCCTCGATGCCGTGGAAGCATGGAAGTCGGGCAAGAACGGCCCCAGCGAGCGTACCGGGGCGGTCGACCGCCTCACCGCACACGTCCGGTCCGAGCGGGACGATCTGCACCAGCGCATCGCCGAGCGGGCGCACCAGGCACAGCTTCTCGACCGGTACGCCCGTATCCATCCTGATGTGAGCGACTTCGCGGGCCGACGGTTGCCGGATCGGGTCGATCCGGCGAACAACACCACGCACGACATCTTCACTGGCGACCGCACCCACCACGGCGCTTTGTCGGACGATGCGCTCGATGCTGCCGATGAGCTCTCGCGCCAGCAGCTGGCGGCCAAGCGGGATCAGGCGGCGGCTGGTGGGGTGACCGTCGACGCGGGTGTGTCCGCCGTTCGTGTACGGGAGTTGATGGACGGTGCCCGCAACGACCTGACCCGCTCCACGCTCTACCCGGAACTCAACTCCTATCTCGACCGTGCCAACCAGGCCGAGGCACTCGACACCGGCTCCCACCTCGGGAACCTGACGCCGGTGGTCGAGGACGTCCACGGCACGCAGGTCACCGTCCACGGGGACCCCACGGACAGCCTCCGCGACGCTCGGATCGACAACTTCCGCAAGGCCGTAATCACAGTGCAGGAGGCTGGCTTCCACGTTCCCGACGTCGAGCTGCACCTGCCCAAGTACGGCCGGTTTCTGGAGGTCCACAACGACCTGATCGCCGAGCGGAGCGGGGGCCGGCTACAGCGCGCCGAGTACCTCGCACCCAACGCGGTGATCGCCTCGCCCGACGTCGTCGGCAATCCGTTGACCAACAAGCTCGCCGACAAGCGGTACCGCTACCTCTCGACCGAGCTCGACCCCTCCGGCGTCGGCACGATGGTGCATGAGCTGGGCCACTTCCTGCACTACGCCAACGCCCGTGCCCAGTACCACGATCTGGCCTTCACACAGCTCGCCGGCCGCAGCGGGCGGGACGGCGACGCCGTACCCCATCAGGCTCTCGCCCTCGGGGTGAGCGCCTACGCCGCCGGCAACCCCCGCGAGTTCGTAGCGGAGGTCTTCACCGGGCTGGTGTACGGGAAGCCGTTCTCGCCCGAGGTCATGCGGATGTACCACGGGCTCGGGGGCCCCACCCCAACTCCACGGACGGACGTCAGGTCTCCTTCGGCCAGGTCCACGAAGGCCTCCGGGTGATTCGTGACACCGACGGCCGGACACTGGGCTACGCGTCACACACCCCGCAGGACTGGGTGCCCCGGGAGGCCTTCTACGCCGCGTACCGCTCGGACGGGGTCCTGTTCGCGCATTACCGGGCCACGGAGGAAGGGGGTGTCGTACTCGACACCGACAGCGACACGGACTCCCCGGCCGGCGAGCTCCCCTGGCAGGCCGCACCGGCGCGGGATGCGAAGGAGCCGGTCAGGCCGCTGTTCTTCGACGCGCACGGCACCGAGAACGGCATCGAACTCCATGTGGTGGGCGAAAAGCCGCTGGTCGTCGACGGTGCCCGGTTCGCGCGTTTCATGGAGACGCTCAGGGACCCGGCGCAGCCCCCGGCTCCGGTCGTACTGGTCGCGTGCGAGACGGCGAAGATCCGCAGTGCCGACGGCGGGAGCGTGGCGACGGACGCGGCACGTGCCATACCCGGACGTCTCTGGTACGCGCCCGATACCGAGGTCGGCCACGCCGGACCGTCGAACGGCTCCAACGGCGTCACGGGCGTGCTGGGTCTGCTCGCGGACCCCGTCACACAGCGCCGCGGTGCGTGGATCGTGGCGGG
>NZ_BMRN01000152.1 GCF_014648655.1 Streptomyces atratus
TCAACACCCGGTACCGCTCGGCCTCGTCCAGCACCTGGACCGAGCTCAGCGGCACGTCGTCGTGGTCGCCGTCCAGGGCCGACTCCAGCGCGGAGACCAGGTTCTGCGCGGCTGTGCGCAGGAAGCGGCCCACCGTCTCCGGGTCGATCGGCGCGACCGCGTGAACCGCCAGCGAGATCCGGTCGCCGTTGTCGTCGACCGAGACCATCAGCGGGTAGTTGGTGCGCTCCTCGAAGAAGACCCTCCTGATCCCGTCCAGCCGCTCGTCGCGGACCCGGGGCTCCTCGGTCGTACCGCCGCCGCTGTTGTGGCGGTAGTTGAACAGCGCGGTGAACAGGGGCGCGTCACCCGTCACCCCGCTGGCCTGCTGCGCCACCGTGAGCGGCGCGTGCTCGTGCTCAAGGAGCTCCGCCAACTGGCCGCGCATCGCGGACACGGCGGTGAGGACGCCGAGTTCGTCGGTGCGCACGCGGACCGGCAGCGTGTTCAGGAAGGGACCCGGTACCCGGTCGGAGCCCGTACCGGCGTTCATGCGGCCGAACAGGACGGTACCGAAGACCACGTCCTCGCGGCCGCTGACCGCCGCGAGCACCCGGGACCACGCCAGGTGCAGCAACGTCGCCGGGCTCGCGCCCAGTTGGCGGGAGACGTCGAGCAGACGTGTGTGCAGCTCGTCGCCGAAGACGACCCGGGCGCGCGTGGCGCCGGTGCCGTCGCCGTGGACGTCGGCCAGGCCGAAGGGCGTCGTGGGCTCGGTGACGTCGCCGAGCAGTTCGGCGAAGTACCGCTCGTGCTCGCCGGTGGTCACTCCGGCGCGGGCCTGCGCGACGAAGTTGCGGAAGGGCAGCGGCTCCGCGAGGTTGCCGTCGCGTCCGGTGAGGAACGCGTTGACCTCGGCGAGCATGACCTCCAGGGCGGTGTGGTCCTGCACCATGTGGTGGATCCGCACCAGCGCCAGCCACTGGTCCCCGCCGGGGACCCGGGCCGCGTGGACCCGGATCAGCGGGGCCCGGCCCAGGTCCATCGACCCGCCGGCCGCGAGGAGCTGCTTCACCGGGTCGCCGCCCTCGGCGTCCAGGGTGACGAACTCGACCGGCAGGGTCGCCTGCCGCCGCACCACCTGGACCGGCTCGCGCAGGCCCTCCCACACGATGGAGGTGCGGTAGATGTCGTGCCGGTCGACGACGCTCTGGAGCGCCTGCGTGAAGGCATCGAGCCGCTCGCGGGCGTCGAACTCGACCACCGTCGGCATGACGTACGTGTCCTCGCCGCCGTCCACGAGGAGGTGGTGGAAGAGCAGGCCCTCCTGAAGCGGGGCCAGCGGGTAGACGTCGGCCACGTTCGCGGCGCCACCGTCCACGGTGACGACGATCGCCGCGATCTCGGCAACCGTGAGGTCGACGAGCGGCAGCATCGCCGGGGTGATCGCGGTCGCGCCGGCCGGGATCAGGTTCGCCGGGACGGCCATCTGCTCGGAGCCCGGCGAGGCGGCGAGACCGGCCGGGGTCGGGGCGTCGAAGAGCGCCCTGATCGAGACGGAGACACCTCGCGTACGGAGCAGGGCGACCAGGCGGATCGCGAGGAGCGAGTGGCCGCCGAGCCGGAAGAAGTCGTCGTCCACACCGACCCCGCCGAGGCCCAGGACCTCGGCGAACGCCGCGCACAGGATCTCCTCGCGGGCGTTGGAAGGGCCGCGGCCGCTGCCGGTGGCGTACTCGGGGGCGGGCAGGGCCTTGCGGTCCAGCTTCCCGTTCACGTTCAGCGGCAGCACGTCCAGGACCACGACCGCGGACGGGACCATGTAGGACGGCAGCCGTTCGCCCGCGAACTCCGATACACGGACGGGTAGTTCGGTCGAATCGGCCTCCTCGGCCGGGACGGCGTAGGCAACCAGGCGCTTGTCCCCCGGTACGTCCTCGCGGGCGATGACGACCGCCTGCGCGACCTCCGGGTGGGCGGCGACCGCCGACTGGACCTCGCCCAGCTCGATGCGGAAGCCGCGGATCTTGACCTGCTCGTCCGCCCGGCCCAGGTACTCGACCTGGCCGTCCTGCGACCAGCGCACCACATCACCGGTGCGGTAGAGACGGCCACCGTCCGACGCGAACGGATCGGCGACGAAACGCTCACCCGTCAGCTCCGGGCGGCCCAGGTAACCCCGGGCCAGACCCGCACCCGCGATGTACAGCTCACCGGAGACACCCGCAGGAACCGGGGAAAGGCTGCCGTCCAGGACGTACACCCGGGC
>NZ_BMRN01000153.1 GCF_014648655.1 Streptomyces atratus
ATCAGTTCGGCCAGCCCCTCGGCGCCACCGGCCTCACTGGCCACGACCGCCGAGCCGGTGACCAGCGGCACCAGAACACTGGTCACCGTCAGGTCGAAGGCGAGCGACGAGTGCAGCGGAGCACCCCCGCCACCATTCATGCGGTAGGCGTCCGCAGCCCAGGACACATAGTTCGCCAGGCCCTTGTGAGTGACAGCCACACCCTTCGGGCGGCCGGTCGAGCCCGAGGTGTAGATGACGTACGCAAGCGACTGCGGATCGACCCCGACCGTGGGGGACTCGGCGGACGCGGCCGCCAGCTGCATCCGGACCAGCGCGCCATCCAGGGCCACGAAGCGGTTCCGGCCGGCCGGAAGATCGTCCAGGATCTCCTCGGTCGTCAGCGTCAGAGCCGCACCGCTGTCGGCGAGCATGAACCCGATCCGCTCAGCCGGATACTCCGGATCGATCGGCAGATAACCAGCCCCCGCCTTCCAGGTTGCGAGGATCGCCACGACCGTGTCGATCCCGCGCGGCAGGCACAGGCCGACCAGCGACTCGGCGCCGATGCCCTGACCGACCAGGTACTGAGCCAGACGGCTGGCGCGGGCGTCCAGCTCCGCGTACGAAACCGACTCGTCGCCCCCGACAACAGCCACCACGTCCGGAGTCCGCCCCACCTGCGCCGCGAACAGCTCCGGCACCAGCACCGTGCCGAGGTCGGCAGCCGTGTCGTTCCAGTCGACGAGCACCCGACGCCGCTCGTCCGCGCCGAGCACGTCCACCGCGCTCAAGCGCGTACGGGGATCGGCGACCAGCAGTCCGAGCACCCGGACCAGGCGCTCGCCCAGGCCCTCGACCGTCTCCCGGTCGAAGAGGTCGGCCGCCGCGACCACTGAGCCCCACACCCCGGCCGGGGCGCCCTGCTCGTCGAAGGCCTCGGAGACCCGGACCTCCAGGTCGAACTTGGCCGCCGTCTTCGCGACCGCGACGCCCCCGGCCCGCACGCCGGGCAGGTCGAGGATGGCCTCGGTGTTGTTCTGGAGGTCCAACTGGACCTGGAACAGCGGGTGTCGGGACATCGAGCGCGAGGGTGCCAGCTCCTCCACCAGCCGCTCGAACGGCACCTCCTGGTGGGCCAGGGCGGAGAGGCTCGCCTCCCGCACCCGGCCCAGGACCTCGCGGAAGGTCGGGTCGCCGGAGAGGTCGGTGCGCACGACCAGGGTGTTGATGAAGAAGCCGACGAGTTCGTCGAGGGCCTCGTCCGTGCGGCCGGCGTTCGCCGAGCCGATCGGGATGTCCGTACCCGCGCCGAGGCGCGAGAGCGTCATCGCCAGGGCGGCTTGGAGGACCATGAACGTGGTCACGCCCTCGGCCCGCGCCACCTCCACCAGCCGGGCATGTACGTCGGCCTGGACGACCAGGGGAACACGGTGGCCGATGTGCGAGGCGACGGCCGGGCGGGACCGGTCGAAGGGGAGCTCCAGCTCCTCCGGGATGTCCGCCAACGTCTTGCGCCAGTACGTGACTTGGCGGGCAATGACGCTGTCGGGGTCGGCCTCGTCGCCGAGCAGCTCGCGCTGCCAGAGCGCGTAGTCGGCGTACTGGGCCGGCAGCGGCGTCCATTCGGGGGCCTTGCCCTCGGACCGTGCCGCGTAGGCCGTGGACAGGTCCCGGGCCAGCGGGGCCGTCGACCAGCCGTCGCCCGCGATGTGGTGCATCACGATCACGAGGACCTGCTTGTCGGGTCCGGCTTCGAAGAGGGCGGCCTGGATCGGCACCTCGGAGGTGAGGTCGAACTCTCGGGCGGTGGCCGTCGCGACGGCGCCGTCCAGCTCGTCGGACGAGACGTTGGCGTACTCCAACTGCCAGTCGAGATCCGCGAGTTCGATGACTCTCTGGTACGGCTCACCGTCCTCGGCCGTCGGGAAGACGGTCCGCAGGACCTCGTGCCGCCCGATGACGTCCCGCAGGGCCAGGCCGAGCGCTTCCCGGTCGATGCCGCCGTCGAGGCGGAGGGCGAACGGAATGTTGTACGTCGAGCTGGGTCCCTCCAACTGGCTGATGAACCAGAGTCGTTGCTGGGCGAAGGAGAGCGGGATCCGCTCTGGGCGATCACCGGCCGTCAGGGCGAGCCGGGCCTGTCCGGCGCCGCTCAGCCCGGCAGCGAGACCGGCCACGGTCGGGGTCCCGAACAGGGCCCGCAGCGGGAC
>NZ_BMRN01000154.1 GCF_014648655.1 Streptomyces atratus
CGCCCCGCGACCGGACTGCCGATCGGGATGTCCGTCCCCGCACCCAACCGCGTGTACAACGCGGCAAGGCCCGCCTGAAGCACCATGAACAGACTGGTGCCGGTACGCCGCGCCAACTCCACCAGAGCCGCATGCAGTTCGGGACTCAGCTCCAGGCCGACCTGGTCTCCGTGCCAGCGGGCGACGGCCGGTCGCGACCGGTCGGTGGGCAGCTGGAGAAGTTCCGGCAGGGCGGACAACTGCCGCTTCCAATAAACGAGTTGTTTGGCAAACCGACTCTCCGGATCGGCGGCGTCACCGAGCAGGTCGCGCTGCCACAGCGTGTAGTCGGCGTATTGCACCGGCAGGACCGGCCAGCTCGATGTGCGACCCTCGTGCCGAGCGGCGTAGGCCGCGGCAAGGTCGCGGGCCAGCGGGCCGGTGGACCAGCCGTCACCGGCGATGTGGTGCATCACCACCAGCAGCACATGCTCCTGCGGTGCGAGCGCGAACAGCTGCGCCCGCAACGGCAGTTCCACCGCCAGGTCGAAAGGCTGCCGGGCGAACTCGGCGAGTCGCGCAGGCAGTTCGGCCTCCGACACCTCGGCCAACCGCACCCGGGGCCGGGTCGCACCTGGATCCAGGACACGCTGGCACGGTACGCCGTTGACCTCCGGGAACACCGTCCGCAGGCTCTCGTGCCGGGCCACCACGTCGGCGAGCGCCTCGTTCAGCGCCGCTGTATCCAGCGTCCCGGTCAGCCGAAGCGCCAGCGGAATGTGGTAGGTCGCGGCGGTGCCGTCCATGCGGTGCAGGAACCAGAGCCGGCGCTGGGCGAAAGAAAGCGGTACCGCTTCCGGCCGTACGTGCGCCGTCAGCGCCGGGCGGGCGCGCCCGGCCTCGGCCAACGCTTCGGCCACTCCCGCCGCAGTGGGCGCCTGGAAAAGCGCGCGCAACCCCAGCTCCACGCCGAGCACCGAGCGAATCCGTGCTACCAGCCGGGTGGCGAGCAGGGAGTGCCCGCCCAGGTCGAAGAAGTCGTCGTCGACCCCGACCCGCGACGCGCCCAGCACCTCGGCGAACAACTCGCACAGGATCTGCTCCTGCGGCGTGCGCGGCGCGCGACTGCTCCCGACCGTCCCCGGTTCGGGCGCGGGCAGCGCTGCACGGTCCAGCTTCCCGTTCGCCGTCAGCGGCAGCACATCCAGCAACACGAACGCCGACGGCACCAGGTAGTCCGGCACGCGGTCGCGCAGATACGCCGCCAGCGCCGCCGGCCGTACGGCAGCGTCGGGACGCGCTGCCACGTAGCCGACGAGCCGGTCGTCCTGTGCGAGGACGGCGGCCTGGGCGACTGCGGGATGCTCGGCCAGGGCTGCCTCGATCTCGCCGAGTTCGATGCGGAAGCCGCGCACCTTCACTTGGTCGTCGGCGCGGCCGACGTACTCCAGCTCACCGTCGGCGCACCGGCGCACCAGGTCGCCCGTGCGGTACATGCGTTCACCTGCCTTGCCGAACGGGCAGGCGACGAACCGTCCGGCCGTCAGCCCCGGCCGGTTCAGGTACCCGCGCGCCAGCCCGGCGCCCGCGACGTACAACTCCCCCACCACACCCGGCGGCACCGGCCGCATCCGCTCGTCCAGGACGTACACCCGAGCGTTGGCGATCGGACGGCCGATCGGCGGCACGCCCGACCCCGGGGACAGCGGGTCGCTCATCGTCGCGCACACCGTCGTCTCCGTCGGACCGTACGCGTTGATCATCCGGCGCCCCGGCGCCCACCGGGCCACCAGCTCCGGAGTGCAGGCCTCACCCGCCACCACCAGGGTGGCGGCCGAGACGTCGGCGCCGTCCAGCGCCGCCAGGGCCGAGGGCGGCAGCGTCACATGGGTGACGTCGAGCCGGCGGTCCGTCAGGGCCCCCAGCGGGGCCTCGGACGGAGCCAGGACGAGGGCGGCACCGGTGAGCAGGGCGCTGCACAGGTCCCAGAACGATGCGTCGAAGCTGGGCGAGGCGAACTGGAGCACCCGGCTGCCCGCCGTCACGCCGAGCCTCTCGACCTGCGCCGCCACCATGCCCGGCACGCCGTTGTGGCTCACCACGACGCCCTTGGGCCGGCCGGTCGAGCCCGACGTGTAGATCACATAGGCCGGATGCCGGACGTCGAGCGCGATCTGCGGATCGG
>NZ_BMRN01000155.1 GCF_014648655.1 Streptomyces atratus
CTGTTGTGCCGCCCACTGCGCGGTGGGGTGCGTGGTCACCCCGGTGAGGTGCAGTCTCCGGGTGCCGTGCTCGATGAACGCCATCGCGTACAGGCGCTTGCCCCGGGCCGTGTCGATAGGGAAGAAGTCCGCGGCAAGGATCCCCTGAGCCTGCGCTGTGAGGAAGTCGCGCCAGGTGGGGCCGGAGCGGCGCGGGGCCGGGTCGATCTGGGCTGTCGCGCACCTTCCGAGTCAGCAGCCCGCAGGTCTCCCACCTGTGCGGTTGCTAAGTGGTTTGGGACGAGCGCGGTGTCGGGTCAGTAGTGCGGGCACTCGTCGACGCCGCCGACGAGTGCCTGGACGCGGGCTGCCGGAGCGGAACTCGCGTGGACAAGCCTCCGGGTGTGTGACCCGCTCGATCGCGCCGTGCGGCCGATGAGCTTTCCCCGGGGCCCGGTCGGACGGGCCCCGGTCGGACGGGCCCCGGTCGGACGGGCGGATCAGCGCAGTCCGGCGAAGAGATCGTTCTCGGGTATGGCCGCGCCAGTGGCGTCCTGGACACGTACGAAGGTCTCCATGCCCATCAACTCGCCGAACCTCTCCTTGCCCATCTTGAGGAAGAAGATGTTCTCGCCCTGACTGGCGTGCGCGGCCAACGCGTCGAACTTCTGACCGCTGAATGCGATGGTGTCCACCCACGTGGTGATCTCATCGTCGGGGAGGCCGATCTCGGCCATCGCGGCGGCCTCGGCAGGATCCGGCTCCGGCATGTCCTCATGAAACTCGCGCACGGTCTCCCCGAACCGCTGCATCATCGAGCGGGGCATCGTCGTCCAGTACACCTTCGGTGTCAGTGCGGTCATCTCCAGCGCCGCCATCGTGATGCGGTGGGCCTGGATGTGGTCGGGGTGGCCGTAGAAGCCGTTCTCGTCGTAGGTGACGACGACATCGGGCCGGTAGTGCCGCATGAGTTCCGCAAGTCGGTCGGCGCCTTCCTCTACGGGGGTCTGCCAGAAGGATCCGGGGGCGTCGTTGCTCGGCCAGCCCATCATCCCGGAGTCGGCATAATCCAGCATCTCCAGATCGCTGACCTTCAGGACGTCACAGCTCTCCTCAAGTTCTTGACGGCGCATCAAGGCGACGGCCGCCGGATCATGCCCGGGATCACCCGGCTTGACACCCCCCGGTCCGTCACCGCAACCGCCGTCGGTACACGTTACGAGAACCGTGCGGATGCCTTCTGCCGCGTACCGCGCGAGGACCCCTCCGGTTCCGGTGGCCTCGTCGTCGGGGTGGGCATGCACTGCCATGAGCGTCAAGAGCCGGTCAGTCATGAAGCATTCCTCCACAGAAATACGTCTTGGTCCGAGCGCGCGGCGGGCGTACCGCGATCCCGGGGGCCCGGATCCTGGTGGGGTGGACGACCTTGTGGTCTCCGTGTCCCCGCCCGTGCGGCGCCGGTCCCTCGGTCGATGCAACCGTGCCGACCGGACCGGCTGTTCCCGCCGCAGCCGTGGCCTCAAGGCTTCGGGTTTCAACGCGAACGAGGTACAGGCGCGACCTGCTGTCCTGTCGCACTGCAGCGCATCCTGCTGGGCGACGCCAACCAGTGCATCTACGCGGGCTTCAAGCACATCGACGCCGACGCCCGGATCGGCCACAGCGATGCGGCTGCCTGGCGCCGACAAGATCCGTTTGCCACCGCTCAGCTACCGCGACCCGAGCGGAACGCTGCCGGCCGCCGCCGAAGCCGCCCTGCAACGCGACTTCTCCCACCCCGCCATCCGCACGGCCGCCGCCGCGGGTCGCATCTCGGTCACCGCGCCGACGTCCACGGACACGCCGAGGTCATCGGCCTCGCGCGTCGAGCTCGCAAGGCCGGCCACACCGTCAGCGTCTTCACCCACACCAACTTGGCGACCTTCAGCCTGTCCGACGCATTCTTGGCCGACGGCCTCGTACACGAGCAGGTCGGCCTCGCCGAGGCATGTGGTGAAGCCCTCGCCGCACAAATCGCCCTGGTGAAGCACGCAGTGAACGTCCCCAAGCCTGGCGTTCTCAGTGGGCGTTTGATGTTGGTTCGCGTCGAACGTTTCGACATGCTTTGCCGCATATATCGCTAACGCGCACGGTCCGAAATGCCTGGAAGCTCCTTACCGGC
>NZ_BMRN01000156.1 GCF_014648655.1 Streptomyces atratus
TTCGACTTCAACGACCCCAACCACAAAGGATCATTGTCAGGACGCCCCTGACCGTACGTCGCCAACAACGCCTGCGCCTCGATCGGATCACCCAACCGCGTCCCCGTCCCATGCGCCTCCACCAGATCGACCTGATCGGCAGAAATCTGCGCATCAGCCAGCGCCGCCCGAATCACCCGCTGCTGCGACGGACCGTTCGGAGCCGTCAGCCCATTACTCGCACCGTCCTGATTAATGGCGCTGCCCCGCACCACCGCCAACACCGGGTGGCCGTTGCGGCGGGCGTCGGAGAGCCGTTCCAGGAGGAGGACACCCGCGCCTTCCGACCAGCTGGTGCCGTCGGTGGAGCCCGCGAAGGACTTGCAGCGCCCGTCCCTCGCCAGGCCGCCTTGCCTGCTGAACTCGACAAAGACCTCAGGCGTCGACATGACGGCCACGCCACCGGCCAGCGCCATCGAGCACTCACCCGAACGCAGCGCCTGGGCCGCGAGGTGCAGGGCGACCAGCGACGACGAGCACGCCGTGTCCACCGTCATCGACGGACCCTCGAAGCCGAAGACGTACGAGACACGTCCGGAGGCGATCGACCCCGTCGCACTGTTGTGAGCGTAGTCGTGGTACATCATCCCGGCGAAGACACCGGTCTTGCTGCCCTTGAGGGAGAACGGGTCGATGCCGGCCCGCTCGAATACCTCCCACGAGCATTCCAGCAGCAGACGCTGCTGCGGATCCATGATCAGCGCTTCGTTCGGACTGATGCCGAAAGGAGCGGGATCAAAGGTGTCCGCAGAGTGGAGGAATCCGCCCTTGTTGACGTAGGTGGTGTTCTGCTTCGTTCCCTCGGGGTCGTAGAGAGCATCGACGTTCCAGCCGCGGTTCTCCGGGAATTCGGATATCGCGTCCACGCCGTTGTTCACCACGTGCCAAAGAGCTTCCGGTGAATCGACGCCCCCGGGAAAACGGCAGCTCATAGACACGATCGCGATCGGCTCGCGGGCCGCGGACGACAGTTTGCGGTTGTGAGCGCGTAGCCGGTCGTTCTCCTTGAGCGACGCACGCAGTGCGGCGACCAGCTTCTCGTCAGAATTCGTCATCGAGCTCTCACATTCCCTGCGTCGCGTCGTCCAGGCCAGAGCCGTTGAGCGCCATGCTGATCAGGCTCTCGGCATCCATCTCATCGATGTCTTCGGTCGAGGAACTCTCCGGATCCGCTGCCGAATCCGTCTGCTCGTCGTGAGCGCCGGCAAGTTCGAAGAGCACTTCCATCAGTCCCGCATCCCGCAGTCGGCTCAGCGGAATTCCTTGCAGGATGCGACGGACCCGCTCCTCGCCGTCGGCGTCTTCGCCGATGGGTGTGTCAGAACGCAGCTCCTCGGCAATGTGCTGCGCGAGCACGCGGGAGTTCGGATAGTCGAAGACCAGGGTGGCCGACGGGCGTAGTCCCGTGGCCTGAGCAAGGCCGTTACGGAACTCCACCGCAGCCAGCGAGTCGAATCCAAGTTCCTTGAAGGCGCGGTCCGGCTCGATGGCGGTCGGACCGGGGAATCCGAGGATGGCCGCGGCGTGCGCGCGCACCAGGTCGAGCACTTGTTCCTCGCGCTCGGCATCGGACAGAACCGCCATGCGGCGCCGGAACGCCGCAGCACCCGACGTCCCGGCATCGGCTGCCCTGGCGGATCTCGATCGCACCAGGCCCCGGAACATGTCGGGCAGGGCGTCCGGTGCCAGGGCTCCCGCGCCGACCAGATCGATCCGCATGGTGACGACCGCGGCCTCGCCGAAGGTCTCGGCCGCGTCAAAGAGATCGGTGCCCTGCTTGGGCGACAGCGGTTCGATGCCGGAGCGGTTCATCCGCTGGGAGTCGGCCGTGTTCAGGCCGTCCGCCATTCCCCCGTCGGCCCATGGCCCCCAGGCGAGGGACTGGGCCGGCAGGCCCTGGGCCCTGCGGTACGAGGCGAGGGCATCGAGGAAGGCGTTGGCCGCCGCATAGTTGGCCTGGCCGGGGTTGCCCAGCACTCCAGCGGCGGAGGAGAAGAGGATGAAGGCGTCGAGGTCGATGTCCCGAGTCAGCTCATGGAGATTCAGCGCCGCCTCGACCTTCGGCCGCAACACCGCCTCCACCCGCTCC
>NZ_BMRN01000157.1:0-1698 GCF_014648655.1 Streptomyces atratus
GGAGCGGGTGGAGGCGGTGTTGCGGCCGAAGGTCGAGGCGGCGCTGAATCTCCATGAGCTGACTCGGGACATCGACCTCGACGCCTTCATCCTCTTCTCCTCCGTGGCCGGCATCTTCGGCAACGCGGGACAGGCCAACTATGCGGCGGCCAACGCCTTCCTCGATGCCCTCGCCTCGTACCGCAGGGCCGAGGGCCTGCCGGCCCAGTCACTCGCCTGGGGCTTCTGGGACGAGGCCAGCGGAATGACGGGCAAGCTCTCCGGTGCCGAACGGTCCCGTATCTCGTCCGTGGGCGGCGTCTTCCCTCTCTCCTCCGAGATGGGCGTGGCCCTGTTCGACGCGGCCCAGCAGTTGGCCGAGCCGGTCGTCGTCCCCGTCCGACTGGACCTTGCGGCAGTCCGCGCGCAGGGAGACAGCAGCCGGGAACTCTTCCGCACACTGGTGCCCGCCGTCACCCGCCGCAAGGCCGGCGGTGGCAAGGTCGAGGCGAACGCCCTCCAACAGCGCCTGGCCGGTCTCGCCGAGCCCGAGCGAGAAGCATCCATGCTCGAACTCGTCCTTGAGCAGGTCGCTTCCGTACTCGGCTACAGCTCGCTCCAGGCCATCGAACCGGAGCGGGCGTTCAAGGACCTCGGCTTCGACTCGTTGCGCGCGGTGGAATTCCGTAACGGACTCGCGGAAGCCACCGGGCTCCGTCTTCCGGCAACCGTGGTCTTCGACTACCCCACCCCGATGTCCCTGGCGCGGTACCTGCTGAGCGAGGTGGCCGGCACGGTCAACCTGCCGGAGCGCGCCGCCGGTGCACCGGCCTCCGCGCCCGCCGTCCACGCCGACGATCCGATCGCGATCGTCGGGATGGCCTGCCGCTACCCGGGCAACGTCGGTTCGCCCGAGGACCTCTGGCAGGCGGTCGCGAATGGCGCCGACCTCATCTCGGACTTCCCCGCCGACCGCGGCTGGGACCTGCGAAAGATCTACGACCCGGAGGGCATCCGTCCGGACACCAGCTACGTGGCCCGGGGCGGCTTCCTCGACGACGCGGCCGGGTTCGACCCGAGCTTCTTCGGGATCAGCCCCAACGAGGCGCTGATCATGGACCCCCAGCAGCGACTCCTGCTGGAGACATCGTGGGAAGCATTCGAACGGGCTGGTATCGACCCGCTCTCCCTCAAGGAGAGCCGGACCGGCGTCTTCGCCGGGATGATGTACCACGACTATGCCCACAACGCGAGCACCGGTGGCATCGCCTCCGGCCGCATCTCCTACGTCCTGGGCCTCGAGGGCCCGTCGATGACGGTGGACACGGCGTGCTCCTCGTCGCTGGTCGCCCTGCACCTCGCCATTCAGGCTCTGCGCTCCGGGGAGTGCTCGCTCGCCCTGGCCGGCGGTGTGGCCGTCATGTCCGAGCCCGAGGTATTCGTGGAGTTCAGTCGGCAGCGTGGGTTGGCGAAGGACGGGCGGTGCAAGTCGTTCGCGGGTGCGGCGGATGGTGCGGCGTGGTCGGAGGGTGTGGGGGTGCTGTTGGTCGAGCGGCTCTCGGATGCGCGGCGGTTGGGGCATGAGGTCCTGGCGGTGGTGCGGGGCAGCGCTGTCAATCAGGACGGTGCGAGTAATGGGCTGACGGCTCCGAACGGTCCGTCGCAGCAGCGGGTGATTCGGGCGGCGCTGGCTGATGCGCAGATTTCTGCCGATCAGGT
>NZ_BMRN01000157.1:1708-1969 GCF_014648655.1 Streptomyces atratus
GAGCGCCATTAATCAGGACGGTGCGAGTAATGGGCTGACGGCTCCGAACGGTCCGTCTCAACAACGTGTCATCCGGGCGGCGTTGGAGAATGCCGGGTTGTCGACCGCTGATGTGGATGCGGTGGAGGCGCATGGGACGGGGACGCGGTTGGGTGACCCGATCGAGGCGCAGGCGTTGTTGGCGACGTACGGTCAGGGGCGTCCTGACAGTGATCCTTTGTGGTTGGGGTCGTTGAAGTCGAATCTGGGTCATGCGCAGGC
>NZ_BMRN01000157.1:1979-2128 GCF_014648655.1 Streptomyces atratus
GTGATCCTTTGTGGTTGGGGTCGTTGAAGTCGAATCTGGGTCATGCGCAGGCGGCTGCGGGTGTGGGTGGGGTGATCAAGGCGGTTGAGGCGATGCGGCATGGGGTGTTGCCGAGGACGTTGCATGTGGATGTGCCGACTCCGCAGGTG
>NZ_BMRN01000158.1 GCF_014648655.1 Streptomyces atratus
CGCCGTCTTCGCGCATGTCAATCCCCGCTCATGCGGCAAGTCGCCTCAAAAGCCACTGGCCACAAAGGCGTTATAGCTCCACCAGGCATACCTAAACGCCCACTGAGAGGGCGTTAAGTCCGTTTCTGGTGGCGGCCTCGTCCGGGTTGGGTGAGGAAGCCTTGAGGCGTCCGAGGCGGCTTCGGGTGATGTTCAGGGCCGGGTCGTCGGTGGGCATGCCGAGGAGTTCGTGCAGTTCGCGGACCCGGAATGCCTGGTCGGGGTGCTGGTTGAAGGCGTTCACGATGGCCTGGTAGGTGGTGGCCTGTTCGGGCGTATCGGGTTCGGCTCCGGTCGGCGCGAGTTCGGAGATGACCCTCTGGGGGGTGGTCAGCTCCGCGAGACGTGCTTCGGTCTCGGCGAGAGCGGCGGTGAGGTGCTCGATCTGGTCGCGTAGTTCGCCGACCCGGGCGGTGGCCTCGTCCTGCCGGGCCTGGAGGTCCGCCAGGAGTTCGATGACGTTCACGCTGACACCTGGAGGCCATCGCGCCAGGTGGGGGTAGGTGTGGTGAGGCGGCGGGCCATGTTCGCGGTGGAGGCCCGGTAGACGCGTGAGACGGAGTTGTCGAGGCAGTGGTCGTACTCTCGGGCCAGGCGTCGGTGCAGCATCAGCGTGCCGTTGGTTTGCTCGACCACCCACCGCTTGGGCTGTGGAACGAAGCCTTTGCCCTGGTCGTCCGGGTTGCGGCGGACGACCCCGACGGTGATGTCCAGCAGGGCGCCGTGGATGACGACCTCGTCCTTGAAGCCCTGGTCCACCAGGGCCTTCTCCAGGCGGTTTCCGCACCGCTCGGCCGCCTGGTCGAGCAGGGCCGTGCCGGCGGTGTTGTCGTGGGCCGAAGCGGCCAGGACGACAACACCGATGATCAGACCCAGGACGTCGACGGCCAGTCCCCGCTTGCGGCCCGGCGTCCGCTTGTTCACGTCCAGTCCCGTCGTGGTCTTCGGGACACCCGCGGCCGCACGCACGGACTGGGTGTCAATGAGCGCCAGGGACGGGTCCTCTAATCGGCGGGCCTTCTCCCTCACCTGGCAGCGCAGGAGTTCCTGGATCCGCTGGTCAAGCGCGTCCTGGCGCCACAGCGTGAAGTAGTAGAACACCGCCGACCAGGCGGGAAGGTCATGGGGCAGATAGCGCCGCTGACAGCCCGTCCGGTTCTGGTAGAAGATCGCGTTCAAGACCTCCCGCAGATCACAGGCCCCGGGATCTCCCGTCGCCGACCGGCTCACCCGGTCCTGCTTCCAGGCCGTGATCATCGGCTCGATCAACGCCCACTGCTCGTCCGATAAGTCGCTCGGATACGGTCTTCGCTCCATGCCCGCATCCCAGCATGCGCATGCCGAATGGCTTGGCCTGTACGGCGATCAGTACCACGAACGAGCGATCACGAACCGAGAGAGAAGGGACTTAACGCCCTCTGAGAAACGCTGCTCGTCGTCGCGCACAGAGCCACGGTCGCGTGCCTCGCCGGCGCGGCAGGTCGTCGTAGGCCCATGTTTGACCGCTTCCCGCAGCGTCGGCTGCGAGATCCTGGTGAAGTCCAGCGTGCCGGCTGCCCGGTGAAGATCTTCAGGTCCCGTACGTCCTCGCGGCGCTCGGACTCCGGCGTCGCCCCGAGTCGGCCCAGCCACATGACCATCGTCCGCACCACACCGCGAGTGGACTTCACGTGCGCGAGCGTGGCGAAGACTTCTGGATCGGTCATCACCTCCACGGTCGACGCTGGGATCTCCCTGCTTTGCCTGACTCAGAGCAAACTTCTGGCAGGGGGCTCAGAACATGCCGCGAAGCCAAGCAGTAGGCGAGAGCGCAGCGTGCGCATGTATTGGCGGAGACCAACCCGCCCTCGCTCCGAGGGCCTTGACGCGTTCCAACGACTGGCTTCCACCTTCGAGATCCACCGGATCACCAACGGCTCTGCGGTGAGTTTCCCGGCGATCCGGGGCCGGCTGTCATGTTGTCGGCGGCGGCTGAACTTGGACCCACTCTGGCCGGTTGAAATCTGACCCAGGTGTCTTCGGTTTGGTTGGTTCAGTCGTTGTCGGTGGTGGCGGTGGGGACG
>NZ_BMRN01000159.1 GCF_014648655.1 Streptomyces atratus
GTGGCCGGTCGTCTTCCGGCCTATATGGTTCCGTCGGCGGTCGTGGTCCTGGATGCGCTGCCGCTGACCGTCAACGGCAAGCTCGACCACAAGGCCCTGCCCGCGCCCGAGCACTCGGCGGGCAGGGCGGGGGCCGGGCGCGGACCGTCGAACCTGCGGGAGGAGCTGCTGTGCGGCGTGTTCGCACAAGTCCTGGGCCTTCCCGAGGTGGGCGTCGACCACGACTTCTTCGCCCTCGGCGGGCACTCCCTGCTCGCCGTCCGTCTGATCAGCCGCATCCGTACGGTCCTCGGCATCGAGGTCCCCTTGCGGACCCTCTTCGAGGCGCCGACCGTCGCCGCCCTCGCCGGCCGCCTCGCCGGCGCCGGGACCGCGCGTCCCGCGCTGACGGCCGGGGAGCGCCCGGAGCGGATCCCGCTCTCATTCGCCCAGCGCCGCCTGTGGTTCATCGGCCAGCTGGAGGGCCCGAGCGCCACCTACAACGTGCCGGTGTCCCTGCGCCTTTCGGGCGGGGTCGACCGCGACGCGCTCGGCGCGGCCCTGCGGGACGTGATCGGGCGGCACGAGGTGCTGCGTACGGTCTTCGAGGTCGCCGACGGCGAGCCGTACCAGCGGATCATGGACCTGGAGGACCTGGCCTGGGAGCTGTCGGTGGCCGAGGTCGCCCCGGCGGACCTGGCCGCCGCGATCGGGGAGGCCGAGAAGTACGCGTTCGACCTCTCGGTCGAGGCGCCGATCCGCACCTGGCTGTTCGACGCCGGCCCGGACGAGCAGGTGCTCGTGGTCGTCGTCCACCACATCGCCGGTGACGGCTGGTCCATGGGCCCGCTCGCCCGCGACGTCTCGGTCGCCTACGCGGCGCGCCGCGAGGGCCGGGCGCCGGAGTGGGAGTCGCTCCCGGTGCAGTACGCGGACTACGCGCTGTGGCAGCAGGAGCTGCTCGGTGACGAGCAGGACCCAAACAGTCTGATCTCCCGTCAGGTCGCCTACTGGAGCGAGGCGTTGGCGGACACTCCCGTCGAGCTGGAGCTGCCGTTCGACCGGCCGCGCCCGACGGTGGCGTCCCACCTGGGTCACAGCGTTCCGCTGAGCGTCCCTGCCGAGGTGCACGGACGGCTCGTCGAGATGGCGCGGGCCGAGGGCGTGACCACGTTCATGGTCCTCCAGGCCGCCCTGGCCACCCTGCTCTCGAAGCTGGGCGCCGGGACCGACATCCCGATCGGCTCGGCGAACGCGGGCCGCACGGACGAGGCGCTGGACGACCTGATCGGCTTCTTCATCAACACGCTGGTCGTCCGCGCGGACCTGTCCGGCGACCCCACCTTCCGCGAGGTCCTGGACCGGGTGCGGGAGAAGAGCCTGGCGGCGATGGCCCACCAGGACGTGCCGTTCGAGAAGCTGGTGGAGGAGCTGGCCCCGGCCCGTTCGATGGCCCGGCACCCGCTCTTCCAGACCGTCCTCACCCTCCAGAACACGATCGACGCGGTACTCGACCTGCCCGGAGTGCGGGCGGGCGCGGCGGCGACCGAGGACGACGAGGCGGCTTCGGACCGTACGGCCGTGAAGTTCGACCTGGACGTCATGGTCGCCGAGGCCTTCGACGCGGACGGCGTCCCGGCGGGCCTCGGTGGCTCGGTCACCGTCGCCGCCGACCTGTTCGACGCCGCGTGGGCGGGCAGGATCGCCGACGCGTGGGCCGGGCTCCTGGAGCTCCTGTCGCAGGACCCGGGCCGCCGCCTGAGCACCCTGGAGGTGCTGGCCGAGGACGAGCGCCGCCGGGTGCTCGTCGACTGGAACGACACGGCGGCCACCGGTGAACCCGCCCTGGTGAACGAGCTGTTCGAGGCACGGGCGGCCGCCGCGCCGGACGCGGTGGCGATCGTCTCAGACGGCTCCGGCACCTCGTACGGGGAGCTGGACGCGCGGGCGAACCGGATCGCGCACTACCTGATGGGTCAGGGCATCGGTGCCGAGTCGGTGGTGGGTCTGTGTCTGCCGCGTGGTGT
>NZ_BMRN01000160.1 GCF_014648655.1 Streptomyces atratus
AAGCAGCGCCACCACCGACTCGATGCCCCGCTCCAGACAGACCCCGACGAACGACTCCGCACCCACCCCCTGAGCGACCAGATGACGCGCCAACCGGTTGGCACGGGCGTCCAGTTCCGCGTACGAGACCTCAACACCACCCGACACAACCGCCACCGCACCCGGCGTCCGCGCCACCTGCGCCTCGAACAACCCCGGCAGCGAACCCCCCGCCACCTCGACAGCCGAGTCGTTCCACTCGGTCAACACCCGGTACCGCTCGGCCTCGTCCAGCACGTCCAGCGTGCTCAGCCGCAGCTCCGGGTCCGCCGCGAGGCGCTCAAGGACCCACACCCAGCGGGCCACGAGCCGCTCGGCGCTCTCCGCGTCGAACAGGTCAGCGGAGGCGACGACCGAACCGCGCAGCCCCACCGGGGCGCCCGTCTCGTCGAAGGTCTCCGCCACCGACGCGTCCAGGTCGAACTTCGCCACCGACGCTCCGGCCGCGACGCCACCGGTCTGCACGCCGTGCAGGTCCAGGACCGCCTCGGCGTTGTTCTGCACCTGGAGCATCACCTGGAACAGGGGGTGCCGGGCCATCGACCGGCTCGGGGCCAGTTCTTCGACGAGCCGCTCGAACGGCACGTCCTGGTGCGCGAAGGCCGACAGGCTCGTCTCCCGTACGCGAGCGAGCACGTCCCGGAAGGTCGGGTCGCCACTCAAATCCGTACGCAGGACAAGGGTGTTGATGAAGAAGCCGACCAGGTCGTCCAGGGCCTCGTCCGTGCGGCCCGCGTTCGCCGAGCCGATCGGGACGTCCGTCCCGGCGCCCAGCTTCGAGAGCAGCATCGCCAGCGCGGCCTGGAGGGCCATGAACGTGGTCACGCCCTCGGCGCGCGCCACCTCCACGAGGCGGGCGTGCACCTCCGCCGGAACCGTCAGCGCGACGTCGTGACCCCGGTGCGAGGGAACCGCCGGCCGCACCCGGTCCACCGGTAGCTGAAGCTCCTCCGGCGCACCGGCCAACACCCCGTGCCAGTAGGCCATCTGACGGGAGATCAGGCTCTCGGAGTCAGACTCTTCGCCGAGCAGCTCCCGCTGCCACAGCGCGTAGTCCGCGTACTGCACCGGCAGTGGCTCCCACTCCGGCGCCCGGCCCGCGCACCGCGCCGCGTAGGCGGCCGACAGGTCGCGCGCCAGCGGGCGCTTCGACCAGCCGTCGCTCGCGATGTGGTGCATCGCCACGACGAGCACCCGCTCGTCGGCCCCGGCGGCGAACAGCCAGGCGCGGAAGGGGATCTCGACCGCGAGGTCGAAGGCGTAACCGGCCGCCGCGGCGACCGCGCCCGCCAGCTCCTCCGGAGCCACCTCGACCAGGGGCAGGTCCCACTCCAGCTCGTCGGTGCCGACGATCCGCTGGTACGGCTCGCCGTCGGCGACCTCGAAGACCGTACGCAGCACCTCGTGCCGCCCGATCACGTCCCGCAGGGCCGCTTCCAGCGCCTCCCGGTCCACGTCGCCGCCGAGGCGCAGGGCCACCGGGACGTTGTAGGCCGCGTTCGGGCCCTCCAGCTGGCCGATGAACCACAGGCGGCGCTGGGCGAACGAGAGCGGGATCCGTTCCGGGCGCGACCCGGCCGTCAGCGCCGTCCGTGCCTGGCCGGCACCGGTCAGACCGGCCGCGAGACCGGCCACCGTCGGGGCCTCGAACAGTTCGCGGATCTCGACCTCGACGCCGAGGACCGAGCGGATCCGGCTGGCCAGGCGCACCGCGAGGAGCGAGTGGCCGCCCAGCTCGAAGAAGTCGTCGTCGATGCCGACCTCGGAAAGGCCGAGGACCTCGGCGAAGGCCATGCACAGGATCTCCTCCTGGGGCGTGGCCGCCCGGCGCCCGCCGGAGGCCAGCGACGAGGAGTAGTCGGGTGTGGGCAGGGCCTTGCGGTCCAGCTTCCCGTTGCCGGTCAGCGGCAGCGCGTCCAGGACCACGACCGCCGACGGCACCATGTGCTCCGGCAGCCGC
>NZ_BMRN01000161.1 GCF_014648655.1 Streptomyces atratus
CGACGGTGAGCCGATCGAGCGGGTGCGGGGTCTATTGGGGGAAACGATCGGGGTGGATCCGGAGGAGGTGTGTGTCTGGGCCCGGTCGCGGGGCTGGGTTGCGGCGGTGACCGTCGCTACGGGCGGGCTCGACACGTTCGATGTGATCTTTGTGCCGGATGGCGTGGGCTCGGGCGTGGTGACGGGTGTGTATGTGCCGGTCGGCGGGCGGTCGCTTGCGGGGCTGGCGAGTGATCCCGTGCGGACGCGGGTGGCGGGTGAGCTGGTGTCGGTGTTGCGTCGCCGGCTGAGGGAGCGGCTTCCGTCGTACATGGTGCCGGCGGCGTTCGTGGCACTGGAGGCGCTGCCGCTGACGGTGAGCGGGAAGGTGGACCGGGCTGCGCTGCCCGCCCCGGAGTACACGGTGGGCATGTCCCGGGGGGCGCGGACTCCACAGGAAGAGATTGTCTGCGGTCTGTTCGCCGAGGTGCTGGGGCTGCCCGCGGTGGGCGTGGAGGACAGTTTCTTCGAACTGGGCGGGCATTCGCTGCTGGCGACCCGCCTGGTCAACCGCATCCGTGCGGTGCTCGGTGTGGATCTGGAGTTGCGTGTGCTGTTCGACCAGCCGACGGTGGCCGGTGTGGTGCGGCATCTGTCGGGCGCGGGTGCCCGTCCGGTGCTGGAGCGGCGTGAGCGCCGTGAGGTGTTGCCGTTGTCGTTCGCGCAGCGCCGGTTGTGGTTCCTGTACAAGTTCGAGGGCGCCTCGGCCACGTACAACATTCCGTTGGTGCTGCGGTTGACCGGTGATCTCGACGTGGCGGCCCTGGAGGCTGCCCTGAATGATGTGATCGCCCGGCATGAGCCGTTGCGGACAGTCTTTCCCGACATCGACGGGGAGCCCTACCAGCACATCCTCACGCCCACCGAAGCTCACCTCACCCTCACCGTCGAGACGGTGACCGAGGACACGATGGCCTCCCGGATCGGAGCATGCGTACGGCACGGCTTCGAGCTGAACGGCGAGATCCCGTTGCTGGCCCGACTGATGACCTCGGGCCCGGGGGAAGCCGTCCTGGTGCTGGTGATACATCACATCGCTGGTGACGGCTGGTCGATGACGCCGCTCGCTGCCGATCTGGCATCCGCGTACGCGGCCCGGCGCGGCGGTGAGGGGCCGGAGTGGGTGCCGCTGCCGGTGCAGTACGCCGACTACAGCCTCTGGCAGCACGAGTTGCTCGGCGAGGAAACCGACCCGGACAGCCTGCTGCGACGCCAAGCCGCCTACTGGACGGACCACTTGAACGGCCTGCCCGACATCGTCTCCCTCCCCACGGACCGGCCGCGCACCGCGACCCCTTCCTACCGCAGCGACACGGTGAGCTTCGCGCTCGATGCCTCGACGCATGCCGGGCTGCGGGAGCTGGCCCGTTCGGCGGACGCGACGCTGTTCATGGTCCTGCACACGGGCCTGGCGGCATTGCTGTCGAGGCTGGGCGCGGGATCGGACATCGCAGTGGGCTCGCCCATCGCCGGACGCACGGACGAAAGTCTGGACGACCTGGTCGGCTTCTTCGTCAACACGCTCGTCATCCGGACGGACGTGTCGTCGGACCCCACGTTCGGAGACCTTCTGACACAGGTCCGTGAGGCGAGCCTCGCCGCGTACGGCCACCAGGACATCCCCTTTGAGTACCTGGTGGAGAAGCTCAACCCGCAGCGCTCACCCGGACACCACCCCCTCGTCCAGATCATGCTGGCACTTCAGCACAACGCTGATCTGACGTTCGAACTGCCGGGAGTACGAGCCGAGTTCGAGGACCCGGGGGCCGCCGGATCGCAGTTCGACCTCACTGTCAACGTCGGGGAGACCTTCGATGAGGAGGGTAATCCTGCGGGGCTGTCGGGGTTGATCGAGTACGCGACTGATCTTTATGACCGGGGGACTGTGGAGTCTTTGGGTGGGCGGTTTGCGCGGTTGTTGGGTGGGGTGGTTGC
>NZ_BMRN01000162.1 GCF_014648655.1 Streptomyces atratus
GTGGCGTTCCGTGAGGTGCAGACCGGCTGGGTCGAACGTGTGGCCGCGGCCCTCGGGCCCGACTACTCCTCGACCGCTGGGTTCTGGGACGAGTCGGATGCCCACGACGTGGCCGACGCCGTCGCACAGGAGCGCAGAAAACGCGCCGTCACCGATCCGCGCTTCGCCGAACTCGACGGAGTGCGGGCCGGGATGAGGCCGCCACGGCCTGGCCACAACACGGGGACACCTTCCCGCATGCTCCAGTTGGGGTCGGCAGGACACGGGGTCGGCGGCCTGCTGTGGAATCAGGGTGTCGTCGAACGGGAGAGAGCCCTCAGTGCCCATTACGGAGTGACCATCGGGCCTTCGAGTCAGCGCCCGAACATGCACTTCAGCCACTCCACGCTCACCAGGATCGAAAGTGTCCTGGCCAGTCTGCCGCGGGAACACTTCAACGGCCTGGTCGCCATCACACCCGGACCGTCGAGCGATGGAAGCGCTGCCAGCGAGTACGACTCGGAGACTCAGACCGTCGTCGTCGTCGCCCCGTACGGGCTGCCGTCCTGGATCATGGCCCAGTTCAACCGGGGCAGTGACTGGCAGCGACGGGCGATGGACCGAGTCTCCATGAGCGAATACGAGGGAATCAGCCGGCGTGGCGACCGGGCCATCGGCGTGTCCGGACAGCGGCGCCAGATCATGGGTGGCGTGTCCGACGTGCTGGCGCACGGCAACTTCATGAAGTGGCTGGTCCGGCACGAAGTCGGTCACCACGTCGACCACATCAGCAGTTGGATGCAGGATCTCATCGAGCAGCCGCATTTCGGCGGTTGGCGGGTATATGACAACCTGAGTAGCGTCATGCTGGTCAAGCTTGTCCTGGACAAATTCGGGCTCGGTGACGGCAGCGAACCCCTCAGCAGTAACGGACTGAGCCTGCTGGCGGAGGCAGCATCGCCCCTTCACCCGCGTTACGAGCCGGACAGGGCCAAGATGTTCAGGGAGCTGCGCGCGGTCTTCTCCCATCAGCCCGCCGACTTCAGGAACCGGCTCGAGAACGTCATCCGCTTCGGGCAGATGGCATTCGCGCACCCGTGGATGCTTCCCGACGGCGGCGGGGACCTGCTCGACATCCATGGACGCATGTACCACGTGACCAACGACAACCAGTGGGTCAGCTACCTGCGGTCGGAGCGCGACAACCACGCGGTGTCCAACTACCAGTTCTCCAAGCCGATGGAGTGGTTCGCCGAGGCGTACGCCGCCTTCTACGACCCGGATCCGGCACCCCGCCTGCGGCTCAACCCCAGGACGGTGCACTGGTTCACGACCGAACTGCCCGTACTCCTCAGCCAGTCCGCTTCCGGCCCTTCCAGCCCTCCCGGCCCTTCCGGCGGACACGGGCAGACGCGCGCCTACCCGTACCGCCCGGACGCGGACTGGGAGACCAAGTCCCGCCGTGTGCTCCAGGACGCGTTGGTGAACGCGGTGGCCCGCGGGGAGATCGGCACGGCCTATACGAACGGCCTGGTGAAGGCGCTCGAAGCGTCCGGCGTCGGTCTGGCTTCAGTCGGCGGAACCGGTGGCCGGGATCGTGACACCGGCACCGGCCGACCGGCGTTCTGGTCGACTCCGGTCAGAAGCCTGCTCCCCTCGCCCGACGACGGGGCGAGCAGCACCGGCATCCGCCCCTCCGCGGGAGCACTGGCCCGTGCCGCCGCCATGAAAAGCACGCACCCCGTCCCCTACGTCGCCCTGCCCGCGGACACGGGCGACGACATGACGGTCGGCGATGTCACGGGGGAGGACTCTGTCGAGGGTCCGGACGAGGCGACGGCCAGGGCGGTCGAGATTCTGGCCGAGCACCGGGTGCATCTGCGGCTGGTCATTGGCACGGACGATGACACCGTGGCGTTCCGTGAGGTGCAGACCGGCTGGGTCGAACGTGTGGCCGCGGC
>NZ_BMRN01000163.1 GCF_014648655.1 Streptomyces atratus
CACACCGGATCCGCCGAGCTCTTCTTCGTACTCGGCGGCCGGCTCCAGGCGCTGACCGGGGACAGTGTGATCACTGCGGACGAGGGAGACTTCCTCCTCGTGCCACCAGGCCTGCCGCACGCTTTCGCCGCCGAACCCGATGCGGACGCCGACGTACTGATCATCATCACCCCCGGCGTCGAGCGCTTCGACTACTTCCGGCTGCTGGACCGTGTCCGCAAGGGCACGGCCGATCCACAGGAACTCCTGGACTCGCAAGAGCGCTTCGACAACTTCTTCGTGGAAAGTGCCGCGTGGCGGCGAGCCCGTCAGCGTTACTGATCGCCCCCGCCACCCCGACCCCGACAGCTACGAGGCCGACCTCGCCGACGCCCTCGACCAGCTCATGCACCACGCCCGCACCGGACACAACCCCCACCGCACAGCACCTGATCACCCGCACGCCAGCCAAGCCGTTGTCCGGCACGTAATGCACCCAGCTGCGGTCGGTCCCCGTTTCCGGTCGGCCGTGCGTGCACCGGCCTACGATCCGCCGAACGCCGTGGAATCGATCGTCCAGACCCAATCTTCAGTGAGGAACCACCGCACATGAGCGACAGCCGCACCATCACCAACCCTGCCGGGCTGCACGACCCCACCCCGTTCGGTTACAGCCATGCCGCTTCCGCACCCGGCGAGCTGGTGTTCATCGGTGGGCAGTACGCCTCCGACGACACCGGCCAGGTCGTGCCCGGTGACTTCGCCGCGCAGGTCGAGCGGTCCTTCGGCAACCTGCGCACCGCGCTCGCCGGGGTCGGTCTCGGCTTCGAACATGTCGTACGGCTCGGCACATACATCGTCGACCATGACCTGGAGAAGCTGGAGATCCTCGGCAAGGCGCTGCACGGCGCCTGGGGCGACCGGCTGCCCGCCCAGACACTCAGCGGGGTCGCTTCGCTCGCGCTGCCCGGGATGCTCTTCGAGATCGACACGGTCGCGGTCCGTCCGGCCGAGGGACCCGAAAGCTAGTGCCCTGAATCGGGAATTCGGATCAGATATCCGGCGAGGCGCTCAGAACGCCGTGCAGGGCTGCTCTATGCGGCGAAGCCGACGTTGGTGACGTACTCGTACTGCCCCCACTGCGACCCCAGGTCGACGATGACGTCCTCCCAGGCGTCGTCCAGGCCCTGGTGGTCGCCGGATGCCCAGGCCTCGACGATGTGGTCCCAGCGGCGGACGTTCATCGTGCGGTACTCCACCATCCGCTGAAGCGGACGCGGCACCTGGGACTGGTTCAACGGATGGATCTCCACCCGCGTCCCGCCAGCAGCGTTCAGGCAGTGGACCGCCGACCAGCGCCGCGCCTACACGGCCGGGACGCTGGAAGCCGGGCGGGTCGCCGAACTGGAAAAGCTCGGGATGGTGTGGTCCAAGCAGGACGCGGCCTGGGCGGACGGGATCGCCGTCGCCAGGCAGTACGCCGCCGCCCACGGCCACTTCCTCCCCCCGACCACCGCGACGTGGGCCAGGCACCCGATCGGTGTGTGGGCAAAGAACGCGAGGGCGGCGGCGCGCAGGGCGCGGGAGAACGAGGAGCTGCGCGCGGCCGGCCGTTCTGTTCGGTCGGCGGCCGGGGCGATGTCCGTCATCGAGGAACCCGAGCCGTCGTCTCGGATATCGACGGGATATCCGATGTGATCACCCTCGCCGCTACAGTGCCGCCATGACGACCGCACCTCACCGCAGGTTCTCGGCCCGCATCAACCGAGCCGAAGCCGAGTTCGACGGACCGTTTGAGGGCGTGCCCCCACAGAGCCCCGATGCCCCGAAGCTCGCGCTCCGGGCAGATGCCTGGGCAGCGCACATCGGCGGTGTGCAGGCAGCACGTTGAGCGAAGAACCCGTCTTCATCCGG
>NZ_BMRN01000164.1 GCF_014648655.1 Streptomyces atratus
TCCGGCGTACGGGCCACCTGCACCGCAAACAGCTCCGCCAGCGAACCCGCCACCACCGGGGCAACCGTGTCATTCCACTCAGCCAGGAGCCGCCACTCACCCTCATCCAGGACCTCGACCGCGCTCAGCCGGGACTCCGGGTCCATGACCAGCAGCTCGATCGCCTGGGCCCAGCGGGCGACGATGCGCTCGGCCGTCTCGATGTCGAAGAGGTCAGCGGAGGCGACGACCGAACCACGCAGGCCCGCGGGGGCGCCCTGGGCGTCGAAGACCTCCGTGACCGACGCGTCCAGGTCGAACTTCGCCGCGGACTCGCTGGTCGCCGGGCCGTTGGGGGTGACGGTCTTGCTGGCCGCCGGAACCGGGGCGTTCCCGCCGCCGGTACCGGGCAGGTCGAGGACGGCCTCACCGGTGTTCTGCACCTTCAGCATGACCTGGAACAGGGGGTGCCGGGCCAGGGAGCGGGCCGGGGCCAGCTCCTCGACAAGCTTCTCGAACGGCACTTCCTGGTGCTCGAAAGCCGCCCAGCCGGCCTGCCTCACCCGCGAGAGCAGCTCGGTGAAGGTCGGGTCGCCCGACACGTCCGTACGCAGGACGAGGGAGTTGATGAAGAAGCCGACGAGGTCGTCGAGGGCGACGTCCGTACGTCCGGCGACGGTCGTGCCGATCGGGATGTCGGTGCCCGCGCCGAGGCGGGAGAGCACGGCCGCGAGGGCGGCCTGGAGCACCATGAAGGGGGTCACGCCCTCGGCCTTGGCCAGCTCGGCGAGGCGCGCGTGCACCTCGGCGGGCACGGCCAGCGGCACCTTGTGGCCGCGGTGGGAGGGAACGGCCGGCCGCGAACGGTCGGCGGGAAGCTCCAGCTCCGCTGGAATGTCGGCCAACACCTTACGCCAGTAGGCTATCTGAGTGGCCATCATGCTTTCGGGATCCGACTCGTCGCCGAGCATCTCGCGCTGCCAGAGCGTGTAGTCGGCGTACTGGACCGGCAGCGGCTCCCACGCGGGGTCCTTGCCCTCGCTGCGCGCCGCGTAGGCCGTCGAAAGGTCTCGGGCCAGCGGGCGCTTGGACCAGCCGTCGCTCGCGATGTGGTGCGTCACCAGGACGAGCACCTGCTCGTCGCCGCCCGTGGAGAACAGCGACGCGCGGATCGGTATCTCGGTCGACAGGTCGAAGGTGTGCCCGAGGACGTCGGCGATCGCGCCGTCGAGCTCGGCCGGGGCGACCTCTGCCACCGTCAGCGCCCAGTCCAGGTCGGCCGCCTTCAGGATGTGCTGGTACGGCTCGCCGTCCGCAACCCGGTAGACCGTGCGCAGGACCTCATGGCGGCCGATCACGTCCCGCAGGGCCGCGCCGAGGGCGGCACCGTCGGTCGCGCCCGAAAGGCGCAGCACGACCGGGATGTTGTAAGTGGAGCTCGGTCCCTCGGACTGGCTGAGGAACCACAACCGACGCTGCGCGAATGACAACGGAATCATCAGGACTCCTCCTGGTTACGCATCGGCCGCAACGCCGGCCTTGCTGTCTTCTGGTTGGCAAGTTGTTGTGCGAGTGCTGCCACGGTCGATGCCTCGAGCAGCACCCGGAGCGGAACCTCGACGCCCAGCTCGGCGCGGATCCTGCTGGTCAGGCGGACGGCGAGCAGCGAGTGGCCGCCGAGTGCGAAGAAGTCGTCGTCGACGCCCACTTCGGACAGGCCCAGGAGTTCGGCGAAGGCCGCGCAGAGGATCTCTTCCTGGCGGTTGGCCGGCCCGCGCCCCGCCGTGACGGAGTGCTCGGGGGTGGGGAGGGCCTTGCGGTCGAGCTTTCCGTTGGCGGTCAGCGGGAGGGCGTCGAGGACGACGACCGCAGCCGGAACCATGTGCTCGGGGAGCCGCTGGGCCGTGA
>NZ_BMRN01000165.1 GCF_014648655.1 Streptomyces atratus
CAACCGTGCGTCAGGGGCAGCTGCCACAGAGGCGGCGAGCGTGGCCAGATGGCCGGCCATCCGCTCGATCCTCGCCCGATCGAACAGATCCGTCCGATACTCCAGCGCCGCCAGCACCTCACCGTCCGACTCCGCCGCCGTCAGCTGAAGGTCGAACTTCGCGTCCTGGCCGCCCACCCCGACCTGCTCGACTTCGAGGCCGGGCAGGCTCCATGCGTCCCCGTCCGGAGTGTTCTGGAAAACGAACAAGGTCTGGAAGAGCGGGTTGCGGGACAGGTCGCGGTTCGGGGCCAGCTCGTCGACGAGCCGCTCGAAGGGCAGGTCCTGGTGGTCGTACGCGCCCAGTGCCGTGTCCTTGACGCGGTCGATCAGCTCGCCGAAGGTCGGGTCACCGGACAGGTCGGTCCGCATCACCAATGTGTTGACGAAGAAGCCGATGAGGTCTTCGGTCTCGGCGCGGTTGCGGCCCGCGATGGGGGTGCCCACCGCGATGTCGTCCTGGCGGCCGTAGCGGGCCAGCACGATCTGAAACAGGGACAGCAGCGCCATGAACAGGCTCGCACCCTGCCGTCCCGCCGTCGACCGCAGCTGCTCCGCCACCTCGGCCGGCAGGGTGAAGTGCACGCTGTCTCCCGCGGCGCCCTCGCGCTCGGTAGGACGTCCGTGGTCCGTGGGCAGTTCCAGCACCGGAACGCCGGTCAGGCGCTCCCGCCAGTACGCCAACTGCTCGTCCAGGAAGTCGCCGGTGAGCTGTTCCCGCTGCCAGACGGCGAAGTCCGCGTACTGCACCGTGAGTACCGGGAGCGCCACCTCGCGCCCGGCCAGGGCCGCCGCGTAGTGTTCACGCAGCTCGCGCGCCAGGATGCCGGAGGACCAGCCGTCCGACACGATGTGGTGCAGCGTGACCAAGAGGTACTGGTCGTCCTCCGCGACTCGCACCAGGTCCACGCGCAGCAGCCGTCCTCCGTCCAGCTCGAACGGGCGACGCGCCTCCGCTCCCATGATCTCCTGTGCGGTGCGCTCCCTGTCCTCAAGGGCGGCGACGGTCCGGACATCGTGCACCACCGGGGTGACCGACCACGGCGCGTCCACGATCTGCGAAGGGCGCCCGGAATCGTCGGTGACGAACCGGGTCCGCAGGATCTCGTGCCGGGCCACCAGAGCCGTGAACGCTGCACCCAAGGCGCCGACGTTCAGCTCACCCCGGATGCGCAGGCCGAAGGGCACCAGGTACTCGGCGCTTTCAGGCGTCAACTGATCGAGGAACCAGAGCCGTTGCTGGGCGAAGGACAACGGCAGAGAGCCTTCGGTACGGTCGACCGGTACGAGCGGCGCCTCATCGGCCGTTGCCAGCTCGCGCATGGCCGCGGCCAGAGTCGCCGGCGTGGGTGAGGTGAAGAGAGTGCGCACCGGCACGTCGATGCCGAGCTGCTGCCGCAGCCGGGATGTTACCCGTATCGCGAGCAGCGAATGCCCGCCGAGCTCGAAGAAGTTGTCGTGGATGCCGATGGTCTCGACACCGAGGATGTCGGACCAGATGGTGGTGACGACGTGCTCGGAGGTCGTGCGGGGGGCGACGTAGGTCGCGTCGAGGTGGGGGCGGTGGGTTCCGGGGGTGGGGAGGGCTTTGGTGTCGACTTTGCCGTTGGGGGTGAGGGGTAGCTGGTCCAGCGTCACGTAGGTGGCGGGGATCATGTAGTCGGGGAGCTGGTGTTGGAGGTGGGTGCGTAGTTCATCGGAGTTCGGATTGCTTCCGGGGGTGGTGGTGATGTAGGCGGTGAGTCGTTTGTCGCCGGGGGTGTCTTCGCGGAGGGTGATGGTGGTGGTGTGGATGTGGGGGTGGGTGTTGAGGGCGTT
>NZ_BMRN01000167.1 GCF_014648655.1 Streptomyces atratus
GCCGGTGGTCGTACTCGCGGGCCAGGCGCCGGTGCAGCAACAGGGTTCCGTTGACCTGTTCCACGATCCACCGCTTGGGCTGCGGGACGAAGCCCTTGCCCTGGCCGGCGGGGTTGCGGCGGACGATCTCGACGTCGATGTCGTTCAGCACGCCGTGGATGACGACCTCGTCCTTGAAGCCCTGGTCCACCAAGGCTTTCTCCAGCCGGTTCCCGCACTTCTCGGCTGCCTGGTCGAGCAGGGCGATGCCTGCGGCGTTGTCGTGGGCGGAGGCCGGCAGGACGACCACGCCGATGACCAGTCCCAGGACGTCCACGGCCAGCCCGCGCTTGACGCCCGACACCTTCTTGTTGACGTCCAGTCCCGTCGTGGTCTTCGGGACACCGGCAGCCGCACGCACGGACTGGGTGTCGATGATCACGAGGGACGGGTCCTGTAATCGGCGGGCCTTCTCCCGCACCTGGCAGCGCAGGAGTTCCTGGATCCGCTGGTCCAGGCCGTCCTCGCGCCACAGGCTGAAGTAGTAGAACACCGCCGACCAGGACGGCAGGTCATGGGGAAGGTAGCGCCACTGACAGCCTGTCCGGTTCTGGTAGAAGATCGCGTTCACGACCTCCCGCAGGTCACAGGATCCCCGGTCACCGGTCGCCGACCGTGCCACTCGGTCCTGCTTCCAGCCCGTGATCATTGGCTCCAGCAAGGCCCACTGCTCGTCCGATAAGTCGCTCGGATACGGCTCTCTTTCCATGCCCCGAATCCCAGCATGTCCATGCCCAACGCCAGCCCCGTACTGCAATCAGTCACACGATCGAGCGATCACGAACCGAGGAAGATCGGACTTAACGTCCACTGAAGGCACGTCGGGTGTCGAGTGGGGCAAGTTTCGATGTAGAGCACACGGCGAAGACTGTCCATCCCGGTGCAGAGATGACGAGTGTCGAGATCGACGACCTCCTCTGACCGTCAATCGAAGTCGCCTTTAGTGCGTTGTGGCAAAGGGAGTCCCTGTTCGATGAGCGGGGGCTTCTTCGTGCTCGGAGCATGACCGTGGAGGGGTAGGGGCAGGCAGCGGACGGCTTGTTGTTGATCGAGGAGGATGCGATGCCGTCGGTGCTGGGGTTGATGGAACGGCGTGAGGCGCGGGCGTGGCAGGATCTGGAGTCCTGGACGGAGGTCCTGGAGCAGGCTCAGGCGGAGGTGAATGCCGCGCGGGAGCGTGTCGATCGGGCTCGGGTGGGGCGGGAGGAGCTCGTGTCGGTGCTGGCCGAGGAGAGCGCGGTGAATACGCCGGCTTCCGTGCCGTCTGGTGGTGAGGTGGCTGCCGCTGTGGGGTCGAGCGGCTCTGGTGCGGGGGCGGGGTATGACGAGCGGCCGCCGGTGTGGCGGTCGGGTATGGGTGAGGAGGTGCTCAGTGGCCTGTATCGGGAGGTGTTCGCCGCGGTGGCGGCCGCGTCGGGGCCGGTGAGCGGGGTGGAACTGGCGCGGGCGGTGGGCCGGGAGACGGAGATCAAGAACGAGGTGGAGAAGGTCCGTCACCATGCCTATGCGCTGGAGAGGTGCTGTCACGTTGTTGGGTTGCAGGTGCCTGACGGTGCGTCGTGGTCTGGTGGGGCCCGCGGTCCGGGCCTGTGGTCAGGCCGTGGTGGGCCGGCCGGCAG
>NZ_BMRN01000168.1 GCF_014648655.1 Streptomyces atratus
GTTCGAACAGGTCAGCAGCGGCGGTGACGAAGCCGCGCACCCCGGCCGGGTGACCGTCGTCGTCGAACGCCTCACCCACGATGACGTCCAGGTCGAACTTGGCCATCGGGGTCCCTGCCGACATCCTGCCGGCCCGCACGCCCGGCAGGTCGAGCACGGACTCGGCGTTGTTCTGGAGGACCAACTGGACCTGGAACAGCGGGTGTCGGGCCATCGAGCGGGAGGGCGCCAGCTCCTGCACGAGGCGCTCGAACGGCACCTCCTGGTGGGCCAGGGCCGACAGGCTCGTCTTGCGGACCCGGCCGAGGACCTCCCGGAACGTGGGGTCGCCGGACAGGTCGGTGCGCAGGACCAGGGTGTTGATGAAGAACCCGACCAGGTCGTCCAGGGCGACGTCGGTGCGGCCGGCGTTCGCCGAGCCGATCGGGATGTCCGTGCCTGCCCCGAGGCGCGACAGGGTCATCGCGAGCGCCGCCTGGAGGACCATGAACGTGGTCACGCTTTCGGCGCGGGCCACCTTCACCAGTTGCGCGTGCACCTCGGCCGGGATCTCCAGCGGCACGGCGTGGCCCACGTGGGAGGCTACGGCGGGCCGCGTCCGGTCGACAGGGAGCACCAGCTCCTCGGGCGATCCGGCCAACGACTGCCGCCAGTAGGCGATCTGACGTGAAATCAGGCTCTCATCGTCGTTCTCGTCGCCAAGGAGCTCCCGCTGCCACAGCGCGTAGTCCGCGTACTGGACCGGCAGCGGCTCCCACTCGGGCACCCGGCCCGCGCCGCGCGCCGCGTACGCGGTGGACAGGTCGTCCGCCATCGGTGCCCAGGACCAGCCGTCGCCCGCGATGTGGTGGACGACGACGAGCAGCACGCGCTCGTCGGCCCCCGTCTCGAACAGCCAGGCCCGGATCGGGACGTCGGCCTCCAGGTCGAACTCGTACTCCGAGGCTTCCTTCACCGCGTCGGCCAGGGCCTCCGGGGCGACCGGGGTGACCGTGAGCCGCCAGTCCATCTCGTCGAGGGGCAGGACGCGCTGGTAGGGCTTGCCGTCGGCCGTCGGGTACACGGTGCGCAGCACCTCGTGCCGTCCGATCACGTCGCGCAGGGCGAGTCCGAGGGCCCGGGCGTCGACGTCTCCGGCCATGCGCAGGGCGATCGGGATGTTGTAGGTGGCGCTCGCGCCCTCCAACTGGTGGATGAACCAGAGGCGTTGCTGGGCGAAGGAGAGCGGCACCCGCTCCGGGCGCTCGCCCGCGGTGAGCGCGAGGCGGGCGTCGTCGGCGCCGTCCAGTTCGGCGGCGAGTCCGGCGACGGTCGGGGCGTCGAACAGGACCCGGATGTCGAGGTCCACGCCGAGGACCGCCCGCACCCGGCCGGCCAGGCGCACCGCGAGGAGCGAGTGGCCGCCGAGGGCGAAGAAGTCGTCGTCGGCCTCGACCCTGGGCACGCCGAGGACCTGGGCGAACACACCGCACAGGAGTTCCTCGCGGATGTTGGACGGGCCCCGTCCGGCCGCCGTGCCCGCCGGGTAGTCGGGGGCGGGCAGGGCTTTGCGGTCGAGTTTGCGGTTGACCGTCAGCGGCAGGGCGTCGAGGGCGACCACGGCGGACGGGACCATGTATTCGGGCAGGC
>NZ_BMRN01000169.1 GCF_014648655.1 Streptomyces atratus
CTTGATCTTTAAGGCTGCTGCTCGGCCCCGCCGCGTCTAGGCATATCCGTTTTGCGCTGTTTCTTGCCGACTGGGTGGCGGGGTGCGGGTGTGGAGGTGCGGCCCTTGGGGCGGCCTGGGCCGGGGTGGGAGGCTTTTGGCGCGCGGGCTGGAGTGCCCACGGTCCGTCGGATGCGGGGATAGCCCCGTCGGACCCGGCCGGGGGTGAGCTGATCCGGTGTCAGGGGCTTCTCCCAGGGGCGCCGCAGGTCCTCGGCCAGGGGCCGGGCGAGACGGAGTTGCGCGTAGGCGGCGAGGATCAGCCACACCCACCGGTCGGCCTGTTCGGGGGTGCGCAAGCGGGGTCGGGTCAGGCCGAGCGTCTGCTTGAAGAAGCGGAAAGTGTGCTCGATATCGAACCTTCGAAGGAAGATCCGCCAGAGGCGGTCGACGTCGTGCGCGGTGGCGTCGGGGTCGCTGTGCCACAGCCATAGCGGCTTGGGGTCGCGATTGCCGGGCAGGTGCTCGACCGCCAGATGGACCAACGTTCCCTCGACGATGGGGAGTTCGCCTTCGTGGTCAGCCCAGGAGCCGCGCCGGTCCAGCTTGGGGTGCAAGCGGCCCCAGCAGCGGGCGAGGACTTGGCCGAAGCGGTCGTGGACGCCGGCCGACTCCTGGACCGGCGCCGGATAGGTCGCGGCCTGGGCCAGGCGGAACTCCGCTCCATGTCGGGGCGGGCGCCCGGGGTTCGTCCCGCGGCGCTTGCCGGCCGGGGCGCGCATCACCCGGTCCGCGCGGATGCGTCCCAGCAGCCGCACCGGCTCCTCGCGCAGCAGCCAGGTCAGGCGCACGATGTCGTAGCCGGAGTCCAGGACGAACAGCACCGGCAAGTCGCCCGGGTGCCACTGCCCGGCCCTCTCCAGGCGGGCGACAAGGTCGCGGATCTGGGCGGCGGTGACCTCGGTGGGATCGTCCTCGGGCCCCAATCGCACCGCGTCCAGCGGGCCGGTCCACGAGGAGCGGCCGCCGCCGAGGGTCGCCGCGACCTGGTAGGGCCAGCCCGGAATGGTCTGACGCACCCCGTCGCACCGGCACGGACGGTGGCAGTGCAGCCGCTCGGGCGAGCACTCGGCATCCGGACGCGGCCACGGCGTGACGTCCAACGCGATCGACAGCTGCCCGTCCGTCCCGCGCGGCAACCGCAGTCCGGCCAGCGCCATCCGAAGCCGGGAGGCGTTGATGTGTCCCTGGGCCAGCGCGTCGTACATCGCTCCGTGCCCGCGCCGATGCACCCCCGACAACGAGAGTTCCGGCAGGGACGTCACCGGCCCGTCGGCGCACAGCACCGCATCCATGAGCTCGAACAGGGCATCCGCCCGCAACGTCAGGCACTCGTACAGCTCACGGCGAAACCGGGACAACCCGGCCAGGGCCTCGACGCGCACGGCGCCATCTTGCAGACTGTCCATCACGGCCTTTGGTTGATCAACGTGTCTCTTGGCGGAAACACATGATCAAGCAGAGGCCGTCCAGCTGTCAGGCGAACAACAAACCCCACCAAGAAATGATCTTGGTGGGGTTTAAAGCCAAG
>NZ_BMRN01000170.1 GCF_014648655.1 Streptomyces atratus
GGCCAAGTTCGACCTGGACGTCATCGTGGGTGAGGCGTTCGACGACGACGGTCACCCGGCCGGGGTGCGCGGCTTCGTCACCGCCGCTGCTGACCTGTTCGAACCGGCCACCGCCGAGCGGCTCGTCGCCTGCCTGGCCCAGGTCCTCGACGTGCTGACCGCCGGGCCGGACACCCGCCTGAGCGCGGTCCCGGTCCTCGACGACACCGAGCGTCACCGGCTCCTGGTCGAGTGGAACGACACGGCCGCCGACGTCGCTCCCGCCACGGTGCCGGAGCTGTTCGCCGCGCATGTGGCCCGCACCCCGGACGCAGCCGCCGTCGTCGCGGACGGCGCCGAGCTCACATACGCCCAACTGGACGCCCACGCAAACCAGCTGGCACACCGGTTGGTGGAACGGGGCGTCACCCCCGAGTCCGTCGTCGCGGTCTGCCTGGAGCGCGGCACCGACCTCATGGTGGCGCTGCTCGCCGTCCTGAAGGCCGGGGGCGCGTACATGCCGATCGACCCGGAGTACCCGGCCGACCGGATCGCGTACATGCTCGGCGACGCGGCACCGGCCCTGGTTCTCGCATCCGCCGGCACGGCGGGCAAGGTCCCGGCCGAGGCGCTCCTCGTCGAGGAAGCGGACGGCGACGCGGTGGAGGGACCGCCGCGCGTCGACCTTGCGGTGACCCACCCCGCGTACGTCATCTACACCTCGGGCTCGACCGGCCGCCCCAAGGGTGTCCTCGTCTCCCACGCAGGTGTCGCCGGCCTCGTCGCGGGCCACGTCCGCTACCTGGGCGTCGGCCCCGGTGCCCGGGTCGCCCAGTTCGCCTCCGCGAGTTTTGACACCTTCGGCTGGGAGTGGCTCATGGCCCTCCTGTCCGGGTCGGCCCTCGTGGTCATCCCGCGCGAGAAGCGCCTGGGCGAGGCCCTGCCGGTCTTCCTGACCGAGCAGCGCGTCACCCACGCCACCCTCCCGCCCGCCGTCCTCGCCACCCTCGACGAGAACAGCATCGACCCGGACACCGTCCTCGTCGTCGCGGGAGAGGCCTGCCCGCCCGACGTGATGGCCCGCTGGGCGCGCGGCCGCAGGCTCTTCAACTCCTACGGACCCACCGAGACCACCGTTGATGCCACCCTGTGGCGGTGTGACCCGGAGTCCGCCGAGGTCGCCATCGGCACGCCTGTGCTCAACACCGAGGTGTACGTCCTCGACGAGTACCTCGCGCCCGCCCCCGTCGGCGTCGCGGGCGAGATGTATGTCACCGGCGCGGGCCTGGCCCGCGGCTATCTGGGGCGCCCCGACCTGACGGCCGAGCGCTTCGTCGCCTCGCCCTTCGCGCCGGGCGAGCGGATGTACCGCACCGGCGACCGCGCCAAGTGGACGGCGGCCGGACAGCTCGTCTTCGCGGGCCGCACCGACGACCAGGTCAAGATCCGCGGCTTCCGCATCGAGCCGGGCGAGATCCGGAGCGTTCTGACCGGCCACCCGATGGTCGCCCAGGCCGCCGTGGTCGCCCGCGAGGACAGCCCCGGCGACAAGCGGCTCGTCGCCTAC
>NZ_BMRN01000171.1 GCF_014648655.1 Streptomyces atratus
GTCGTCGCCACCGTCGACGGCGGCGCGGCCAACATCGCCGACGTCTACCCGCTCGCCCCCCTCCAGGAAGGCCTCCTCTTCCACCACCTGCTCGCCGACGGCGGGGACGACGCGTACGTCATGCCGACCGTGCTCGAGTTCGACGCCCGCGACAGGCTCGACGCCTTCGCGGACGCGCTCCAGCAGGTCGTGGACCGCCACGACATCTACCGCACCTCCCTCGTGTGGGAAGGCCTGCGCGAGCCGGTCCAGGTCGTGTGGCGCCACGCCACCCTGCCCGTCACCGACGTCACCCTCGACCCCGAGGGCGGCGACCCGACGGAGCAGCTCCTCGCAGCCGGCGGTCTGCGCATGGACCTCGGCGAGGCCCCGCTGATCCGGATGCACGCCGCTCAGATCCCCGGCACCGGCCGCTGGCTGGGCCTGCTGCGGGCGCACCACGTGGTGCGCGACCACACCGCCCTGGAGATCGTCTTCAACGAGGTCCAGGCGATCCTCGCGGGCCGTGGCCGCGAACTGGCGCAGCCGCTGTCGTTCCGCAACTTCGTCGCCCAGACGCGCGGCGCCGTCGAGCGCTCCGAGCACGAGCGCTACTTCGCCGACCTGCTCGGCGACGTCACCGAGCCGACCGCGCCCTTCGGCGTCGCGGACGTGCGCGGCGACGGCGCCGGATCCGTACGCGAAGTGGTCCCGTTCGACACGGAGTTGACCATACGACTCCGGGAGGTCTCCCGGCGCCTCGGCGCCAGCCCCGCGACGGTCATGCACGTCGCGTGGTCCCGGGTGCTCGCGGCGGTCAGCGGCCGCGAGGACGTGGTCTTCGGCACCGTCCTGTTCGGCCGCATGAACGCGGGCGAGGGCGCCGACCAGGTCCCCGGCCCGTACATGAACACGCTGCCCGTGCGCGTCCGCGCGGACGCCTCCGGTGTCCGCGCCGCCGTCTCCGCGATGCGCGGCCAGCTGGCGGAGCTCCTGGAGCACGAGCACGCACCGCTCGTCGTGGCGCAGCGCGCCAGCGGCGTCACCGGTGACACCCCGCTGTTCACCGCCCTGTTCAACTTCCGGCACAACCCGGGCCGCAGCGCCGAGGAGCGCGCGGACAAGCGGCGCCACGAGGGCATGGACGGCATGCGGGCCGTCTTCACGCGGGAGCGCACCAACTTCCCGCTGATGGTCTCGGTCAACGACAACGGCGACCTGTTCACGCTGGCCGTGGACGCGGTCGCGCCGATCGACCCGCGCGTGGTGGGCGAGTTCGTGCGCACGGCGGCCGGGAACCTGGTCTCCGCGCTCGAATCAGCCCTCGACCACGACGAGGACGTGCCGCTCAGCTCCGTCCAGGTCCTGGACGAGACCGGGCTGCGCCAGGTGCTGACCGAGTGGAACGACTCGGCGGTCGAGCTGCCGGGCGACGCCACGGTGGCGGGGCTGTTCGAGGCGCAGGTGGCGCGGACGCCGGGTGCGGTGGCGGTTGTGTCGGGCGGTGCTGAGGTCTCGTACGCCGAACTGGACGCCCGTGCCAACCGGTTGGCC
>NZ_BMRN01000172.1 GCF_014648655.1 Streptomyces atratus
GACCGCGGCGATGCCCGGTGTACAGCGTCGAGGCGTACGGGAAGCCCTTGGTCGTGGAGTACACGTCGTCGTAACGGGCGTACCAGAGAATCTCCGGCAGGTCCCTACGGTCCACGCTTCGCCGCCGACCCGCACTCGGTCACCCGGCGCTCCTCCGCCCCCGCCCGCGCAGGGGTTCCCGCGTCATGCGGGGCGGCAGCGGCTTTTACGGGCGCTGGTTGGTCACACGTCAAGCCGCTGTGGAGCGGTTGCCCGGGGGCGCTTCGTCAGGCTCGCGGCCGTCGTGCGGGGTGAACACGAAGGCCGAGGCATCGCCGTCAAGGTCGATGGTCAGCGACGCGTCCAGGGCCTTGGCGAGGCGGGTGAGCACTTGCAGGGTCGGCACGGAGTCGCCGCCCTCGATGTGAGAGATCTGCGGCTGGGTCATGCCTGCGCGCCGCGCCAGTCCGGTCTGCGACAGACCGAGTTCGATACGGCGGTCGTAGACGGCCTGGCCGAGTGCGAACGCATACCCGGCTTCCCGGTAGGCCGGGGACTCCTCGACCGGCTCTCCCAGGAGCCTCCTGGTCCGGCGGGTCTTCCACTGGGAGTGGTTCACGGATTCTCCTCCTTGATCCGGTCGTAGCTGTGCTCAGCAGGACCGTGGTCCGCCTCGCACGACTTCTGCGCCTGCTGCGCACGCTCGACCTCGTCCGTCTCGCGCTGCCTGGTCTTACGGAACACCGTCAGCAGCACGATGTGCCGGTCAGGAGCCAGCCAGTACGTGATGCGCACGGCGTTGCCGTCCATGGTGAAACGCAGCTCGCGTACTTTGCCGCCGAGGTGGCGCGAGTACGGCTCCCCCAGAGTGGTTGGCTGAGCGGCGAGCATGTCGGCCGCCCGTTCGGCCTTGTCGTACTGGGCGTCCGAAAGGAGTTCCAGCCAACGCCGGACTTCCGGCTCAATCTCGATCTGCCAGGGACCGCTCACGGAAGCGACTATACAGAAATCTATATGAACCCGCAGCGCTGTCCAGACTGCACGCCGCAGCGGGACGGCGGTGGCGCCTTCGATCCCATGGACGCCTGCTGCCGGCATGCGGTGCAGGCCTCGGCGGTCGCCGGGCTGAAGCGCACCGGTGCGACCGCCGTCCATGTCACCGCCGACGGCATACGGGCCGAACTGCCGCCCGGCAGCACCGGAACGGTCGTGATCGCCGCGCCCCGGATCGCGGGCTGGAGCTGCCAGGGGCGGCCCGCCGACAGCTATCTGGGCCTGGTCTCCACACCGGCCCCCGCCCGCGGCACCCCCGTCGACTGCACGTTCCGGCCCCCAGGCCTGCGGGCGGGTGCGACGGTGGGCGCGGGCGCGGCACTCGCCCTGCCGGTGGCCGGGGCGTGGGGGCACGGCGCCGACGCCGGGGTCCGGCCTCCGGGAACTAGCCCACGATCGCGACCGGGGCGTCCCAGGCGTTCCGGTCGATCGTGAGCGTGCCTCCGGTGTGCGTCACCTTCTT
>NZ_BMRN01000173.1 GCF_014648655.1 Streptomyces atratus
TGTATGCCATGATCTTTCCTCCTTGATTGCCCCGTGACCTGCGCGAACAGATCCACGGGCTGCCTTTCGGTAGGCACTTGCGACAGTACCTTCGAAGTAGTTGAACAGGAAACTATTATTGGTGTGAGGAGGACCATGGCCCGGAAAGTTGTTGCGTCGGAATATTTCAACAACACGCATACTTCGGTTGTCCGACCTCGCCTGTCCGGGAGGCGGGAGCGCTTGGCTGAGAGCGAGTTCTGAGGAACGCGAGCCCCGTGGTCGTTCCTGCGGAGGCCGCCGTTGAACAGTGCGCCGCGGCTGGAGCCGGCTCTCCGTGGGGAGCCGGGCTCCTGCGCGAGCAGGGCGGGCGGCGGATCCGTCGGCGGGGAGTGTGCCGAGACGGCATCTCGACGGCCGGATCCTCCTGCGCCTTTCTCTGCCTGTCAGGGCCTCGCGCGGTGGTCGGCAGCGTCGGGAGAGAGGATGGAAGGCGGATAGGGGGCCCGGTGAGAGGGCCGAGGAGAGTAGTCGAGCGCGGCTGTGCACTCCGGGGAAGAGGTGCCTCGTGGCTGCCACTGATGAGTTCCCGGAGAGCTCTGCCTCGGTGGAGGTCGGCCCGTCCGATCCTGGTGGGCTGCTGGACGTGCTGGGAGTGGCGGCGGTGGTGCTGGGCGGCGCGGGACGGATCGCGTTGTGGAGTCCACAGGCCGAGGGCTTTTCGGCTGGACCGCGGCGCAAGCGCTGGGCCGGTTCACGGCCCATTGTTGGTGGCCCCAAAGCACGTCGACCTCGTCCTGCACCTGTTCGCGCGGGTGATGAGCGGTGGTGAGAGTTGGGCCGGGGTGTTTCCCGTGCGGGACAAGGGTGGTGGTACGCGGCTGCTGGAGTTCCGTGACATGCGGCTGCTGGACGAGCACGGACAGTCATACGCCTTGGGCTTCGTCACCGATCAGGCCACATTGAGGGAGGCGGAACGAGACCTGGCGCTGTTGGTGCGGCTGGTGGCCCACCCCCGATCGGCCTGGCGGTCTTGGTCACCGACTTGCGGTACGTGATGGTCAACCCGGCGCTGGAGCGGCTCAACGACCTGCCGACCGTCTCATCACCCGCACATGCTCACCGGCCGTGATCACTGGTGCATCCCACCCCCGCCCCGCCGCAGGGCGGTTCGAACCTACTCACCGTCAGGGAGAAACGCCGCCCAACCGCCCCATGCCGCCTCGTCGGTGTATCCGGGGCTGTCGGGTCTGCTGGACCGGTAACCGGAGTGCAACTGCTTCTCCGCTGCCCAGCCAGGCCTCGCCGCCGCTGGTCGGCGCGAACTGTTCGCACGGATGCGCGATCACCGAGTCACTGTCCGAACCGCGCTACATTGTGCCTGTTACCCGATTTGCGCGGCGCTGATGGCGGAGCGCGGGGTGGTGCGGTGGGGCGCATCGGGGAGTCGGAAAGGGTTTGCTGTCAGGGGTGGCCGGGGTGATTGCCA
>NZ_BMRN01000174.1 GCF_014648655.1 Streptomyces atratus
CCAATACCGTTCAGTTAAGTGCTTCTGGGGTATCTTGGGGGGATGCCGCGTTCTGGTTGGGTGAAGCCGTCTTCTGATGTCCGGTTGTCGGATTTGGTGTCTGTGGGGTTGCTGACGCGGGTGTTTCCCGCAGATGTGGTTGACGCGGTGATCGAGGCGGCAGGGCGTACTGAGCGGCGTCACCGGTCCTTGCCCGCGCGGGTGATGGCGTACTTCTCGATGGGGATGGCGCTGTATTCGGATGGCTCCTACGAGGATGTGTTTGCGCAGCTCACGGATGGGCTGTCGTGGGCGTCGGGGTGGTCGGATTCGTTCACGCCGCCCTCGAAGTCGGCGATCTTCCAGGCCAGGGCTCGTCTGGGGTTCGAGCCGGTGCGGGATCTCTTCGCGCGGGTCGCGCGTCCGCTGGCGGGGCCGGACACGCCGGGGTCGTGGCTGGCCGGGCGTCGTCTGGTGGCGATCGACGGGACGTGTCTGGACGTGGCAGACACGGCAGCCAACGCAGAATTCTTCGGGCGGCCCGCTTCCAGCCGGGGAGAGCGGTCCGCGTTTCCGCAGGCCCGCCTGGTGGCATTGGCGGAATGCGGCACCCATGCCGTCTTCGACGCTGCCACCGGCCCGTGCAGCGTGTCGGAGATCGAGTTGTCCCGGCAGCTCGTCGGCCGGCTGGAGCCGGGCCAACTGGTCCTGGCCGACCGGGGCTTCTACGGGTTCACTCTCTGGCAGCAGGCCGCCGCCACGGGCGCGGATCTACTCTGGCGAGTGAAAACGAACCTGCGGCCCCGGCATCTGGAAACACTGGCCGATGGGTCCTGGCTGGCCCGGATCGTCCCGACGTCGGGCCCGAACCGGGCCACGACGGAGCCGCTCACAGTCAGAGTGATCGACTACACGGTCGATGACGGCCGGGACAACCCCGAGGAATACCGGCTGCTGACCACGATCCTCGACCCTGCCGAGACCGGCGCCGAGGACCTCGCAGCCGCCTACGCCCAACGATGGGAGATCGAGACCACCTTCGACGAGCTGAAAACCCACCAGCGCGGGCCCCGCGCGGTACTGCGCTCGAAAGCCCCCGACCTTGTCCAGCAAGAAATCTGGGGGCACCTGTGCTGCCACTACGCCATCCGCACCCTGATGGCTGACACCGCCGCGCACACCGGCCAGGACCCCGACAGAGTCTCCTTCGTCAAGGCCCTCCGCATCGCCCGCCGTTCAGTCGCGCAGGGCGCATTTTCCCCCTCCGGGCACTGACACGGCCAACACGACCTGGCATCACGCCATCCGATGGCTCACCCAACACCTCAACCCACCCCGCCGAAAGCGCTCACACCCCCGAGTCGTCAAACGCAAGGTCCTGAAATGGGCCGCGAAACGCTCCCACCACACACACTGGCCCCAGCCCAAACACAGCCCCCACATCACCATCGAGCCCACTAACTGAACGGTATTGCT
>NZ_BMRN01000175.1 GCF_014648655.1 Streptomyces atratus
GCCGGGTCGGCGTGGACGGTCGCGTAGGCGACGGGGACGCGGGAGACTGCCGGTCCCCAGACGAGTCGGCCGAGCGCCGTTCCCGCGACGGAACCGGCCAGTTGCCGGAGCCCTTCAGCACATTCGCCGGTGGCGTCGGTCGCGACGCGCACACCCTGGATCGCCAGGGGGTCCTGGTCGACCGCGATGATCTCCGGGTTGCGCAGGGTGTCGATCATCTGCCGGGGCAGGGTGCGCGGGTCCGAGCCGATGACCAGCGGGGATCCCATTTCGGCCCACATCACCAGCTGGGTGGTGGACTCCTCCGCGGTCAGCTCGTACAAGCCGTCCGCGAGCTTGCGCATCGGGATCAGGTAGTCGGGGTCGTTGTAGTGGCCCGGCCCCTGCGCCTCCGGGTGCCAGGCATTGGCGTCCATGTTGCGCAGGATGTTGGACCACTGGCCGGCGGACGGAGTGCCCCAGGCGATGTCCGTACCGGTCCGCCAGGAGTCAGCGGTCGTCGGGCCGTACACATAGGCGTTGTCCTCAGGGCATCCGGCGGAGTCGCTCCAGCCGTCGGACTCGGCGCGGGTGAAGCCGGGGACGAGCGCGACCGGACCGAGGGTGGACAGGATCACGCCGGGGAAGTCGAGAGGCGAGCGGTTGCGGCCGACCCGCGGCTCACGGATGACGAGGTACGCACCGGCGGCGGCGACGAGCACGAACGGGATGTTGATGAAGAACGTCCAGCGCCGGTTCAGGTACTCGGCGAGGAAGCCGCCGAGGATGAACCCGACGGCGCCGCCGCCACCGGCGATCGCGCCGTGGATGCCGAACGCCTTGGCGCGCCCCTTGGTGTCCGTGAACATCACGGCGAGCAGGGACAGCGCGGCGGGCGCGAGCAGCGCGCCGAAGACACCCTGGAGGGCACGGGCGCCGAACATCATCGCCTCGTTGGTGGCCGCGCCGCCGAGCACTGAGGCGACGGCGAATCCACCCAGCCCAACGACGAAGACCCGCTTGCGCCCGCACAGGTCGGCGATCCGGCCGCCGAACAGCAGCAGACCGCCGAAGGCGAGGGCGTAGGCCGTGACGACCCACTGCCGGTTGCCGTCGGAGATGCCGAGGTCCTACTGGGCGGAAGGCAGGGCGATGTTCACGATGGTGGCGTCGAGAACGACCACCAGCTGGGCGAGCGCGATGAAGACGAGCGCTTTCCAGCGGCCGCCGTCCGGGGCACCGGGAGCCTGCGCGGCTGTTCGGCTACGGCTACGGCTACGGCTACGGCTACGGCTACGGCTACGGCCATGAAGCCTCCCGATGGTCGGCGGTCAGTGGTTCCCCGCGGCAAAGGCGCCGTCTTCGCCGAAGGCGAGGTGGGCGAAGCGTTCGCCGATGCGCCGGTGGGTGGCGGGGTCCGGGTGCAGATCGTCGGGCAGGGGCAGTTCGGCGTGGTCGGCCTCGCTG
>NZ_BMRN01000176.1 GCF_014648655.1 Streptomyces atratus
TGAACATGCTGACGGCGCGGGAGCGGCAGGAGATCCTGGTCGACTGGAACGGGAGCACCGGCCCTTACCCCGACACGGCGACCATCCACTCACTCGTCGAGGACCGCGTCACTACCGACCCGGATTCCATCGCCGTCACCCATGGCGCCGAGCAGTGGACCTACGCCCAGCTCAACGCCCGCGCCAACCAGCTCGCCCACCACCTGCGCACCACGGGCATCACCCCCGACACACTGATCGCGGTCTGCCTCGACCGCTCCCCCGAACTGATCGCCACCCTCCTCGGCATCCTCAAGGCCGGGGCAGCATTCGTACCCCTCGACCCGGACTACCCGACCGACCGCATCACCTACATGGTCGAAGACGCAGACGCACCCCTGATCATCACCAGTACACAGCACAGTGACCGCCTTCCGACCGGCACCCCGCGTCTTCTCGTCGACACCGAATGGCCCCAAGGAACCGACACCAACCCCGAACCGCTCGCCACACCTGACGACCTCGCCTACATCATCTACACCTCCGGCTCGACGGGCAGGCCGAAGGGTGTGGCCCTGGAACACCGGGGCGTCGTCAACTACCTCCACTGGTGCGACCAGAACTACCCCGTCGAGGAGCCGGGCGGCATCGGCACCATCCTCTACTCCTCGGTCACCTTCGACCTCACCATCACCGCCCTCTTCCTCCCCCTCATCCAAGGCACCCAACTCGCCATCCCCCACACCCAGCCCGATCAGACCGCCTTCGACGCCGCCATCGACCTCATCCTCACCAACACCCCGATCAGCTTCCTCAAAGCAACCCCCTCCCACCTCGAAATCCTCGCCACCCACCTCAACACCCAAAACGCCACCCACCACATCACCACCATCGTCGCCGGCGGCGAAAACCTCACCCCCACCCTCGTCACCCAACTCCTCGACACCAGCACCACCACAACCACCATCAGCAACGAATACGGCGCCACCGAAGGCTCCGTCGCCAACGTCATGAGCCTCACCACCACACCCGACCCCAACGGCCACACCACCACCCTCGGCCGCCCCATCACCAACACCACCACCTACGTCCTCGACCACCACAACCAACCCGCACCCATCGGCATCCCCGGACACGCCCTCCTCGGCGGCATCTGCCTCGCCCGCAACTACCACAACCGCACCGACCTCACCACCCAACGCTTCACCCCCAACCCCCTCCACACCCCCAACGACCCCCGCACCTACCACACCGGCGACCTCCTCACCTGGCGCCCCGACGGCACCCTCGAATTCATCGGCCGCATCGACAACCAAATCAAACTCCGCGGCTACCGCATCGAACTCGGCGAAATCGAAAACGCCCTCAACACCCACCCCCACATCCACACCACCACCATCACCCTCCGCGAAGACACCCCCGGCGACAAACGACTCACCGCCTACATCACCACCACCCCCGG
>NZ_BMRN01000177.1 GCF_014648655.1 Streptomyces atratus
GAGGGTGAGTGGCGGCTCCTGGCTGAGTGGAATGACACGGTTGCCCCGGTGGTGGCGGGTTCGCTGGCGGAGCTGTTTGCGGTGCAGGTGGCCCGTACGCCGGAGGCGGTTGCCGTGGTTGCGGGCGAAGTGGTGTTCTCGTATGCGGAGTTGGATGCGCGGGCGAACCGTCTGGCCCGTCATCTCGTCGCTCAGGGCGTGCGTTCGGAGTCGTTGGTGGGGGTGTGCCTGGAGCGGGGTGCGGATCTGATCGTTGCGCTTCTTGCGGTGTTCAAGTCCGGTGGTGCCTGTCTGCCCATGGACCCTGCTTATCCGGCGGAGCGGATCGCTTACATGGTCGAGGACGCGGTCCCTGTGGCGGTGCTTGCCTCCACGGGGACGGCGGGTGTGTTGCCTGCGACGGACGCGGTCGTGGTGCTGCTGGATGATGCGGAGACGGTTGCGGCGCTGGCGGGGCTGGGTGACGGTCCGCTGGGTGTGGCGGTGCGTGCGGACCATCCCGCGTATGTGATCTATACCTCGGGTTCGACTGGGCGGCCGAAGGGTGTGGTGGTTGCGCACAAGGGGGCGGTGAGTCTGTGTGAGGGTCACAGCCGGACGGTGTTCGCGGCGGACGGGGGCCCGCTGCGGGTCGCGCTGACGACGTCCGTGTCCTTCGATGCGTCGTGGAACCAGCTCTCGGCTCTGTTCGTGGGGCACGAGCTGCATGTGGTGGACGGGGAGACGTGGCTGGACGCGGGGCGTCTGGTGGCGTGGATGCGTGCGTCGCGTATCGACTTTGCCGAGGTGACGCCTTCGTACCTTCGAGTTCTTGTGGACGAGGGCCTGTTCGACGGCCCCTGGCATCCGTCGCGCATCGGTGTGGGCGGTGAGGCGGTTCCGGGTGATCTGTGGGAGCGGGTGCGTGCGCTGGAGGGTGTGGAGGGCTTCAACTTCTACGGTCCGACCGAGGCGACCGTGGACACTGCGATCGCCCGTCTTGCCGACTCGGCCGAGGTCGTGGTCGGTATGCCCGTCCCCAACGCCCGCGTCTTCGTCCTCGACGAGGCCCTGCGGCCGGTCCCTGTCGGTGTCGCCGGTGAGTTGTACGTCTGCGGTGCGGGCGTGGCCCGTGGGTACGTGGGGCGTCCGGGGCTGACGGCCGAGCGGTTCGTGGCTTGCCCCTTCTCCGCCTCGGGTGAGCGTATGTACCGTTCGGGCGACCGTGTGAAGTGGACGGGGGACGGGCAGTTGGTCTTCTTCGGCCGTACGGATGATCAGGTCAAGGTTCGTGGTTTCCGTATCGAGCTGGGTGAGGTCCGGGCTGCCGTCACGGCGCACCCGCAGGTCGCGCAGGCCGCCGTGGTCGTACGGGAGGACATCCCCGGCGATCGTCGCCTCGTCGCCTACGTCGTCACGGAGGGGCAACTCGATGAGCCGGTAGCCGAGTTC
>NZ_BMRN01000178.1 GCF_014648655.1 Streptomyces atratus
ACCAGACCCCACACCGGCGCCTGACACACATCCACCCCCACACCACCACCCACAGCCACCGCACCACGCGTCACCACCACCAACGGCCACTCCTCACCCCGACCATCCTTCAACCACTCCTGCACCACACCCAGCACCCCACCCACCACAGACCGCACACCCGACACCACACCACCAGCAGAAACCCCGCCCGCACCCACCTCACACACCACCGGACCCGAGACCACACCACCCCCCACAAACTCATCCCAACCCGACCACACCACACCCGCACCCGCACCCGCACCCGCACCCGCACCCGCACCCGCACCCGCCAGCGGACGCCACACCACCTCCCACAACGCACCCGAACCACCCGACGCCCCCAACTGCTCCACCGACACCGGACGGGAGACCAAGGCGCCCACGCTGAGCACCGGCGCGCCTGCCGCGTCCGCGACCAGCACGGACACGCTGTCCTGACCGGCCGGGGCGATTCTCACCCGCAGAACCGACGCACCTGCGGCGTGCAGAGCGACGTTCGTCCAGGCAAAGGGCAGAACCGTCGACTCATCGGTCTGCGAACCGTCGTCGATCAGTGCCACATGCATCGCGGCATCGAGCAGGGCAGGGTGCAGGCCGAAGCGCTCGGCGTCGGCGCGGGCCGACTCCGGCAGGGCGACCTCTGCGTAGAGCTCTTCGCCCGAGGTCCAGGCAGCCTTGAGCCCCTGGAAGACCGGTCCATATCCGTAACCGCGCTCCGACAGGAGGTCGTACGCACCATCCACGTCGATGGCCGTGGCACCCCGGGGAGGCCACTCGGCGAGCCCCTCGACCGGCGCCACGGCGCCTGATGCCAGCACGCCTTCCGCATGCCGGGTCCACTGGTTCGGCTCTGTGTCCTCTCCCTGCGCGTACACGCTGACCGAACGCCGACCTGAGGCATCCGCGGCCCCGACGGCCACCTGGACCGCCATTCCACCGTGCTCGGGCAGGACGAGCGGAGCCTGGAGCGTCAGTTCTTCCAGGAGGTCGCAGCCGACCTGATCTCCCGCTCTGATGGCCAACTCCACGAATGCGGTACCGGGCAGGAGCACGCTGCCCAGCACTCCGTGATCGGCCACCCAGGCGTGGCTGCCGAGGGCAAGCCTGCCGGTCATGACGATCTCGTCGGCATCGGCATCGGCGAGAAACACAGTGGCACCCAGCAGCGGGTGATCCGTGTGCCCCAGCCCCAACAGACTGAGATCGCTGCCGGTGGCCTCGGAGTCCAGCCAGTACCTCTCCCGCTGGAAGGCGTAGGTCGGCAGGCCGACCCGGCGGGCACCCGAACCCTCGAAGAACCGGGCCCAGTCGACCGTGACTCCCGTGACGTGGAGCCGGCCGAGCGCGGTGACAGCCGTGGACGCCTCGTC
>NZ_BMRN01000179.1 GCF_014648655.1 Streptomyces atratus
TGTCGGCGGCGGCTGAACTTGGACCCACTCTGGCCGGTTGAAATCTGACCCAGGTGTCTTCGGTTTGGTTGGTTCAGTCGTTGTCGGTGGTGGCGGTGGGGACGCGTCCGAGTTCACGTCCTCGCATGCGGAACGAGTCGCCCTTGAGAGAGTGGACCTCGGCGTGGTGGACGAGGCGGTCGATCATGGCGGCGGCCACGGTCTCGTCTCCGAAGACTTCTCCCCAGCGTCCGAAGGGTTTGTTGCTGGTGACGATCACGGACGCGCGTTCGTATCTGTTCGAGATCAGCTGGAAGAACAGGTTCGCGGCTTCGGCTTCGAAGGGGATGTAGCCGACTTCGTCCACCACGATGAGCGGGTAGCGGCTGAGCTTGGTGAGCTCGGCCTGGAGGCGGCCGGTGTGGTGGGCGGCGGCCAGGCGGTCGACCCATTCGGCGGCGGTGGCGAACGCGACGCGGTGTCCGGCCTGGCAGGCGCGGACCGCGAGCCCGATCGCCAGGTGTGTCTTCCCGGTGCCCGGCGGTCCCAGGAAAACGGCGTTCTCTTTCCCCGCGATGAAGTCCAATGTTCCCAGATGTGCGAGCTGTTGGCGCGTCATCCCGCGCAGATGGGTGACGTCCAGCTCCTCAATGGTCTTGATCGCGGGGAAGCGGGCGGACCGCACCCGTGCTTCACCGCCGTGAGACTCGCGGGCGGACACTTCGCGCTGCAGGCAGGCGACGAGGTACTCGGCATGGGTCCAGGACTCCTTGCGGGCTCGCTCGGCGAGACGGTCAGCGGCATCCAGCAGGGCCGGGGCCTTCATTGCCCGCGCGAGGAAGGCGAGGTCGGCTGCGGTCTGGGAGCCGGTCCTGCGGCCCGCGGCCGGCGTGGTGGTGATCTCGCTGGTGGCGTTGTCGAGGACGGCGGTGGTGCGGGGCATCAGCCGGCCTCCCTGCCCTTGCCGCCTTCGATGACCGTGAACAGCCGGTCATAGGTGCCCAGTTCGCGTTGCTCGACCTCGATGAGCGGGCCTGGGGCGGTCTGGGCTGTTCGGGCGGCTTTGGCACGGGCGGCCTGCTGGTGGTGCACCTCACCTCGCATCACCTTGCCCGCGGCAGCGTGGTCGGGGTCGGTGATGGTCTGGTGGCGGGCCCAGCAGCGCGGGTGCTGGGCGACGATTTCGCCGCTGGGGGCGAGGACAGTGATCTCGTCGTTGTCACACAGCACGGTGACGGTGCGTCCGATCGCGGCGGGGTGCACGGAGTAGTCGCAGGTGTCGACGCGGACGTAGTGGTCGCGGCCGATCCGTGTCTGCAGCCGCCACCAGGCGGGCGGGTCGACGGGCGGCAGGGAGAGCATCCCGGCCCGGTCGGCCTCCCACCGCTCGACGGGGCGGGTCTGCAGGGTGCG
>NZ_BMRN01000180.1 GCF_014648655.1 Streptomyces atratus
CGCATTGGCCACGCCCACCACCCGCACCGGCAACACCACGTCATCCAGGGCATCCAGATCCGCAATGTCCCGGCCCCAGGTGAGGACCGGCACACCGGCCAGGGGCAGCGGCTGGACGGGGGCCTTGTGCAGCACCACGTCGAAGCGGTGCCGCGTCAGCTCGTTGTGCGCCGCACCCCGCTTCCACCGCACATCCACGCCCACCGCTTCAGGCCGCCCAGCCGCCCAAGCAGTGAAGAAAGCAGGGTCCAAGAGCAGTTCCTTCTCGTTCACGACTGTCTGCTCCACCAGCGCCCGGAGCCTGGCTGTGTCCTGCACGTCTGTCTGACGTGCGTGCACTGCTGTCTGGAACGCCCGCAGCAGCCCTCGGTGCCGTACGTCTCCGACGATCAGCCGACCGCCCTCGGCCAGCAGGCCGAACGCCCCGTCGAGGACGCGCTCCAAGTACTCCCAGCCCGGGAAGTACTGGATCACCGAGTTGATCACCACGGTGTCGAATGCGCCGGCCGGCAGACCCGACACATCGTCGGCCGCCTGGCAACGCACCTCCACATGGTCCCAACCCAGCCCCGCCACCTGACCACGCAACCGCTCCACCACCGACGACGAGAAGTCCGTCGCCCAGTACGACTCCACCTCCGCCGCCAGGCGCCCCATCAACAACCCGGAACCCACACCGATCTCCAGCACGCGGCGAGGGCCGAAGTCACGGATCCGCTCGACCACCGAGTCCCGCCACTCCCGCATCTCCCGCAACGGGATCGGCTCACCCGAGTACGAGCTGTTCCACCCCTCGAACCCTTCCCCCAGCGCTTCCGGCCCGGCCTCCCCATACACCGAGTCATAGATCTCACGCCACTCATCCACCTGCTCACTTACCGAACCGCCCGCTTCGTCGCCAGACGGAACGACGTACGCCACCAGGCGCAGGTCGTCATCGTGGTGGCGCCGGGCAACGACCAGGGCCCGGGAAACCCCCGGCTCGGCCTCCAACACCGCCTGGATCTCCCCGGGTTCGATCCGGAAGCCACGGATCTTGACCTGGTCGTCGGCACGGCCGAGGTACTCCAACTGCCCGTCGGCGTCCCACCGCACCACATCGCCCGTCCGGTACATCCGCTCACCACGAGCACCGAAGGGACTGGCCACGAAACGCCCGGCCGTCAGACCGGGCCGCCCCCTGTAACCACGCGCCACACCCGCCCCCGACACATACAACTCGCCCAGCACGCCTTGCGGAACGAGGTCAAGGCGCTCGTCCAGGACGAACAGACGGGCGCCGGGGACCGGACGGCCGACCGGCACACCCTGCCCCGCCACCAGCGGATCACTGATCGCGGCCGC
>NZ_BMRN01000181.1 GCF_014648655.1 Streptomyces atratus
GCTGGATGCTCCTATGGTTGTCAAGCCGCTGGAACGAGGTCGGTTTGAGTGGTTCGTTCCGTGGGTGTGGTGGTCAGGGCTCGGTAGACCTCGCGGGCGACGAATCGCTTGAGGCAGCGCATGATGTCTTTCTTGGACAGGCCTTCCTTGGTGCGGCGTTCGACGTAGGCGCGGGTGCGGTCGTCGAAGCGCATGCGAGTGAGCACGATGGTGTGCAGCGCGTTGTTGGCGGCCCGGTCGCCGCCGCGGTTGAGGCGGTGGCGGTGGGTGCGTCCTGAGGAGGCCGGGATCGGTGCGACCCCGGCGAGGTGCGCGAATGCGCCCTCGGATCGCATGCGTTCGGGGTTGTCCCCGGCTGACACCAGCAGCTGGCCCGCAGTCTCGGGTCCGATGCCGAACAGCTCTAGCAGCGCGGGGGCTGCCTGCTCGACCAGCGGGCCGATCTCCGCGTCCAGCTCGGTGATCTCGGCGTCCATGGCCTGGTGACGGCGGGCGAGCCGCCGCAGTGCCGCCCGGGTAGCCGCCAGCGGGCGGGACAGGTCATGGCCAGGCCGCAGCCGGGCCAGGGTGCGTATCAGCGCGGCGCGGTCCAGGCCGGCGACCTGTTCGCGCAGCATCGCGGGCGCCGAGACGAGCAGCCCGCGGATCTGGTTCATGGCCTGGGTGCGGGCCTTGACCGCGCTGCGGCGCGCGATCCGCAGTACCCGCACCGCCTCGACCCCACCGTCCCGGCTCTTAGGGACGCCGGTGGCCCGGCCCGACAGCACGGCCGTCGCAGCGGCATAGGCGTCGATCGGATCGGACTTGCCCTTCATCCGACGGGTCTTGCGGTCTGGGCGGTCCACGTCGATGACGGTGATCCCTGCGGCGGTCAGCACGCGGGCGAGCTCGGCCCCGTAGGCGCCGGTGCCCTCCACCCCTACCGCGACGAGCGTGCCGTGGGAGCGTATCCAGTCGAGCAGGTCGCGGTAGCCGCGGATGGTGGCGGGGAACTCCTGGTCGGCCAGGTGCCGTCCGACCGAGTCGATCACCGCGGCGTGGTGGGTCTGGCCGTGCGTGTCGACTCCGCCGGTGATCTGAGGGGTGTTGTGCGTCATGCTGGTCGTGTCCGTCCTTGCGAGAGTCCGTTCCGGGGGCGGCACGCGCCGGCCGGGCTGGCGGACAAGACAGTGATGGGGCTTTTGAACCAAGCTCCTATAAAGTCACGAATGCCCGTCCGGTCGCGTGTCAGTGGCTTCTCCGAGTGGATCGACGGATCCAGCGCAAGACAGTCCGACGACGTCCGTCTGCCCATGAGTCAGACCCCTCGGAGAAGCCACTGACATCCTCACTGTCTGCCC
>NZ_BMRN01000182.1 GCF_014648655.1 Streptomyces atratus
TGAAGTTCCACCCTCGGCCTGGACAGCCTGATACTGGGACGACAGGTCCCGGAGGAAGCAGTTCCAGGTAGTGAGCAAGAAGAGCAATACGAGCAAGCGGTACACGGCCGAGTTCAAGCGGGACGCGGTCGCGCTGGCGCTGTCCTCGGACAAGACGGTGACCGAGGTCGCCCGGGATCTCGGCGTGAGTCCGGAGGGCCTGCGGGGCTGGGTGAAGCAGGCGAAGACCGACCGGGGTGAGGGACCGGCTGGTGCGCTCACGACGGCGGAGCGTGAGGAGCTCGCGAGGCTGCGGCGCAAGGTCCGCGAGCAGGAGCAGACGATCGAGGTGCTGGGAAAAGCCACGGCCTTCTTCGCGCAGCAGAAGACGAAGTAGCCGCGCGCTACCGGTTCATCGACGTGGAGAGGGCGAGTGAGGCCAATCCCGGCGGGTACAGCGTGTCGCTGCTGTGCCGGGTGCTGAAGGTGGGCCGCTCGGCCTACTACGCCTACCTTGCGGGCCGGGAGGCTGCCCAGGTTCGGCAGGAGGCCGAAGACGAGCTCGCCGGGGAGATCCGGCAAATCCACACCGAATCCCGTGGCGCTTACGGTGCCCCGCGGGTGACCGCGGTCCTGCGGCGCGGGGGCAGGCCGGTCAACCGGAAGAAGGTCGAACGGATCATGCGAGAACGCGGCATCCGCGGGATGACGCGACGTCGGCGTCGCAGTCTGACGAAGGCCGACACCAAGACGGCGCCGTCGCCGGACCTGGTCGGCCGCGACTTCACCGCCGCCGAGCCTGGCACGAAGCTTGTGTCCGACATCACCTACCTGCCAACCTTGGCCGGCTGGTGGTATCTCGCGACGGTCATTGACCTGGCCACACGCGAGGTGATCGGGTACGCGATGGCCGACCACCACCGGGCCGAGCTCGTCGTCGATGCTCTGCGGATGGCCGCCGCCCGCGGCGGACTGAAGGAGGGCTGCATCACGCACTCGGACCGCGGTTCGGAGTACACCTCACGTGAATACCGCTCTCTGGTACAGGAGTTGGGCCTGACGCAGAGCATGGGACGAACCGGGTCATGTTACGATAACGCCGCTGCCGAAAGCTTTTTCGGTCTGCTGAAAGCAGAGATCGGCACCACGGTCTGGGAGTCCCACGAAGCCGCCCGAGCCGACGTCTTCCGTTTCATCGAGGTCGAGTACAACCGCACCCGCCTGCGCAAGCACCCCGAGTACGGCTACGTCACCCCACTCGAGACCAGAGCTCTGGCGACGCAAGACCTCACTCCCGCGGCATAAACACCCGCTGTCCAAGCCCAGGGTGGAACTTCAAT
>NZ_BMRN01000183.1 GCF_014648655.1 Streptomyces atratus
TTGAGAACTGCACAGTGGACGCGAGCATCTGTGGCCAAGTTTTTAAGGGCGCACGGTGGATGCCTTGGCACCAGGAACCGATGAAGGACGTGGGAGGCCACGATAGGCCCCGGGGAGCTGTCAACCGAGCTTTGATCCGGGGGTGTCCGAATGGGGAAACCCGGCAGTCGTCATGGGCTGTCACCCGCTGCTGAACACATAGGCAGTGTGGAGGGAACGAGGGGAAGTGAAACATCTCAGTACCCTCAGGAAGAGAAAACAACCGTGATTCCGGGAGTAGTGGCGAGCGAAACTGGATGAGGCCAAACCGTATGCGTGTGATACCCGGCAGGGGTTGCGCATGCGGGGTTGTGGGATCTCTTTTTCACGGTCTGCCGGCTGTGAGACGAGTCAGAAACCGTTGATGTAGGCGAAGGACATGCGAAAGGTCCGGCGTAGAGGGTAAGACCCCCGTAGCTGAAACATTGACGGCTCGTTTAAGAGACACCCAAGTAGCACGGGGCCCGAGAAATCCCGTGTGAATCTGGCGGGACCACCCGCTAAGCCTAAATATTCCCTGGTGACCGATAGCGGATAGTACCGTGAGGGAATGGTGAAAAGTACCGCGGGAGCGGAGTGAAATAGTACCTGAAACCGTGTGCCTACAAGCCGTGGGAGCGTCGCTGTTGTTCTTCGGAGCAACAGTCGTGACTGCGTGCCTTTTGAAGAATGAGCCTGCGAGTTTGCGGTGTGTTGCGAGGTTAACCCGTGTGGGGAAGCCGTAGCGAAAGCGAGTCCGAATAGGGCGTTTTAGTAGCACGCTCAAGACCCGAAGCGGAGTGATCTAGCCATGGGCAGGTTGAAGCGGAGGTAAGACTTCGTGGAGGACCGAACCCACCAGGGTTGAAAACCTGGGGGATGACCTGTGGTTAGGGGTGAAAGGCCAATCAAACTCCGTGATAGCTGGTTCTCCCCGAAATGCATTTAGGTGCAGCGTCGTGTGTTTCTTGCCGGAGGTAGAGCACTGGATAGGCGATGGGCCCTACCGGGTTACTGACCTTAGCCAAACTCCGAATGCCGGTAAGTGAGAGCGCGGCAGTGAGACTGTGGGGGATAAGCTCCATGGTCGAGAGGGAAACAGCCCAGAGCATCGACTAAGGCCCCTAAGCGTACGCTAAGTGGGAAAGGATGTGGAGTCGCAGAGACAACCAGGAGGTTGGCTTAGAAGCAGCCACCCTTGAAAGAGTGCGTAATAGCTCACTGGTCAAGTGATTCCGCGCCGACAATGTAGCGGGGCTCAAGCGTACCGCCGAAGTCGTGTCATTC
>NZ_BMRN01000184.1 GCF_014648655.1 Streptomyces atratus
CCTATTAGTACCAGTCAGCTCCACCCGTTACCGGGCTTCCACATCTGGCCTATCAACCCAGTCGTCTACTGGGAGCCTTAACCAATCAAGTTGGTGGGAATACTCATCTCGAAGCAGGCTTCCCGCTTAGATGCTTTCAGCGGTTATCCTTTCCGAACGTAGCCAACCAGCCATGCCCTTGGCAGGACAACTGGCACACCAGAGGTTCGTCCGTCCCGGTCCTCTCGTACTAGGGACAGCCCTTCTCAATATTCCTACGCGCACAGCGGATAGGGACCGAACTGTCTCACGACGTTCTAAACCCAGCTCGCGTACCGCTTTAATGGGCGAACAGCCCAACCCTTGGGACCGACTCCAGCCCCAGGATGCGACGAGCCGACATCGAGGTGCCAAACCATCCCGTCGATATGGACTCTTGGGGAAGATCAGCCTGTTATCCCCGGGGTACCTTTTATCCGTTGAGCGACAGCGCTTCCACAAGCCACTGCCGGATCACTAGTCCCGACTTTCGTCCCTGCTCGACCCGTCGGTCTCACAGTCAAGCTCCCTTGTGCACTTACACTCAACACCTGATTGCCAACCAGGCTGAGGGAACCTTTGGGCGCCTCCGTTACTCTTTAGGAGGCAACCGCCCCAGTTAAACTACCCATCAGACACTGTCCCTGATCCGGATCACGGACCCAGGTTAGACATCCAGCACGACCAGAGTGGTATTTCAACGGCGACTCCACAACCACTGGCGTGGCTGCTTCAAAGTCTCCCACCTATCCTACACAAGCCGAACCGAACACCAATATCAAACTGTAGTAAAGGTCCCGGGGTCTTTCCGTCCTGCTGCGCGAAACGAGCATCTTTACTCGTAGTGCAATTTCACCGGGCCTATGGTTGAGACAGTCGAGAAGTCGTTACGCCATTCGTGCAGGTCGGAACTTACCCGACAAGGAATTTCGCTACCTTAGGATGGTTATAGTTACCACCGCCGTTTACTGGCGCTTAAGTTCTCAGCTTCGCCGACCCGAAAGTCAGCTAACCGGTCCCCTTAACGTTCCAGCACCGGGCAGGCGTCAGTCCGTATACATCGCCTTACGGCTTCGCACGGACCTGTGTTTTTAGTAAACAGTCGCTTCTCGCTGGTCTCTGCGGCCACCCCCAGCTCATGGAGTAAATCCAATCACCAGTGATGGCCCCCCTTCTCCCGAAGTTACGGGGGCATTTTGCCGAGTTCCTTAACCATAGTTCACCCGAACGCCTCGGTATTCTCTACCTGAC
>NZ_BMRN01000185.1 GCF_014648655.1 Streptomyces atratus
CCCGGTGAGTTGTATGTCTCCGGTCCCGGCCTGGCGCGTGGTTACACCGGCCGCCCTGCCCTGACGGCCGGGCGTTTCGTGGCCAGTCCCTTCGGTGCCCGTGGCGAGCGGATGTACCGGACGGGCGATGTGGTGCGGTGGAACGCCGACGGGCAGTTGGAGTACCTCGGCCGTGCCGACGACCAGGTCAAGATTCGTGGTTTCCGGATCGAACCGGGCGAGATCCAGGCGGTGTTGGAAGCCGAACCAGGGGTCTCTCAGGCCCTGGTCGTTGCCCGGCGCCACCACGATGACGACCTGCGCCTGGTGGCGTACGTCGTTCCGTCCGCCGACGAAGCGGGCGGTTCGGTAAGTGAGCAGGTGGATGAGTGGCGCGAGATCTATGACTCGGTGTATGGGGAGGCCGGGCCGGAAGCGCTGGGGGAAGGGTTCGAGGGGTGGAACAGCTCGTACTCGGGTGAGCCGATCCCGTTGCGGGAGATGCGGGAGTGGCGGGACTCGGTGGTCGAGCGGATCCGCGACTTCGGCCCCCGCCGCGTGCTGGAGATCGGTGTGGGTTCCGGGTTGTTGATGGGGCGCCTGGCGGCGGAGGTGGAGTCGTACTGGGCGACGGATTTCTCGTCGTCGGTGGTGGAGCGGTTGCGTGGTCAGGTGGCGGGGCTGGGTTGGGACCATGTGGAGGTGCGTTGCCAGGCGGCCGACGATGTGTCGGGTCTGCCGGCCGGCGGGTTCGACACGGTGGTGATCAACTCGGTGATCCAGTACTTCCCGGGCTGGGAGTACTTGGAGCGCGTCCTCGACGGGGCGTTCGGCCTGCTGGCCGAGGGCGGTCGGCTGATCGTCGGAGACGTACGCCATCGAGGGCTGCTGCGGGCGTTCCAGACAGCAGTGCACGCACGTCAGACAGACGTGCAGGACACAGCCCGGCTGCGGGCGCTGGTGGAGCAGACAGTCGTGAACGAGAAGGAACTGCTCTTGGACCCTGCTTTCTTCACTGCTTGGGCGGCTGGGCGGCCTGAAGCGGTGGGCGTGGATGTGCGGTGGAAGCGGGGTGCGGCGCACAACGAGCTGACGCGGCACCGCTTCGACGTGGTGCTGCACAAGGCCCCCGTCCAGCCGCTGTCCCTGGCCGGTGTGCCGGTCCTCACCTGGGGCCGGGACATTGCGGATCTGGATGCCCTGGATGACGTGGTGTTGCCGGTGCGGGTGGTGGGCGTGGCCAATGCG
>NZ_BMRN01000186.1 GCF_014648655.1 Streptomyces atratus
AGCACCCCCACACCCTCCGACCACGCCGCACCATCCGCCGCACCCGCGAACGACTTGCACCGCCCGTCCTTCGCCAACCCACGCTGCCGACTGAACTCCACGAACATATCGGTGGTCGACATGACGGCCACACCGCCGGCCAGCGCCATCGAACACTCCCCCGAACGCAGCGCCTGGGCCGCGAGGTGCAGGGCGACCAGCGACGACGAGCATGCCGTGTCCACGGTGAGTGACGGGCCCTCAAGACCCAAGGTGTAGGAAACGCGTCCCGACACCAGGCTTCCACCCGTGGTGGCTGCAGCTTCCGTGCCCTGCCCGTAGTCGTGATACATCAGACCGGCGAAGACGCCCGTCTTCGTACCCTTCAGCGAGCGCGGGTCTATGCCCGCACGTTCCAGGACCTCCCAGGACGCCTCCAGCAGCAGCCGCTGCTGCGGGTCCATGATCAATGCCTCGTTGGGGCTGATCCCGAAGAGGCCCGGGTCGAAGTGTCCGGCGTCGTGGAGGAAGCCACCCTGATTGGCGTACGTCTTTCCGGGTACGCCCGGCTCAGGGTTGTACACGCCCTCGACGTCCCAACCGCGGTCCTGCGGAAACGCCGAGACCGCGTCCCGTCCTTCCAGCACGAGGTCCCACAGGTCTTCGGGGGAGGTCACTCCCCCGGGATAGCGGCAGGCCATCCCCACGATGACGATCGGCTCGTCGTCCAGCTCGTGCAGCACGGGGCTGACCGGCCGGTCCGAGTTCTGCTCGATACCGCCGCCGAGCTCGCTGTCGATGTACTCGGCCACGGCCCGCGAGCTGGGGTAGTCGAAGACCAGCGTGGCGGGCAGCCTCAGTGCGGCGGCCGCATTGAGGGCATTGCGGAGCTCCACCGCGCTGAGTGAGTCGAAGCCGAGCTCCTGGAAGGGCCGGTCCGCTTCGATCGCGTCCGCAGAGCTGTGGCCCAACACCTTGGCCACCTGGGTCCGGACCATGTCAAGCAGCGTACGAGCTCGGTCTGTCTCGCTCAGGCCGGCCAGAGCGCGCATCAGCTCCTGGCCGTCGGCAGCGCCGGCCAGAGCACGTACCGCGGACCGTCGTCGGGTGGTGGTGGGAGCGAGGTCGCGGAGGAGAGCGGGAATCGTGTCGGTGCGTGCACGGAGGGCCGCCACATCAATGGGCAACGGAAGAACCGCCGCCCGGCCCGACGCCAGACCCGC
>NZ_BMRN01000187.1:0-597 GCF_014648655.1 Streptomyces atratus
GGTTGTTTCGGCCGGGTTGCCGGTGGTGCCGGTTGTTTTGTCGGGTCGGGGTGAGGGTGCGTTGCGGGGGCAGGCGGCGCGGTTGTTGGAGTGTGTGGAGGGTGGGGGTGCGGGGTTGTCGTTGGTTGATGTGGGGTTTTCGTCGGTGGTGTCGCGTGCGGTGCTGGAGCATCGTGCGGTGATCGCGGCGTCGGATCGTGAGGATTTGGTGCGGGGGCTGGCGGCTTTGGCCGGGGGCGAGATGGTGCCTTCGTCGGTGGTGCGGGGTGTGGCGGGGCCGGTGGGTGGGGTGGCGTTTGTGTTCACGGGTCAGGGTGCGCAGCGGTTGGGTATGGGGCGTGGGTTGTATGAGGCGTTTCCGGTGTTCCGGGAGGCGTTCGACGCGGTGTTGGGGGAGTTGGATGGGCGGTTGGGGTGTTCGTTGCGTGAGGTGGTGTGGGGTGGGGATGTGGAGGTGTTGAACGGGACGATGTTTGCGCAGGCGGGGTTGTTTGCGGTGGAGACGGCGTTGTTCCGGTTGGTGGAGTCGTGGGGGGTGCGTCCTGATTTTGTTCTGGGGCATTCGGTGGGTGAGATTGCGGCTGCGCATGTGGCGGG
>NZ_BMRN01000187.1:607-761 GCF_014648655.1 Streptomyces atratus
CCCGGTGTTCCGGGAGGCTTTTGACGGGGTGGTGACCGAGTTGGATGGGTGGTTGGGGTGTTCGTTGCGTGAGGTGGTGTGGGGTGGGGATGTGGAGGTGTTGAACGGGACGATGTTTGCGCAGGCGGGGTTGTTCGCGGTGGAGACGGCGTTG
>NZ_BMRN01000187.1:771-1143 GCF_014648655.1 Streptomyces atratus
GTTGGTGCGGGGGCTGGCGGCTTTGGCCGGGGGCGAGATGGTGCCTTCGTCGGTGGTGCGGGGTGTGGCGGGGCCGGTGGGTGGGATGGCGTTTGTGTTCACGGGTCAGGGTGCGCAGCGGTTGGGTATGGGGCGTGGGTTGTATGAGGCGTTCCCGGTGTTCGCGGAGGCGTTCGACGCGGTGTTGGGGGAGTTGGATGGGCGGTTGGGGTGTTCGTTGCGTGAGGTGGTGTGGGGTGGGGATGTGGAGGTGTTGAACGGGACGATGTTTGCGCAGGCGGGGTTGTTCGCGGTGGAGACGGCGTTGTTCCGGTTGGTGGAGTCGTGGGGGGTGCGTCCTGATTTTGTTCTGGGGCATTCGGTGGGTGAGAT
>NZ_BMRN01000188.1 GCF_014648655.1 Streptomyces atratus
GGCCGCACCTCCACACCCGCACCCCGCCACCCAGTCGGCAAGAAACAGCGCAAAACGGATATGCCTAGACGCGGCGGGGCCGAGCAGCAGCCTTAAAGATCAAGTTAAGAGGTCGTCTCATTTGGTGAGTCTGCGGTAGCTCCGCGAACGCATCCGCGAAGCCCGCGGCAACGGCTGGCTCGGAGAAGTCGAAGGGCTCCAGGTCAGCCTCGACGCCGCCACCGCCAAACTCAACAGCCTCAGCCGGGTCCCGGCCGACGGCCGACCACAGCTGGTCGATCTTGGTTTGCCCGTCTTCACCAACTCCACTTCACCACCCCAGACGGATTCGAACCTCATGGCCGTTCGGGCTTATGGGCAAGAAATGTAGCGAAAGTCCTCTCAGCCCCTTCCTTGGGCTCCTCCACCAGACGTGCGGTGAGGACGAGCCCGGCCTGCTTCAGGAGTTCGGCAATCCGATCAGGCGGCAGCAGGTACGACTCGTAAGACACCGGATGACCGCCGTATGCCTGTGTGGGACGTAGGTGCTGGCCGGCTCCTACGTGGCCGGCCAGCATCAAGCAGCCGCCAGGCGCGAGAGTTCGGTGAAACTCGCCGAACACCACTGGCAACAACGTCGGTGGCGTGTGGTGGGTGGAGTAGTACGCGAGGATGCCGCCGAGTCCGTCGTCCTCGATCGGGAGCGAGGTCATCGAGCCGACGCTGAAACGCAGATCTGGGTAGGTACTACGGGCCAGCTCGACCATGGCGGGCGATAGGTCCATGCCGAACGCGGGCACTTGCCGCTCGGCAAGGTATGCCGTGACTTTACCGGGCCCACAACCCAGGTCGGCGACGGGCCCAAGGCCGGCCGTGCGCACCACCTCTGCAAAGACGTTCAGCATCCCTCGTGACAGCGGATCCAGCTCCGCCGGAGGTTTGACCTGTTCGAAGTAGTCGGAGGCGACCGTGTCGTACGACTCCCGGACGGCGGCGAGGTAGGAGAGATCAGGCATGCGGGTGACTCTAGTGAGGCCCCGCAGCCCAGGTGATCACTTCCTTAGCTTGATCTTTAAGGCTGCTGCTCGGCCCCGCCGCGTCTAGGCATATCCGTTTTGCGCTGTTTCTTGCCGACTGGGTGGCGGGGTGCGGGTGTGGAGGT
>NZ_BMRN01000189.1 GCF_014648655.1 Streptomyces atratus
GGCGAGGACGAGCGCCGTCTGGTGGTCGAGGAGTGGAACGACACTGATGCCGGCCTGGTGCCGGGGACGCTGCCGGAGTTGTTCGAGGCGCAGGTGAGCAGGGCGCCGGAGGCGGTGGCGGTCGTTTTCGAGGGTGAGTCGGTTTCGTATGGCGAACTGGATGTGCGTGCTGATCGGTTGGCTCGTTGTCTGATTGCTCGGGGTGTGGGTGCCGAGTCGGTGGTGGGTGTGTGTCTGGAGCGCGGTGTCGAGATGGTGGTGGCGCTGCTGGGTGTGGTGAAGGCGGGTGCCGCGTATCTGCCGGTGGACCCGGAGTATCCGGCCGAGCGGATCGCGTATGTCCTGGGGGCCGCGGGTGCCACTTCGGTGGTGACGAGCGGGGTGCTGGGGGCCCTGCTGCCCGAGGGCGTGGCGCGGGTGTGTGTGGATGCGCTGGAGCCGGCGGGCCCGGATGCGGGGCCGTTGGGCGTCGAGGTCCGGCCCGAGAGCCCCGCGTATGTGATCTTCACGTCGGGTTCGACGGGGCGGCCCAAGGGTGTGGTGGTGCCGCATGCGGGGATCGTGAACCGGTTGGCGTGGATGCAGGGCCGGTTCGGGCTGGGTGCTGATGACCGGGTGTTGCAGAAGACGCCGTTCGGTTTTGACGTGTCGGTGTGGGAGTTCTTCTGGCCGTTGTTGGAGGGTGCGGCGTTGGTGGTGGCCAGGCCGGGTGGGCATCGCGAGCCGGGTTATATCGCTTCCCTGATCCGTGAACAGTCCGTGACGACCGCGCACTTCGTGCCGTCGATGTTGGAGGCGTTCCTTGCCGAGCCGTCGGCGGGGGAGTGCGGTGGGCTGCGCAGGGTGGTCTGCTCGGGTGAGGCGTTGGCGGTGGTGGCGCAGGAGCGGTTCTTCGCTGTTCTGCCGGGGGTGGAGCTGCACAATCTGTACGGGCCGACCGAGGCGTCCGTGGACGTCACCGCCTGGCAGTGTGTGCCGGGTGCGTCGTCGGTGCCGATCGGCGTTCCGGTTGCCAACACCCGTATGTATGTCCTTGATTCGGGTCTCGGTCCGGTGCCGGTGGGTGTCGGGGGAGAGCTCCATCTCGCGGGTGTCCAGCTCGCTCGCGGCTATGCGGGCCGTCCTGG
>NZ_BMRN01000190.1 GCF_014648655.1 Streptomyces atratus
ATCCGCAGCAGCGGTTGTTGCTGGAGGCGTCCTGGGAGGCCGTGGAGAGTGCGGGGATCGATCCGCTGTCGCTGAAGGGCAGCCGGACCGGCGTCTTCGCCGGCGTCATGTACCACGACTACGGCCCCGGAACCAGCGACGGCAGCCTGGTGACCGGCCGGGTCGCCTTCACCCTGGGCCTGGAAGGGCCCGCTGTCACCGTCGACACCGCCTGCTCCTCCTCGCTGGTGGCCCTGCACTGGGCCACCCAGGCGCTGCGCCGCGGCGACTGCTCGATGGCGCTGGTCGGCGGTGTGACGGTGATGACCACGCCGGACATGTTTCTCTACTTCAGCCACCAGCGCGGTATGGCGAAGGACGGGCGTTGCAAGTCCTTCGCGGCCGATGCGGACGGGACCGGCTGCTCCGAAGGCGTCGGCGTCCTCATGGTCGAGCGTCTCTCGGACGCCCGGAGGAACGGGCATCCGGTCCTGGCCGTGATCCGGGGCAGCGCCATCAACCAGGACGGCGCGTCCAGCGGCATGACCACCCCGAACGGCCCGTCGCAGCAGCGGGTGATCCGAGCCGCGCTGGAGAACGCGGGGCTGACGACGAACGACGTGGATGCGGTGGAGGCGCACGGGACGGGGACACGGTTGGGTGATCCGATCGAGGCGCAGGCGCTGTTGGCGACGTACGGTCAGGGGCGTCCTGACAATGATCCTTTGTGGTTGGGGTCGTTGAAGTCGAACCTCGGCCACACGCAGGCGGCTGCGGGTGTGGGTGGGGTGATCAAGGCGGTTCAGGCGATCCGTCACGGCGTGCTGCCGAAGTCCCTCCATGCGGAGACGCGTTCGCCTCATGTGGACTGGTCTGCGGGTGCGGTGGAGTTGTTGACGGAGGCGCGGGTCTGGCCGGTGCGGGAGCGTCCGCGTCGGGTGGGTGTGTCGTCGTTCGGGCTGAGTGGGACGAATGCGCATGTGATTGTGGAGCAGGCGCCGGAGCCGGATGGGTCGGAGGCGGTTGTTTCGGCCGGGTTGCCGGTGGTGCCGGTTGTTTTGTCGGGTCGGGGTGAGGGTGCGTTGCGGGGGCAGGCGGCGCGGTTGTTGGAGTGTGTG
>NZ_BMRN01000191.1 GCF_014648655.1 Streptomyces atratus
TTGTTGAGGGCTGCGGTGTATTTGTTGGCGAGGTCCTGGACGAGTTGTTCGGACTTCTCGTTGACGGTGGCTTCGAGGTCGTCGAACTTTCCGGCGAAGTCCTTCGCCGCGTCCTCGCCGAACTGACGCAGGTCGGCGGGGAGCTTGTCGACCTCGGCCTTCAGCTCTGACCGGCCCTTGGCGATGCGGGCCTTGGCCCTGCCGAGTTCGGTGCCGATGATGTCGGCCACGGAGGAGATGACCGTCTGCATCTTTGTGACGTAGAGCTTGCGGGCCTCCTGGTAGAGGTTGTTCGCCTCGTTGGGCAGGCCGGCGAACTTGTCCTTGACCCAGCGGGCCTTGCCGGTCCAGCCCGAGTACCGCTTGTCCTTGTAGGCCTTCATGCGGCGTTTGTGGTCGGCGGTGAACGCGTCCCGGGCCGCCTTCTCGCCCTGTGTGAACGCGGTGTCGACCTTCTTGTCCAGGCCGGACAGGGTGTCCTCGACATCCTTCTTCGTGCCGTCGTAGACCTTCTGGAGCTTGGCGGTGACCTCGGCGCGTTTCTTCTCGTCCTTCGACTTCGTCTCGCCCTTGCCGCCGTCGACCTGTTTCCCGGCCGAGGCACGGGTCGCGGTCAGCGCGTTCATGGCCTGGGCGCCGGAGGCTGCGGTGCCTGCCTTCGCGGTGGACAGTTGCTGGGCCTCGGTTGACTTGCCCTTGGCGGGGGCCTTCGCCGAGTCCGTCTCGGCCGTCTTCTTCGCGGAGAGAGCCTCGTTGAACTCGGGCTCGTTGCCCTTGGCGAGCTGCTCCTCGGTGACCTCGGCGTCCGCCATGGCTTTGTCGTTCTCGGCGGGGCCCTGGGAGAAGTCCGTGACGGAGGCGGGCTGCTTCTCAGGGATCGCGTCGGTCGCGGAGGGGGCGCCGGGGTTGGGCGGGGCCTGGTCCGGGGTCATCGGGGTGACGGGCTTGTCCTTGGCCGCCGATGTGTCCGGCGGGGCCTTCGTCGCGGTGTCGATGTCCTTGGCGGAGGAATCCTTGCCGTCGGAGACCTTGCCGTCGACCTCGTCCTTGATCTTGTCGGCCTTGCCGGACTT
>NZ_BMRN01000192.1 GCF_014648655.1 Streptomyces atratus
TTGTTGAGGGCTGCGGTGTATTTGTTGGCGAGGTCCTGGACGAGTTGTTCGGACTTCTCGTTGACGGTGGCTTCGAGGTCGTCGAACTTTCCGGCGAAGTCCTTGGCCGCTTCCTCGCCGAACTGACGCAGGTCCGCGGGGAGCTTGTCGACCTCGGCCTTCAGCTCTGACCGGCCCTTGGCGATGCGGGCCTTGGCCCTGCCGAGTTCGGTGCCGATGATGTCGGCGACCGACGAGATGACGGTCTGCATCTTCGCCACGTAGAGCTTGCGGGCTTCCTGGAAGAGGTCGTTGGCCTCCTTCGGCATGCCCATGAGCTTGTCCTTGGCCCACTTCGCCGGGCCGAACATGCCCGAGTACCGCTTGTCCTTGTAGGCCTTCATGCGGCGTTTGTGGTCGGCGGTGAAAGCGTCCCGGGCCGCCTTCTCGCCCTGTGCGAACGCGGTGTCGACCTTCTTGTCCAGGCCGGACAGGGTGTCCTCGACGTCCTTCTTCGTGCCGTCGTAGACCTTCTGGAGCTTCGCGGTGACCTCGGCGCGTTTCTTCTCGTCCTTCGACTTCGTCTCGCCCTTGCCGCCGTCGACCTGTTTCCCGGCCGAGGCACGGGTCGCGGTCAGGGCGTTCATGGCCTGGGCGCCGGAGGCTGCGGCGCCTGCCTTCGCCGCGGTGAGTTGCTGGGCCTCGGCCGACTTGCCCTTGGCGGGGGCCTTCGCCGAGTCCGTCTCGGCCGTCTTCTTCGCGGAGAGAGCCTCGTTGAACTCGGGCTCGTTGCCCTTGGCGAGCTGCTCCTCGGTGACCTCGGCGTCCGCCATGGCTTTGTCGTTGGCGGCGGGGCCCTGGGAGAAGTCCGTGACGGAGGCGGGCTGCTTCTCAGGGATCGCGTCGGTCGCGGAGGGGGCGCCGGGGTTGGGCGGGGCCTGGTCCGGGGTCATCGGGGTGACCTGTTTGTCCTTGGCCGCCGATGTGTCGGGCGGGGCCTTCGTCGCGGTGTCGATGTCCTTGGCGGAGGAATCCTTGCCGTCGGAGACCTTGCCGTCGACCTCGTCCTTGATCTTGTCGGCCTTGCCGGACTT
>NZ_BMRN01000193.1 GCF_014648655.1 Streptomyces atratus
TGCCCAAGGGGCGCATTCTCGTTCTGGTGCCGACACTGGCCCTTCTGGCGCAGACGGTGAAGGCGTGGCACGACGCCGGGCACACAGGGCCGGCCGTCGCGGTGGCAACCCACCCCGTACTGACCGGGATGACCCGACACGCACTCGATCAACTCACCGCAGAAATATGCACGTTGATCGACCAAATCCCCACCGGCCAGCGCCCCCGTCACCGCAAACTCGCCGTGGAAAGCATGATCTGGGCCGCCGTTCTCGATCAGCGCGGGCTACCCTGCTCGCTGACCGCCCACCTCTTCCGCATCGGCGAGAACCAGATGCGCACCCTGATCAAGCAGGTCCGGCCCCTGATCAAGCAACACGGCCACCACACAGAACCACTGCCCATCCGACTCGTCGACCCCAGCGAACTCGCCGCCTATGTCATGCACGCAACATCAACGACAGGCTGACGTGACACGCTCCATCAATTTATCGACGCGCCCCGGAGCCGGTCGCGTTTCCCCAGGTCGCCATTCGCAGAAGTCCTCTCAAAACCCGCACGTTGTGCGAGACAGTTCTGACACAGTGCCGGGGTGGACCTGACGCCCGATCAAGCCGCAAACGCGGTTGCGACTGTGCAGCTCGGTTGGCACTTGTGCACTTGAGCTGGCACCAGTGAGCAGTTCAGTTGGCGCGTGGGCTTTCCGGCCGGTGACGGAGTACCCCCGGCGTGTGGACGCGCTCAGTTGCACCCGGCCGCTGGACATGACGTGCAGCAAGTCATTCCGTGCAAGTTGCGGCATTGCAGGTCAGCGCCCCGCCTCGACTTGCCTGAGGCCGGACGTCTACGCTCGATGCCCGGGCGGCAGTGATCGCGCCGGACGGGTTCCGAGGGGGGGTGCGCGATGCGCGCTGGGTGGATCAGGCTGTGGCAGTGGACGGCGTATTGAAGTTCCACCCTGGGCTTGGACAGCGGGTGTTTATGCCGCGGGAGTGAGGTCTTGCGTCGCCAGAGCTCTGGTCTCGAGTGGGGTGACGTAGCCGTACTC
>NZ_BMRN01000194.1 GCF_014648655.1 Streptomyces atratus
CCACCGTGGACCGCGCCGAGCACGAGCGCTACTTCGCCGACCTGCTCGGCGACGTCACCGAGCCCACGGCCCCGTACGGCCTGGCGGACGTACGCGGCGACGGCGCCGACACGGTCCACGAAGTCGTCGAGTTCTCCCCGGAGTTGGACCGGCGTCTACGGGCGGTCGCACGCCGCGCCGGCATCAGCACGGCGACCGTCCTGCACGTCGCCTGGGCCCGGGTCCTCGCCGCCGTCAGCGGCCGCGAGGACGTGGTATTCGGCTCGGTCCTGTACGGCCGCCTGAACGCGGGCGCCGGGGCCGACCGGGTGGCGGGCCCGTTCATGAACACCCTGCCCGTACGCGTGCGGACGGACGAACTGGGCGCGCTCGCGGCGGTGTCCGCGATGCGCGGCCAGCTCGCCCAGCTCCTGGAGCACGAGCACGCGCCGCTGGTCGTGGCCCAGCGCGCCAGCGGCGTCACCGGCGACACCCCGCTGTTCACGTCCTTCCTCAACTACCGGCGCAACCCGGGCCGTGCCGTCGACGAGGGCATGGAGGGGGTGCGGCTCCTGTCGGTGCGCGAGCGCACCAACTACCCGCTGGTCGTCCTGCTCGACGACTACGGCGACCGCACCGAGGTGGCTGTCGACTCCGTCGCGCCCATCGACTCCCGCGCGGTCGGCACCCTCGTGCGCACCGCCGCCGGGAACCTGGTCTCCGCCCTGGAGTCCGCGCTCGACGGCGGCCCGGACGTGCCGCTCGGCTCGATAGAAGTGCTGACCGAGGACGAGCGCCGCCGGGTGCTCGTCGACTGGAACGACACGGCGGCCGACGCTCCGGCGGAAGTGGTGCACCAGCTGTTCGAGGCGCAGGCCGCCCGTACGCCGGGTGCCGCCGCGATCGTCACCGAGGGCGTCAAGGTGTCGTACGGGGAGCTGGACGCGCGGGCGAACCGGATCGCGCACTACCTGATGGGTCAGGGCATCGGTGCCGAGTCGGTGGTGGGTCTGTGTCTGCCGCGTGGTGT
>NZ_BMRN01000195.1 GCF_014648655.1 Streptomyces atratus
GCTGCGGTGGATGCGCCGTGGGTGCTGCACGCGGATGGTGTTCTGGGTGTTCCGTCCGGGGCCGTGCCGGGTGTGGACCTCAGCGCATGGCCCCCGCCGGGCGCCGCACAGGCTGATGTCGCCGACATGTACGACCTCTTGTTCGATCGCGGCTACGGCTACGGCCCGGTCTTCCAGGGGCTCAAGGCTGCCTGGACCTCCGGGAAAGACATCTTCGCCGAGGTCGAACTGCCTGAGTCGGCACACGCAGATGTCAAACGGTTCGGTATTCATCCGGCCCTGCTCGACGCCACCATGCATGCCCTGGGTCTGCACGGCCAGGGCGGCGAGAACGACGAAGCCGGGGAGGGGCGGCCGGCGCTGCCCTTCTTCTGGGAAGGTGTCCGTCTGCATGCCTCCGGCTCGACGTCGCTGCGAGTGTGCCTTTCCGGCGCCAGTGAGGACACCGTCTCTCTGTCCATTGCCGACTCGACCGGAGCTCCGGTCCTGTCGGTGGACGGCCTGACTCTCCGTCCGGTGTCGGTGGAGCAGTTGGGGGCGTCGGGTGGTTCGGGTGCGTTGTGGGAGGTGGCGTGGCGTCCGTTGATGGGTGCGGGTGCGGGTGCGGGTGTGGTGTGGTCGGGTTGGGATGAGTTTGTGGGGGGTGGTGTGGTCTCGGGTCCGGTGGTGTGTGAGGTGGGTGCGGGTGGGGTTTCTGCTGGTGCTGGTGCTGGTGCTGGTGGTGTGGTGTCGGGTGTGCGGTCTGTGGTGGGTGGGGTGCTGGGTGTGGTGCAGGAGTGGTTGAAGGATGGTCGGGGTGAGGAGTGGCCGTTGGTGGTGGTGACGCGTGGTGCGGTGGCTGTGGGTGGTGGTGTGGGGGTGGATGTGTGTCAGGCGCCGGTGTGGGGTTTGGTGCGGGCTGCGCAGGCGGAGAATCCGGGTCGTTTCGTGTTGGTGGATGCGGATCCTGGGGTTGAGGGGGTCGACTCGGTGGCTTTGGGGGTGGCTTTGGGT
>NZ_BMRN01000196.1 GCF_014648655.1 Streptomyces atratus
CCGGTGACACCACCCCCCAGGTCATCTGTTCGACAGGGGGACACAGTCATGCCGGGCCCGGAGGCCAGCGGCCCTCTTGCAGGACCGCGAAGAACATAACGGGGGCGGCGTCCCGTCCATGATGTTGTGATGACCTCACCGGACGGAGTGCCGCTGTTCAAGGTTCGCAATGCCATCGCTGAGGCTCTGTGGGCACACGTGAAGGCCCAGGATCTGGCAGCTGTGTGCGAGTGCTTGGGGCTGGCACCGCAGAAGCCGGACCCGCCGTTGTCAGAGCCATGCGGAACAATCCAGCCATGGGCGAATCCCTCGCGACACAGTTTCTCAGCCCAGACCTTGAGACGGCCTGCCCCGCCTGCGGCTACCTGATGTGGATCCGCTACTCGGAGGTCGTGGCCCAGACCGCCGTGACCTGCCCCTGCTGCTACACCCAGGTCTGGCTAGCCGATGAGACCGGCAGCGCACAGAACGCCGACGACGTCGTCCAGCAGCAGATCGCACAAGCTCTGAAAGGCCTCTTCCGGTGAAGTACCAGCAGCGCCTCCAGGTCGCCGTACGCGAACGATGACCGCGCCCTACTCCAACGCCGGCCACGAAGTCCACCTCGCCGTCACCTGGATCGACAGCCAGCCAGCCCTCAAAGGCCTCCTCGAAGAGGCGTCCCGGGCAGAACCAGGCGTCGACCGGGAGCGGTTCCGCACCGGACTGACCCGCAGCGGCCGGTTCGTCTGGCCCAGCCGAACCGAGCAAGGGTGAGCCACCCTCATCTGGGAACTGATGCAGGACATCGCTTCCAAGGAAGCGAGCAACCCCGATGTCGGACTGCGGACCACGATCGGATACAGCATGCAAAAACGCCACCAGGACAGCTTCGGACGACGGGGCAGCCACGGTCGACACGCCGACTTCCGGAACCAACCTGGCCGGGACACGCCTCTGTTGAGTCAGACCGCGGACGGACACCGGACCGGCGAC
>NZ_BMRN01000197.1 GCF_014648655.1 Streptomyces atratus
ATCCGCAGCAGCGGTTGTTGCTGGAGGCGTCCTGGGAGGCCGTGGAGAGTGCGGGGATCGATCCGCTGTCGCTGAAGGGCAGCCGGACCGGCGTCTTCGCCGGCCTCATGTACCACGACTACGCACTCGGTACGGAGGCCGCCGCGACCACCGGCGGAAGCCTGGTGTCGGGACGCGTGTCCTACACCCTGGGCCTCGAAGGCCCCTCGGTCACGGTGGACACAGCATGCTCGTCCTCGCTGGTCGCCCTGCACCTCGCCGCCCAGGCCCTCCGGTCCGACGAGTGCTCGATGGCGCTGGCCGGCGGTGTGACGGTGATGACCACGCCGGACATGTTTCTCTACTTCAGCCACCAGCGCGGTATGGCGAAGGACGGGCGTTGCAAGTCCTTCGCGGCCGATGCGGACGGGACCGGCTGCTCCGAAGGCGTCGGCGTCCTCATGCTGGAACGTCTCTCGGACGCCCGGAGGAACGGGCATCCGGTCCTGGCCGTGATCCGGGGCAGCGCCATCAACCAGGACGGCGCGTCCAGCAGCATGACGGCACCGAACGGTCCGTCTCAACAACGTGTCATCCGGGCGGCGTTGGAGAATTCCGGGTTGTCGACCGCTGATGTGGATGCGGTGGAGGCGCACGGGACGGGGACGCGGTTGGGTGATCCGATCGAGGCGCAGGCGTTGTTGGCGACGTACGGTCAGGGGCGTCCTGACAATGATCCTTTGTGGTTGGGGTCGTTGAAGTCGAACCTCGGCCACACGCAGGCGGCTGCGGGTGTGGGTGGGGTGATCAAGGCGGTTCAGGCGATCCGGCACGGCGTGCTGCCGAAGTCCCTCCATGCGGAGACGCGTTCTCCTCATGTGGACTGGTCTGCGGGTGCGGTGGAGTTGTTGACGGAGGCGCGGGTTTGGCCGGTGCGGGAGCGTCCGCGTCGGGTGGGTGTGTCGTCGTTCGGGCTGAGTGG
>NZ_BMRN01000198.1 GCF_014648655.1 Streptomyces atratus
AACCCGACGCGCCACTGAAAGGCATACGATGACGCAGCCCGCCGCCGCTCCGACTGTCCAGCGAGTGGACCCCGAACACCGTTACGAAATCCTGGTCGACGGCAGAACCGCAGGCCTCACCGCGTACCGCGACCGCGACGACCAGCGCGTTTTCTACCACACCGAAATCGACGACGCCTTCGCCGGACAGGGCCTGGCCTCGATACTCGTACAGCAGGCGTTGAGCGACGTACGCACCTCAGGGAAACGCATCGTGCCGGTCTGCCCCTACGTGGCGAAGTTCCTCAAGAAGCACGACGAGTTCGCCGACATCACCGACCCCGTGACCCCCGAGGTCCTGAAGTGGCTGGAAACCATGCGGCCTCACTGACGCAGCCGCCACCTTCTCCGAGCCGCCGGTACGTCCGGACCGGCGGCTCGGAGGCGGAGCGGAATCGGTGACATCAAGGCGGGAGCACCACATGGGCATGGACCGCCGGCTCCGGCAGTCCCGGTCCTGTCCCCGCCGGACGCGCTACCGGGGACAGGACCGTTTCATGTGCTCGAGCCACGGCCGGTGACCGGACCACGGCCGGTGCCGCGGTTCAGTTCGGAGCGGATGCGCAGTCGACGCTCTTCAGGTCGACCGCGTCGACCACCGCCTGCATGCCCTTGTCGTTCGGGTGCAGGTGGTCGCCATTGTCGAAGAAGGGCAGGAGGCTAGTGGCGTAGCAGTGACGTCGCTTCAGGGCAACGTCGTCGACGCCGAGTACCCGTGGCAGGCGCAACGGGGGCAGCGGCAGCCTCGTCAGCATCCGCAGCGCGGTCGCGTGGGAGATCGCGACGGCGAAGGTCTACCGCGGGCAGCCCAGCACCGGGCAGACAGTGAGGATGTCAGTGGCTTCTCCGAGGGGTCTGACTCATGGGCAGACGGACGTCGTCGGACTGTCTTGCGCTGGATCCGTCGATCCACTCGGAGA
>NZ_BMRN01000199.1 GCF_014648655.1 Streptomyces atratus
CCGAACAACGGAACACTGCTGAGCGGCCTCGACCCCGCACCGCAACGGCTTGAACAAGACAGCGGGACACCGAAGGACGAACTCGTCGGCAACGACGGCCGGAAAGTCTCCTTCGAGCAGGCACGCCAGAGCCTCCGGACCATCCGGGACGCCACCGGCGAGGTCATCGGATACGCCTCGCACAGCGACCGGGACTGGGCTCCACGCAACGACTTCTACACGAAGTACCGCGCCGACGAGACATCCTTCAAGGTCTACCGGACGACGGACGACGGCAAGTTCGTCCCCGTGGCCGAGGAAAATGCATCGCCCAACACGGTTCCCTGGCACACCGGCACGAACACCCCGGCCGGGCAGCGGACACCCAACCCGGTCTTCTTCGACGCACACGGCTCGCAGGACGGCGTCAAGCTCCACATCGGCGGCGACCTTCCCCTCGAGGTCGACGGTGCCCAGTTCGCGCGTTTCATGGAAACCCTCACCGACCCCTACCAGCCTCCGGCTCCCGTCGTGCTCGTGGCCTGTGACACCGCGAGCGTCCGCTCCACCGATGGTGGAAGCGTCCTGAGCGACGCGGCACGGGCGGTGCCCGGACGCCGCTGGTACGCCCCCGATGTCGCGGTCGGCCACGTGGGACCGCCGGCCGGAGCAGCCGCGGGCGGGGCAACCGGAGTACTGGCTCTCCTCCAGGACCGAGCCACCGGACGCCAGGGCCAATGGGTCACCGCAAACCAGCCCACCGAACTCGAAACCCTCCTCACGCGGGAGAAACGACAAACCCACCAGGACACCGACGACGGAACGAAACTCCCGGACAGTCAAGGTCCGGGCCTGCTGCTCAACGCCGACTCGGAGATCACGCAGCAGCCGGCCGACACGGTTCTGTCCGAGAGCACCGCGACCGCGTCGGCCGGCGATGCATCTCCTGCCGG
>NZ_BMRN01000200.1 GCF_014648655.1 Streptomyces atratus
ACCAGACCCCACACCGGCGCCTGACACACATCCACCCCCACACCACCACCCACAGCCACCGCACCACGCGTCACCACCACCAACGGCCACTCCTCACCCCGACCGCCCTTCAACCACTCCTGCACCACACCCAGCACCCCACCCACCACAGACCGCACACCCGACACCACACCACCAGCACCAGCACCAGCACCAGCACCAGCACCAGCACCAGCACCAGCAGAAGCCCCACCCGCACCCACCTCACACACCACCGGACCCGAGACCACACCACCCCCCACAAACTCATCCCAACCCGACCACACCACACCCGCACCCGCACCCGCACCCGCACCCGCACCCGCCAGCGGACGCCACACCACCTCGTGCAGCGCGCCCGCCGTGCGCGACGCGCCCAATTGCTCCACCGACACCGGACGGAAGGTGAGTCCGCCGATCGTGGCCACCGGGGCGCCGTCCTGGTCCGCCAACGTCAACGAAAGGCTGTTCATGCCCTGGGGAGAGAGCCGCACCCGCAGCGCGTGGGCACCCGCGGCATGCAGAGAGACATCGGTCCAGGAGAAGGGAAGCTCTGTCGGCTCGTCGCCCGTCACGTCCTCCCCGACGCCCAGGGCATGCATGGTGGCATCGAGCAGGGCCGGATGAATACCGAAGCGCTCGGCGTCGCCGTGCGCCGCCTCGGGCAGTTCGACCTCGGCGAACACTTCGTCGCCCCGCCGCCACACCGTCTTGAGGCCCCGGAAGACGGGACCGTAGGCGTAGCCCTGCTTCTGGAGCAGGGCGTACGCGTCGTCCGTCCGGACGGTGGCCGCGCCCGGCGGGGGCCATGCGCTGAGGTCCACACCCGGCACGGCCCCGGACGGAACACCCAGAACACCATCCGCGTGCAGCACCCACGGCGCATCCACCGCAGC
>NZ_BMRN01000201.1 GCF_014648655.1 Streptomyces atratus
TTCGCGAACGTCTACCGCGACTACGCCCTCGAGCACCCGGGGCGCTTCGCCGCAGCCCAGTTCCGGCTCGACCCGCAGACGGCGGCCGCCAGCGCCGGCGTCCGGCACGCCCAGATGACGCGCGCGATCCTGCGCGGATACAACCTGGCCGAACCGCATCAGACGCACGCGGTGCGGCTGCTGGGCAGCGTCTTCAGCGGCTATGTCGGCCTGGAGACCGCCGGCGGTTTCAGCCACAGCACCCCCGACTCGCAGGAGAGCTGGACCGAGATCCTCAACGCGCTCGACGCCCTGCTGCGCACCTGGCCCACCACCTCCTGACCAACCCTTCCGGCCGCCTCTGCCGACTGGCCCTCCTGATCGAAGAGACCGACGAGATGAACACCGAGCACGACTGGACCACCACTCCCATCACCGCCGGCCTGCTGCGCGGCGCCCTCGATCTGGAGCGCACCGAACGCGGCGTACTGCCCCACCGGTTGCCCGCGCGCGCCCGGCAGCAGATCCCCGACGGCCAGCTGGCCATGGCGGAGTCACAGCCCTCCGGAGTGCGGCTGGCCTTCCGCACCCGGGCCACCGCCGTCGAGCTGGACGTCGTGGCCACTAAACGGGTCTACGTCGGAGCGCCGCCACGCCCCGACGGGGTGTACGAGCTCCTCGTCGACGGGCGGCTCGCGGGCCGGGCCAGCGCGACCGAGGGCGACACACTCACCATCGACCTCACCTCCGGGACCGCACAAACCCGTCCCGGGCCGGTGGAGACCCTGCGCTTCACCGACCTGCCGGACAAGGAGAAGGACGTCGAGATCTGGCTGCCGCACGACGAGACCACCCAGCTGGCCGCCCTGCGCACCAACGCCCCCGTCCACACACCCCCGCCCAACGGCCACAAGGTCTGGCTG
>NZ_BMRN01000202.1 GCF_014648655.1 Streptomyces atratus
TCTCGGCGTCGCTTGAATTCTGACCCTCTGACGGCGGATCAAAAGTGACCCACTTGGTGGTCTTCGCCTGAACCTGATCTTGATGGAAGGTCAGGAGGGAGAGGGTGATCCTCGTGGAGGACTGGGCAGAGATCCGTAGGCTGCACCGGGCTGAGCAGATGCCGATCCGGGCAATCGCGCGGCATCTGGGCATCTCGAAGAACACGGTCAAGCGAGCCCTGGCCACGGACCGGCCGCCGAAGTACGAGCGCCCGTCTCAGGGGTCGGTCGTGGACGCGGTCGAGGTCCAGATCCGTGAGCTTTTGCGGGAGACTCCGACGATGCCGGCCACCGTGATCGCCGAGCGGATCGGGTGGGAACGCGGGATGACGGTCCTCAAGGACCGGGTGCGGGACCTGCGGCCTGCCTATGTGCCAGTCGATCCGGTCTCGCGCACGACGTATCGGCCCGGCGAGCTGGCCCAGTGCGATCTGTGGTTTCCCGAGGCGGACATCCCGCTCGGCTACGGTCAGAGCGGACGGCCGCCGGTGTTGGTGATGGTGTCCGGCTACTCGCGGGTGATCGCCGCGCGGATGCTGCCCTCGCGCACGACCGGCGATCTGATCGACGGGCACTGGCGGCTGCTCTCGGCCTGGGGCGCGGTGCCCAAGACGCTCGTCTGGGACAACGAATCCGGGGTCGGCCGCGGGAAGCTCACCGCCGAGTTTGCCGCGTTCGCGGGCCTGCTCGCCACGAAGATCCATCTGTGCCGGCCCCGTGATCCAGAAGCGAAAGGGCTGGTCGAGCGGGCCAACGGCTATCTGGAGACGAGTTTCCTTCCCGGCCGCACCTTCAGTGGCCCCGGCGACTTCAACACCCAGCTGACCGCCCGGCTGACCGTCGCCAACCGGCGTGTCCA
>NZ_BMRN01000203.1 GCF_014648655.1 Streptomyces atratus
AGGGGTCGGAGGTGGTTGTTTCGGCCGGGTTGCCGGTGGTGCCGGTTGTTTTGTCGGGTCGGGGTGAGGGTGCGTTGCGGGGGCAGGCGGCGCGGTTGTTGGAGCGTGTGGAGGGTGGGGGTGCGGGGTTGTCGTTGGTTGATGTGGGGTTTTCGTCGGTGGTGTCGCGTGCGGTGCTGGAGCATCGTGCGGTGATCGCGGCGTCGGATCGTGAGGATTTGGTGCGGGGGCTGGCGGGTCTTGTTGGCGGTGAGCAGGTCGCGTCGGTGGTGAGCGGTGTCACCGGGCCGGTGGGTGGGATGGCGTTTGTGTTCACGGGTCAGGGTGCGCAGCGGTTGGGTATGGGGCGTGGGTTGTATGAGGCGTTTCCGGTGTTCGCGGAGGCTTTTGATGCGGTAGTGACCGAGTTGGATGGGCGGTTGGGGTGTTCGTTGCGTGAGGTGGTGTGGGGTGGGGATGTGGAGGTGTTGAACGGGACGATGTTTGCGCAGGCGGGGTTGTTCGCGGTGGAGACGGCGTTGTTCCGGTTGGTGGAGTCGTGGGGGGTGCGTCCTGATTTTGTTCTGGGTCATTCGGTGGGTGAGATTGCGGCTGCTCATGTGGCGGGGGTGTTGTCGTTGGGTGATGCGGCGGAGTTGGTGGTGGCGCGTGGTCGGTTGATGCAGGCGTTGCCGGTGGGTGGGTTGATGGTGGCGGTGGAGGCGGCGGAGGGTGAGGTGCTGCCGTTGTTGACGGATGAGGTGGGGATCGCGGCGGTGAACGGGCCGTCGTCGGTGGTGGTGTCGGGCGTGGAGGGTGCGGTTCTCGATGTGGTCGGCAAGTTTGAGGACATGGGGCGTAAGTCGAGTGTGTTGCGGGTGTCGCATGCGTTTCA
>NZ_BMRN01000204.1 GCF_014648655.1 Streptomyces atratus
CCACCGTGGACCGCGCCGAGCACGAGCGCTACTTCGCCGACCTGCTCGGCGACGTCACCGAGCCCACGGCCCCGTACGGCCTGGCGGACGTACGCGGCGACGGCTCGGACGCCGTCCTCGAACTGCTGCCGCTCGAACAGGGGTTGACCGTACGGCTCCGCACGGTTGCACGCCGCGCGGGAGTCAGCACGGCGACCGTCCTGCACGTCGCCTGGGCCCGGGTCCTCGCCGCCGTCAGCGGCCGCGACGACGTGGTCTTCGGCACCGTCCTGCTCGGCCGCATGAACGCCGGCTCGGGCGCCGACCGCGTGCCCGGCCCGTTCATGAACATGCTGCCGGTGCGCGCCCGTACCGCCGAACTCGGCTCCCTCGCCGCCGTGTCCGCGATGCGCGGCCAGCTCGCCCAGCTCCTGGAGCACGAGCACGCGCCGCTGGTCGTGGCCCAGCGCGCCAGCGGCGTCACCCCGCTGTTCACGTCCTTCCTCAACTACCGGCACAACGTCGGCCAGGACGCCGAGACGAGCTGGGACGCGGCGATGGAGGGAACGCGCCTGCTCTTCGCGCGCGAGCTCTCCAACTACCCGCTCGCCCTCCTCGTCGACGACAACGGGGACAAGATCGGCCTCTCCGTGGACGCGATCGCCCCCATCGACTCCGCCGCCGTGGCCGCCCTGGCCCGCACGGCCGTCGCGCACCTCGTCGCCGCCCTGGAGTCCGCGCTGGACGGCGGGCCCGACCTGCCGTTGAGCGCGATCCGGGTGCTCGGCGAGGACGAGCGCCGTCTGGTGGTCGAGGAGTGGAACGACACTGATGCCGGCCTGGTGCCGGGGACGCTGCCGGAGTTGTTCGAGGCGCAGGTGAGCAGGGC
>NZ_BMRN01000205.1 GCF_014648655.1 Streptomyces atratus
GACACGGGCGGCATGGACGTCGCGCCCCATCCGCACACCGGTCTGCAGACGGTGAGCTGGCTGTTCAGCGGGGAGATCGAGCACCGGGACAGCATGGGCAGCCACGCGTTCGTCCGGCCTGGTGAGCTGAACCTCATGACGGGCGGGTACGGCATCAGCCACTCGGAAGTCTCCACCACCCGCACCACGATCCTCCACGGCGTCCAGCTGTGGGTGGTGCTTCCCGAAGAACACCGGCACACCGGCCGTGACTTCCAGCACTACGTCCCGAGCCCGGTCCGGATGGACGGAGCCGAAGTCAGAGTGTTCCTGGGGACGCTGGCAGGTGACACCTCTCCGGTGCGGACCTTCACGCCCCTGATCGGAGCCGAAATCATCCTTGAGCCACGTTCGACGACCACGCTCGATATCGACACCGGCTTCGAGCACGGCCTTCTCGTCGACCACGGGGATGTCCGTATCGCTGGAACAACCCTGCACCCGGCGGAGTTGGGTTACCTCGGTACGGGAAACGACACACTGACGCTGGCGAACGAGACGGATACCACTGCGAGGGTGGTCCTGCTCGGCGGGACGCCGTTCGAGGAACAGATCGTCATGTGGTGGAACTTCATCGGCCGGAGCCACGAAGACATTGCCGAGGCCAGGGAAGCGTGGCAGAACGCATCCGACCGCTTCGGCAAGGTCGATGGTTACGACGGCGACCGCCTTCCCGCGCCCGCCCTTCCCAACGCCACCATCGCACCGCGCAAAAACCCGACGCGCCACTGAAAGGCATACGATGACGCAGCCCGCCGCCGCTCCGACTGTCCAGCGAGTGGACCCCGAACACCGTTACGAAATCCTGGTCGACGGCA
>NZ_BMRN01000206.1 GCF_014648655.1 Streptomyces atratus
GCGCCTTCAGCCATCGGCGGACGTCCTTCCACCTCCAGCGATGCAGAGTCTGCATCCACTTGACCATCCGCCACCAGACGAAATTCGCCAGGTTGCTGAGGGTGTGTTTGCAGACTGCGTGCTTGAAGTAGTTGGCCCAACCGTGCGTGATCAGATTGAGTCTGGCCAGCACCTCTCGTGGATTCTGCTGCGACTTCCTGCGTGTCAGGGCACGAATCCTGTCCTTCAGTGACCGGATGGGCCGATCCCCGATGAACGTGTAGACGTACCACTTGTCCGTTCCTCGCTTGCGTTTCCACTGGATGCGGAACCCAAGGAAGTCGAACGCTTCACTCATGTGCACGATCCGGGTCTTGACTGGTGACAGCCGCAAACCGAGTGGTTCGAGCACTTCAGTGACCTCATGCTTCAGGTCCTCGACATCGGCGCGGGAGCCATGCACGAGCACCACAAGATCGTCCGCATAGCGGGAGACCTTCCAGTTCGGCAGGCCCTTCGCCCGACGTCGGGCGCGTCGGGCAGCGGTTCCCATCGCCCCGCCGTCCTTCCATGGCTCTTGCAGGCGCTCATCGAGCGCCGACATGGCTATGTTGAACAGCAACGGGGACAGAACGCCTCCTTGTGGAGTCCCGGCGTCGGAGGCCCTCTGATTTCCGAGTTCGGTGAGAACTCCAGCCTTGAGGAACGCCTTCACCAGGGCCACGACTCGCTTTGAACCGCCGACTTATATGGGGAAAGCGGGACGCGGTCGGGTTGGCCGCTCGTAGCGTGCCGTAGGACGCCGGTCCGGGTGACTCGTGAACCGTCTGCCGCT
>NZ_BMRN01000207.1 GCF_014648655.1 Streptomyces atratus
GGAAGTCGGCGTGTCGACCGTGGCTGTCCCCGTTGTCCGACTGTGAGGAATCAGGTCCCGTGATACTGCTCGGTGTCGACCCACACAAGTCCACCCACACCGCCACCGCCGTCGAGCCGGTCTCGAACCAGCAGGTCGGGTCGATGCGGATCGAGGCCATTCTGGCGGACTACCGGCGGCTGCTGGCCTGGGCCAAGCGGTGGCCACAGCGGAAGTGGGCTGTGGAGAACGCCAACGGCCTGGGCCGGCATCTCGCCCAGTGGCTCGTCGCCCGTGGTGAGAGCGTCGTCGACGTGCCTGCCGCGGCGACCAGCCGGGTGCGTGAACTTTCCCGCGTGGACGGCGTAAGAACGACCAGATAGACGCAGCGGCCGCAGCCACCGTTGCCTATCTGCAGGGAGAGGGGCGGGATCTCGCGCCCGAGAATCACACCACGGCGCTGGCCCTCCTGGACGAACGGCGTGTGAACCTGGCCCAGGCCCGGGTGCGCACGGTCAACCAGCTCCACGCGCTGCTGCGTGACCTGCTGCCCGGCGGCGCCCCGACCCAGCTGTCCGCGGACCTGGCCGCCAAACTGCTGCGATCCGTCCGCCCCGCCGGCGATATCGAGACCGTCCGGAAGGACATCGCCTGGGACCTGGTCGCCGAGATCCGGAAACTGGACAAGCAGCTCACGGACAACGCTGCCCGGATGCAGAGCCTGGTAGAGGCATCGAGCAGCACGCTGATGGACACCCCGGGCATCGGGCCGGTCATGGCCGCTCGGCTGATCGGCCGCACCGGACGGGCTCACCGCTTCTCCACCT
>NZ_BMRN01000208.1 GCF_014648655.1 Streptomyces atratus
CCACGGTCACGATCCCGGTCACGGTCGTCGCGCCGGAAACCACCACCGGCACCACCCCGGCTGTCATCACGACGGAACCCACCCGGACGGTCATCCCGCCGGTCGTCCCGACGGAAACCACCGCCGGAGCCACCACCACGATTGTCGTCGCGGCGCGGCGCCCGATCCCGGTCACGGTCGTCGCGGCGGAAACCGCCGCCGCCGCTGCCACCGGTGGGCCGGCTGTCGTCACGCCGGTAGCCACCACGGTCGTTGTCCCGGCGCGGTCCGCCGGAGCGATCGTCACGACGGCCGGTGAAACCGCCTCGGTCGCCACCGTCCCGGCGACGCGGCTCGCGCTCCGAACGATCGTCGGGAGAGTTGGTGGACATCGGCGTGACTCCTGTCATCAAGTACTACAAGACATTCTCGCGCAGCCGGACACCCGACGCGCTTCGACAAAACAAAAGGACCCTTGGTCCCAGCGTGAACGCTGGGACCAAGGGTCCTTGAAAGATTGTTCGGCGGCGTCCTACTCTCCCACAGGGTCCCCCCTGCAGTACCATCGGCGCTGAAAGGCTTAGCTTCCGGGTTCGGAATGTAACCGGGCGTTTCCCTAACGCAATGACCACCGAAACCCTATCGGGTTCTAGCGAACAAGCACACTTTTCAATTAAGTAGTGAAGCTGTTCAACCGGTGCGACTGTTCGCAACCCGGGAACAACACAGTGGACGCGAGCAACTGAGGACAAGCCCTCGGCCTATTAGTACCAGTCAGCTCCACCCGTTACCGGGCTTCCACATCTGGCCTATCAACCCAGTCGTC
>NZ_BMRN01000209.1 GCF_014648655.1 Streptomyces atratus
TAGGTTATGTCGCCCACGTACTTGGTGTTCGGCGCCTGGGCGGTGAAGTCGCGCCGCAGCAGGTCTGGCACCGGCGTCGCCGATGGCTCGGGAATGGTGGTGCGGACCTTCTTGCGCAGGTGCAGCCCGACGATGCGGAACGTGCGCATGACGCGCTCGACGCGCTTGTGATTGACCCGCCTCCCGGCGTCCTTCAGCTCGGCGGTGACGCGCGGGACCCCGTAGGTGCCGTCCGATTCCCGGTGGATCTCAGCGATACGTTCGGCGAGCTCTGCATCTGCCTGGGCCCGGGCAGCCCGCGCGTCCGCGCCGGCCAGCCACCGGTAGAAGCCGGAACGCGAGACATGCAGCATCCGGCACAGCCGCTTGACGCCGAAGGCGCCACGGTGATCGTCGACGAACTGGAAGCGGCTGCTCACCAGCTGGTCTCCGCCGCAAAATACTTCGCGGCCCTCCGCAGGATCTCCCGCTCAAGCTCGAGTTCCTTCACCCGTGCCCGCAGCTGCCGGTTCTCCTTCTCCATCGCGGTGGCCTCCACGGCCCCGGGCCGGGCGGCCTGCTCGGCGTCCCGCACCCACGTGCGCAGCGTCTCGTGGTTGACGCCCACGTCCTTGGCCACCGACGCATACGTCCCACCCGGACTGGCGTGGTACAGCGCGACGGCATCGGCCCGGAACTCAGGCGAGTACTTCGATGTCCCCAACGGGAACTCCTGTCCTATGGATCTTCACGATCCAATGATCAGGGTGTCCACGATCAAGGGGAAACGCCC
>NZ_BMRN01000210.1 GCF_014648655.1 Streptomyces atratus
AGGCGCACGGCGGGTGTGCGCCGTGAGGCGCTTCGTTGTATCCCCGACGCAGTCGGGAGGAACTCGGAGGGAGGTTCCTGGGTCGCCTGACTTACCTGGACGCGAAAGCGCGAGGGGACAAGAGCATGTCAGGGAAGCGGTGGCCGCCCGGAGGTGTCCGGGGCGGGGTACCGCGAGACCCGCGCGATATGGCCAAGGCTGGATTGCTTGAAGCCCAATCTCCAGCAGTGAAAGTGCGCACTCGTCGGAACGACACCTGAAACCGACGCCACGTCATGCCCGGTCATGAACCCGAGGATCGGACAGCCTCCGTGACGTGGAGCATCGCCCAACGAGGGCGGTCAAGGAGATGAGTGGGCGGCCTACGTCGGGCTCGATACGTACAACGAAGACGTACCACGGGATCGCCTACGGGGCGCGAGCCCTACGGCGACGGAGTGCCCGTAGTAGTCGCAGGAGTAACGGCCTGCCAGGGAGGACGGGAAAGCCGTCCACAGGGCAAAGGGGCACAGGTGATCGAGATGTCCAGTGAAGGGAGGCATGCGTAATGCAGAGCGCCGAAGCGGTATTGGACGTCATCCGTAAACGCGGTGAGAGGGGACTGCCGGTCGAAAGGCTGTACCGACAACTGTTCAACCCTCAGCTGTACTTGGTGGCCTATGGTCGCATCTACGCCAACGCGGGTGCGATGACGCCCGGGACCACCGGGGAGACCGCGGACGGCATGTCGCTGGAGAAGATCGGCAGCATCATTGACGCC
>NZ_BMRN01000211.1 GCF_014648655.1 Streptomyces atratus
ATCACCACCGTCGGGCGAGCGTCGTCCAGCATGAACGCGATCCGCGACCGCGGGTACGACAGATCCACCGGAAGGTACGCGGCCCCGGCCTTCAGCACGCCCAGGACCGCCACCACCGACTCCGGCGACCGCGGCAACGCCACCGCCACGATCTGCTCCGGACCCACACCCCGAGCGATCAGCGCATGCGCCAACCGATTCGCCCGAACATTCAACTGCCCGTACGTCAACTCGACATCACCACAGACAAGCGCGACCGCATCCGGCGTCGCCGCCACCTGCACCGCGAACGCCTGCGGCACCGGGACGGCGCCCACCTCACGGGCGGTCGCGTTGCCACTCTCCAGGAGTCGACGACGCTCACCGGCGTCGAGGAGGTCGATCTCCCCGATCGGCTGCTCCGGGTCGGCGGTGACCGCCTCCAGCAGGAGCGTCCAGCGCCGGGCGAGGGCGGCGACCGTATCCCGGTCGAACAGGTCGGTTGCGTACTCCACAGCGCCGACGATCCCGGCCGGCTTTCCGTCCGGCCCGAACCGTTCAGCAAGGTTCACACCGAGGTCGAACTTGGCGGTTCCGGTGGGCACTGCGTAGGTGGCGACGTCCAGGCCGGGCAGCGAGAAGCGGCCCATCGGAGCGTTCTGCACGGCCAAGACGGTCTGGAACAGCGGGTGGTGGGACAGCGACCGGGACGGATTCAGCACCTCCACCAGGTGCTCGAACGGCACATCCTGATGCGCGAACGCCGACAGCGCCGTC
>NZ_BMRN01000212.1 GCF_014648655.1 Streptomyces atratus
GTGCTGTCCCCGGTGGCGGTGCTGGTGCCGTCCTCCGCGGAGGGCAAGGAGATCGCGGCCCGTCTCGCGGTCCGGATCGGTTCGGGTGTCATCACCGACGCCGTGGACCTGGAGGCCGGTGAGCAGGGTCCCGTCGCGACGCAGTCCGCGTTCGCCGCGTCGTTCACCACCAAGTCCCGTGTCTCCAGGGGGACCCCGGTCATCACGGTCAAGCCGAACTCGGCTCCGGTCGAGGCCGCTCCGGCGGCGGGTGCGGTCGAGACCCTGGAGGTGTCGTTCTCCGCGCAGGCCACCGGTACGAAGGTGGTGTCCCGCACGCCGCGTGAGTCGACGGGCCGTCCGGAGCTGACCGAGGCCGCGATCGTCGTGTCCGGTGGCCGTGGTGTCAACGGTGCGGAGAACTTCGCGATCATCGAGGCGCTGGCCGACTCGCTCGGTGCGGCCGTCGGCGCCTCGCGTGCCGCGGTCGATGCCGGCTGGTACCCGCACTCCAGCCAGGTCGGCCAGACCGGCAAGTCGGTCTCCCCGCAGCTGTACATCGCCTCCGGCATCTCCGGCGCGATCCAGCACCGCGCCGGCATGCAGACGTCCAAGACGATCGTCGCGATCAACAAGGACGCCGAGGCCCCGATCTTCGACCTCGTCGACTACGGCGTCGTCGGCGATCTCTTCCAGGTCGTCCCCCAGCTCACCGACGAGGTCAAGTCCCGCAAGGGCTGACCCGCCGTCCAGCCGCACCCCCCTTTTT
>NZ_BMRN01000213.1 GCF_014648655.1 Streptomyces atratus
ATCACCACCGTCGGGCGAGCGTCGTCCAGCATGAACGCGATCCGCGACCGCGGGTACGACAGATCCACCGGAAGGTACGCGGCCCCGGCCTTCAGCACGCCCAGAACCGCCACCACCGACTCCGGCGACCGCGGCAACGCCACCGCCACGATCTGCTCCGGACCCACACCCCGAGCGATCAGCGCATGCGCCAACCGATTCGCCCGAACATTCAACTGCCCGTACGTCAACTCGACATCACCACAGACAAGCGCGACCGCATCCGGCGTCGCCGCCACCTGCGCCGCGAGCATCTCCGGCAGGCTCATGGCGACAGTCCCGCTCTCGGCGGCGGGCAGCAGCTCGCGGCGCTCCTCGTCGGACAGCAGGTCGACCCCGCCGATCGGCCGGTCCGGTGCGGCCGCGACAGCGGCCAGCAGTCTGGTCCACCGGACGAAGAGGGTCTCCACCGTCGAGCGGTCGAACAGGTCGGCGCTGTACTCGACCGCACCGCTCAGGCCGGCCGGCGCGCCGTCGGACCCGTGCTGCTCCGCCAGGCCGAAGGTCAGGTCGAGCCGGGAGGTCCCGGTGGGCACGGCCATCCCGGTGGCCCTCAAGCCGGGCAGGTCGAAGTCGCCCCCCGGCGCGTTCTGTACGACCAGTCCGGTCTGGAACAGCGGGTGGTGGGACAGCGACCGGGACGGATTCAGCACCTCCACCAGGTGCTCGAACGGCACATCCTGATGCGCGAACGCCGACAGCGCCGTC
>NZ_BMRN01000214.1 GCF_014648655.1 Streptomyces atratus
GGAACTCGCCCGGTTCGACCAGGGCCGGGGCCGGGGGCAGCAGGGCCGGTTCGATGCCTGCGGCGGCGAGGCCGGCCGGGCCGGTCTCGGCCAGCGGGACGCCGTACTTCGCCAGGCGCAGCGGCATCAGGGATTCGACGGGTGCTTTGCGGCGCCAGCTGCGGCCGAAGCGGGCCTGGAGGCGGGCCTGGTAGATGAGCCGGTCCTGTTCGAGTTTGATGACCTGCTCGTAGGACCGGAGTTCCCAGAGCTTCATCCGCCGCCACAGCTTGAACGTCGGCACGGGGGAGAGCAGCCAGCGGGTGAGCCGTACGCCCTCCATGTGCTTGTCGGCCGTGATGTCGGCGATCCGGCCCACGGCGTGCCGGGCGGCCTCGACGGAGACCACGAACAGCACCGGGATGACCGCGTGCATGCCGACGCCGAGCGGGTCGGGCCAGGCCGCGGCGCCGTTGAAGGCGATCGTCGCGGCGGTCAGCAGCCAGGCCGTCTGGCGCAGCAGCGGGAACGGGATGCGCAGCCAGGTCAGCAGCAGGTCCAGGGCGAGCAGGACACAGATGCCCGCGTCGATGCCGATCGGGAAGACCAGCGAGAAGTTCCCGAAGCCCTTCTGCAGGGCGAGCTCGCGCACCGCCGCGTACGAACCAGCGAAACCGATCGCGGCGATGAGCACCGCACCGGCGACCACGAGCCCGATGAGTATTCGGTGGGTGCGTGTCAGCTGCATCGCGGCCACCCGCGTTCCCC
>NZ_BMRN01000215.1 GCF_014648655.1 Streptomyces atratus
CAGGGAGCCTTTTCCAGCCTGACGGTGCTGGCCGCGTGTTGGACGGATCTGCGGAACGACGAAGCTCCTGGTAGACGGGTTCTCGGCCAAGATCGCCCGCAGCCACCAGGAGCTCCACGTACTTGTCTGCCCGTCGTCGATCGACCTGTCCAGTCGCACCCTGCGGTGCCTGGCCAGACGACTCTCTGTCCGACGAGGCGAGATCGGGACACGATGGCGGCGTCTGACTGCTGGCCGACAGGCTCTGCTCGCCCTGGCCCATCTACGATGCGGTGACACCTACGCCCGGCTCGCCGCCGGGTTCGGTGTCGGCATCGCGACCGTGTACCGCTACATACGCGAGGCTGTCGAGGTCCTGGCCGCTCTCGCGCCCACCCTGGCCGAGGCGATGCACATCGCACGGACCAAGGCGTTCGTGATTCTGGACGGCACTCTGCTGCCGGTCGACCGGATCGTCGCCGACACCCCGAACTACTCGGGCAAACATAAACGTCACGGCATGAACGTCCAGGTCCTCACCAATCCCGTGGGGCGGCTGTTGTGGGCCTCGCCCGCGCTGCCAGGCTCCACCCACGACCTGACCGCCGCCCGCACCCACGGCATCATCGACGCACTCGCCGAGGACGGCCTCAAGTGCTGGGCCGACAAGGCGTACCAGGGCGCCGGCAGCACCATCCGGGTACCCTTCCTCAGCCGTCACCTCAAGCGGTGGCAACGCCGGCACA
>NZ_BMRN01000216.1 GCF_014648655.1 Streptomyces atratus
GGTGGCGCTGTTGTTCAGTTGGTTTTCGTCGATTTCGTTGGTGGTGACGTGGACGGTGGTTTCGGTGATGCCGTACATGTTGATGAGGCGGGGTGTGGTGCAGCCGTGGCGGTTTGTCCAGCGGCGTACGGAGGGAGTGTCGAGTGCTTCGCCGCCGAAGACGACGGCGCGTAGGGCGAGGTCGCGGTTGTGGGTCTGGTCGGTTGCTTCGAACTGGCGGAAGGCTGAGGGGGTTTGGCTGAGGAGGGTGACGGCCTGGTCGTGGACGAGGGTGTAGAAGGCGTCTGCGTCGCGGCTGGTGAGGTAGGGGACGACGACGAGGCGTCCGCCGGTGGTGAGGGCGCCCCACATTTCCCAGACGGAGAAGTCGAAGGCGTAGCTGTGGAAGAGGGTCCAGGTGTCGTCGGGGCCGAACGGGAGGCGTTGTCGGGCGGCGTTGAAGAGGCGGGTCACGTTGGCGTGGGTGACGGTGGTGCCCTTGGGGCGTCCGGTGGATCCCGAGGTGAAGATGATGTAGCAGGCGTGAGCGGGATCGAGGCTCTGCGGCAGGTGGGCCAGGGTGTGGCTGAGACTCAGTGCGACCCCGGGGGCGGGAGCGTTTTCGATGTTGAGGGTGTGCCAGGGGCCGTGGGGGACGGTGTCGTGGGTGGGTTGGTGGGTCAGGACGAGGGTGGCGCCGACTTCGGTGAGCATGTGGTGCATGCG
>NZ_BMRN01000217.1 GCF_014648655.1 Streptomyces atratus
CGCTGGCACGCCACGCTCAGCGGTGCTCCGCAGGGCGGGGTGGCCTCTCCGATCCTCTCGAACATCTACCTCGACCGGCTGGACCAGTTCATCGAACAGTCTCTGCTGCCTGAGTACAACAAGGGCCTGCGTCGGCGGCCCAACCGGGCGTATCAGGTCATCGGTTACGCGATCGAGAAGGCCAAACGGCACGGCGACCGGGAGGCGGTGCAGGCGCTTCGGCTCCAGCGTCGCTCCCTGCCGAGCCAGGACCCGAACGATCCGGATTGCCGCCGGCTTCGCTACGTCCGTTACGCCGACGACTGGCTCCTGGGGTTCGCCGGCCCCAAGCACGAAGCCGAGGAGATCAAGGCGAGAATCGGCGAGTTCCTGCGCGACGAGCTCAGGCTGGAACTCTCCGAGTCCAAGACCGTGATCACCCACGCTGCCAGCCAGGCGGCGTACTTCCTCGGCTACGAGATCAGAGCCCAGCACTCCGACACGAGGATCACCCGGAACCGTCGGGCGGTCAACGGAGCGATCGGCCTGTTCGTGCCCAAGCAGGTGATCAGGCAGAAATGCGCGCAATACATGAGCAAGGGACAACCCGCGCAACGCGGTGTGCTGCTGCACGACGAGGACTTCACGATCGTCGCGAAGTATCAGGCCGAGTACCGGGGGTTGGTCCAGTACTACCTTCTCGCCCAGGACGTGTT
>NZ_BMRN01000218.1 GCF_014648655.1 Streptomyces atratus
CGCTGGCACGCCACGCTCAGCGGTGCTCCGCAGGGCGGGGTGGCCTCTCCGATCCTCTCGAACATCTACCTCGACCGGCTGGACCAGTTCATCGAACAGTCTCTCTTGCCTGAGTACAACAAGGGCCTGCGTCGGCGGCCCAACCGGGCGTATCAGGTCATCGGTTACGCGATCGAGAAGGCCAAACGGCACGGCGACCGGGAGATGGTGCAGGCGCTTCGGCTCCAACGTCGCTCCCTGCCGAGCCAGGACCCGAACGATCCGGACTACCGCCGGCTTCGCTACGTCCGTTACGCCGACGACTGGCTCCTGGGGTTCGCCGGCCCCAAGCACGAAGCCGAGGAGATCAAGGCGAGAATCGGCGAGTTCCTGCGCGACGAGCTCAGGCTGGAACTCTCCGAGTCCAAGACCGTGATCACCCACGCCACCAGCCAGGCGGCGCACTTCCTCGGCTACGAGATCAGAGCCCAGCACTCCGACACGAGGATCACCCGGAACCGTCGGGCGGTCAACGGAGCGATCGGCCTGTTCGTGCCCAAGCAGGTGATCAGGCAGAAATGCGCGCAATACATGAGCAAGGGACAACCCGCACAACGCGGTGTGCTGCTGCACGACGAGGACTTCACGATCGTCGCGAAGTATCAGGCCGAGTACCGGGGGTTGGTCCAGTACTACCTTCTCGCCCAGGACGTGTT
>NZ_BMRN01000219.1 GCF_014648655.1 Streptomyces atratus
AGGTGCTGTCACGTTGTTGGGTTGCAGGTGCCTGACGGTGCGTCGTGGTCTGGTGGGGCCCGCGGTCCGGGCCTGTGGTCAGGCCGTGGTGGGCCGGCCGGCAGCTTGGGTGATCTGGTCCCAGATCGCGAAGCGGACGGTCATCTCGGCTCGGTGGTCGGAGGCTGTCATCAGGTGGCGGTGAGGGCGGAAGTGGGGTGAGATGCCGCTGAACGCGGACAGGAACCGCTGGGCCCCGCCGACGGAGCGGAATCCCCTCATGGCGCGTTCACGCTGCCGCGTGGGTTGATGACTGTTCTCGGCCCGGTTGTTCAGGCCCTTGTGGGAACGGTGTTCCACCGAGGGCATGACCTCGCGGTGCGCCGCGCCGTAGGAACGGAGCTTGTCGGTGACGACCACCCTCGGCACCGTACGGGTCTTCTTCATCAGGCGGCGGAAGAAGCGTCCTGCCGCGGCCTTGTCCCGGCGGCTCTGCAGGAGGATATCGAGCACGTTGCCGTCCTGGTCGACGGCCCGCCACAGGTACTTCTGCTCTCCGTTGATCTTCACGAAGACCTCGTCCAGGTGCCACTTGTCCCCGGGCCGTGGCCGACGGCGGCGCAGTCCGTCCGCGTAGGCCTGGCCGAACTTGGCGGACCAGCGGCGGATGGTCTCGTAAGAGACGATGACGCCGCGC
>NZ_BMRN01000220.1 GCF_014648655.1 Streptomyces atratus
GCCGTGGGCTCGGTGACGTCGCCGAGCAGGTCGGCGAAGTAGCGCTCGTGCTCGGCGCGGTCCACGGTGGATTGGGCCTGGGCGACGAAGGTGCGGAACGGCAGAGGCTCGGGCAGCCCGTCGCCCCTCCCCGCCAGGAACGCCTCGACCTCGTCGAGCACGATCTGGAGCGCGGTGTGGTCGCGGACCGTGTGGTGCATGCGCACGAGGACCAGCCAGCGGTCACTGCCGGGGTCTTCCGCGACGTGGGTGCCCAGGAGCGGGGCCCGGCCCAGGTCCATGGAGGTGCCGCCCACGGCGACCAGCTCGGCCACCGGGTCGGTGCCCTGCGGGTCGAGGACGACCTCCTCGACGGGCAGGGTGCCCCGGCGCCACACGACCTGGACCGGCTCGTGCAGGCCCTCCCACACGAACGAGGTCCGGTAGATGTCGTGCCGGTCCACCACCCGCTGGAGGGCGTCGGTGAAGGCGTCCGCCCGGTCCCGGGAGTCGAACTCCAGGACCGCGCGCATGACGTAGGCGTCCTCGCCGCCCTCCGCGAGCAGGTGGTGGAAGAGCAGGCCCTCCTGGAGCGGGGCGAGCGGGTAGATGTCCTTGACGTTGGCGGCGCCGCCCTCGACGGTGGCGACGATCCGGGCGACGTCATCGGCCGTGAGGTCGACCAGCGG
>NZ_BMRN01000221.1 GCF_014648655.1 Streptomyces atratus
CCGCTGGTCGACCTCACGGCCGATGACGTCGCCCGGATCGTCGCCACCGTCGAGGGCGGCGCCGCCAACGTCAAGGACATCTACCCGCTCGCCCCGCTCCAGGAAGGCCTGCTCTTCCACCACCTGCTCGCGGAGGGCGGGGACGACGCCTACGTCATGCCGGCGGTCTTCGAGTTCGACGCCCGCGAGCGCATCGACGCCTTCACCGACGCCCTCCAACGCGTGGTCGACCGGCACGACATCTTCCGCACGTCCCTCGCCTGGGAGGGCCTGCACGAGCCGGTCCAGGTCGTGTGGCGCCGCGCCGCGCTGCCCGTCGAGGACGTGGCCCTGGACCGGGACAGCGCCGACCCGGTCGCCGACCTCGTCGCCACCGGCGGCGCCCGCATGGACCTGCGTCGGGCCCCGCTGCTCGACCTGCACGTGGCGGCCGACCCCGGCGGTGACCGCTGGCTCGTGCTGCTGCGCATGCACCACACGGTCCGCGACCACACCGCGCTCCAGGTCGTCCTCGACGAGGTGCAGGCGTTCCTGGCGGGCCGGGGCGACGGGCTGCCCGAGCCCCTGCCGTTCCGCACCTTCGTCGCCCAGGCCCAATCCACCGTGGACCGCGCCGAGCACGAGCGCTACTTCGCCGACCTGCTCGGCGACGTCACCGAGCCCACGGC
>NZ_BMRN01000222.1 GCF_014648655.1 Streptomyces atratus
ACGGGCTTCGCCCGGCGATACGCGGGGACGGTACACGCGGCGCCGGACGCGAGTGCGGCCACCGCGGCCTGAGCCGTCGGGCTCAGGCCGCAGTCGCCTCTGTCCGCTTTCATGCTGCGGCTGGTGATGGAGGGCGGCCGCCCGCCGCGGCAAGCCACCGTGCCGGGCCGTGCCCGTCGATCGCGGCCCACAGGAGCGTCAATCCAAGTGCGCTGATCAGTCGAGCGGCGGCGGGTGGAGCGGGCGCGGGCGGAGCAGTCGTGAAAGATCCAGCCGCGGCGGTCGGGATCGGTCGCGCTCCTGCATCGCGGGGGATGCTCCCTGTATCCGAATGAGATGGGGTTCATCAGTCGCGAGGACGCTGTCATCGCTCTCGGGGACCCGGACATCGAGGCCTGTCAGATCTGTAGTCCGGAGACGGGGCTGCTGCAGGTGAACCGCCCCGGGTCAGGTGGAGGCTCGATTTCATGAAAGGATCGAGTCATGGCACGACCTTCCCGTTACCCGCTTGAGCTGCGCCGACGTGCGGTGCGCATGGTCGCCGAGGTCCGCGGCGACCACCCGACCGAGACCGCGGCCTTGCAGGCGGTGGTCGAGAAGCTGGACATCGGCTCCCGCGAGACGCTGCGGAACTGGGTCAAGCAGCACGAGATCGACGCCGGGCAG
>NZ_BMRN01000223.1 GCF_014648655.1 Streptomyces atratus
GGGGCGGGCAGGGAGCGTCGGTCGAGCTTTCCTTGCGGGGTGAGGGGGAGGGTGTCGAGGTGGACGAAGTTCCTCGGGATCATGTAGTCGGGGAGGTGTCCGGCGAGGGTGTCGCGGAGTTCGCTGGTGGTGGGAGGTGCGGTGCCCGGTTCCGGCACGAGATAGGCGACCAGATCCGTACGGCCGTTCGCCTCCTGGTGCGGAAGGACAACGGCCTCGCGCAGACCGGCCACCTGCGCCAACTGGGCTTCGATCTCGCCGAGTTCGATGCGGTATCCGCGGATTTTGACCTGGGCGTCGGCCCGGCCCAGGTATTCCAGTTCGCCGTCGGCCGTCCAGCGGGCGAGGTCGCCACTGCGGTAGAGCCGGGCTCCCGGTGTCCGTCCCAGGTGATCGGGGACAAAACGCTCGGCCGTGAGGGCCGGCCGCGCGTCGTACCCGCGCGCGAGCCCCGCCCCCGATATACACAGTTCGCCGATGACACCGATCGGGGTGGGGTTCCCGTACGGGTCGAGGACATGGAGTCGGAGGTCCGGGAGGGCGCGCCCGATTCCGGTGGCGCTGTTGTTCAGTTGGTTTTCGTCGATTTCGTTGGTGGTGACGTGGACGGTGGTTTCGGTGATGCCGTACATGTTGATGAGGCGGGGTGTGGTGCAGC
>NZ_BMRN01000224.1 GCF_014648655.1 Streptomyces atratus
TCCTTGACGTTGGCGGCGCCGCCCTCGACGGTGGCGACGATCCGGGCGACGTCATCGGCCGTGAGGTCGACCAGCGGCAGCATCGCGGGCGTGATCTCGGTGGCGTCCGCCGGGATGAGGTTGTCCGGGACCTCGGCCTGCTCGGCGCCGACGGAGAGTGCGACTCCGGCCGGGGTCGGGGCGTCGAAGAGGGCCCGCATCGAGACCGAGACGTTCTGGGTGCGCAGGATCTCGACCAGGCGCACCGCGAGGAGGGAGTGCCCGCCGAGCCGGAAGAAGTCGTCGTCGACGCCCACGTTCTCCAGGCCCAGGACCTCGGCGAAGGCCGCGCAGAGGATCTCTTCCCGTGCGTTGGCCGGCCCGCGTCCCGTACCGGAGAGGACGCCGAAGTCAGGGGCGGGAAGCGCCTTGCGGTCGAGCTTGCCGTTCACCGACAGGGGCAGGGCTTCCAGGGTGACGACGGCCGAGGGGACCATGTAATCGGGGAGCCGCTCGGCCGCGAACTGCCGTATGGATTCCGGGAGTCGGCTGCTGTGGACCTCGGTCGGTACGACGTAGGCGACGAGCCGGGTGTCCCCGGGCACGTCCTCGCGGGCGACGACAGCGGCCCGGGCGACCTGCGGGTGTGCGGCCACGACGGCCTG
>NZ_BMRN01000225.1 GCF_014648655.1 Streptomyces atratus
AAGCACCGGTCGACGGTCACGAAGATGGCTCGGAAGTACAAGAGCACCGTCGAGACACCTGAAGGACCGCGAACCTGTCTGACCGTCACCGTCCCACGCGACCGGGGAAGGAAGCCGCTGGTTGCCCGCTTCGGCGGGATCCCGCTCAAGCGACAGCGCACGGCAGTCCTCACCGACCAACGGCCGGTCATGGCCAGCATGAAGCGAAACGAGCTGATCCACCGGCTCCTCGTCGAGTGCTGCGAGATCTGCGAAGCCCGGACGAACCTTGAGGTCCACCACGTCCGCAAGCTCGCCGACCTCAACCAGCCTGGACGTCGGGATAAGCCCGTATGGGTGCACCTCATGGCGAAACGACGGCGAAAGACCCTGGTGATCTGCCGCCGTTGCCACGAGGACATCCATGCCGGACGGGGCACCGCACCATCACGGAAATGATCACTGGAGAGCCGGATGCCGGGAAACTGGCCAGTCCGGTTCGGGAAGGGGGCGTCGGAAAAGGACCCGAACCACGGGCACCTCGTCGGCGGCCTACTTCACTCGGCGAGCGGCACGGAGAAACGGACCGGTGGCAACACCGGCACTGCGCTCCGTGCCGACTCAACCCGGGCCCGGGAGGTGCCGTCGGAGACGCTGATGAGAGG
>NZ_BMRN01000226.1 GCF_014648655.1 Streptomyces atratus
CAGGCCGTCGTGGCCGCACACCCGCAGGTCGCCCGGGCCGCTGTCGTCGCCCGCGAGGACGTGCCCGGGGACACCCGGCTCGTCGCCTACGTCGTACCGACCGAAGACAGTGAGGAACTGGCCCAGTCAGTCGGTGAGTTCGCGGCCGAGCGGCTCCCCGAGTACATGGTCCCCTCAGCCGTCGTCACCCTGGAAGCCCTGCCCCTTTCGGTGAACGGCAAGCTCGACCGCAAGGCGCTTCCCGCACCTGACTTCGGCGTCCTCTCCGGTACAGGACGCGGGCCGGCCAACGCACGGGAAGAGATTCTCTGCGCGGCCTTCGCCGAGGTCCTGGGCCTGGAGAACGTGGGCGTCGACGACGACTTCTTCCGGCTCGGCGGGCACTCCCTCCTCGCCGTGCGCCTGGCCGAGATCCTGCGCACCCAGAACGTCTCCATCTCCGTACGCACCCTGTTCGACACCCCGACGGTCGCCGGCCTCGCCGCCTCGGCCGGGGACGAGCAGGCCGTCGTCCCCGAGAACCTCATCCCGGCGGATGCCACCGAGATCACGCCCGCGATGCTGCCGCTGGTCGACCTCACGGCCGATGACGTCGCCCGGATCGTCGCCACCGTCGAGGGCGGCGCCGCCAACGTCAAGGA
>NZ_BMRN01000227.1 GCF_014648655.1 Streptomyces atratus
GGGGTATGGCTTGCGCTGGCTCACGCCGTAGCGTTGACACGGGAGGACCGGAAGGTGCCGTTCCGCTGAACGTCAGGCGGTTCTGGCGCATCCTCAAACCAAACAGACTTTCAGTGGTAGAAGCGAGTGAAACGGATGGCAGGCTCCGAGCGGTGAGAGGTTATGAAACTCGCATGCCACTCGAACTATGGCAAAGCAGGTCAGCGACGAAGGCCGCTTTTCGGAATAGACCTACGTAAACGCCCTCTCAGTGGGCGTTTGATGTTGGTTCGCGCCGAACGTTTCGACACGCTTTGCCGCATATATCGCTAACACGCACGGTCCGAAATACCTGGAAGCTCCTTACCGGCAAGGGGCTTCCAGGTCATTGCTAGACCAGAAGGAATCTGTGCAGCATGTGCGAGCTAAACGGGCACACAGATCACCGTCTTCGCGCATGTCAATCCCCGCTCATGCGGCAAGTCGCCTCAAAAGCCACTGGTTTCCTCATTACTGCGACTTTGCAAAGATTCCCCGTTATGTTCTTCGCGGTCCTGCAAGAGGGCCGCTGGCCTCCGGGCCCGGCATGACTGTGTCCCCCTGTCGAACAGATGACCTGGGGGGTGGTGTCACCGG
>NZ_BMRN01000228.1 GCF_014648655.1 Streptomyces atratus
GCGCCTTCAGCCATCGGCGGACGTCCTTCCACCTCCAGCGATGCAGAGTCTGCATCCACTTGACCATCCGCCACCAGACGAAATTCGCCAGGTTGCTGAGGGTGAACCGCCCCGGGTTCGGTAGAGATCTCAGATTGTGGTTGTGACCTGGGGTTTCGTGGATTCCATGTAGTAGTTGGCTTCGTACTCGACGGGCGGGACGTGGCCTATCTCACCGTGGAGCCTGCGGTGGTTGTGCCAGTCGGTCCACTCGGCGGTGGCCAACTCGACCTGGGCGAGCGATTTCCAGGGCCGCCGGGGCTTGATCAGCTCGGTTTTGTACAGGCCGATCGTGCTCTCCATCAGGGCATTGTCGTAGGCGTCACCGACCGATCCGATCGAGGCGGCGATGCCGGCGGCGTCCAGATGCTCGGCAAGCCGGAAACTCGTATATTGCGATCCGGCATCCGAGTGGTGGATCAACTCGCCTGGTCGCACCGGATGTTGGTCTCGGTCACGCTGCCACACGGCCATCTCCAGGGCGTCCAGGACGAAGACCGTTTCCTTCACGGTGGCTGCGGACCAGCCCACGATCCGGCGGGAGAACGTATCCACGACGAAGGC
>NZ_BMRN01000229.1 GCF_014648655.1 Streptomyces atratus
CTCGGCACGACCGGGGCGCTCTGGGAGAGCAGAGACCTCTTCCACCGAGTGATCGACATGCCCGCCGGCAACGAGGACGGCGAGGACGTGCTCCGTACCTCCGCCGTCGTGCAGTGCGCCGTCATGGAGCGTCAGCTCGGGCGCTACGCCGAGGCCGACGCGCTGCTGCGCCGCGAACTGGACCGGAGGCCCGGGCCGTCACCGTCCCGGCGGATCGGTCTCGTCATCGAATGGTGCTGCCGCGCGCAGTTCGTCGCCCGCTTCCCCGACGTACGGGAAGAACTGGCCGAGGCGTTGCGCGGCGCCCGCGATCTGGGTGACGGACTCGGCGAGATGGGCGCCCTGACGCTGGCCGCCATGAGCGAGGCGTACGAGGGTGACACGGCCGAGGCCCGTCGGCTCGCCCGGACCGCGGCGGGGCTGGCGGACGCGCTCACCGACGGCGACCTCGCCGGGCTGTGCGAGCCCCTGGTCAGACTGGGCTGGGCCGAGGTGATGCTCGACCGGTACGCCGACGCGGAACGGCACACCGACCGGGGCGTGGACATCGCCCGGCGGACCGGCCGACTCTACATGCTGTCGCAGCTCCTGCTGTGCAAGGC
>NZ_BMRN01000230.1 GCF_014648655.1 Streptomyces atratus
CGCCGCCAAGAAGATCGTCGGTCGGAAACGGGGCATCCTCACCGACACGATCGGCCTGATCCTCGCCGTGACCGTCACCGCCGCAAGCCTCTCCGAAAACGCCCTGGGAATACGCCTCCTCGACCAGGCCAAGAAGACATACCCGACCATCGCCAAGAGCTGGGTAGACACCGGCTTCAAGAAGGCCGTCATCGAGCACGGCGCGCAGCTCGGAATCGACGTCGAAGTCGTCAACAGAAACCCCGGAGTTCGCGGCTTTCACGTCGTGAAAAGGCGCTGGGTAGTGGAGCGGAGTATCGGTTGGGTCATGATGCACCGACGTCTCGCCCGCGACTACGAGACCCTCACCACCAGCTCCGAAGCCATGATCCACGTCGCCTCGATAGACAACCTCGCCAAGCGCATAACGGACGAGACCACACCAACCTGGCGAGGAACCTACTAGGGCATAAGAGGCAATTCACTCACGCTAAACGCCCTCTGAGTGGGCGTTTAGGTATGCCTGGTGGAGCTATAACGCCTTTGTGGCCAGTGGCTTTTGAGGCGACTTGCCGCATGAGCGGGGATTGACATGCGCGAAGACG
>NZ_BMRN01000231.1 GCF_014648655.1 Streptomyces atratus
GGGCGTTTTCGGAGAGGCTTGCGGCGGTGACGGTCACGGCGAGGATCAGGCCGATCGTGTCGGTGAGGATGCCCCGTTTCCGACCGACGATCTTCTTGGCGGCGTCCGTTCCCTGGCTGGTCACGGGCACGTTGGTGGAGGTCTTCACGCTCTGGGTGTCGATGACGGAGCCTGTGGGTTCGGGCTTGCGTCCCTCCTTTACGCGGGCCAGTGCGGTCAGGTCGTAATTGAGCTGGGCGAAGATTCCCTCGTCGCGCCAGGCTGCGTAGTAGGCATAGACGGTGCCGTGGTTCGGGAAGTCGTGCGGGAGGTATTTCCAGGGGATTCCGGTGCGATTCATGTAGAGAATCGCGTTGAACACGTCGCGGAGATCGACTTTGGCCGGCTGGCCGGTGGGCCTGCGGTCGAGCCGGGCTTTTCTCCATGCCGTCAGGGTCGGCTCGATCAGGGCCCATCGAGCGTCGGACAGGTCGCTGGGGTATGGCTTGCGCTGGCTCACGCCGTAGCGTTGACACGGGAGGACCGGAAGGTGCCGTTCCGCTGAACGTCAGGCGGTTCTGGCGCATCCTCAAACCAAAC
>NZ_BMRN01000232.1 GCF_014648655.1 Streptomyces atratus
TCGTCGCTCTTGGACATTGTCACGCCCTCGGGACGCAGCACCGCCTCTCCCGGCCCCAGGTCCACATCGAGATACACCCCGCCGTGCTTGTGGAGGAGGGTGTATCTGGCGATGTCGGAGGCCATCGCGAAGCTGTTCTCCTTACGCGCGGCCTCGTACAGCTTGGACACCTTGGAGGGCAGCTTCTCCCCGCCGGAGCTCTTGTCCTTTTTGAACAGGTCCTCGACCCGGCCTTGATGAACGGTGCCGGAATCCACCAGGCCCTTGAGGAACTCCTTGTTGTTGCGCCGGCCGCCCTCGTCCGTCCAGATCGTCAGCTTCCACTGTGCTTCTTCTGCCTTGGCCGCCCATGTCCGGAGGTTGGCGCGGGCACCGTCCGTCAGTTCGCCACCCAGCCAGATGAAATTGAGTTCCTTGGGGATCACGGCCAGCGGACCGGGACCGGCGCCCAGGTAGTGGATCGGGCCGGCAGGAGATGCATCGCCGGCCGACGCGGTCGCGGTGCTCTCGGACAGAACCGTGTCGGCCGGCTGCTGCGTGATCTCCGAGTCGGCGTTGAGCAGCAGGCC
>NZ_BMRN01000233.1 GCF_014648655.1 Streptomyces atratus
CTCCACCGTCTGGTCCTGGACGAACTGGGCAGGTGCGGTGACCTGGACTGGAGCCGGTGTGCGATCGATTCAGTGAACATGCGCGCGATGAAAGGGGGGAGCTGACAGGTCCGAATCCTGTCGACCGGGGCAAGAAAGGATCCAAGATCCACTTGATTACCGAGCGGACCGGTTTACCCCTCTCCATCGGCATCTCCGGCGCCAGCCTCCACGACAGCCAGGCACTCGAACCCCTCGTCCGAGGCATCCCGCCGATCCGCTCCCGACGCGGGCCCCGCCGACGGCGCCCCGCCAAACTGCACGCGGACAAGGGCTACGACTACGACCACCTGCGCCGATGGTTACGCCAACGCGGCATCACCCACCGCATCGCCCGCAAGGGCATCGAGTCGTCCACGCGGCTGGGCCGCCACCGCTGGACCATCGAACGCACCATGGCCTGGCTAGCCGGCTGCCGCCGGCTCCACCGACGCTACGAACGCAAAGCCGACCACTTCCTCGCCTTCACCAGCATCGCCTGCACCCTCATCTGCTACCGAAGACTCGCCAAATGAGACGACCTCTAA
>NZ_BMRN01000234.1 GCF_014648655.1 Streptomyces atratus
CTCCTTCACGGTGGCGGCCGACCAGCCGACGATTCGGCGGGAGAAGGTGTCCACGACGAACGCGGCATAGACGACGCCGGACCAGGTCTTGATGTGGGTGAAGTCCGCCACCCAGCACCGGTTCGGGGCCTGGGCGACGAAGTCACGGTCGAGACGGTCCGGAGCCCGGTCGACCTGCCCGCCGGGGAGCGTGGTGATCACGCGTTTGCCGCGGACCGCGCCCTGGATGCGGAGTTCGCGCATGAGGCGCTCGACGGTGCAGCGGGCCACGGTATGCCCCTGCCGGTTCAGCTCGCGCCAGATCTTCCGGGCCCCGTAGACACGGTAGTTGGCGGTGTGGACCTGGCTGATCAGCTCCTTGAGCACCGCGTCCCGCACCGAACGTGTTGACGGAGAGGCCAGCCGTTTCTTGTAGGCGTAGTAGGTGGAAGGGGCGATCTTGCAGTCGTGCTCGGTGAGCGTCCTACAGATCGGCTCGACGCCGCCGAAGCGGTCCCGGTGCTCGTCGATGAACGCTACGAGCGTGTGTGTGGCCGGTCGAGCTCGGCCGCGAAGAAAGACGCCGC
>NZ_BMRN01000235.1 GCF_014648655.1 Streptomyces atratus
GCACATCCCACCCGCCGAGCACGAAGCCAACTACTACAAGGAACTCACGAAACCCCAGGTCACAACCACAATCTGAGATCTCTACCGAACCCGGGGCGGTTCAATCTGAGATCTCTACCGAACCCGGGGCGGTTCACTACGGCGCCGTGTCCACCGGGCTGTGCGTTTGCGTCTGCGCGGCCGGCCTGTTCGGCGAGGACCTGCTGCAACGCGGCTACCGCCGCGATAGGGCTGTCCTCGCACATGTTGCGGTGCACCCCGGAGCTGCAACTTGGCACGTGGCCCGCGCTATCGGGGTTCCTGAGCGTGTCGTGGTGCGGAATCTTGAACGCCTAACTGATGACGGTCTGCTGGTGCTTGTCGTGGACGGTGCGACCCCAACTCTGCGCCCATACCGGCTGGCGTCCTGACGGCGGCCAGCCCGAGGAGCTGTCGGATTCATCTAATGCGGCGCGCAACATTGAAGTTCCACCCTGGGCTTGGACAGCGGGTGTTTATGCCGCGGGAGTGAGGTCTTGCGTCGCCAGAGCTCTGGTCTCGAGTGGGGTGACGTAGCCGTACTC
>NZ_BMRN01000236.1 GCF_014648655.1 Streptomyces atratus
ACATACGCGACCAGACGCGGGTCCCCCGCAACATCCTCACGCACCACCACCGCGGCCTGCGCGACACCCGGGCACCCGGCCACCGCCGACCGGACCTCACCCGGCTCGATACGGAAACCACGGATCTTGACCTGCTCGTCCGCACGCCCGACGAAGACCAGCTCACCCTCGACAGTCCAACGGACCACATCACCCGTGCGGTACAGCCGCTCACCAGCAGCACCGAACGGGTCGGCGACGAACCGCTCCGCCGTCAGCCCCGCACGCCCCACATACCCACGCGCCAACTGCGCGCCACCCACATACAGTTCACCGGCCACACCCGGCGCCACCGGCCGCAGGAACTCATCCAGCACGAACATCCGCGTATTGGCCACCGGACCACCGAAGGACACCGCCCCCGACCCGTCCGGATCCACCCGACCCACCGCCGTGATCACAGTCGCCTCGGTCGGCCCGTACGCATGCACCAACCTGCGCCCCCGCGCCCACTCCCGCGCCAACGACGGCTCAATCCCCTCCGAACCGACCACCATCGACGAGACCCCGGCCAGATCCCCCA
>NZ_BMRN01000237.1 GCF_014648655.1 Streptomyces atratus
CTGTGGTGGCGATGCCGGCGTCCGCCGATGACGGCCATGACCGTGGCCGTCACCACCACCAGGGGTACTCCAAGGTGGTGCTCGGTGACATCCAGTACAACAGCCCCGGCCGTGACGACTTCTCCAACCGTTCGCTGAACGGGGAGTGGGTCGAGGTCACCAACACCGGTCGCCGGGCGGTGAACCTGGACGGGTGGACTCTGTCGGACCTGGACGGCAACCGTTACCGCTTCGACGACGTGCGTCTGGCCGGCCGGGCCACGGTCCGTGTCCATACCGGGCGTGGCCGCGACACCCGGACCGACGTCTACCAGAACCGCCGCGGCGACTACATCTGGAGCAACTATTGCGACCGGGCCACGCTGCGCGACGACCGTGGTCGCACCGTCGACACCGAGTCCTGGGGCCGTGACCGCGACCACCGCAACAACGACCGGGGGTACCGCCGTTGACCTGACCCCCGCCCGCCACTGACCGCGGGCCCTTTCGGATCTGCTGCGTGCCGCCACCCCCCGCCCCCGGGGTGGCGGCACGTTACTCGTGCGCTCG
>NZ_BMRN01000238.1 GCF_014648655.1 Streptomyces atratus
CAGCCAGACCTTGTGGCCGTTGGGCGGGGGTGTGTGGACGGGGGCGTTGGTGCGCAGGGCGGCCAGCTGGGTGGTCTCGTCGTGCGGCAGCCAGATCTCGACGTGCTTCTCCTTGTCCGGCAGGTCGGTGAAGCGCAGGGTCTCCACCGGCCCGGGACGGGTTTGTGCGGTCCCGGAGGTGAGGTCGATGGTGAGTGTGTCGCCCTCGGTCGCGCTGGCCCGGCCCGCGAGCCGCCCGTCGACGAGGAGCTCGTACACCCCGTCGGGGCGTGGCGGCGCTCCGACGTAGACCCGTTTGGTGGCCACGACGTCCAGCTCGACGGCGGTGGCCCGGGTGCGGAAGGCAGCAGCCGCACCGCGTGCGTCTGGTGCGGTTCGGCCAGGTTGTATCCGCGCAGGATCGCGCGCGTCATCCGGGCGTGGCGGACGCCGGCGCTGGCGGCCGCCGTCTGCGGGTCGAGCCGGAACTGGGCTGCGGCGAAGCGCCCCGGGTGCTCGAGGGCGTAGTCGCGGTAGACGTTCGCGAA
>NZ_BMRN01000239.1 GCF_014648655.1 Streptomyces atratus
CCCTGGGTGTGTCGTAGGCGGATGCCGTGGGCGAGGCGGATGCGGGCGAGTTCGAAGGGGAAGTTCGCGGCGGCGGGGTGGGTTTCGGCGTGGTCGTACATCTGGTCGGCTTCGGTGGGGTCGGTGGCGGTCATGGCGAGGGCGCCGTAGGTGATGAGGGCGAGGCGGGGGGAGATGTCGGGCAGGCCGGCCTGGTGGGCGGCGAGGGCGTGGCGGCGGGCTTGTTCGGTGCGGCCGGTGTGGACGGCTGCTTCGACGAGGTCGAGGAGGGTGCGGGAGGCCTGGTGGGCGTAGGGCTCGAAGGAGCCGGGGGGTGTGATGCCGATGGCGTGGAGGTAGGCGGCTTCGTAGTCGCCTTCGCTGAGGGCGGCGGTGGTGCCGACGGCGTCGGCGATCTGGGTGAGGAAGCCGACGCCGCGGGGGCGGGACCAGGCGTCGACCATGGCCTGGAGCTCCCGGGCGCGTTCGGCCTGGCCGCGCAGCGCGGCCAGCTGGGCCAGATACGCACGGGTGTGATGGGCGA
>NZ_BMRN01000240.1 GCF_014648655.1 Streptomyces atratus
TCATGGCCTGGTCGGGGACGCCCTTGCGGGTGATGCGGGCGCGGATGTTGGCCCAGGTCAGGCCGAGGAGGGAGGCGATGAGCTGGATGATGCCCTTGAGGTCGAACTTCTGGGGGAGTTCGAGGCCGGCCTTGACCGCGGTGCCCAGCAGCCAGGAGACGACGCCGGTCTTGAGGTGCTCGGCGACGTTGGTGATGAAGAGGTTGAGGCCTGCTCCTACCGCCTTGACCAGGTTGCCCAGGAAGCCGATCGGGTCCTTGATGATCTTCATGATCGCGGAGGCGGCCTTGGCGAGGATCCCGAGCAGGAGGTTCTTGAGTTCGTTGATCGTCTTGATGGCACCGACGATCGCGTCCTTCGCCTTGTCGATCAGGCCCTTGTTGGCCTCCTGGAGTTTCTTGATCTCCTCGTCGATCTTGTTGAGGGCTGCGGTGTATTTGTTGGCGAGGTCCTGGACGAGTTGTTCGGACTTCTCGTTGACGGTGGCTTCGAGGTCGTCGAACTTTCCGGCGAAGTCCTT
>NZ_BMRN01000241.1 GCF_014648655.1 Streptomyces atratus
TGCGCGGGGTCGCCGGTGGCCATGAACCGCAGTCGCCCCTCGCTCATCGCGCTGAGGTCCGGGGCGCTGGGGCCGGGCGTGTTCTCGTGGATGGCGCAGTAGATGGGCGAGACGACCAGCAGCGGGGTGGTGGGGTGGCCGTCGCGGATGGTGTCGAGGAAACCGTGGACGGCCGGGCCGAACGCGCGCAGCCGCATCAGGTCGGCGTTGACGAGGTTGATGCCGATCTTGATGCTGATCAGGTCGGCGGGGGTGTCGCGCATGGTGCGGGCGGTGAACGGGTCGAGCAGGGCGCTGCCGCCGAATCCCATGTTGACCAGCTCCACCGTGCCCAGAGCGGCGGCCAGGGCGGGCCAGGTCCCGGTTGGGGTGGTGGCGTTGGAGCCGTGGCTGATCGAACTGCCGTGGTGCAGCCAGACCTTGTGGCCGTTGGGCGGGGGTGTGTGGACGGGGGCGTTGGTGCGCAGGGCGGCCAGCTGGGTGGTCTCGTCGTGCGGCAGCCAGATCTCGACGT
>NZ_BMRN01000242.1 GCF_014648655.1 Streptomyces atratus
CTTCATGAAGCAGGTTCTGGACAATCTGCCGGACATCAACAACAAGGACGCCTACGCCAAGGGTGTCCTTGAGCTGGCCATAAAGTCGAAGAACGTGGGCGCCAGCACCGGTCCGATATTCCTCCTGCGGCAGTTCAACGAGCACATCAAGTCCCTCGACACCACGCAGGCCCCGAACATCAGGTTCGGGCCGCCCGCCGAGTTCCGTGTCCGGACAGCCGAGTGGGCGGACTGGACGCGTCTGGACTGGCTGACCGACGAGAGCGAGAACCAAGAAACCCCCCAGAGCACGTCCGCGCCCGCCCGGCGGAAAACACTGGCCAAGCGCCTCGGCGACACCGTCAGGACAGTCAAGGGCTCAATACGGTGGGGCAGCGGCAGGTCCGGTTCGAACACAGCACTGCTACCGAACAACGGAACACTGCTGAGCGGCCTCGACCCCGCACCGCAACGGCTTGAACAAGACAGCGGGACACCGAAGGACGAACTCGTCGGCAACGACGGCCGGAA
>NZ_BMRN01000243.1 GCF_014648655.1 Streptomyces atratus
CGCCCCGGCTCGAAGGGGTTCGCGACGAACCGCTCGGCCGTCAGGCCGACCCGGCGGACGTAACCGCGCGCCAGCTGGGCACCGGAAACATACAGCTCACCGGCAACACCGGGCGCGACCGGCCGCAGATACGCATCCAGGACGTAGAAGCGCGTGTTCGCGACCGGGGACCCGACCGCTACGGCACCGGCAGCGACACACTCGGCGGTGAGCCGGGTGGTGGCAACGCCGATCGTGGTCTCGGTCGGCCCGTAATGGTTATGAACCTCGCGCTCACCGGCGGCGGCCACCAGCTCCCGCAGCCACACGGCCGAGGCAGCCTCCCCACCAAGGACGAGCGACCGGATCGGCAGAACGCCTTCGACACCACCGGCAGCCGACAAAGCGGCCAGGTGCGAGGGAACAGCCTTGAAGTGGTCGATCCGATGCGCGGAAAGGTACGCCGCGACCGCCTGCGGGTCGGTGACAGCACCCTCCTCCAGGACGTGCAGCTCACCCCC
>NZ_BMRN01000244.1 GCF_014648655.1 Streptomyces atratus
GGGGGTGAGCTGCACGTCCTGGAGGAGGGTGCTGTCACCGACCCGCAGGCGGTCGCGGCGTACCTTTCCGCGCATCGGATCGACCACTTCAAGGCTGTTCCCTCCCACCTGGCCGCTCTGTCGGCCGCCGGTGGCGTCGAAGGCGTCCTGCCGGCCCAGTCCCTCGTCCTCGGCGGGGAGGCCGCCTCGGCCGTGTGGCTGCGGGAGCTGGTGGCCGCCGCCGGTGAGCGCGGGATCCATAACCATTACGGGCCGACCGAGACCACGATCGGCGTTGCCACCACCCGGCTCACCGCCGAGTGCGTCGCTGCCGGTGCCGTAGCGGTCGGGTCCCCGGTCGCGAACACGCGCTTCTACGTCCTGGATGCGTATCTGCGGCCGGTCGCGCCCGGTGTCGCCGGTGAGCTGTATGTTTCCGGTGCCCAGCTGGCGCGCGGTTACGTCCGCCGGGTCGGCCTGACGGCCGAGCGGTTCGTCGCGAACCCCTTCGAGCCGGGGCG